>CAWCWB010000008.1:0-592559 GCA_963799155.1 uncultured Acidobacteriaceae bacterium
CAGCGCTCCCGACGGATCTGTCACGGTACCGCTGATCCCGGCACGATCTTGCGCGCACAACGGAAGCGCAAGTAGAGATAGGCACAATAACAATCGCTTCAAGTGAACCTCCAGGCTGAAACAGGGATTTAAGGAGTACTTTATCTGGTGAAGGTTTCCCAGGGGATGAATGGATGTTGACAACATGGTCAAAATGGAACACCAGTCGCTGTGAAAAGCGCCGGCGTGTTCATGCCGACCTGTTTTCATCATGCTGTCACCTTACGAACTGGTGAGCAAGCGCCGCCGGCTGCTGGATTACCTGAAGACGCACGATACGGATCGCTACCGCGACGTGATCGGCAAACTCGGGATCCGCAAGTAATCAGAAAGCTGACGTTGAAGCGGAAGCACCCAGACCGGGTACTGGTCACGGTCCCCATGCGACATGGAATACCGGACCAAGGCGCGCCTGGCGGGCTCGAAAGAGCACCCGAGCGGGCGGTGAGGTGTCGGACGAGCGCGGGAAGACATCCCTCAGGGGCTAAAGCCCCGAATTCTTTCAAATCGGTTACGGCATGGCTGAAGCTGTGCTCTGACACTTCGTGCTCCACCAAAGAAGTTTCTGCGGGCGTCGAAAAACTTCCCTCGGGGGATGAAGTCCGAATCATTCAAGGAGATTCTGCGCGAAGGCAAGTTTCCTGTCGGTCGACGAAGAACAACCGCAGATCCTTCGACTGCCTCCCGCTATCGCGGGACTCCGCTCAGGATGACAGCCTCAGATTGGTGTGGCTGGGATCGCTTGAGCGCGCATTCCCCACACAAGTTTCCCAAGCGAAAAAAATGAAACGAGGACAATATGTCAACCAAGCATGAAGTAGCCGTCGAGCTTGCCGGCGGCAAGCGTCTGGTGTTTGAGACCGGGCGCATGGCCAAGCAGGCCTCTGGCGCCGCGCTGGTGACCACGGGCGAAACCGTTGTTCTGGCCACTGCAGTAGCGTCTCCCGATCCCCAGGGAGGGAATCGATTTCTTCCCGCTGACCGTGGATTATCGCGAGTACACCTACGCCGGCGGACGCATTCCCGGAGGATTTATCAAGCGCGAAGGCCGGCCCAGCGAGAAAGAGATCCTGACCTGCCGTCAGATCGATCGGCCACTGCGCCCGCTCTTCCCAGATGGATTCCGCAATGAAACGCAGTTGATTGCGCTGGTCCTGTCCGCGGATAAGGAGAACGATCCTGACGTAATTGGGATCAACGCAGCGGCGGCGGCGGTGGCGCTGTCGGACATTCCTTTTGGCGCGACGGTGGGCGCGGTGCGCGTGGGGCGCGTGAACGGCGAGTTTGTGGTGAATCCCACGTACACGGAGCGCGCAGCAACGACGGTGAACATCATGGTGGTGGGCCACAAGGACGGCATCGTGATGATCGAGTCGGGGGCCAAAGAGGAGACGGAAGAGGTGATTCTCGCCGCGATCGAGTTTGCCCAGGAAGAGATCAAGAAGATCGTGGCGGCGATCGATGAGCTGGCAGCCAAGGCGGGCAAGGCGAAACGGGCATTTGTGGCGCCGGAGTTCGACGAAGCGTACTACGGCGAGTTGAAGGCGAAGATCGGCGACCGGCTAAAGGATGCGCTGGACACGAAGACGCACGGCAAGATGGAGAGCTACGCGCTGATCGACGCGATCAAGAAGGAGTTGGCGGCGGAATTGCCTGCCGATGACCCGGATGCGAAAAAGAAGATGGCGCATTATTACGAGCACCTGCGCGAGCGGCTGTTCCGCGAACAGGTGACCAAGGAGCGCATCCGGCCCGACCGGCGCGCGTTCGACGAGATACGTCCCATCAGCATCGAGACCGGAGTGCTGCCGCGCACGCACGGATCGGCGCTGTTTACGCGCGGCGAGACGCAGGCGCTGGTGACGGCGACGCTAGGCACGATGGACGACAGCCAGCGGCTGGAGTCGTACGAGGGCGAGCAGCGGAAGAGCTTCATGCTCCACTACAACTTTCCGCCGTTCAGCGTGGGCGAGACGGGGCGCATGACCGGCGTGGGCCGGCGCGAAGTGGGCCACGGAGCTTTGGCGGAGCGCGCGATCAGCGCGGTTTTGCCGGGCCCCGACGAATCGCCGTATTCGATTCGGATTGTGAGCGACATTCTGGAGTCCAACGGCTCGTCGTCGATGGCTTCGGTGTGCGGAGCCAGCCTGGCGCTTTTCGATGCGGGCATTCCCCTGAAAGGCGCGGTGGCCGGAGTGGCGATGGGCCTGGTGAAGGAGGGCGACGATTACGCCATCCTGACTGATATTGCCGGCGCGGAAGACCACTACGGCGACATGGACTTCAAGGTCGCGGGAACGCGCAAGGGAATTACGGCGCTGCAGATGGACATCAAGATCGGGGGCCTGACCCGCGAGATTCTTGAGCAGGCGATGGAGCAGGCGCGCAGAGGCCGGCTGTTCCTGCTGGACAAGATGGATGCGGAGCTGGACGGGCCGCGCGTGGAGCGCTCGAAGTATGCGCCGCGCATTGAGACGGTGCAGATTCCGACGGACAAGATTCGCGACCTGATCGGCAAGGGCGGTGCGACCATTCGCGGCATTATCGAGCAGACCGGCGCGAAGATCGACGTGGACGACACGGGCAAGGTGAGTGTGGCTTCGAGCGACGCCGAGGGGCTGAAGAAGGCATTGGCCATGATCAGCGATCTCACGGCGGTTCCCGAGGTGGGCAAAACGTATTTGGGGAAAGTGGTGCGCATTGCGGAGTTCGGGGCGTTTGTGGAGCTTTTCCCCGGCACGGATGGATTGCTGCACATCTCGGAGATCGCGGAACATCGCGTGAAGGAAGTGAAGGACGAGCTGCGCGAGGGCGACCAGGTGATGGTGAAGGTATTAGCCATCGAAGGCAATCGCATCAAGTTGAGCCGCAAGGCGCTCATCAAGGAGCAGAAGGCGAAGCTAGCGCAGCCCTCTCCGGCAGAAAGCGAAGAAGTGGAAGTTCAGCGTTCGGAGGCGCCACCGGCCCCGAGCCCAAGGAGCGCTCCGCCGCGCCATGAATTTGACGAGCGCCAGCCGAGCTCGAACCAGAGCACGATTCTGATCGAGGGCGGAGACGATTTCGATGACGAGTCCGGCGGGGAACTGACCGAGGAAAACGAGCCGAACTTCAATCGGGTGGATAGTGCGCCAGTTCACGCCGGCCAGCAGCATGGCGGCGGCGGACGGCCCGGTGGGGCCGGAGTCGCCAATCGGCGGCGGCGGCGGCGGCGCCCCGGACGCGGCCCTGGCGGCGGACAGGGATGATGGGAATTTACGGCGGTTCTCCAATTATTATGTGGCGTTTCTGGCGCATTTCAAGGTGGCTTTTTCTTGATGAAAAACCCACTTAGCGATTTTGCTTCGCGTTACACCAATTGCAGAACCGCTTTAGCGCCTGAACGACGAAGACCCGGACAAAACGTCCGGGTCTTCGTTTTCCGATCTTTAATCTATGAGGTGTAGCTATAAGCACACCAGCGGCCAGGGTTTTCTTATTCCGCTTCTTGAAATCCCGGCTGCGCTTTCGCAACGACATGCTGCTGCCGGGCGAGAGGGCTTGGTTCAGAAGCGACGATCTTCCTGGGTTGATTCTCGGCGGCGTTATTGGCCCCATTCTTGCCTGCATACATGCGCAGATCGGCTGCAATGCAAAGGGATTCCGCATCCGATGCGTCGTCGGGGAAGACCGCGATGCCCACACTGGCGCCTACGCGCACAGAATGTCCCTCGAACTCGAAGGGTTCATCGAGTAACTGCATCAGGGTTTGGCCCACACGGACGGCATCAGCGCGGCTCATGGGCTCTTCCAGAATGAGGGAGAACTCATCGCCGCCGGTTCGCGCCACGGTGTCGGAGCGGCGCACCCGGCTGGTGAAGAGGTTGCTCACGTGGCGCAGCAGTTCGTCGCCGGCGTGATGGCCTACGGTATCGTTGACTTGCTTGAAGTGGTCCAGGTCAACGAGGAGGAGCGCGGCTTGCACTCCGGTGCGCCGGGCGCGCTCGATGGCGCTCGCCAGGCGGTCCTGAAAGAGGCGGCGGTTGGGCAGGCCGGTCAACTCGTCATGCAACGCCTGAAATTTGCTGCGTTCGAGCTGGTCTTCAAGAAGCAGCAAGATCATGCCGACGGCAACGATGTATTTGGGCAGGTTCCAGACTTCGTTTTCGAGATGGATATCCGGGAAAGAGGCAAGAATGAATGGCCCCACGACGAAGACAGCCGCCCAGGCAAAAAAGCCGGCGATGGTGATGAGAGGCTCCCGCAGTGGCGCGCCGGTAAGCGTACCAGAAGTGGATGCCGCAGCCGAAGTAGATAGCAAAGAACACGGCATTCAAAGCGAGGCCTGCGCCGTTCGCGGGCCGGTGCTGGAACATGACCAGGAAAACCGAAAGGCATGCGTTGAGGATCACGATTGCCCAACGTAGCGGATGTGTGAAGTGGGGCAGGGAAAGGAGCGCGACAGCGAGAGGCAACGTCCCGATCAGCACTGCTGCCGGAGTCAACGCCCAGGATGCCACCGGGTTGATGACCAGAAGGCCAAGATAGAGCGTATAGGTTCCCAAGAGCACGGAAAGCATCCAGCGGCTGGAAACCTGCGGGCGGTAGGGAATCGTTGCCCAGATGAAGAGGACGCCTGCGGCGGCGAGGGAGGCAATGCCGATGAAGAAGGCCAGATCGCCCCAGATTCCGGGAGCGGGAACGAACGCAGAAGCCGCGAAATGGAGCGCGATCATGAGCCAACCGATGAGCCAAACACCGGAAACCGATGTCCGCCCATGACGTGCAACCGATGCAAACGCTGTAGTAAGTAGTGCGACAGCTCCTAGATCCGGAAGTTTGCTCCAGTCCACCAAGGCACTCCAATCTTGTGCAAACGTGCCGCAGCAACCTATCAATATGGACAGAATCGGCGATTTCTCAAGAAACTACGATACTGCTTTTGTTGGATATGGTGAGCTTCAGCGTGCACTTTAGTAACTTGACCACCAAAACCAGTGAAAACAGGAAGGTTCACGGCGCACGGATGGCGAGGAGACGCCGCCAATTTGCAATCGGCACTTGAGCAGGCTGCGAGGGGCGAATTTGGCTGCAGTTTTCCACAGATTCCTCATCCCGATTCGCGGGATTTGGCAGATGCTCGGAGGGCATCGCAACGGACTGCGCTGCTCGACAGGGCGATCCGTCTCACCTTAAAGGACACTGCGGATCCAGCCGATAAACGGGAACGCAAGGTGTGTGCGGGGTCGCGCCGCGAATGACCACCTTCGAGGGACCGATGATTTCGTTGAAGAAGTATCTCGATTCGACCCAGGCGGATGCGGCGGCAATGGCGGAGCGTGAGGAAGGCGATCTGCTGCCGGCGGCCATCGACGCGTATGGATCGGCACTCGTGGAGATGGGGAATTGCAGCCTGGACGCCTGCCCGGGAATGGGAAACGAGCTGAAGCGGAATCTGGGAGAGCTGAAGGCGGGGCTTTCCACGGGAATGAGATGCGGAGCGCTTGCGGAGACCGACGCGGGCGTGCGGGAGCAGTTGCGGGTATGGGGCCGAGGAACGGCTCGGCACTATCAGGAGAAGGCCTGCGAAGTGAAGGAAATGCTGCTGATGATGGCGCGGACCGCTGAGTCAGTGGGCGCCCGCGATCAGCGTTGCGCCGGCCAGATGAGCGCGGTGACGGAGCGGCTGAAAGCGATCGCCAGCCTGGACGACCTGACCGAGATTCGAGACTCGATCGAGAAGAGCGCAACGGAGCTAAAGACGTCGATCGACCGGATGACGGCAGAAGGCAAGGCGGTTCTGGATCAACTCAGAGAGCAGGTGACGAATTACCAGGCCAAGCTGGAAGAGGCGGAAAAGCTCGCCTCGCGCGATGGGCTAACCGGGTTGAGCAGCCGTTTATATGTGGAGGGCCAGATTGAGAAAAAGATCGTAGCCGGAACGCCTTTGTGCGTGGCGGTCATCGATATCGACGGCTTTAAGAAAGTGAACGACGACCACGGGCACCTGACCGGAGACGAATTGTTGAAGCAATTCGGCACGGAGTTGAGGTCTGCGTGCCGCGCGACCGACGTGATTGGGCGTTGGGGCGGCGACGAGTTCATCCTGCTCTACGACTGCGGCTTGGCGGAAGCGGAGGCGCAGACGGAGCGGCTACGCAAGTGGATTTGCGGGAGCTACACGGTCGAGGGCAAGCCGGGCGCGATCAAACTGCAGGTCGATGCGTCGATCGGGCTGGCGGAGCGCGCGGCGAACGAGGAGATGAAGGAGTTGCTGGCGCGGGCGGATGCCGCGATGTACGAGGAAAAGGCGGCTTCACGGGCCAAAGTTGCGTGACGCCTTCGAGCGGGAAGAGGGGAGTCAGGGACTTGGCGCGACGTCGATGCGCGAATTCCGTAGTTTCGGCGGTTTTCTGTGTCTCCCATCACAGATCATCGTTCGCTCGCCCGTAGAAATACGCCCCCTTCGTCTGGACCCGATTCTGGAATCGTCTCTCCCTCTTTTCTCACACCGGCCTTGAGTTCCTGATCCCCTCGCGGGATGGTGGAGAAAAGCCGCGCCCGCCCGATCTCTCCCGGGCGGCCCGAAGGGATGGGCGCAGGGATGCAGGGCGCGAGGTAATGGAAAGGCTCTCATGAGATTGCTCATTGCCGAAGACGACAAAGCGCTAGGACAGTTTTTGAGCCGCGGGCTGGAGGCCGATGGACATCGCGTTCGCCTGGCCTGCGACGGGGGCGCGGCGGTGGAGGCATTTCGACAGGAAATGCCGGATCTGACGATTCTCGATCTGAACATGCCGGTGAAGGATGGCGAACAGGTACTGGAAGAGGTTCGCTCGCTCGATGCCGACCTGCCGGTGCTGGTCCTGACCGGGCGGCAGGAGGTGGACACGCGGGTACGCTGTCTGGACCGTGGCGCCGACGACCTGATGACCAAGCCCTTCAGCCTGCACGAACTGCGCGCGCGCTGCCGGGCGCTGCTCAGGCGCAAGCGGGAGACGCGGCTGCAGCTGCGCGCGGGCGATCTGGAACTGGACCGGCTGAATCACAGCGCGCAGCGCGCCGGCCGGCAAATTGAGCTGACCAACAAGGAATTCTCCTTGCTGGAGCACCTGCTGCTGAACCGCGGCGCGTGCGTCTCGCGGGTAGAGTTGCTGGACTCGGTGTGGAATCTGGAGCCGGCGCAGACCACCAACATCGTCGACGTGTATGTCAACTATCTTCGCCGCAAGCTGACCGACCCGCCGCCGGGGCACCTGATCAGGACGGTGCGGGGTCGGGGCTACATGGTGCCCTCGGAGGCCGCACTGTCGGCTCCGTCTCCGCCGAGCGAGACGACGCCGACCGTGGTTCCATCAGCTCCTCCCATGGACGCCGCGCACTGAAGTTTGGCGGTCGACTCAGGCAGTTTTCTATCTCGACAACGATAAGGAGACGTTCGATGCAGCCCTTTCCGGTTCCCGTTCTTCCCACGACTCATCCGCGCATCCGGCCGCGCACTGCGCTGGTGGCCAGCGGAGATCGCAACTTCCGCCAACGGCTCACACACGTGCTCGCCGGCCTGCGCTGGCAGGTTCGCGAGGCGGAGGGCGGAGCCGAGGCTTGGGCTGAGGCCGAAGCCAAGCCTTTTGCGGCGGTCATCGTCGACTCCTGGCTGCCGGATCTCGATTTGGGCGAGTTCCTGAGCGACTTCAGAGGATCTTTTCCCGAAGTCGATCTGGTGACTGCGGCAGGATCGGCCGAAGGCGAAGGTCCGCGCGGGCCCTACCACCAGGAACTGCTCTATGCGCTGCGGCGCAGCCAGGAAACGGATACGGCGGTGTGGAACTCAGCTCCGGCAGTGGGCAGGGCTGGCGCCGTGCCCGAGCTTTCCCAGCCTGCTGCGCAGCCGGAATCTCCCGCCGCTGAACTTCCGGTTGGGGCGAGCGGGGCGATGCCGGTTCTCGCAGAGACTGCAGCGGACGAGCCAAAGGCCATCCTTATTCGGGTGTGCCGTGACATTCCCGGGACTGATCCCGGCGCGCAGGAGCGGCTGCCGGAATTGGTGGGCAACGCCCCCTGCATGCTGGAGATCAGCCGCCGCGTGCGCCTGGTGGCTCCGCGGATGACGCCCGTTCTCATTGAAGGTCCGACGGGGTCGGGCAAGGAATTGGTTGCGGAGGCGCTGCACCGGCTCTCTGCGCGCAGCCGCAAGCCATGGGTGGCGATTAATTGCGCGGCCATTCCCGAGGCGCTGCTTGAAGCCGAGCTCTTCGGGCACACGCGCGGCGCATTCACCGGCGCCGTGCAGGGCCGCACCGGGCGCATCGAAGCCGCCGACGGAGGCACGCTGTTCCTGGACGAGATCGGCGAGATGCCGCTCAGTCTGCAGTCGAAGCTGCTGCGTTTTGTGGAGTGCGGGGAGCTGCAGCGGGTGGGCGACAACGAGACGGTCAAGGTGGATGTGCGCATCCTCGCCGCCACGCATCGGCCGCTCGCCGCACATGCGCAAACCGGCGGCTTCCGCTCCGATCTTTATTACCGGCTGGCGGTCTTCCTTATCCGTACGCCCGCGCTGGCCGAGCACGAGCAGGATCTGCCGCTGCTGGTGGAACATTTTTTGCGGAAGATGGGAAGGGACGCGCCGCTCAAGCGGGTGGACCGGGGGGCTCTGGCCAAACTGGCCGCGCACGACTGGCCGGGCAACGTCCGCGAACTGGAGCACGTGCTGGAGCGCGGCGTGATCCTTGCCGGAGAAAACCCGGTGCTGACCTCGCGGGAGATCGACTTCGGGCTCACGGTGAACTGAGGGTTGGCGTGGTGGCGCGGCAGGAGCCGAGCGGCGACGCAAGGGTGCACGGCACAGGGAAAGGACACGCCATCGCATTGCGGGAGGGACACGATGAGCATGGAGATCGAAACGCGGTTGAGCGACGAGATCGCCCGCTACCTGGATCTGGCCGCCGCCGAAGCCAAGCTGACCGCAGCCAACATGGCCAACGTGGACACGCCCGGCTACCGGACCGTGGGCATGGACTTCGAAGCCGAGATGCGGGAGGCCATGGACGATGTGGACCGGGGACGCGGGCCGCACAAGGTGCGCGTCACCGATGTGGACGGACTGATTGCGCGGCCCGATGGGAACAACGTCTCCATCGACCGCGAGAGCCTGAATCTGGCCGAGGCGCAACTGAAGTTCAAGACCGGCGTGGCCCTGCTGCACCAGGAGTACCAGCGCGTGATGGACGCCATCCATGCCGACAAGTAAAGACAGGGACCAGGGACTAGGGACTAGGGGCTAGGAAAGCAAGAACAAAGGCAATGCAAAAGCAAATGCAAAAGCAAGAACAGAATCAAATGCCAGAACAAGAACGAATGCAAATGCAACCGCAAGGCCAAGACAGGGAGCCAGACAGGGAGGTTGATGCATGAATCTGTTCGGATTGATGGAGACTTCAGGCGAGGCCATGGAGGCCGAACGCATGCGCGCCGAAGTGGTGGCGGCCAACATGGCCAATGCGGAGACCACGCGCACAGCGCAGGGGGGACCCTATCGCCGCCAGGAGGTGGTCTTCGCCGCCAATGGAGGCGATGAAGGCTTTCTCGATTCCATGACTGAATCGATGGCCGCGGCGACGGCGAATACGGGCGCGGGAAATGCAGGCGCGCCGGCTCTGCCTCCGCTGCTGGCCCTGCCCGGAGCGCCAAATGTGGCGCCGGGCGTGCACATCGCCCAGGTCGTCGAGGATCCTTCGCCGCCGCTCAAGCGCTACGATCCCGGGCATCCCGACGCGGGGCCGGACGGGTACGTTTCCTATCCCGACATTAATCCCCTCACAGAGATGGTGGACCTGATGGGGGCGACGCGTGCATATGGACTCAACGGCTCGGCGGTGCAGGCCGAGAAGGGCATGATCACGTCGGCGCTGGAGATTGCGAAGAGCTAGGGAATAGGGAGTAGGGAATAGGACAAGCAAGAACAAAAACAGAAGCCAGTGCGAGAACGATAGGGATGGGGAAAGAAAGCACGAAGGGAGGCCGGGAGACATGTTGAGTGCGATGAATGCGGTGAGTGCGGTCTCGAGCGGCGCAACTTCAACCTCCAGCGCATCGCGTCTGCTCGAGCCCGGTGGCGGGCAGCAGACTGCCGCGGCGCCGTTCGCCGACCTGATCACCGGCGCGGTCGGCGAGGTAAACCAGCTTGAGGCGCAGGCCAATGCGGCGGTGAGCGGCCTGATGACCGGCTCCGGCGTGGATGTGCACCAGGCGGTGATCGCCACCGAGAAGGCGAGCATGGCCTTCGAGCTGGCGCTCGCCGTGCGCAACAAGGCGGTCCAGGCCTACCAGAGCGTGATGGGGATGCAGTTCTAGATGCAGCTTCGAGCGGGTAGCCAGGAGCTGGAAGCTCAAAGATAAAACGAGAAACGGCAACCATGGCCACCGGAACACAGTTGGAAAAGAGCCCGCCGGCAATGCCCGGAAAGGTGCAGATGGGCGGCAGGTGGTCCGGGCTGTGGGGGATGGCGAGAGTTCGCTGGGCACAGATGGCTGCGGCCGAGCGCGGCTGGGTGGTGATGGCCACGCTGCTGCTGGCGACGCTTGCCGGCGGGCTGACGTGGTACGCTCTCAGTCCTGATTGGCGCACGCTCTACACCAATCTCGACCCCGATGACGCGCGCCAGATCAGCCAGATTCTGGCCCAGGCGCAGATTCCCTTTGAGCCTTCCGCCGATGGGGCGGGGATTCTGGTTCCCGCCGCGCAACTGGACAAAGCGCGCCTGGCGACCGCGGCCAAAGGCGTCGTGAAGAGCGGGCGGCTGGGTTTTGAGATCTTCGACAAACCGAACTGGGTGGGATCGGAGTTCGACGAGCAGGTGAACTACCAGCGCGCGCTGGAGGGCGAGCTGGAACACACCGTGGGCACCCTCTCCGACATCGCATCGGCGCGCGTGCATCTGGTGCTGCCCCACGATTCGCTCTTTCGCGACGAGGAACGGCCGGCGAAGGCCTCGGTGGTGCTTAAACTGCGCCACCGTTCACTGGCCGAGGGCGAGCCGGAGGCGATTCGCAACCTAGTGGCTTCAGCCGTCGACGGCCTGACTCCGGACCGCGTGGTGCTGGTCGATGCTTCGGGCAATCTGCCGCTGGGGCCGAAAACCCCCGACGCGATGCGGCTCGGCGCCGAGCAGGCGCTCGAGGACAAGCTGGTGGCCACGCTGGAGCCGGTGACCGGGGTGGGTAACGTGCGCGCCTCGGTAACGCTGGACTACGACGCGACGGCCACGGACGAAACCGAGGAGAGCTACGACCCCGCGAAGACGGTCACGCTTGAAATGCAGCGCACCCAGCAGTCCACCGGACCGCAGCCCGTGGCCGCCGGAGTTCCGGGCACGGCTTCGAATGCGCCCAACACGTCCGCCACCGGGGGGCTGCCGGTGTATCCCAAGCAGACGACGCAGCCCCAGAGCGCCGAAAGCGAGTCGAGCACGTACGGTGTGTCGAAGACGGTGCGGCACACGGTGGAGAATCCGGGGCGGGTGCGGCGGCTGACCGCGGCCATTGTGGTCAACGACCGCCAAATCCAGCCGCCGACAAAGAACCATGCGGCCGTGTGGCAGCCGCGTTCGGCCGACGAGTTGCGCAACCTGACCGCGCTGGCCCAGGCGGCGGTGGGGTTTGACCAAACGCGCGGCGATCTGGTGACGGTCCAGGATCTGGCCTTTGACGACAATCGCCCCGAACCTCCTATCGCCGTCCCCGATCAGGTGTTGCATGCTGCCCAGAACTCACCGGAGCTGGTGAAGTACGCCGCGCTGCTCGTGGGCCTGCTGGTGGTGGTGGCCTTCGCGGTGCGGCCCGCCATTCGCCACGCCGGAGCCGCGCTGGCGGCGCGCGGACCCGTGAGGCCGGCGGGCAGAGAGCTGACCGCGGCAACATCGGCTGGGCCGCTCGGCCCTCCCGAGCCGGCCCAGATGGATCCCGAGCGATTGCGAACCCAGGAGATCTTCGAGCAGGTGACCACGCATCTGAAGCGCGAGCCGACGCAGAGTTCGCGGTTGCTGCAGAGCTGGATTCACTCGGACTAGGGTCTGCGGACAGACCCGGGGCAGGAAAGGAACTTGCCTTGGCGGAGCAGGGAATCGAGAGCGGAACGACGCGGCGCCGCCTGTCGGCGAACATATCCGGCGTACGCAAAGCGGCGATCCTGCTGGTCGCCGTGGGCGAGCAGTTGGCCAAGGAGATTCTGCGCGCGCTGCCGGAGGCCGACGTCCAGCAGCTCACCGAAGAGTTGGCCGACCTGCGCGGCGTCACTCCCGAGCTCTCGGCCGACGTGCTGGAGGAATTCTGGCAGCTTCTCGACACGCAGAACTTCATGGTGCACGGGGGCCTGGACTATGCCAGCCGGGTGCTGGTGGAAGCCTTCGGCAAACAGCGCGCCGAAGACCTGATGATGCTGATGCGGCGCTCGCAGGAGGCGGCGCAGGGGAACCTGGCCAAGCTGCAGCGCACCGATCCGCAGCAACTGGGCAAGCTGCTCGACTCCGAGCATCCGCAAACCATCGCCCTGGTGCTGGCGCACCTCGATCCGCGCCGCGCCTCGATGGTGCTGGACAACCTGAACGAAGAGCACAAGGTGGTTGCGATCCAGCGGTTGGCGGAGATGCGGCAATTTTCGCCGGAGATGGCGCAAAAGGTGGCGCTGACTCTGCACCGGCGGCTGGAGAGCGGTGGGCGACACGGCGCGGCGCAGCTACTCCGGCTTCAAGGCCGTTGCCGATCTGTTGAACCGGCTGAATGCCGAAGAGTCAAAGAAGATTCTGGAGGCCATTGAGGAGAATCAGCCGGAGCTGGCTCTGGGCATTCGCAATCTGATGTTCACCTTCGAAGATCTGATTACGGTGCCGCCGGCCACGATTCGCGAGATTGTCTCCGGCGTGGACAAGCGGCAACTGGCGCTGGCCCTGCGCGGCGCCAACGACGATCTGCGCGCGCAGATCTTCAAAGCCATGAGCTCGCGCGCCGTGGAGATGCTCAAGGAGGATATGGAGGTGCTGGGCCCGGTGCGCTCGCGCGAAGTGGCGCAGGCGCAACAGGAGATTCTGAGCTTGGCGCGGCGGCTGGAGGCCGAGGGCAAGGTGATCCTCAAGCTGGAGACCGGCGATGAGATGCTGGCGTGAGAAGAGCAGGGACTAGCCACCCCATCGGGCACAGATCGCCCGCTGGGGACCCCGGCAGGGAATAGGGAATAGAAAGCAAGAAGAATCGGGGCAGGGATGGCGGGAGGGGACAGAGAGGCGGCAGGCGGCGAGATTGAGGTCCTCGAGTACCCGGACTGTCCTGGCGCGCCACCTTTTCCGGCGTGGGACGGCTGGGTGGAGGCGGAAGATGCCGGCGAGGCAGATCCGGCGCGCGGGAGGGCCAGGGGCGCGCGAGGGAGTGCCGCCGGTGCCGCCATGGATGAACAGACGGCGGAAGAAACGCGCTCTTCGGTCGAGGCCGGGCGCGAGCGGGGACGCGAGGAGGGCCGCCAGGCTGAGCGCGAGGCGCAAGCGGCGGCGCTGGCCGCGGAGAAGGATCGCTACAAGCGGCAGCTTGGGGCGCTGGCGGGCAAGTTCCTCGAGGAGCGCGACCGGTATCTGCTCGCGGTCGAGCAGGAGGTGGTGAAGCTGGCGCTGGCCGTGGCTGCGCGCATCCTGCGCCGTGAGGCGCAGATGGATCCGCTGTTGCTGACCGGGGCGGTGCGGGTGGCGCTGGGACAGTTGGCTGCGGCGTCGGAGATGCGGGTGCGCGTTCCCGCGGCGGAGCTGGAGTTGTGGACCGAAGCCATCGCGCTCTTGCCGCATCTCCATGGCAAGCCGGTGGTGGAGGCGGGCGAGGGAATGCGTCTGGGCGATTGCGTGATTGAGAGCAAGGTAGGAACCGTCGACCTGGGCGTGCGCTCGCAGTTGGGAGAGATTGAGCGCGGCTTCTTTGATCGCGCTACGCCTTCGCCGGCAGCCAAGGCAAGCGCAAGTGCGGAGGGCGCAGTCGGCGCGCAGGACGGCGAGGCGGTTGAGGCGGAGCGATGACGCCGCTGCTCGAGCGTTACTTTGCGCGCCTGGAGCGCGGTCAGCCCTGGCGCTGGCGCGGCCAGGTTCTCGAGTCGGTGGGGCAGACCATCGAATCGGCCGGTCCGCCGGCCTCGGTGGGCGAGTGTTGCGAGATGCAGGACCAGGCCGGCCGCGCGCATGCGGCCGAGGTGATCGGGTTTCGCGGATCGAATGTTCTGTCTATGCCTGTGGAGGCGGCGGAGGGCATTCGCTATGGCGATCCGGTATGGTCGCTGGGCAGGACGCCGGAGATCGAAGTGGGACCGGCGCTGCTGGGGAGAGTGCTGAGCGCACAAGGGACGCCGATCGATGGCGGTCGTTCGCCAGCGGTTTCGAAAACGTTGCCGCTCGATGGAGCGGTGCGTTCTCCGCTTGACCGCGTGCCCATTCGCGAAGCCCTGGGCACGGGCATTCGCGCCATCGACGGATTGTTGACGGTGGGACGGGGGCAGCGGGTGGGCATCTTCGGCGGATCGGGGGTGGGCAAAAGCACCCTGATCGGCATGATGACGCGCAACACCGAGGCCGAAGTGACCGTGGTGGGCCTGGTGGGGGAGCGCGGCCGCGAGGTGGTCGAGTTCCTGTGCGATTCTTTGGGCGCCGAGGGACTGCAAGCGCGCGGTGGTTGTGGTGTCCACGTCGGACGAATCGCCGCTCAAGCGCATGCGGGCGGCGCTGGCGGCGACCACCGTGGCCGAGTTTTTTGCCGCCGAAGGCAGGCACGTATTGTTGGTGCTCGACTCGCTGACCCGGTTTGCCATGGCGGCGCGCGAGATCGGTTTGGCGGCGGGCGAGCCGCCCACGGCGAAGGGATACACGCCTTCGGTGTTTGCGCGGCTGGCGCGATTGGTGGAGCGTGCCGGACGCTTTCGCACCGGCTCCATCACGGCGTTTTATACCGTGCTGATGGAGGGCGACGACCAGCAGGATCCGCTGGTGGACGCAGTGCGAGCGCTGCTGGACGGCCACGTGGTGCTGTCGCGCGCACTGGCGGCGGAGGGGTGGTATCCGCCCATCGAGGTGCTGGACTCGATCAGCCGGCTGATGCCCGCCGTAGCCGGAGGAGAGCATCGCGAGCAGGCCGCGCTGGTGCGAAAGCTGATGGCGGTAAACGCGCGTTCAGAGGATCTGGTGCGCATTGGAGCGTATAAGCCGGGCGCGGATCCGGATCTGGACCGGGCGCTGCGCGCCCGAGAGGCGATCCGCGCGTTTCTCACCCAGGAGGCGCGCGAGCAGGTTCGGTTTGGCGATGGATTGCGCCGGCTTGCCGCGCTGGCGGCGGAGGTTTGAGCCGTGGCCGTTTCGCGCGCCATGCGGCGCTTGCTCGAGGTTCGGGAGATGGAAGAGGAACTGCGCCGTGGGGCGCTCGAATCGGCGACAGGGGACCTGAGGCGCCTGGAAGTGGCGCTGGCTGCGGCCAAGGAGCAGGAGCGCGGCGGACGGCGGCTGGTGGCGGCCAGCGTAAGCACGGGCGAGGTCGTGGACAGAATCGCCGGCCTCGAGGAGACTGGGGCTGGGCGGCGGCATGCTGCGGCTCTCAAGCCGAGAATTGCGGAGACGGAACGGGTCGTCGCGGCGCGGCGCGGGGAGTTCCTCGCCAAGAGGATCGAACGCCGGCAGGTGGAGACGGTGATTCGCGAAAGGGAAGCCGGAGAGGCCATCGAGACTGGGCGGCGCACGCAAAGGGAAGTCGACGACTGGTTCCTGAGCCGGTCACGGCGCGGCGGCGCGGGCGAAGAAGCCTGACACGGGCGGCGAACCCGGTGAGGGCTGGAAGGGATCGCGCAAGTGGGGCAGGATGGTGCAGGCGGGCGGGATGGTTGCGGCGGAGAAGAAGCGGATCAGACCGGGGATCGCGGGGTGGCCAGGGGATCGATGTGCAGAGGGGAGAACTTGAGGCAAAATCCGCGGTGTTGGACCCGAGTTTCCTGATTCGGGAGTCAGCGTCCCAAACCTGACAATCTTCTAACCCCTTCCCCTTCACTTTGGCACGTTTTCTGCTCCCTGCCATTGCATGACGGTTGCCGTGGGCATCGAAGTTGGCGCAGAGATCGGGGCAGTTGGCGCAGAGATCGGGGCAGGAGGGCGCGCGGTCGCGGGCGCCAGGCCGGGGCAGGCGGGGCCAGGGCAGAACCGGCCAGGGCAGAATTCGATAGTGCCCGCCCTCGGGAACGATTCGATCGCCTCTGGGCGGATCGCGGCGAATGGGAGTCCATCTGGCACGGTCATCTCCGGCGGAGAGAGTTTTCGCTCCAATTGGCTGTCGATGTTGCGTGCATGGGGCGCCATGCCGCGCAGCAGCGGCGATGCGGCGGGCAGGACCGCGATCGACGAGGACGGCGCGAGCGGCGCGGGCGAGATGGGCGCGAAGAACGGGCAAGGGCTCTCAGGCGTGGGCACAGAAGCGAGTCGGCGATCCGGGCCCGCAACCAGTCATGGGAATGGACCCCTGGGTGGCGGATCGAACCCGCTGCCGGCCGGCCCGCTGCCGGCTAGTCTGGAGAGCGCATCCGATGTCTGGAACGCCGCGACGACGCCGCAGCGACTGCTTCTTGTGGATGCTGCCATCGCCGGGATGAGTGCGCAGGCTGCTGAGGCCACTTCCGCAGCAGACACAGCTAGCAACGCCAGCGCATCCGGCAGCGCCGCGAGCTCACACCGGAGCAACAGGGGCGAGAGGCGGGAAAGCGTTTTGGAGGGACAAAGAGCCGAACCGCAAGCTGGATCGCCTGGCAACGATGCGACTGGAGTGCTGAACTCTGCGTCGCTCGTCGCGGTGGCAGCGGCGGCACCGGCCCAGCCCCAAATGGTGCTGGCGGCTTTGCCGGTTTCGCCAACATCCAACCTCGCGGATCGACTCTTCAGCACAACTCAGGGGCCGGCGAGCGATGCGAGCGTTGCGGGGGTTCGAGAGAGTCCGGCGATCGCAGCAGAGATGGGGACGGCAGGCCGCATTGCGGCGACCGCTTCGTTAACGGGCATGAGCGCGCGCGCAGCGAGCCGCAACCCGGTAGGCGCGAGCCAAACTGTGCTGCGGGATGACGAGTCAAGCGAGGCGGCTGGGTTTGCGCCCAGTGAACCAAGAGGATTTGCCGCGGACCAGCAGACGGGAGCGGCGCCAACCTTCGCAACACCAGCTGGGGCACTGCAAGAGGCCCATGCGAGCCAACCCGGCGCGCTGAGCGGAGGCCATGGTGTGCAGACGCCCGATACGCCTGCCGCTGGCTTTGGAATCCAACGTGGTTTCGAAGCGAACACTGCGGCGCAATCTGCCCCTGCAGCGATGGGCGCAGACACGCCGAGTCTGGAGAGCGGAGCGCAGGCGCGACAACAGGGCACAGCGCGGCCATTGCATGAAACGGCGGCGGGACCGGCGAGCGCAGGGGCAGCACACATTGCCGCGGCGCAGCCAACGGGCGCGGCGATGGATGGATCGGCATGGGCGCGCGATCCGGCGGGCGCCCAGGGGACAGCAGGCTCAGCTGCGGGCGGCGCCGGCGCCTTGGCCGGCAGTTCGGCCGGCACTGTCCCGGTGACAGCGCCGCAAGAGACGTTTGCCGCGCTCGATTCCGGGGTAGGAGCCGGGACAGCGGTAGGAACGCCGGCTTGGATTCATGCCGGAGGGCAGCGGGCTGAGGCGGGGTTTGAGGATCCGGCGCTGGGCTGGGTGGGCGTGCGCGCGGATCTGAATGGAGGCAGTGTTCAGGCGGCAGTGGTGCCGGGCTCGACGGAGGCGGCGCAGGCTTTGAGCGGGCATTTGGCGGGGCTGAACGCGTACTTGGCGGAACAGCACTCACCGGTGGCGACGTTGACGATGGCGGCTCCGGACACGAGCGGGATGGAATCGGGCGCGGGCCAGAATATGCAGCAGAGCGCGGGCCAGCATGCGGAGCAGAACACGCAACCAGCGCCGCAGCTAAATCCGCAGGCTGTGGGCAGCGCGAATGCACCGGCTTCGCCGCTGAGCGCAATCTCACAGAGCAGTGAGTTCGATGCCATCGCCTATGCGAGCGAGGGGCGCGGCGCACATATTTCGGTGATGGCCTGAGCGCGTGGGGCGGGCTTGAGGGTGCAGTGGGGGCGGGGCAGACGGGGAACATGGAGCAGAGAGCGACAGGATACGAAGGAACGCAGTTCGGATTCAGAACAGCGAAGAGCAGATGAAAGGCAGGGAGGGGCAATGGCGGCAGCAATTCTTAATCATGTGGTGACGGCGGCGCAGG
Source organism: uncultured Acidobacteriaceae bacterium (assembly GCA_963799155.1). Classification (GTDB taxonomy): domain Bacteria; phylum Acidobacteriota; class Terriglobia; order Terriglobales; family Acidobacteriaceae; genus Telmatobacter. Next base: position 18,308 of record CAWCWB010000008.1, read on the forward strand.
CGCTGACGGGGACGGCCGCGGCGCCGATGGACAGCTCCACGACGGGGACGACGGGGACAACGGGGACCAGCGGCACAGACAGCTCAGACGACGGAAGCGGTAACTCGGCGACGATCTCGGCCAATGACTTTCTCACTTTGTTGGTGACGGAGATGCAGAACCAGGATCCGACCGCGGACACCGACCCCAACGAGTACATCAACCAGCTTGTGAACGTGAACAGCCTGGAACAGCTGATCGACATCAACCAGACGCTGACGACGGGCCTCGGCGGCGCCGCCGCGAGCTCGGGCACTGGCTCGCAAGCGCAGGCTGCCGGAACACCCTCCGGCCTCACCGGCACGAGCCCGGCAACAGGAACGGCGAGCGCCGCCAGGCATGCGGCGGGAGTGCTGCCGGCGGCTCAATCGAACGCTACGACGGGCAGCCCGCCGAAAACGCAATCCACAGCAACGCCGCATGCGCCGGGCAATCTCAGCGTGCCTCGGGCCAATTCTGCGGCGCATCGCGTGGCGCATGCGCTGGACGGCCGAACGCACGCGCAGCCGGGTTCGGGCGGCTTGATCGCAGCCCATTAAGGCAAGTTCACCTGCCGGCCATGATGGCCGCACAACCGCAACGAAGATGAAGAGGAGATGGATCATGGCAAGTTTCTCAATTCCGCTTACCGGCCTGGAAGCCGATTCGACAGCGTTGAACACCGTTGCGAACGATCTCTCGAACATGAATACGACGGCCTTCAAGGCGCAGTCGACCAACTTTTCCGACTTGTTCTACCAGCAGATTGGCTCGACCGGCTCCGGCGACCCGATTCAGGTAGGCGCCGGTGTGAAGGTGGCATCGAATGAGATTGCGTTCACGCAGGGCTCCATCAACTCCACAGGCAACTCCACCGACGTGGCGCTGAACGGGAGTGGATTCTTTGTGGTCAGCAACGGCGGCGGGGGTTACGAATACAGCCGCGCCGGTAATTTCTCGCTGGACTCGAACGGAGCTCTTGTGACCTCAAACGGCTTGAACGTGATGGGCTACCCCGCCGTGAACGGCGTGGTGAACACCAACGCGCCGCTGACGACGATCGACATTCCCGTTGGGCAGGTGCAGGAACCGAAGGCCACGACCACGCTGAACATGACCGCCAATCTGGATTCCGCAACGGCGGCTGGAACGCAGTTCCCGGCACAGATCACGATCTATGACTCATTAGGAGAGCCGCACGTGGCGACGGTGACCTTCGAGCCGGGCGCGGTTGCGAATACGTGGACGTACTCGGTTGCGTTGCCGGCTGGAGATTATTCAGCGGCAGGCGGAGACGTGGCGCCCGCAGCGATCACCGGAACGATGACCTTTGATGCCAACGGGAACTTGACGACCGTGCAGCCGACAGGTGCGCCGGGGCCCGAGACGGTGGGAACGGCGGCGGCCGACGTGCAGTCGATTGCACTCAATTTCAATCCAGCCGCAAACAATGTGCTGGCAGATGGCGCAGCAGGACTCAATATCCAGTGGGATTTGCTCGGCGTTGCGGGCACGCCGACCATCAGCCAGGTGGACACGACATCCGCGGTTTCAGCCACCACGCAGAACGGCTACGCCAGCGGGCAGTATCAGAGCTTCACCATCGGCTCCGATGGAACCGTGACAGCCAGCTACTCCAACGGGCAGCAGCAAAATGTGGGTCAACTGGCGCTGGCGAACGTGGCCAATGACCAGGGGCTGTCGCTTTTGGGGAACGGGGACTACGTGACCACGCTGGCCAGCGGTACGGCGGTGGTGGGAACGTCGGGCACGTCGGGCCTGGCCACGCTGCAGGACGACGCGCTGGAGGCATCGAATGTCAACATCTCGACAGAGTTTTCCGATTTGATCATTGCGCAGCGCGCATTCGAGGCCAATGCCAAATCGGTGACCACATTCGATACGGTCACGCAGGACACCATCAACATGGTGCACTGATTTGTTGGGGAACTCATCACCAACGGGGCGGTCTTCGGACCGCCCTCAGCTTTTTGTGGTTGGACGAACTTCGATAAACAGTCCTTTACCGTGTGCCAATACGGTTCCTTGAGCATTCAGAATGCTAGCTTCCGCCCAGTGCCTGCGCTGCTCGTTGCGGACGACGCGGCCCTCGATGCGAAGGGGGACGCCGCTCTGAACAGGGCGAAGGTACTCAATCTCCATCTTGCGCGTCATCGAAGCGCTGCCCTGGGCGCGGACCGCCTTGCTCATTGCTTCGTCGAGGAGGGTGGCGATGATGCCGCCGTGCAGGTAGCCGGGATGGCCGTCGAAGGCTTCGGGAACAACCGGAAGGCTCACCACGGAGTTGTCGGGCGCAAGGAAGAACTCGAGGCGCAGTCCCGTTGCATTGGCGGGACCGCATCCGAAACAGCGGTTGCTGGCCGAGTGGGCAAAAGGCGTGAGGTGTTCTTTCGAGGGAAGCGCCATGAGACCAGGATACTTGCCTAGCGGTGCGCGACGCTTCTGAGCGCCGGGATTGGTTCTGGTGGGCGCAATGGGTAGCTTGACCTGAGTTGGCGCGCCCGCTCAGACTGAAGATGCGGCATCGGGCAAACGTCCGCAATCCCCGGAGGAATTCCACGAGTCGACAATCGAGAGCGGAACTGCATTCTTGAGCGAATTCTCCTGGGCGATCGAGTGGGATGACGTAAGCGGCAGGCTCGGGGAGAAGGCTCAAAGAGTGACGCTTCTTAAAACTCGGGCAGTCGTTCTGGCCGCAGCGGTTGCGACCGGCGTGGCGGGCTGCCGATCGGCGCCGAAGCTGACGCCGCAGCAGGCGGAAGGGAAGCACCTCTACGACGTTGGCTGCGCGCACTGCCACGAGGAGAACGACCTGCACTTGAAAAAGGTGCCGCCGAATCTGCATGGTCTCTTCAGCCGGACCACGTTGCCGGACGGTGAGCCGGCAACGGATGCCGAGGTGGAGAAAGTGCTGTTGACAGGCAAGGGAATGATGCCGTCGTTTGCGTATCAGATGACGAAGCAACAGATGGATGCGGTGGTGGCTTATCTGCACAGCGGGCTCCGCGATCAACAACGTCAATAGAGAGGAGGAACAAACATGAAGGTTGGAGTTCTTGGTTCGGGAGACGTGGCGAAGGCGCTGGCAGAAGGGTTCATCAAGCATGGCCACCAAACCATGGTGGGTACGCGCGACACGGCGAAGCTGGCGGAGTGGAAGCGCAGCAATCCCAAGGCGCAGGTGGGCAGCTTCAGCGAGACGGCCGCGTTTGGCGAGGTACTGGCGCTGGCCGTGAAGGGCTCGGCTGCGGCCGATGTTTTGCGAGCAGCGGGAAATGCGAACTTGGCCGGGAAGCTGGTGATGGACGCTTGCAATCCGATTGCCGATGTGCCGCCCATGAACGGGGTTCTGAAGTTCTTTACGACGCTCGATGAGTCGTTGATGGAGCGGCTGCAGCGCGAGTTTCCGAAAGCCCATTTTGTGAAGGCGTTCAATTCGGTGGGGGCCCGTCAATTCGTGAATCCGCAGTACAAAGCCGGACGGCCGACGATGTTCATCTGCGGGAACGATGACGGAGCCAAAGTGGTCACGGCGCAGATTCTGGAGCAATTCGGCTGGGAGACGGCGGACATGGGCAAGGTGGAAGCGGCGCGCGCGATCGAGCCGTTGTGCATGTTGTGGTGCATTCTTGGGTTCACCAAGAACGAGTGGACGCACGCATTCAAGCTGTTGCATCAGTGAAACAGCGAGGCTGGCGGAGCCCTTTCAAAGCAGTGGTCACGCGGGTTGAATGTTGAGCGCGCGTTCCCTCAGGGGCTAAAGCCCCGATTCATTTGGCGCAGTTTACGGCACGACTGAAGTCGTGCCCTTTCAAGGCACACCCAAACTGACCCACTGCAGGAGCGTTTGCGGGCGAACCCAGCGTGAGGTGCGTCCGCGGGCCGCAATCGGCCGCAGAATCGGAATCACCGTATACTGAGGATGTCTATGGCAACCGACAAAACATTCTATTTGGAGACATTCGGCTGCCAGATGAATGCCCATGACTCCGAGAAGGTGATTGGCACGCTGCACCAGCAGGGGTACCGGCAGGTGGAGTCGGAGGAGGACGCCGGGCTGATTCTGTACAACACCTGCTCGATCCGCGACAAGGCGGAGCAGAAGGTCTTCCATCGCCTGAACGATTACAAGAAGCTGCACAAGGAAGGGAAGCGGTTCGGCGTGTTGGGCTGCGTGGCGCAACAGGAGGGCGAAAAGATATTCGAGCGGGCGCCGTATGTTTCGCTGGTCTCAGGATCGGCCAGCTACCGCAAACTGCCGGAGATGTTGACGCGGCTTGAGGCGGGCGAGAACCGCATCACCGGCCTCGACGACCGGCAGACCGACGAGACCTTCGAGACTGAGTTTACGGCGCGGCAGAATCCCTACCGCGGGTACATCACCATCATCGAGGGGTGCGACAAATTCTGCACGTATTGCGTGGTGCCGTACACGAGGGGCAAGGAGCGCAGCCGGACGTCCTCTTCGGTCCTTGCGGAGGCGCGGCGGATTGCGGACCTGGGCTATACCGAGATTCAACTCCTGGGCCAGAACGTGAACAGCTACCGCGACCCGGAAGGGAAGTGTACGTTCGCGGAGCTGCTGGCTGCGGTGGGCGAGGCGCCGGGGATCCGGCGGGTGCGTTTTACCACCAGCCATCCCAAGGACTTTACCCGCGACATTGTGGAGGCCATCGACCGGGTGCCCACGCTTTGCGATCATGTGCACCTGCCGGTGCAGTCAGGCTCGGCGCGGGTGCTCAAAAGGATGGCGCGGGAGTACACGCCGGAGTGGTATCTGGAGCGGATAGGGTGGATCAAGGCGGCAAGGCGGCAGATTTCGATTTCGACTGACATCATTGTGGGATTCCCAGGCGAGACGGAGAAGGATTTCATCGAAACCATGGACCTGCTGGCCGAGGTCGAGTACGATTGCGTCTTCGCATTCAAATACTCGGCGCGGCCGAATACACCGGCGCTGGCCTTGATGGATACGGTGCCCGAGGCCGAAAAGGCGATCCGGCTTCAAGTACTGCTTGAGCGGCAGAGAGAGATTCAGAGGGTCAATTATTCCAAACAGATCGGGGAGATTATTGAGGTGATGGTGGAGGGGGCGAATCCGGCGCGCGGTCAGATCGCGGGCCGCAGCAGCCAGAATAAGCCGGTGAATTTTGCCTGGACGCAGCCCATCGCTCCGGCTCCGGGAAGTTACCTTCGCGTCAGGATCACGGGAGCGTATCCTAACAGTTTGATTGGCGAAACGGTCTAAAGACAGGGAGTAGGGAGTAGCCAATAGCCACCCCAGCGACCAGGACCTGTCGCTGGGGACCCCGGCAGGGACCAGGGAAAAGCAAGCAAGAGACTGGAAGTGGAAGGCCTGATCACGGAGTGGGGCTGCGGAGCGAGGGTCAGGAAAAGAGGGAACGGATGGATATCGAAGTACGAATTCGAGGCCTGATGATGGATCCCTCCACGAATATGCCGATCGTGGTCCTGAAGGATGTGGGATCAGATGCGGTGATGCCGATCTGGGTGGGGATCTTCGAGGCCAACGCGATCGCGCTGGAGATCGAGAAGATGACGGCGGCGCGCCCAATGACGCACGACCTGACGAGGAACCTCGTGCGGCACTTGAACGGAGAACTGGAACGTGTAGTCATTACAGAGCTTAAAGACGATACATTCTATGCTGTTCTGTGGCTGAAGCAGGGGGATGAGCAGGTGGTGGTCGATGCCCGGCCTTCCGATGCCATCGCGCTGGCGCTTCGCGCCGACTGCCCGATCTATGTGGCGGAGAAGGTGATGGAGAGCGCCAAACTGAACACCAGCGGTCCGCCCGAAGGCCCCACAGCGGAACAATTGCGCGGATGGCTTGAGGGATTGAACGACGAAGACCTCGGCCGCTACAAGATGTAGTCCAGCCAAAGCTTCCAAAATTGAGCCGCTGGCTTGGCCAGGGCAGGAGCGTGCTTGTGTGCATCGGCGCGGAGGCGCTGAATTGGGATGCCTCTCTGGCCAAGCTCGCAGGCGTGACCGACGTACCAGCGCTCCAGGCCCATTTCCGTGACTTCAGGGTGAAATTGGAGGGCGAGGGCGTAGTCTTCGATGGCGAAAGCCTGGTTCTCATAGAGTTCGGTGCGGGCCAGGTGCTGTGCTCCTGCGGGAAGATCGAAGGTGTCGCCGTGCCAGTGAAAGAGGTGGAGATCCTTGGCGATGAGCGGGGCGAACCAGTTGGGCGCGGGGGCGGGCGCGGGTTGTGGGCCAGCGGGTCGAAGCGGGAACCAGCCGATTTCGGGACCGCGGGCGCCCGGATAAACGCGTGCGCCGAGAGCAGCGACCATAAGCTGGGCGCCCAGGCAAATGCCCAGGGTGGGCTTGCGGGCGGCGAGGCGCTGGCGGAGAGATTCGATCTCGCCGGTCAGGAACGGGTAGTCGGCGGAGTCGTAAACGCCGATCGGTCCGCCCATGACGATGAGCAGGTCGCAGCGTTGTGCTTCCGGCAAGGGAAATCGGGCGGTCGCGACATCGATGCTCCGGATGGCAAAGTCGCGTCGGTCGAGTACCGGCTGCAGGGAACCGAGGTCCTCGAAGGGAAGATGGGACAAGACGACGGCGTGTAGGCGGTTGCGGGGCATAGGAACAGGGTAATCGGGCAGGACGTGGCTTTAGTTAACAGAATATCTGTTATCGGACATGCAAGTAGCTTTTGATCAGTTGCCCAGCGCGGTTGCTCTCAGAAGCCGAGCGATGCGGGCGTGGCGTGCCAACTCACCATAACGCTGAATTTGGCCAAGGCGGATGCGAATTCCGCCCTGGCCACTTGAATCCGAGTTATCAAGGAAAGCTAACTGCCAGCGCAACGAAAGAGGGCCGTTGCTACGACTGATTCGATTGATGTAGACTCGACCGTTATTTTGGAGGAGGTCGATTATGGGATTTACTCGCCGCTCGTTTCTGGCGGGCCTGGGAGGTACGGTCGGATTTGGACTCGTGGGCCGGGGAGCCATGGCAGGTGCGCCCGCTACGCAGACAGTGGTTGATTCCGCTAACATCATCCAGGTCAGAGCAAAACCTAAAGCGATACAGGGGACGCTGAAGTTCGCCGGCCATACATACGATTGCATGGTCGGGCAGCATGGCATCGCGAGCCGAAAATTTGAAGGCGATGGCTGCACGCCAGCTGGCCTCTTTCATATGCGCGAGGTGCGCTACCGGGCTGACCGGATGAACGCGCCGCCGTCGGGTCTGCCGGTCTTCAAATCCAGACCTTCTGACGGGTGGTGCGACGATCCCGAAGACGTGGCGTACAACCGAATCGTGACCCTTCCCTACCAGTCCGATGCAGAACCGATGTGGCGCGACGACCACCTCTATGATGTGCTCGGCGTCATCGGTTACAACGACGCGCCCGTTGTAGCCGGTGCCGGTAGCGCCATATTCTTGCATGTGATGCGGCCACCAACTGACGACCATCAGTACACGGCCGGTTGCGTCTCGATGAAAGTCGAAGATGTGCTCGCCGTTCTGGCCGGCTGCATGCCATCAACGATGATCGACATCCGGGCTGTTGCTTAGAACTGCGCCTATCACGAAAAGGGTCTCGAGTCCATCCCGCCGGTTGGATGCGGATCGGCGTGGGGCTGGGTTGTAAATTTGTTCATGATCTACCCGGAATCAGACTTTCGACATATCCGCGCGTTCAGTTCCTGATTTTAGCCAATAGCTGCTGAACCTCGGCTTTCTCCTCCGCGGTAAGTGGCAGCAGCGGCGCGCGGGGGCGGCCCACCTTCATCTGCCTTGACGGGGCCGGCCAGGCTCTTGCCCATGAGCCGTTTCAAGGCTGGCCGAAGGGTTTGATTGAGCTTACGTCGAACTGGATCGACGAGCAACTCCCGGGAACGGCTAAGCGGTAGATGACCGGGGCGTCGGATCCGCTCACATCTTCCGAATTCAGCTCGATTCTCCCGTGGCGGGCGATCTCCTCCGGGAGTGAATTATTCGCCTGGCCGCGCGGCCAAACTGCAAATGTAGGAGCGGTGCAGGTAGCAGCATCGAGAGCACGCTCCCGGTACGCCTCGGTGTAGTCACCGAGCGACAGGCCGGGCGTAACATCGTTGTAAAAGTAGAGGTAGCGCGAGCCGCTTTGTTCCACGGGAAAGAAATATTCTCCACCAGCCGGCCCCAAGACGATTGAGCCGCGTGGAATGTAGCTGCGAATCTGCGTGAGGAGGATCTGCGGATCCCTGCCCTTCCAGAGTTTGGCTGCGGTGTGCATCCGTTGAATCTCCAAAGTCGCCGGCAGCAGCAGACTCCAGGCAGACCAGGGCCGCGATCAACGAACGGAAGATTCTGCCGCGGAGAAACTCCCAATCGATCCACGAGAACGATGCCAGAACAAGAAACGGGAGCCAGAAGATGGCGTACCCGAAGAAGCGGGAGATCAAGATCGAACTGATGGCCATGTTGACCAAAGCCATGACGGTCAGCGCGATCCTCCATGTGCGAAGCACATCTGCGTGCCCGCGTCGCAGAGCCCAGGCGCAAATGATGCCGACGAGGAGTAAGAGAATGCTGACCGTGATGAGTGCTTTGTGTGTCGCCAGCCCGAAATCGAATTCACCACCGAGCAAAGGCGAGCAGTCGATTTGGTCGCCTTTACTCGCGCTTCTGACAAACTGAAACCAGCTCCATGGCGTCATGCCCAGCGGCGCCAGAAGCGATGCACTCGTCACAAGGCTCGAAAACGCGGCCACAGCGCCGGCAGTCAGGAGGCGAAATCTCCTGACGGCATCGACGCAGGCTGCCGAGATGACTCCACAGGCCACCGCAGTCAGCGGCGGCAGTGCACGCGGGGTAGACCCAGCGGCAAGCCCGAAGAGAATCCCCGCCGTGCAGGCCAGCAACGCAAGTCTTGCCGCCGAGCCACCAACTGCATGCAGCAGGAAGAAGATCCCGGCGAAGATCAGGCCCACCGTGACGGGGTCCCAACGGCCGGGCAGGAGAATGCAGTACGCGGTCGAGATCAGGACCGTCGAAGCTCCCCCGAGCACGACCCAATGGCCGGCACCGCTAAGGCGAAGGAGCAACGCCGACGAAACCGTGATGAGGGAGATACCAAAAAGAAAGCAGAGCGCGCGCCATGGCAGCACGTTGAGGCCAAACAGCCTGATCCACGCCGCCGCAACCTGAAAAGAAACCGGTCCGAAGAAGCGTACGACCGGAATGTCGTGGGGAAACAAGCCATCCACACTCAAATTGGCTGGGCGGCCATGCACGATCGACCAGGCTGTCGATTGCGGGTAGAGCTCGTCTGCCCAGACCGGCTCTCGCCCCTCGACAAGCGCGAACGTGGTGACGAAGTAGAGCGCAAGAAGGCACCAGCCAAAGATCTGCAAGCGGCTCAAACGCCGGTGACATGGAGCGTTCCCGCAAACCGGCGCCATGGGATCGAGAACATTCGGCGAGCGTACTTCGTTCATCGTGGCTGGGTTCTCCCGGCTGCCTGACCTGCGATGTTCCTGGCCGCAGCTAGAGAATATCAAGCGGCGCGCGGCCGAACATCAGACTCAGCGGTCGGAACATGAAGTCGAGATAGCTTGCCGGTGCAGCCCGCGTTTCCGCTCAAGCCCTGTACGCAGCCCGGGCCGGGCTCACTGGCCTAAAATCAGAAATCTCGGTCAATTCCGCACTTCGGCCAGGAGACACTCAACCTCAGCCTTCTCCTCGGCCTTAAGTGGCAGAATCGGCGCACGGGGGCGGCCACCGAAATAGCCGTTGAAATCGCAGGCGTACTTGATTCCCGCGAGGCCGAAGCCGCCCACGATGCGGCTGCCGGCGGCGAGAATGCGCTGCTGCTTCTCTTCCGCGAGCTCGAGGTCATGGTCCTTCCAGGCGAGGTAAATCTCCTGGCAGGCCTGCGGAGCGAAGGCGGCAAAAGCGACGATGGCGCCGGCGGCGCCGGCCTGGAGCGCGTCGAAGATGGAGCGTTCGGAGCCGGTGAGAACCTGAAAGCCCACTTCCCTGCTGCGGGTCTTGACCGGGGCGGCAGGCGGGGCCGCGGCAACGGCGACGCCGCTGGCCAGGTCGCCGGCAGAGACGAACGTGGCGGCGGTTTCGGTTCGAGGCTCGCGACGCGGCGCGAGCATACGCGTGGTGGCGGCTTCAAAGACTTGCGTGACTGGGACCGTGCGCCGAGGAGCGTTTTCGGTGGCGGCGATTGTCGCCCGGATGCGTTCGACGCTGCCGCTCGAATCCTTGATGCCGATGATGTTGGGATGATGGGCTAATTCCGCGATCACCTCGACGGGCATCTGGTACGGGACAAACTTGGGAATGTGATAGAGGACAACCGGGAGCGGCGAGCGGTCGGCGACGCTGCGGAAGTAATGCAGCACGGCCGACGCAGTGATTTGCCCGGCATAGTAGCTGGGAGGGCGGACCAGCACGGCGTCGTATTGGAATTGCGCCGCAGCTTCGGCTAGCTCAACCGTGGCCTTGACGCTTTCGCGGCCCACGCCAGCAATGAGGACCTTCTCCGGCGCAGTGGCTTCGGCGGCCGAGCGCAGGACGTCGCGCGTCTCGGCGTCGTCGAGATGGACAGCCTCGCCAGTCGAGCCGAGAACGACGATCCCCGCCAGCAGGCTGCGCGAGTAGCGAGCCATGTTGGCCTCGATCTTGCGGAAATAAATGCGCTCATCGGGGTAAACCGGCGTGGTAATCGGGGCAAAGATGCCTTCCATCAGCATTTTTTCATTGTAGAACCGGGCGTAGAAAGGCCGCGCTCTTCCCTGCCCCAACTTGGCGCAATTGGCCGCCCGGACCGCGGCAGTGTATTGTTGAGAGTCAAACGGCGAGGAGATTCTGGAGAGGCGGCGAAGCCAGGAGCCGGGACTACAGCAGTTTCGGAAATTGTGTAGCCGCATTCACGAAATCCAAGTCGGCGCGACCACCAGGGAGCGACGACCTTTGCAAACGCGTTGACCGGACACAGTATTTCCGAAACTGCTCTAGGAGCCGGGACGATGGACACCTTGTTTCACAGCGAACTGAAAGGCCAGAAGGATTCGACCCTTGCCCGGCAGGGGCTCAGGTTCTTTCTGCACACGCTTTTGGCGCTGGCTTCATGGATCGCGCTGATGCTCCTCGGCTATGCGGTGAATCCGGTAGGGGTTCCGCAGTGGGTGATTCTCCTGTTATCGATGGCGGTTCCGCTAGCCGTTGGCCTGATCGTGAGCAAAATCCGGCCCGACGAGATGGCGACCGTAGTCTGGCTCGTCGGCTTCATCTGGGCGATGATTGTCGGCCTTTGGATTCTCGATATGCCGACCGGGCCCAATCAATGCTTCCAGTGCGGCGCGACGGAAAAGCTGATGCGGACGTTCTTCAGCTTGCCTAGCCCGAGTGGGCTGATCGACGACGATGGCCCGTTCATTGGCACGTGGCCGGCGGCAGCGCTGGTGGGCTATTCGATCGGCGCGTGGCTGGGGTTGCGGAAGCGCTCGTAAGCGAGGACTCTTCTGTAGTGTGCCGGCAAGCCGAACAAGGAATGCAGAAGAACGCGCGCAGGAGTTGTTTCCGGCTGCACGCGCCGCGCTTTTGCGCGGCGCGCTGCGCCGAGATGACTGTACTCTGGGATTACCCCTTCAAGGTGCGCAAATACGCAATCACAGCGTCAACGTCCTGCGGCGGCAGGCGATGCCGGAAGCCGGAGTCGTCCACTTCAACCGGCGGCATGGTTTGCGTGCCCATGGTGATGATCGCCTTCAACTCCGCGTCCGACTTGCCCTGTACCGCGGACGAAGTCAGGCGAGGAATCGTAATGCCGAAGTATTCGTCCGCTTTCACATTACCCTTGCCTTCTTCGCCGTGGCATCGAGCGCAGGTCAGGTCGTAGGCGGTCTTGCCCGAGGCGTGACCCATCGAGGCTAATTCCGAGAACGACAAAACGGCCCGCGTGTGGCCCTTGGGAATGCTGTACACAAGAAGCCCATCCTGGCCGGGAAGCCACACCTCTGAAAGAATGTTCTGTCCACCTGTGCTGTCGAAGACCATCGAGCCGGCCTGCAGAAATGGATTGGGCCCGCTGAGCCGGGTGATGATCGAAGGGCTCGCCTCCTCGCCCGTGCTCGACCGCAGCACCAGCCGGTATTCGTTCACCGTGAGCGTGTACGCCCCCGCCGGCAGGTGCGTGGAAGAGACAGTAAACGGATATGGAATTTGGATTCTCTCGGACGCCTGCCCAGGTACCAGGCCCGCCGTAAAGGTGGTTGCCACAAGGAAAGCCAGCAGCCTTGCCGCTTTCACGTTCCGTACGATCACTTTCATCATATGCTTTCTTCTCTCCATTTTGCTGGTCGCGGCTCGAACGCTTGCCACGTTGCTGACCCTTTGGCACGTCTGAGCAGCGGATTGCGTGGTGATGTTGCCTGGTTTGGGTCTCTTTGCGGTTGAAATCGGGCGGATGGCGCTCCTGGCTTTTGATGGGCAGGTCGCAATCGGTGTGGAGAATCGCGCCGGCATGCCCGCGTGTGGCGCGCGAAACCTTGTATAGATCTTCTGATGCCGACCTGAAATGCGCCACCCGTCCGTTGCGCTGCGCTGGATGGCTCGCCAAGGCTGTGTTCTGGAGCGGCTTCAGTGATGCAAACCCTGCGCGCTCCAGTCGAGAACCCTCGTATGGGAAGCTCGATTTAGGACATTTCTGCCTGAATCATCAATCGGTTGTTCAGTTAAACAGTGACCCCAAAGAGGGAGGGGATTTCAATGCCTAGCCGACGTTTATCACAGCACCATGTGACTGTCAACACAATTCGAGGCGATTGACTGTTTGAATTTCGTTGAAAGCGTGGCTCTTGGAGGGAATGGAATCGCAGAGGAATTGAACGTTTCTGCGGGCCGTCGCCCGCGCCTGCGCCAGAGCGCGGCACCTCACCTTCATCGACCCAACCAGAAGCGGCCTCGCGGAGGGATTCAGAGCCTCATCTTGGAATGATTGCCCATCTTCACCGTCCGTTGGCTGAATGGAGCTTCTGGAGGGCGTAGACGGTCACGCGGTTCTTCTGCGTGGCGGCGATTCCCTCTGCCGCGGCCTGAGCGGCTGCCAGCGTGGTAATGGTGGGGACGCGTGCCAGGACAGCGGCGCGGCGGATGGCCTTCTCGTCGAAGATCGCGTCCTGGCCGCGCGGCGTATTCACGATGAGCTGAATGCGTCTCTCTTTGATGAGATCGACGGCGTTGGGCCGGCCTTCTTCGACTTTGAAGACGCGTTCGACGATCAGCCCGGCGCCCTCGAGCGCGTTGGCCGTGCCTTCGGTGGCGACAATTTTGAAACCGAGATGGACGTAGCGGCGCGCCAGGCCGATGGCGGCCTGCTTGTCGTGATCGTTCACTGTGAAAAAGACGGTGCCGCCGGTCGGCAACACCTGGCCAGCCGAGAGCTGCGCCTTGGCAAACGCTTCGCCGAACGTGGAGGCCACGCCCATCACTTCGCCCGTAGACTTCATCTCAGGACCGAGAACAGTGTCGACGCCGGCGAACTTCGACCAGGGGAAAACAGGCGATTTGACGTAGTAATGCGCGCCGGTTCCCAAATCCTTGCCGGAAGCAACCTCATCCGGCAGAACCTGGCGTAGCTTGCGGCCGGTCATGAGCCGTGCGGCGATCTTGGCGAGGGGAACGCCCGTGGCCTTGGAGACGTAGGGAACGGTGCGCGAGGCGCGGGGATTGACCTCGATGATGTAGACGCTATCGTTGCCCTGATCGTCGCGCTGGATGGCGAGTTGGAGGTTGACGAGGCCAACGACCTTGAGAGCGAGGGCCAGCTTGCGGGCGTAACCGCGGATGGTGTCGAGGGTCGACTCGCTGATGCCGACAGCAGGCAGCACACAGGAGGAGTCGCCGGAGTGGATGCCGGCCTCCTCGATGTGCTGCATGATGCCCGCGATGAGCACGTCTTTCGAATCGCACAGCGCGTCGACGTCGACCTCAATCGCGTCTTCGAGGAAGTGATCAATGAGGACCGGGCGCTCCTGGCTGTACTCGACCGCCTGACGCATGTAGCGCGTGACGGCATCGGCATCATAAGCGATGACCATGGCCCGGCCGCCGAGCACGTAGCTGGGGCGCACGAGAACGGGATAGCCGATCTCGCCGGCAACGACCAGCGCCTGCTCCACGCTGGTGGCCGTGCCGCCGCGAGGCTGCGGAATATCAAGATCTTCAAGCAATTTGCCGAAGCGTTTGCGATCCTCGGCCAGGTCGATCGACTCAGGCGAAGTGCCGATGATGGGCACGCCCGCGGCGAGCAGGCGCTGCGCCAGGTTGAGCGGCGTTTGCCCGCCGAACTGAACGATCATGCCGATCTTCGCGCCGGATTGCGCTTCGTGGTTGTAGATGGCCAGCACGTCTTCAAGCACCAGCGGCTCAAAGTAGAGGCGGTCGCTGGTGTCGTAGTCGGTGGAGACGGTCTCAGGGTTGCAGTTCACCATGATCGTCTCGTAGCCATCTTCTTTGAGCGCGAAGGCGGCGTGGCAGCAGCAATAGTCGAATTCGATTCCCTGCCCGATGCGGTTCGGGCCGGAGCCGAGAATGATGATCTTGGGCGTTTTTGTCGGCGGCGCTTCGTCCTCTTCTTCGTAGGTGGAGTAGAGGTAAGGCGTCATGGACTCGAACTCGGCGGCGCAGGTGTCAACCAGCTTGAAGACGGGGCGAATTCCCTGCCCTTCGCGCAGTTCCCTCACCTGCTGAATGCCGGCGTGGCCTTCGAGCTTCCACTCTGTGGCGATGCGCTCGTCGCTGAGGCCGAAGCGTTTGAGGCGGCGCAGGTTCTCCGCGGCAATTTCATTCGGAGGCGTGTTGGCGATGGCCTTCTGCGCCTGCGTGACTTCGCGCAACTGATGCAGGAACCAGGGATCGATCTTGGTGAGGCGGGCGACTTCGCGCACGCTCATGGCGCGCTCGAAGGCGTAGCGGATGTAGCCCAACCGCTCCGGCCGAGGCGTGACCAGCATCTGCGTCAGGCGGCGCGGCTCCAGAACTTCTGTGCCGGTCTTCTTGCCGGTTTCGAGCGAGCGCCAGGCCTTCATCAGCGCTTCTTTGAAGGTGCGGCCGATGGCCATGACTTCGCCCACCGACTTCATCTGCGGCCCCAGCGTCTCGTCGGCGCTGGGAAACTTCTCGAATTGCCACTTGGGAATCTTGACCACGACGTAATCGATGGTGGGCTCAAAGCAGGCTGGCGTCTTGCGTGTGATGTCGTTGGGAATCTCGTCGAGCGTGTAGCCGACGGCGAGCTTGGCGGCGATTTTGGCAATGGGGAAGCCGGTGGCCTTGGACGCGAGCGCGGAGGAACGCGAGACGCGCGGGTTCATCTCGATGATGGTCATGCGGCCGTCTTGCGGATTGATGGCAAACTGCACATTCGAGCCCCCGGTTTCGACGCCAATCTCGCGGATGCAGGCGATGGCCGCGTCGCGCATCTTCTGGTACTCGCGGTCGGTGAGGGTTTGCGCGGGCGCTACGGTGATGGAGTCGCCGGTGTGAACGCCCATGGGGTCAAAATTTTCAATGGAGCAGATGATGATGACATTGTCGGCGAGGTCGCGCATCACCTCGAGCTCGAATTCTTTCCAGCCGAGGACGCTCTCTTCGACAAGGCACTCGTGCACGGGCGAGAGATCGAGGCCGCGGGCGAGAACTTCCATCAACTCTTCGCGGTTGTAAGCTATGCCGCCGCCGGTGCCGCCGAGCGTGAAGCTGGGGCGGATGAGAACAGGAAAGCCGAGCTTGGTGGCGAAATCGAGACCGTCGCGCAGGTTGTTGAAGAGCGCGGAGCGCGGAACGTCGAGGCCGACGCGGATCATCGCATCTTTGAAAAGCAGGCGGTCTTCAGCTTTTTTAATGGCTTCGAGCTTGGCGCCGATCAGCTCGACGTTGTAGCGATCGAGAACGCCGGTGTCTGCGAGGTCGACGGCGAGGTTGAGGGCGGTTTGACCGCCGACGGTGGGCAGTAGGGCGAATTTGCCGGCGTCGGGTTGCGCTGCGAGCATCTCGGCTTCAATGCGGACGATCTCTTCTACGTACTCGTGGGTGAGCGGCTCAATGTAGGTGCGGTCGGCGAGCTCGGGGTCGGTCATGATGGTGGCCGGGTTCGAATTGACCAGCACCACCTCGTAGCCCTCCTGCTTGAGAGCCTTGCAGGCCTGCGTGCCGGAGTAGTCGAACTCGGCGGACTGGCCGATGATGATGGGGCCGGAGCCGATCACCAGGATCTTCTGGATGTCATTTCTGCGTGGCATTACGTTGGGCCGATTCCTCGATTCTCTTCTTGTTGGCGCGAATGATCTGTTGAAATTCTCGATTACTAGTCGTGACCCAGGGGCAGAACGACCCGCCCAATCCAAGAATGACGCGAAGTTCGCCAGAAGGATTGAGGGCGTTCACGTCCTCCTTGACATTCAACTCGATGGCTGCCATCTGAAACATCGGAACAACGGCTTTAAGAATGTACCGCCCGGGCGAAACAGACAATTGAAAGCGCCCTTGTTGGTCTGTCGTCACTTGCAGGGTCGAGCCTCCTTCACCAACCAATGAAATCACGACGCCCGGCACAACGGCTCCCGTCGGATCGAAGACCTGTCCCTGCACACGAGAAACGGTGATCGGAGCAGGGCTAATGCAGTCGACCTGTGCCGTGGCCGACGAACGAGCGTTCAGAGTTGCCAGGACAATCGCAACACCCAAAAAACAGCGGAGCCGGGGCCCCGCTGCTGTCACAAAAACGGCGCTCCTAAATGGACCTCGCTTCATCCCTTCCACTCCTCCATCATGTGGCGGAAATCGCGGAACAGATAATGCGAATCATGCGGGCCGGGAGCGGCTTCGGGGTGGTATTGCACGCTGAAAAGCGGAAGCGTCTTGTGGCGCAGGCCTTCGAGGGTCTGATCGTTCAGGTCGATGTGGGTCAGCTCGACCTCGTTGACGTTGATGGAGTCGGGATCGACGGCGAAGTTGTGGTTGTGGGCGGTGATCTCAACCTTGCCGGTTGCGTTGTTGCGCACCGGATGGTTCCCGCCGTGATGGCCGAACTTGAGCTTATAGGTCCGGCCACCGAGAGCCAGGCCGCAGAGTTGGTGGCCGAGGCAGATGCCGAAGACCGGCACGCGGCCCATCATGTTACGGATGGCGCGGACGGCGTAATCGACCGGCTCGGGGTCGCCGGGGCCGTTGGAGAGAAAAACGCCGTCGGGCTTGAGGGCCAGCACGTCGTCTGCAGAGGTCTCCGCAGGAACGACCGTCACGCGGCATCCCTCGCGCGCTAACATGCGCAAAATGTTCTGCTTAATGCCGAAATCATAAGCCACTACATGAAGAATGCGCTTGTTGGCCCGGCCTTTTTGGATGACCTCCTCCGTTTGCAGGAACCCCTCGGTCAGCAGCGGCTCCCCCATCTGGCTGCGCGGATCGGAGGCGTCGAAATCGTAGCTGGCTTTGGTCGAGACCACGCGCGCCAGATCCGTTCCCTCCATCTTACGGACGCTTCTGGCCCTCTCGACGAGCACGTCTGGATTCGACTCGGTGATCGAGATCACGCCGCGCATTACGCCTTTGGTGCGCAGGTGGCGCACGAGCGCGCGGGTGTCGATCTCGGCCAGAACCGGAACGGCATAGCGCTCCATGTACTCGTCGGTGACCTGCTCGGAGCGCCAGTTGGAACTGATGGCGGAGAACTCGCGGACGATGAGGCCCTCGATGTAGGGCCGGGCGGCCTCATTGTCGGCGCGATTGGTGCCGTAGTTGCCGATTTGGGGGTTGGTGAGAACGACAATCTGGCCGGCGTAGGAGGGGTCGGTGGCAATTTCCTGGTAACCGGTGAGACAAGTATTAAAAACAACCTCACCCTGGCATTCGCCCGGGTGTCCGTGGCCGTGCCCGCGGAAGATGCGCCCGTCTTCGAGCGCGAGGATCGCCTGCATCGCCTCTCCGAGGAGTGGATTCAACCGATTTTAGCAGGTTCGAAGGCGGAGTAGACTACCTCTCACTGAGGAAAAGTCGATGGCTATTGTTCGTTGCGACGAATGCGGCAAACCAAAGGATACAAAGCGCGGGACGTCGTCCTACACTTCATTTCCGAAGAGGCCCCTCGGCTACCCTGACACAGCGGCGATTTGCGGCCGCCCGACCTGCTCACGCCCTGGCCGCGTCTGGCTGAAAGTGGGAGAGGAAGCGGAGTACACCCAAGGGACGCGAGTCTTCTCTCTTCATACTCAAACAGCAAAGGTGAGGGTCGAGTAAGTGCGTCAGTGAACCACGCCCACATCGTGGGCTGGCCAGTAGACAAAAACGGCCTTGCCGTAGATGAGCGAGCGGTCGACGGGGCCGAAGTCACGGCTGTCGGAGGAGATGGAACGGTGGTCGCCCATGACGAAATAGCTTTCCGGGGGAAGCGTCATCTCGGCCATCGAGCTGTTGCCGCGAAAACTCTCGGGGACGTAACTCTCGCGGAGCAGCTTGCCGTTGAGCCAGACGTGGCCATGATCGATGCGGATGCGGTCGCCGGGCAGGGCGATGACGCGCTTGATGTAGCTCTTGTCAGGATCGCGCGGATAGTGGAAGACGACCACGTCGCCGCGGTCGATGCTGGTGAAGTGGTAGACAAACTTGTTGATGAAGAGGCGGTCGCTATCCTCCAGGCGCGGCAACATGCTGGTGCCTTCCACGCGGACCGGCTGATAGAGGAAAAGAATGATGAAGACAGAGGCAGCGGCGGAGATGATCAGATCGCGCAGCCAAAGAAGGATACCCGCAGTCTTGCGCTGCGGCACGGGTGCGGCACTGTGAGGCTGCTCACTGGGTGCAGCCTGGAGCTTCGTACCGGATTCGGAAATTGGAGTCGTAGCGGGATCGGTATCCATTTTTTCTAGAATACTCGATTCCTTGTATCCGAGGCATCCTACACTTGCCGAACGCTCCAGACTCAGGGGGGAGCGGCCTGCTGGAAGACCAAAGCCTTTTGGTTTGAGGATGAAACCCAGTCGTGCACCGAGGACCCTCCGGAGTTGCGGCAATTGCCAGAGGTAACCTCCGCACGCGCCGGCTGGTAATGCCCCTTTCGGTGGATTGTTGAGTGAGCGCCGAAATAGTTCAATGAAGCGCAGAAACTCCAAAACAAGTATCTCGGTGACATCTTCCGCCGGAGGATTATGGCGACGCTCATTGAATCCCACCGAGTTGCAGCCGGGTCCCAACACAGGGTGCACGGCTCGGCACA
The DNA here is from genome assembly GCA_963799155.1 of uncultured Acidobacteriaceae bacterium. GTDB lineage: Bacteria > Acidobacteriota > Terriglobia > Terriglobales > Acidobacteriaceae > Telmatobacter. The sequence continues at coordinate 37,593 of CAWCWB010000008.1, forward strand.
AAGTTCATTCTCCCGTAAGGCGCTGCCCTTCCTCGTGGCCACATTGGGCATCTTCATCGGAACCGCAACGGGGATCGTGCTCGGGATGCTGACCACGCCAGGTGGGGCCGCGGTCGAGTCCGGCGATTTTGTCCAGGCCAGTTCTCCGACGGCCGAAGCCGAAGTGAGCCCGGCTGTGAACACTACCCCCGCGCAAGTGATCCATCCAGCGGTTGCTCCACCGGCTGGCTCGATCAGTCAGCAGAACGCCGATACTAGCGAATCTGCGGCGAAGGTGGCCGACTTGATTCTCCCGCCGGCGAATCCTGCGATCAACGCACGGCCACCGTCTGCGGCACAAATTGTGGATAGCCCAAAGCCGGTCGCGTTGAAGGCTGCAACGCTCAGGCTGTCTGGCCATGGAAGGTTCGCCGCGAGACGAATTGCCAAGCCCGTTGCAAGGCCGGCGCGGCTGGTGCTGGCCAGTGCTCCATTAGATGCTCCAACTGCTTTGGATGCAGAGCAATGGAGTCTTGACGATGAGGCAAAGCCGTCGAGCACCACCATCGAAGGGGATCTTACGGTAACGGACTACGACGGCAAAACCGGGACGATTGAGACCAGCGATGGGAGGACATTCATGCTGGGCATGACGGTGAGCGCCAGTGACGCAACCTCCTGGGATGACTACCGTTCCGATGTGCACTATAGATGCGGCCAAAATGGAGGCTGCGCGCTGACACGCGCCGGGGTGGTGGCGCCGAACGCAAGACTCATTTAGAAAGGCTGTGGCAGGAACTCAGGGCTGAACCCTGCGCCCACACGGGCGCTACGCGGCGGAGTACTACTTCATTCGCAACCGAGGCCGCCGGGCGGGCACATGATGCGCGGACGGTGATTCGTAATCGGTTTTGGCTGGTTGGCTGCCGGGACCAAAGCAGGCGCGGCGCCGGGATCGGAGACGCCGGTCAGATTCTCTTCCTCGAGCAGCAGCGGGCGTTGCAGAACCATTTCGACTTGAGTGCCAGACTCGAGGTTTACGTCGGCTCCGCGGGTGAAGAGCGTTGCGATGCCGATCGCTGCAACACCGCCTGCCAGACCAGCAAGGCCCCCGGCAATCGGATGGCCCGAGCCAAGACCGCCGATGGCTCCGACCGTGGTAGACGTTGGAAGCGCGATTTCCGCGACGGTGGCCGCGTTGCGCCCCTTGTCACCATCCTGCGAGATGGTTCCCTCGTCGTCTGCCGCTACGGATTGGTGCTTCGCCCCGGGCACGCTGTTGACCACGCCGGGAACCTCAACTACGGACCCGTTGGGAAAGATGATAGAGGTGAAGTGCATATCGAGCTGCGCTTTGCCCTTAACATGGCCGGCGCGCTGCACTCGGTCAACAACGCCCTGCACATAGACTCCTGCCGGGATCATCACGCGGTTGCCGATCACTACGGGGAAGGTCGATGACAGATAAACTCCGTCGCCGGGTTTGGCGCTTCGGGTATTGATGGCGCTGCGCAACTGCAGCAGGACTTTTGTGCCGGCGGGTACCGTGTAGATCTTCTTCGCAGGCTCGGTGTTGGCAAGCCCGGCTGGCTCAGGAGTCGATGGCTGCGCAGGCGCAGCCGGTTCTGCTGTCGGGCTTGCGGCAGGGGCTGCGGCTGAAGGCTGCGCCGCTGCCGGAGCGGCTGCGCTCTGACCCGGTCCGGGCTGCGCGGGGGTCTGGGCCAGGCAGACGCTCAAACCAGCGGCAATGAAGCCGGCGAAAACTGCTGCTCGCAACCAGGCTCGCGGCAGAGACATACTTTCCTCCCGTTTCTGATAAATAGACGGAACCCTCGCACACAAGGATAGCTCGACTGCTCTCCCACGGCGACGAAAAGTGCCGGAACGTGCGGCGAAGAGGCGGCTTGAGCGTTACCATGCGAGAAAGCGATGCCATTCAAAGCCCATTCCTCCTCCGTTGATTCCGGCCGGGCGTCTGGCCAGTTTGGAGCGGCCTACCACGTGCTGGAAGAGGCGATCGCGGCGCGGGCCTTCCCCGGGGTCGCATTTGGCGTACTGGCCGGCGGCGAAGTGGCGCTTCAGGGCGCTCTGGGGCGATTCACCTATGAGGAAGGTTCGCTGGCAGTGACGGCGGAGACGGTGCATGACGTGGCCAGCCTGACCAAGGTAATGGCCACCACGGCTGCGGCCATTCTGCTCGTCCAGCGCGGGCAGCTTGAGCTGGACACCCCGCTGGACGAGTTGCTGCCGGGATTTGTGGCGGGACGCGCCCCTGAAGATGCCGCGCGCCGGGTGACGATCAAGCACCTGCTGGCGCATAGTTCGGGCTTGCCGGGGTACGTTGATTTGTTCCGCAGCGCACCCACGCCCGCGGCGCTGTTCCGCGCCTGCCTCAGGTTGCCTTTGGCGGCTGAGCCGGGAACGCGAGCCGAGTATTCCGACCCAGGGTTCATCCTGCTGGGTAAAGCGCTGGAGGTTCGGATGGGCGAGCGCCTGAGTCCGTGGCTCCAACGGGAGGTTTTCCGGCCGCTGGGGATGGCGGCCTCGAGATTCTGTCCGGCGCGAGAGCTGTGGAGCTCGATTCCGCCCACAGAAGAGGACACGACGTTTCGCCATCGCCGCATCCAGGGCGAGGTACAGGATGAGAACGCGTGGGTCCTGAAAGGTGTAGCGGGACATGCAGGCCTTTTCTCGAATGTTCCTGATCTTTTGCGATTTGCCGGCGCGATTCTTAACGCGGAAGCGGGCAAAAGACCTGAAGGAAGGCCGGATCTGTTTGAGCAGGCCGTGTTGAAACAATTTACCCAGAGGCAGGGCCCGGAGGGGAGCAGTCGCGCGCTGGGCTGGGATACACCCTCAGGAGACTCGACATCCGGCAAGCACTTTTCGGCCCATTCAATTGGGCACCTCGGGTTTAGCGGCTGTTCGCTGTGGATCGATTTGGATGCCGCTGTCGCTGTGGCGATGCTTACCAATCGCACCTGGCCCGATCGAAAGAGCAGGTTGATCCGAGAGGTGTGGCCGGCCTTCCATGACGCGGTCCGCGAGGCTCTATAGAACTGCTCGGTTGCGGGACACGAAAACGGGATTGGCTGTGAGGCGCCGAAGAATTTTGTCATGGCCTTGCGCGGTTTTATAGATACAATCAATACTGGGGACCGATGCGATGTTACCGAGCACCATGCTGCAGGAGACGGCCAGCGCCCGGACAAAGGACAACAATCACGACCAGGCCGCACTGCTTCAGCAACTGACGACGGAGAGCCAGAACGAGGCTTCTCAAGGACTCGACACCAAATCCGCGCTGGAGATTGCGCGCATCATCAACCACGAGGATGCGAAGGTCGCAGGGGCGGTGAAGAAGGCGATCGCGGAGATTGCCGACGTCATTGACCAGGTGGCGCGGAGCCTGCGCGATGGCGGCCGGCTCATCTACGTCGGAGCCGGATCCAGTGGACGGATTGCGGCACTTGACGCTTCGGAGTGTCCTCCCACCTATTCCTCTGCTCCCGGACAAGTGCAATACATCATGGCGGGCGGGCCCAAAGCGCTGGCTTCAGCGGTTGAGGTGAACGAGGACTCTGAAGAGCTGGGCCAGCGGGACATCGCGCGGCGGCGCCCAACACGCAAGGATGTGGTGATCGGCGTTTCCGCCTCAGGGCGCACGCCCTATGTGGTGGCCGCCGTGGCGTATGCCCGCGCCCGCGGAGCGCACACCGCCGCAGTGACCTGCAATCACGGGACGCCGCTGGCCGATGCCGCCGACATAACCATCGTGGCCGACGTTGGTCCCGAAGTGGTCTCCGGTTCCACGCGGATGAAGGCCGGCAGCGCGCAGAAGATGATTCTGAACATGATCACCACGGGCGCCATGACGCGGCTGGGCTACGTGTACGAGAACCTGATGGTGAACGTACACATGCAGAACTCGAAGCTGGTGGAGCGCGGCATTCGCATTCTGATGTGCGCGTGCAACATTGACCGGGCGACCGCAGTGGAGACCATCAAGAGCGCCGGACGCAGCGTGCCCGTGGCCCTGGTGATGCTGAAAGCCAAAGTCGACAAGCCGGAAGCGGTGCGGCGGCTGGCCAAATCAGACGGCAACGTTCGCGTGGCCATCGAAGACAACGTGATGGAGATTTAGGGCCTGCCTCAAAGAAAATGACCGTCCGGTGGCGCGCAATCCTTCCATGTGGATTCCAAATTCAAAGCAGACTGAAGCCGCGGCTTCGGCGCCATGCGACGCGGTCATCCCGTTTGTTTTAAGGGCCCTCCGCATCGGCGTCGGGCTCGAGCTTACGGCGGTTCTCCAATTACTATGTGGCTTACTATGTGGCGTTTCTGGCGCCTTTCAAGGTGGCTTTTTCTTGATGAAAAAGCCACTTAGCGATTGTGCTTCGCGCTACACCAATTCGAGAACCGCTCAGGGCAGCACGCGCTGGATGTGGAGAAAGAGAATCAGGTTGAGCAGGAAGCCAATCGCTAACAGCCCGATCCCGATGACGGCGACTGCCCTCACCTTGTTGCTGAAGGACTTCAAGTCCTCGAGAAGTTCCTGCTGCTCGAGCGTGTTGCGATCGGTGGCTTCGCGGACCATCTCCAACTGATCTTCGACGCGCCGCAGCGAATTGTTCTGCTCCATGACCTGATCGCGGAGATTTCGATGCTGAGTCTGGAGCTCGGCCAGGCCGTCCTCGAGCGGCGCCAGGTCAACTTTGGGCGGAGGCGCAGGGGCCTGCGGGTGTGGCCGTGGGGCGAGAAGATTGGTGACCGCGGTGGCGATGTTGCCGTCGATCAAGGGCAGAAGCCGCTGCACCAGCGGAAGGATCATGCGGAAGGCGTTCACGGCGCGCTGCACGCCGGAGGAATCCTCCGCAGACGAGGCGCCAGTGAGGGCACGGCCGGGAGGAACAGGCGGAATGCGCTTGCCGTTGCCCTCAGCAGGGGCCGGCGCACGACAGCTCGCACCCATGGGCAAGGGCGATCCAATGGCGCGCGAGTGCTGCGCGGCGGCTCGCGGCGCGAAGGGCTCCCGATCGATGGATTCAACTCCGCCGGGTTCGTTCATAGGCTTCCTTCTGCCTTTGCATGAGGCAATCCTCATATATATCTCATTTTGCGTCCGTTGGGAACTCCCTTTTGTGTGTCAGGGCCTATTCTGCGTGGTGCAGGGGCGGCGTATGCTCGTAGCCAGGAGAGGCGCGTGAAAGCACATCTGAGCCATACGCTGCGCGGCGTGCAGCGGAACATCCTGGCCGGCATCATTACCGTCGGCCCGCTCTTTGTCACCTACCTGATCTTCAGCTTCCTGCTGGGCGAGCTGGCGAAGGCGGGATTGCCCGCAGTTCATCTGCTTGCGGCGATCTTCCCTCGGGGATGGTTCAGCTCTCCGTGGCTGCAACCGGTGTTGGCCATTCTGCTCACGCTGGTGGTGCTGTACGTGGTGGGGCGAGTCACTTCCCTGGTGGTGGGCCGTCAGGCTTTCGGACTGTTCGAGTCGATCCTGGAGCGGTTGCCCTTTGTCGCGAAGGTCTACACGTCGGTGCGGCAATTGCTGGACTCAATGATGGCGAAGAATGCGACGAGCCAGCGCGTGGTGCTGGTGGATTTCCCCATTGCAGGCCAGAAGAGCATCGGCTTCCTGACGCGCACCATGAGCGATGCCGGGAGCGGGCGACCCCTGGCCGCGGTGCTGGTGCCCAACGCTATCAACCCCACGTCGGCCTTTCTGCAGATTCTTCCGATGGAGCGGGTGATTGAAACGAACCTGACCATGGAACAGGCGATGAGCATGGTGATGACGGGCGGCGCGGTGGGACCGGAAACGATTCAGTACAGCCAGGCGGGTAGCCCAGAAGCTGCTGGTGCGCCCGCGGCGAAGGCTTAATCCGCCCCAATGATCATGGCGCGACGCTTTGATCGGCGGGTTCCTCAGCGGCGGCCAGATCCTCGCCGGCCTGCTCACTCTCCAGCGTGACCTTGCGCAGATTGATGTGCTCGAACTGGGCCCAGATCGAGACCCACCGGCGCAATCCCTAAAAAGGTGATTGCAAGTAAGGTCGTAGCGCAGGCCATGGCCGTCTCCGGGGTCATGCTGAAAAGCGGTCTCAGCATCACTTCCAGCGCGGCAATCTGCGTGAACCACCCAATCACCGGCAATTGAATGATGCTGGCGACCCCGCCGCCGGCCATCAGCGCGAGGCACTTGGCCAACGACACCGAGCTTCCCTGCCCGCTGGGTACGAATGCTCCTGCGCCCTCCACATAGGCAAAGGTGATCAAGCACCACATGAGCAGGGAAAGGGAGAGCGTGATGGCGAAATCCGCAGGTGTACGCAGGGTATCCAGTCCGGCGTGAAAGGCGCGGATCTTCTGACCGGCGGCATGCGCGAGCTTATGCGAGAGCGGAGCGAGGACCGACTCGCAAAACGAGGCCACAGCTCTGCCCGACAGCCGCACGGCCACTAGAAACAGCGCGCCCGCCAACGTGACTGCCAGCCCGCCCTTGCCGAACCTGTTGAAGATCTCCTGGTGCGGAAGCGTTCCGGCCGGCGAGAGCAAAATGGCAGAGCAGAAGAGGAGGGCCATGGAGCCGCCGTCGAAGAGGCGCTCGACGATATACACCGCGATCTGGGAACCGACGGGCAGGCCGGTCTTTTTGGCCACCAGAACCGGGCGCACCAGGTCCGCTATGCGGCCGATGAGAGCGACAGCCGTAAAACCCATGACCTGCGTGCCGAGGAGAGAGAAAATGGGCACCCGCTTGTTGGGACGCAGCAGCCACGCCCAGCGCGCGGCGCGAAAAACGAAGGCCAGGTAGATGCAGCCGGCTCCGATGCAGACCTTAATCCAGTTGGCTTTTCGGAACTCCTCCAGAAACATCTTCCAGTCGAAAGGGTGGAGGTGTTGTTCATAAGCAAAGAGGCCAGCCAGCGCCGCCAGCACCACCAGGCCCACGATCCATTCGCGCCGCTTCAAGCGTTCTCCATTTCCAAGCACAGAGATAAATCTATGTTCTCACGCCAGAGAGGAAGCGATGCGTCAATGGGAAGTTGCCGGCTGCGCCATGGTGGAGGCCGGCGATCTCTGCGCCAGCGCGCCGCGGGCCAGAACGCGGCGATTGAATTCATGAATGACGCGGGCCACGTAGGCGCGGGTTTCGTGATAGGGAGGGATGCCGTGGTACTTGTCCACAGCTTCAGGGCCGGCGTTATAAGCGGCCAGAGCCAGAGCCAGGTTGTCGTGGTAGCGGGTGAGCAGCGCATCAAGATACGCCGAGCCGCCACGCACATTTTGTTCGGGCTGGAAACTGTCTTCGACGCCAAGGCCGGCAGCGGTCCCCGGCATCAGTTGCATCAGGCCCTGGGCGCCGGCGCGGCTTACGGCGCGGACGTTGCCATCGCTCTCGGCTTTCACGACGCTGGCCAGCAGGTCCACGTCCAAGTTGTGCTCTGCTCCGGCGCGAGTGAGCATCTCCCGCAAGTCGGCTGGGGTGAGTTTTGCGGGGCTCGTTGGAGTTACGACTGGCGCTGGCGTAACGGGCGCGGGAGGATCGGGAATCTGCTCCACTGTGGCGATCTCGGCCGGATCGAACTCGATGTAGTTATCTTCGCCAGGGCTGAGGTAAAGCCGGACGCGGCCATCGACCTCGGCGTGATGATCGCACTGCTCAACGAAGCCGTTGCTGAGGGTCACGCGTTCGCCGGCCTGGGCTGCAGGCGGCAACGCAGCCAAAGCGCCGAGAGCCGCGAGGGCTCCGAACGCGATCAAGAGCGTTCCGCGTATGTTTCTCCGCCGATGAGATTCGATGCTCATGCTTTTGCTGCCGCCATTTTGGCAAGCGCCGCTTCGAGAACCACGGCAACACCGTCATTGTCGCTCGATGGCGCCTGCTTCCACCCGCGCGTCTTCGCCAGGGTGAGCAATTCCGGCGCGGCATTGGCCATCACGATTCCCTGCCCTGCCCACTCCAGCATATCTGCGTCGTTCCAGTTGTCGCCGATGGCCATCGTCTCCTTGCGATCCACACCCAGGCGCACGGCGAGACGTTCGAGCGCCCATCCTTTGGAGATGCCGGGCGGCAAAAGATCGAGGATGGACAAATCCCGCGCCGGATACTCGGTTCGCACGCATTCACATGCATCGCGCCACTCGCTCGCCTTGAGCGCTTTCTCGGCGGCTTTCATTCTCTCCACGCTGCCAGCCGCCATGCCCTGAATAGGATCATCGCCGTCGACCAGCGCAAGCTCCAGCGGCTTTACCACCTCAATCGCATTCCGGTTCGCCTCGACCCACATGGCGATGCGGCCATGCGCCTGCTCAAGGTTCTCGAGAACGAGTTCGCCACGCCCCGGTCGATTGAAGGTAAAGACGACCGTCCCGAACGGGCGAAGCAAGCCGCACAGGCCCCGCGCCACGCGCGCATTCATATGGCAGCGGTCGATGGTTTGGCCGCCGAGCGTACAGATCACTGCACCATTCGACGCGATGAGGGGCGTATCCGCTCGCAAGCCCAGGCCTTCGAGCAATGGCACGGTGTAGGCCGGGCGCCTGCCGGTGGCGATGGCCACCGCGATTCCCGCTTCCTGAGCCGCCCGCAGCGCCCGCGCGTTGCGTTCGCCGATGGTCTGCGTCATGGCAGGCAGCAGGGTTCCATCCATGTCAATCGCGACGAGGCGCGGGGGAGGGTGCATGAATTCAGTGTACCGAGAGAATCCGGTAATGCTGGGCCACCGCGAACCGCGCGTAGCTCACTCCCTTGTTCCGTGTTTTGGCGTCAAGCCCACGTGCCGCCCCCAATGCGCCTAAATCGAAGAAAACAACTGCAAAATGTTGGCAATAATATACTTGACAAGGTAGGTAGATTGGTTCATGCAATGATCGACGCGTATCTTGACGAGAGTGGAATTCACGAGGGAGCGAAAGTGTGCTTGGTCGCCGGGTATTTTGGGGGCCCTGGCCAAATGAGGAGATTCGACAAAGCATGGCGTGACACGTTGAAACAATTTGATTTTCCAATGAAGGAATTTCATGCGACGGATCTTATAAGGCGACGCAGCGCCAAACCGATGCTTATCGCGCTCGCTAGAGTGGCAGCAGCTCAGCCCAAGGTTTATCCCGTCGCCTATGGGATCGTTGTCGATGACTTCAATAGTTTCTCTCTAGACGAGCGCCGATTCATGACGGGCGCGACTCTAATGCAGGATTCGGGGAGGTTAGTGACTAGCGGTTGTCCGGGCAAGGCCTACTTCGTGCCCTTCCAGCAAGTGCTCAAAATCGTCACAGATAATGCGCCTGTTGGCGGATTGGCGCATTTCTATTTCGGCCTAGGGGAAAAATTTGCCGAGTACGCTCTAGCTATGTTTCGCCAGGTTAAAGATGAGGCGCCTATAAAAAAGGCGTTTAGTTCTTGGCGGTCAAGGGAACGACTAGGCAACCCAGCATTTCCATTGGCCCAGGATACGGCTCCGCTACAGGCTGCGGATTTACTTGTCCATACGGTCTATCAGCATATGCTCAAAGGCGTTGACAACGGAGTCTCGGGAGATTTCCCAAGCGGCCCTTCTGAAATTGCAAGGCATTGTATCGCCAATGCCCAAACCCCGCATCACCTCGTTTACCAAAACAAGCGTGCATTGCAAAAAATGATCGATGACGCAAAGGCTCTCGTACCAATTTGGAAACCAAAGTAGAGGTCATTGTGTCACGTGTATTGTTGCTCGGATAATCTGGTGAATATGGAACGAATGTGCAGCCAATGCCACGCGGTGCTCGCGGAGGGGACAAAGGCGGACTGGTGCCCTGCCTGCGGCGGTGCACTGGTGGAACGTCAGAGTTTGCCGGAATCCGGCGAGCTAGGCGGGCTGGGCGGGTCGGCGACGGAAGTGGACCATCGCGGAATCGTGTTGCCGCGGCGTCATGCGAAGGGCGGGATCATTACGCCGCAATAGGCTGGCTTACTCATATCGCAGCGCCTCGGCGGGGAGTATGCGTGCGGCCGACGAAGACGGATAGAGCGTCGCCAGAAGCGAGATTCCAATCGAAACGGCAGACACGATGACGCCGTCGAGCAGCCGCGGCGCGAAGGGCAGCGTGTCGATGGAGTAGACCTCGGCGGAGAGATGGATGAAGTGATAGTGGCCGCCGGCCCATGAGGCGAGATAGCCGAGGGCGAGGCCCAGTGCAGTGCCGACCACGCTGATGAGAAAACCCTGGAGCAAAAAGATGCGCCGCACCTGCTCCGGTGCGACGCCGAAGCTCATCATCACGGCGATGTCGCGGGTCTTTTCCATCACCATCATGGTGAGCGCGATGAGAATGTTGAGCGCGGCCACAATGACGATGAGCGCGATGACGATGAAGGTGACCACCTGTTCGAGCATGAGCGCGCGAAAGAGCTCGCGGTTCTGTTCGGTCCAGTTGGTGGTCATATAGCCCTTGCCGGCGGCCTGTTCAATGGCGCGCGCGATCTCCGGCGCGCGATTGAGATTGTCAACCTTGAAGCTGATCACCGAGAGCAGGTCGGGCTCATCGAAGAGGCGCTGCGCGTCGGCAAGGCGCAGGAAGCCCATCTGGGCATCGTATTGGTAGAAGCCGGAGTGAAAGGTGCCGGCGAGGCGGAAACGCACGTACTTAGGAATCACTCCCATCGGCGTCAACTCGCCCTGCGGGCTGATGACGAGTACCGAATCGCCGATGGACGCTCCGATGGTCTCGGCCAGATCGTTGCCCAGAACGATGGGTGGAAGCTCCGCGGTTTGCGCCGGGACGGATTCGGGCTGCGGTTCGAGGGCCTCGACCGCGCCGGACGTGGCCGTGGAAAGCAGGTCGCTGACCGTCCGCTCATCGTCGGGCAGGATACCTTCGACAAGGGCACCGCCATCGCGTGCTCCACGCGCCACCAGGACCTGCTCGTACAGGCCGGGCGAGGCGGCGACGACGTGCGGCACCTTGCGCAGACGGGCCAGGAGCGGCCGCCAATCGGAGATGCCGCGCCCCTCCATCTGCATCAACTGCACGTGCGCGCTGGAGCCGAGCAGCTTGTCCTGCAAGTCGCGGCGCATGCCATTGGTGATGGCGAGGGCGATGATGAGCGCCGCCACGCCTGCGGTGACTCCGGCGATGGAGATGGCCGTGACCACGCCGACCACGGCCTGCCGCCGCTTGGCTTTCAGGTACCGCGCCGCCACATAGAGTTCAAAGCGCATTTTCGTCGAAGAACTGGTGCTCGTCGAAGGAAAGGCAGCAGAACTTCCCCCAGGGGCTAAAGCCCATTTACTATTTTGCGCTACGGACGGCACGGCTGAAGCCGTGCCCCTTCAAAACAGCTTCAAACTGACCCACTACCTGCTTTCCCATCCTTTCGTCCGCTGCGCGGACGGAAAGGATGGAGCAACCACGCGATGTTCTCGGCGCCGGCGGCGAGAACGCCGCCACTACAGCCGGTCTGGAGACCGGCGCTACAAATCACTGTTCCTGAGCGGGGATGATGGTCTTGGCCACGCCTACGTTGTCGTAGCGATCGTAGGCGCGGACGGTGATCAGGTGCTCGCTGATTTTGCCCCCCTCGACGTCGAGCGAGATGCGGAATTCGTAGTGCTCGCGCTTCGAATCGGAGAGTTTGCCGGCCGGATCGACGACCTGCCAGGGTCCGGCGTCGAGAGAGTATTCGGCGCGAGCGATGGGCGAAGTCGTGTCCTCGGCATCGAAGCTGACGAGAAAAGCCTTCAAGCATTGGGAGTCTTGGCATTCGGCCGGCTGCGCCGCGGCCTTGAAGTTCGCGATCGCCGGCGGCGTGGTGTCGATTTCGAATCGGTCGCTGATCTTCTCGCCGGTAAGCGCCGCGCCGGGCGTGTGCGAGGGCGCGTCGGAGGCGACCACCTTGATGCGGTATCCGCCGTCGGGAATCAGTGTGGCGTCGAAGCTGTAGGCCTGTACCTTGATTCTCTTCTTCAACGGCAACCACTGGGTTTCGCCATCGCCGCGCAGGTAAAGCGCATACACGAGCTTGTCGCCATCGTCGTCGTGCGCGGACCATCGGACGGTGACGGCGGTGCGGTCCTTCGTGGCCTGCAGGGGCTGGTTTGTACCGGCGTCAAAGGAAACCGAAGAGCTTTGGCTCGACGACGGAAAGGTAATGTTGACGGTCTGAGCTGAAGAATTGACAAGGTTCTGCGGATTGATGCGCGCGCCGGGAACGACCACGAGATCGTCGACCACGGGAGCGGAGTTCACGGGCAGATAGTTGACTCCCACGCTGCCCAGGACGCCGCCCGTGTGCAGCACAGCTTTCCACTCAAGAAAGCGCCCCGGCGGTGAGGCAACGGAGCCGTCCTCAAGGGGCTGCCAGTCGCTCCAGCCGCGCACCGGCTGTTCCACATTGCCGGAGCGCGTGAGAATCTCATAACCCGACGAGCCGGGCTCGATCTCGATGCGGCCGAAGTGGGCGAAAGTTCCGGCATCGAGAACATTGCTGGCGTATTCGTGCGCTTCAGCCGCGCCGAGCTGATCCACCTTGCCGGTGTTGCCCGTGCCGATGAAGATGGGGCCGATGCTCTCCGCGCCCGGCACTGTGGCGAGGCTCAGGCCCTGCTGCGCTTGCAGGTGTGCGATGTCGGCGTAGCTGCCGTCCTCTTGAATGAGGAAGATTTGTCCGCGATTCCCGCTGAGCGCGAGGAGGCCGTCAGCGCGGGCGGCCAAGGCGTAGACGATCTCGTCCTTGCCGGACCAAAGCTTGCGCGGAGCTTGTCCCTCGGACAAAGCATAGATCTCGGTTCCTTCGGGCACGGAGGCGCTGGAGTTGGCAGCCTGGAGCGACTGCGGCTGCACCACGGTGATGGTGATTGCGGCCACCCCCTGCACGGGCAGCGGCGGCAGCGGATTGCGATTTTTGTCGCCGACACAGGCGGCATAGATGGTTCCATTCGCGCCAATGGCGATGGAAGTCACCTCGCGACGCGGAGCCTCGAAGAGTACATAGCCCTTGCCCTGCGGATCAATGCGGTAGACCAGTCCCGAGCCGTCGGAGCCGGCGATCAAGTTGCCCTTTGCATCCCAGGCCAGCGCGCGGATATGTGCCTCGTCGCTCTTGAAAAACAGCTCCGGCGCGGAACCGGGTTTTGAGGGATCGACGCGGTAGACCGCTCCGGGATTGCCTGTGGCGATATAGAGCCGTCCTGCGGAATCGAAGGTCAGATCCCAGATGTAATGAGACTGTGCGCTTGCCGATGCCGTCTTGGCCTGCCCGGCAGCAGCGTCTTCCACCTTGGCAGGGTCGAAGACGACCGGAGCCGTGGTTTCGTCCAGTTTCGTGGCGGCGTCGGGGTTGAGCTTGTAGACTTTGCCACCCGGCACGGTTGCTGCATAGAGCGCGCCATCGGGGCCGAGGCGCAAAGCCTGGACGCTGATGTCCTTGGCTTCGAAGAGGGTGAATGGCTGTTGGTTCGGCTGCCGGCCCAAGCGCAGCACAGAGGCGGGTGATCCGGTGCCGGCGAAGATTCGGCCATTCTTGTCGACGGCTAGTGACCACACAAAGGTCGATGGCGTGGTGAGAAGCTCGGTCAGCCCGGGGCCTTGTCGCAGATGGCCGTCGTTCTCAATCGAAACCCCTGCGGGAGTGCCCTTTTCAAACTCCTCCATCTGCGATTGAAGCCACAGGTGGGTGCCTTGGGCGGCGGCCAGAGAGGAAGTTGAGGCTGCTCCTGCCAAGAGCAAGGCCAGGAGCGCGGAGGAAGCAAGAACGGGCGGACAACGGTGAAGGAAGCGGGAAGATGCAAACATTCTGCCGTTGAGTCTACTAGAGTTCGCTGCCTTCCATCGATCATGCGCCTCGACGGATACGTCGTGGCCAAAGAGACAGATAGACCACAGCTGCCCTCTGTGGAAAAACCGGGCCGAAATAAGCGTTTTCTTGTGCGAAGCAACTGCCGGGTCGCGTAGGGGGCGGAGACGTGCCGATTTCACTGCTTCGGGCCTCCTTGAGGTGAGCCAGCACACAAATTCCATTTGATCAATAGCCGCTCCTGTTTTATCAACACGACTTTTGCACAACCGGCGCGCTCCAGCGAAGTTTGTCCCTGGGGGTGTTGCCAGTGGTATTTTCAGAAGACTAGTATTCCGGATAGTTTCGTGAGGCCGCGAACACGGTCCCTCCTTCGATCCACTATGCATGCAGTTGTTCCCAAGTTCCAAGAGCTTCATCAACCAGCGGCGCTTCAGAGTTGCGGCGCACGCGGACGGAGTGTCTCGCCATGGCATGGTATGCCTACTGCATCGGTGAAAAACAAGCATTTCCGGCATTAGCGCGTCATCGTAAACCGGTTCCCATGGAATCGGTCTTTGGAGTCAGTGGCAATCAGGTTTTTCTTTACCCGGCAAGCGATCTCGCGGTGATCGTGAGTGAGCATAACCCCCAGGAAAACCTCAATCAACGGTCAGGCGTCGACCATGCGCGCGTGATCGCCGATTGTTTTCAGCACTCCACGGTGCTTCCCTTCCGCTTTGGCACCGTGTTCCATGACGACGAGTCTCTGCGCAAGTCCATCCGCTCCAATCAGCGGCAGTTCCTTGGCAATATCGACAAGCTGCGCGGCAAGACGGAGATGCATCTGAAGATCTTCGTCGACGACTGTTGCGGGCGAGAGTTTGAAAAGCACTTGAACACCGAACGCGTGGGCCGGGAATATTTGAGTCATCTGCGGGAGAACGCTTCCCGGGCGCGGGAGCGGCAGACACGGGCACGGGCGGTGAGTTTCCAGATGCACAGGCTGTTCATCCCTCTCGACGAGGAAGTGAGCTGCCGGCTGATGGATAACGGCAAGATGATGCTGGATATTGCGCACCTCATCGAGCGGAAGTGCGTGGAGCGGTACCAGAACAAATTCGTCACCACGAGCGCTGTGATGCGGGAGTGCCAGATGCAGCTTTCGGGTCCGTGGCCGCCGTACCATTTTGTGCATCGGCTGACGCGCACAGCTCATGCGCAGACCCAGCAAACGGCAGCACTGGCCCCAGCGCCGGCAGCCGCGCTGGCCGAAGTGCCCGCGATTTCCATCATGGAACACGCGCCCGCGCTCGCCTAGGAACGCCGGTATCCCCAGATCGGCCACAAAGGGCTTCAGCTACGGCTGGAGCCCTTCTGTGAGATGGGGTGCGCTTTCCGTCAAGTGGCCGCATTAGCCTAATCTAGAAGCATGAGCGACCAGCCATTGGATTCGGTGCAGGATTCTGTCTTCGATCTCCTCGTCGTGGGCGCAGGGCCAACCGGGCTGGCTTGCGCCATCGAGGCGCAAAAGGCGGGCTTTCGCGTAGTGCTGGTGGATAAGGGCTGCGTTTGCAATTCCATCTTTCACTATCCCGCGCACATGACGTTCTTCACCACGTCGGAGCTATTGGAAATTGGAGGGATTCCCTTCCCCAGCCCGAATGCGAAGCCCACGCGGAGCGAGGCGCTCGAGTACTACCGCCAGGTGGCGGCTTACTACCAGCTTGACGTGCGCCAGTACCATCGCGTGGAGCGTGTATCAGGAGCCGATGGAGCATTCACCGCGCACACCACCGATCGTTTCGGCCGTCATAGCGATCTGAAAGCCCGCAAGCTCGCCGTGGCCATTGGCTATTACGACCTTCCCAACTGGATGGGCGTTCCCGGCGAGAGCCTGAGCAAGGTTCACCATTACTACCACGATCCACACCCGCACTACGGCATGGATGTGGCCGTGATCGGCGGCAAGAACTCGGCGGCCATCGCCGCACTCGAGCTTTGGCGGCATGGCGCGCGGGTGACGCTCGTGCATCGCAGCGCCGCCATGCACCCGCATGTCAAGTACTGGATCAAACCGGACATCGAGAACCGCATCAAGAACGGCGAGATCAAGGCGTTCTTCTCATCGCACGTTGTGGAGATCACACCGGACGCCGTTGTGATCGAAACGCCCGCCGGCCGCGAGGTCCTGGCCAACGATTTTGTCTTCGCCATGACCGGATACCACCCTGACTTTTCTTTTCTCGAACGGCTGGGCGTGCAACTCGAAGGCCAGGACCGGCGGCCCGTCTGCGATCAGGAGACGCTGGAGAGCAATGTGCCGGGCATCTATCTGGCCGGAGTGATCGTAGCCGGCTCGCGCACCAACGAGATCTTCATTGAGAACGGACGCTTTCACGGAAGGCAGATCGCGGCGTCGCTGGTCTCCAAAGCAAGACCGCGGGACGAGGCGCGCGACGCTGTTGCCGCAGGGAATCCGATAGACTAACGCTGCTGATTTTCACCTGGGGGTGGATCCTTGCGCATGAGCTGGTGGCCTCGATCGATTCGCTGGCAGATGCTGGCTGGACTACTGCTGCTGGAGATGCTCTCCATCGGCCTGTTCGCGCTTCTGCTTGTCCGCCAGCAGACGGATGAAACCTACGCTCGCGCCCACAAACGTCTGGCATATGAGGCGACGTCGCTGGCGCTGCAGTCCAGCGAAGCGCTGCTGCAAGAGCGGCCGGGTTGGGTCGGGCTGTCAGTGAAGATGATGGGCGATGCGCCGACCGTCGCCCGGGCCAAGGTCACTGATCCGGCGGGGAACGTGCTGTTCATCAGCAAGGGCGAGGCGGATGAGACGGTGCTGGAGCCGGCCGAACTGGCGGAGATTCCGGCCATCAAACGCGATACATCGAACTGCCTCACACTCCCCGGCGATCGATGGGAGTGCGCCTATCCGATCTACACGGGAGATGCCCTGCGCGGCTTTGCGTGGGTGTCATTCGACAAGAGCTGGATGCACGAGCAACTGGAATCGATCCTCCGCAGCACCATGATCTTCGGCGCCATCTGGGTCGTGGCTTCAGCGCTGCTGGTGCTGCTGATGGGGCGCGCCATCACGCGGCCTCTGGCGCTGTTACACCACGGCACCACCACCCTGATGACTTCACCGGAAGACAGCAGCCGTTTCCCGCTGCCGATCCCTGTTCACAACGAGATTGGCGACTTGATTGAGACCTTTAACCGCATGGTTGCCTCGCTGGCTGAGCAACGGGCCGGACTGAATGACACGCTTTCCCTGCTCGACTCGATGCTGGCCAACGCGCCCATTGGATTGGCATTCGTCGACCGCAACAGCCGATTCGTGCGCGTCAACCAGATCTTCGCGGACCTGACGGGAGGCGCCGTCAGCCGTCATCTCGGCCGCACCCTGCCGGAGTTGTTGCCAAAGGCCGTGGCCAAGGAGATGGAGAACGCAGTGCAACGTGTTTTTCTGAGCGAAGAGCCGGTGCGGAACTTGGAGTTGAATGGCGAAGGCGGCAAACCCCGGCGGCCGTGGACCTGGCTCATCAGCGCCTACCCGGTGCGGACCACGCCGAATCAGGTGCGCTGGGTGGGCATCATTGCGCTCGACGCGAGCGACCGCAAACGCAGCGAGGAGGCATTGCGGCGGAGTGAAAAGCTCGCGGTGACCGGGCGGCTGGCCGCTTCAATCGCGCACGAGATCAACAATCCCCTCGAAGCCATTACCAACCTGCTCTTCCTTCTGCGCAACTCCAGCGGGCTTCCTGAGGCAGCGCAGCAGTACGCGACCATGGCCGAATACGAGGTGCGCCGCATCGCCGAAATCACGCAGCAGACGCTGCGCTTCTATCGCCAGCCGACACAGCCGGCGCGCACCACTCTGGCGGAGTTGCTTGATTCGGTGATCAGCCTTTATCAAAGCCGCATCCATGCGCTCGACCTCCACGTGGAGCGGGACTACGAAGCCGGGCTCACCCTCTTCTGCTTTGCCGGAGAAATCCGCCAGGTCTTCGCCAATTTGGTGGGTAATTCGATCGACGCCAGCAGCAACGGCGACCGGCTTGTGGTGCGGGCAAGGCGATCGCATGACTGGAAGAACCCCGCGCAATCAGGGATCCGGTTTGCCGTTGCCGACACTGGCGCCGGCATGGAGGCGGAGGTGCGCGAGCACATCTTCGAGGCCTTCTTTACCACCAAGGATGTGACCGGGACCGGTTTGGGATTGTGGGTGAGCCACGAGATCATCCTGAAGCACCGCGGATCAGTGCGTGTGCGCAGCCGCGCAGCATCATCCGAGCTTGCAGACGCGAAAAAGAGCTCCGGAACCGTGATTCAGATCTTCTTGCCCGACAATCCAGAGCTCATAGTTGTAGAGAGAGAAGGGCGCGCGACCTCTCTGTGAGGTGAACCCGAAGCGGTGTTCCCGAAGCCAAGGGCAGCATAGGTTCAGGAAATCCTCTGCGTCGCAACCCTTTGTCTTTTCAGTGGCTTGTCATTAACCATAGCCTCCGGGAAGATTTTCTTGGAAAGGGGTTGACAACGGAGAAGTTTTATGTGTTACAGTACGTAACACTATGGAGCGTAACACTCTGATGGGTCATGACCCGGGCGAATTGGGTGAACTCGAACGAAGCATCTTGCTCATTATCTGGCGTAAGGGAACATTGACTGCGGAACAGGTGCGGGAGGAACTCGACCGCCCGCTCAAGGACTCAACTATTCGCACTGTGTTGCGGCGGCTCGAAGAGAAGGGCTACCTGACCCACACGGTTGAAGACCGAACTTTTCTCTACAAGCCTGCCGAATCGCGGCAGCGCGTCGCGGGCCGCGCCGTGAAGCGCATCGTGGATTGGTT
Organism: uncultured Acidobacteriaceae bacterium; assembly: GCA_963799155.1. GTDB lineage: Bacteria > Acidobacteriota > Terriglobia > Terriglobales > Acidobacteriaceae > Telmatobacter. The sequence continues at coordinate 56,195 of CAWCWB010000008.1, forward strand.
TTGCGAGGGCTCGGTGGAAGCGCTGCTCGTAGGCATGGTGGACTCGAAGGTTCTGGGCCGCGCGGAACTGCAACGTCTCGCGGAGCGAATCGCCGCAGCCAGTAGAACAGCCCCGAAGAAGGAGGCAAAATCGTGATGCCTGGCGCCGCTTGGATTCTGTTCGAAGCCGCCTTGCGCGCGCTCTTTGCCGGGTGCGTCCTTTGGGCTGGTTTGCGCCTCCTGCGCGTGAAAAATGTCCGGGCGCAAAAGGCGGCCTGGAGCGTGATGTTGATTGCCGGCCTGGTCATGCCGCTGCTCATGCACTCGCACTGGTTCCCTGCCTGGGCCGAAGTTCGGCTCCCCGCGGCGTGGCGGTTCAGGATTCCTGGCCCAGCGCAAGCGCCTGCAAACGCGGCGCCATCTGTAGCGTCACCTCTTCCGGAATCAGCCTCAGCACCGCAGTTAAGTCCTGTCGCGACGTACTCTGATGATGCGCCCGAGGTGTCAGTCTCGGAGTTTGAGGCCTTGCCCCCTGCCGCGGCCGAAAGAAAGCCCATTTCGCCGCTGCTAGGCGCAGCGTCAAGCGAGGCCGCGCCACGAAGAGCGAGCCGAGCCCGGCTTGACCTGCTGACTGCTGCGTGGCTCGTCTACCTCGCGATTGCCGCCGCGCTTTTGCTCAGATGGCTTATCGGCCTCAGTTCGTCCATCCGGTTGTGGCTTCAGGCGAAGCCCGTCGAGGCTGCAAAGGAGTGCGGCATGCAAGGAGCCGTCGCCACGCGGTCCAGCCACCGCATCTCTTCCCCCGTCAACATCGGCTCCGGGATCATCCTCCCCGCGGATTACCCGGAATGGGAAACGGAAAAGCTACGCGCCGTGCTGGCCCACGAGCGTTCTCATATCCGTCAACGCGATTTCTATTTGCAATTGCTTGCCGGACTCTATACGGCCTTCAACTGGTTTAGCCCGCTGGGGTGGTGGCTCAAGCACAAGCTCTCCGAATTGAGCGAGGCCATCAGCGACCACGCCGGTCTCGAAGAGGCTGTCAGCCGCCCCGCATATGCCCAGCTCTTACTCGAATTCGCGGCGCTGCCGCGCCCAACCTTTACAGGAGTCGCCATGGCCCACTCAACCAATCTCTCGCACCGCATTGAGCGCCTGCTCAACGAATCAAGCTTTAAGCAGGCCTTCAGCGGCAGCCGCCGCGCCCTCGTTATCGCCCTTATCGTTCCCACGGCGCTCGTCGCAACCGCAGCGCTGGTTCATGTGCAGGCTGCGCCGTTGCCTCAATCAGCCGCGGCACAGTTGCCTGCCGCGCAGCCGGCGGCTCAAGCTCCGCCAAATGCTCAAGCGCAGTCGCCCTACATTGGTCAATCCAATGCGACACAAGTGACGGATCAGTCATCCGATCAGGCGCCTCCCGCCCCTCAACCCGCTCCGGCGCCGGCGCCGCCCGCGGCGCCAACTACTGAAAGTGCTCCCGCTCCACCGCTGGCTCCGCCTGTTCCCGAAGCCGGCATTCAGGAATCCGTGCCTGCGGTTCCTGCTATCCCGCCTATTCCGCCCATCGATGTCAACGTTCAGATTCCTCCCATTCCGCCGATGCCCGCCATCCATATGTTCCCGAACGGAGCGCAGGGGCCTTGCATGGGAAACGGCGATGCCTATGCGATCGTTGGCGACCCAAGGACCAAAACGCAATTCTGCGGCGATTGGGGCGATGAAGGCGCGGCCGACGTCGAAAAGGCGCGCAGCAAGGCGCAAGGACACTTCCTCCTGTTTCGTCACGAAGGAAAGCTTTACATTGTCGATGATCCCGCGACAGTGAGCCAGATCGAGGAGATGCACACGGCGGTCGAGCAGCAGGCGGAGCAGATGCAAGCTGTGAGGCAACAGATGCGCGACGCCGGCCAGCTGGCGAGAGATGCGGCCCGCAAGGCTCGTGAGGCCGCGCGAAACGTTCCTGCGCCGGACCTTTCAAAAGAAATCGCGGATTTGGACGCTGCTGTGGCCGATCTGAAGGCGCACCAGGGTGGGACGGTGACGCGCGAGCAACTGGCCGAGGTTGAGCGCAAGGTTAGTGAGTTCGAGCGCAGCCTGATGTCGACGGAGGTGAAAGTCAACCTCGACGTGATGAACAGCGACGAATTGAAAAACTTCTACGCGGAACAGGGCAAGTTTGGCCAGCAGATGGGGGAACTGGGCACGGAGATGGGCCGCATGTCGATCGAGAACAGCAAGAAGATCGGCCAGATCATGGACGAAAGCTTGAAGAACGGCAAGGCCCACCCCCTCGACTAGGCAACATCGGGAGCGGGCGCCGAGATTCCGGCGTCAGGCGACGGCTGATCAGAAGAGATTCAGGCCGGGCAATCTGCGGACACGGAGCAGGTCCAATCCGTCCGGTTGGTGCGTGAGCGGATGCACCATGCAGTGGCTCTGCTGCCGGATCGGTCCCGTTAAATAAGAGCGCGTCACGTGCAGGCGGTCCATGATGATGTACCGCGCGCGCAAGCCGTTGATCGTCGCCGGAAGCGTAGCCGGAACCTGTCTGCGGTCGACGAAAATGACCAGCGCCGCTTCCTTTGGATTGTCGAAGCTCTGGCCCACGCCTACGCCGAAGAAAGCGGGGTTCTGCTTCATCAGGTTCTGCTCAATCTGCTGTTTTGCATCGATGGCCTGGCCGAGCACGGTGGACGCCAGCGGCGGAAGCGCGGCGGACTGCGCAGGAAACTGCGGCGCGGTGCCTGCAGCTACAGCCTGTGCTGTGGTGGGAATCACTTCTGTGCGAACGCCCTCCACCGTTTGCGGCACGGTGACGTTCATGCCCTGGTCAACGTAGAGGATCACAGTGGCTTTGCCGGGGTGGTCGCTGCTTTTGCCTGTGGCCGCGCCAAGGATGCCGACGGATGGATTGACCAGCATGCGCGCCTGCGCCAGCGCCTGCTGGGCAAGCGTGGTCTGGGCGTTCGTCAGGGTGACGGCTTGGGCCGCGGTTGCCGTTCCGTTGCTGTAATCGAGGCAACTGACGGGATGGTCTGTGGTGCCGACGAACGTGTAGGTGGTTCCTTCGTGCGCGCTCAATTCCGCCAAAACAGTGGGCGCGGGGTTGGCGATGCCCTCAGTCACGCCTGTATTCGTCACTCCGCCGGCGAAGAACAGGCCAACAGGCTCAGCGTTACTGGCGTCGACTACCAGCGATCCTGAATCGCCCGCGTCGCTGAACTGGTTGCCCTCGATGGCGATCTGGTTGTTGTACACCTTGGTTAGATAAGGCGTGGTCTCGTCGCAGTTTTTGAAGTAGGACACTTGCAATTCGTCGACGTTGACTGCGGAGATGCTGCCGCAAGTCAGTCCCGTGGTCCGTCCGCTCTTGGCGACGACCATATTGATCGTTCCGTTTTCGCCCTTGCCGCCCGTCGAAGAGGTGCCCGGAGGTGCGGCGGCCAGTGTGCCGTTTCCCTGCAGAGTGCCCAATTCCATAATTGCGCCGCTCGTATTGACCGCGACTGAGTTCACCTGGGCGATGGCTGCGTCGGCATTGGTTGAGCTCGAACTCAGCGGAAGCCATGCCGTCAGAGCGCCTACTTGTGTTTCCGTGCCTTTGTCGCCGACGTAATAACATGCTCCGCCGGTGTTATCAATCAATGCCGGCTGAATGATCATTTCGCCCGTGCTGGCCTGGTCGCTGCGCGCGAGAACGTGGTTGCAACTGAGAATGTATTGCGTGCCGCTCGAGTTCTGAACCAGCGAGCCCAGTGTGCCGCCGCAACAATCCACGATATAGGTCTGCCCGCCCTGAACCGTTGTGTCGTAGTCGTTATTGTTGCCGCCGGAAGTGCCCAGCAATATCGGTGTCGAAAGCTGCGTTTGGTGCGTGGCGGGATTGCTGGAGATTCCCGCGGTGTTCAACAGCACTTGGGTCGCGGTTTTGGAGGATGAACTGCCGACGGTGGCCACCACATAAGTGGCGACCGTAGATGAAACTGTCGCGGGCGCCGTGTAGGTGGCCGTGCAGTAGGTAAAGGCGCCATTACTGAGATTGCCGCGCGTACACGGCGAGGAGACCACCGTGCCTTGGCCGCCGCCCGAGCCGGCGGCTGAGCTCGACGTCACATAGTTGATGCCGTCCGTCCCGCCCACTTCGGCAATGTAGCCGGTAATGGTGACGGTTCCGTTGGCGCCGAGGGCCACGTTTTCAGGCGAAAGCGGCTCGAGGAATCCTGGCGTCACAGTGACGGTTGCGGTTCCTGAACCGGAGCCGGTTGTTGAGGTGGCCGTGACGGTAACCTGCACGCTGTTGGCGGTGAGGTAGGGTGGGGGCGTGTATTGGCCGCTGCTGGTGATGGTTCCGGGACCGGTGTTGGCGTCGCCGCCGGAAAGCGTCCAGTTGACGTTGGCCGTGGTACCGCTGGATGTGGCTGTGAACTGCTCAAACGCTTGGCCCGATTGGCTGTTGGAGGCGTTGCAGCCGGTGCAATTGGTGTCGATGGTTGGTGTGCCGGGCGAGACAGAGAGTGTGTTGTTGCCCGGGCCGGCAGACGATCCACCGCAGCCCGCCAGCCCAAAAAGCGCCGGAACCGCGGCCATCGCCAGCATCCGCGCCAGCCAGCGCCGCAGAACATCAAATTGGAAGCGCCGGCCCGCCGGCTGCCGGGGGTGCTTTCGCTGTTCCGTCGTCACGCTAGTGCTTTGGCTCAATTCGTCCGGGCCTTTCTCGAGCAGTTTCGGAAATACTGTGTCCTGTCAAAGCGCTTGCGAAGGTCGTCGCTCCCTGCTGCTCCCACCCCAACGACAAAGACCTGTTGTTGGGGACCTCGGGCTGGTCGCGCCGACTTAGCTTTCGTGAATGCAGACGCACCATTTCCGAAACTGCTGTAGCCGCTCTTCCTGCTGAATGCTCGTTCGACGCAACCATTTACTCTCCCGTAAGCGCCGGAGCCTCCGGAAGAGCCCAAAGAAACACACACTCTCCCTGTACTGCAATCTTAGACCCTCGCGGCACCAGAAAAGTTGTCCGGCATGGTTCGCGCATAGGAAATCGAACCACTTTTGGTAGCGTGGACGCAAGGCACGAAAGTGCTATGCGCGGATTGCCAGGCAGTTTCGGCCGCCGTGCGGTTCATCCCCTGAGCGCGAGAACGTGCAGCGCGAAGCGGTCTTGATGGCAACGAAGGTCCAGGGTTTGATGCGCGAGGAACCGTAGGCGCCGCAGCCGGTGCTGGGGTTCAGTTGAGATCTTTAAGCGCTCCCTTTTCTGCCGAGATTGTGGTGCGCGCCACAGGCCATTTAGCATCTCGTTGTGCCTGCCCTCAGCGATCAAGTGCAATTTGTGCGCGGCGTGGGGCCGCGTGTGTCGGAGATGCTGGCCGAAAAAGGCATCCTGACCGCGGAAGATCTGCTCTATCACCTTCCATTCCGCTACGAGGACCGGCAGAATCCGCGCAGCCTTGACGAATTGAAGCCGGGCGAGGTGGCGAGCGTGATCGGCGAAGTGCGCGGAGCGATCCTTCTGCGCACGCGGCGCGGGCCGATCTACGAGATCACTCTCGGCCAGGGCCGCTTTGCCATGAAGTGCCTCTGGTTTCACGCGGCGTATCTCGACGGCAAGTTCCATGCAGGGCAGACCATTGCGGTGTACGGCAAGGTCGAGCCGTCGCGCTCTACCAGTAACTTCAAGATGATCCAGCCGCAGTTCGAGATCCTGCCCGACGCGACGGACGACGCAGAGACGCGGCTGCTCGAGGTGGGCACGGATCACGCCCGGTGTACGAGTCGCTGGGCGGCAGCCGGCTGGCGTCGCGATGGCAGCGCAAGGTGATCTTCAATCTGCTCGAAGGCATGCGCGGCGCGGTGCCGGAATGCCTGCCGCGAGCCATGCTCGACCGCCTGGAGTTGCCGGACCGAGAAACCGCGCTCCGCGAGGTGCACTTTCCGCTGGAAGGAACGCCCTTTGACCAGTTGCAGAGCGCTTCGACGCCGGCGCACCGGCGATTGATCTTCGAGGAGCTGTTTTTTCTGGAACTCGGCCTGGAGCTGAAGCGGCGGCGCATGAAGGAGCGCCAGGGCATCGCCTTCGCCACCAACGACAAGGTACGCGAGGCGATTCGCGAGGTGCTCCCTTTCCATCCCACGGCGGCGCAAAAGCGGGCGCTGGGCGAGATTGTGGCCGACATGCGCGCGCCCAGCCCCATGCGGCGGCTGCTGCAGGGCGACGTGGGTTCGGGCAAGACGATTGTCGCGTTTCAGGCCATGATCGTGGCCATGGAGAACGGCTACCAGGCCGCGCTGATGGCGCCCACTGAGATTCTGGCCACGCAGCATTACCTGGCTGCGCGCAAGCTGCTGGAGAGGTCAACCCACAAGCCGCGCATCGTGCTGCTGACGGGATCGCTCGACGACGACCGCAAACGATCCAACCGCGGGCTGATCAACCGCGGCGATGCCAATCTGATCATCGGAACGCACGCGCTGATCGAAGAAAAGGTGGAGTTCGACCGGCTGGGATTGGTGGTGGTCGACGAACAGCACCGCTTCGGCGTTCTGCAGCGCTTCAAGCTGATGAAGAAGCCAAACCAGCCCGAGCCCGACGTGCTGGTGATGACGGCCACGCCCATTCCACGCACGCTGGCGCTCTCGCTGTATGGGGACTTGGACCTGAGCGTGCTGGACGAGATGCCGCCGGGACGCATGCCCATCGTCACACGGCGTCTTTCGGGTGAACGTGCCGAGGAGGTGTGGGAGTTCGTGCGCAAGCAAGTGGCGCGGGGGCGGCAAGCGTACATCGTCTACCCGGTGATCGAGGGGCCGAAGGACGACCAGCCGGAGCTGGATTTCTCGCGCGACGAGCCGGAGGCAGACGTCCGGCCTGTGGCGCCGGGCCCGCGCAAGAGGGCCGCGAGAGGCAAGACGGCGGATCTCTTTCCCGCATCGGCACAGGAGGTGAGCCCGAGTGCCAGGTCGGGGCTCAGGTCCGCAGTGGAGATGCACGAAAAACTGCGCTCAGGATCGTTGGCTGGACTGCGCGTGGGGCTGCTGCACGGGCGGCTGGAGGCGGACGAAAAAGAGGTGATCATGCGACGCTTCCAGCGCGGCGAGATCGATGTGCTGGTGTCGACCACGGTGATCGAGGTGGGCGTCGACGTGGCCAATGCCACGGTGATGGTGGTGGAGCACGCGGAGCGGTTTGGCCTGGCGCAACTGCACCAGTTGCGCGGGCGCGTGGGGCGCGGCGCGGCGAAGAGCTACTGCATCCTGATGACGGGCGAGCGTGTCACCGATCTGGGCGAGGAGCGGCTGAACGCGATGGTGCGCACGCTGGACGGCTTTGAGCTGGCCGAGCTCGATCTTTCGCAGCGCGGCCCGGGAGAGTTTTTCGGCACGCGGCAGGCAGGCTTGCCGGACTTTCGCGTGGCGAATCTCCTGCGCGACCGGCAGTTACTGGAGCTGGCCAAGCAGGAGGCGGCGCGTTTTATCGACCATCCGGATGCGGCCGTGACTGAAAGCGAGCGGGCGAGCGTGCGGACGCAGCTCAAGCAAGCGTGGCAGCGGAAATATGGGCTGGTTGAGGCGGGCTGATGTGAGGACTGTCACTTGCCGGTTGAAGAGCCGCAGGCCTAAACCGGACCTGACCTCTGCATGACGCTGACGATCTCGGGGGGAAAGGTCTGAATCTCCAGGTCAATGCTCGCGATCTCTGTGCTGCAGTCCCTTTGCTGGCTGCGGGTACATTGGCAGAGTTCAGTGAATCGGATGTGTCCGGTCTGGCTCAGTTCGACGCCCGCCGCAATCAGCACCGTGTAGATATCGATGCAGGCATGCCGCTCAAACTCGAACAGCATGTTCACGCTGCCGGTATCGTTCGCGCCCCGGCTCAGAACCCATCCGCCGCAGCCGAGGATGGCTCCAGTAAGCGACTGCACCAGCCGCGAAGGCTCCTCCGTAGAGACCGCTTTCATCTGCATTGCCCAGGGAATGCTCGCGGCCTGGCTTCGGCTCTGATTCGACACGTTAAGCTTCACATGGTTTTTATCGGAGACAAACCAAGCCGGATGAAGGCTGTGCCGGAGTCGAACGCCGCTTGACCGTCTTTGAAACAACCTTGGGCTGCCAGGAACTCGGCAGATTGTGCGGCGGTAATTGAGGTGGATGTGCCAATTCAAGGTTTACGGCGGTTTCGGAAATATTGTGTCCGATCAAGGCTGTATTCAGGGTCGTCGCTTCTTCCACCCCACGGACGAGGACCTATCCCCACCCCAGCAACCAAAGAACGCTTGCTGGGGGCCCCGGTGTCCGTGGGGACCCCGGCTCTTCCACCCCACGGACCAAGGCCTGTCCGTGGGGACCCCGGTCTTGGGGTCGCGACGACTTGGCTGCCGTTAGTACGGATGCACCATTTCCGAAACCGCTTTAGGAACGCGGCTTCCCTTCCCGGCCTGTGGCAAGCGCAAGGATTCGGGAATGTTGTAGCTTGATATTCAAGATGATTACCGGTTCCGGAATCGACGCCGTGGAGATTGGGCGCATCCAACACGCAATGGATCGCTACGGCAAGCGTTTCCTCGACCGCGTCTATCTCGCGGCGGAGCAGGCCTATTGCCTGCGCAAGCGTAAGTCGGCCGAGAGCTTTGCTGCCCGCTTTGCCGCCAAGGAAGCAGCGGCCAAGGCTTTGGGCACCGGCATCAGCTTCGGAGTGAACTGGCTGGAGATCGAAGTGGTGCGGGAGCCGAGCGGCAGGCCCAGCCTGCGGTTTCATGGCCGCGCTGCACAAATTGCCGGCCGCCTGGGCGTCGTTCGCTCCGCGCTGTCGCTCACCCACACTTCCGAGGTTGCCATGGCTAGCGTGGTGCTGGAGGACGGGCGCTAAAGCGGTTCTCCTGCAGGTGTAGACCAAGGCGCAATCGCTAAGTGGCTTTTTCAACAAGAAAAAGCCACCCTGAAATTCGCCAGAAATGGCACATAGTTGCAGGAGAACCGCCGTAAATCCGCCCGTTCTGCTATGCTCTAGGCGTTGGCCCGCTCAGTTGTGCAAGAGGAGTCAAGTGCCAAGCCGTAAAGAGATCCAGTGGTCGCAACTGAAGGTGGGGGCATTGGTACTGGCTGCCCTCGCCGTGCTGATCGGACTCATTTTTCTCATGACCGGCGCATCGGGCGGTCTTTTGGCCCATAGGGTCCTGCTGCGTTGCTACTTTCCCAATGCGGGCGGGCTGAAAGATGGCGCTGTCGTGTCGCTCGAAGGCGTCACCATTGGCAATGTCCTGCATTTGCGCGTCGTCCCTGAGCGAAATCCCAATCCCGTGGAAGTCACCATGCAGGTGGGTGAGAAGTACCTGTACGACCTGCACACCGATTCGGTGGCCTCCATCCAGGCAGCCGGCGTTCTAGGCGACGCCTATGTCGATATCGACTCTACGAGCGCGACGGGCCCCCGGCCGGCGAATAATGCCGAACTCAAACAGTCCGGCGCGCCGACCATTCAGTCGGTCATCAACACCAGCCAGGTCTCCATTCAAGAGATCGATAACATGGTGCACAAGATCGAGACACTGATCGACTCCCTGAACAGCAGTAAGCGCGGCACCGCGGGTGAGTTCATCAACGATCCGGTGCTGGCCAAGAAGATCGTGTCCATTGCCAACAATCTCGAGACAATTACAGGAGCGATCGCCCAGGGCAAAGGAACGCTGGGCGAACTGGTTAACGACAACACCCTGTATACGAAGCTGAACTCGGCCGCGGACCATTTGAATGCCATTACCGCCGATCTCGATGCCGGCAAAGGCACCGCGGGCAAACTGCTGAAGGACGAGACGCTTTATAACAACCTGAACGCCGCCGCCGCAAATACCAACCAGTTGGTGACTCAGATCAACTCCGGCAACGGCTCGCTGGGCAAGCTCGTCAAGGATCCTGATTTCGCGAAGAAGTTGGACGACGCGGTGACCAATCTCGACGACATTCTCAAGAGCATCAATTCGGGCCAGGGCACGGCGGGCCAGTTAGTGCAGAATCGCGCGCTTTACGACCACTTGGACCAGACCGCGGACCAGGCGCAGCAGCTCATCAAGGGCATGCGCGAAAACCCCAAGAAGTATCTTGTCATCCAAATGAAGCTGTTCTGAACGCCGCGCGCACGGCCAGAACACGTAGCGGCAATCAAGCGGAACCGCAGGCCGAGACATGGCGTATAGCCCTTGCATGGGAGGTCAAGATGTTCCCCAAAGCACTGGCCACGGGAGTGGCTGTTTGCCTGCTCGCTGTCGCCATTGCAATCCTCACGGTTTGCCGGTCATCCCCATCCGTCGTGGCCGCTGCCTCGGCTTCGGCGCCCGCCTATGCCGCCAACGGAGACATGTTGCCGCCCGCAAACTACCGCGAGTGGATCTTTCTGACCTCCGGCATTGACATGAGCTATACCGCGAAAGGCGCCGGGATGCAGGATCACTCGATGTTCGACAATGTTTTCGTCAACCCGGAAGCCTACAGGAGCTTTGTGGCGACAGGCTCGTGGCCCGACAAGACCGTGCTGGTGCTTGAAGTCAGGGAGGCGAAGAGCAAAGGTTCCATCAACCAGAGCGGACATTATCAAGGCACAGGCTTGATGGGCTTCGAGGTCCACGTCAAGGATGAAGCGCATTTCCCGGGGAAATGGGCATTTTTCTCGTTCGATTCGCCTAACGGGAACGGAACGCTCATTCCGCAGGGAGCGCCTTGTTACACCTGCCACGCGGCACATGGCGCAGTGGACACCACCTTCGTCCAGTTCTATCCCACCCTGCTGCTAGTCGCGCAGCAGAAGGCCACTCTGAGCGAGGCATTCCTCAAGGAAAATGCGGAATCGGGCCTTGGTAAGTAGGCGGCCTGCTTTCTGGTCCGGCTTGGTGTGCAGGTCACGGCGCAAAGGCGAGTGACGAGCGCTGTGAAAGGGATTGCGGCCTACCGGGTATTTGGCTCGCGAAATATCTTCCAGAACTCGACAAATGCTTTGAGCCGCACCACTTGAAAGAAGTCGTTGGCGACAAGGTAGAAGATTGCCGAGACGCCCACCACAGCGTGCATGGCGCTTGCGCCCAGCACATCGCTGAACGGCAGCGGCGCGGCAGAAAAGACCATGGCGACGACAAGCAGCGCCAGCTTGACGATGCCGAGGACCAAGTTGATCTCGGCCAGCTTGCCGGTGAAGAGCCTGCCAAGACGCAGGCTCTGACCAAGCGCGGAAAACACAGAGCGCTCCTCCAGAAGGGCCAGCAACGGCGCGATCGACAGGGGCCAACTTGCCAGCGCAAATGCCGTGAAGAAGCCCAACGAAAGAAAGATCGCCCAAACCGCGTAGCCGACCAGGTCCGGCTCGCCGCTGGCAGCAATGTGCGATGCGGCGGCCCACTGCATACAACGAAGCCATCCCCAGAGGGTTGCAGCGAATAGGGCCAGCCAGGCTGCCTGCAAAGCGATCATCGCGGCGGGGCGAAACAGCAGGCGCGGAGATCGATTCGGCTCCATGCGCCGCAACACAAGATTGCGGCCCACACCGGAAAGCACCACCCAAGCCAGCGCAGTCGCCGGCAGCAGCCAGCGCAGCACGGCCAACACGTGGGGCCCGTAATACGAAGCCACATTGGCAAGTTGCGCCGCCGCGACCCACGGATTCTGGGTATCGATTGAAGTCAAGCCGGAGGACTCTAGCGGAAATGCGGCAAGAATCTGCTGCGTCTGCTTCCAGCAGACCAGCAGGAACGGAATCCCAAAGAGCCAGCGCCAGGCGATCTCAATCGCGATGAGTGACGGGCGCCGGAAGACGTCGCTCATGTGCTCGACCAGCAATTGCGTTCCGCGCACCGAAGGATTGGCGTGAAGGCCGGCCATTGAGCCGGACCTCACTTCACAACCAGGTTGACGGCCCTGCCGGGCACCACAATCACCTTGACGACGGTCTTGCCCGCCGTGCGGGCGCGTACCTTCTCGTTAGCCAGTGCCGCAGCCTCCGTCGCCTTGGGATCGGCGCCAGCGGCCACGCGCACGACAGCCGTCAGCTTGCCATTGATTTGAACCGGAATCTCGATCTCGTCTTCCTTCGCCAGCCGAGGATCGCTTTCGGGCCAAGGCGCACGAAGGATGGCGCTCTGCTCGCCAAGTTGCTCCCACAGCTCGGCGGCAAGAAATGGCGCAAACGGAGCCAACAACAAAACCAGCGTACGCAGCAGCTCGCACACCACCGACGCGGGAATCTCGCCCGCGGCCAATTGCAGGTCCGCATCCTGCATGTCGTTGACCAGCTCCATAATTGCCGCCACGTCGGTATTGAAGTGCCAGCGTCCTTCGAAGTCGAGCGTGATCTTTGCAATGGTCTGATGCAGTTTGCGACGAAGCTTCGTCGAAGGGCCTGAAGCATCTCCCTCAGCGGCTAAAGCCCCAAATGTTTTCTCCGATTTCACGTACGAGCTAAAGCCCGTACCCTTCTCGCGCGCCACCGGCGCATACTTCGTGACGATCCGCCACACGCGCGCTAAGAAGCGGCTGACGCCGGCGACGCCGTCTTCCTGCCATTCCAGGTCGCGATCCGGTGGCGCCGCAAAGAGCGAGTAGACGCGCGTAGCGTCGGCGCCGTACTGGTCCGCCATATCGTCGGGCGAGACCACGTTGCCCTTCGACTTCGACATCTTCGCGCCGTCCTTGATGACCATGCCCTGCGTGAACAGGCGCCGCGCGGGCTCGTCGTTGCTGACCAGGCCCAGGTCGCGCATCATCTTGGTCCAGAAGCGCGAGTAGATCAGGTGCAGGATGGCGTGCTCCACGCCGCCGACATACTGATCGATGGGAAACCAGTACTTGACGATGGCCGGATCGAAGGGAGCCTGGGCATTGTGCGCGTCAGTATAGCGGTAGAAGTACCAGCTCGAATCGACGAAGGTATCCATGGTGTCGGTCTCGCGGCGCGCCGGCCCGCCACACCTGGGGCAGGTGGTGTTCACAAACTCCGGCACGCGCGCCAGCGGCGAGCCGCCCTGCTGCGTGATTGCGATTTGCTCGGGCAAGATCACTGGCAACTGATCGTCAGGGACGGGAACCAAGCCATCGCGCTCGCAGTAAATCATGGGGATCGGCGTGCCCCAATAGCGCTGCCGGCTTACGCCCCAATCCTTCAAGCGATACGTGATGGCTGCGTCTCCGAAGCCGCCGCGCGCGGCAACTTCCTGGAGGCGCTTCTGCGCGTCCGCGCAGGTTAGCCCGCTGTATTCGCCGGAATTCACCAGCACACCGTCTTCGGAGAGAAACGGGAGCGCGTCGGAGCCTTCACCCTCATCGATCGGCTTGATGACGCGGCGAATTTCAATTCCGTATTTGTTGGCGAACTCGAAGTCGCGCTCGTCGTGCGCAGGGACGCTCATGATGGCGCCGGTGCCGTACTCCATGAGGATGTAGTTCGCCACCCAAATGGGCACGCGCTCGCCGTTGTACGGATTGATGGCGAAGCGTCCGGTCGCCACGCCGTGTTTCTCGATGGCGCCAACGTCGCCGGCTTCCCTGGCCTTCGCCTGCTCATCAAGGAGGCCCGCGACCTTCGCCTTCAGGTTTGGATCCGCAGCGCAGAAAGCGGCGAGAAGAGGATGCTCCGGCGCCAACTGCACGCTGGTCGCGCCGAAGATGGTGTCCACGCGGGTGGTGAAGACGCGAATGCGTTGCTTTTCTGTTCCCTGTTCCCTGTTCCCTGCCGGGGTCCCTGGCGCGCGATCGTTGCGCGATGGGGTGGCTGTTCCCTGGTTGATTTCTTCTAGGAAGAAATCAACCTCCGTCCCCTCGCTGCGGCCGATCCAGTTGCGCTGCATGGTACGCACTTTTTCGGGCCATCCGTCGAGCTTGTCGAGTCCGTCGAGCAACTCCTGGGCGTATGCCGTGATGCGCAGAAACCACTGTTCCAGGTCGCGCTGCTCGACCTTCGTGTCTTCGTGCCGCCAGCAGCAGCCGTCGATCACCTGCTCGTTGGCCAACACCGTGGCGCACTCCGGGCACCAGTTCACCTTGCTCTTCTTGCGATAGGCCAGGCCGCGCTCGTACATGCGCAAAAAGAACCACTGGTTCCAGCGGTAGTAGTCGGGCAGGCACGTGGTAACTTCGGTGGCCCAGTCAAATCCCATGCCTAGGCGCTCAAACTGCCGCTTCATGGCGGCGATGTTGGCCAGCGTCCACTCGCGCGGCGGGGTGTTGTTTTTGAGCGCCGCGTTCTCGGCCGGCAGCCCGAATGCGTCCCAGCCCATCGGGTGCAGCACGTTGTAGCCGCGCATCCACATCTGCCGCGCCAACGCGTCGCCAATGGCATAGTTGCGCACGTGGCCCATGTGGAGCTGGCCGCTGGGATAGGGCAGCATCTCCAGCACGTAGTATTTCGGTTTCTTGCTCGAGGCCGGCTCCGCGGCGTAGGGCTTGGGGTCGGAGGCCCAGCGCTCCTGCCACTTCTGCTCGATCGCCGCCGGATCGTAACGCAGTTGTTCCTTCTCGTCCGCCATCACGTTTCAGTGTAAACGCCGGAGCGCGTCAGACCCGCGCGGGAGCGGGCCATGGATCATTGGCACGAAAAAGGTAGTTGTGTATAATTTGTATGACAGCGTATACGAGGTGCTTCCATGCTGGCTGCTCGCATTCCCCATGCTCTTGAATCCCGGCTCGACAAGCTCGCCAAGCTCACCGGCCGGCCCAAAAGCTTCTATGTCCGCCAGGCGCTCACCGCGCACCTGGACGAGATTGAAGACACCTACACTGCTCTTTACCGCCTGGAAAACCCTGCCCGCCGCTGGACCCTGGATGAGTTGGAACAGGGTCTTGACCGGAAACGCTAAGCATGGCCGCATCCGGACCGAAGCCAGCCGAGCCGGTGTGGGCCGTTGAATTCGACGACCGCGCGCGCCGCGAGCTGCGCAAACTTGACGCTAATATCCAGCGCGACATTCTGCGCTATCTGCGCGAACGAGTCGCCGGATCGCCCGATCCCCGGCAATTTGGCAAGCCGTTGCGCATGAATCTCGCCGGACTTTGGCGCTATCGTGTGGGCAACTACCGCCTCATCTGCCGCATCGAGGAGCATCGTCTCGTGGTTCTGGTGCTCAAGGTTGGTCACCGGCGCGAGGTTTACGACGGCTGAACCAGCCTCTTCAGCGCCCGCACATTCCGCTCCTCGTCGCCGGGCTCGTCGACCGGAGTTTCAGCGATGAAGGCGCAGTGCGCGAAGCGTGGATCGTTCAGCAGCCGGCGGAAAGGCTCGAGTCCCATGGTTCCCTGCCCGATGTGCTCGTGGCGGTCGAGCTTCGAACCGCGCTCGGCTTTGGCGTCGTTGCAGTGCCAGACGCGGACGGCTGCGAAGGTGACGGTGGCGGCTGCCTGCTTCATCGTCTCCTCGTAGCCTTTGGCGGTGACGAGGTCGTAGCCGGCCACATGAGTGTGGCAGGTGTCGAGGCAAACGGCGACGGGCGCGTGCCTTTTCAGCCGCTCTACCAGCTCCGCCACCTGCTCGAAGCTGCCGCCGAGCGAAAACTCCGCGCCGGCCGTGTTCTCGATGAGGATGTGGAACGGAGTTCCCTGCCACGGCTGCCCGTCGATGGCGCGCCGGATAGAATCCGCGGCGAGCTTTAGGCCTTCGTCGCGCGTGAGTCCCTTCCATGAGCCGGGATGCAGGACGAGGTACTCGGCGCCCAGGGCCAGCGCGCGCTCGATCTCGCCGCGAAAACCGGCAATGCTTCTTTCTCGAATCTCGGTGGACTGGCTGCAAATGTTGATCAGGTAGCCGGTGTGGATGACCAGCGGCCCAATATCGAGCTTGGCGCGCAGCTCGCGCATCCGCTCGGCCTGTTTCGAATCGACTTTCGGCGCGCGCCACATGCGCGGGCTGGCGGAAAAGATCTGGAACGTGTTGGCGCCAATCTCCCGCGCGCGTTCGACGGCGGTTGAGGCCCCGCCTGCCGTCCCCAGATGCACGCCGATGCGCTTGGCCATGCGATCAGTCTACAGGGCGACTGCGGACGCTCGGTCCATGCTGTTCTTTCGTGATAGGAACTGCAGGCCCATCAAATCGCGATCCGAGTCTCGATCACGTCGTAATCCGCGCGGACGCCCTTGGAAGACGTGTCCAGCAGGCGAGCTCCGGCCAGCGCCTGAACATCGGCGTGGACGTTGCTGTAATCGCGGCCAAGAGCCTTAGCGAGCGCGCGGACGCTGGTGACATGATTGCGGCGGACATAGCTTAGCAATTCCATTCGCTTGCCTGTGAGAACGCGGGCCAATGTGTCCCAATTTTCGAATGCCAGGTGGCGCTCATAGAAGGTTTCTCCGCGCTCGGCGCGATGCCAGGCGTCGATGAACTCCCTGGAAGCTTCTTGCTCCATTTCGCCACCAACTGTGATTTTGACCTCACTCATCGCACACCTCTCAATCGCCGCACGTCGAGCCAAAAGTCCGCGATCAATTGCTCGACACTCACAAACTTATAGGCCGTTTCGGTCCCCTGGAAATGCCTGTGATCGCCCTTGCCCCGTTCGTTGTCGTACCCAACCTCACGAAGTCCTGGCCGGCCGTAGTAGAGCGAATACTTCAGGTCGTGCGTAGACGGCGAAACCGGCGCCGGAACCCTCCACAGAACGATTTCAACGATGGCGCCGTCTTCATAGTCCATCCGCCTGTAGTAGAGCAACTAGGCTCTCATCGCTTATTATGGCATCATACACCATATGGCATAGAAGAACAATGTCGTGCGGCGTTGTCCGCCTTCTGACCATTGCCGCGGGAGTCGGGCGCCGCCAGCCGGAAGCTGCCGCGCGGGCGCTTCAACCCCTCATTGCCGCTGACCCGCAGTTCGTGATGCGCACGCTGGCCAAAAGCGCATGAATCTGTGACAAGGCGATCTCAATCCTCGGCGTTTGTGGTTCCCTGGGTCTCAAAAGCGAGACCACGGGCCACCCCATTTTGAGGCGAGTTTGCGGCGTGAGGATGCGGGCCACGCTCCGGGCGATGTGGGTGATCATCATGGGCGTGGTCGGGATGAATGTCGCGGGCTCCCACCCTAAACGCGAAAAACGCGTTTAGGATGGGGCACCCGGCATGTGGCGCAATTCCCCGGTCGACAGTCGCGGTCTCCCACACTAACGACAGACAACGTCGTTGAGATGGGGCACCCGGAACTGTGACGAATTGAGTCAATCCTCCGCGACTTCCGGACTAGCTGTTAACACGACGTGTCCGTCCGTGTTATACACAACCACCTTTCACTGACGATTGAACTAGGCGCCTTCGAAGTGCTTCTTCAGAGAGCTTTATTGAGGTAGCGCGAACTTTGCAATCAGGAGTGCAGTGGGAGAAGTGAGAGAATCTCCCGTGTTAAATCCTCGCCACAGGCCCGAGACACCGAGCGCATACATATATTTCCCATCATTCGTTAAAAATGCTCCGCTACATCTATCTGATCTAGAAAAAGCCTGGAGTGATTCCCATCGGATAGCGCCCGACGTCGTATAACTAACGAGCCCACATTCTTCGCCATTGACTCCACCACGATCAAATGATCCCACGACGATGACTCCTCCCTTGGGGTCTGGGAGGATAGCGCTTGGATAGGTCGTCGTATCTCCATTGGGAACATTGTCATCCCACAACTGCCTCCACACGATATCGCCAGTCTCGGTTAGCTTGAGCGTCACGTACTGTGTATGTCCATCGCAGCCAAACCACGACCCGGTGACATAAACAAAAGTTGTCGATCCCTCGGTAGTTTCCATGACTAAAGGATCTACGATGATCTGTGGCGCCGCAAAGCTTGCAAAATCCAGCAGCCAGTTGGGATTTCCGCTCATGTCTTCGCTCTGCAGGTATCCCATGTCTCCCGACCAGCAGCTTGTGCTTATAGAGTGAGTCCCTGCCAGAATGGTGTAATTGGAGCCTACTGAAAAGCCACTCACGTAGTAACTGTTCGCAGGCGGTGATAGCGGAATGGTGAGCCCACAGTTGATGTTTCCATTCAAATCAGACGTCATCAACGAATTGTTAGCTGCTTGCATGTAAATCGTCTGATTAAACTCGAGAATTTCGCCAAAGCCCTGGTTAGCCCCACAATTGTTCAGAAATATCTTTTGGCCACTCGCGCTTAGACCCAAGAACCCGTTGCCGGTTGAAAAGACCACAGAGTCATCGGAGGTCGTGAAGACACCGGATATTCCCGTGCCAGGAACAAATGTCCATTGGGTGTTTCCGGCGGAATCTGTTTTAATTGCGGTACTAATATAGGCTGTTGATGGCGGAGGGGTGGATGGATCGGGTGTTAAGCCGGCGGCAACAAGATTACCCAGAGAATCCACCGCTCCGATCGTAAGCCCCGGATAGGCTAAATTGGACCCTGCTCCTGTCTGGTCGTTAATGAGCTTATTCCAGACCAGGGCGGGTGTGCCCTTCGGTACGGAGACAGTTACGGAACTCGTTGCGCTCTTAGCGCTATCGGCCTGGCTCACGGCTTTCACGGTGACAGCGGCTGCAGGGGCTATGTCTGGAGCAACGTACTCTCCCGCTGGAGTAATGACCCCGACCGTGCTGTTTCCTCCCGCAACATCGTTGACAAGCCATGCTACTGCCGTGTTGGTAGTGCCACTAACAGTGGCTTGAAACTGTTGGGGTTGACCGATGATCAAACTCGCGCTACTGGGAGAGACAGTTACAGAAACGCTTGGAGCAGTTGGCGTTGATTGTCCTCCACTGCCACCTCCACAACCGGCGGAAGTCAGCAAGAATCCCAAACACAGGATCGCCGCAACAGAGTGTTGCTTTTCCATGACCGCCCTTCCGCCAGTTGATTCTCCAAGCTCTTTCACCCCCGATTTGACGCGTGGGCAATTCACTTTTAATGTTTTCATTCGAAAGAACAATATTTGGTGATCTCAGCCACGGGTTGTCTGTGTGTGTGATCACATGTCTATTTGACAAGAGCTGCAGGCTGATCTGGACCCATCGATCATAGACAAGCGCCGATAAGGGCAACGGTGCGACCTTCCCGGGCGTTGGGTTGCCGATCGCGTGTTGGGTAGCCAGACTAGCCATAGGTCTGGGCTCGACCTTTCCGCGCCATATTCGCCTTGCATTCGCCTGTCTTCAGCTATAATCCCTGCATGGACTTCCAGCTCGTCACGACCTACGAGCCAAAAGGCGATCAGCCGCGGGCGATCGACCAGCTTGTGGAGGGGCTTGGCGCGGGCGAAAAGCACCAAGTGCTGCTGGGTGTGACGGGTTCGGGCAAGACCTTCACTATGGCCAAGGTGATCGAGCAGTCCAACCGGCCGGCGCTCATCCTGGCCCACAACAAAACGCTGGCCGCGCAACTCTACCACGAGTTCAAGCAGTTCTTCCCTTCGAACGCAGTCGAGTACTTCGTCAGCTACTACGACTACTACCAGCCTGAGGCCTACATTCCAGCCGGCGACCTCTACATCGAGAAGGAAGCCACGATCAATGAGGAACTGGACAAGCTGCGGCTGTCGGCGACGCGCAGCCTGTTCGAGCGGCGCGACGCGATCATCGTGAGCTCGGTGAGCTGCATCTATGGCCTGGGCTCGCCCGAGGCGTACTACGGCATGTTGCTGCTGCTCGAGAAGGGCCAGCACATCAGCCGTAAGGACATCACGCGGCGCCTCGTGGAAATTCTCTACGAGCGCAACGATACGGATTTCCGGCGCGGAACGTTCCGCGTGCGCGGCGACGTGATCGAAGTCTTCCCCACCTACGACGAGAACGCCTACCGCATCGAGCTATTCGGCGACGAAATCGAGTCCCTCTCGCAGATCGATCCGCTCTTCGGCACGGTGAAGCAGAAATATTCGCGCCTGCCCATCTATCCCAAGAGCCATTATGTCGTCCAGCCCGAGCGCAAGGCAGAAGCCATCGACTCGATCGTGGCCGAGCTGAACGAGTGGGTCGCTCACCTCGAGTCCGAAGGCCGCATGGTGGAGGCGCAGCGCGTCCACCAGCGCACGCGTTTCGATCTGGAGATGATCAAGTCGATGGGCTACTGCCACGGAATCGAGAACTATTCGCGCCACTTCAGCGGGCGCCTGCCGGGCGAGGCGCCGCCGACGCTGCTCGACTACTTCCCACGCGACTTTCTTCTCTTCGTCGACGAGAGCCACGCCACGATTCCGCAGGTGCATGGGATGTGGCACGGCGACCGCAGCCGCAAGCAGACGCTGGTCGACTACGGCTTCCGGCTGCCCTCGGCGTTAGACAACCGGCCGCTCAACTTCGAGGAGTTCGAGAACCGGGTGAACCAGGCAATTTATGTCTCAGCTACGCCAGGCCCGTATGAGTTGACGCGTTCGAGCGGGGTGGTCATCGAACAGGTGATCCGGCCGACGGGACTGGTCGATCCCGAGGTGGAGATCCGGCCGGTGAAGGGGCAGATCGACGACCTTCTCGCGGAGATCCGCGATCGCGCCAAGCGCAACGAGAGAGTTTTGGTGACCACGCTGACCAAGCGCATGGCCGAGGACCTTGCCGGCTACTACACCGAGGTGAGCGTGCGCTGCCGCTACATGCACTCCGAAATCGAAACGCTGGAGCGCGTGAAGCTGCTGGCCGGCCTGCGCAAGGGAGAATTTGATGTATTGATCGGCATCAACCTGCTGCGCGAGGGGCTGGATTTGCCCGAGGTGTCGCTGGTGGCGATTCTCGATGCGGATAAAGAGGGATTTCTGCGCTCGGCCGGATCGCTGATCCAGACCATGGGCCGCGCCGCGCGGCACATCGAAGGCAAAGCCATCCTCTACGCCGACACGGTCACTGACTCGATGCGCAGGGCCATCGACGAGACCGATCGCCGCCGCGCGATCCAGCGCGCCTTCAATGAGGAGAATGGCATCACGCCGCAGTCCATCATCAGCCAGGTCGAGATGGGCCTGGCCCACATCCTCAAAGCTGAGTATGGCGAAGTGGCCGAGGAAGAGACGGCCGGGATTCCCGAGTTCAAGACGCAGGGCGAATTCGATGCCTACATCACGAAGCTCGAGAGCGAGATGCGCGACGCGGCCAGGAAATTCGAGTTTGAGAAAGCCGCCCGGCTGCGCGACAGCATCAAGGAACTGCGGGACAAGGAGTTTCTCCTCGGGTAACCGCGGTAACGTGGTAACACGGCCGGCAGGCAACCTCCAGGCGCGGGGTCACCATCTTAATTGTCGAGATAGTAAATAAACGCGGCGCTTTTAGGCGGGGTCGAGCGCGCCATGCAGGGCCAATGGCAACCATTCTCATCGTAGACGACGATCCCCTGCAAGCATCTTTGATGATGTCGCTGCTGGGGCGGCAATTCGGCAACGTGTGCCGGGTGAACGATGCCGCGGAGGCTCTCTGCCTGATCGAGCAACCCGAATTCGCGGTCAAGCTCGCCCTTATCATAACCTGGCATCGCACGCCGGGGATCGGCGGGCCAGCCTTCGTCGCCGAATTGCACTCGCGGATGCCGAATTTGCCGGTGCTAGTCCTGGGCGCGGACGGCGCCACACCCTCCGACTACACGGATGTGCATGTCGTCTCCCTTCCTCGACCGGTCGGCCCGGAGAAGATGCTGGCCGTGACCGGCCAGATGCTTGCGCACAGCAGGGACACGGTAGCCTGAGCGACATCGCCTATTCTGGTTCGCTTCGCCTCCACCTTTAGTGTGAGCCAAATCACACGCGGAACCCCTATCATGGATAGACAATACCTTCGTCGGGGAGGTTTCCGCTTCCCTTTCCCGCGTGCGACAATCATCGTGGAGTTCTAATGGCCACATTTGGCAGCTTTTGTCTTCTTATCGCTTTAGTTCTGGCCGCTTACAACCTATTCGCGGGGGCGGTGGCATTGCGATTGCTGGCCACCGGTCAGCCGGCGCGGATCTCGCCGGAACGGCTGGCCGATACCGCGCGGCGGGCCGGAATCGCCGGGTTCGTGGCCGTAACAGGGGCTGCTTTTGCGCTGGTCTGGTCGGTCTTTACCAACGATTTTTCCATCACTTACATCCTCGAGCACTCCAACCGGGCGCTGCCCATTCCGTACAAATTCGCCGCGCTTTGGAGCGGCCAGGAGGGTTCGCTGCTGCTGTGGGCATGGCTGCTGGGAACGTACGGTTTTGTCCTCCGCATGCGGCACAAGACGGATGTGAAGCTCTACGCCTACGCGGGCGCGATTCTGGCGGGCATTCAGGTGTTTTTCCTGGCGGTGCTGGTTTTTGCCGCGCCGCCGTTTGCGCTACTCCCTGGCTATGTCGCCGGAGGCCCGGTTCCGGCCGACGGCAACGGGCTCAATCCCCTTTTGCAGTATCCCGAGATGGTGATTCATCCGCCCATGCTTTACCTGGGCTATGTGGGATTCTCGGTTCCCTTCGCTTTTGCGCTGGGTGCGCTGATGATGCGCTATCCGGGCGAGAAGTGGATCCGAATCACGCGCGCTTGGACCATGGTGACCTGGCTGTTTTTGACCTGCGGCATCTTCCTCGGCATGCACTGGGCCTATGCGGTGCTGGGCTGGGGCGGCTATTGGGGATGGGACCCGGTGGAGAACGCGAGTTTTATGCCGTGGCTGACCGGGACCGCATTCCTGCACTCGGTGATGATGCAGGAGCGGAAGGGCATGATGAAAAGCTGGAATGTGTGGCTGATCTTCTCCACGTTCCTGCTCACCATGCTGGGCACGCTGCTGACCCGCGCGGGACTCGTGAGTTCCGTCCACGCGTTTGCGCAGTCGTCCATTGGGACCTGGTTCGTTGTCTTCATGGGCATCGTGCTGGCGGTCTGCATCTTCACTTACGTGCTACAGCGGTCGCACCTGAAGACCGAACACCATCTGGAATCGCTGGTGAGCCGCGAATCGAGCTTCCTGTTCAATAACCTGGTGCTGCTGACGGCCTGCTTTGTGATTCTCTGGGGCACGCTCTTCCCCATTATTTCGGAGTATGTGCAGGGCACCAAGGTGACGGTGGGCGCGCCGTTCTATAACCGGGTCGCAGTGCCGATCGGGCTCTTTCTCGTGTTTCTCACCGGCGTGGGTCCGCTGCTGCCATGGCGCGCGACATCGTTCAAGGCCATCAAGCGCAATTTTGTGCTGCCTGTGATCGCGCTCTGGGCCACCGTGATCGTTTGCCTGGCCGAGGGCGTCAATCCGTGGAAGGGCGGCGAATTTTCGTCGGGCAGCTTCTACGCGCTGGTGGGCTTTGCGATAGCGGCGGCGGTAGTGACTGCGATTGTGGCTGAATTCCTGCGCGGAGCGGCTGTGATTTCCCGGCAGACGAGGCGCAATTTGTTTGCGGCGACGTGCCTGCTGACGCGCCGCAACACACGGCGCTATGGCGGCTACATCGTCCACATCGGAGTGGTGATTGTTGTGGTTGGACTGGCTGGCTCGGCTTTCAACCGCAGCGTCGAAAGCGAAATGGGCTTGCACAGCACGATGGCGATCGGGCCGTACACGCTGGAGCAGGTCGGCGCCACGCAGGATTCGAACCCGAACTACGACTCCGACTACGCGATGCTGAACGTCTCCGAGGGCGGCAAGAGACTCTTTCAGATGACGCCGGAGAAGCGCTTCTACCTGGCCAGCGGCCAGCCGCAAACCATGGTCGCGATTCACTCGGTTCCTGAGTGGGATCTATATGTCGTGTATGAGGGCACGAATCCCGATACCGGCCAACCCATTATCAAGGCGTTCCTGAACCCGCTGGTTGGCTGGATCTGGTTTGGCCTGGTGGTGATCGTATTCGGGACGTTTGTCGCGCTGGTTCCCAGCCTGACGCCCGCGACCGCTGCTTTGCGCGTTCCGGCGGCGCAAGCAGCGCCTATGACTCCGGTGCTCAAGGGAGGCGACTGATGGCTGCTCCCGCGCGTTTGAAGTTTTGGACGAGGGCAGTGGAAGCGTGTGCCCTCGCCGTTGCCATCTGCTTCTCTCTGGGCGCCACGAGTCCCACCTCACGGCTGAATACCCTGAGCCACGAGCTGATGTGCCAATGTGGATGCGCGCAACTGCTGGGCGAATGTGATCACGTTGGCTGCCCCGACCGGGACAAAGAGCTCTCAGAGTTGACGACGGACATCGCAGCGGGCCTGACCGATCAGCAGATTTTCGATGAGTTTGTCGCTAAGTACGGCGCCACGGTGCTGGCTGCGCCTACGACGAAGGGATTCGATCTGGTGGCGTGGATTGCTCCGTTTGCGGTGTTCGGGGCAGCGCTGCTGGGGACGATTCTCCTGATCCGGCGATGGGGTGGGTTGGGCGGCAAGCCGCTGGCGGCTGCGGCCACGGAGCCGGCCTTTGTTGATCCAGCGGAGCAGGAGCGGCTGGAGCGTATTCGCCGGGAGACCGGCAGCGACGGAGGGTTTGAGTCATGACCGAGACGCAGGGGCTGATCGCCGGGATGTTTCTCCTGTTCGCGCTCGTGGTGTACACATTTTGGCCGGAGAATGGTTTTGCCAGCCAAAGAGAAAAGACGCGGCTGGATTTTCTGCTGGAGCGCAAGGAGCAGCTCTACGAGAACCTGCGCGATCTAAACTTTGAATACCGCGCGGGCAAGTATCCTGAAGAGGATTTCCAGGCGCAGCGCGCACAGCTTGAGCACGAGACGGCGCAGTTGCTGGCTGAGATTGAGCACTTGCAGCAGGCGTGAAAAAGGCAGGGAACAGGGACTAAGGGACTGAGGGACTAGGGACTAGGGAGCAGTTCGGATCAGGAATTGAGGAATACGGCAAGAAATGAGATTGACACGAATTCAAGCAGGCATGTTTGCATTGAGCCTTTTGATTGGGGGCGCGATGGCACAGGCCGCCAGTGTGACCGGAAGTGTGACCGACAAGACCACTGGCAAACCGGCGGCGGGCGATGCAGTGGTGCTCGTGGAGCCAATGACGGGCATGAGCGAGGTGGGCCGCACCACCAGCGACGCGCAGGGCCGCTATACGCTGAATCTGCCGGGCAGCAATCCGTATTTGATCCGTGTGACGCATCAGGGCGCCGACTACTTCATTCCCGCGCCACAGGGCGGCGGGACGGGCGACATCTCCGTCTACGACGTGGCGGCGAAGGTTGAAGCCGTCACCATCGAAGAGCACGTGACTGGAGTTGAGAGCGACAACGGGCAGCTTCGCGTGGTGGAGCGCTACGAGGTTCACAACGCCAGTGCGCCGCCACGCACGCAGTGGAGCAAGCGGTCGTTCGAGGTGATTCTGCCGCAGGACGCCGTGCTGGGCGAGGCGTCGGCGCAGCGCCCGGGGACGGGCAGCTTGCCGACCAGCGTGAAGCTGGACCAAGACGGACCGAAGGGCCACTACTCCTTCAACTTCCCGATCCAACCCGATGAGGGCGGCAAAGGCACGCTCTTCCAGGTCCAGTACGAGCTGCCTTACAGCAGCGGCAAATACAGCTTCCAATCTCTGGTCACGCTGCCGGCCCAAACCGTGTGGGTGGTGCTGCCAAAGTCGATGACGTTCACCGGGGGAAGCGGATCGGGCTTCGAATCATCTCCACAAGACCCTACCGTGCAGACGTTCTTGACACGGGACGTCACTCCCGGCAAAGCAGTCGAGTTTGCGGTCTCGGGCACGGGTTCGTTCTCTCGCGATGACCAGAATGGTCAGGGCGGGCAGCCAGGCGACAACGGGCCGGAAGCCAGTGCTCCTGGAAATGGACCCGGCGGAGGAATTGGCCAGCCCATCAATACGCCTGGACCACTCGACCAACATCAGTTCCTTGGTGTCTCCCTGAAATGGTGGCTTCTCATTCTGATGGCGGTTGTTCTTGCGTTCCTCGCAGGTTTTATGCTGCGAAAGCCGACGGTGCCGGCCGGCTCCCTCAAAGAACGATATGAAGACGCCTATAGAGTCGCCAGAGGGATAATCTTTCTCGGTACAGTTGTCAAATTCTGTGCTGCCGCGCTCGGCGGCATCATCGTTATCGCGGGAATCGCGGCGTCAAGTTCCGAGAGCTCGCTAGTTAGCGGCGGCGTCATCGTATTTGGAATCGTAGTTGGCCTTTTGGGTTTCGCCTCTGGCGTGCTGGTCTCCGCGCAGGGGCAGATCATGCTTTCCATGATCGACACCTCAGTCAATACATCCCCTCTCGTGGGCGAATTGGAAAAGGCGCGAATAATCGGCGTACCAGCAGCAGGCGCGCCTGGCAAGGATGTTACGCAAAACAGCAGAGACGGTTCTGTATGACAGCGAGCATTTCCTCAGGGGCTGAAGCCCTCGATTTTGTTTGGCGTTTTCAGCACGACTGAAGTCGTGCCCTTTCAAGCCCCGCTTTTCACAACCGTCTCTATTCGCTACTCCCTGTTCCCTGCCCCTGTATCCTTCCTCAATGAAGACTTTACTTCGCACGCTGCTTTCTTTGTCGCTCATCGTTTGGATCGGCTCTGAGATCTTCTTCCCTATCGTTGCCGCCATCACATTCTCCACGCTGCAGCCTGACACGCACATGGCGGGCGCCATCGTAGGCCAGCTCATTCGCATTCTGCATGGGATGGGACTGGTTTCGGGAATGGTGGCGCTGGCGGTGATGGCGCTGGCTCCGGCCTGGGGACTCTATAAGCCGCGAGCGGTGCTGGCGCCCATGATTCTTGTGGTCCTGATGCTCGCCTGCACAGTCTACTCGCAATTCGGCATCATTCCCGCCATGGAGCGTGACCGTATCACCGCAGGCGGTGCAATTGACACAACTGACGCGGCCAATGCGACCACAGTGCACTTCAACAAGTTGCACAGCCGTAGCGAGTATGTGGAGGAGGCGATTCTACTGCTGGGACTGGCGACTGTGGTGCTGATGGCGAGGGCGGAAACGACGCGCCCTTAATCGGCTTCGCTTCATCGCGCGCGGATTGACCCGGGTGAAGATGAAGCTGCTGGAATCGCGGCCGCTCAAGAATGGATGCGTGATTTTGCGCTACGAGCCGCCGGCGGCGTGAGGCGGAGGCGGGCGCAGAGACGGCACGAGGGCAGACTTCGCGGGAACCGGTGAACATGCCGCAGCGTAGGTTACCGTAGGAACTCCGCCATGCCAGTTGCCCACGAATCCGTCCATGAAGCCTCCGCTCACGCCAACTCGCCCTCCGCCATTCAGGCGCGCGCTTCCGCCAGCCGCATTTCGTGGGCCGGC
Organism: uncultured Acidobacteriaceae bacterium; assembly: GCA_963799155.1. GTDB lineage: Bacteria > Acidobacteriota > Terriglobia > Terriglobales > Acidobacteriaceae > Telmatobacter. Next base: position 83,300 of record CAWCWB010000008.1, read on the forward strand.
CCGCTGCTCCTGATCGTTGGGCGCAGTGCCTTCCTCCTCGCCGCCCAGGCGCTCGTCGCGCTGCTCTTTCTCCTCCGCCGCGATCCCACCCCCTGGGCAACCGCCGGCAACTGGTGGACCGTCTACGGCAACCTTGCCGACCTCGGTTGCCTCGCGCTCCTGTGGAAGTACACGCGCGCTGAAGGCGTCTCCCTGCGCAGCCTGCTAGGCCCCTCGCGCTGGCGCTACGGCTTCGACGTCTGGTTCGGCCTCGGCCTCTGCGTTCTCATTTTCCCGCTCATCGCCGTCGGCGGAATGATCGCCAATTGGCTCGTCTTCGGGTCGTTCATCGCCTCGACAGCCCCTGCCGCCGGCGCGGCCGCGACCGCCCCGCACATCTTCCCGCTGTGGCGGACCCTTTACAGCCTCTGCATCTGGTGGATCATTTGGACCCCGACCGAGCAGACTCACATACCAGGGCTTTGCGCTGCCTCGGCTGCAGGCCCTGACACACCGCACCTGGGTCGCGCTGGTGCTCGTCGGATTCTTCTGGTCGCTACAGCACTGCTTCATTCCCTTCGTGCCCGATTGGCGGTATGTCGTGGTGCGCTTTCTCATGGTTGTGCCCGGCCTCATTGCCATGATGTTGATCTATCTCCGCACGCGGCGGCTCGCGCCCATGATCATCGCGCAATGGCCCATGGATATCCTCGTCGCCTTCATGACTACCACATCGCTTCTGCATCGCTAAGCGAGGTTCAGCGATTGCTGCTCGCTGTCCACTGATCCCTGTCGATGGCTCCTGTATCATCGGAGAGGCTCCGATGCGCAGTTCCTTCTGTGCGCGAGGGCCACGATGGAACGACTATGAAGACCGGGATCATCGGCCTGCCGCAGGTGGGCAAGACATCGCTGTTCAAGATCCTGACCAAAGCCAGCGTTGAGGAACACGGACACGCGAATCCGCGTGAGGCGCACATTGGCGTGGCGCGCGTGCCAGACGAGCGGCTGGAGAAGCTCTCGGCGCTCTACTCGCCGAAGAAGACAACCTTCGCCTCGGTGGAGTTCGTCGATGTGGCGGCCATCGGGCAGGAGGCGCTGAAAGAAACGACCTATCTGACCAACCTGCGCAATGTGGACGCGCTGATTCACGTGCTGCGTGCATTTGAAGATGAGGCGATTGCGCACGAGGGACCAATCGATCCGCTGCGCGACGCCAAAAGCGTCGAGTTCGACCTGATGGTGAGCGACCTGGCGCAGGTGGAGAAGCGGCTGGAGCGCGTGGAGAAGGATCTGCGCAAGGCGCGCACCGGTGATCTAGAGCGCGAGCAGGCTTTGCTCTTGCGGTCAAAGGCATCACTGGAGAAGGAGATCCCGCTGCGCGAGATGGAGATGACGGCGGAAGAGAAGAAGCTGATCCGCGGCTTCATGTTTTTGTCGCAAAAGCCCATTCTCTATGTACTTAATGTCGGCGAAAGCGCGAGGTTGGGCGCCGATCTGGAGTCGGCCGTGAGCCGCCACAAGCTGGAGGCAATTGCGCAGCGGCCCAATGCCGGCGCGACGGCCATCTGCGGCAAAGTGGAAGCGGAACTGGCGGAGATGGACGACGCCGAGGCGGCCGATTTCCTGGAGAGTTACGGTCTGCACGAGAGCGGGCTGGTGCGGCTGATCCGGAAGAGCTATGAATTGCTGGGGCTGATCAGCTTTTTCACCGCAGGCGAGGACGAGTGCCGCGCGTGGACGGTGCCGGTGGGGGCGAAGGCGCCGCAGGCGGACCAACCGGCGCACTACGTTGACCTCCGGGCGACGGATACGCCGGGCTGATCCCGGGCGACCCCTTCGATGTGGGCTCCTCTGGCAGTGGCTCGGGTCTTCTTGCTGACAGCGGGCCACTGACCAACAGCCAGGCCAACGAATTGCTGTTCGCCGCCGGGACGACCACAGGCTCTTTCAGCGGCCCCGGCGTCGGATATGTGATACAACTGTATACGCGGCCAAACAGTGATATTGTCGAGGACATGGTGGCGGACGAGGCCGGAACGAACAACGCAACGGCCCCATGTGGTGCCAGCGGGTGGGTGATGCAGGTGGCGGCATTTAAGGCCACCCCGCCCCCGATCTGGAGCGGTCCCCTGCCGGTACTGGAGTTGGATCGCAGCTCTGACGGTCTGGAGCTTTTGTGGCTGGAGAAAGCCTCCGCAGCGGGCTTTGCGCTGGAATCCAGTGACCAGCTATCGCCCGCTAACTGGGCGCCAGTGCCGGGTGCGCCGGCGATTACTAATAACATCGCCTTCGTGACGGTGAGTTCACCGACCGGGTCAAAATTTTACCGGCTGTATGCCCACTAGTATCCTCTCCCGCGCTCCGCCTCCACTCCAGGGCGGCTCTAGCCATCATGATAAGCCCCTGCCTGCCATGGAGTTAAACTCGGTACTGGACAGTCGTCGTTTGTTTTGTTTTGCTCGCCGGCATGCAAAACAAGCGACTGACTTTCAGCGACCCGGCCGAGAGGGCGGTTTTGGAGCAGGTGGTGGTCCGTTTGGTTATGCCGCACGAGCAGGCGCGGTGGGATCAACTCGTCAGTGAGCAGCACTATCTCAAGAATGCCAATCTGGTGGGCGAGCGGCTGTGTTACGTCGCTGAGTACCGCGGACAGTGGCTGGCCGTGCTGGGGTGGGCCGCGGCAGCTTATCACCTGCGGGTCCGCGATGTCTGGATTGGATGGAACGACACGCAGCGGCGGGGCCGACTGCATTTGGTGGCCAACAATGCGCGGTTTTGCGTGCTGGCGGCGCCCGGCCAATATCCCAACCTGGCTAGTCAGGCGATGGCCCTGAACCTGGCACGGCTCTCGGCGGATTGGCAGCAAGCCTACGGGCATCCCATTGTTCTGGTGGAGAGCTTTGTGGACCGCCAACTGTTTCGGGGCACGGCCTACAAAGCCAGCGGTTGGCAGGCGGTGGGCTTGACCTGCGGGTTCAAGCGAGTGGCCGAGGATTTTTACGAGGTCCACGAGCGGCCCAAACAACTCTACCTGCGCGAGGTGGTCAAGCACGCGGCGCGCAAGCTGCGGGGGCGTGAGTTGCCTGAGCCGTTGCGCCCGTACGAGCGGAGGGTCAAACCGGGCTGCCTGGTGCCAGGCCAGGACCTGCGTAGCTTCTGGCAGGTCATGCACCGAGAGGTGCCCGAGAGTCGCAGCACTCGGGGGATGCGTCACAAGCAGGCTACCGTCCTGACCCTGACCTTCGCCTACCTACTGAGCGGAGGCCGGGGCGGGCATCGGGCGCTGGCCAGCTTTGGCCGGGACTTGAGCCCCACCCAGCGGGCGGCAGTGCGCTGTTGGTTCAACCGCCGCACTCGCACCTACGATCCCCCCACCGAGAATGCCATTTACCGGGTGCTCAAGGCCGTGCCGGTGCTGGCCTTTCAACAAGCGGTCTGGGCCTGGCAGCAGGCCCGCTATGGTGGCCAGGACGGGCAAGTGGTCGTCTGGGACGGCAAGGCCTTGCGGGGCAGTCGGGGCACCCAACTGGTCGGCGCCATCAACGCGCAGAGCGGACGCACCCTGGCCGTGGAGCGGGTGGACAATAAGAGCAACGAGATCCCCGCCGGCCAAACGCTGCTGGACCGCCTGGAGTTGGATGGCGCTATCGCCCTGATGGACGCGCTGCACACGCAGGTGCAAACCGCCCACGGCGTGGTGCAGGAGCGAGGCGGGGATTTCGTCATGTTCGTCAAGGGCAACCAAAGCGGGTTGCTGGAGCAGGCCAAACACTTCCTTCCGGAAGATTTTTCCCCCTGAACTGCTCCAGGTCGAGGCGGGGCACGGCCGCATCGAGTGGCGTGGCATTCGCGTGATGGCCGTAACGCCTGCGCAAATGGGCTTTCCCCACGTCCTGCAACTGGCGCGTCTGGAGCGGATTCGTGCTCTCAAGAGCGGCAAGCAAGAAGCGGAGACCGTCTGGCTCATCACCAGTTTGAGCCCAGAGCAGGCCAACGCCGCCCGTCTGCTGGAGTTAGCCCGACAGGTACCTGGTGCATCGAAAACGCTTTGCACTACCGCCTGGACGTGAGCGCCGCCGAAGACAACTGCCGGGTGCATGATCCGGTGGCCGCGACGGTGCTGGGCGTCCTGCGCCGGGCCGTGCAAGGAGAATACCGGGCCTGGGCGCGGGGCCAAGCCAAGCCACGCGAGAGCACGTGTCCGGCCTTCCAAGAAAAAATGAGCCGACGTATTGATCTGGTCATCCGCTATCTGACCGGTCAGGCGAGCCATCTTTAGCGCGAGCCGCTTCTCAAAATCGCCACGACCGGGGCGGCAGCAGCGCCTCAGCCTGGAGCGTGCGCCCAGGCACCGTCGTGCGACGTGGCTCCAGAGGGCGCTGTGCGTCCATTCCCGTCTCCTGAGGCGCACCGCTCCAGCCAAAACACCGGAGCAGCCCGAGCAACCCGCCGATGTCGCATGTCGGGCGCCATCGGGATCTCGGATTTCAAGGTCGCCAGGCTGTCGCTCCCCCCAAAAACCGAGCTTAGAGCCGCCCTGATTAGCGAGGATTAACCAAGAATTTCGCTTGAAAGCGCGGTCGAACTGCTGTACAAGAACGGGGCATGGCCTTTGGCGCGCAATTACCCGTTAGATTGGAACCGGAGATCGAGGAGCGGCTTGAATCGATCGCTCGGGACATCGGCACCAGCAAGTCGGCTTTGATCCGGCTACTTGGTGAAGACCTTCGTGCAGCAGGTAATGGACCACCGCGGGCACGTGCGCCTGCCGCCCAATTGGTCTGAGCTGCTGGGGCTGCCGGCGGCCGATAAGCGGAGCGTCGAGGCGCGCTCCGGGCGCGTGCTGGCGCGGCATTCCCGAGCGCCGGCATCGCCGGCGCCTAGTTCAAAGCCAGCTTCCGCCGCGGCAAAGCTTTTAAGAGAGCAACCTCTTCGGCTCCGCAGCGCGGCGCAAAATAAAGGCGCTCACCCTCAGTTGCCTGGCCCAACGCTCGAACTTCCGGGCCAGCTCCACCCGTTGTAGGGGGTGAACAACCCCACTTCGCACTCCAGTTCCGGTTCCAACATGATTCTTGACGTGATTTGGTCGCGCAGCGGCAGATTCTTTCTCCCCGCATCTTCGCGTCCAGTGGTCAGACGAAGAGGGCTATCCCGCCCCTTTTTGGAGGCAAAAAGTTATTCACCGCCCGGGGGGGGCGGGGGCGGGGACGGTCGCGCGGGGCGGGGGGGGCCGGAAAGAGAGGATGGCAAAGCCCTTGGTGGCGAGTTCGGAGGCTCTTAGCGTCGCGAACTGAGCCGGGTCGTGCTGTCGAGGACCACAACGATGACGCGCTGGCCGTGGCGGGCAGCCGTCACGGCGATGGAATAGCCGGCGGCGTCAATCCACCCCGTTTTGAAACCGTCGCAGCCTTCGAGATGGCCCATGAGGTGGTTGTGGGTCCGCATGGATCACCGTTTTGCCTGGGACATTGGTGCGAAACGGGCGATCCCGGGTCGAGGTATAACGCAAGGTATCGGGGTGTTTAAGCAATTCGCCGCAGAGGAGGGAGAGGTCGCGCGCGGTGGTGACGTCGGGCTGCTGCCCGGCGCCTGGAGGCGGCCGTCGACGAGTGGAAAACGGTGCTTGTCATCCCGAGTTCCCTGGCGCGCTTATTCATCAACTCGACGAAACCATCGGTCGAGCCGCCAACCTTCTCGGCCAGGGCGATGGCAACGTCGTTGGCCGACTGCACCATGAGGGCATAGAGCATCTCATCAACAGTGAACGATTCTTTCTCGGCCAGCCAGACGCGCGAACCGCCGGTGTGGGAGGCCTTGGCGCTGGCGGTCACCTGGTCTTGCAAAGAGAGTTGGCCCTGCTGGATTTTTTCGAGGTAGATCAGCAGGTCCATCGACTTGAGGACGCTGGCAGGGTAGCCTTTGGCATCGGCATGGTCCTCGAAGAGCACCCGGCCCGAGGAGGCGTCCAGGGATAATGGCTCCCAAGTAGGGATTGCGCGCGGTGCGCGGTATGCGCGGCGCGCTCGGGGCCGGGGCGGGGCGGACAGGCAGCGGACGGGGGGCCATCGCCACCAGGCACAGACCCAACCCGGCCATAGCGGCCTTCTCAACAACTTGCCTCATTCTCGTGCTTGCGCTCATCCGGGCCTGGCCCTCAGGCCCGTTCCATGTACTTGCCGGTGCGGGTGTCCATCTTGATCTTCTCGCCGGTCTTGATGAAGAGGGGGGCTTGCACGGTGATGCCGGTCTCCAGCATCACGGCTTTCTGCACGTTGTTGGCCGAATCGCCGCGAATGCCTTCCGGCGCGTCGGCTACCTTCAGCACGACGCTGGAGGGCAGTTCGATCGTCACCGCCTTGTCCTCAACAAAGGTCACCGTCACCGCCGCGTTTTCCACCAGGTAGTTCTTGGCGTCCCCGACGATCTCCGGCGGCAAGCGTGACGGTCTCGTAGGTCTCGGGATCGGAGAAAACGAAGTCCTCGCCGTCCTTGTAGCTGAAATCCATCTTGCGCGTCATCATCGGCACGACGTCGATCTTCTCCGTGGAGCTGAAGCGCACGTCGGAGGACTTGCCGCTGCGGATGCTGCGCAGGGTGGCCTGCACAAAGGCCCGCAGGTTGCCCGGCGTGCGGTGCTGGCTGTCCAGCACCACCAGATGTCGCCGTTGTAATTGATCGCCATGCCGCGGCGAAGATCATTTGCTGTTGCCATATTTCTCTCAAAAAATCGCGCTGCCCGGAGTTCCCGGACAGGAGCGGTCGGAAGATAATCAAAACGCGGGCCAATGCAAGCCTGGATTTACAACCTAAAAAATAAAAAATAACGGCGAGGCGCCGCCAAAGAGATGAGCGCCTCCCGCAAGCGGGATTATGGCCCTAAGGCACGTCCTGACGCCCCGGCACAAAGATCTCAATACCGGTCTTGGACCCGGCGTATCGCCTCGCCAAAGCCAATCTAAGCCCGCGGCAGGCGGTTTTTCAAGACAAAGTTATTCACAGGATATTCACGTTGCTTGAATTCGCTTGTCGGGCGCCATTTTTTTTGGCAGTCAATGGTCCCGGATTCAACTGCGTCAACCACGCGTTATTTATGAAAGACACTCGAAGGCAGTTCTTGCAGACCACCGCCATCGTGGCCTCCGCGTTCCGATCGTGCCCCGGCACGTGCTGGGCGGTCCGGGTCAAACCCCGCCCAGCGAAAAGCTGCAACATCGCCGGCATTGGCGTCGGCGGCATGGGCCAGAACAATCTCCGAGCCTGTGCCGGCGGAGAACATCGTGGCCCTGTGCGACGTGGACGCGAATTACGCCGCCAAGATCTTCGCCGAATATCCCAAGGCCAAGGTCTACCGGGATTTCCGCCAGATGCTCGAACAGCAAAAGGACATCGACGCCGTCATCGTGGCCACGCCCGATCACACGCACGCCGTGATCGCGCTGGCGGCCATGCGGGCCGGCAAGCACGTCTATGTCCAAAAGCCGATGACCCATTCGGTGCACGAGGCCCGCGTGCTGACCGAGGCGGCGCGCGAGCACAAGGTCGTGCACCCAGATGGGCAACCAGGGGCATTCCGGGCGATGGCACCCGGCTGGTCTGCGAGTGGATTGCGGCCGGGTGCATCGGCGCCGGTGCGCGAGGTCCACGCCTGGACCAATCGGCCCGTCTGGCCGCAGGGCGTGGAGGTCGAGCGGCCCAAGGAAACCCCGCCCGTCCCGGCGGGTTTGGATTGGGACCTGTGGCTCGGCCCGGCCCCCGTCCCGGCCTTATCACCCCGCTTACCTGCCCGGCACCTGGCGGGCGTGGTGGGATTTCGGCACCGGCTCGCTCGGCGACCTGGGCTGCCACATCCTCGACGCGCCCTTCTGGGCCTTGAAACTGAAATACCCCGTCAGCGTCGAAGGCTGCATCTCGACCTACTGGCACGGCCTGTGGAAAAAGACCGAGCCGCGCAACGAGAACTTACCCGCGCTCGACGCATCGTGCGCTACAAATTCCCCGCCCGCGGCGACATGCCCGCCGTCAAGCTGACCTGGTGGGACGGCGGCATGATGCCGCCGCGGCCCGACGGCCTGGAGCCGGACGAAGAGCTGGGCGACGGCGACGGCGGCGTGGTTTTCCTCGGGGAAAAGGGCGTGCTTGATCTGCGGCTGCTACGGGCGCAGCCCGCGCGTGTTTCCCGAGGACCAGATGCGCGAGCTGCCGCAGACTCCGCACGACCCTGCCGCGCATCCCCGGCGGCATGGACGGCCACGAAAAGGACTGGGTGCGCGCCTGCAAAGGCGGCAAGCCGGCCAGCTCCAATTTCGACTACTCCGGCCCGCTCTCCGAAATGGTCCTGATGGGCAACCTGGCCGTGCGTTTCCCCAACCGCCAGTTGCTGTGGGATGGCGAGAAGATGCAAGTCACCAACGACGCCGACGCCAACGCCCACGTCCGCCGGCAATACGCGAAGGCTGGACCTGTGAGCGGGGTTTTGTTTCCGACGCCGCGGCGGCGGGGGGATTGGTGTCGTTTGGGGTTGCGTTCGCGTTCCTCAATGCGGCGGGCGATGCGGCTTTCAATTCGGTGTAGAGGGCGTTGGTGACGGCGTTTCATCGGCCCTGGCCTCGGCCAAACGGCGGGAGAAACACGTTGATTCGGGCCAAAATGGGATCTGGACGCCTTCGCGTTCCACGGCGCTATGGGCAACATGCAGGGCGTTAGTCCAGGCCTTGACGCCTCGTCGGTCCGCAGCGGTTCGATGGTGTAGTAGGTTTCGGCAACGTCGAGGCGAGCGGGAAATTGTCCGGGTCCAGCCTGAGGGCATTGCTGTAAAGCGAGAGGGCTTTCTCGACAACCTGCGCTTGGTTGAGGGCGAAATACTCGGCGGCGTCCTTCCGAAAGACATAAACGGTGGTGCCGAAGTTGTGATAATAAACCGGCTCCTCCGGTTTGAGCGCGATGGCCTTTTCAAAGTACTCGAAGGCCTTTTTCACGGGGACTTGTGGCCGTAGATATTGGCGAGATTGTTGTAAATAGCCGGGTTTTTCGATCCAGGGTCAAGGCCGTGTCGAGCTGTTCCTCGGCGGACTCCTCCTCGCCGAGGTCGCCCAGGAAACTGGCGTAAGCCACACGTCCTGCGGCGTGGGCGGGATGGCGCTTGATGAAATCCTCGTAGGCCTGGCGCACCGGTTCGAAACGTTCGCGGATGCGCCGGGTCAGCTCGGTCTTGGGCAACCCCGCGCCCTTGGCGGCGTAATCCTGGTTGTCTCGAATCCATTTGTCCACCTCGGCCTGGGCCTCATCATCGGCGTCCATGACCTTGTGGTACTCGCTTTCCACGGCCGCTCTGGATTCCGAGGGGGCGGCGGGAGGAGGCGGGGTTCGTTTGGCCGCGTCGGCGGGATCGGCCACCCCAAGGACAGAGGGAGCCGCGGCGGCGGTCACCGAGGCCAACACCAGGACGGCGAATCGTTCTCTAAAAAAGGGAGGCACTTGAACCATATCGTCAACTCCCCGTCTTCAACTCCACCACGTCGTGCGGCGCGGCTTCCCTCTGGCCGGCGGGGCTGACGCGGATGTAGCGGGCCTTCTCGCGGAGTTCGGCGAGGTTGGCCGCGCCGAGGTAGCCCATGCCGGACTGCACGCCGCCGATGAGGTGGGCGAGCACGTCGTCGACCGAGCCGGAGACTTCCTTGAGGGCCTCGATGCCCTCGGCGGCGACCTTGCGGGTCGGGGTCGGCTGTCGTGGCCGTAGCGGGCGGCGGAGCCGGCCTTCATGGCGGCGAGGCTGCCCATGCCGCGGTATTGTTTGTAGAGCTTGCCGCTGATTTCGATGATCTCGCCCGGCGCCTCGCGGCAGCCGGCGAACAGGCCGCCGCAGATGACGGCGTCGGCCAGCGTGAGGGCCTTGACGATGTCGCCGGACTTGGTGATGCCGCCGTCGGCGATGATGGTGACGCGCTTCTTGCGCGGCGGCGCGCGTGCGCCACGTAGAGCGCGGTGAGCTGCGGGATGCCGACGCCGGCGACGATGCGCGTCGTGCAGATGGAGCCCGGGCCCTGGCCGATCTTGATGGCGTTGGCGCCGCAATCGGCGAGGAACTCGACGCCGGCGGCGCTGGTGACGTTGCCGGCGATGATGGGGAGGTTGGGGAAGGCGTCGCGCAGGAGCCTCACCATGTCGCCGACGCCCCGGCTGTGGCCGTGCGCGGTGGAGACGGCGACGGCGTCGAGCGCCTCGTCGACCAGCGCGCCCACGTGCGCGAGGATGCGCTCGCGGTCCAGCTCGCCGAAGGCGTTGCGCGTGGCCGAGACGGCGGCGCCGCAGACCAGGCGGAAATGGGCGTCGCGCGCCGGCTTGAACTGCGCGTTGCGCTCCTGCGTGATCCGCTCGACGTCGGTGATGGTGAACAGGCCCGCGCAGCCGGTCCTGGTCGTCCACCACCAGCATCTTGTGGATGCCGGGGTGGTCGGTGAAGAAACTGTCGGCCGTGGCGATGGGGTCGCGGCCCAGTTCCTTCTTGTTGATGGTATGACCTGCGCGCGCGGGGTCATCGCCTCGGCGACCTTGCGCTTGGCGTAGCGCTGCTTGACGACGTGGCCGGGGAGCAGGCCGACGAGCTTGCCCTGGGCGTCCACCACCGGGAAGGTGCTGAACGCGAAGCGCTTCTTCTCGATCAGACTCGAGCACGTCGCCGATGAACTGGTCCGGCGCGACCTTGATGGGATCCTGGATCAGGCCGTGGACGTGGTGCTTGACGCGGCCGACCTCCTTGAGCTGCTCCCGCTCCGGCATGTTGTAATGGATCAGGCCGAGCCCGCCGTTGAGCGCCATGGCGATGGCCATGCGCGACTCGGTGACCGTGTCCATGTCCGACGAGATGACCGGGATGTGCAGGCGCAGCCCTTCCGCGAGCGTCGTGTCCAGATGGGTGTCGCGCGGCAGGATCTCCGAATAGAGCGTCGCCAGCGTGACGTCGTCGTAGGTCAGCCCGATATGGCTGTAGCTCTTGAAAAAGGCCTCCGCCGATTTATAAAACTGTGCGTCGAGATTGTCAGACTCTTTAGATGCTGCCATGAGAACAAGAAACAAATTCCGCTCTTTATAGCAATATGAAAAACACCGTAAACGAAATCAAGCAAATAGGCCGGGTGTTGTCAGCGCGGCAGTATTGGTTTGTGTTCTTGGCCGAGGTGTGAGGCTCATTCCTGATCGTTCCGAGGGCCTCCCAAGGCTCGGTCGGCCTACGCCCGGAAGCCTCTGCCTCCGCCTTTCCGGGACGGAGCCGGAGAACCGGCCGGTTCAAGCGGGGTAGGATAGTTCCGTCGAATCGCCCGGCAGCAGGTTCTGGGGCCGGTTGGCCAGAACAGCGTTGCGGTCTTGTAGGTAATTATCCAGACGCGGTCGTACACGCTGCCTTTCCACCGTGCAGGCTTGGGCTGGACCCCAAGGGCCTTAGCCAAGGCCGGAAGGTAGTCATGTGTCCAGCAGACGATGACGGTCTTCCCGTCGAGGTCCGGCGTCTGACAGGATATGCCTGGCCAGGGCGGCGTAATCACTGGGGCCATACGGCGTTGGACGGACAATTTCAGGTGGTCGGCAAGCGGTTTAAGCGTCTCGTAGGGACGGCGGTGCGGCCTCGGCTGGTGACCTTCGGCGCGAACAGCGCCGCTGGTGGGCCGTTGGTTCCTAAGACCGGTTCAGTTGCAAGAAGGGCTACCAGCGCGCGCGCGCTGACTCTCCCGCGCTCCGAAAGGTGGACATCGGACTCATCCGAGGGCTTCTCGGCGTGGCGCAACAGGATGACCTGCGCCGGTCGTGCCAAGCTGTTTCCGCAGCGATGAGGAAGAGCAGCAGGATGAGGACGGCATACCTCATGGCTTGGATGGCCTGGCGCAAACGACTGAGACCTGAATTCCCCGTTGAGTTGCCCACACGCGCCAATTAAGGTGCTTCTTATGAATGTATTTGTCACGGGCGGCGCAGGTTATATCGGTTCGGTTTGCATCGAGGAACTGCTCAATGCCGGGCGGCAGGTTACGGTCTATGATGACCTGACCGAAGGCCACCGTTCGGCCGTGGATGCGCGGCGCCCATTTCATTCAGCCGTCCCGAGGAGCCGCATCACCTGCGGGACGCTATGAAGGCGGCGCGCGCGGATGCCATTGTCCATTTCGCCGCCAACGCGCTGGTGGGGGAGTCCATGACCAACCCGGGGAAGTACTTCCACAACAACGTCGCCAACGGCCTTAATCTGCTCGAGGCCGCGATGGCTGCCGGGGTGAAGAAATTCGTCTTCAGCTCCACTTGCGCCACCTACGGCCCGCCCGACCGCGTGCCCATGACCGAGGAACTGCCGCAGCGCCCGATCAACCCCTACGGCGAGTCCAAGCTGATGTTCGAGAAGATGCTGCAGTGGTATCACCGGATTCACGGGCTGGAATTCGTCGCCTTCCGCTATTTCAACGCCGCCGGCGCCAGCGACAAGTTCGGCGAGCATCACCGCATCGAAACGCATCTCATTCCCAACGTGCTGCAAGGTCGCCGCTGGGCCAGACGCCGCATTGCGAGATCTTCGGCACGGATTACCCCACGCCCGACGGCACCTGCATCCGCGATTACATCCACATCGTCGACCTGGCGCAGGCGCACATCCTGGCCCTGGCAGCCGGGCAAGCAAGGCTTCTACAACCTGGGCAACGGCGACGGCTATTCCGTCCGCCAAGTCATCCGCGATGTGCGAGAAGGTCACCGGCAAGGCCATTCCCGCCGTCGAGAAGCCGCGCCGTCCGGGCGACCCGCCCCGGCTCGTGGCCTCCGCCGCAAAAGCCATCCGCGAACTGGGCTGGAAACCCAAATTCCCGAAGCTCGAAGACATCGTCGCCACCGCCTGGGCCTGGCATAAGCAGCATCCCAACGGCTACCCGGATTGAGCAGCCGGATAATGCGTAAACTTAGGGCCTGCGCTACAAACGCCGATGCGCCGCCTTTGTCGCCGCCGTTATTCCCCCGCCCCACCACCAAGTATATCAAGCAGACCTGGCCCGCCCTCGGCACCGCCTCTGCCTCTGCCGCGTTGGTTGGCGCCTCCCGCCGCGGTCGGTGCCGCCCCACTCGCGCCGGGGCCGGTTCGGTGGCAATTAACAGAATCCGGTTGCTCTTGGTTCCAACGTGCAGGTCTTCGCCCGTGACTTCGTCTGCACCGTTTGTTCCACTTCGAAGCTGCTTGGGCTGTTCTCCTTTGATGAAGGTCAGCGTCCCGTCGCCCTGCGAGACTAACGCTTCCATAGTATTTGGATTGAACCCGCCGCCGTCGGTGCCTCTGCCAATGGGCAGGGTGGCGAGGATGCTTCCGTCCTTGGCGCTCAGTATTACGGCCGTTGCCGGGTCATGACAAAAGGCAAACAGAATCTGGTTCTTCGCATCCAAAGCGAGGCCGCCTGGCCCACCGCCCTTGCCGCCCAGGTCGTAGTGCGCCGTCACTTTCAGCGTCTTGAGGTCCACGACCGCGACCTGGTCTTTGTCCTCGATAGCTACATAGAGCCGGCCCTGGCCATCGCTGGCGGCTTGCTCCGGCGCGCCCCCGAGGTCGATGGTGCCAACGATCCCGCCTTCTTTGCTGTTGATCACCGTGGCATTGGGCTGGCTATGGCTGAACACGTAAACCCGCTCCGTCGCCGGCTCAAAGAGGATTCCATCCGGACAACCCTGGACGTCAATGGTCTTGAGCGTCTCGAGCGTCCTGGTATCCCACATAACCACGGGGCTGCTGCTGCAAAAGCCGTGGTGCGACTTGGGGTCCACCGCGACGCCTCGCGCCCTAGCCTTGGCAATCGCGCCCGCCGGCTTAAGCGTATCCAGGTCGAACACCAGGACCTGGTCTCCCGGGGGACATAAAGCCGCCGCCCATCGCTGTCTGCGTAAACATAATCGATCCCGCCCGTGCCCATCGTCTGGGCCGCGTTGAGGAGCTTGTACGGCGTGGCGCCCGGCGCGGATTGGGCGAAAGAAACCAAACCGGAAAGGATTAAACCGCCTAAGGGAACCACACCGCGAAACCTAACCTATTCTTCTTCATATCTAATCGTGCGAATCATTGCGTTCATTGGAACCAAGACCCTGGACGCTCCGCCTGCCCTCCGGTTACATCCAGCCCCGCGGTGGAGCGTAGAGCGTAGAGCGTGGAGCGTCGCGAGTGTGGAGCGTGCGGGAATCCTCGCGCGGACGAGGGGATCCCAACGGTAGGCTGCGCCAGGCGCAATTCGGGCGCCAGGCTGGAACAGCCGGCGAACAGCGCCGCGGCCATTGCCGCGCCCGCTGCATAGCCCACTCTCTGCCTCATTCTCATAGACAATCTGCTTTCGCCGGGGTCCACCGGAACTCACCCGGCTCGGGGCAGTTTCTCCGCAGAACGTGACGCGGCCATGACTGGTCGGTGACGTTTTCGTCAGGGGGGACGTTGGTTTCGCATGAACTGCTACCGGCAACCGCACGATGGCCGTCGTTAGCCTGCCGGGTTCGGAAGCAATCTGGATCGTGCCGCCATGCGCGCTCACAATCCAGCGCGCGATGCTCAGGCCCAGGCCGCAACCTCTGACGGCCTGGCTGTGGCTGGCATCGCCGCGGAAGAAGCGATCGAAGACCCTCGGCAGAACCTCGGCGGCAATTCCCCGGCCCGTGTTGCCGATCCTGACCTCCGCGCGGGGGCCGGCGCGGCGCAAATCCAAGGTCACCTTGCCTCCAGGCTCGTTGTACTTCACCGCGTTGTCGCAGAGGTTGAGCAGCAATTGCCGGAGGCGATGCCGGTCTCCCAGGATCGTCACCGGGTCGCAAACCCCCAGCGGCGGTCACCCCGCTCGGCTCGAGGTCCTCGGCGTCGGCCAGGGCCTCGCGCAGCAATTCATCCAGCCGCACCACCTCGCGCCCAAGGACCACCTGCCCCGCATCGGCCTTGGTGAGCAAGGTCAGGGAGTCCACGTCCTGGCCAGGCGTGGACCTCGTCCAGTTGGCTCTCCACCCGCCCCCGTCTCTCCCGTTAGCCCGTCCTCCCGGAGCCAACTCCTCAACTCTCCATGCATCACCGTCAGCGGGGTCTTCAACTCGTGCGACGCGTGGAGCGTGAACTCCCGCAGCCGCGTGAAGGCCGAGTTGAGCCGTGCCGTCATGGCGTTGAACACCTCGGTCAAACGGTCCAACTCATCGCCACTGCCGCTTCGACCGAAGGGGGCGCCCAGGTTGTGTTCGTTCATCTGCTCGGCCGCCTGGGTTAGCGCGGTCACCGGAGCGACGGTCTGGCGCATCACCCACCAGCCTCCGGCCAGGGCCAGGGCCATGGCGGGCACAATGCTGCAGATATGCCGATCTCCACCAGGTCCGTCGGGGCGGGCTCCTGGTCCCCCTTCAGCGTGGCTGGCGTTTCCTGGGTTTGGCTCCGCGGCTCGATGACCAGCTCATAGTAGGTCAGCACGCCGGTGGCCACCAGCGCCACCAGCAGCATCGAGGCGTTCCAGAGCGTCAGCCGCGTTCGAATCGTCATGACGGTTCTTTGATGACGTAGCCCAGCCCCCGCACCGTATGCAGCAGCTTCGGCTCGAAATCCGCGTCGATCTTTTCCCGCAACCGCATCACGTTCACGTCCACCAGGTTGCTTCCCGGTCGAAACTGTAGTCCCACACCTTTTCCAGGATGGCCATCCGGTCGAAATGTGCCCGGCGGACCGCATCAGGAATTCGAGCAAACGATATTCACGCGCCGTCAGCTCGATCAACACGTCCCCACGTTAAGCCCGGCGTGTCTGCGTGTCCAACCTCAAGTCCGCTACCTGGAGCACCGCCGGCTTGGATTCGCTCCCCCGCCGGCCCAAGGCCCGCACCCGCGCCACCAACTCCGCGAGCACAAAGGGCTTGGGCAGATAGTCGTCCGCTCCCGCATTTAACCCGTCCACCCGCTCATTGACCTCGCCGCGGGCCGAGAGCAGCAGCACGGGGGTGGCGATGCTGTGTTCCCTCAGTTGCCGCAGCAAGCTAACCCGTCCCGCCCGGGCAGCATGATGTCCAGCACCATAGCGTCGAACGCCGTCGTCCGTGCCGCCGCCCAAGCCTCTTCCCCGTTGTGGCATACGTCCACGGCGAACCCTTCACCCTGAGCGCTTTCCGCACAAACGCCGCCGTCTTCTTCTCGTCCTCTACCAGCAGCACACGCATGAGCCCTACACTAACCAAGCCCGGCTCGAATTCCAATCCCAACCACTCCGCCTCCCAAACCTTGGTCGCAACCTTGGTCGCAACCTTTGTCAACGGACGCATACGACCAAGTTTCCGACCAGGATTGTGACGGACGAAGCCGTCCGCGCCCCTTTCATGAATTGGCCCGGCGCATTGGTAGGGCGCGTCTGGCCTCCTCGCTAACTCTTTGCCAATCTGGCCTTTAGCACTTTTTGCGGGACAAGCCGCAACAAGTTTTTTACCCTCGGGGCATGCAAAAAGGCAAAGTTCGTTTTCGTCGGCCCAGCGCCGACGAACAAACCGTCTTGCTGGGCATGACCGTGAAGTTGCTCGGCCGGCCCCAGGACATCCAGAAATGTGATCAGATTCTAATCGAGCACCATTACCTGCACAGCGCAAAACTGGTCGGGGAGCAGTTGCGCTACGCGGTCACTTGGAAAGGCCAATGGTTTGCCGTAGCCACTTGGAGTGCCGCCGCCCTGCACATCAAGCCGCGGGATCAGTTTATTGGTTGGAACGAGGAGCAACGGCGCCAACGGCTGCCCCTGGTGGTCAACAACTCGCGTTTGTATGTCCTGCCCGAGTGCCATTATCCCAACCTGGTCAGTCGGTTCATGAAGCTGATGTTGGCGCGCCTGAGTTCGGATTGGGAAAGTACCTGGGGTCACCCGCTGGCACTGGCCGAAAGTTTTGTGGATCCCCAGCAGTATCGCGGCACCGCTTACAAGGTCAGTGGCTGGAGCCAGTTGGGACCCACCAGCGGCTGGAAGCGCAGCGCGGTCGATTTCTATGAGAAGCACGACCAACCCAAGCAAGTCTGGGTGCGCGAACTGGTCAAAAAGGCTTGCGTCAAGCTGCGCGCGGCGGAGTTGCTACCCCAGTGGGCCGAGGTGCTGCCCAAGGTCCAACCCCGCTGCACCGCCAAAGCGGGCGAGATTGCCAGTTTGATGGAGCGCTTAAACCGAGACCTCCCCGAGTTCCGGCGCAAGCAGTCCCTGGCTTATCCCATCGCCGGCATGCTGGCGCTTATCGCCATGGCCGTCTTCAGTGGCCTCACCAAAGGTTATGAAGACCTGGCCGACTACGCCGCCACGCTTTCGCAGGGCCAGTTGCGGGCGCTGAGGTTTCGCCTCGACGTGCGCACGAGGCGCGTGCGCTGTCCCCGGCGCACCAGTTTTCAACGCGTGCTGACGGGGGTCAACGCCGAGATTCTGGAGCGGGTACTGCTGTTGTGGCAGTCCCAAGTCCTGGGACCGGTGCAAGACCAACTGGTGGTCCTGGACGGCAAGAAAATCCGCCATGCGCATGTGGAGTCGGTCAACGCCGTCGATGGCACGGGCCGCTGGCTGGGTTCAACCAAGGTCAAGGAAGAGAGCAATGAAATCCCGGCCGCGCGCGAGCAGTTGGCCAAGCTGGACATCGTCGATAAAATCGTGCTGGCCGATGCGGCGCATACCCAGGTGGAGACGGCCGAGCAGATTCTTTACGAGCAGGGCGGAGAGTACCTGCTGACGGTCAAAAAGAACCAAAAGGGCCTTTTTGAAACGCTTGAGACGCTGTTCACCGAACAGCGTTTTTCCCCCTCAACCGACCCCGCACACCCACGTCATGACCCGAGAGCGCAACCGGGGCCGACGCGAAATCCGGGTGCTGGATTGCCAGGATGCCAGCCCGCAGCAGGTGGGCTTTCCCGGAGTTCAGAGCATCGCCCGGCTGCGGCGCCGGGTTCGGCGCAAGGGTAAAAAGACCACCGAAATCATCTATCTCATCAGCAGCCTCACCCTGGAAGAGTTGGATGCGGCCGGCTTTCTCAAACTCAAGCGGGGCTACTGGGTCATCGAGAGCCGCCTGCATCACGCTCTGGACGTCACGCTGGGTGAAGATCACAGCCGGGTCCACAACTCCAAGGCGGCCTTTGCACTGAGCCTGTTCCGCCGGACGGCGGTCAGTCTCGCCCAAGCCTGGCTGGAGGAATGCCGCAAAATCAATCCTCGCAGCCGTGCCACCACCCGCAAGTTCCAAAAGCGATTCCTCCACCACAATGGCGGCCCTGATCGCTTGCACGCCCTGATCTTTTGCAAGTCCCCCGTTTCCTGGCGCTTACCAAAATGAAAAGGTGCGTCCTACCACAGATCCAGCAACGTGTCAATAGCAGAGATTAAATTAGTATGTTACAATATGATGACTACTCATATATTGTTCCGCCGACAACAAAGCAGGGTGAGCGGCCACCACCGGCGGCGGCTCGAGTTGGGCGCGTGGAACTGCGGCTACGATGGCGAAGGCCGCGCCGGGCTGCACGCCACGGCGCTGACGCTGCTCCACGAGCGCCAGGTGCGCGGCGTTCTTTCCCGACGGCGACGGCGAGACCGTCCCGAGCCAAGTGGAAGGCGTCGCCTATCCCATCCACGCGCTGCAAATTCCCGCGATGGGCATGGTGTGTGCCGACAGCCTGCAATTCGAAGACGTCGTCAAAGTGTGCGAGGCGGAGCGGCGCTGGGAGTTTCTCGTGACGGCGTCGCCGTTGCGGCTCCCGCGCGGCACCGGCTCGCTGTTCAACCCGCTCGCGATTTCTAATTCGTCTCTCTTCAACCGCAAAAATCCCGAAGGAATATCCCATGAAAGTCCATCTCGGCATGAACCTGCTCTACGCCGCCAAACGCTGGCCCGAACCCGATGCGTGGGGCCAGCAAATCGGCCAGCTGGGGTCTCAAGCACGTGCAGTTTGTCTTCGACCTGCTCGACCCGCGCACCCTCAAACCGGCCCGCAACAGGTATTGCGCGGAAGTGAACCAAGCCGCGAAGAAATACGGCCCCTCGGTCCACAACTGCTTCATCGGCGTCGCGGCTTACACCTACAATTACCTGCTGCATCCGTTTAAGGAAATGCGCGACAACGCGCTCGACTGGTGCGACAAGGCCTCCGCGATCTCGCGCTGCTCGGCGCCCACGGCATCGGCGGCCCAATCGCGGCGGCGAGCTGGCGCGACTACACGGACAAGGCCAAACGCCAGTTCCTGCTCGATACGACTGTCGAGGGCTTTCAGGCCTTCGCGCGCATCGCCGCCCGGCACCGCAAGAAATTCCTCCCTGGGAACCCACGCCGGTCGGCGGAAATGAGCATCTCCATCGATGTCTTCCGCGCGCTCTACGAGCGGATGAACCGCGGTTCCACGATCCCGATCCATATGCAGCTCGACGTGGGGCACTGGTGCAGCTAAGAGCAGAAGGGGAAGGATGGCGACCTCAACTGCTGGCTGCGCGAGCTCGGCCCGATCTCCCCCATCTTTCACCTCCAGCAAATGGACGGGAAGAACGACATCCACTGGAGTTTCTCCAAGAAGAACAATGCGCGGGGCGTGATCAAAATGGACCAGGTGCTGAAGACGCTGACTCCGCCGGCTGCAAGGAGGCCTATTGGTTTCCAGAAATCGGCTTCCCCTACGAAAAGGATGAGGAGGCGCTGCTCGTCGAAATGGACGAGAGCATGACTACCTCAATTCGTGCCTGTGAAACCGCCCCGGCTCATCTGCGCGCTCGGACGCATTTTCGCCGCCGGGGGGGCGCGACATTTCTGGTTGACCGGAGATGCATCGGCATCGTATAAAGTGGGCATGAGCGTGAGCACTGGGCAGGCGACGGTGCAGGCTCGTGAAAACCGGGGCTTATGAGCGGTGTAAACTCGCCTAAGCATTCCGCCGGTTCGCATCGCCTGCCGAACCGCGCCTTCACGCTGATCGAGTTGCTCGTGGTTATCGCCATGATCGCGATCCTCGCAGCGATGCTCCTTCCGGCTTTAAGCAAAGCCAAGGAGAAGGCCAAGCGGGGTACTGCACGAGCAACGTGCGGAATCTCGGACTGGCGATGCAGATGTATGCGCACGACGATAATGATCGTCTGGCTTTTCCAAATGCCTATAACGAGGTCAGTGAAGGACCAGGTTGGCTATACTTGCCCATCGCAGGGTACGGGGAGGATATTTGGGGCGGGGGCGCGCCGGATCCAACGAAGCCGCCTTACAATGCGAGCCTGACCGCGCCGTACCGAGAGCGGTTTGTTTTGGCCTTACATCAAAGCGCCCGGCGTTTACCGCTCCCAACGGACCAAACCAACGCCCCTTTGTGGAAATTGCGCGACAACAAGCTTTCCACCTATGTCATGAGCGACAAAGTGAGCGCGGGCAGAAGCGCATGGATGGTGGGCCAACGCCCCAACACGCTGAAACTCAGCGCGTTCAGACTGTCGGTCGCCTGGGCGATGTGGGAACCCGACGAACGTCCCCCCCTCGGTCCGCTTGCCTACGACAACGCCTGCAACAATCCCAATCCCTCCGATAACGAAGGGGTGGGAAGACGGCATAGTTCTGCCGTTGTGCTTGGTTTCGACGCGCACGTGCAGAGCGTTTCGGAGCAAAAATGGAAAGCGGAGTTGCTCCAAAGGCCGGGCCTGCTTTACTGCAACCCCCTCTCATCGAATGGTGATTAGGATAGGCCGAAAGCTGCCGTAACCATGAAAAAGCGCGTTTTGTTCCTAGCCGCCATCCTTGGCGCCTCGGCGGCAGCCGGTTGCAGCCGGAAGGCCCCGGTCGAGCAGGCCCTGCAGACCCAGTATTCGATTCGGCGCCCTCGAACATAAAGCTAACCTGGGAAACAGCGGTTTCAGCCCTGCGCACCAACGACATGGTCAATTCGCAAATCGCCATGTGGAATTTGCTGAGGCAGCCTGAGCTGACAGCCGAGCAAAAGGGCTTGGTCGAGGAGACGCTTAAGACCGTTAGCACGCGCATGTTCGAGGCGGCGAGCCGCGCGGGCCCTGCGGCGCTCAAGGCGCTGCGAGAGGTGCGCATGGGGAGAAGAGATGACAAATGACTGGCAGACAATTAGGTTATGACTATTATGAAATCAACTCGCAAATCCGCTTCATGTTTC
Organism: uncultured Acidobacteriaceae bacterium; assembly: GCA_963799155.1. Taxonomy (GTDB): domain Bacteria; phylum Acidobacteriota; class Terriglobia; order Terriglobales; family Acidobacteriaceae; genus Telmatobacter. Next base: position 104,415 of record CAWCWB010000008.1, read on the forward strand.
CTCGCGTTGGCAGCCTTGGTTGCGCTGTGCCAGGCTCCGCCGAAAGCTGAGGCCCAACCGCTGTTCGTGCAGCAGGCTTACACGTGCCCACAATCGCCGCAAAACCAGGTCGCCGATGACTATACCAACGCGCAAACCGCCGGCGACCTGAACATTCTGGCCATCGGCTGGAACGACGAAGGGGCGAACATCACGAACGTGACGGATTCCGCCGGCAACACCTACCAACTGGCCGTTCCTACGTTCCGGGGCGGCGGCCTCAGCCAGGCTATTTATTACGCGACCGATATCCTCTCAGGCAGCAACACGGTCACGGTCACGTTTGACCAACCGGCGAAGTACGTTCGACCTCCGGGTGACGGAGTATTCCGGGCTGAGCCAGGACCATCCCTTCGACGCGGGAGCCTCTGCCTCCGGCACGAGCGCGCTGGCCGACAGCGGGCCAGTGACCACGAGCCAGACCAACGAATTGCTGTTCGCCGCCGGAATGACCGGGTCCGGTTACAATGGCCCCGCCACCGGGTGGGTGGAGGAAGTTATTACGCAGCCGGACGCGGATATTGTCCAGGACATGGTGGCGCCCTCGGCGGGGACGTACAACGTACCGACCCCGCTGGGCTCCGCCGGGTGGGTGATGCAGGTGGCAGCCTTTAGGACCGGCCCGCCACCAACCAGCGGGGGCGGCGGCAAACCCACGTTGGTGCAGCAGATTTACGCGTGCCCACAAACGCCACAAAGCCAGCTTACCGTCGCCTATGCCAACGCGCAAACCGCCGGCAACCTCAACATTCTGGCCATCGGCTGGAACGACGTCACCGCGAACCTCACGAACGTGACGGATTCCGCCGGGAACACTTACCAAATGGCCGGTCCCACGTTCCGGGGCAGCGGCCGTAGCCAGGCTATTTATTACGCGGCCAATATCCTCTCAGGCAGCAACACGGTCACGGTCATGTTCGACCAACCGGCGTCGTTGGTCGACCTCCGGGCGACGGAGTATGCCGGGCTGAGCCGCAACAACCCCTTCGACGCGGGAGCCTCTGCCTCCGGCACAGGCGCACTGGCCGACAGCGGGCCAGTGACCACGAGCCAGACCAACGAATTGCTGTTCGCCGCCGGAATGGCCGGGGCCGGTTTCACGGGCCCGGGGAACTGGGTGGGTGAAGGAAGTCATTACGCAGCCGAACGCCGATGTGGTCGAGGACATGGTGGCGGCCTCGGCAGGGACGTACAGCGCAACGGCCCCGCTGGCCTCGAGCGGGTGGTTGATGCAGGTGGCGGCGTTTAGGACCGGCCCGCCGCCATCGAGCGGGGTCGGCGGCGTAGGTTTCGTGCAGCAGAACTACGCGTGCTCACAAACGCCACAAAGCCAGGTCGCAGTGACCTATAACGCCGCGCAAACCGCCGGCAACCTCAACATTCTGGCCGTCGGCTGGAACGACGAAGGCGCGAACATCACGAACGTGACGGATTCCGCCGGCAACACTTACCAAGTGGCCGTTCCCACGTTCCGCGGCAGCGGCCTCAGCCAGGCGATTTATTACGCGGCCGATATCCTCGGAGGCAGCAACACAGTCACGGTCTCGTTTGACCAACCAGCGCAGTCCGTTGACCTCCGGTTGGCGGAGTATTCCGGGCTGAGCCAAGACAATCCCTTCGACGCGGGAGCCTCTGCCTCCGGCACAGCGCCCTGGCCGACAGCGGGCTGCTGATGACGAGCCAGACCAACGAATTGCTGTTCGCCGCCGGAATGGTCGCGGGCAATTTCACCGGTCCCGGCGCCGGTACGTGCAGCGGGTCATTACGCAGCCGGACGCGGATATTGTCGAGGACAGGGTGGCGGTCTCGGTCAGAACGTACAACGCAACGGCTCCGCTGGCCTCAAGCGGCTGGTTGATGCAGGTGGCAGCGTTTAAGACCGGTCCGCAACCGACTCGGACGTTGTACGTGCAGGGCAATTACGCGTGCCCACAAACGGACCAAAGCCAGGTCACCGTGACCTACACCAACACGCAAACCGCCGGCAACGTCAACATTCTGGCCATCGGCTGGAACGACGACACCGCGAACCTAACGAACGTGACGGATTCCGCCGGCAACACTTACCAAGCCGCCATTCCCACGTTCCAGGACCTGAATGGCAGCCTCAGCCAGGCTATTTATTACGCGACCAATATCCTCTCGCGCAGCAACACCGTCACGGTCATGTTCGACCAGCGGGCGTGATCCACACTGATTTGGAGCATCATTTCATCCGCGCCGAGACCATTCGCTGGGACAACCTGCTGGCCGCCGGCTCCGAGGCCGGTGCGCGGGCCAAGGGCACTCTTCGTCTGGAAGGCAAGGAGTACGTGGTGCAGGACGGCGACGTTTTAAACATCAGACACAGCGGGTGAAAAGACAGGGACTAGGGACTAGTGAGCAGGGACTAGGGGCCAGGGACTGGGGACTAGGGACGAGGGAGCAAGACTCAACAATCAGGCAGCCGGAGAGAAGGGCAATCCTCCTGCTCACGGTCCACGGTTTGCAATTACGATGCTGAAGATTTCGCTCATTCTCGGCACAATCGCCGCGCTGGCCGACGTGGCGGGCGGTTTGGTGCTGGTGCGCGCGCGCGGCGTGGAGCGCTATCTGCGCTACTTTGTCGCGCTGGGAGCGGGATTCCTGATGGCCACGGCCCTACTGGAGATGACGCCCGAAAGCCTGCGCCTGAATGCGCAGCTAGCGCCGGCGCTGATCATGGCCGGCTATTGCGCCATCCATCTGCTGGAACACACCATCAACGCTCATTTTCATTATGGCGAGGAGACGCATGGCGGCGAATTCGTTTCCCGGCGCACAGGCTATTCGGTGCTGGGCGGCCTGAGTTTCCATGCGCTTTTCGATGGCGTCGCGATCGGGTCTGGATTCGCACTTTCCAACTGGCTCGGCTGGTTGATCTTTCTGGCCATTCTGCTGCATAAAGCGCCGGAGGGATTCACCATGGCCAGCGTGATGCTGGCCAGCGGACGAGGCCGCTCGACGGCATTCTGGTCCGCGGTGGCGCTGGCTTGCGCTACCATTGCAGGCGTGCTGGTGATCCAGCTTGTGCCGCAATGGGTTCCGTTTGGATTGCCGGTTGCGGCAGGAGTTGCGCTCTACGTGGCCGCTACGGACCTGGTGCCCGAAGTGAACCGCGAGCCGGGCATCCGCATGGCGCTGGTGTTCTTTGCCGGCGTGGGCGCGTTTCTGCTGCTGCGCATGCTGCTGCCTGCGATGTAAGCGGGAGATGGTGATCGGTGTTGATGGATGGGCGGGTTCGCGAATTGACGGGTTGGCGAGTTGGCGTGTGCTTACGCGCACGTTGGCGAGTTGGCAGGTTGGTGAGCTAGAGATCGCGAGTCACAAGCGAGATCCCCATGCCGCCGGGCATGGGACGGTATGCTATCCGATGTGGCGTCCAGCATTGCACCGGTGGTGGAGGAGGTCAGAAGTTCGCGCCCGGCGCGCCGGCGCTTCTCTTTTGATCTTGCGGGCGTTCTGCTCTTTACCGCGCTGGGGTTTCTGGTAATGGGTTACCACCCCGGCCTTGAAGACGATGGACTTTATTTAGCGGCGGTCAAAGCGGATCTCAATCCCGCGCTCTTCCCCTACAACGCGAATTTCTTCCGTTTGCAAATGGAAGCAACGCTCTTCGATGGGTGGATGGCCCGTTTTGTCCGCTGGACGGGAATACCCGTACCGTGGGCGGAGCTGATCTGGCAACTGGCGGCGCTGTTCCTGATTTTGTGGGCAGTGAAGAAGATTGCGGACCACCTGTTTGACGAGGAGCACGCGCGATGGGCGGGTGTGGCGATGGTTGCAGCCATGTTCACGCTTCCGGTCGCGGGGACCGCACTGTACATGGTGGACCAGCATTTGCATCCGCGCAATCTGGCCACAGCGATGATCCTGCTGGCCATCTGGCGGATCCTAGATGAAAAGCGCTGGCAGGCAGCGCCGTTGCTGCTGGTGGCTTTTCTGCTGCATCCGCTGATGGGCGCGATGGGCATTTCGTTTTGCTTTTTTCTCACCATCGCTCTGCTGGACTCCGTGCGCGCCCGGGCGAGCGCTTGGCGGAATTCGCTGGCAGCGTTCATGCCCCTGGGCTGGGTCTTTGAGCCGGCCGATCCGGGATGGCGCAAGGCTCTGAACACACGAACCTACTTTTATCTCTACAAATGGACGTGGTACGAGTGGTTGGGCGCGCTAGCGCCGCTCGCGCTCTTTTGGCTGCTCTGGCGCGTGGCGCGCAAGCGTGGAGAAACCCTGCTGGCGCGTTTTGCCGCGGCGGTGTTCGTCTACGGCGTGTTTCACCAAGCTTTGGCCATGGCATTGCTGTGGTCGCCGTCGCTGGTGCGGCTGACTCCGTTGCAGCCCATGCGCTACCTTCACCTGCTGTATTTCCTTTTTGTGCTGACCACCGGATGTCTGCTGGGGAAGTTCGTATTGAAGCGACATGCGTGGCGCTGGGCGGCGTTCTTGCTCCTGGCAAACGGCTGCATGTTTGCGTGGCAGCGGGCCGAGTTTAGTGGCAGCCAACATCTGGAGCTGCCGGGACGCCAGCCGGCGAATCCCTGGCTGCAGGCGTTTGCGTGGATCCGCGCGAGCACGCCGGAGAATGCGTATTTCGCGCTGGAGCCGCACTACCTGGAGGCTCCCGGCGAGGATTATCACAGCTTTCGCGCGCTGGCCGAGCGCAGCCAAATGGCCGATGCGGTGAAAGATGCGGCCGTGGTGACGCAGGTGCCGGAGCTCGGGCCGGTTTGGGTGCGCCAGGTGGCAGCGGCGGAAGGCTGGCGCAACTTCAAGCTCGCCGACTTCGAGCGCCTGAAGGCGGCTTTCGGCGTGGATTGGGTGCTGGTCTCGTACCCACCCCCGGCCGGCCTCGCCTGCCGATGGCACAACGGCCTATTGGCTGTTTGCCAAATCCCGTGAATTCGTAGTGGATCAAGCGGACAGTAGGCTTTGCAGGTTGCGGCTGCATCCGCGAGAATGAGTAAGTCACCATTCTCCGGCTCGGAAACCGATCATGTTGAACCTGACCCAGCGATTGATTCTCGGCTGTGTGCTCCTCGGCTGCCTGACCGTGGGGCTGGCGGCCGTGGCGCACAAGGCGCTGGCGGCGGGCGGGCAACTTCACCTGGCCTACGCGGCGGGCGTGGCCGCCTCGGTGATTGCGGCGGCGACTATTTACTTTGTGTTGCGGCCCATCAACATGCTGTCGCGCGATGCACAGCGCATTGCGCAGGGGAATCTGGAACACCGCGTGGAATGGAGCAGCCGCGACAGCTTTGGCGTGATCGCCAGCGAGTTAAGCCGGATTGCGGTGCGGCTGCGCGAAACGCGCGACACCGAGGCCGGCCGGCGGCAGATGGAGTTTCAGCTCTCTGACGCGGTGTTGCAATCGATCTTCGAACCCATCATCGTGACTGACGGCAAGGGTCACGTCCTGAAGCTGAATCAAGCGGCGGCCGAGCTGCTGGGCGAAGCCGCGGGCGACCGCATGGCGCTGGCCAATACGCCCGGCGGGGAAAAGATTCTGGGCGCGATCCGCGACGCGGTCTCCATGCAGAAGGCGGTGGCCGCAGAGGGTGAAGCGTCGATGCTGCCGATGCGGATCGGAAATCAGGAGCGCAGCTACCGCCTGCGCACGACGCCGATGCGCGACTCCGAGGGCCGGCTGCTGGGCGCGGTGACGACACTCGAGGACGTGACCAGCCTGCAGGACACCGACCGCTTCAAGACGCAGTTCATTGCTGTGGCCAGCCGCAAGCTGCGCGACCCGCTTTTGCAGTTGCGGCGGGGGCTTTACGCGCTGGCCCAGGGCTTTAGCGGAGAGATGAACGCGCTGCAGACCGAACTGGTGGTTACGGTGAGCAAAGAAGCGGAGCAACTGGACGATCTGATGAGCGACTTAATCGAGGTGGCAGAGCTGGACACGGGCAAGCGGGAGCCGAAACTGGAAAGATTGCGGCCGCTGCAGGCCTTGAACGAGGCTCGCGACCGCTTTTGTGACGAAGCCCAAAAGAAGCACATCCGCCTGGAGGTGAGCGCTTACGCGGACCTCTCTGCCGTGGAGGCCGATCGCCGCGCGTTGCGATCGATTCTGGATAACCTGTTGTCGAATGCGCTGCGCTACACGCCGGAGGACGGCGAGATTTTTCTGGCTGCCGAAGAGATCAAGAGCTTTGTGCAGTTCAGCGTGCGCGATACCGGCCGGGGCATCGAAGCCGAGCGCCTGAGCGCGATCTTCGACCGCTTCAATCCCTTCTCAGAGACGGGCACGGGGCTAGGCCTGGCGCTGGTTCGGCGGCTGGTGGAGTCGCTGGGGGGCCAGATCGCCGTGGAAAGCCGGCTGGGTCACGGATCGACGTTTCGCTTCACGCTTCCCGTGGCCGTGGCGCAAAGCGTCCATCATCCTGTCGAGGTGGGCTGAGCGATGGCCGAGATCCAACTTGAGAAGACTCCGGAGCCCGCGAAGCTGCGCATCTACATCGGCGCCGCGCCCGGCGTAGGCAAGACCTACGACATGCTGAACGACGCCTATAACATGATGCACCAGCAGGGCGTGGACGTGGTGATCGGGCTGGTGGAGCCGCATGGGCGCAAGGAAACCGAGGCCCGTATCCGCGATCTCGAGATCGTGCCGCAGAAGGTGATTCCCTATCGCGGCGTGAACCTGAAAGAAATGGATGTGGACGCGATCCTGGCGCGCCATCCACACACCGTGATTGTGGACGAGCTGGCCCACACCAATGTTCCCGGCAGCAAGAACCGCAAGCGGTATGAAGACGTGCTGGAGCTGCTCGACGCGGGCATCAACGTGATGACGGCGGTCAACATCCAGCATCTTGAGACACTGAACGACGCCGTGAACCGTTCCGCGAACACCACCATCCGCGAGACCGTCCCCGACAGCTTCTTCAAGCGCGCTGACGAGGTGGTCAACGTCGACATCACCGTGGACGAGCTGCGCAACCGCCTGCGGCAGGGGAAGATCTACGCGCCGGAGAAGGTGGAGCAGTCACTGGCCAACTTTTTCCGCAAGGGCAATCTGAACATGTTGCGCGAGCTTTCGTTGCGCACCACGGCGGAACAAGTGGGCAACCGCGCGGCGGAGTACCGGCGCACGCAAGGACTGGAACAGGCGCCCATCCCCGAGAAGGTGATGGTGTGCCTGAGCACAAGGCCGGGCACGGAGCGGCTGTTGCGCGTGGGCTCGCGCATTGCCGGGCGCCTGGCGACGAATTGGTACGCGGTTTACGTGAGCCGGCCGGATGACAAAGGCCATGGCGACCCCGAGGCGTATCACCGGCTGGAGGAATACTTGAAGATGGCGCGCGATTTGGGCGCGAAGGTGGTGACGCTCACGGACCGCAATATTTCTGACGCGCTGATCCGGTTTGCGCAACAGGAAAACATCTCGCACGTGGTCTTTGGTCAGTCGGCGCGCACACGTTGGGACATTCTCTGGCACGGGTCGGTGCTGAACCGCTTTCTCTCCGAGGTGCGCGACGTAAGCGTGCAGGTGGTGCCGATGCACAAGCCGCTGCGGCGGCAATGAAAAACAGGGAATCGGGAGTAGCCAGTAGGGAGTAGAAAGACCCGGCTGACCCATTTCCTTGCTGATCCCGAGTCAACGCGATAAAACGCTGACCATCAGAGTGACCGGAGCGGCAGGCGCTGCGCTACGCCTTCTATTCCCTACTGGCTACTTCCTATTGGCTACTCCCTGACTCATTCGCAGAAGACCCGTACCTTTGCCTTCTCCTCCTTGGCGTCCACATCGACCGTGAGATCCTCCAGGTGGTCGATCAGCTCTTCGAGGTTCTCTGGCTTGATCTGCGACAAGGTCAGCGGAATGCCATGTCTGCTGAGTGTGGCGTTGAGCTGCTCATGCGCCTGGGCGGGAATCAGGCTGGCCAGGCGCACGCCGGCGCGGAGCAGTTGCATGGGCACGCGGACGTTGACGGTGGTGGGGCCACCGTGTTCGTTCGCCTCGACCAGCACGCGCAGATACTTGGCGCGCGTCTTCACGGTTGTTTCTTTCGCGCCGCCGGAGCCGGCGATGTTGCCGGTGAACTCGCCGGCAGTGGCAGTCGAGTCGGGCTCCAAAGCGGCGAGCAATCGCTCGGCCTCATCAGCCGTGATTTTGCCGGCCGCGAGCATTTCCAGGATTTGACGGCGATTCTCGTTCATTGAAGTTCTCCTGAATCAGATAGCTCCGTTGGGCTAGCGTTGTAAGACGGTGCGGCTTCCATAGCATGTTTCAGGAATTGTTGCGGAGATTTCATTTGTCATCCCTCAGGGGCTAAAGCCCCCGTATTCTCCTGCATTTTTCGGCCCGGCTGAAGCCGTGCCCTTGTTACAAAACATATCTTTGAAACACGCTCCAGGACCGTGGTCATAGGATGCGAACCAAAACGTTGCTGCCGTTGGCGGCGACGTGAACATTTGTGCCGGGCAGGCTGCACAAGATGTCCCAGAAGATACGCATTACGCGCCAGGGGCCGATGCCGCTCACGATGCTGATGGCGAGGACGGCGATGAAGAGGAGCGGCGAAAGCAGGATCAAAATGAGGATCAAGGGAATCCAGAGAAGGACAAGCGGGATCCAGAGCCGCGGCATGTGGCAGTGCCTGTTTTCAATTTGAAGGACGGCCATGTTGGGAATCATTTGAGAGCCTCCAATGCGCGGATGGCGTCGGCGGCGGAGATGTCGCCGGTGTTCAGGCGGTCCAGCACCTCAGTGGGCGATGGAGCGGGGTTGATTTCGACAAACTCGAGCTGGCTGGAGATGCGATTGAGGCGCGACTTGATGGTGGGATAGCTAACGCCGAAGGTCTGCTCCATCTCCTTGATGGTGCCGTGGGAGCTTAGGAACGCGACCACGAACACCTGGTCTTCGAGGCTGAGCCGGGCCAGCTCGGGCAAGGTGAACTGGCCTTCGATGGTGATCTGCTTCACAGGGATCCGGACGCGCTCGATGAGGAGCGGCGAGCCCTGCGCGATGCGGAGCAGGTCTTGCCAGTCGGAAGCGGGTCTAGGGTCAGCAGCCATGATATGGACTCGTGGTTTTTAATTACATAGTCGACTGTACTAAACATTATTAATTATGTCAATGGCAATAATCAATAAACTTCCGACTTGCACTCTGTTCAGGGCAGAAAACCTCGATCCACCGGGTGGCGGAGCGGCCCAGGGGCGATGATTTTACTCATCGGTAACGGGGGGTGCCTCCCTCGGCGTCTGAAAATAACTGCTTTGGCTTCAGAGGGTTGGCGCGGTAATTATCCCATGATGGCAAGTGTAGTCTGAAGGGGAGGAGAAGGATGATGACGGTTAAGACGAGAACGACAATACAGCTTGAAGACGTTACGGCGATAGGTTTTGAGTGCCCACATTGCGGGGCAGAATATTTGGTGCCGTTTGTCGCGCTGGAGGACCGTGAGTTGCCAAGGAAATGTCCGCACTGCCAACAGGCGCTTTTCTCGGATACGGCCCCTGTGAACAAACTCGACACGTCTGAGCAGCGTGTGCTTGGCGCTTTTGTTGCTTACCTCAAGGAATTGCGCAGCAGGCCATTCGGTTCTTCCATCCGACTTGAGATCGCGCAGCCGCGAAAGGAGGGCCAATGAATCGCTATCAGACAGTCAGACCAGAGCAGAAATATACCGCGAAGCAGTTCGACCGACAGCTTCCCGATGAGGATGCCTGCTTGGAGTACGTCAAGGAACGGCGCTTCCCCGGCGGGATGGCCCTCTGCGTCAACTGCCGGAAGGAACGGAAGCACTATCGGGTCTCCGGCCGCACTTCCTACGCCTGCCATGCCTGCGGAAACCACATCTACCCCCTCGCCGGCACCATCTTCCATAAGTCCACTACCAGCCTCAGAACGTGGTTCTATGTGATCCGGCTCATGGCCTCTACCCGCGTCGGAGTCTCGGCAAAGCAGATCCAGCGCGAAACCGGCGTTACCTACAAAACCGCGTGGCGCATGATGAAACAGATTCGCAAGCTCATGGCCGAGAACATCACCCTCTCAGGCCCGGTCGAGATGGATGAGTCCTACTTCGGGGCGCCAGACTCGAACAAGCACCGCCGGCTGCTCCGCCAGGATTCCAAGACGCCCGTGTTCGGCATCGTCGAGCGCCAGGGCCGCGTCGTGGCCCGCGTGCTGCCCGATGCCTCCAAAGGCTCCATCCTGCCCGTGGTGGGCGAAGTCCTGCCCCCTAAGACCATGATCTATTCCGACGAGTCCGCTACTATCGCCCTCGTCCGCTGGATGGGCCAAAGTCACAGGCTCGCCACCGTGAATCACTCGCACGGCTACGTGGACGGCTACGCGCACACGAACACGATTGACGGGTTCTGGAGTCTCGTAAAGCGGGGAATCAAGGGAGTTTACTATCAGGTCGGCGAGAAGTATTTGCAGTCCTACCTGAACGAGTACGCCTTCCGCTACAACCGCCGCAAAGTCATGCGCCCGATGTTTTCTTTGCTGGCGGAGCGGACGACGATGCAGGTTTGCCCTTGCGCACGGGAGCAGAGGCTCTTGGCACTACCTGAGTAGTGCAGGCTTTGTTGAGCAGGTCGAAAAACTCCTTGCGCGTCGGGTCGGGAATAGGTTTGTCTTTCTTCATGCGTTAACCTGAGAATACCGCTTCTCTCTGAAAATCAGCCGCGCCGAGGCCGCGCCGACGGACTCCTTTTCCATGCAGCCCATTCCCTCTCTCTGTGGAGATGTGGCCGTTAATCGGAGTCGAGACTTTGTAATTTCGGCATCGCTCTTATCCGCTACCTGAAAGTGCAGCCATCCATCGCTTTTGCTGTGAATTGACAGAGCAGAACTCAAAGACGGCACCTCTTGGAACACCAGAGCTTCCGCAACCATCGGCGCACCCAGATATTGCCGTCGCGCAAAATGCCATAAGCTCAGATCATTCATCGGTTGCGCCCGCGTCGTTACTCCATCGACGATCAAATCGAGCGCGTATTCTACCGTAACCGATGACGGGGTATGGAGATGCGCGGACGCCTGAATGAATAGGTCGCCATGCTGCCACCCTCCCTTTGTGACGCCCGCCGAACGCTGCCGCGCAATCGCTTCGATTACCAAATCAAGGGTGAGCGGGATAGATGCCAACGCCTCTTCAGCCGCAACGCGCTTTTTCTTCTCCCTCCGCCATTCAAGAACCGGGGCCAGAATCGCGCACACTACAGCCAGAACAAATGTGCCTCTGACAATCCATGCACCATCCTTCGCGGCATAGGCTGCGTAGGTTCCTAGAATGGTGAATAGTGCGCAGCTCATCAGCGCCCACCAACGCTTAATAAGTTGCCATACAGACCCCATTCCATAATCGTACAGTGACTTGCTTTGAGCGGTATTATGAGAGTCATTGAGGAGCCTCCGATGAGCAGCAACCCCGCACGCACTTTACCTGCGCCAACACCGGAAAATGCCATCACAATGCAGATGCAGTTTCAACTTGAGCTGATTAAACTGATAGACCACATCGCTATCTCGTTGCGGTCAATTTCGACAAGCCTTGAGAAAATTGCAAACAAGCAGCTCTAGTATCCCTCTCGCGGATCAGCGACTGGCAAATCTCTAGCGCCGCGGTCGCGGTGTAGGACGGAACCCCATCCAGTATCCCTATGATCTTTCTCGCTACTTCCATTTCCCACTTGCCTTGGGGGGATAATTACCGTTGGCGCAAGTATGGTGCACTATGCGTCTGATTCCACAGAACTTCTTTGCAGATGTGTCTCCGCAAAGGAGTTAGGAGCGTTCGGAGGTCCTGGAGTCGCGAATTGCGCCGGTTTTCCGAAGAAGACATCCGCAGGGATGTGGGTGCGAAGGACTTAGTCCCCCCACGCCGGAGGCCTGGATGAAACGCTTATGGAATAAGTATGCGCCGAGAGGGGGAAATGATCTGCAAAGTTGGCGGAGAATTTTTGCGGAGTGTTTTCAGGGGGTTGGGGTGCGAGGAGGCGAGCGCGGGGCTTGACACGAAAGCAGATTGTCTCCGGGCCTGAAGGCCGGATACTTCTTGCGCAGACCTTCCGGGGCCTGAAGGCCCCTGCTCCCTCCGTTGAGGCGCGCGGCGAGTCAGCAAATCAGCGAGTCAGCCGGGATGTGCGGGTCTTCCACCCCAACGACGAGGACCCGGTCGTTGGGGACCCCGGTCTGGAGACCGGCGCTACAAATGGGTCGACGCTACGGTTCGCGCCTTCCCTACGGGGCTCCGGGGCCTTTGTGATTCTGCGTCCCCCACGCTGAAGCGCGGGTCTAACCAATGCTACGCCTACGGCGCGGGAGTTGGAGAGCTTACGGGACGGTGAAGGGGCGAGGGCCGTCTGCGGGATAGAGACCGGTGGGAGCCAATGGACATAATTCTGGGCCCGTCCGTGAGTTTGACTCCCACTCGAACAGTAAATCTCGCGACCTGCCGCTCATACAAGAGTACTTTGGCAGCAGACCGATAGTACCCAAAGTCAGCCAAGTATGTGATTGCCGGTTAAGCCGTTTCGGCTAGGAGCAGGTCCAGATGACCTGACCCGAGATGGTGACGCTGCCAGGATCCTGCAGGCCGTTGAACTGGAACGAGCCGGAAGCGTCGGGGTTGACGATCATCACCCCAATGGCGGTGGGAAACGCGAAGATATGAGTGTCCTGGGAGCCCGGTGGGGTGTCCACATCCATCTGTGTCGCGGACAAGCCGGAGCCGGTGTATGTGCCGGGGCCGTGATAAGGCGCGGCCGCAGCATCGGTCGAGAAGGTGTGGCCGCCGCCGACCGGCCCGCCAACGCCGCCGGTATTGTCCATTGGGATCGGCACATTGAACATGGGACCGCCCTCGCTGCCGGGCCGGATGGTTCCGCCCTTGGCGACGTCGGCACACGTGGCGACTGCCAAGCGATCGTCATAGGTCCCGGTGAATGTCAGGCCTCCGGTGATGGAGACGGTGGCGTGCAAAACTGCCATCCCGGGCGAGTTCGTGTTGGGCGTTATCTGTCCCGGCACTGATGCCAACACCAGCAAGACCACGACCGCAGTCGATGCTCCACCCGTCAATACCTTCCGTACAAGCGCGAGGTCCATATCTGCCTCCCCTTGCGAGGACGGGCTGAGCCGTCACTAATTCATTGATACCAAACTAGAGCCGGTTGCATAAATAGTGTTGAGGTGATGGCGGAGCCTCCCTCAGGGGCTAAAGCCCTCATTGATTTTGCGGCGGTTCCGGCCCGAGTAAACTCGTGCCCTTGTTACAAAACCTCTTGTCTCCAGTTCCTCAGCAGGCTGCAAAGTCGTGCCCTTTCAAAACTGGGTTTATGCAACCAGTTCTATCGTGTCAGGCGGTTAGCCGGACTGTTTTTCCGCCCGGTGAGAACAAAACCACCTGGGCATTTTAACCTGGAAACTCGATGTGGATCGAGCCCTCATTTGCTCCCTGCGCATGAGGCGCCCTGCTCTGCGACTTGGCCGTCAGACACGTTCGGACGCTTACGCTGTGGCTTCGCGGCTCGCGAGTCAGCTCGTCTTGGGGACGGATGTTGATGGAGCTGGCACCACCGGCTTGCTGGGGCGAACGGGCGGGCGGAACTGGGCGAAAAGAGCGGCGAGCAACGCGATGAGCATGAGCAGCAGGCCGAAAATGACCAGAGGAATGCCGACCAGCACGATGCCGCCGGTGCTGGTGATGTCGATGCTGAGCTTGGTGGCGGCCAGGGGATAGGCGAAGCTGAGGCCCATGGTTCCGTGGCACCACTCAAGAAGGCTCCAGACGCCGGATACGAGCAGCACCAGGGAGGCAATCAGCCAACGATCGGTTCTCATAGGTGGTTCTCCTCACGAACGGGGCAATTCTAGCATCCGGGTGTGAAGAGCGAGGGAATAGAGGCGCAGAGATAGAATCCGGGCAATGAGCGAGGGCCTGTATTTCACGTACATTGTTGCCAGCCGAAGCCGGACGCTTTATGCCGGGGTGACCGGTGACCTGACAAAGCGTGTCTTCGAACACAAACGAAAGCTGCATGATGGGTTCACAGCGACTTACAACTGCGACCGGCTGGTGTGGTTTGAACGCTTCTCCGAGGTGGATGAGGCGATTGCGCGCGAAAAACAGTTGAAGGGATGGAGGCGCGCGAAGAAGATCGCGCTCGTCGAAGCGAACAATCCGACGTGGGTCGATTTGAGCGAAGGGTGGTACACGCGGGAACAGTTGGCGTGAGCGGCGGTTCGTGGGGGTGGGCGCATCCCGAAAAGCAGGTCCTTCGGCTCCGCTTACCCCATGATCGCGCGGCGATCATGGGGCCCCGAACGCGCTCCGCTCAGGATGACACCGCTTTGAGGCAGGCGGATGAGAGGTTCGACTTACGGGACGGTAAACGGGCGCGGGCCGTCCCAGGGAAAAAGGCCGGTGGGAGCGGTGGCGGTGGAGGGCTGCTCGCGGAACATGAAGCGGATGAAGAATCCGACGGAGGTGAAGGTGTAGTTGCGGGTGTTGTTGGCTGCGAGGTATGCGCCGGCAAACCAGTGCGGGCCGATCTGATAGGCGACCTGACTGCGCAGGTCATAATTGGCGCTCACGCTGGTGACGGCGGGCAGCATGGGATTGTTCTGGCTGGTTTCGAGCGGCTTGTCACCGGCGAGGGGAAACAAAGGAGTCGACTCTTCCTGAAAGGCCTGCACGCCGAGAGCGCCCACGATGTTGTAGTGCCAGCGGGTCTCGTAATGGCCGACCCAAGTGAAGGGAACATTGCCGAGGAAGTAGGCTTGCGGACTGAAATAGCCGCCCATGCCGTGGGTGAAGGCGTTCTGGTTGTTGGCATAGTGCATGGCGAAGAAGTTGGCGCCGACGGTCAGGTTTCCGTACTCGGGCGAAGCGAAGACGTGCCAATAGGCGCCGCCGGTGCCATCGACGCGGTCGTTGTGCTCAACGTTGTAGCCGGTGAGGTATTGGCCGGTGGCGGAGAAGTAGAAGCCGGACTCGGCATCGCCGTGGGCGACCTGGACCTGGCCTTGGTTGTAGACAACGCCGCCCCAGATTTGGCCGAGGGTGGAGAGCGTGTTGCCAGCGGGATCGCGGAGGCCGGCGTAGGAGAGCTGGGAGTCCTTCTCGGAGTCGCGCACGAGGCTGAAGGTGAAGGGGCCGTTGGCGGGCTTCCACTGGAAACGCGCGGTGAAGGTGGAGACGAGGAAGTTGAATGGGGTGTAGCCGCCGGCGATCATGAGATGCGGGAAGGCGAGCTGCAGTTCTCCGCCGAGGCCGAAGGCGTTTTGCTGCGCGGGAGGAATGAGTGTGCCCAGGGCGGGTGAGGTGCAGGGAGTGAAGTTTTGCGAGGCGACGTAGGTGCCGATGGGCTCCGGTATGGTGACCAGACAGGTGACGCCGGATTGGGATTCGAGAACGGACAGGTTGGCGGTTCCGTTGGCCTGGCCGGAGTCGAGAAAGACGGGCTTGGCGATGGCGGTGATGCGCGCGTGGTAGCCGAGCGGCGCCGATGCCTCAAACGGGGACTCGATGGCGGCCAACTGATCGTAGCCGGGAGCGCCGCTGCGAACGTTAACCAGTGAAGTGCCGCCAAGCCAGCCGCTGTAGCCGCTCTCGATGGCCTGCAACTGCTCCTCCGCCTGCTCGCGCGGGCTCAACGGAGGGGCTTGTCGCTGAACGCGGACCCAGGGGCCGTGCAGCGGCGGCAGATTGCGCTGCTCGAGCTCCTGGTCAGAGAGGCCGGAGCCGGTGGTGGATTCGGCGGGGGTTTGCTGCGGGGCCTCGGTTGGCTGTTGCGCTTCAGCGGGCGGCGCGGGTTGGCCGGCGGGCGTTGCGCTTTCGGCCGGGGCGGCGACGAGGGGAGCGTTGCCGAGGGTTTGTGCGGGCGGCTGGGCGGATGGATGGGCCGGCTTGCTTGGCTTGCGCGGACGCTTGTGTGTGGGCGTGGTTGCGCAAGGCGCCGGCCTTGCGGGCGGGCAGGCGGACGTTGGATTGGCGGGCGGAGTTGCGGGCGTGGCGGCGGGCGGCTGCGTGGCGGGCGGCGGCTGCTGCGGAGCGGAGTATGCGCCGGAGACAGCGTCCTCGGCGGAGGGAGCGAGCTGGGCCACGTTGTACTGCGCCACGTTATAGATGCCCTGAGCGGGAAGAGCGGGCTTTACTGTGGGCTCCTCCCCCTGGCCGACGCCGGCATTGGATGGCGCGTTGGGCGCCGCGTTGGGAGGGACGTTCTCGGGAGCGTTGGGCACGGGAGCATTGGGCACGGGATGGATGAGGGATGCGGAACCCTGCGTGAGCTGGTTGTCGGTCTCCGCGGCAAAGCGGGCCTGCGCTTGCGCGGCCACGGCGTTCATGGGCTGTGAGGTGATGCGCAGATTTGCGGACGAAGTGGAACTCTGCGCGTTGCGATCCCCCTGCGGTAGGGGTAGGTTATCGGCTTCGGCGGGGCCGGTGGCGGTGATGTTCTCTTCCGAGGGCGGCAGATTCACTGTGCCTGTGAGTGGCGCAGGCAATGGAAGAGCCTCGGAGGGCGCGCCGTTTTCCGCAGGCTTGATGAGAGCTTGCCGCTTGTTGCTCGGGGCGACAAATACCGGCGCGGTGCTGCGGCCAGCGCCCTCGGGAGCATATACCGGCGGGCCAGAGGGCGCAGCTCCCTGCCCCGCAGGCTCGTACGCGGGATTGGAGGGCTCGAATGGAAGCGGCAGCGGATTGGACGACGGTGAGGAGATTTGCGGCGCGGAAATCTGCGGCTGAGCAGAGGCCGTCGGGATCGTCGTTGCAATCGGGGGCGGGCCGGAGGTTTGCGGCTTGTACGATGGCAAGGGCGCGAGCTCTTCGTTGGTGGGATGAGCGTCGAGGCTCGGTTCCAGGCTGGGATCAAGCAGGCGCTTGGATTCGCCGGGGCCCGGCGCGCGCCAGGAACCTGGAGAAGACGCGAGACCGTTCTCGAGACTCTGCAGGGTCGATCCGGGCGGAATGAGGGCCAAGGCTGCGCGCCAGAATTCGCTGGCTCGCTGATTGTTGCCGCGGGCCTGTTCAAATTGCGCAGCCATGCCGAGGATGTTGGCATCGTTGGGAAAGCGGTTAAGGGCAACGCGAAGCCAGATTTCGGCCTGGGCCATGTCTCTGGCGGCGAGAGCCGCACCGATGGCGCCCTGATACTCGCCTGAGCCGACGCCATTCATGGGGATCGACTTGTAGAGGGCCAAAGCATCCACGGGACGGCCGATGCGTACATACGCTCCCGCGACGGCGAAGCGGACGCCAAGGTTACCGGGGTAGTCCTGAAGAGCGGCCTCAAGGATCTGAACGCCGCGCAGCAAGTGGCCCGCATCCATTGCCTGGTTAGCGCGGCGAACGGCCCAATCGGCCCACAGGGTTTGCTCCTGCTGACGCTCGCCGGCGGTCAGGTCCTGCCGCTCATCGAGGCCCATGAGAACGGGATAGAGACCGCGATCATCGTTGATGTTGTAGAGAAGCCAGGCATGCTGGAGCTCGAGGCCCGCGGGGGCTTGGGCGCGGTGCAGCAGGTAGTAATTTTCGACCCGCTTGACGTAGTAGTTGGCGTGGGGAACATCGCCCACGGCGACGTAGAGGCTGGCGACACCCTGCACCCACTCGATGTCGGCCTCGAGCAGCTGGCGCACGCCGGCGGGAATCTTGTTGAGCTCCTCGATCGCTTCGGCGTTGCGGTTCGCAGCCATCAGCGAGAAGACGAGGCCCTTCCACGCATCCGAAGCGAGCGAGTGAGGAGGGTTGAGGGTGAGGTCGGTTTGGGCGGCGGGCTCGGTTGCGGCCTGAGTGGCTGCCGGGTGGGCAATTGCAAAGCGCAGCGCGCGGGACCGTGAATCAAAACGGGGTCGAGTGACCGCAAACGAGGCGAGGACGAGATGAGGCGCGGAGACGGTGCGCACGTTGGGCGAGCCGCGCGGAATGCTTCCCTCAGGGGCTAAAACCCCATCTCTTCTTGCGGCGTTTACGGCACGACTGAAGTCGTGCCCCTTCAAAACTGCTGCATTCCTTTCAGCGCTTACGGCACGCGACCCGCTAAAGCGGGTGCCCCGGTCGTGCCCCTTCAATATCTCGGCTTCTTCAGCAGAGTGGAGAATTGAGCGCGGCGATGAGACGGGCAAGTGTGCGGGCCTGGAGACCCGCACGACAGCCGGTCTGGAGACCGGCGGTACATTGGGGGCGGAGATCGGCGATGCGTCTGGGGCGGGGACCGGCGGTACATTCGGGCGCGCGGGTTCGAGCGAGGAGTGAGGAACCGGTGGCGGAGGCGGCAAGTCTTGTGTATTGGACGGCGTGCTGCTGGCCGGAGCGATTTGCGGAGACGGCTGCGCTGGCGGAAGCACAACGGGAGTCCTGCCGTCGTACGGATCGGGACCATAGGCGGGCAGAGGCGGAAGCTTGGTGGTCCTGGGGAACGGCTCGTAGTCCGGGTCAAGCAGGCGCTGCAGATCGGCCGCAGTCACGGCGCGATGGGCCTTGAGATCCTGCTCGGGGTAGACGAGTACATGGGCAAGCCGGTCGACGGGTGAAACAGGCGGCATGGCGGCGAGCGAGGCGCGATAGTAGTCGGCGGCGCGTTCATTGTCGCCGATGGCCTGCTCATAGCGGGCGGCGAGGGAAAGGACGGCAGGATCGCGCGGGAAGCGTTCGAGGGCCTGGCGCAACCAGAGCTCGGCCTGGTTCTTATCGTTGGCAGCGAGCGCAGCGCCGACGGCGCCTTCAAAATCGCCCGCGGCCGCGTCCTGCATGGGAATCGTTTTGTAAATGGCCAGCGCCTCTTTGGCACGGCCCACGCGCGCGTAGCCACCGGCAACGGCTTTGCGCACGGTGAGGTTGTTGGGAAAGGCCTGGGATGCGGCGTCGAGAATGTCGACTGCATGCTGGGCATAGCCGTTGTCCATCGCGGCAGCAGCGCGGCGCACGCTCCAGTTGGCCCAGATGCTCTGGACCATCTCGCGCTCGGCGAGGCTGAGGTCAGTTCGGCCGCCGATGCGCATGAGCGCGGCATAGAGAGCGCGGTCGTTGCCGATGTTATAAAGCAGCCAGGCGTTCTGGATGTCGAGGTTCGGCGGCAGCGGCTGTTTGAGCTTGGCGTAGAAGGCCTGCACGCGGTTCATATATTGGATGGCGTGCGGGGTGTCGCCGGAGGCGGCGTAGAGACTGGCTTCGGTCTGGATGAAGCCGATGTCGGAGTCAAGCTGCATGCGCACCGGCGCGGGAATTTGCGCGATCTCTTCGAGCGCCTGCCCGTTGCGATTGGTGGCAGCCAATGTGGCGATGATGCCCTTCCAGGCATCGGCGCTGTCAGGATGGCTGGTGAGCACCTGGCGGTAGATGGTGTAGGCCTGATCGGTGTTGTTGCGCAGCATGTAAATGCCGGCCAACTGCAATTCGAGCGAGACGCTGGGCTGGCGGCCGGCGGCAATCTCAAGTTTCTCCGCGCGCTCCAGCATGCCTTGGGCAACTTCAAATTGATTGGCATGTTGATAGATCGCGCCGAGTTCGGCGAGGAAGCCGGGATCACCTAAAACTTTCTCGTAGGTATCCGCAGGAATCCTCTGCACGTCATCGATGGCTTGAGTGTCCTGGCCCAGCTCGTGATGAGCGCTGACGAGGCCCATCCAGGCTGAGACATTGGCGGGATCCGCAGCAACGACCTGCGAGTAGAGCACCGCCGCCTGAGGGAAACGCCGGGCTTCCATCAGGATTCCGGCGTATTGCATCTTGGTGTCGGCCATGAGGGTGCTGCCGTTGCCGGGAAAAGGCAGCGCCAGCGCCAGGGCAAGGACGCGCTCGGCGTCGGCGGTGCGGCCCTGGGCCTGATCGATGGCGGCCAGGGTGCGGAGGTATTCCGGGTCTTTGTTGAGCGCGGCGCGGACGCTCGCCGGGAACCGCGCCATGACGGAAAACGCGTTGGAATTCTCGTCGGCTTGGGCGTAGGCGAGGAACAGGCCGCGCCAGCCGTCGAAGGAGGCGGGCTGCAACTTGATGAGCTGCGTATAGACGGTGGCGGCTGCGGTGTACTGCTGCTCCCTGATGTAGACGCCGGCGAGGCCGTTGAGAGCCTCGGTGCTGCGCGGATTCATGTCGAGCGCGGCGCGGAATTTGGCTGCGGCTACGTCGAGCTGATTCTGGCCAAAGGCTTGCGTGGCCTCGCCCACGGTGAACCAGAAGCGCGAAGTGGCGAGGGCGGTCGCGACGATCTTGGCCTTGTATCCGTTCTGCTCGGCCTGCGTAAACCAGGAGATGGCGGCGGCGAAGTCCTGCCGGCGCATGCTCAGGAAACCCATGCCCGCCAAGACGCGCCCGTTGTTCGGGTCTTTTTGCAAGAGTTCAGTGAAGCGCTTCTGGGCTTCGTCGAGCCGGTGCGCATTGAGCGCGGCGAAAGCCGCGCGCTCGGCGGGAGTTCGCGCGATGCCGGAGTTGATCTGTGCCAGCTTGGCTTCGTTTTCTTTCAGGTGTGCGGCGACTTCAGTGTCTTGCGGATGCGACTTGAGATACTCACGCAATTCGGCTGCCGAGGCGGGATTGGCGGAGTCCCAAATGAGCGCCTGGCGCAGCGCAGCCTGGGCGCCGGAATCGGCGGGATGCGCCTGCAAGATGCGGATGCCTTCGGCGCGGGTGTGCTGGTCATAGGTGAGCAGGACGCCAAGCGCGATGGCATAGCGCGGATCGCCGGGGTTGCGATCCACCAATTCGCGCATTCCGGCGATGGCTGCCTGCTTGCCGCTGGCTGTGCCGTAGAGGGTCTGATAGTAGGCCAAAGCGATGTCGCCGTTGGGGGGTTGATTGCCGTAGAGCTGGCGATAGATGCGCATGGCATCTTCGTTTCTGCCCTGGCGAGTCAATTCGCCGGCGTGGCTAAGCTGCTGGCTCTCAGTGCTGGTGCTGACCATGGCCTCGATTCTGGCGATGTTGGGGTCGTTGGGATTGATGGCGCGCAGACGATCGAGGGTTTGATTGGCCAGGTCGTTGGAGCCAATCAGCTTGTAATCCCTGGCCATGGCGGCCAGCGCGTCGGTATTGTTGGGCGTGGAGAGAAGAATCTGCTGCCACAATTGGATGGCCATGTCCGGCCGCCCACGGGCTTCAAGGGCGCGGGCTTTCTCGGCCAGAACGGCGCGAGCGGCTTCGGCGGAGTTGGCAGCGGAAGTTTTTTGAGCGCGAACTAGCGGGAGCGTCAGCATCAGGCAGCCCGCTACGATCAAACTCGCTTTCCA
The DNA here is from genome assembly GCA_963799155.1 of uncultured Acidobacteriaceae bacterium. GTDB lineage: Bacteria > Acidobacteriota > Terriglobia > Terriglobales > Acidobacteriaceae > Telmatobacter. The sequence goes on from CAWCWB010000008.1 coordinate 125,665, forward strand.
AGCCCCCCAGCCCACCCTCATTGGCGCTTCCATTCTACGTTCAGTTCGCCCCCAGGGCCAAACCGGAATCTGGCTTCGAGAAATCCCGTAGCGAACAGGGCAAGACACTGATCGTAATATGCTTTGTCCTTACCATACAATCCCGACGCGGCATCCTTTTGCGCGTTCATGCGAATCATCTGCCTGACGCTCGCCCGGGAGAGATCAGGAAAGGCGTGCAAGTAAGGCACAACGGCCGCGGAGAATCCCACGGGGCCATCGTTTTGCGACGGAATTCCCTGCTGGCTGACCTTCTCAGGAGGCGCATCGTGGACGGCGAGGTAGGCGCCCATCGCCGGAATGGCATTGAGGATTGCAACGCGCATCGGATCGTGGCGGTCGATCATTCCGGCCCACAGGTAAACGCGGATGGCATCATAGCTGCCGACCGGCTCGTCGGTATTTGCGGGGGCGATTGCGGTTGCCGACGATGGGTTAGCGGGGGCGGCTGCGGCCGCCGGTGATGGCGGCGGAGTGGGTGGTGGCGTTGAGGGCGGGGCTGCCGGATAGAAGCCATCTCCGGGGACGTACTCCACCCAGTCCATGGCATAGCCGTGGCGCGAGCTTTGCTCGAGCAGGCGCGGAATGTTGAGCGCGATTTCGTGCCAAGGGCCCGAGGGGTCGACAGCGGCGAAGCGCTCGAAGATGAAGAGTGGCAGGTAGCTGGGATTCAGCGTCCAGGTGTCGCCATGCTGAAAGCCCGTTGGACCCGGCAGCAGCATGGAGCCGAATCCGGGCAGATCAGCGACTTCATTTTTGGCGATGAGCGCGAGGAGCGCGCGGCCGAGGCTGGTATCGCTGGGGGATTTCCAAAGACGGCCTGCTTCGATGAGCGAGTAGGCCATCCAAACGTCGGCGTCGGAGGCTGAGTTTGCGTCGAGCACCTTCCACTGGCCGTCCTTGCCCTTTCCCCAGAGCCACGCGGGCAGGTGGGCGGAGAGATCGCCGGCGGCGAGATTGGTTTGGGTCCAGGCGAGAACATGGTCGAAGGTGGGGCGATCGTTGGCGGCGAGAGCGAAGAACAAGGCGTAGGCCTGGCCTTCAGAGGTGGTGTGATCTCCGGCGTTGAAATCGATCACGCGGCCGCTGTCAGGGTCGATGAAGCGAGACGAAAAGGACTGCCAAAGCTGCCAGGGGCCATGCTTGCAGCCGGCGGCGAACGAAAGGATGCATAAAGCCGCGATCAGGAAAAAACGGTTCCCTGGCCGGAAATTCGAGTGGCTCATTGTACATATTCTCTACCCGGGGGCCTGCGCTCCATCGAAACTCCGGCAACGGAGCCGTCCGCTTTCAGGTTTCTGACCGCGCGGATTCGTATCTGGAGCATCGCGGTATCCCAGGCCTTAAAAGCGGGATCCTTCGACTTCGGTCAGGACAGGCTCCGGGGCACCTGGAGGTCGCCAACCCGCCGCTTGCAGGCGCAAAAGAAGCCGAAGCGACGAACGCGAAGGAATATGGCTCCAGCGGCCTCCCACAGGAGTAGAACAGCAAACCGCGCCCCGGCGAAGCGTATTGCAGCTGTCAGCGGGGCTGGATATCAGAGAATATCTTCCCCCGGGCGGGCCAGGGGAAGTGTTTCTTCTTGAAATCCCCTTTTATAGAACCGGCCCCGCCACCGTTCCCTCTTTGTCGCTCGGTCACGCTACCCGTGGTTTGGTGTCCAGCGTCGCCAAACTTTTCTTAACAATGGAACTTCACGCTTGCGACCAAGCGCCCGTAAAGCAAATTGGGCACCGCGGCTTTTCTCGATGTAACCCAGCGCGCTTTGCCCATATTGATCCCGATGATTTGGATCGGCCCCGCTCTTAACTAGGAGTTCAATCATTTTCACGCACATGGGCTGTGTTTCAGGTTGAAACGCCCCCCACCTCTTGTTCGCATCAATGGCGAATACAAGAGGTGTCCCACCATCTGAGCCATGCGCGTTCAAATCAGCACCATTCGATATGATAAACTCCGCAACACGAAGGGCGCATTCAGACTCGCCGCGCGCGGCTATATGTAGAGGTGTGAGATCGGTATGCGAGCGGCGTGCCTGATAGCGCTTCAGGACATCCGCCTGTCGCAAGCAAGCCCCGCTATCAATCAATAGGGCGGCCGCGTCAAAATCGCGAGCTAAAATCGCAACGATGAGCGGGGTGATGCCGTCCTGCTTCCTAGCGTTCACGTCAGCCCCGTTTGCGATCAGCAGCTTCATCACAGCGAGATTCTTGCCGTCAGCAGCGAGGTGAAGAGGTGTAGCTCCTGCGTAGCGACCCTCACCACCTGGTAGTCGCGTGTCGACAGTTGCGCCAGCTTTGATAAGCATCCTAGCAATCGGCTCGAGTCTAGCAGTTTCGATCTCTTTGCCAGCATCATTGTCAAAGTTAAATGGCGTGATAGCGGCTTGGTGCAGCGGAGTAAGGCACTCCCCCCTCAGCGAATCCCCAGTCAGGTTCACGTCGGCGCCTCGCCGGATGAGTATCTCAGCCAGGTCATATTTGTAAAAGGAGATCGCTTCTGCCAAGAGGCTAGTGCCGCCGCTTGTTGAGTTAATGTTGGCCCCGTTCGCCAGTAGCACGCCGACGACCTGCTCTGACGGCGCATAGAAGAGGGGAGGACGGCCTTGGCCGTCTCTGGAGTTTACGTTCGCCCCCTGGGCGATGAGCCTCGCCACATGCTCGGCGCTCATTCCCTCGCGGCACGCTTTGTGAAGGGTTTCAGGTTCCATCGGGAGAATCCTCTTTTCCAGTCTGCGCGTTTGGCTTCGAATGTTGCAAGAACTTTGCCGGTATCTCCCTTATTTGAAGGGGCGCAGGCGCATCGCAAGGCTTCTTGTCCCTTAGGACCTGTCCATAAACTATGCCAGTCTCCTTAGCATGAGATGGGCGTAGGCGATGTGGACCATGGTTTCCACCGAAGTGGGACGCAGTTCATAGTCTTTCGAGAGGCATGCGGGTGGCCCGGTTTTCGAGATGCCGACACGCCACGGAGGTGGGTAAGAAATCGAACGGCCGGGGCGCTAGTCTTCCATCATCGTCAGGCGGGCTTTGGCCTTGGCGCGCAACCATTGCCGGGTCCAGATGGCAAGCAGAAACGCCAGAAAGACGACTACCGCCGCAATCAGCCATGGATACTCCGCGGCCCACAGCCTCAATTGCGTCCACCACGGCAAGACTCCCACATGATAGACCTCGGAGCCGACGCGGAAGGATTGAAACTGCGTGCCGTGAAGGACGGCGACGGAGAAGGAGATTTCGCTGGACTGCTGCACGCTGAGGAAGGTCGAGAGGAAGGGCTCGAAGGTGGATGCGTCCTTGAAGTGAATGGCGACGATTGAGCGCGCGCCGCTCGGGTCGAAGGGCGACTGGATGCCTTCGATGATTGCGTCGGGAGTTCCGGCGGCGGTAAGGTCGCCGGACTCAATGTGCTCGTTGGAGCGGAGCTTCCACCACGCGTTGTGAAGGGCGCCGACCAGGATGCCTTCTGTGCCGTGGATCTGAATCGGCCCGCTGCCGAGCGAGACGGGAAGATGAGTGCCGAGCTTCGAGAAGGCGGGCTGGTCGTCGCCGGCGCCGATGATGAGGAAGTCAGCAGCGGCGCCATCGTGGAGAGCGTCAGGGCCGGCCACGGTGACGCGCAAGCCGGGAAAGCCGGTCTGGCGGCCGAAGTGGCCCATGAGCGTGATGAAGGTCTCGATCTCTTGCTCGGACGGAGCGGGCGGCAGCACGACCGTGGTTTCGCTCAGGTCGGCGAGACGCGTGAAGGGAAATCCGGCATTGGAGAAGATCTCGAGATTGGGCATCGGGGCCCAGTGAGGATAGCCGCGCAGATCCAGGTAGGAATCGCGCATGATGGAGCCCTGCAAGCTGATCGGCGTCGTGTCCTGGCAATTCTGCTGCTTGTGCAGTTGGAAGGTAAAGTCGAACGACAAGGTGTTGGAGAAGGGACGCAGGTTCACCACGGGAACAGGCACGTCAGTTTGCGTGGTGCGGGAAGCGTCCTGGCCGGGAATGAGAGGAGTGGAGCCCAGGAACGCGTCGTTGATGCGCACCTGCAAGCTGGAGATGGGGCCGATGGGAATGGAGTTGTAGCGATAGACCAGATGCAGCTTGGTGTCGGGTCCGCCGGTGTCGTAGTAGAGATCGGGAGGAATGCGGAAGTAGGCGTTGAGCGGAGCCGTTCCATCGCCCTGCAACTGCTCGGCCGATGCGTAGTCCCAGAGGGGGATGGTCTGGTCAGTGCGGGCCCAGCGCGGCGCGGCGTCAGGGGCCTGTTTGTTGGGCAGGGTGAGATTGCTGACGGGAGATTGGGCGCCGCTGAGCATGTCGCTGTGCAAAGCAACGGCCTGAGCCGCAGCCACAAGGTCATCGGCGTTGGCGCCGGTGACAATCAAAATCTTGCCGAAGGGATCGCTGGGGTTGGTGCGCATGGCCACGGTGGGCGAATTCACGGCGGAAAGATTCAGGCCGGCAGGAAGAATTGCGGGGTTCTCGGCGATGACGATGGCGTTGCCTTGAGGAATGGCTCCGATACGCACCGGGAAGCGCACCGGGCGGCTCTCGGAGACGAGGCCGAAATAGCTGGCGACGATGCCCGCAGCCTGAATGGCCTTATACGAGGGCGGCGCGGGAAAGACGACGGGAAGGCTGACGGGCTGAATCACGGCCGGATCGACGAAGGGCGTGGGAAGTTGCTTGAGATCGTCGGCCAGCGGCAGCAGATCGCCCTGAATGACGAAGTAGGAGTTGCGATGAACGCGGGCCCAGAGTGCGGTGTTGGCGGGATCCTCGCAGGCCATGGTGTAGTGGCCGATGAACTCGATGGTCAGAGTATTGTTGTGCACCAACAGCTCAGGGGGAATGGTGGCGTCGGCTTCGGTGTCGCTGCCGTCAGAACCTCCAAACTTCCCCGCGGCGGGCTGGATGGTGGCGAAGAGCGTTCCGTTCAACAGGAGCTTGAGCTGGCTCAACTGCGGGATAAGGGCGGGAGAAAAGGCGTAGGAGATGTGGAGCTTGGCGGCGCGCGCCACATGGGTTTGCGGCAACGTGAAATAGATGTTGTGCGTCCGGTCGATGCCGTGCAGCTCGATCTGCGGTGAACCGGCGTCGGCGAGGGTGAAGGTGTCCTGATATTGGCCGGGAGGGATAGCGGAGCTAGCGGGGTTGGCGGAGTTCGCGGCGTTAGCGGAGTTAGAGGCCGGGAGCGGAGATTGCCCAAGAGCTTTTGGCGCCGCGGCGGTGAGCGCCGCAGCCAGAAACAAAATCATCATCGACCGGACGATGGAGAGCGAGGCAGGTTTCTGGGTCGAGCTGTCTTTGCCGCCGATGATGCTGAGGAATGTGGCCTTGAGGCCGCGCATGGAGATCTTGAAGATGCGGCCCAGGCTGCGCAGCACATCATCGCTTTCACGGGCCTCGCCCCAGCCGAGCCAGGAATCGGCGCGGGAATAAAGCGCAATGGTGAGAACTTCCTGTTCGGCAATCGACAGATTTTCAAAGCGAACGCGCAATACCGATCCCTCCAAGGAAACCACAGTTGCATGCAGATCGGTGGTGACCGACGGAAACGGAAAAGCCAGGCGCACCTCGGACTCAGGCGCGACATCGAGAGCCCCATCGAGGTAAATGCCCGCGCCGCCGTTGGACATATCCATGGTCTCACCGGCGACCGACCGCCCGTCAGGCAACTTGATGGCGAGCGGCGTCACCACGTCGATGCGGACCGTGGTGCGAAGCTGCCTCAACTCGCGCGCCACCGCGGTGCAGACGCCGAGAATCACCACATTAAAGCAGCACCACATGACATTCATCAGCACCGTGCCCCGGCGGTCGGTATCCCAAATGAAAAAGCGCGGAATGGCGACAAGGAGGCCGGCGATGTTGAAGAGAAGCATGACCAGGAACGGCTGGGCGATACGCGAGTCAAAAAATGTGCGCTTGACCACGCCGCCTTTGGAGGTGACGTTGAATTTGCCCAGCCTGGGACTGATGAGCGCCATCATGGTGGGCAGCAGAATGTAGGGCGCCAGCACGGTTTCGTAGATCTCATTCCAGAACGAATGCCGATGCTCGCCCTGAATGCGCGAGTTGGTGACGTTGGAGAGCGTGAGGTGAGGCAATGCGTAGGCCAGGATGGCCAACCAGTAGCCGGGAATGTTGGTGTGATTCAGGAGCAGGTAGATCAGCGGCGCGGTGAGAAAGACGAGGCGCGGCACCGCATACAGAAAATGTCCCACGGCGTTGAAGTAGCAGAGTCTTTGAGGAAACTTCAGCCCGCGAGCGAACAGCGGATTTTCCATGCGCAAAACCTGGATCATGCCGCGGGCCCAGCGAATGCGCTGCCCGACGTGCGCCGAGAGCCGCTCGGTAGCCAGTCCGGCCGCCTGCGGAATGTTGATGTAGGCGGTGTTCCAGCCTGCCATTTGCATGCGCAGAGAGGTGTGCGCATCCTCGGTCACGGTCTCAACGGCGATGCCGCCGATCTCATCCAACGCCTCGCGGCACAGAATCGCGCAGGAGCCGCAGAAGAAGGAAGAATTCCAAAAGTCGTTGCCGTCCTGGACGACTCCGTAAAACAGCTCGCCTTCGTTGGGGATCAGGCGGAACTGTTGCAGATTGCGCTCGAACGGGTCGGGCGAATAGAAGTGGTGGGGCGTTTGCAGGACAGCCAGCTTGGGGTCGCGCAGGAACCAGCCCACGGTCATCTGCAAAAAACTGCGCGTGGGGACGTGATCGCAATCGAAGACCGCGACCAGCGGAGAAGACATGGTTTTAAGCGCGGTGTTGATGTTTCCCGCCTTGGCATATTTGTTGTTGGGGCGGGTCCTGTAACCGATGCCAGCCTCGAAGGCGAACCGCTCGAACTCCTTGCGGCGTCCGTCGTCGAGGATGTAAACATGCAGTTTGTCCGCCGGCCAGTCCATATTGAGAGCACCCAAAGCGGTATAGCGCACCACGTCGAGCGGCTCGTTGTAGGTGGGGATGAGAACGTCGATCTCCGGCCAGTCGTCAGGATTCTCAGGCAACGCGACCGGAGCGCGGCGCAACGGCCAGATGGTTTGAAAGTAGCCCAGGAAGAGAATGACGAATGCGTAAACCTCAGCAAGCAGCAGACAAAAGATGAAGAAGACGTCCAAAGCCCCCCAGTGATTGGCGGGGTCCTGAAAGAACTTGACCACCTGCGAGACGCGCCAGTATCCGTAGCGGAGGGTACAAAACATGGACAACATCATGAGGGTGAGCGTGGCCAGATAGGAATCGGTGCTGCGCGCCAGCGCCAGCGCGGTCAAAACGCTCACCAATCCCAGGACTGCCTGTTGCTCCCAGGTCATGGGCAGAACCGCAAGAAAGCAGAAGATGGCCGCGGCGACGATGCAGAAGAGCAATCGGATGAGCCTGGCGAGAAGACTCTCCCCTGCCCCGATATCCTGCCAGAAACCCGATGGCGTCATCGTTCGCTCCAGCGCACGCCGCGGAAGCTGGTGGTTGCAGGCGCGGAAAGGCTCTTCACCCATCCCGCGAGACTGGCAAAGTCCTCAGCCACGACGGAGTTGGGAGCATAATCCATCACCGTCATGCCCTCGGCCAGCGCCTCGCTGACGGCGGGAGTGCGGCGCAGCACAAAGGGGAGCAGGCGTTCGCCCACCTGTTCGCGGAGCACCTCGCGCACATCAAGATGCAGAGGCAGCGAGGAGTCAAACTGGTTAAGCACGTAGTGCGGAAGTGACGACATGCCGGGCGCTGCGCCGTTGTGGTCGAAGAAGGCATCGATGGAGCTGACGCTGACCACGGAGTTCATGTCGGGGAGCAGCGGCACGAGCACCTGAGGCGATAAGCGCATGATGCGGCGAGTGGTGGAACCGGAGGCAGTGGCCAGATCAACGATGACGCGGCCCACTCCACGCGCATGTTTCACGATCTCCGCGGTGAGAGCTTCCTGTGCGGCCGACTCCGGGCCGAAGGCCTCGGGATCGAGCGTGATCATCTGAATGGGTGCATCGCCGCTGGCGGCGGGAGGGCTGAAGGTGCGCAAAAACCCGGGGCGCTGATCGCAGGCGCCGAAGAAAAACGGCAGTAATCCGTAGGCTGCGGTATCCACCAGCAAAACTCGTTCTCCGCGAGCCGAAAGAGCGCGGCCCAGGGTGGCTACGAGGCTGGTTTTGCCCACGCCGCCGGCGAGCGAAAAGACGGCCATCACGGGAGGGCGCGGCGCCACTGGCGCCGGCGCAGCTTGGGCCGGCGGAAGGCAGCCTTCTAAGACGCTGCGCAGCGCGAACCAGCGCGTGGCGAGGCGTTCGCGCGAGCCCTGCAATGTATCCTCCGGCGCGGGGGGCAATCCGGGCTGAGCTGCGGCTCCTCCGCGGTCGGGCGTCAACCATGCCGGGCGGGTTGCGTTTTCATTTGGTTCAGAGGGCGCCGAGGGATTCTGCGGTGCATAGCCTTCCTCGCGCATGAGTGGCGGCGCGTTCGCCGCCGGCCGGTAAGACGGAGGCATGGCCAGACCGCGGAGCGCCGAGGCAAGGTCTTCACGGCCTGGATATTCCGAATGCGGACGGTCAGATGGCGCTGCTGGCGATGCCGGCGGGCGATCGAGCCGCGACTGTTGCCAGGCAGATTGTTGAGTGCCTTGCTGCGCCGCGAACTCGCCTCTGCGCGTCTCATCTTCGGCGCGCTGTGCGCCGGCGTTCTGATGCGGCCGCAGACGTTCTTCTTCCATGGCTTGCTCAACGCGCTGCCGGGCTTTTTCGCGTGTTTGCGCCCGCGACGAAGAAAAGTCGCGGTACTTGGCGCCATGCAGATTCGCCCAGGAGTATAGGGACGCCACGTCTTCCGGGGTCTCGTCCGGATCGAACTGCCCTTTGCGCTCCGTCATGGCTTACCCCGGCAACTTCCGCCATCACACGATCTCCCAAACTCACAGAGCCCTGACGCGGCTGTTGCAATATGGAACACCGGGAACGCGCACCCGGATGGCGGTCATCCTTACGGGCCATCGTAGTGGCCCCGCAGATGGCTGAACAATAGCACTTTCCTGCCATCCAAATCGCAAGAAACGCCTCATTTTCTGCGCGATGCGAGCTTCGATCCCCAGTTAGTAATCGAATGGCGAGCGGCCTACGGGTACCATAGTACCAGCAGTTTTGATTACCGTGCCGAGGAGTTGGTCACGAGAGATCACGCGACTCAGATTGTCGTGAATCGGTGCAGGATTGAGAGCGCGGAGAAGAAGCGGATTGATGGCCTGGTTGCTCTCGGACATCCAAGCCGCGCAACTCACATTGTGGTAGTTTTGAAAGAGCGGTCTTAGCAGCGGTTCCAGGGTAGTCATACCCATGCTTGAGTATCTTCAGGGTCGCTGCTCCCTGGTGGTCGCATCGACTTGAGCGAGGCGGCTCCGGGGTTACAGTAACCCTGGAACCGCGAGTGCGAGCTCGTAGCTCAGTTGGTAGAGCAACGCCCTTTTAAGGCGTGGGTCCCGGGTTCGATCCCCGGCGAGCTCACCACCCCTACGGCGGTTCCAGAGTCACGATCCCCATTTTGGGTGTGTTCAAGGTCGCTGCTGCCTCCGCCCCACGGACACCGGCTCTGCGAGCCACCTGTCCGCGGGGACCCCGGTCCTGATGGTCGCATCGACTCGAATGGAGCGGCTTCGCGGTATTGCAACTCTGGAACCGCTTTGGCCGTGAAGTTCCCCGCCCAACTGGACTTTGCCAAGAGCACCGCCGCCGCTGCGGATCGTGTCTCAATCATGCGATGGACAGCGACGGAACGGGCTGCCCGGCTGTGCCGGCCGGCCGCGCAAGAGGCCTGACTTGGAGCAGCGATCATCGTCGATCTAGGATGGAGCTTGCCGGTGAGAACGCCGCGCGAGGAAAAGGACACCTGACGATGGTTTCGGCAGAGGAGATTATCGCGCTGCAGGATCAGCTAACGCAGGCGTGGCATGTGACTCAGGATGCGCGAGAGGGCGGTTCCACTGCCGATGTGGCGACTCAAGTTGCCGGCGGAAAGGATGCGGACAGAGCGTGGCTGGACCTGGTGACCCGGCAGCATCGCGCGAACTTCGACCTGTGGCACATCGAGGACGAGGCGCGCGCGCCCGGCGCAACGGACGCGGAGTTGGCTCGAGTGAAGCGTCGCGTGGACCGGACCAACCAGCTTCGCAACGATCTGATCGAAGAGCTTGACCAGATGCTCCTGGGCTGGATGGAATCGCGCGGGCTGCCCAACCTTGCAGCTCCGCTCAGCTCGGAGCCGCCGGGGATGATGATTGACCGGCTCTCCATCCTGGCCTTGAAGATTTACCATACGCGCGAAGAGGCGGAACGGCCGGATGCGCCGCCGGGCCACGCCGCGCGCAACCGCGAGCGACTCGCCATTCTTGAAGAGCAGCGCGATGACCTGGCCGGATGTCTTGACACGCTGTGGCAGGAGACCATGCACGGGGCACGGCGCTTCAAGCCCTACCGGCAATTGAAGATGTACAACGACCCCTCGCTGAATCCGGCGATCTATGGCAAAACCACTGCGCAAAAGGGCCGATAACTCGCGGCTTCGATGCCCCCATTGACGGAAGGCGGGGTTCTGCGTATAAACATGGCCTAAGTAGCATTGCTCCCCAACAGACGTTCCTCGCCCGGTCAGCATCGGGCGCAAGGGGGAAAGGAATGCGCCCTTCCGGGAAAACCATGACGCAAGAGGCTCGATCCGCGGCGCCCAGCCGCAAGAATCCTTCATCACCGGCGGGAAAATCCGGCGGCCATGCCCGCACTGAACCTATCTTTCAGCATTATCAGGCCGCCGTACAACTGCTGCAGCAAGGCAAGTACGAGAAGGCGCTGGGCATGCTGGAGAAGTTGCTTCCCGAGGCGCCGGTGGAGATCCAGGACCGCTGCCGGGTGTACATCACCACTTGCCGGCGGCAACTGGAGAAGACCAAACTATCGTTCCAGACGCCCGAAGAACACTACGACTACGCCATCTCGCAGTTGAACACGGGCTATTATGAGGAAGCGCGCGAGCAATTCAACTATATTTTGACCGGCCATCCCGATGCTGACTATGCGTTTTATGGACTGGCGGTGCTGGAAGCAATCACGGGCCACGTCCAGGAGTGCCTTTCCAACCTGGCGCGGGCCATTGAACTGAACCCCAAGAGCCGCCTGCAGGCACGTGTCGACAACGACTTCCAGAACATGGTGGATGACCCGCGCTTTACCGAGTTGCTCTATCCTGAGGTTCCGTAGGATCCGCTTTGAACTCTGCCACCGCAAACGATGAAGCCGCACGGGCGTCGAAGCCCGAGCCTGCAGCGGGTTCTGCTCTGCGACCGTTGCGGGTGGTCGTCATCGGCGGCGGGACGGGCCTTTCCACGTTGCTGCGCGGGCTGCGGCGCCACGTCCCCGCACCCGGGCAAAGCCCCGACGCCAGCAAAGCCATCGCCGACCTGGCCGCCGTAGTTACGGTGACCGACGACGGCGGCTCGTCAGGCCGGTTGCGCCAGGACTTCAACATGCTGCCGCCGGGCGATCTGCGCAACTGCATGGTTGCGCTCAGCGAAGAAGAGGATCTGCTGGCGCGGCTGTTCACGCATCGCTTCCGCGGAGGCAACGGGCTGAAAGGCCACAACTTCGGAAACCTGTTTGTGGCCGCGCTCACCGAGATCACGGGGGACTTTGCCCAAGCGGTGCAACTGGCCTCAAAGATTCTGGCTACGCGCGGGCGCATCTATCCGGCCACCACGGCCAATGCCACTCTGGTGGCCAACATGGACGACGGGTCGGTGGTGCGCGGGGAGACCAAAATCACCGCTAGCCGGCGGCGCATTGTGGAACTGACGCTGGATCCGCCCCACCCCGCTCCGCTGCCTGAGACGCTGGAGGCGATCGAGCGCGCCGACCTGATTACGGTGGGCCCAGGCTCGCTGTACACGTCTTTGATCACCAATCTTCTGGTGGACGGAATCCCGTCGGCGCTGGGCGCGGCGCGCGCCTTGCGTGTTTTCATCTGCAACCTGATGACGCAGGCAAACGAGAGCTTGAATCTCACGGCCTCTGAACATATTGAGCGCATCTACGACCACACTCGAACTCATCTCTTCGACTACGCCATTGTGAACACGGGGCAGTTTTCGGCCGAGACGCTGGCACGCTATGCGGCCGAGGGGGCAGCGCCAATTGTGCCGGATGTCGAGCGCATCGAGGCTCTCGGCGTGCAGTGTATCGCCGGCGACTTTGGCAGCGAAGAGACCGTGGTGCGGCACCGCGCCGATCGCGTAGCCGACGCGCTGCTGGAGCTGGCACGTCAACACGCCGGCCCATCGCAAAAGATTCAATAAAAGACTCTTTTCAGCCTGAGACCGCATGGGATAGAGTCAAAGAGCGCGCTTCCCTCACCTGCGCGACGAGGAGGATGTATGAACAAGACCCGAGTTTGGATGACGTTGGGATTATGCGTCGTTGCTTTTGCTGCACAAGGATGGGGTCAGAAGGCGAAAGCCGGCCTGTGGGAAATCACCAGCAGCATGAGCATGAGCGGGATGCCCAATATGCCGTCGATGGGGTCGCACACAATGCAGGTTTGCGTGACGCAGGCGATGATCGATAAATACGGAGGGCCCTACAGCAATCCGCAGAATGGACAGTGCCAAACGAACAATGTGGTGGTCACGGCGACAGGGATGACCGCGAACGTGACGTGCACGGGCCGGACGACCATGACCGGAACGGTGCAGACAACGTTTGTGGATGCGAACACAACGAAGACCACAATGCAAATGTCGATGTCGACACCCAACGGCCAGTCGATGACCATGACGACGCAGTCGACCGCGGTATACAAGGGAGCGGATTGCGGCAGTGTGAAGCCGCCTCCCATGCCGACGAGCCAGTAGGGGATCGGGATCAGCTCCAGCCTCAGCCGAACTCCCGGACACAGCACGCTTGCATTCCCTGCGCGGCGAGGAGGGTTTCATGAAGACGACCCGAGCGGGTTTGATGCTTGGACTTTGCATCGTCGCCTATGTTGCGCAAGCCCGGTGTCAGGGCAGAAGAGCTGGGCTGTGGGAAATCACCACGACCTTGACCTTGAGCGGAATGCGCCAAGCGAACCTGGGACCGTGGGGACCGGACACGATTTGCGTGCCGCGGGCGATGATCGATAAGTATGGAGGCCCCTACGAGAATGCGGAGCAGGGACAGTGCCTGCTGACCAACGTGGTGCTTACGGCTAAAGGCATGATCGCGAAATTGACCTGCCCGGCCCAGACGATGACGATCGGTACGGTGCAGACAACGTTTGTGAATGCCAACACAACGAAAACCACGATACAGATGTCTCAGACATTCATGGCGGACCATCTTCCTGAAATGCTGTATACGACTGTAAATACAACTGCAACCTACAAGGGGCCCGATTGCGGGAGCGTGAAGCCGCTGCCGATGCCGGCGAGCCAGTAAGAGGGAGCAATGCCCTCGTTATTCGACGCAAGCGCGGGAAAGGACCGGCCGCCGAAACGAAAACGTTGGTGGACATTCTTCGGCGGTCTCCTCTTGCTCGGTCTCCTGGCATTGGGGTGGTGGGCGGACGGGGAATTTGCCGGTTATGCCCTGACGGGATTTTCCTGGGTCCAGACCAAAGGCACAGTAGTGCAATTGGACGCAATCGTCGCTTCGGCTCCGACGATTCAATTCTCCACCCCTGACGGCGCGACTCATTCGTTCCGGGAGGACTACTCAAGTATCTGTGGTGGATACCACAGTTTCTGTTCTATTCGGGATTTTGTACCCAGCGAGGTTGTGCCGGTGGTCTACAATCCTCGCGCTCCCCAAACGGCGTTCGTCGACGACTGGGCGTTGTACGTAACTGTCGCTAAAATGTACCTCTATGCCGGCATGGGACTGCTGTTGGTCTTGCTCATGGCTGCGAACCTCATGAGGGGGCCAATTCGCGGTTCGATTCGGCCGGGCGGCGGTGCGGGTTCCTAGGCGAGCGGATCAGAAGGGTCGTCAACCGTGCGTTTGAGCTGGCCGCAGGCGGCGAAGATGTCGCGGCCGCGCGGCTGGCGAATGTAGACCGGAATTCCCTCCCCCGCCAGCGTTCTTTGAAATGTCTCGACCGCATCGGGCTCCGGCGTGCTGTACGCGATGCCGGGACCGGGATTCCAGGCAATTAAATTTACCTTCGCGGGAAGGCCGGTGCAGCGCACCAGGCGCGCGACCTGGCGGGCATGCTCCGGGCGATCCGTGACTCCGCCGAGCAGAACGTATTCGAAGGTGATGCGTTCGCGAGGGCGCAGAGGAACACGGCGAACGGCTTCCATTACCGACGCAATCGGCCACTTGCGGTTGATGGGCATGATCTCGGCGCGGATGGTGTCGTTGGGGGCGTTGAGGCTGATGGCCAGCTTGGGGCGCAGGTCGTGCGGCTCCGAGGCGAAGCGCTCGATGCCGGGAACGATGCCGGAGGTCGAGACGGTCATGCGCTGCGGGCTCAGGCCAACTTCATGCACGAGCAGGCGCACAGCGGCCATGAAGTTTGCGTAGTTCAAGAACGGCTCACCCATGCCCATGAAGACCAGGTTCACGCGATCGCGGCCCACGCGGACGGAGTGGCGCTCGAGTACCGTGATCACCTGGCCGGCGATCTCTCCGGCACTGAGATTGCGCTGCAGTCCAAGTTTGGCGGTGAGGCAGAACTTGCAGTTGACTGCGCATCCCACCTGCGAGGAAACACAGATGGTGGCGCGGCCCCAATCTTTCTCATCGGCCTCGCCTCCGTCGCCAGCTTCGCCGCCGTCACCCTGCGGCATCCAGACGGTTTCGACGGTCATGGGATCGGGGGTCGCGGGATCGTGCGGACGGCACTCGACCAGATATCGCTCTGTGCCATCGACGGATAGATACGTCTGGGCAATGGCCGGACGGCCGATTTGCCAGCCCTGGGCAGCCAGCTTCTGGCGCAGAGCCTTGGGCAAAGTAGTGATTTCAGAAAGTTCTGTAATCCATTGACGATACATGGCTTCAGCGAATTGCTTCCCTCGCCAAGCCGGCTCCCCTTCGCGCGTCAGAAGCGCCGTAAGAGCTGCCGCATCTAATCCAAAGAGCGGCTCCCGGCTCCCCGTGGGTTGGTTGGCAGAGTCAAAAGAAACGATTTGGTCTGAATTTCCGGGCACAACGGGCTGAGCCTAGAGTATCTTAGCCCTGACGCAGCCGTGGTTTTTGTGAGTGGCCTCGTTCTCCGCAACAGCCCAGCGCCAGCCGCGGAACGCCGGAGGGCCGCTTTGTCCTACAATCGAAGTTCGACTGGATGCCGATGAACGCCGAGCGAAACCTTCGCCGCACCGTATTACCCAACGGCCTGATTCTTCTGACCGAGCGCATGGACCATTTGCGTTCGGTGGCCATGGGCGTGTGGATCAAGTCGGGCTCGCGCTGCGAAGCCGCGGAGATGAACGGCATCTCGCACTTTGTGGAGCACATGCTCTTCAAGGGCACGCGCTCGCGCTCGGCGCAGAACATTGCCCGCGAAATGGATTCCATCGGCGGCAACCTGGACGCCTTCACCAGCAAAGAAACCATCTGCTTCAACGTGAAGTCGCTGTCGGACCATGTGCCGATTGCTTTGGATGTGCTGACCGACATGGTGCTGAATCCCGTCTTTGCTCTTCCCGAGATCGAGCGCGAGCGGGGCGTGATTCTGGAAGAGATCAAGATCGACGAAGACAATCCGGACGTGCTGGTGCATGAGCTGTTTACACAGAGCTTTTGGAAGGGGCATCCGCTGGGGAAACCCATCCTGGGCACGACGGAGACGGTGGGCCGCCTGGGCCAGAAACAGCTCTTCGGGTATCATGGCGACCGATTCCACGGCGGGAACATGGTGTTTTCGGCGGCAGGCAACCTGGATCACGACCGGTTTGCCGACGCTGTTGCGGAGAAGCTCTCTGCGATGGCCGGCGGCCAGTCGCTTGAGGAACTCTCGGCGCCCGAACCCAGCGCGCGCATTATTCTGCGCAACAAGAAGGCGCTGGAGCAGGTGCAGATCTGCATGGGCGTGCCGGCGCCGCCGGTCACGGATGAGAGCCGCTTTGCAACGTCGATTCTGAACACCGTGCTGGGCGGGGGCATGAGCTCGCGGCTCTTTCAGACCATCCGTGAGGAGCGTGGGCTAGCCTATTCGGTCTACTCCGACCTGAGCCCCTATCGCGACACAGGAAACCTCTGCGTGTACGCGGGGACCTCGACCGGCAAGGCACTGGAGGTCGTGGACCTGATTCTGGCCGAGTTCCGCAACCTGAAGGAGACGCCGATTGGGGCGGAGGAATTGACGCGCGCCAAGGACCAACTGAAGGGCAACATCCTGCTGGGACTGGAGAGCTCGAACGCGCGCATGGCCAACCTGGCCCGCCAGGAGATGTACTTCCACCAATTCTTCTCAGCCGACGAGGTCATCGCGCGCATCGACGAAGTGGACGCCGGCCAGGTGCAGATGATGGCACAACGGCTCTTCCAGCCCGAGAGCATCGCAGTGACGCTTCTGGGACGGCTGGACGGCGTGAAGCTGAGCCGGTCAAGGCTGGAGTGTTGAAGGATAGCTTCTAGCTTCTAGCCGCGTCGGTTCAGGATCGACATGCGTGCCAGCGTTTGAAGATTTGCTGGTCGCAACCTGACTGAGTCTCATCTGAACGGTCCACCAAGCACGAAAAGCTAAAGGCTAGAAGCTAGCGGCTCAGAGCTGCTTTTTGAGCGGTCCATTTCCCTTTCGCGTCGGTAGGTTGTAGCATTTTGACGGATGGGCCGACAGGTCACCCCAGCGAGCAAAAATCTCTCGCCGGGGACCCCGAACGATGCCGGCCTGCTCCACGAGGCATTGGGAATCCCATGAATTGCAAGGTTTCGCTCTCTTGCCGCAATCGCGTGCGCCGCTGTGACGCGCCCAACGGCTTCACCCTGATGGAACTGCTGATCGTGATCGCCATCATTCTGATTTTGATGTTGATGGCCATCCCGACCATCGGCGTGATGAAGATTCACGCCAACGAAGTCTCGGCGATCAACTCGGTGCAGGCCATCATCAAGGCCGAGATCCAATACGAGACCTCCTATCCGGCCAACGGCTTCGCCTGTTCGTTGGCCGCTCTGGGCGGAGATCCAGACTCCGGTGTTCCCCCGACGCCAGCCTCCGCGGAGCTGATCCAGGCCGATCTCGCCTCCGGGTACAAGTCGGGATACATTTTCAACCTCACCAACTGCTCCAAAGTCACGGTGGCCGGCACGGATCGCATCACCGGGTTCGAGGTGACCGCGGTTCCTGAGGCCATCGGAAAGACGGGGAATCGCGGTTTCTGCAGCGACCAGAATGGCGGCTCGCCCAAGTACGATGCGGCTGGCGGCACCAACTGCACACAGCTTCTGCAATGACAGGCGCAACCCTCCGGCGGCGCGCCCGTGACCCGGTCCCGGCTTGCGCCGCGATGGCGCTGCTGTTTTTTGGTGGCTGCGCGATTTTGTCTTTTGGCCAGGCATCGTTGCCGCTGACCGCGCATGAACTGGCGCAGCGCGTCGACCGTCATTACGACCAGTTGCATTCCCTCAAGGCGAGCTTTACTGAAGACTATGCCGGGCTGGGCATGACGCGGAGCGAGAGTGGAACCCTTTTGCTGCGCAAGCCGGGCCGGATGAAGTGGGAATACAGCTCGCCGCCAGGAAAGATCTTCCTGCTCGATGGCGCATATGCGTGGTTCTATACTCCAGGCGACGCGCAAGTGCAGCGCATCCCGGCAAAGGAACTGGATGACCTGCGCTCGCCGCTGCGTTTTTTATTGGGTCACACGCAACTGGAAAAAGAGCTGACCGGATTGACGTTGGCCGCGGCACCGAACGGTTGCTTCACACTCACCGGCCAGCCCAAAGGCCAGGAAAAGCGTGTGACGCGGATGGCGCTGACGGTGACGGTCGCGGGCGCGATCACCGCGATCGAGGTGGAAGAGCCTGACGGCGCGATCACCCGGTTCACGTTCACGGGAGAGCAGCCTGATGTCCCGATTCCGGCAGAGGCTTTTCACTTTACGCCGCCTCCAGGCGTGCCGGTGGTCGACGCCATGCCGCCAGTATAAAAAACAGGGACCAGGGAATAGGGAACACAAAGGAGCCAGTAGCCAATAGAAAATAGAAAGGCCCCTCCCGGCCCGAGACTCCCTTCTTCCCTGCTTATTCGGTCAGAATCATGCCGGCTCGGCCGAGCCGGAATCTCAAGCCACAATCCGTCACTTGGCCAAGTGATTGGGCTCACTGACGACGTCAGGGGAGTGGGTATCCTCTTCGCTTGGTTCAACCCGGGTCCCCGATTCAATTCCTCACCCCCGAGGAGTTCATCTGAACGAGGAGACTTGCCATGAAAAGAACGATCTCGATTGTCGCCGGCACTCGCCGCGGCAAGAGCACTTTCCGCAACCCTCGAACCCTCCTGCTGGCCTGCTGCGCGCTATTGCTTTTCTGCGGTTCTTTCGTTGCGGCTGCGCAGGATCAGCAACCAGCCGCGCCAGCCGCCCAGAATCAGCAACCAGCCGCTTCGCCTGCCCCAAGCGCTTCGCCCGCCCCAAGCGCCTCGCCTGCCAAGGAGATGCCGCCCATGCCGGCAGCGCCTTCCGATGGCAAGGCGATCATCTGCATTTACCGGCCAGGGGGAGCCGTCGGCTCCGCCGCTCATGACCATCTTTATGTCAATGGCGTCTATCTGGCCACGTTGCTCAACGGCGAATATGCCTGGACCGAGGTAGAGCCGGGCACCGTCGTCGTTACCGGGATGGCAAAAATGTACTACGGACCCAGCATCATCATGTCCAGCGCCGCAGCGGTCAACCAGACAAGGGGCCAGGCCGAGAGGATTCGAGTTCAGGCTCTGGAGGGAAAAATCTATTACATGAAATGGTCCTCTGGGATGTTCGCCTCGGGCATCAAGGTGGTGTTGGTCGATCCGGCGACCGGCGCTAAGGAGATGCACAAGCTGCATCCTTCAAAACCTGCGAATACGGGCGAAGGCAATGGCGAACCGTCTGCCGCGCCGGCGCCAACCACGACTCCCGCGCAACCATCGGCAGCTCCCGCGCAGCCCTGACCGCGCGCGCCGGGGATCGGCAATGAAGAACAAGCGCAGATTCGTCATCCTTCTTGTGGCCGGCGTGTGCCTGCTAGCGGTTGCCGGTGCACAAGCCCCAAGTCTGAAGGATTCCATCGCGCAGTACGAGCAGGAGGCCGCGAAGGCAAGGTCCGGTCACAAGACGCGTGAGTTGCTCCTCTATCTCAATCTTCTCGCCTCGGTCTATCGTGAGTCCGGGCAGTTGCAAAAAGCGCTCGACTCCCTCAATGAGGTGCTTCCCATCGAGCAGAAGGCGAACAGTGTGCTGGGCCAAGCCATGACCTTCAATACCATGGGGCAGGTCTACACCGATCTGGGGCAGGAAGACAAAGCCCTGTCGTATCTGAACCAGGCTCTGCCTTTGTGGCAAACAGCCGGCCAGCGCACCGGCGAAGCCAACGCGCTCACCTATATCGGCCGGGTCTACGAGAATCTTGGCCAGCATGAAGAAGCGCTCAAGAATCTGAACGATGCCATGGAGATCTGGCACGACATCGACAACCCAGACACGTCCGTGGCCGCTGAAGCCGCTCCGAGCGGGCCTTCGGGCCGGTTCACACGAAGAATCGAAGCCGCGCGAGAGAAATTTGACGCGGCGGCCAACGTCAACATCGTCAACGCCAGCGCCATTGGCGAGGCGGGGACGCTCGACGGCCTGGGCAGAACCTACGCCGATGAAGGCCATGGCCGGGAGGCGCTCAAGTATTTCGACCGGTCCCTTCCAGTCTTCCAGCAGAGTGGCGAGCGCGCGGGTGAAGCGCTGGTTCTGAACGATATGGGTCCGGCGTACGCCGAGGCCGGCCAAAAACAGAAGGCGCTGGAATCGCTGAACCAGGCCCTCGGCATCTGGCGCAAGATCGGCAGCCGGGAGGGCGAAGCGCTCACGCTCAACGATATTGGCCGCGTCTATCGCGACCTGGGCCAGCAGCAAAGCGCGATGGACTACTACAACCAGGCGCTGCCGATCTGGCGCGAGGTGGGCAACCGAAACGGCGAGGGGCTGGCGCTGAGCGACATCGGCCGCGCCTACGCCGACCTGGGCCAGCCGGGCAAGGCGCTCGACTACGCCAACCAGGCCTTGCCCATCTTTCGTGAAACCGGCAGCCGCCGCGGCCAAGCCATGACCCTCAACATCATGGGCAAGGACCACTCCGATCTGGGAGAACCCGCCGAGGCCATGAAGCTTGAGTTGCAGGCTCTGGCCATCTGGCGCGAGGTGAAAGACGAGCGCAACGAAGCCCAGGACCTGATGACCATCGCCTGGTCGTATTCGGCGTTGCAACAGCCCGAGAGTTCGCTGGCCAGCGCTCTCGCCGCCCTGGATCTCGCCAAGTCTGTGGGCGACCCTGAGGTCGAGGGCGCCATCGAGACCTCATTGATGATGGGGTTTCGCAAGCAGCATCGCCTTGAAGAAGCCATTTTCTTCGGCCTCGAAGCGGTCAACTCCTATCAGTCGATCCGGAAGAACATCACCGGGTTGGACAAGAGTCTCCAGGCCGGTTTTGCGCAATCCAAGTCCGGCGGCTATCGCACCCTGGCCGAACTGCTGATTGAAGCCGGACGCCTGGGCGAGGCGGAGCAGATTCTCGATCTTCTCAAGGAGCAGGAGCTCAATGACCTTGTCCCCGGCTCCGGTCCGGGCGCCGGCGCCATGGAAACGCCCAAGCTCTCGCCCGTCCAGCAGGAGATCGAATCGCTACTGCCCGATCTCGAGAAGAAGGCCCGCGATATCGAGGAATGGAATCTCGAAGCGGCTCAGTTAGAGGCCAACCTCAAGCGCACTGCCGCTGACGATGCGCAGTTAAAAACTCTGGCCGCAAACCTCGAACAGGCGAAATCGGCAATCCAGGATCGCTTCGACCACACCATCATTCCGGAACTCGACAAGCAGTCCGCCGCCGGCCAGCCCACGGCCGACTCGACGCAAAGCGTTCTCGCAAAGCTCGCTCGCCAAGCTCGGGCAAAACGTGATCGGCATCCGCGTGCTGCTCGGCGAAGATCACGCATACGCGATCGTGGTCACAGCCAACTCGCGCCAGAAGTTTGAACTTCCCGCCTCCTCGGCCGATGTACGCGGCAAAGCATTCGAGGCGCTCAAGGCCATTGCCTCGCCTTCCACCGATCCACGGCCGCAACTGAACCAGCTCTACACCATGATCGTGACGCCGCTCGAAGACCAATTGAGGACCGCCGAAGCCGCAAGCGCAGCGCAGGACAACGTCCCCACGCTGCTATGGTCGCTCGACGACGCATTGCGCTACGTGCCGATGGGCGCGCTCTACGATGGCAGCCATTACCTGGTCGAGCGCTTCCACAACGTCCTCTTCACGCCCGAAAGCTACGGCCATATCGCGGATGCGCCTATCCCAGGCGGCGATGCGCCCAGGGCGCTGGCCATGGGACTGTCGAAGAGCTACGACGGGATGCCTGCGCTGCCCGGCGTGATTCCCGAGCTCGACTCGGTAGCGCACGATCCTTCCATTCCCGGCTCGCACGGCCCCATGCAGGGCAAGATCCTGCCCGACGAACAGTTCACGCTGGCCGCATTGAAGACCGAACTCGGATCCGGCAGCGGATTCCCCGTCGTTCACATCGCCAGCCACTTCGTCCTGATTGCCGGCAGCGGCGATGAACCTTTCCTGCTCATGGGCGGCAACGACGCGGGCGACACGAAAGGCTTTGAGTGGAACCTCTCTGACTTGGAGAATTCGCCCGTCACCTTCCACGGAACGCGGCTGCTGACTCTCTCTGCCTGCAGCACGGCGAAGGAATACAAATCGCGGAACGGCTTCGAGATGGACGGCCTGGGCATGGTGGCTCAACAAAAGGAGGCTGAAGCCGTTCTCGCTACGCTATGGGACGTGAACGACCTCTCCACGAGCCGCATCATGAGTGACTTCTACGATCGATGGGTCAAGAATCCCGCCAAGGGCAAGGCTGAGGCGCTGCGCCAGGCCCAGCTCGCTTTCCTGCACGGCGCTTCCGCTGCAACCGGCGCCAATACCGGCCGCGGCTTCGAATCCGTCGGCCCATCCTCGTCGCAAACTTCAAGCCTCGGCTACGCCCATCCATACTACTGGGCGCCTTTCGTCCTTATCGGCAATTACCAATAGCGCGCTCGGCCCATGAAAGGAATTAAATGACGCACTCATCGCTCCGTCTGCTCCCGCTCGCGGCTTCGCTGCTCGCAGCGGTTCTGTTTGCCCCATGCGCTCTCGCGCAGGAAGAAATCGCTCCTCCTCAGGGCAAGGGTCACGTGGTGGTCTTCGTCTCCGGAATCATGGGCCCCAAGCACGACAAAGCGCTTTCCGAGGCCATCGCCGCGCTGGGTTACGATGTCTACGTTTGCGACGGCAGGCAAATCGCGAAAATGCCTGGCGGCAATCTGCGTACTGCCATCCTGGCTGCTCAGAAAATGCCGCACGCATTGCCGGGCAAAGTTGCGCTGGTTGGCATTTCTCTCGGCGGCGGGTTCTCGCTGGCCCTTGGGTCAGAATGGCCCGACATTGTCGCGGTGGACATCGTTTGGTATCCCGCCACGGGTTTTGCCGCGCGGCTGCCCGGCTTTACGCGGCGCATGTCCGTCCCGGTGCTGATGTTCGCCGGAGAAGCCGACCATTTTGAGAATTGTTGCCTCATTGAGACCGCGCGCGCCATTGAAACCAGCGCCAAGGCCAACAACGCGCCCTTCGAGCTCATTACCTATCCCGGAGCCGACCACGACTTCATCAAGGGAGGACGAAACTACAATCCCGCCGCTTATGAAGATGCGCTCAATCGCACCGCGGTCAAATTGAAAGCGGCCTTCGCCAGCCAAGACAGCACGTCAATTGGCGCCGGTCAGAGTTCCGACAACTGATTTTGGCTTTGCAAATACCAGGGCCACGACAGTCAATCAATCCATATCTTCATGCGGTGACGAGGCCCGGTGGCCGCCCGGCTCACTTGCCGGGCTTGGCGGGAGCGCTGACGGGGGCCGGGTGCGAACCTTCCAGAACGGAGTGTGTGCCCGTGGAGCGCACAAAGAGAACGACAAGGCAGATGGAGGTGCACATGAAGATGATCGCCGACCAGGTGGTGAGCCGGGTGAGCACATTGGCCGCGGCGCGAGGACCGAATGCGGTCTGCGAACCCTGGCCGCCGAAGGCGCCGGCAAGATCGGCCGATCGGCCCTGTTGAATAAGCACAACGCCGATCAGGAAGAAGCACACAATCACGTGCACGACAATCACAAAATAGAAGAGAATCTGCATTTCTTGAGCTGCTTTCCAAGCGGGTCCGGAAGCGTGAGCGAAAGCACCATCGGTCCGGACGCAAAGATTTTTGGTGCGGAAGGCGGGACTTGAACCCGCATGCCTTGTGGGCGCCACCCCCTCAAGATGGTGTGTCTGCCAATTTCACCACTTCCGCGCATTCACTTTAAAAGTATAGCAAAAACGGGCTTCCAAGCTATTCCACGATGCAGTGACAATAGAGAAACTGCTGGACCGTTCCAAAAGGAGTGTGGTGCAGTTCCTCGGAACTCTCGATCAAGCGGAAGTGCTCGCCGAACTCTCTGTGCAGGGACTCGGCATCGTAGCGGACAACATCGAGGCCGCTGCATTTCATGGGACCTTCTGGTCCGAACGTGCTGACGATGACGTGCCCTCCACGCCGAATTGCACGGGCGGCTTGGCGGACGTAGGCGGCACGATCACTCGCCGACGTGAGGAAATGAAAAACGGCGCGGTCGTGCCACACATCGTAGGCCGAGGAATCCAGTTCGACCTTACAGATATCCGCGACAAGCCAGGTTACGCGTTCCGAAGCCGCTTCTAGCCGCCTTCGATTCGCATCGATAGCCACTTGCGAGATATCCAGAACCGTGATGTTTTCATATCCATCCGCGAGCAGGTCATCAACCAAAGTGGATTCCCCACCTCCAACATCGATGATCGACGAAGATCGATCAGGGGCGACCTGTTCCAGGAGTGTGACCGACTTGTCAAGGTGGGGACGATACCAGCTGACTGCGTCCGGTGCCTTCTCCGTGTAGATTCTTTCCCAATTTGCCTGTGGATTCATATCGATCAGTGCCCGCTGTAATCTTCTTCAGGTTATACGCTCTTCAGAGATCAGGAAGCAGGAAGCAGGGCCTGAGAGACGCAGGGAGCAGGTGCCGGTGAGTCGACTTCCAGGTTGAGGTATACACTCATCGCAAGCCCATGCGCACTGTTGCGTTGTCCGCCGTGCTTTTCGCAGCCATTCCGGCCTTGGCCTGGGGCCAAAGTTCAGCGAGGCAATCTTCAGCTATGACCAAACCCAAAACGCTTTCGGCCGAAGCGGTCCATCGCTCCGCTCTTATCATCGATACCCACGCCGACACGCCGCAGCGCTTCCTTGACGAGCATTTCGATCTCGGCGATCCACTCAACGGCGGCGACTTCAACCTGGAGACGGCGCGCAAAGGAAATCTGGGCGCGGAGTTTTTCTCGATCTGGGTTCAGCCGGACCGGTTCAAGGGACAGTACGCGCACCGCACGCTGGAGTTGATCGATTCCGTAAAGCAGCAGGCGGCGAAACATTCCGATCAAGTGGAGCTGGTGACCTCGGCCGAAGGAATCGAGCGTGCGCACCGGGAGCACAAGCTCGCCGCGCTGATGGGGATCGAAGGTGGTCATTCGATCGAGGACTCGCTGGCGCTGTTGCGGCAATATTATGCGCTGGGCGTTCGCTACATGACGCTGACCTGGACGAACTCCAACGGATGGGCCGACAGCTCAGGCGATATCGACGACGCAAGCGTGCCCCACACCGAGCAGGGGCTGAGCGAGTTCGGCAAGGACGTGGTGTACGAAATGAACCGCCTGGGGATGATGGTGGACGTGTCGCACGTGTCGGACCGCACGTTCTACCGGACGCTCAATATTTCGCGCGCTCCGGTGATTGCCTCGCACTCGTCGGCGCGGGCGCTGTGCGATGCGCCGCGCAACCTGAGCGACGACATGCTGCGCGCGATCGCCCGCTACGGCGGGCCGAATTCGAAGGGCGGCGTTGTGATGGTGAACTTCTACTCCGGCTTTCTGTCGCAGGCCTATCGCGATGCGCAGAAGGCAATGGAGCCGGAGGTCGAGAAGGAGATTGAGGCTCTGAAAGCGAAGAACAAGGCGGAGGGAAAAGAGACGACGCAAGCAGAGATCGATAAGATTCAACGCGCCGCGGCGGATCGGATTCCGCGGCCGCCGTTCTCGATGCTCATCGACCACATCGACCACATCGCCAAGGTGGCAGGAGTGGATCACGTGGGGCTGGGATCGGATTTCGATGGAATCAATGGCCAATTGCCCGAAGGGCTGAACTCGCCCGCCGACCTGCCCAAGATCACCGCGGCGCTGATGGCACGGGGGTACTCGGCCGAGGACTGCCGAAAGATTCTGGGCGGGAATCTGTTGCGGGTCTTCCTCGAGGTGGAGCAGGTGTCGAAGCAGTTGCAGACCGAGAGCCGGCCGCGGATTACCGAGAAGCAGTGAGCAGTGGTTAGTGGTTAGTGGTCAGTGATCAGTGGCCGCTGGGCCGACTGGGGAAAATTGGGGGGCTGAATCGGAATCTGGATCCGAGCCTCACGCTTTATACTGGCTCTTCATTGCATTCCCTATCCGGAGATCCCGAAATGAATTCTCTCTCACGGCGGTTTGCTGTCCTGGTTGGGGCGGCGTCTTTGATTCTCACTGTTTCGGCTCGTGCCCAGGACGATAAGACGGCGGCGACGCCTGCAACGCAGCAGAAAAGTGCGGAACCAGCTTCGCCTGCCGATTCGACGACGCAGGGCTCGATCAATGAAGGCGGACAGCACATCGCGTACACGACCATCGCCGGGACCATCACGGTGGGGTCGACAGACACGCAGGATGCGCAGCTTGGACTGGACGGAAAACCACAGCCTGGGAGCCAGCTTGCGCTCGACGCGCCCAAGGATGCGAAGGACGCAACTCCCGTGGCGCGAATGTTCTACGTGGCGTACTTCAAGAAGGACGCGAAGGCTGAGGAGCGGCCCATCACGTTCTTTTATAACGGCGGGCCGGGCAGCTCGACAGTGTGGCTGCACATGGGATCGCTGGGCCCGAAGCACGTGATGACGGCAGGCGACACACACCTTCCCGCCGCACCATACACGATGGTCGACAATCCAAATTGTCTGCTCGACGTGAGCGACCTGGTCTTTATTGACGCGCCGGGCACGGGCTTCGGACAACTCATCGGAAAGGATGCGGAGAAGGCGTTCTGGGGCGTGGACGGCGACGCCAACGCCTTCGGGCGGTTTATTGCGCGCTTTATTTCGAAGTATGGGAGATGGAACTCGCCCAAGTTTATCTTCGGCGAGAGCTACGGCACCACGCGGTCGGCGGTGCTGGCCGATCTGCTGGAAAACAAGTGGAACATCGACGTGAACGGCGTGATTCTGCTCTCGCAAGTCTTCAACTTCACCACCGACATCGACGATCCGCGGCACAATCCGGGCGTGGACCTGCCCTACGAGCTGGCGCTGCCCACGTTTGCGGCAACGGCGTGGTACCACAAGAAGCTGCCCAATCAGCCGGCTGCGCTGGGGCCGCTTTTGAATGATGTCGAAGAGTTCGCGATGGGCCCTTACGCACATGCGCTGGCGCAGGGAACCGACGTGAGCAGCGAAGAGAAGCAGCAGGTGGCCGAAAGACTGCATGAGTACACGGGTTTGCCCGTCGATTACATTCTCAAGGCCAACCTGCGCGTGAGCGGTCCGGAGTTCGCAAAGTCGCTGCAAGATGCGGAGGACTTGACGACAGGACGTCTGGATACGCGATTCTCGGGGCCGAACCTCGATCCACTGAGCGAGAACGCCGAGTACGATCCGCAGGAGACGGCGATCTTCTCAGCCTACGTCGCGCTCTTGAATCAGTACGTGCGCCAGAACCTGAAGTACGGTGACGGGCAGACCTACCAGCCGTTGCTGGAGACAGTGGAACGCCAATGGAATTGGGTACACCGAGGCGACCCCATGGGCGTGAACGTGAGCACGGACCTGGCCGAGGCGATGAAGACCAATCCGCGCCTGAAGATCCTGGTGAATGGCGGCTACTACGATCTGGCCACGCCGTTCTTCGCGGCGATGTACGAGGACAAGCACTTGCCCATTCCGCAGTCGCTGGCCAAGAACATTACATACGCGTGGTACGAGTCAGGACACATGGTGTATGTGCGCGACGAGTGCGTGAAGCAGACTCCACGACAATGTGGCGGCGTTCATTAAGGACGCGCAGTAACCGCAGGGACCAAGCCACCCCATCGGGTAGAAATCACCCGATGGGGACCCCGGCAGGGACCGAGGGAACAAGGGGACAAGAAAAACAGAGACGTAGGGAACAAGGACTACTCACTACTGGACTGGGGAACCCAGCGGCTTGGCATAGATGAACGCGGGGCGATGGCGCGCGTAGTAATGCTCTTCCCTGCCCCTCTGCGCGTAGCCGCGACTCCTGTAGAGCTGGATCGCGGCGGCATTCTCGACATCGACATGGAGCCAGATCGATCGGGCGCCGTCGGCGCGGGCGGAGTTTTCGACGCGGCGCAGGAGCTCGGCGGCGATTCCGCTGCGGCGCGAAGCGGGGTGCACTTCAATCGTCTGGATGTAGGCGACGGTTCCTTTGGGCAGGGTGGTCCACTCGACGATGGCGAACCCGGCCATCGTTTTGTTTTCCCCGGCGTTCTCTTCCGCGATCCAGGTGGCGGAGTTGGGATTGGCGATCAGCTTGCGCATCCAGGAGCGGCTAAAGCGGACGGGCGGCGCGAAGCAGAGTTCCTCGACGGCGTAGAGGGCGGGAAAGTCGGCCGGCGTGTAGAGGTGGTACTGCACAGAGAAACTTTACAGGATAAAGAAAGACTGACGGGGCTCGTGCGCTGGCTGGGTCTGGTTTGATTGGGTTCGTGGTGCCCCACCCATGACGCAATAAGACTGCGTCCTCGTCAGGGATCAGAGATTCATACTTTCATTTCGCGACTAACCTAAGGGACAAACAACCCCCTGGTTTCAGCGGACCCGCAAGGCGTCGCAAGACTTTCCCTTTGTGCGACAATGAACGGCAGCTTCCCTCATCCGACAGCGGTCATTCTGCGACGTGATCGGCCAATACCAGACACGCGGGCTCTACAATGTTGCCGCCATACCCTCTGCCGCCAATTTCTTGCACCGTGCCAGTTCTGTGTCAGACGGATTGTCGGGTTGAAGTGACCACGACCGGGCGGTACGTGTTTAAGAGGACGCCCTTGGATGTGCAGCGCGACTCAACCAGGGTAAGACCAAGCGGCGGCACGCCATTTTCGAACAGCCGCTTGCCCTTGCCGAGGACCAGAGGGCAGACCCAGACGCGAAACTCGTCGACCAGTTGTGCGGCGATCAGTGTCTGAAGCAGTTCGCTGCTACCCCAGATGTGCAATTCGGGCCCGTCGGATGCCTTCAGCCGGCGGACCTCGTCAACGGCGTCACCGCTCATGCAATGCGTGTTCACCCAGTCGAACTTGCCGAGGCCGTGCGTAACGACGTGTTTCGTTGCCTTGTTGAAGGCGTTCGCGATGGGATTATCGCCGGCAGAGGGCCAGTACGACGCGAAAATATCGTAGGTGCGGCGCCCCAGGAGCATTTCAAACTCACCGGACATGATCTCGCCCAAAGCCTCGCGCCCGGCCTCATCGCGGAAGGGCATGCTCCAGCCCCCTTGTGTGAAGCCTCCGCTCGGATCCTCCTCCGGCCCGCCGGGCGACTGCATGATACCGTCGAGGGTGACTTGGGTGATGGCGATGATCTTTCTCATGGTGATTTCTCCTTTGCTGTATGGCCGGGTTTCCTTCCGGTGCGAACTGCGCCGCCGCCAAACCTTTTTACCTTAAAGTTCTGTGTGCCTACAAGCCATTCGTGCAGCGCCACACGTCCAGGCATCCCGCCTCGGAGAGCCACTATTTCCCGAAAACTGACTGTCGCATAACCTAACCTTTTTGAGACAGCACAAAAGGTCCTTTGTTAGACGGACCGCCGGTCAGAAGATCGGCTGCAGAACCATCCGGCCATAGGCGATGAACGCCATGAGGAGGCCTAGCACGCCGCTCAAGATCATAGGCGCGGCTGAAGCGGAAGGGAGGCTCGAAGCAGAGCTCTTCGACGGCGTAGAGAGCGGCAAAGTCACCCGGTTTGTAGAGGCGATACTGCATCGTGAGCCGGCGGGGCAGCGAGGTTTGGCGGCTGCACTGCCAAACCCTTACCGCAAAAAATCTGCTGGGACAGACAATCTCCGCGGGGGAGGACCTGGATAGACTCTGCCACGGAATCCCGGCCAATCTCGTCAGTCGATGAGCAAACCTGTCATTTCGGTTTCGGTGGCTCAGCGCCGTTTGCCGGCGGCTTCTTGATGCCGCTCCCCAGCGAATCCACGGCCTTCTCCAAGGCTTTTACACCCACCAAATTGAGAAGTTCCAGACCCAGGAGCCGCAACTTCACGTCATCGTCGACCGGCTGGGAGCGGATCAGATCGACAGATGTCTTTAACTCGCGCTGCATGTCATCCGTGGGATTCTGCAATAAAGCAAGACAGTAAGGGGGGAGCTCAGCCGCAGCCTTTGCAAAGTCCAGTCCCTTCATGATTCGATCTACGTCAGCGACTCGCGCCTGTCCGCGCAGCCGGTCGACGTAGCGATCCGTCACATCGAGGAGCGTGGCCAAGATCGCGCCGGGGCCGATGCCAACGTCTTTATCACCAACTTTGCGGATAAAAAGTGAACTCCTGAAGAACGCCATTGCGCTCAGGCCAGTCACCAGCACCATGGTCCATTGCGCCGAAGCCGTCTGTGCGCCAGCCGTCTGTCCCGTGGGGGTGCCCAAGTCGATCTTCCAGCCAAAAACCTGGGCCAGTGCGTACGCGCTCAGTGACGCGCACAGGTTTACCACCACATAGGCGATTCCAGGAGGTGTGAAGAGGCACTTGAGCGGCTCGTCGCGATAGCGTCCGATGATTTCGGTCGCTCCAAGCAGTCCGCCCAACGCAGCTACGGCGACCCAAGGCAGCATATTTCCGATTGTCGGCGTGCACGCGGCCCCGAAAACCGCCTGCCAGAGCGATCCCGACCAGCTGGCCGCGTACGCTACGCCCATAAGTCGAGCTGTTCCTGTCCTTTGGCTGTGATCATGACCGACGGGTTAAGAGGATCTTGCTCGGCCTTGATCTGCACCAGGCCCCTTTTGAGCAAATCGGAAATCTGTTCGCGCAGCTTGTCGGGCAACATGGACGGCCCGACCCGGGACTGCAGGGTGTCAATCGTGAGCCCGTCCTGATTCCCGTTTAAGACGCTGAGCAGCAGGATTTTAGGCTGGGCTGACTGGGCAAAAGCGGAATCAGTGTCGCCGGCCGACTCGTCTTTCGTCAGCCCAAGGTATGTATTGATGCTTCCGACCTTTTCCACAGGGAAACCACGCCTCTCAAAGCCAGTGTAGCACTATCCGAATTCCATCGATCATCCGGAACGGCCGAAATCGCGCACTTTCACATTTGAGGCGGCGCCACAACGACTCTCTAGCCGGTCAACACTTTGGCTTCGAGGTCGGCGATCACGTCAAAGAAGCGCTGATCCAGCCTGCGGTTGGTCGCGATCGCGTCTTTGATCGGAATGTCCGTGATGTCGAGACCGCGTAGCACGGCGATGCGGCCCCACCTCTGCTGGTGCACCATGTCGATGGCGTGCAGGCCGTAGCGCTGGGCAAGCAGCCGGTCGAAGGCCGTGGGAACGCCGCCGCGCTGGGTGTGGCCCAGTTTGACGGAGCGGGTTTCGTAGCCGGTTTTCTGCTCGATCAACTCGGCGAGCGCCTCGCCGATGCCGGATAGGCGCACGTGGCCGAAGGAGTCGACCTGAGAATTGCCAATGACCTGGCCGATCTCGGGCAGATGGCAGCCCTCGGCAACAACAACGACGCCGTAATTCTTGCCGTGATCGTAGTTGTACTTGAGCAGAGCGCAGACGTGGTCGATGTCGATCTCTTTTTCCGGAACGAGGACGACGTGAGCGCCGCCAGCGATGCCCGCGGCATAGGCGATCCAACCGGCGTCGCGGCCCATGACCTCGATGACCACCACGCGGTTGTGCGAGTCGGCGGTGGTGTGGATGCGATCGACAGCCTCGGTGGCGATCATGACCGCGGTATCGTAGCCGAAGGTCTGGTCGGTGCCGCTGATGTCGTTGTCGATGGTCTTGGGCACGCCG
Source organism: uncultured Acidobacteriaceae bacterium (assembly GCA_963799155.1). GTDB lineage: Bacteria > Acidobacteriota > Terriglobia > Terriglobales > Acidobacteriaceae > Telmatobacter. Next base: position 157,080 of record CAWCWB010000008.1, read on the forward strand.
ACGCCCTTCATTCCGTTTTCGCACAGGAACTGCGTGACCGACTGCGTGTCGTCGCCGCCGAGAACGATGAGCGCGTCGATCTTGTTGATCTTCAAAACTTCCTGCACCTTGTCGATGCCGCCAGGAATCTTCTTTACGTTGGTGCGCGAGGAATGCAAGATGGTGCCGCCCTTCAACTGGATCCCGTCGGTGTTCTCGAGTGTGAGCGGAATGGAATTGTTATCCAGCACGCCGCGCCAACCGTTTAGAAAGCCGATGCACTCGTCACCATAGTGGTTGATGCCTTTTTTGACAGCCGCGTAAATCACCGCGTTCAAGCCGGGGCAGTCGCCGCCGCCGGTCAATAAAGCAACTCGCATCGCTGGATCTCCTCGTAGTGTCCCTTCGGCTCATCGAGCCTCGTTTGAAATGTAACGTGTGAAGTGTGTGCCGGAGGCGGGGAGAATTACCGGCCTTAATGCCTTATCCAGTGTATCGCGGCCCTACCAACGGGAATCGTGAAGAACAGGGACTAGGGACGTAGGGATTAGGGAGTAGGGAGTGGAAAGACGGGGCCATGGAATAGAGAGCGAGGGAGCGAGAACGCAGCGGGGGTAACGGTGTTAGCGGAGTTAGGGCGTTCCGCGAACTTCAATGCCGGGAGTGGGATTTCAGTGTTCGGAGAGCGCGCGCGGGTGGTTCAATAAGGTATGCGCGATACCGGCGCCTTATACCTGCTTGCATTCGTTGGCCTGGTCGTTGTTGTGCTGCTGGTGCTGCTGCAGTTGACGCGGCTCGGATACCTGATCCGCGCGACCATTCCCGACCGGCCGCGGCAGCGGATGTTCATTGCCTCGGTTTCGTTCCTGATTACGTTCGCCGGTGTGCGGCTCCTGGTGCACCGGATCGCGAATCACGAGGGTCATATGCAGTGGGTGGTGGTGCGCGGGATGCACATTCACCACCTGGTGTGGGGCATTCTGATTTTGCTTCTGGTGGGTTACGGCTGGCTGCTGGATCTGGGGTGGTCGCACTCGCCGATGTCGATGTTTTTCGGACGCCTGATGGCAGTGGGCTACGGCGTGGGCGCTGCGCTCACTCTCGACGAGTTCGCGCTCTGGCTAAGCTTGGAGCCCGACGCCTACTGGTCGCGTGAGGGCCGGCTGAGCATTGACGCGGTGGTGATCTTCGGCGCGGCGCTGGCCGTGGGAGCGTGGGGCGCGCCGTTTTTCAGGGCCCTGCAGCGCATGTGGGGCAAGCATGGGGTGGTGCGCCAAGGGATGGGCCGCATCAGCTCGCCGATTCGCCGCGCGCGGTCCCTTCGTCCGCGTAAAGTTCGGCGATCACCGCCGCATATCGCGCAGTAAGAACGCGGCGCTTGATCTTCATGGAGGGAGTGAGCTCTCCGGATTCCTGTGTCCATTCGTCGGCGACAATGCGGAAGCGCTTCATGGTTTCAAAGTTGGCCAGCGTGCCATTGACCTCGCGGACCAGCTCAGCGTAAAGCTCAATGACGCGCGGGTCGGCCACAAGCTCGGCGCGGGTCTGGGCCTCAATGCCGTGATGGCGCGCCCACTCCTCAAGTGCAGCGAAATTGGGCGCGATGAGCGCGGAGATGAACTTGTGACGATCGCCCACGAGCGCAGCTTGTGCGACGAGAAGGCTGTTTTTCAGCTTGCTCTCGATCGGCTGCGGCGCCACGATCTTGCCGCCGGAGGTTTTCAGCAACTCTTTTTTGCGATCGGTGATGTAAAGAAAGCCGTCGGCGTCGAGATGGGCAATGTCGCCGGTGCGGAACCAGCCATGGCTGTCGAGGCACTCCGCGGTGGCGGCGGGCTTGTGCCAGTAGCCAGCGAAGACTGAAGGACCGCGAACCAGCAACTCACCATCCTCGGCGAATTTGAGTTCAAGATTCGACAACGTCATGCCGACGGAGCCCATGCGGTGGCGGATGGGCGTGTTCAAGGCAATGACGGGCGAGGTTTCGGTGAGGCCGTAGCCCTCCCAAAGCGCGATGCCCGCGGCGGCGAACCAGCGCGCGGTGTCGATACCCAGAGGCGCGCCCCCGGAGACAAAGATTCTGACGCGCCCGCCGAAGGCCTCGCGGACCTTGGAATAGACCAGCTTGTTGGCCAGTTTCCACAAGATCGACTTCGGCTGGCGGCCATCATAAACCGTATCGGCGAAGCGCGAGCCCAGACGGATGGCGCCGGCCAGCAGCCGCTTCTTGACCGGCGATTGCCCGGCCTTTTGCTCGACAGCCTGGCGGATCTTCTCATACACGCGCGGTACGCCGACGATCACCGTAGGCCGGACCTCGCGCATGGCCTGCGGCAGCTTGTCGAATTGGGAGCAATAGGCCACTTGCGCGCCGTAGTTGTACATCACGTAATCGAGCACGCGAGCGGTAACGTGCGAGAGAGGCAAAAAGGAGATGCAGGCGTCGGTGGAGTCGAAGTCAAAATCCACGGGAGTGTAATTCTGGTTGGCAGCGATGTTGCCGTGGCTGAGAGCAACGCCCTTGGGCTCGCCTGTGGTGCCTGAGGTATAGATGAGTGTGGCCAGATCGCGGGGCTCGACGGAGCGAACGAGAGCGTCGAAGACCGGATCGCGCTGCGCTCCGAGAATATCGGCATCATTGATCAACTCCCTCATGGCGATAGCGCCCTCGGGGGCGGGGGAATCCATGATGACGACGTGTTCCAACTGGGTTCGCGCGCGGACCGATTGGAGTTTGTCGAACTGCATCCGGGTGGAAACCACGGCGATGCGGCAACCGGCGTCGCGCACCTGCTCCGCAATCTGCTCGCCGGTAAGGGTGGGATAGAGGGGCACATCGGCCGCACCAATGGCCAGCGCGGCAAAGTCGGTAACGGCCCACTCCCAGCGGTTTTCACTGACGAGGACGATGCGGTCGCCCTTCTTCGCGCCCAACTTCAGAAAGGCCGTAGCCAGCGCGCGGACGCGTTGATAGATCTGGTCGGAGGAGATGGGGTGCCACTGGCCGGACTCGTCCTGCCACAGGACGGCGCGCGGATTGGCGGCCGCGGCCACGCGAATGAAAAGGTCGTTGACGGTCGAAATCGGAGGAACCGTTGATAGCGGAGGAGCAGGTGTCATTGATCTGTCAATGGGAACGGGGACAATCCTAGCACCCGGACCTTGGAGAGTGTACCAAAAGACGCGAGCTGTCGGCTTTCAGCTATCAGCTCTTAGCTTTTCGCTCAGGGATTCGTCAAAGAGGCCATTTGGAGCGTGGTCATTCTTCCTGCCGCCGAATACGGCGCAGCAGGTGCGTGGCAGTGAGCCAATGGCGCAGGTTCGCGCCCAAGATGAGCGCCCTGGGAATGGGATGAGGGAATTGTGAACGGGAGGGATGAGGGAATTGTGAACGGGAGGGATGAGGGGATTGTGAACGAGGGGGACGAGGAGCCCGGCGGGCGCTGGACCCCTCGCGGTGCGTTACGGCAGCGCGTAGATGGTCTGGAGGACCTTTTCCTGGAGATTGCTCGGAAGCGGCGCGTAGGAGAGAGTGGAGACCTCGCTCTCGCCCGACTTGATGCACCAGCTCAGCAGATCCTTGATGACCTTCTCGTTCGCCATATTCTTGGGCTGGGTCGGGATGAGCAGGTAAGTAAAGCTGGAAACGGGGTAGGCATTGGGGCCCGGAGCATTGGTGATGGAGACGCGGTAGTCGGGAGGTATCTTGGCAGTGGCCGCGGCGGCCGTGACGCCTTCGATCGATGCCTTGATGTAGTTTCCGTCCGCGTTCTGCACCAAGCCGAAGTCAATGTGGTTTTGCAAAGCATAAATCAGCTCGACGTAGCCAATGGCGCCGGGCAACTGGCGCACGTAGCCGGCCACGCCCTCGTTGCCCTTGCCGCCCACGCCTGTCGGCCAGTTAATGGACGTGCCCTTGCCCGGACCGCTGGCCCACTCTGTGCTGATTTTGCTCAGGAAGTCGGTCCAGATGAAGGTGGTGCCGCTGCCATCGGAGCGATGGACGACGATGATCTTCTGATCGGGCAGATGAACGCCCGGATTGTCCTTGGCGATGCGCGGATCGTTCCAGTTGGTGATCTTGCCCAGGAAGATGTCCGCGATCACAGGCTGGCTGAATTTGAGTTCAGTGGTGACACCGGGCACATTGTAGGCTGGCACGTCTGCGCCCAGCACGGTGGGAATGTTGATGAGCTTGACCTTGGAGGCGGCCAACGCCGCATCGGTCATGGGCATGTCGGAAGCGCCAAAATCGACTGTACCGCTGCTAGCCTGCTGAATGCCGCCGCCGGAGCCGATGGACTGATAGTTGATCTCAACGCCGGGATGCGCGGCGCTGTATTCGTTGAACCATTTGGAGTAAATGGGATACGGGAAGGTGGCGCCCGCAGCTGTGATCTTCTGAGCCTGAGCCGCGCTCAGGCTCGACACGAACAACGCAATGACAATAAGAGATTTTTTCACGATGTGCTCCCTCTTCAGAGTTTCTGCCGGAAACCATTGTCCACGCGGAATGTTACGGGGAGTTAAAAAGATACAGGGAAAAGAGATCCGGGCATAGGAAGAGCTTCGCGTGGAGGACCGACGAACAGCGCGAATCTTCAAGCTAGGAGGACGCGCCGGCGTGGGTCGGTTGCGCGGGCTGCGGGCTGAGGGGCGGATTGCGGCGCGGGGGCCAGGGGCAGCGTGAAGTGGAACGACGCGCCTTTGCCCAGTTCGCTTTCGCACCAGATGCGTCCGCCGTGGGCCAGCACGATGTGCTTGACGATGGCGAGGCCGAGGCCGGTGCCGCCGGACTCGCGCGAGCGGGCCTTGTCGACGCGGTAGAAGCGCTCGAAGATGCGCTCCAGATGCTCGGAGGCGATGCCGGGGCCGAAGTCCTGAATGGTGAATTGCACTTCGCGCGCGAGCTGGCGCGCGCCGGCGCGGATGCGCTTGCCGGACTGGAGCATATTTGAGGGCGTTCTCCATGAGGTTGCCGAAGACCTGGTGCATGGCGTCGGGATCGGCCATGACCAGAGCGTCGGGCGCGCCCGCGGACTGGAGCTTCACGCCGGAGTCGACGACGATGCCGCCGATGGAGTCGATGGCGTCCTGAAGGAGAACGCTGGCGCGGACCGGCTGCAGCGAGAGCTTGTAGTCGGGGCTTTCGACGCTAGCGAGCGCGAGGAGATCCTCGGTGAGGCGGTTCATGCGGCTGGCGTTTTTGAGGATGACGCCGAGGAATTCGAGCGTGGTTTCAGGGCTGGGGTTGGGATCCTCGATGAGGGTCTCGACGTAGCCCTGGATGGACGTGAGCGGCGTGCGCAGCTCGTGGCTGACGTTGGCGACGAACTCGCGGCGGGATTTCTGCGCAACCTCAATGCCGGTGACGTCGTGAAGCACGGCAAGCGCTCCGCCCGAGGGCAGCGGGGCAGCATTGATTTCGAAGACGCGGCCGGGCGCGAGCAGGCTGGCGCGGCCCACGCAGAGCTCACGGCGCTCGAGAGCGCCGCGCACGCAGGCCAGCAGCTCGGGATCGCGCACCGAGTGAACCAGCGGGCGGCCGGGAACAAGTTGCGAGCCGGCGATGCCTTGCATCACTGCGTTGGACCAGCGGACGGAGCCCTCGGCCGTGATGGCGACGACCGCTTCCTGCATGGAGTCCAGCATGACGGCCAGTTCGTCGCGGCTGCTTTCGAGCTCGGCAAGGTCTTTGCCCAGGCGCTCGGCGGTTTGGTTGAGGGCAGCTTCCATCGAGGAGAGCTCGTCGATTCCGGTCAGGGGGCCAGTGGCGGGGCCGGTTGAATCAATGCGCGCGGCCAGGTCGCCGCCGGCGATGCGCTGGGCAAACGTGACTACACGGTGGAGACGGGCGGAGATACGAGCGGCAGCCCAGGCGCCAAGGGGAATCGTGACGGCGAGGGCGATGAGTCCGGACCAAAAGGCCTCGCGGCCGATGAGACGCAGAGTGGCGTCTGCCGCTTGATCCACAAACTGGTGAAAGACCAACAGCAAGACCAGAGTGTTGAAGGCCAGAAGCAGGATAAAAAGGCCGAGCAGCTTGGTGAAGACTTTGGGGGTCATGAGAAGCAGCCAGTAGCTTGTAGCCAGTAGCCAGTAGCGTTCAGCCTTCGGGTTGTTGGCGCAGGAGCCGGCGGACGCAACTCGACGAAGAAGCTGAAGGCCGAGAGCTGACGGCCGAAAGTTTGTTGTTACTCGCCCTTGGGCAGTTCAAAGCGGTAGCCGGCGCCGCGCACGGTTTTCAAGTAGCGCGGATTCTCCGGGTCGATCTCGATTTTCTCACGGATGCGGCGCACATACACATCGACGGAGCGGGGAGTGACGAAGCGGGCGTCGCCCCAGACGGCGTCGAGGAGGTGGTCACGGCTGAAAACGCGGCCGGGATGGCGCGCGAGGTAGTCAAGCAGGCGGAACTCCGTGGCGGTGGTGGTGGTGAGCTCGCCGCGGACCTTTAACTGCATGGCGCCGGCGTCGATGATGATCTCTTCAAAGCTGATGACGGAGGGCGACGTGGGCCGCTCGAAGCGGCGCAGAACGGCCTTGACGCGGGCCACCAGTTCGCGCGTGGAAAACGGCTTAGTGATGTAGTCGTCGGCGCCCAGATCGAGGCCGAGGACGCGGTCGTTTTCTCCGGCGCGCGCGGTGAGGAAGATGATGGGGACCGTGGATAAGCCGGCGTGATTGCGCAGGCGCCGGCAAACGTCGAGGCCGTCACCGCCGGGAACCATGATGTCGAGGAGAAAGAGCGCGGGAGGCCTGCGCTCGGCGTCAGGAATGACATTGGTGGGGGTGTGAAAGAGGCGTGCTTCAAAGCCTGCCGCTTCAAGATGATGTTGCACCAGCCTGGCAATATCGGCGTCGTCTTCCAGAACAAATACGGATTGGCTCAAACCGTCAGTCCTCGTCCCGCGGCCGGTTGGTTGCTCGGGAAGGGTTGACCGCTGGGAACCATTAACAGGGTACTGTACGCAAGCGAACGGATTGCAAATGTTTGATGAAAAAGACAGGGAACAGGGAGTAGCCAGTAGGGAGTAGCCAATAGGTAGTAGCCAATAGCCACCCCAGCGACGAGGACCTGGCGATGGGAACCCCGGCAGGGAGTAGAAAACCTCGGCGCAGCGCGCGGGTCAGCGCTTTTTGGATTTTTTCGGCGCCCGTTTTTTCGCAGCCGGCTTCTTTGATGGCTTAGCCGCGGCCTTTCTGGCTGGCTTGGCAGCCGGCTTTGGCTTGGGTTTGGGGCGAGCAGCCTTGGCCGGCGCGGATTTGGCGGCTTTCCTGGCGGGCGCTTTGGCTACGGCCTTCGCCGGCTTTTTGGCTGCGGCTCTGGCCTTGGCTTTTGTTGGCGCAGGTGCTTTGGCAGCGGGCTTGGCAGTCGTCGCCGGCTTGGCTGGTTTGGCCGGGACCGGTTTGGGGGCAGGCTTCACGGCGGCAGGAGGCTGGACCTTTGCAGGCACGGGATGGGCCTTGGCCGGCGCCGGTTTTGCCGGAGCGGCGAGCGCGGAGGGCTTGGCCGCAGCAGGCTTGGCGGCGGGCGCAGGCTTTTGTCCTTTCTTTGCGGCTGCCAGCGCGGCAGCGCGCTTTTTGCCGGCCGGAACTGCTCCGGCCTCCTCCTCTTCGAGCTCTTCCTTTTCTTCCTCGCCTTCGACTTCTTCCTCGATGCCCAATGCCAGGGCGCCCTTGGGAAGAACCACGCCCAGATCGAGTTCCTCGTCGTCGGCGACGATCGGCTCCAGCTCCTCTTCTCCGGCCAAGCTCTCCTCGGCCTCTTCCTCCTCTTCGAGGGCCTGTTCTTTCAACCTGGCTTCAGAGCGGCGGACACGCGGGCGCTTGATGGTCACTTGCGGGGGCGGCGCGGGCGGCGAGTGCGGCTCGAGCCAGGCGCGCATCTCCTCCGGGGTGGTCAGGCGGCCATCGATCAGCTCCAGGAAGATCTTCTGCACCAGCTCGGAGTACTTGGGCAGTTCAGGCGTGATGCGCAGCTCCTGCATCAGGGCGTGCGGGATGTGCTGGTGGGCCTCAGGCCAGACCTTGAGGAAATTGTTAAAGCGTTCCTGGACGGCTTTGTCCTTACTAGTAAAGCCAAGCCAAAGAACCGCTTCCGGATCATAGCTCATAAAGAGCTTGAAGCTTGCCGAGGGTTTGGCATTTTGCTTGGAAAGCAGCGCCTTGGCGAAGCTTGCAGCCAAGGAATCCAGGCTGTTCCATTCGGCGACGAAGCCGGGACGCAGCATCGACTTCTTGAGTGCGGATAAATCCCGTGAGGGGAGCTTGACGGTGAGGAGCCGCATCTGGGCCGCGGACATGTCGGGATGAATGCCCTGAAGGAGCAATTGCACCGCCAGCTCGTGAAGGGCGGTTAGTTTTGCCTCATCGGCTTTGGCTGAGGTCCAGGCCGGGAAGAGCACCTTCATCCAGCCTTCGGCCTCCAGGGCGCGCAGCACCTTCAGTCCGTCCTCTTCATGCCCAATCTGCTCCAGTTCCTGCCTGCGGGCGTGAGGAGAAAGGTATTCGATCACTCCCTCGCTCTTGGCGCTGTCGTAGCGGGCCTGAGTTTTGGGGTCCATCTCCCAGCCGAGGAGGCGAGCACGGTACCGTACCGCGCGGATCAGAAGCGAGGGGTCTTCGAGGAACCCGTAATTGGAAACCAGGCGGAGGACGCGCGCTTCAATGTCGGCGGCGCCGTTGAGCGGGTCCATCAGGAGCCCGTAGGACCCCTCATTGAGAGAGATGGCCATGGAGTTGACGGTAAAGTCGCGGCGGCGCAGGTCCTCGTGAATGGAGGCGGGGTGAACGACGGGTTTGCCCGGCTTGGGATATTCCACGCGGTGGGTGCTGATGACGTTGACGCGGACCGTCCCGGGAAAGCACAGGTAAAGGCTGCGCGAGGGCTCATCGTCTCCCCAAAGCTTTCCGCCGAGTTTCTCGAGTGGTTTCTTGAGCTTAAGCGCGTTTCCCTGGACCGCAAACTCGAGCTCGCGGACGGCGTGGCCGCTGGTCAGGTCGCGGACGGCGTCCGCGGTGAGAAAGAGAAGGAATCCGGCATCCCGCGCGGTGGTGCGCAACTGCGCGAGGGCGTGGCGCTGGTCTGCCGAGAGCCGGTTTTCCAGGAGATAGATGTAGTCGGGCATGCTCTATCCTGTTTCCGCCATCTCAACCGGGACCCAAATATCTGATGTTGTTGCCCTTATGGCGCAATTTGTAGAATCCGGCAAAGCAAAACTTTAACACAAGTTACGGTGGAAGAGTAGCTTGGTTGCACTGGAATTGCAACTTTTCTAGTGTGGGAATCACGGGTGTTTCTCTGCGCCGCCTTTTCGGGGTAGCCAGAAAGTGCAATAGACCTGGACGCCGCTGCGGGGCTCAATCGTGCGACAATCCAGAGCGATGGCCTCGGCACGCAAGCCTGTCATTGTGCGCAAGTTCTCCCGCGACTGGTTCGCCGGATACGCGGGAGCCGAATTTGGGCAGACCAAGCCGGAACTGGAGATTCTCGATCTCTCGGGCAAGGTGGTGCGCGTGGGATGGGAGCAGGTGAAGTGGGTGTGCTATGTGCGGGACCTCCCTGCTGGTCAGGCGGACCAGGCGAATCCTGAGCGGCTGCTGCGCAAGCGTTTTTCGCTGCGCCCGCGCACCGCGGGTTTGTGGCTGCGGCTCACGCTGACCGATGGCGACGAGTTGGAGGGGCTTGCGGCCAATGATCGCACATTGGTCGAGGGCGCAGGATTGCTGCTCACCCCGCCTGACACGCGCTCCAACACACAACGGATTTATGTGCCGCGCCAGGCGATTCAGGCGCTGGAAGTGGTGAGCCTGATTGGGGCCGCGAGCCGCAAGCGGGTTGAAGCGCCCAGGCCGAGCGGAGCGCAGCGCGACCTGTTTGGCGGCGAGGGCGAGCCGGGCTGACAATCTATCCCACCCAAGCGAAGCTTGGATGGGGCACCCTGGCCTGAAGTTTGACGACCCAGTTCCTACTGGACCACCGCAAAGTTAATGAGAGGAGGCCGATGAAGATGCGTCCAGCATGCTTTTGGTTGGCCTTGCTGTTTGCGGCACTATTCCAGGTTTCGAGTGCGCAAGATACCTCGAATGTGCCATGCGGTGAGGTACACACAATTGCCCGGATCTCAAGTGCCAACTCTCTTGAAGCGTTGGCTAAGGCAAAGCCAAATACCGGAGGTAGCTACCGCGCTCAAATCGTTTTTGCCGCGCGTTCTTTTGAACTCCAACCGGCTGATAAGAATGCTGCTGTTCTCCTGCTGAATCTCATCCCTCAGGACGACGCACAGCAGACCATCTTTATGACGCTCGGAGACAGTCTGTGCGACGATGAAGCCGTCGCCGAAATGTTTTCGCTATCGCAGATCAGAGATCGCCTTGCGCATGATTTTGCAAAGGCTGTTCTCGTCGTTCCGGATATGCTGCCGAGATACGTTTCCTATGCTTCTACCTCGGTAGGAGACCCGCACAGCGATTACGCCGTGCAGATGCAAACCGTCTGCCGGGCCAGACACTCCGCGTTCGTGAAAGCGGTGGAAGGGCTTCCAACCGACCAGAGGGACTGGTTCGTAAAGCACGTCTTCAATCCCGAGGGCTGCCATCCTCTCGCCCTTCCCGAAGCTGAGTAACCATGAGGCGGAAGTATGGATAGTGTTCGCAGTGGTGCAGCTCTTCGGGGGCTGGGCGCGGGTAGCCCGCCCTTTGCAAGACCCGAGTTGGGAGTGCGCTTTTCCCTCTTTTTGGTGTACCATCTAGTCAGATAGTCAGATCGAGAACCGGAGAAGAAACGGGATGCGATCCGCTCTTAAACAACGCACAAGAAGCCCCAAAGAAGTCACCGCCGCGGCCACTGGCATGAAGCGGTGGAAGCTCGAAGACGCCAAAGCGCGCTTCAGCGAGGTGGTGCGCCGCGCGGGTACGGCGGGTCCGCAGCTTGTTACCATTCGCGGTAAGGAGGCTGCCATCATCATCGCTCCGGACGAGTACCGGCAGCTCTTGCCAAAGTCCGCGCGACATGTGCCGCTGGTGCGCTTTCTTCAAGGGCTCGGCCTTGGCGAATTGGATCTGGAGCGAGAGAACGATACCGGAAGGGAAATCGATCTGTGAAGGGCTGGCTGCTCGATACGAACGTAATCGCCGAAGTGAGCGGCTCGAGGCCCGATCGTAAAGTGAGAGAGTGGATCGAGTCCCAGCGGGAATCTCTGCTCTATATCAGCATCCTCACGTTGGGTGAATACCAGAAAGGCCTTGAGCACCTGCCTCGCGGCGATAAGCGCCGCCCGCGCCTTAAAACCGCCATTGCAAGGTTGGCGGAAAGATTCTCCGGGCGTGTGCTTTCGCTGTCGGACCCGATCGTTCTTCGCTGGGGCGCGATCAGTGGCGAGGTGAAGCGCTTAACCGGCCACTCTCCTTCGGTGGTCGACACGCAATTGGCTGCGACCGCGATGGAGCACGATCTCTACTTTGCCACGCGCAATGTCAGTCACGTGATTCACAGCGGGGCCGCTATCTTCAACCCCTGGACGGACGACCCGAGCCAATTCCCTCTTTGAGCGGCGGCAAGCACAGGTCCGTAACACGATCCTGCCTTGGCGGCGAGCCTTCATCGAGTCGATGCCCTCCATTAACTCCGCGAACAGGCTCCGCTTCGTACCGCATTGCTTCTTCATTTCTTTCTCCGCGCCTTCCGTTGAGCGAACCTTACGCAATCCTAAACGCGTTGAGGTTCCAAGCGCGATTCCGTCTCCAGGAGGCTCAGGTAGTAATTGGCGGTCAGGCCCAGTACGCGGTCTTCCATGTAGTGTTCCAGGACCCAGGCACGCGCGGCCTGACCCATGCGGCGGCGGCGCTCCGGATCGCCGAGGAGCTTGAGCACCGCCTCACAGATGGCGTCCGGGTAGCCGGGAGGGATGAGCAGGCCGGTCACTTCGGGCACCACGGAGTCGCGGGCCCCTGTGCTTTCCGTCGTCACCGCCGGAATCCCCGAGGCAGCAGCCTCCAGAACGGCATTCGGGAATCCTTCCCGCCAGGTGGGCAAGACCAGCACGTCCATGGCGCGGTAGTAGGGCGCCGTATCGCTGACAAATCCCGTGCAATGGATGCGCGGATGGCTGAGGATGCGGGCGCGCATCCCCTCATCCAGCGCGTCTTCAGCGGCATCAAACCAGCCCACCAGAAGCAGGCGTGCTGAGGGCTTTGCGCGAAGAATCCGATCGAAGGCCTGGATGAGCTCCGGCAGGCCCTTGTCGCGCGTCAATCGGCCGACAAAGCCCACCACCGGGACGTCATGCGGAATGCCGAACGTCTCCCGCATGGTGCTGGGTCCGGGTGAAAAGCGCTCTACGTCCACGCCATTGCTGCTTCCCTCACCCAGCACGATGAGCTTGTGCACCGGGGCCAGGTCAAGCAAATGGGCCTCGGCGCGAAGGCTCTCACTGTTACACAGCACCAGGTGCGCACAGGCGCAGGCGAAGCGTTCGGCAGCCAGAAGGACCCTGCGCTTGAATCCTCGAGACCGTTCCAGCTTGAGCCCGCGCAACATGTAGACGCGTCTGGGCACACTCGTCAGCGTGGCGGCGAGCGTACCTAACAATCCGGCCTTGGGGGTGCTGAATTCCACCAGATCGGGCCTGCGCCTACCCAGGAGCGAACAGAGCCGAAGCAGCGCAACCAGGTCGGCGAGAGGCGCGATCGAGCGGCGCATGGGAATGGCAATTCGTTCCACGCCAGCGCGTGCAGCAGTACGATCCAACAGCTCGCCGGGACCGGAGACCAGGAGGACACGAAAACCTGCCTGGCGCAGCACCTTCAGGCGCGCTCCCAACACGACGCATAATTCCTGACTGGTAACGCCGATGAGAATTGTGGGCGGCTCGCCGAACCGCGGAGAGAATCGCAAGGAAAGGGGCCCGGAATCTGCCATGGAACTCCTGCTCAGTGAAAAATCCCTGGAAATCAGGGTGTACTAGCAGATTCTGAGTGGAAAGAGTGGCTAGTGTATCAATTTGAAACATTAGATTCGAACGATATGAGACGCGGCAGTGATTGCAAACACACATCAAGGGGCTGACTTTGGGGGACAATGGTCTCTGTTTCAGGAAATGCACGGTGCAACGCAAAATAATTCTGCTGCTCATCCCGCATCTGGGCGGGGGCGGGGCTGAACACGTGATGGCCTTGCTGGCGCGTGAGCTGTCGCAGGAGAAATACGAAGTTCACCTGGGGCTAGTACGGCAGACCGAGGCAGCCGGAAGCGCCCTGCCGCCTTGGGTGACACTTCACGCGCTGGGCGCCGGACGTGCGCGCGCGGGGGCATTCCCGTTGCTGCGCCTGGTGTGGCGGCTTCGCCCCTGCGTGATTCTCTCGTGCGGCATGGAGATTAACTTCCTTGCGCTGCTGCTGCGGCCGCTCTTTCCGCCCAAGACCTGTGTTCTGGTGCGCCAGAATGGGACGCTCTCGTCAGCCCTGGCCTTTGCCGATGTGCCACGGTCGACGCGCCTGCTGTACCGCCTGCTTTACCGCCGGTCAGACCGAGTGATCTGCCAGTCACGCGCCATGGCGAGGGATCTGGCGCAGGCGGCAGAGATCGGCGACGAGCAGATCGCTGTATTGCCCAATCCTGTGGATTTGGAGGGAATTCGTGCGGCCTGGAGCGCTCCATCGGTGCGGAGCGGCGCGGGTCCGCACCTGCTCGCCGTGGGCAGACTCTCGTGGGAGAAGGGCTTTGACTTGCTCCTCCAGGCGTTTGCCGTGGTACGCGAGCATCATCCGGATGCCGATTTGATCATCGCCGGCTCCGGCCGCGAGGAAGCGGCTCTCGTTTCGCTCTGCCGCTCGCTTGGGCTGGAGACGGCAGTCTGTTTTGCCGGCCAAGTCGACCGCCCGTACGCGTTTTTCCCAGGGGCCACACTTTTTGTGCTCTCGTCGCGGTATGAGGGCATGCCGAACGCTCTGCTGGAGGCAGCCGCAGCAGGCTTACCCCTTGTGGCAACACCGGCGTCAGGCGGGGTCGTGGACCTGCTCCGCGACCAGCCGGGCGCATGGCTGGCGCCGGAGATCTCCGCGGAGGCCCTTGCCGCCACAATCATCGCCGCCATCGATTCGATCCGGCCAGGCGAACGATATTGTCATCCGTTTTTCCCGTCGTCATGCCAGATGGCGCAACCGGTGGCCGGTGACTGTGAGCCGCAAGTTCCCGAGCGGCAGGTTCCCGTTTCTGCACAGAGGTAATCTAAAGGTAATTAATCACCTACTTTTCCCTGTGGAAATTAATCTCTTGACATTTTTTCGATTCGGATGTTTCCTTGCACTACAGTTTCAGTACAGTTTTTCCACAGCTTTAGAAGGACCTGCTGCCAGGGTCACCCTTGCGTTGTCGAGGGAGGCTTGCTCAGACGAAGAAGGATCGGGCGTGCCGGGCCACCATATCATAGGGCCTTAACCTCATAGAGCGTCGCCCCTCTCAGTCGAGAAAGTTTCCCGCCAAAGCAGTTCCGGATTTCCTGTCCCGTAATCTGCGCACAATGAGGCCGCATTCGTAGCGGCTCGCGCTGTTGCTGTGCGCAGAATCGGGGCATGTCCATCGCGACGCCGCTCAACTTGTCTCCGACCCCGGTTTCGGCTCGGGACGCGGCATTCAAGTTGCTGGAGGGAATCGTGTTTCGTCCTTGGTTTAGTCTCGCCCTGGCGGGAATGCTCTATGTCTTTTTGCTTCCATTTTTCGCCATCTCCCTTGTCATCGCCGCAATCGGCTCCACAGCAGTCGCGGTCGTTCCACCCTTTCGCAGACACCGGCGGTCCATCGATTCCGACGTTCGGAAGGCCTGGACAGCCAACGAGTTCGGATTCGAGCGTGCCATCGAAGCGTACGAGGAGCTGATCGACGCGCATGCGTGGAGGCGGCAATGAGCCACACTGCGGTTGTGATCCCCGGCCTGGACCGCATTGGCGGCGCCGAACGGCAAGCGATGGCGCTGGCGAAAGGGCTGCGCCGGCGCGGCTGGCAAGTGACCATGGTGGCGCTTTCCGGCAAGGGCGGTGCGGCGGCCACAGAACTGCGCGATTCCGGCGTTGCTTTCATCAGCCTGGAGATGCGCAAGGGGCTGGCCGACCCGCGGGGGTGGCTCCGTTTCCTTCGTTGGCTTTGGCGCGAGCAGCCCGACGTGGTGCACGCGCACTTGGCTCATGCCGCGTTGCTGGCCCGGTGGTCGCGCCTGATCGCGCCGGTGCCCGTGGTCATTGACACGCTGCACAGTTCCTACACCGGCAAGAGCGGCCGGCGAATCGGCTACGGATGCAGCCGCTGGTTGCCTGACCACGTGACGGCGGTGAGCCCGGCAACGGCGGCGGCGCATCTAGCCGCGGGAATGGCGCGAGAAGAGGGTCTCTCGGTGCTGGGCAACGGAATTGACGTTGGGACGTGGCGTCCGGATGTGCAGGTGCGGTCCGCGACGCGGCGCGCGCTCGGATTGAAAGACGAGTTCCTATGGATCGCCGTGGGCAGGCTGGAGGCGATGAAAGACTACCAGACGCTGCTCAGGGCGTTCTCGCGGCTCCAGGATTACCGCGCCTCGAAGCCGCTGAAGAATGAGTATCACTTCCCTGGAACCGCGGCCTGTGCGCCAGCGGCGGCGCGGCTGCTGATTCTGGGCGCCGGCCCGCTCGAAGCGGAATTGGTGGAACTGGCGGCTCAACTTGGGTTGGAGCAGCGAGTCCATTTCTTTGGCTTCGAGCCGAATGTAAGGCGCTGGATGCAGGCCGCGGATGGATTCGTCCTTTCGTCGCGTTACGAAGGGCTGCCCATGGTGCTGCTGGAGGCAGGCGCTTGCGGACTGCCTGCTGTGGCCACCGATGTCGCCGGAACGCGCGAGATGATCGTAGATGGCGAGAATGGTTGGCTTGCGCAAGCCGGCAATCCGCAGGCGCTGGCGGGCGCCATGGCGAGGCTGATGCAGGCGCCGATCGAACAACGGCGCGCCATGGGCGAATGCGCGCGCCGGCGCGTGGTCGAGCAATTCAGCCTGGAGACCGTGCTCGACCAATGGGAACGGCTCTATGAAGATCTGCTGCGCCGCAAGAGCGGCGAATGGCGGATTCGCTCGACGGCGCGGGAGAGTTTAAACCGCCGCAGCGCCGCTTCAGCCTGAAGGCGCTCGGCAAGGGTCAAGGTGGCGTGCTGAAACCGGAAGAGTGCCTCATCGACGGAGGTACATTGGGCCGCGTGGGCGGTTAGGAATTCGCGCAGGGCCTGGATTTCGGCGTCGGGCGCGGTATTCGCGTGCAGGCAGATGGTCCAAAGGCCCTTTGGCTTTTCGACGGGACCCCAAAGCTGCTGCGGAATCCAGGTAACGCCGCCGCGCAGAAACGATGTGCGCGCAAAGCCGTCCGATACAAGCGAGATTCCCTCGGCTTGAAGCGCCTCAAGTGTGTGCGCGTCGAACCCATGACGCGGCGCGACCCAGATTCTGGGGTTGAGCCCGTGGTTCCGCAGGATACGCAAACCCTTGCGGATCCATGCGCGCTGCGTTTCGCTGTCGACTCCGGCAAACTCCGACGTGCGGGCGAGGCCGAGCAGGCTGCGGCCCTGGCTCAGGCAGAGGTGATGATAGCCGTGCAGGCCAATGACGCCTCCCGCGGCCTCAAGCGCGCGCATGCGCTGCCAAAAGGCCGGGTCCGGAGGCGAAAGCTCGAGATCAGGGTCGCGGTTGTCGGGAACGATGGCAAGAATCGGCTGGAGGCGAAACTCATGGATCAGGGACTCGAAGCGCAGCCAGCGTTCGACTGAGATCGTCGGACAGAGATCGTCGAAGCGGAACAAATACTCGGCTGGTGTGGGAATCATCCGGCGGCCTCCGCCGCGCGGGCCCGCCCAAGCAGCTTCCGGCTCCAGTACCAGAGATAGAAAAACGTGCTCACGGTCCAGAGCGAAGTGGCCAGCGCAATGCCGGCAACGCCGAACCAGCGCATGAGAACGAGATTCAGCACGATGTCGAGGGCGAGGTTGATGATGCCGCAGTAAAGGATCAGGTCAGTGCGGCGCATGGCCACAATGAAGCGGTAATAGACACGCGCAGATGGCGAAAAACGGAATCTGGATGGCGTACATGGCGAGGACCGAGGCTACGGCGGCGGTGTCGCGCGGGCCGAACTGGCCGTGCTGCAAGGCGACGCGGACCAGGGGGCGCGCGCCGGCGATAAGCAGGGCCGCGATAGGCACCGAAACCAAGGCGGTGAGCCGGACCCAGGTGCGCAGCGTGTGGCGGCATCCGGCCCAGTCGCGATGGGCGATCATGCGCGAGAGGTACGGCACGATGGCGGTGGAAACCGCGCCTGCCAGCAGCGTGAGCACCACGCTGACGAAGCGATTGGCGTAGACCAGCGCGGAGACGCTGCCTGCAATCAGCATGGCAGCCATCGACTGATCGACGAGCAGGCCACCCGAGGCCACTACGCTGCTTAGCAGCACGGGGCCGTATTGACCGGCCACTTCGCGCGTGGCTTGGTTCATGCCATGCCAACGCAGGCGGAAACGGTAGCCGCGCGCCTGCATCATCCAGGCAACGATGATGGCGTGCAGCAGCGACCCGGCCAGCGTGGCGTAGACCATGGCCCAGATGCCGAAGCGTCCGCCAAGCAGCAGAGCGCCAACGAGTATAGAGATCGAAATCACTGCCGGCGTGAGAGCAGGAAGAGCGAAGCGGTCGAGGGTGTTGAGAACCGCGGTGCAGTTGGTGGCGATTCCGCTAATGACGACCATGGGCAAAAGCGCGTAAAAGAGCCGCACGGCGAGCTGGAGCTTGGCGGGCGCAAAGTGGGAGGCGATGAGCGGGAAGAAACCGCGCGCCGAGAACGCCATCACTACGCAGGCGGCGCCCAGGAACAGGCACATCCAGAGCATCGAGCTGGAGAGGAGTTGCTGGGCGCGATCGCGGCCCTCCTGTTCCCTCACCCGGACCAGGGTGGGCACGAGGGCCTGATTCATCGACTCGGAGATCAGGTTGACCAGCAGGCTGGGGATGAGCACCGCGGCGAGAAAAGCGTCCATGGCGTCGGAGCGGCCATAGACCGAGGCAACCCCGATCTCCTTGAGCGTGGCCACAAGCTTGACGAAGACGCCGGCAGCTGCGACCGACACAGCGGCGCGGAAGATGGTGCGATTGACGCTGAAGGCTCGGGCCGGCGCGGCGATGGGCGGGACGATCGGTATTTGGCGAACAACGTTCATAGGGCCCGGCCGGTGACCTTTAGGCTGCCAGCCGCTTGATCCTGGGCCGCTTTTTCTGCAGAGCAATCCACAAATCGTATTGAAGCTGGGCTTTCGAAAAGAAGTCGGGCGAAAGGCCCAGCGCCTGGCCGAGGCGAATGCTCAGGTCGACAGTGATTGCGGTACGGCCATTGAGGATGCGTGAGACGGTGGCGCGCGCTACGCCGATCCGGTGGGCCAGCTCCGTCACTGTCGTTTTGCCGAGGAACTCCTTGAGCAGCTCGCCGGGGCTTGCCGGGTTGTGCATCATTGCCATCGGTTTCTCCCGTAACATGACATGTTACACTTCCGCAAATTCAGCAGTTCGCGCCTCCCCCGGTACCGGAATCTGCGGCCGCGTAGAGAAACAAGCTGCCAGACCGTTCGGATCTTCAGCCGCAAGCCGCCCGGCAGCGGCAATCATGGCCAGAAGCAGCCACGTGGTGCGGTTCTCTTCGGCCGTCGCGACCAGGGAGGTGATGGCCCAAACCACAAGAGAAGTGACCAGCGCCAGGCGCAGCGGGCCACGGGTTGCGAGCGCGTAACGCACCGCCAGCGCAACGAGGAGGGTGGCCAGGAACAGAGCGCAGAGCCCTCCGCCAACAACAATCGAGAGCGCGGTATTGTGTGCGGTGTCGATGGGCGCCAAGTGTGCGGCAGCAACAAACGACCCGGCGCCTGTCCCGAGCAGCGGCGCATGGACAAAGGCGCGCCAGCCGGCGGACCAGATGTTGAGGCGCTGGTTCAGGTCGCCGCTGCGCAGTTGCTCGGGGATGGTGGCGAGCCGCGCAAGAGTGGCACCGGGAACGATGAACCAAAGAGCGGCCATGACGGGCGGTAGCGCGAAGACTGCGGCAACCACGCGCCTGGTGCGGCCGGCCGTGAGAAGAATGACCGAGCCGCCCAATGCGATGACCGCCGCAAGGAACCCTTCGCGCGAGGCAGTGAGCAGGACAGCGACGAGTCCCAGCGGGAAGAACCCAAGCGCCACGAGGCGCGCCGGCCAGCGGAGCTCGCAGTTCAGGAGGAGCGCAGCAAGCGGAAAGCCGAGATCGAGAAAGCGGGCCACGTCGTTGGGATCCTGGCCGAAGGCGGCAAAGCGAATCTGGCCGGCGGCAATGGCCTCAGGCGAGCGGAAGGCCGCAAGCGTGAGGAGCGCGAGCACCCAGGAGCCGGCGACCGTGGCGCGCAGCAGAGCGCGCAGATCGGCGGGAGTATCGGCAAACTCCCACACCAGCCAAACGATTATCATCTCCTGAAAGTAGCTGCGGATCCTCTCCAGGGTCGCGAGGGGGTCGATGGTCCAGAAATAGGAACAGCAGAACCAGAGATATAAGGCGAGCGTGAACCACCAAAACGCGCCTGGCGTGCGCACGCGGCCGGCTTGCAGCACTGCCGGAATGGCCGCGACAAGCACGAGCAGACCGGCGATGCGGGCCACGTTGCCCAGCGGCTCGCCGAGATCGAGCGAATACTCCCAGGGAATGGCAAAGGCGAAGAGCAGCAACAGCACCCACGCGACTCTTCTCATCGCCTGAACCTTCTTCCTCGCCTAATACCTCTGCGAATACACCAGCGCAGAGTAGATGGTGACGCCGATGGTGGATTGAATGGCGGACTCCAGGGTCCGGTTCACCAGATTCTTGGCCACCGAATCGGGAACGTAGAGGATGTCGCGGTCCTCGACCGGCTGGTCGGGATCCTGGCCGTGCAACATGCGCTTCAGGTTGAGAACGATCATGGTGCGGCCGCCCCTCTGCTCGCGGATGAGCAAGGCTTTGCCGAGGGCGGCGTTCTGCGACGGTCCCCAGGCCAGCGAGAGCGCCTGCACCACGGTGAGGCCCTGCACCGGATCGACGGCAAAACCACCGGGGCGGATCACGTCGCCCACTACGTAAACAAGGCCGGCGCGGCTCACCTGTACCGTGTCGCCCGGGCTCAGCTCGGGATTGTGGTCGGAGGTGGTGTCGGTGCCGCTCGGATCGAGCACCACCGGGTGCGGAGTCTTTGGATCGCACTGATGGAAGACGTTGACGAGGCGGCCGGCATTGGGGGACAGGCCGCCGGCGGCGGAGATCAGGTCCAGCAAGCGATGGTGGAAGGTGTATGGATAGACCCCCGAACGAGTCACTTCACCAAGCACGCTCACATCCTGACCGGCGTAGGCCGTCACCAGCACCGAAACCTGGGGATGCAAGAGCATGCCTTTAGCCAATAGCGCGGCTTCAATGGCGCGGGCGGCGGCCTGTTCGTCCATGCCGGCGATCTTCAATTCGCCAACCATCGGCAGAGTCACCGTACCCGCGGCCGAGACGCGGACCGTGGAGTGGAATTCGGGCGTGTGGTACTCGCTAATGTCGAGAAAATCGCCGGGACCGATGGGCGCCGGCATGGGCGCAGAAGATTGGGTTGGCGTGAAGGGAGGCACGCCGGCTGTGCCTGCTGTGCCCGCATTGTTCCAAATGACGGGAGCTTCCCTGGGATTGGGCAGGCTTTTGGTCTCCTGCGTCTGCGGAAAGCTGGCGACGCCCGTAGGCAGACCTGATGTGCTGGGCGTGGGCGCCTGTGCGCGCAGGCTCGCGCCGGCCGCGAGCAATGCGATCAGCGCCACGATTGTAGGCCCTGCTGGAGAACTCAGCGATTCGCGCAGCAGCGCGGCGCCCACCGCGAGCCAAAGGCCCACAAAGAACGTGATGGCGAGATACAGCGGAAGATCGGGGGCTATGGGCTTTGCCGGTTGGCGGGCGGAGTCGACGACCGAGATGTTTGACGCGCGCACGCCCGCGGCCAGACCCGCTTCCTCGGCTTTCTCCTGCACGCGCAGGTAAAGATCGTGGCTGGCGTTGGCCTCCTGGCGCATGACGGCGTATTCGGTAGCGGCCTGGTTCAGCTTCATGCCTTCATCGGTCACCTGCGCGAGGCTCTGGCGAACCAACTGCTCGCGATCGAGGGCGGTTTGCCAATTGCTGCGGAAACGCTCGACCAGTTTGGCGTCCTCGGCTTGTTTCTGCCGGTCGAGATCCTGTAACTGGCGGCTGATTTCGACCGCGCGGGGAAAGCTGGGACCGTGTTCGGCGCTGAGCTGCGCCTGTTCCTGATCGAGATCGCTGCGGCGGGCGTGAATTTGCTGCAAGAGCGCCGTGGCAAAGTTGGCGCTATCGGCCTGCAGGCGCGGATCGGAGGCGATGACCATCTCCGGGTCGCCCTGCGAGGCGGCGCGATACTCGGCCTCGGCGAGAATGCGGTCCGTGGTGGCGGCTACAAGCTGGCGGCTGAGCTCGTCGATCTCGAGCAATGCCGAGCTGTGTTCGGTTTCGCCGGGCTGGCCGTTGGCCAGCACCTCCGGCGTGCTCACAATGCCATGCTGATTCTCGAACTCGGCCAGGCGCTGCTGGTCCCGGTCGACATGGGTCTTCAAGTCGGCGAGTTGCGCGCTCAACCAGCCTGAGGCCTGCGCCGTGGCCTGAATCTCGGATTCGTTTTCCTGCTCCTGGTAGGCGCGAACGAGCGCGTTGACCACCGCAGCCGACAGAGCCGCGTCGCGCGAGCGGAAGCGGATTTCAACCAGCAACGTGCGCGCCATCGTTTGCACGCGCAGACGCTTCGAGAATCTTTCCAGGAGCCAGGCCTGGGCGTCGGGCGCGGGCCTGTCGGGATTGAAGCCCGGAAAGCGGCCGGCAAAGCTGCCCCTGAAGCCGGGTGCCTGGTAGAGCTTCAGCCCGGTGATGACACGCCATCCGATTTGATCGCTGCGCAAGACGCTCGCCAGGGTCTCCAAAGCGATGGGCGCAGAAAGAATGGACGACGTAATTTGCGGCTCCGCGCCATCAAGGCTGAGCGAGGAAACGGGCGAGGTACGAAGCTCGACTCGGGCTGTAGCTTCGTACTGGTTGGGAGCGATGAGGCAATAGAGAAGGCAAAGTAGCAACAGGCCGCCTTCGATTGCAGCGGCAAAACGGCGGCGCCGCCACACCACCTGCCTGAGTTCGCGCAAGGAGGTGGAAGCGGGATGAGCCGCATCTGCAGCGGTTCGCGGCCCGGAATCGCCCGAGAGTGCTTCTTGAATGCGAAGAGTATTCGGCAACAAAAGGAAACCCCAATCGCAAAAGCCCGCACGCAGAACTGTAGCTGACCCGAGTTCCAGCCGGATTTCCGGCGAGGAACACCTTGCTCTACCGCGGCGGACCGCAGCGAACCCTCGTCATGAGCCTCTCTTTCGCCCCACGCCTTCGAGGCAAAAGTGATGGCCCTGGCGTTCTGAACGAAAAGCTTTTCTGGGGAGAATCCCTGATAGTTTCGTTCATCGAACACAAAACGTCAATGGTGTGCATCACACATCGGTGATTGCCGTCACAGGGTAAGCGCGGCGTTGTCGTGGCATGGCCCAGAAACTGGAAGGGGCTTGAACTGACGGGAGACGAAAAAGAGGCTCGATATTCTTCGGGAGCGTCCCGGTCGGCCAAAACGCATTTCGATCGGAAACTGCGCGCCAAAACGGAAATCCCGGGCCAAGTGTTGCGGATAAGGCCGCTCCATTCGGTCAGTTCGGGTACGGCGATTCAGACTTGACTCGGCTTTGTGATGCTCGGCACAGACGTGGCGCACAGGTCCAGCGGACAGTACATGAGTCGCACGTAGCACGCGTGGGGAGCGCTTGTGCGCGAGTTCCAAGCCTGAACTGCTCGATGCAAGCTAAGAGGCTGAATTGCCGGCCTGAAGAGCGTGACTGGCACATGTGGATCAGCAAGTCTGCATTTGTCATATCTTTTGTGGTATTCCGTCACTCCCTATTTCCCTGATATTACGTTGTCAAATCATCACGCCCTCGCTGGGTTTGCGTAGGCATTGAGAATCTTTGCCAGAGGTGTCTTATGTTCAGGAAAGCTCTCGTTCTCGCCGGAATTTGTCTTGTTGCAGCTTCAACATTGAGCCTGTCGGGCTGCGGCGGTAGCGCGCCGGCGTTGAGTGTGGCCGTGACGGCCGCCGCGACGACCGTGGATGGCAACGACACCACAACGTTGACCGGAGCCGTCACCAACGATAAGAACTCCGCGGGCGTGACGTGGACGTTGAGCGGCGCGGGAGCCCTGTCCAATACGACCGCCACCTCGGCGACTTACACGGCGCCTGCGCCGACCAGTTCGGCGCAGTCCGCGACGATTACAGCGACCTCGATAGCCGACACGACGAAGAGCGGAACGGCGACGATTACGATCCCGGCGACGCCATCGGTGACGTCGACCAGCGCGAGCCTGGCGGGCGCGGTGGGAACCGCCTACTCGATCACCTTGCAGGCCAGCGGCGGCATCGCTCCCTACACGTGGGCCCTGGGCAGCGGCACTACGCTGCCCGCGTGCCTGACCCTGAAGTCGGCCGGCGTCCTCACCACGACCACGGGCACGCCGCCCGCGGCATCCTGCGCGGGAACCTTCAGCAACATCACCTTCAAGATCACCGATTCCGGCACTCCGACGCCGCTCACTGAAACCTCCTCGGCTTTGACCATCACCATCGCCCCGGCTCCGGCCATTACCTTCACCGGCGCCGTGCCGGCAACCGGCACTTACAACGCCGCCTATTCGGGCAGCGCGGCGGCCACGGGCGGTGCGGGCGCGCTCACTTACAGCGTGGCGAGCGGCGCCCTGCCCGGAGGGTTGAATCTCAACGCGAGCACCGGCGCGATTACCGGCACACCCTCGGCTGCGGGCACGTTCAACTTCGTGATCCAGGCGGCTGACGCCTATGGGGATTCGAACACCCAGAGCTACCAGATCGTGGTGAGCTATCCGGCGGTTGTCATCACGCCCGGGGCGGGTAGTTTGCCCCTTGCCGTCACAGGTCAGTCGTATGCGCAGACGCTGACCGCGTCGGGTGGCAGCGGAACCGGCTTCACCTGGACGGTCACGGGCCTGCCTGCAAACGGCTTGACGTATTCCGCCAGCGGCGCAACGTTG
Source organism: uncultured Acidobacteriaceae bacterium (assembly GCA_963799155.1). Lineage (GTDB taxonomy): Bacteria > Acidobacteriota > Terriglobia > Terriglobales > Acidobacteriaceae > Telmatobacter. The sequence continues at coordinate 181,254 of CAWCWB010000008.1, forward strand.
GCCATCAACGGTCCGGCGACAACGACGGGCACGGTCAACTTCACCGCCAAGGTGACCGATGGCGCGGGCAACAGCATCGGGCCGTACGCGTACAGCATCCAGGTCTACAGCCCGGTAACGCTGCCGGCAACGATTCCATCGACTCTGCCGTCGACGGCGACGGTGAACGTGGCCTTTAGCGGAACGGTCGCGGCCACTGGCGGTAGCGGCAATTATTCCTGGACGGTGACGGGGTTGAGCGACGGTTTGACCTCGTCAACGAGCAGCGGGACTCTGACCATCAGCGGCACCCCCACGGCGGCGGCGACGGTCACGGCCAACGTGTCAGTCAAAGACACCACGACCAACGTAACGGCAGGACCGTACGCCTATGCCATCACGGTGTACGCCACGGTCACGCTGCCCACCAGTAATCCCCCGACCCTGGGACCGGCGATCGTGAGCACGCCGTACAACGGCACGATCGTGGCGGCGGGCGGCAGCGGGAACTACTCCTGGACGGTGACCGGACTCCCCTCCGACAGCTTGAACTACAGCACCAGCGGCGCAACCATCACGGTGAGCGGAACGCCCGGCAGCACGCCCACCACGGTCAACTTCACCGCCAAGGTGACGGACACCTCAACCAATCTCAGCTCCGGGCCCTACGACTACTCGGTTACGGTGTACAACCCTGTGACGCTCAGTTCCACGTCGCTGCCATTGACGGCAACCGTCAACGCAGCGTACAGCGGAACCATTACCGCCTCGGGCGGCAGCGGAACAGGCTACGTATGGGCGGTCACCGGCATGTCGGACGGGTTGAACTCGGCGTCGAGCGGCGGCACGCTGACCATCAGCGGGACACCAACGTCGGCGGCAACGGTCAACCTCGCCGTGTCCGTGAAGGACAGCGTGGGCAATTCCGCGGGGCCGACCAACTATACGATTACCGTCTACGGCGCGCTGTCGCTACCGGCGTCGGACTCGCTACCCGGCGGGTACACAGGCGTGGCCTACACCGGATCGGTCACCGGGACAGGAGGCAGCAGCAATCTTTCCATAGCCATAACGACGGCGCTCTCTCCTTCCGACGGCACCCTGGCTGCGAACGTCAGCGGCGCCACGGTGAACGTCACCGGAACGCCCACGACAGCGACCACGGTGTCGTTCTCCGTCAAGTTGACAGACACCACGACGAGCAACTTTATTACCCAGACGTACAGCATCACGATCACCACCGCGACCTCGGTGAGCCTGCCGGCGCCCAACCCCACTTCGCTGGGCTCGGCGACCCAGAACCAGAGCTACACGGGGTTTATCAACGCCTCGGGCGGCGTAGCGCCGTATGCGTGGTCCATCAATGGGACAACGGTGACCTCGAGCGGGCCGACCCTTGGCAACGGCACCCTGGCGGCCTCTAACACCGGCGGAAACACGCTGACTATTAGCGGAACGCCCAGCGCGTCGGGCACGGTCACGCTGACCAACGTGAAGGTCGTGGATAGCCTGAGCTCAAGCGACACCAAGACATACACGCTGACAGTGAGTTCGCAATCCACGCTCCAGGTTTCGGTCGATCTGAGCAGTTTGCCGCAGGGCATGGTGAACATGCCGTACACATTCGACGGAGGAGTAAATATCAGCGGAGGAACCGGGCCGTACACGATCACCTATCAAGATTTGCCGGCGGGACTGTCGGAAGTGACTCAACACAACTACGACGTGGAAGGTACGCCGACCTCATCGGGCACGACCACGGTGACGGTCAATGTCAGCGACAGCAGTTCGACAGTGCAACACGCGAGCACAACCTTCGACCTGAAGGTTGTGCCCCAGACAACCGGGACCAATAACAGCAGACTCAGCGGCCAGTATGCCTGCTACCTGATGGAGTACTGGCAAGGCGGTGTGACCGGAGGCGGAGGCAAGTTACTCTATCGCGGCGGAGCGGTCTTTGCCTTGAGCGCGGATGGCAATGGCAACATCACGGGCGGCGAGATCGACGTCAACTCACCGGGCAGCGGCTACCACAGCGCCAGCAGTCTCGGCGCCCTCGGCGGCACCTACGCAGTCGGATCCGACGACCGGGGCTACATGATTCTGACCGTGGGCGGCCAGGCTGGGTCCGACTTGGCTTTGGCGGGCGGCAACCTCGATAGCAACAGTCACTTCACCGAATTTGCCATCCTCAAGATGGACGACGTGGGAACGTCGCCCAGCGGCCAATACGGCGGCGGCCATTGCTACAAGCAGAACACCACAACTTCGCTCAACGGCATTCCAGCTCAGCGGCGGGTCCGTGTTCGGGCTGAAAGGCGAGGATATAGACGGCAACCTGGAATCGCAGGCTGGTTACATCAACTTCACCAGCGGAAATGTCACCGGCGAAGAAGACGCGGCCGATGCCGGAAGCTATCAGGGACCGATGAGCTTCAGCGGCACCTACGCCACAGGGGACGCCTACGGCCGCACGACGATGATCGCCGGTCCCACGATCAGCGAGGAAAACCCCATTGTCATGTACATCACCAACAACTCGGCAGGCGAGACCGTGGTGATGAGCGCGAACCCGCATAACGCAGCCAACAATGCCGATTTCCTGATCGGCGAGGCGCGGGCGCAGAATGCGGCCCACGTGGCCGCTGCCCACCCGTACAATGGGCCGTTTGTGCTCTACATGTCGGGGCTGGACAGCGACATGTCGAATTACGATGCGGAGGTAGTGCAAGGGACAGGCAGTTCCACAACTACATCCGTGAACATCAATGCGGACATCTCCAACAGCGGCGGCACGATCAAGGACACTTGCCCTAGCGGAGGCGCCTGCCCCTCGACTTTGACCTACACCACGGATTCCAGCACCGGCCGTACAACGATTGGCGGCCAGAGCGGAATCGTATTCTACGTCTACGACACCAACTCCGCGGTTTTGCTGTTCGGCGATACAGGCGGCAGCGCCAGCAATGCCGAGAACCGGCTGGGATGGATGGAGCCGCAAACGGCGCCGAGTTCGGGCACGTGGGCATCCAGTGACCTCGCCACTAGTTTCTTCATGACGAAATTCATCGACGGAAACAACGGCGCCGATCTGAATAACAGCACCTTCACGTTGGGCAGCAGCGGTTCCATCCTTGGCTACGCCGAGGATGATAATGGCTACGGGTTCGCCGACTGGGATGAAGACCTGTGCGGCAGCGGCTGTAGTGGAACCGTTACGGGCGCCATCGTTCCGGACACCACCGCCAACGCGACAACCGGCGCGCTGGGGCTCGACCCAACCGGCGCACTGGGCGTCTTCAATGCCGAGGGAACGCAAGGCAGCACGACACAGGTGATCTCCTACTGCATTGCCGTCAGTGTGGACAAGGCCACCAACTCGGGCACCAAGGGCCGGGTTGCCTGCCTCGACACCTCGAGCCACAACGGCTCACTCAGCATCGGGCAGGAATAAACTGCTTGATGTTCTCAAGTCACCGGGCCCCGCTTTCGGGCGGGGCTTGCTTTTGCTGCGCTCTACACGGATTTCAACGGCGGCAACCAGGCGGAGACGCCGGTAAATTACACGCCGTACGACCGCGCGCCGGATCGATGCGCGATGGCGCCCGATCGGAAGGTTGTCCGCCCTTTCTCTTCGCCTGCTACGGATTCTGGCGCGGCGGGGATCTGGAGCTTAGCCGGCAAGAGCGGCAACGCGGCGTAGTTGACTCTGCCCTAGAAACCGCGTTCAGGTCTTTGGTTGCGAGGTCTTGTACCACTCGACGGTGCGGTGGATCCCCTCGCGGAAATCGACTTGGGGCGCGAAGCCGAGCAGCTCTCGCGCCCGGCGGATGTCGGCCAGGGAGTGGCGGATATCGCCCGCGCGGGCCTCGGCATAGGCCGGAGCGCCGCGATAGCCGGTCAGCCCGCAGAGAATCTCAAAGGCTTGGTTGAGTGTGACGGCCGCTCCCGTAGCCAGGTTCATCATGCTGCCTGAGACCTTCTCAGCCGGCGCCGCCGCGGCCAGCAAATTGGCGCGCACCACGTTCTCGATGTAAGTAAAGTCGCGGCTCTGCTCGCCGTCGCCATAGATCGTGGGCTGTTCACCGGCCAGCATCTTGCGGCAAAAAATGGCCAGCACGCCGGAGTAATGCGACGTGGGGTCCTGATAGGGCCCAAAGACGTTGAAGTAGCGCAGCGTGACGGTTTCAAGCCCGTAGACGTGCGTGAAGGTGCGCATGTAATGCTCGCCAGCCAGCTTGGCGACGGCATAGGGCGTGATGGGGTTGGGCAGCATCTCCTCGTGCTTAGGCAAAGTGGGCGTGTCACCGTAGACCGAGGAAGAACCGGCATAGATGACGCGGCGCACGCCCGCCGCGCGGGCCGCCACGAGCAGATTGAGCGTTGCGTCCACGCAGTTGCGGTTGGTGGCTGCGGGATCGGCTACGGAGCGCGGAACCGACGCCAGCGCCGCCTCGTGAAAGACGATTTCCACATTCGCGCAGGCTTTGGCGCAGACCGCGAGATCGGCCAAGTCGCCCTCCATGAACTCCATGGCTTCGAGACCGGCGAGATTGGCGCGCTTGCCGGTGATCAAGCTGTCGACGCCGCGCACCGCTTCGCCGCGCGCCAGCAGGGCCGCAGCAATGGAACGGCCGATAAAGCCGGCGGCTCCGGTGACTAGATACTTTGGCAAATTCGTTCACCAAAAGGTCGAAAGCTGCGCGGTCCGATTGCCGGCCCGCACTGGCTAGGATACTATCGTGAACCAGCGTTCCGGGAATCAGGCCGTACAATCGACACCATGAAGGCTGGGGCCGCGAATCGCATCGCTGAACTCAAGCGCAAGATGGAAACCCGCGAGGCCCGCATCGGGATCGTTGGCATGGGCTACGTTGGATTGCCGTTGGCGCTGCTGTTCAGCCGCGGGCGGTTCCGGGTGACGGGATTCGACATCGCGCCGGACAAGGTGGCCACGCTCAATGCCGGTGGCTCGTACATCGTGCGCATTCTTCCCGATACGATTCTGGAAGCGCAAAAAGCGGGCTTCCGCGCCACAACAGACTATTCCGAAGTGGCCCGGATGGATGCGGTCATCATCTGCGTGCCCACGCCGCTTGACGAGCACGGCGAGCCCGACATGAGCTATGTGGTCGGGACCGTGAAGGCCATTGCGCCGCATGTTCATGAGGGCCAGATGATTGTTCTGGAGAGCACGACCTACCCCGGAACGACAGAAGAGGTCGTTCTTCCGCTGCTTGAGGCCGGCAATCTGCACGGCTTGAAGGTTGCGCGCGGCCAGGAGGTCAAAGGCGTACACGTCGTCTTTTCACCGGAGCGCGAGGACCCCGGAAACGACAGTGTCGACCGGCGCGATGTTCCCAAGGTCGTGGGCGCGTGCGGCCGAGTCGCCGTGGAACTGGCATCGGCCATGTATGGCGCCATCTTCCGCCAGGTCGTTCCCGTCAGCAGCCCTTCCGTTGCCGAGATGACGAAATTGCTTGAGAACATCTACCGCTGCGTGAATATCGCGCTGGTGAATGAGCTCAAGCAGTTGTGCATGAGGATGGGCATCGACATCCACGAGGTAATCGCGGCAGCCAAAACCAAGCCCTTCGGGTTCCAGGCGTTTTATCCCGGTCCCGGTCTGGGCGGGCACTGCATTCCCATTGACCCGTTCTATCTTTCGTGGAAGGCGCGGGAGTTCGACTTTCACACCCGATTCATCGAGCTCGCCGGATCGGTCAACTCCGACATGCCGTATTTCGTCCTGGATCAGGTAGCGGCGGCGCTCAACGATCGCGCGAAATCCATCAAAGGGTCGAAGGTGCTGGTGCTGGGGCTGGCCTACAAGCGCGACATCGACGACCTGCGCGAGTCGCCCTCGCTCACGATCATCGAACTGTTGCGCAAGCGGGGCGCCGACGTGGCCTACAACGATCCCTACTTCCCTACCGTTGGCCGCGGACGCCGCTATGACCTGAACATGACGTGCGCGACCCTCGAAAATCTTGGTCAATACGATGCGGTGGTGATCGTGACCGACCACTCCAGCTACGACTACCGCGCCATCGTGGAACAGGCGCAGCTTGTGGTCGACACGCGCAACGCGACACGGGGGATGGATTCGCCGAAGATTGTGCGCTGTTAGAACTCTCAGCGCCTGGGGACTCGACGATAGAAGCCGTCTGCACTCCTGCGATCCGGCGCGCAGACCCATCGTGTATTGTGGTCTGGCGCAGCTATGATGGTTTTTCTCCCAACCCTGGCTGAACCCCCGCACTTCTCGGTCTGGGAGCGGCTGCTGTTTGTGGCGCTGGCGGTCGCGTCCGCCTACGGCTTCTGGCATCGATTCGGGCCGATCCTGAGCAGAATTCTGCAATCGAAAGAAGACCCGGAATTTCATCTCTTCCCTATCGGCAGACGCGTCCGCGATTTCGTTTGGGAAGTGATGTGCCAGGCCAAAGTCATTCGCGAGCGGCCGCTTGCCGGCGTGGCCCACGCGCTGGTCTTCTGGGCCTTCTGCGCCTTCGCGCTGGTCACGATGAACCACTGCGCGACGGTTTTCGGAGCTGGATTCCTCGATCCTGCCGGACGCGTGGGAAGATTTTGTTTCTATTTCGCAGCCGTCTTCGCCGTGGGCTGCGCCGTGGGCATCATCGGGCTGTTGGTGCGGCGATTCGCGGTGCGGCCCAAATGGCTGGGCGAACTCTCCTGGGGATCCGGCCTGGTTGCGCTGCTCATTTTCCTGCTCATGGTCACGTATCTTGCGGCGTTCTTTGTGACCGGCACAGGCGATGCTGCGCGGCCACTATGGTGGGCGCACACGCTTACGCTGCTCGCATTTCTTCCGGTGATTCCGCACACCAAGCACCTGCACCTGGTCCTGAGCCCGTTCACGGTTTTCCTCTCGCGCGGCGAATTCGCGCAAATCCCCCCGCTCGCCGACGATGAGGATTTTGGGCTTGTGGCCGGCAAGGATCTGACGCGTCTCGTCAGCCTGCAGACGTACTCCTGCGTGGAGTGCGGGCGCTGTATGGAGCATTGCCCGGCTAACAACACCGGAAAGCTGCTCAACCCGAAGGAAATTGTGCTCGGGCTGCGTGGATATTTGAATGAGTATGGTCCCGCGTCGGAGGAGCCGCTGCTGGGCAAATACAACCCGCAGGAGGCGGTGTTCCAGTGCACGACGTGCGGGGCGTGCGAGTTCCAGTGCCCGGTGGGCATTGAGCATGTGCCGATCCTCGTGGGCCTCAGGCGCGGCGCGGTGAACACCGGTGCGTGGGAGGACGATCACGGGGCGAAGCTGTTTCTTGCGCTTGAGCGCGGGAGCAATGCGCTGGGGATGAGCGCATCGGAGCGCGACAAGTTTGTCGAGAAGAATGCGCTGCCGATCTTCGACGGGACGCAAGAGTATTGCCTATGGCTTGGCTGCATGGGCGCATACGATCCGCAGGGGCGCGAGATCGTGCTGGCGCTGGTGAAAGTGATGCGGCATCTGGGCGCGAGCTTCGGCGTGCTGCGCAAGGAGAAGTGCACGGGCGATCCTATGCGGCGGTTGGGGAACGATCTGCTCTTTCAGCAACTGGCCGAGGCGAATCTCGAGGCGCTGGCGCAGAATAAGGTGAAAAAGATCGTGTCGATTTGCCCGCACTGTGTGCGCACCATTCAGGAGGATTGGAAGGCGTACGGGACGCCGCCCGAGGTGGAACATCATAGCGAGTTTCTGGCTCGTCATTTGGGTGAATTGAGCTTTGGTTCAGGGCACGACTTCACGGATCGCGAAAAAAGTATCCCGCAGGACGATTTTGTATCAGGGCATGACTTCAGTCGTGCCGAAAATGCCGAAAGAACAACCGGGGCTTTAGCCCCTGAGAGACCCGAAAACGAGAAAATCATCTTTCACGATCCCTGCTATTTGGGGCGGTATCGCGGGGTTTACGAGGAACCGCGGCGCGTCGCCGCGCTGGCTGGAGAGCTGGTGGAGGCTCCGCGGTCGCGCCAGCACAGCTTTTGCTGCGGTGCCGGCGGAGGGTTGGTGTTCCTCGGCGAAGAAAAGGGCGAGCGCGTGAGCCAGGTGCGCGCGGCGGAGCTGGCCGCAACGGGAGCGGGTGTTGTGGGCACGGCCTGCCCGTTTTGCAATACGATGTTCCGGGACGCGTTCGCGGCAAAGGGCGAGGGCGCGCCGGAGCTTTTGGACATTGCTCAGCTGGCGGCGCGGGGACTGCCGGAACGTTAGGTCGAACAAGCGCACTCGTAAGGGAGGAATGTGATGGCAAAGTTAGTGTTGCTGGCCTGCTTCGCAGTGTTCCCGGTCTTGCCTGCAAGCTCGCAAAACGCACAGTTTTCAAAATACACGAAGGTCGAGGCTTACGAAGTCCGGCCGGGCATTCTGATGATGCCCAGATACACAAGCGACGGCCAGATTTGCGAAGTCGGGTTTGAGAAACGGCATTACTCGCCGGAAGTAATCCGAGTGAATCCAACCTTTTCGGAGGAGGAAATCGATGGCCTAGTCGATGAGTTCGCGCCAGACAGCGAGCGCGGCCCAAAGCCCACTGGTCTTGCGGGTCGAGAGTCGATCCTGATCGACGGCCACATCATCACGCGGACCAGAGATTACCAGAATATTGTGGTTGAGATCGATGCCGCACAATTCGACAAATGCAAGAAGGGCGCCATCTGTAGCGGCGGCGATGTGGTCCTAACAATCCAATGGAAGAATCGGAACTGCGAGTAGGCCGAAAGGCCAGGATGTCCAAGGGAACCCGCGATGAAGATTGTCGTTGCCATCAAACAAGTCCCGGACCGTGACGCGCCGGTGCGGATCGCCGCTTCGGCCGAGTGGATTGACGAGTCCGATCTGCAGTGGGCGATGAATGAGCCCGACGCCTATGCCCTCGAAGAGGCGCTGCTGCTCAAGGAACAAGCCGGTGGCGAGGTGATTGTGGTGAGCGCGGGGCCGGAGCGCGTGGGCTCGACGATTCGCGAGGCGCTGGCCAAGGGCGCGGACCGGGCGATTCACATCGTCTGCGACGACCTGGGCAGGCGCGATGCGTTAGGCGTCGCTCGTCTGCTGGCCGCAGCCGTCAAGACAGAGAATCCCGACCTCGTGCTTACCGGGCTGCAATCGGAAGACCTGGGATTGGGACAGACCGGCGTCATCATCGCCGAATTCCTCGGGCTGCCGCACGCCACAATGATCCTTCACGTGGAGAAGACCGATGCCGGGCTCAAGGTGAAGCGCGAGCTGGAGGAGGGATGGTTCCAGTTCATTGAATTGCCCACGCCCGCGGTACTGACGATGCAGTCGGGAGGGAACAAACTGCGCTACGCCACGCTGATGGGCATCAAGCGCGCCAAGACCAAAGAGCTGCGAACGGTGAGCGTGGCGGAACTGGGCGCGGATGCGGCTCCGACGGTGGCGCTGGCGCGAATCAGCGCGCCGAAGAAGCAAAAATCCACGCAGATCCTGCCCGGCTCGGCCAAGGAGGCCGCGGCTGCTCTGGTGGAAAAGCTCAAGACGGAGGCGCGCGTGCTATGAGTATTCTCCTGGTTTTGGAAGAGAGCGGCGGGAAGATCAAGAGAGCTAGCTGGGAGGCCCTGGCAGCCGCGTTGCGCCTTGGGCCCGCGCAGAGCATCACGGCAGTGGTGATCGGCGTACAGACTGAAGCGCTGGCTGCCGAAGCCGCGGTAAAGCCCGTGGGCAAAGTTGTCCGCGTGGAGCACCCGCTTCTTGCGCCGTACACGGCGGATGGTTTTTCTTTGGCTTTGGAGCAACTGGTCGGAGCGGAGAAGCCAGTCCACGTGGTCTTCCCGCATACGTACCGAGTGCGCGACTACGCGCCGGCGCTGGCCTGCCGCATGGGCCAGGTGCTGATCGGCGACGTGGTGGCGATCGAAGATGGGCCGGTACTCCACCCCACGGACGAAGACCTGTCCGTGGGGGCCCCGGTGTTTGTGCGGCAATTGCTGCAGGGCCGGCTGATCGGCAGCTACCGGCACAACGGCAACGGACCTTGCTTTGTCTCGGTGCAGGCGGGAGCGTTTCGTGCCGACGCAGTTGATGCGGCTCAGGGCTCGGGACTCGCGGCGATCACAACGTTCACGCCGGCAATCGACGCGGCGCAGATTCGCACGCGCCCCGGCGAGCCGTTCCGTGGCTCCGAGCAAACGGTCGATCTTGGCTCGGCGCAGCGCATCGTGAGCGTGGGACGCGGCATCAAGGAGGCGGAGAATCTTCCGCTGGTGCAGGAGCTGGCCGCGGCGCTGGGCGCGGAGCTGGCCGCCTCACGGCCCATCTGCGACAACGGCTGGCTGCCCATGGAGCGGCAGGTGGGCAGCTCGGGCCAGACGGTTGCGCCCAAGCTGTATCTCGCGGTCGGCATCTCCGGCGCCATTCAACACCTCGTGGGAATGAAAGGCTCGCAGTGTATTGTGGCGATCAACAGAGACCCTGATGCGCCGATCTTCGAAGTGGCCGACTACGGCATCGTCGGCGATCTGTTTGAAGTGGTTCCCGCGCTGACGGAGGCGGTGAGGACCGCGAAGCAGTAGGCTGTCCCAACCGCCAAATGGAGCACGCACAGCCAGGAGGCGAGTATTTCAAGACGGGACCTCTCGTACGCGCCGCACATAGCGAAACCGCCAGTGCAGTATGGTTCCATCTTTGCCGCAATTCCCCGCATGAACGGAGGAAACCGCGATGCTTCTTCCCGAAAGCTACCCCGCCGCGCTGTGCCTGACGATCCTGACCATGATCTGCTGGGGATCGTGGGCGAACACGCTCAAGCTGTGCCCCGGCTACCGCTTTCAGCTCTTTTATTGGGATTACGTGATTGGCATGGCGGTGGGCGCCATCTTTTGGGGAGTCACGGCAGGAAGCCTGGGCCACGCGGGAGCGCCGTTCCTCAGCGACCTGAAGCAGACGGCGGCCGGACCGATGCTCTACGCGATGGTGGGCGGCGCGGTATTCAATGTGGCAAATCTTCTGCTCGTCGCTGCAATCGACGTGGCCGGAATGGCCGTTGCCTTTCCTGTGGGAATCGGCCTCGCGCTGGTGATCGGCGCGGTCGCCAACTACGTGATCAAGCCGGTAGGCAATCCGCTGCTCCTTTTTGGCGGGGTGGCGCTGGTCGTGGTGGCCATCGTTCTGGACGCGGCCGCGTATCGCAAGCGCGAAGCAACGGCCAAGGCTGCAACCGCACGCGGCATCGTGATCAGTCTCGCTTGCGGCGTCCTGATGGGATGCTTCTATCCGTTTGTGGCGCGAGCGTTGAACGGCGAGCCTGGCAAGCCCGCTCCCGGTCCCTACGCGGTAGCCATGTTCTTTATCATCGGCGTGCTGGTCTCCGCAGTGCCCGCGAACTGGCTGCTCATGAAGAAGCCGCTGGACGGAAAAGAGCCCGTGGACGGCGCAGGCTACGGACGCGCGCCATTCCGCTGGCATCTGGCGGGAGCGCTGGGCGGAGTGATCTGGTGCACGGGAGGCGTGGCAAACTTTCTCGCCTCGGGAGCACATCTGGTAGGACCGGCAGTCTCGTATAGCATTGGGCAGGGCGCAACCATGGTATCCGCGTGCTGGGGCGTGTTTGTGTGGCGCGAGTTCGCCGGCGCGCCGCGTCAGGCCACTGTGTTTCTGGTCCTGATGTTCGTATCCTTTTTAGCCGGGCTGGGCGCGGTGGCGCTGGCTCCGCTCCATTGAGGTTGGATGGATGAGTGACACGCGCAAGCCGATCGTGGTGGTGGGCAGCATTACGATGGATTTGGTCACGCGCACGCCGCAGATTCCGGCGATCGGTCAGACGCTGATCGGGACGGGCTTTGAGACCACGCCCGGCGGCAAGGGCGCGAACCAGGCGGTGGCGGCGGCGCGGCTTGGGGTTCCCGTGGCCATGGTGGCCAAGGTGGGCGACGACGCCTATGGTCCCACGCTTATCGAGAATTTGAAACGCGCCGGCGTGGAGACGACTGCCATGACGCAAGCCGCCGGCTCTTCGGGCTTGGCGCCCATGTTCGTCGCCGACGACGGTTCAAACGCGATCGTGGTGGTTCCGGGTGCGAACGGAAAGATGGATCGCGCGGCGGTGGACGACCATGCGGAACTGATTCGCTCGGCGGGCATGGTGCTTTGTCAACTCGAAATTCCCATGGACACATTGAGCTATACGCTCGACTTCTGCTCGCGTGCAGGCGTGCCGGTGATGCTCGATCCCGCTCCGGCGGCTGCGTTGCCCGAGGCGGTGTGGCGGCAAGTGGCGTGGTTCACGCCCAACGAGACGGAGGCTGCGTTTTATGCCGGCGATGGCACTGATGCCGAGACCACCGCGAAGCGCTTGCTGGCCAAAGGGCTGCGTGGCGTGGTGCTCAAGCGCGGCGGCGATGGCGCGTATGTCGCCGTTTCCGGTGGAAGAGGCGAGTGGGTGAAGCCGTTCAAAGTGGAGGCCATCGACACGGTTGCCGCGGGCGACTGCTTCAACGGCGCGTTTGCCGTGGCGCTACTTGAGGGGAATGATCCGCGGACGGCCGCGCGTTTCGCCAACGCGGCTGCGGCCATCTGTGTCACGCGTAAAGGTGCGGCTGCCTCGATGCCCTGGCGCGCCGAAGTAGACGAGTTTCTTCGAAAGAATGCGTGAGCCGAATAAGCCGCAAGGGCAGATCGTAGTCGTCCCAATGACCTGCCCCGCTGCATCTCAAATTGCCCTAAAGCTGGTTGCATAAATGCGATCCAGTCGCTCAAAAGACTTCCCTCAGGGGCTAAAGCCCTTGATTTTGTTGGCGATTTCGGCACGACTAAAGTCGTGCCCTTTCAAAACCGGATTTATGCAGCCAGTTCTTCTCACCAAACGTGGCACGCATTCACGGGCATCATGGGCTGGCCCGCTTTGCACCCGAAAGCTTTTCCAAACTCGGGCATATTCTGCACCACTCCGTTGGTGCGGAATTGACGCGGAGAATGCGGATCGGTCTGTACCTGTAGCCTGAGCTGTTGCGGCCGGGTGCTGCCGCACCAGTCCTGCCCGAAGGCCAGGAAAAACTGTTGCACAGGAGTGTACCCATCCTGCTTTGCGCTTAGGTTGATGTCTTTGCGTTTCGCATCTTCAAGGAAGGCAACGTAGGCCAGGCGCAGGCCGCCATTGTCGGCCGTGTTTTCTCCCAGAGTCAGCTTGCCGTTGATCTTCAGATCGTCGACGACCGTGAAGTTTCCGTATTCCTGTACTTCGCAGTCTGTCATCGAATCGAAGTTCTTCCTGTCCTGCGGGGTCCACCAATCCGACAAGTTGCCGTTGCCGTCGAATTGGCTTCCCTGGTCATCGAAGCCATGGGTCAATTCGTGGCCAACGATGGCCCCTATGTGTCCGTAATTGACAGCGTCGACCGCATGCGGATCATAAAGGGGCGATTGCAGGATTCCTGCGGGGAAATTGATGTCGTTCATGAGGGGGTCGTAGTAGGCATCTACTGTTGCCGGACTCATATTCCACTCGCCGCGGTCGACCGGTTTGCCGATCTTGGCTAGTTCGCGCTTGTTCTCAAAATCCGCCGCCCGCCATGCGTTGCCCATGGCGTCGCCGCGGACGACCTTCAGGGTCGAGTAATTCCGCCAATGGTCAGGGTAGCCAATCTTGTCCGCCACCATGTGCAGCTTGGCCTTCGCCTTTTCCTTGGTTTCGGCGCTCATCCACGTTTGCGCGTCGATCTCTCTGTCCATCGCGCCTTCAATGTCGTGGACCATCTGCAGCGTATACGCCTTGTTCGCAGCGGAGAATTGCGAAGCTACATAGACCTGGCCAAGCGCCTCGCCGAGCGCGCCGTCTGTCGCCGCGACACATCTCTTCCAGCGCGCCTCCTGTTCAGGCTGTCCGCGCAATTTGTGCTGGTAGAAATCAAAATTCTCAGCGTCCATCGCCTTCGGTAACGCATAGGCCGGGGTTGAGTTGATCAACTGCCACCGCAGATAGGTCTTGATGGTATCAAGGTCGGTGGTTGCGAAGACGGTCTCGAGACCCTTGAAGAAACCGGGGTTGGCCACGTTGAGATCCGCGATGCCCGGCTCGCCGGTGGCGGCGAAGAATTTGGGCCAGTCGATCTCCGGCGTCAGCTCCGCCAGCTTCACGGCCGTCATCACGTGATACACATTGTTCGGATCCCGTCGCGAGGTAATGTCCATCGAAACCTTGGCCAGCGCCGTCTCCAGCGTCATGATTTTCTGCGCGTCGGCGGCGGCTTTGTCTGATGGCTCGCCCATCAGCACGAGCATGTTGGCGATGTGCTCAACATATTCCTTGCGCGTTTTTTCCGCGGCATCGCCGGTGCGGAAGTAGTAATCGCGCTCGGGCAGCCCGAGGCCGCCCTGATCCACTGCCGCGATTTGCTTTCGCGCATCTTTGAAATCCTGCTGCTCGCCGTAGCCAAAGAACGCGTTCACGTTGATCATCTCGTAGTGCGCGAGCAGATCGGTGAGTTGTTTTTTGTCGTTGAGCGCGGAGATTCGGTCGAGCTCAGGCTGCAACGGCTTCAGGCCGGCCGCGTCGACCGCTTGTTCGTTCATGCAACTGGCATAGTAATCGCCGATCTTCTGCTCATTGGCGGTGTGCTGCGCGCTCGGGAGAGCAACATTGTCGAGCATTTGATGCAGCACATCCTGTGTGTGGTCGAAGACGATGGCTCCGGTCCCGTAACCGCTCTTGTCGGGCGGAATGGGATAGAGCTTGGTGAAGTTTCCGCAGGCGTACTGCCAGAAATTCACGCAGGGATCCACGGAGGAATCGATGAGCTGTTTGTCAAATCCGGGCAAAAGCTTGATTGGTTTTTCCGTGCCGCTCGGCGCTGCACTCGCGGACTGAGCGTTTGCCACTGAATACGACGCGGCAATCGCCATGCCACCGGCCAGCAAGAGGGCTGCCGTTCGAGAAAGTCCATTCATTGAGTCTGCCTCCAGGCAAAATTGTGGGACCGCTGTTCTTTTCAGAACCACCATCAGACATTGTATGGCTTAACTGTGCAGCTTTTGGAGCGAAGGTGCGTCTCCGTCATGCGAATTCGCCTATCGTCTCAGCGGACGCACGTCCCTTCACGCCGCTTGGTATCTCGTCCCGAAGGCACTGCTGGAATCTCCGATCTTAGACGTTCGCCCGGCTGCGAAGTTACCTCGCCGAATGGCAATACGCACAAGAACCGAAAAGGGTTCCGGGCAAGGAACTGGGATCGAAGAGGAATGAAATGAATTTTCGGACGTAGGCGTGGCACCACCCCTACGCTGGCCGTGCGGGCCCATATGAAGCTGCGGCCTATGCCACCAGCGCCATCTCGCGGATGGTTTCCTTGCGCACTGTGAGGCGATCGACCAGATCAGTCCGCACCTCGTAGCCGCGGCCGGGCGTATCGGGAATGGCGATCTCGCCCTCTGAAGAAACGGTGACCGCGGGCTCGATGATGTCGTCGGCAAAGTAGCGCGCCGAGGCCGAGACATCGCCGGGCAGGGTGAACCCCTCGAGCGTCGAGAGCGCGATATTGTGCGAGCGGCCCACGCCGGACTCCAACATGCCGCCGCACCAGACGGGAATGCCCCGCTCCAGCGCCGCGTTGTGCACGGCGATGGCCTCGGAGAATCCTCCCACGCGGCCCAGCTTGATGTTGATGATCTTGCACGACTCCATCTCGATGGCCGCGAGCGCATCGCGCCGGTTGCGGATAGATTCATCGAGGCAGATGGGCGTGTTGAGGCGTTTTTGCAGCACGGAGTGGAAGTAGAAGTCGTCGTGCCAGAGCGGCTGCTCGATCATGAGCAGGTCGTAGCCGTCAAACGATACCAGGTGCTCTTCGTCGCGCAGGCGATAGGAGGAATTGGCGTCGCAACTGAGCAGGATGCCGGGCCAGCGGTGGCGCACGCGCTCGAAGACCTCGATGTCCCAGCCCGGTTTGCACTTGAGCTTGATGCGCTGATAGCCGGCGGCGAGTTCGCGGTCGATGATGGAAAGCAATTCGGGAATCGAGGACTCGATGCCGAGGGAGACGCCGCAGGGGATGGTTTCGCGCACGCCGCCCAGCAGGCGGGAAAGAGAAATGCCCTCACGTTGCGCCTCAAGATCCCAGATGGCGTTTTCGAGAGCGGCCTTGGCCATGGGATTGCCACGCACGTGGCTGAAAATGCGCGGGCACTCGCCCCCGTGCTCGGGAGACTCGGCGGCCAGCATCGGCGCCAGCTCGTTGACGAGCACTTGCCACGCCGTATCGGTCGATTCGCCGCAGAAGAACGGCCGCTCGCCCGCCGTGCATTCGCCCCAGCCGGAAAGACCTTCCGACTGGACCTCGGCGAGCACGATCCGTCGATTGCGGGTGACGCCAAAGCTGGTCTCGAACGGGCGCACCAGCGGCATATGCAATTCACGCAGAACGATCGCATCAATTCTCATAAAGTTTTGCTTTCCTTTGAAAAACCAGAACCAAGACTCGATTCCGCCTGGGCGAGGGCCCCAACTCAAAGACTCCATTTCCTTCCGCATCGCGAGAAAAGCCAAGTACCGCCAATCCCCGCGAAAATGCTTCTTGAAACTTCTGCCGATTCTCCAACTGGACAGCGAGGGCCTGTTGACGGCTTGCTTCGCTGGCCTTCCACTGGTCAATGGGGGATGGGACCAGAATGCGTTCTTCGATTGTGTGTGCGGCTGCCGGACGCCGAGCAAGGATTGCCTCCACTCTTGGGGAATCCAGCTCCCATTCGGCCAGGAGGCGGTCGGTTGGGAGCCCACCCTGCAGTCGAGAAGAGGATACACCATAGAAATCCACGCGGTAGTCGCGGGAGATGGCGCCCAGCCTGTGGATATTGAGGAAAGCGTTTTTGATCTCCAACGGATCGAAGGTCCACTCCATATGCCGGATGCCGCGGGAAAGCGCCTCACGCCGTTGTTCCCATTTGAGTTGCGCGCCAATGCCCCGATTGCGGTGTGACTCGCACGGCCAGCATGTGCGAGTGCAGGTAAGGCCGCGGGCCATTTTGAGTTGCCTTGATTCCCGGCAAAGACATGGCGAAGCCGACCAGCGTTTCGCCGGGTATCCAGCCGAGCCGCAAGTCATCTCGTTATCGAAGGCGCCGAGCACCTGGCCGCCGATCTTCTGCGCAAGCAGAAATGTCTTGCGCGGAATCACGTCGCTCTCGTCGTAGCCCCAGGTCTCGATCTGGAGCTGGACGCACGCCTCCATCTCGTCGAATCCCGCGCAGGAACGAATCTCGATCATGGCTGCGCCTGCGATGTCGTTCGAGGCGCGGAACCGAGGGCGGGTGCCTGTCCGCTGCCAGCTTCTGTTTCGCCTGTGCCCACAGCGCTTCCAGCTCGTCGGGCGAGAGTTCTTCAAGCGGGCGCGGCGCGGCCCGTTCCATTTCGCTGAAGCGCTGGCGGAAGCGCAGATTGCAGTTGCGCAGCGCCATCTCCGCGTCCACGCCCAGATGGCGGCCCAGGTTGACCACGGTAAACAGCAGGTCGCCGAGCTCCGCTTCGATTGCCGGCTTGCGCGCCGGATCGCCGGATGCGGCTTCGGCCTCCAGCTCCGCCGTCTCTTCCGCGAGTTTGGGCATCAGCTCGCGCCAGCTCGGCCAGTCGAAGCCGGATTTCTGCGCCTTGGCGCCGAGCTTGGCGGCCTCAGCCAGCGCGGGCAGCGCGCGCAGCACGCCGTCGAGCCGCGAGGCCGGCTGCTCTTTGCGCCGAAGGCGCGTCCTGCTGCATGCAATGCCTTTTCGGCGGCCTTGATCTCTTCCCAGTTGCGCAGGACGGCGGCCGCGGAACCCTCGACCTCCGCGTCCACGTCGGCGTTGTTTCCCGCCGCGCGCGAAGCTTCGTCGCCAAAGACGTGCGGATGGCGGCGCACCAGCTTGCGATTCAGATGCGTCGAGCACATCGGCGATGGTGAAGTGGCCCTCGTTGGCGGCCATCTCGGCATAGAAGAGCACCTGCAGCAGCAGATCGCCGAGCTCCTCGGCCAGGTGCGCGAAGTCGCGGCGCTCGATGGCGTCGAAGACCTCGTAGGCCTCTTCCAGCGTGTATTTGCGGATGGAGTCGAAGGATTGCTCGCGGTCCCAGGGGCAGCCGCCGGGAGCGCGCAGCCGGGCCATGATGGCCACCGACTGCTCAAACAACGCTGCCGCCCGCGCCGGATCGGTGGTGGTTTGCGGCGTGGGATCCTTTGCGCTGGAGCTCTCTGGCGGAAGATCCATGCACTTCCAGTTTACCTTGCGGGGAGCGACAGCGGCGATTCGCGCGTCTTACCACCACCCGAGCCGTATACTCAATCTCTCCAATGATCCGCATTCTGGGAACCGTCTTTGCCGGCCTTCTGGGGCTGGCCTTCGGCAGCTTTCTGAACGTGTGCCTGAGCCGCTGGCCCGCGGCGAGAGCATCGTCCATCCGCGCTCGCACTGCCGAAGCTGCGGGCGAACGCTGGCGTGGTGGGAGAATGTGCCGCTGGTGAGCTGGCTGGCGCTGCGCGGCCGCTGCCGGAGCTGCAGGGCGTGGATTGGCTGGCGATATCCGCTGGTGGAGCTGGCGGTGGGAGCGCTGTGGGCGACGGTTGCGTGGCAGGTCCATTCTCGAACATCCCGCTCCTCTCCCTCGACACCGATCACCCTCGATAGAAACGTGGCCTCGCCACTGATCGGCAACTATGCTCTATTGGCTGCTCGTTGCGCTCGCAGTGCTCGACGCCGAGCATCTTGGCTTCCCGATTTGCTCACTCTGCCGGGCATTTGCGTTGGGTTGCTCGTGACGTTTCTATTTCTGAAGCTCGATGACGAGTTCGTTCTTCATCGCCCGGCGCACCCGCATGCGAATTCTGCTGCGTCAGGGTTGTGGGCATTCTCGCCGCCGCCGGCCTCATCCTGCTCATCCGCTGGATCTACTGGCTCATTCGCCGGCGCGAGGGCATTGGCCTGGGCGACGCCAAGCTGATGGCGATGCTGGCCGCGTGGCTCGGCCTGCCTGGCGCGCTGTTCGCCTTCTGCCTGGGCGTGGTGCTGGGCGCGGTGGCTGCAATCGTTCTGCTCGCCGTTCCTTCAACACGTAAAAGGAGCGAAGGCTGGGCGCTCACCAAGCTGCCGCTGGGCACATTTCTTTGCGTGGGCGGAATCGTCAGCGGCTTGTGGGGAGAGCAAATCATCGCGGCGTATCTGCGCTGGGCGGGCTTTTAAGGCATTTCTCCTTCAGAAATAGCCGTTTTTGCTTTCGTGCGGCGTGGCGATTACTTCCACCCCGCAGGCGAGGACCTGCCTGCGGGGGCCGGGTTGGAATCGCCACCTCAGCGCATCGGCTTCGGCCTGCAGCAGAAGCAGAAATGCATTAGCGATCACGGGCGCAGCGGCCCTTACTGCTGGGGCTGCGCCGGCGATGCGGCGGACGCAGCCGGCTTGGCGTTGGCGATCTCGGGATCCTCAAGGCCTTACGCGCATCTTTGGCGTGACGGCTGCCGGGATCGTATTCCATCACTTTCAGGTAGTTGGCGCGCGCATCGGCGAAGTCGCCCAGGTGGCGCTGGCATTCTGCCAGTCCCCAATACACATCGGGATTGTCCGGATCCAGGACCAGCGCGGACTGGAACCGCGACAGCGCGCCCTTCCAATCCTTGTTGTCGAGATAGTAGTTGCCGACGTTCTCGTCTTCGGCCGCCGTCTCATGGTGCTCTGGCACAACTTCCTCGTCCTTTCCTGTTGTGCTTTCCCGGCTGCGTGTTGTCGTCTGGCGGCGGGAGCAGATTGCTCAATCCGGTCAGGCTTGAACTGGAGTCCTGTTCGCCTGCCTCGGCGGCGCTCCCCGCATCTTCCGGACTGCGCACCGGATCGACGTCTTCCGAAGGCATCGGGAGCTCCCGTTGCCGGTTTCGTCGTCCGTGACTCCGGCGGCGAATCGGGTGAGTTCTTCGATGGCATCACCGGAACCGAATTCGTGTCCTCAGGGAAACGGATTCTGATTGGTCTGCTTCTGCACACGGGAAGGTGCTTGGCCGGATGGCGGGTTCTGAGAATTGGCCGCAGGTTGGCTTTGGCCGGAACCGTTGCCGCTGTTTGAGGCCTGCGCACAAAGCTGCGGCGCCGCCAAAAGGCAGGCGAGAGCCAAGCGCGAAGGCAAACTGCGGCTTCATGAGCCGAATCCCCGGTTTCTTAGACGCGATCCGGCTGCAGCGGGATAGCGATCCAATCGCCCATTCGCGTCCAAGGAAAGCATCGCACATTTGCGCAGCCGGATTTCATCCCATTGCCCGGTCCCCGCAGTGGGACCGACATCTCTATTGTTGGACTCAGCAGGGGGACCGATCGTCACGACCGGCAGCGATCAGGCGACGGCGCAACAAGCAGTCCCTGCGGACGCTATTTTCCACCCGGCAGAACCCTGCCCCGGAACGATAGAATCCCTCTAGGCTGGCTTTCTTTCGCGCCACTCACCCAAGGAGAGTTGTTCGCATGGGTTATCAGGTTCTGGCCAGAAAATACCGTCCACAACGCTTTGCCGACGTGGCCGGCCAGGACCACGTAACGCGCACGCTGCTGAACGCGCTCGGCCAGAACCGCATCGCGCATGGATACATCTTTTCCGGGCATCGCGGGATCGGCAAGACGACCATCGCGCGCATCCTGGCCATGGCGCTCAACTGCCGGACGGAAGTTGGCTCGGCACAGCGGCCCACGCACGAGCCGTGCGGCGTTTGCGATGCGTGCACCGAGATTCGCCAGGGCAACGCCGTGGACGTGATCGAAATCGACGCAGCCACCAACCGCGGCATCGACGAGATTCGCGAATTGCGCGACGCGGCGCGCTACTCGCCGGCGCGAGATCGCTACAAGGTCTACATCCTCGATGAAGCGCACCAGATCACCGAAGCCGCCTTCAACGCGCTGCTCAAAACGCTTGAAGAACCGCCGGCGCACGTCATCTTTATGTTGGCGACCACCGAGCCCGAGAACATTCCGCAGACCATCCGCTCGCGCTGCCAGCACTTCAGCTTCCACGCGGTCAAGTTCGACGACATTCTGGCGCAATTGAAGATGATCGCGGCCGAGGAGAAGGTCTCGGCCGAAGAGGACGCACTGGCGCTGCTGGCCGAGGCTGGCGACGGATCGATGCGTGATGCGCTGTCGATCATGGACCAGGCGATTGCGTCCGCGCCGCTGAATACGGGCCGTCCCGCGCTCTCGGCAGAGCAGATTCGTGAGCTAACCGGGTCGGTGCCCAACACGGTCTTCGAGCGGCTGCTGGAAGCTGTGGCCGCCGGCCAAAGCGCCGAACTGATGGAGCAGTTGAATAGGCTGGTGAATGGCGGCCATAGCCCGCTTTCGCTGGCGCGGCAGATGGTTCGCTATCTGCGCAATGCGCTCATGGCGAAGCTGGGCGGCGAGGAGACCGGGCTGCTGCAAATCTCCGCCGACGAGCGATCACGCGCCGCGCGAACGGCTCTGCTGTTTACCGAGGAGGAGCTCGCACGCGACCTGCAAATTGTGTTGCGCACCTTCGACGATTTGAATTACCGCCAGGAGCAGCGATTCCACCTGGAGCTGGGGCTGCTCAAGCTGATTCACGCACAGCGGCTGCTGCCGATCGAGGAACTGCTGAGCGGTGTAGCCGGCGGAGCCGGTGCGCGAACCGCAATAACCGGCAGCGCGCCGCGCGCTGGTAGCAGCGTTGCGCGGCCGGTGTCCGTGCCGCCTTCGGCGGCGGGCGCCCCAGTGCCGGAAAGAAGCGGATGGAGCGGCGGAACGCGATTGTCGGCAACCACCGGGCCCAGAATGGAAGCCGTGGCTCAGGAATCGCAACCATCCCGGACTTCGGCGATGGCGAGCGGAGCTGCACCGTTCCCTGCGGTGGCCAGCCAGCCGGCTGGGTACGCCTCGGCTGCAACACTCACCGAGGGCGCACTGGCCAAGGCTCCCGAAGCGGCAGCGGCCACTGCCGGCGAAATGCGCGTGGACCACGTGCGCGAAGCCATCGTTGCCACGCTAGCCACAGCCGGGCACAGCTCTGCCGCGCAACTGCTGGGCTCAGGCACGTGGACGCTGGATGGCGCCGGCGTGCGCGTCGGAGTGCCAAGCCTCAGCAAGAAAATGCTCAGCCTCACGGTCAACGCCGCGGCCGAGAAGATCATCCGGCAGGAATTGCAGCGGCTGGGCGCGCCCGCGCGGTTCGTCGTGACTGCCGGCGCGGGAGCCGCTCCGGCAGTCGTCGCGCCGCCCGTTGCGCCCGCGGGCAGCGTGCAGGAAGCGGCGCTTGCGCATCCTCTCGTGAAGAGGGCGCAGGAGATCTTCAACGCCGAGGTCCGCAGCGTGCTCGACCTCCGGAAGAAGTGAACGCCGCGCGAAGAGGAGAATGGTGAATGATCAACCCTCTCAAAATCTCGGAGATGCTCTCGCAGGCCAGCCAGATGCAGGAAGAGATGCAGCGCAAGCTGGGTGAGACCGTCGTAGAAGCGGCGAGCGGAGGCGGGGCCGTCGCCGCGACCATGAATGGCAAGAAAGAGTTGCTCAAGATACGCATCGATCCCTCAGCGGTGGTCAGCCTGAGCGGTGGCCAGGCCGATGTGGAGATGCTCGAGGATTTGATCGTGGCTGCGGTGAACGAGGCCGGCCGCAAAGCGGATGAAGCCATCAAGTCGGGCGTGCAGGGAATGTTGGGTGGGCTCAAACTGCCCGGAATGGGCGGATGAAAGGCAAGACCAATGCAGCAAGAAATCAATCGCCGGCATTTTCTGGAATGGGGCGCGGCGGCCGGAGCAGCCGTCGCTGTTCAACGATGGATACTTGCACAGGCCGCACCCTCATCGGCGCGGACTGCATCGCCTCGAAACGATCCGGCGAGCACTCCCGTCCGTACCACAGAACTCTACGACAACCTCTACCTGCTGCAAGGCGTGGGCGGCAACATGGTGTTCCAGACTGGCGCCGACGGCAGCCTGCTCGTTGACGCCAGCTACGCTCCGGCGGTTCCACAGATTCGCGCCGCCATTGCTACGCTGGCCCCTCGGGCATCGGGCGGCATCCTCGTCAATACCCACTGGCACACCGACCACACTGGCGGCAATGCGGGAATGCACGATGCCGGCTTCGCCATCGTTGCCCACCGCGTCACCCGCGAACGGCTCTCCACGACTCAGACCATGCGTCTCTTTCACAACACAATTCCGCCCGCGCCTCCGGGAGCCCTGCCGTCAATCTGCATGGATGAATCACTCACGATCTGGCGCAACGGCGATACGATCGAGCTGGCTCACTTTGCCCCTGCACACACCGATACCGACATTTCGATCCACTTCCTCAAGGCCGACGTCCTCCACGTCGGCGATGTCTGGTTCAACGGAATGTATCCGTTCATTGACGAGGGCGCTGGAGGCTGCATCGGCGGCATGATTCGCGCCGGGGAAAAGGTGCTGGCCGTGGCTTCAGGATCGACCAAAATCGTTCCCGGCCATGGACCACTCGGCGCCAAGGCCGACTTCCGGAAATACTACGACATGCTCGCCGGCGTTCACGACAAGATTGCCGCCCTGAAGGCTGCAGGATTGAGTGAGCAGGAAGCGATCGCCAGGAAGCCTGCGGCAGATTTTGACGCCACCTTCGGCAGGGGCTTCATGAGCGCGGATGTATTTGCCGGCATTGTCTATCGAACTCTTTAGGAGGCGCTGCGTGGCACGCTATGCCGAGCCCATGGCCCGGCTCATTGAGGAATTGAAGAAGCTGCCCGGCGTGGGCACCAAAAGCGCGCAGCGCTTTGCCTTCCACCTTCTGCGCTCAAGCGACGAGGATGCCACAGCCTTGGCCGACGCGGTGCGCGGACTGAAGGCTAGCCTGCGCCTGTGCTCCATCTGCAACAACGTCACCGACATCGATCCCTGCGCCTACTGCACCAGCCCGTCACGGAACCAGCGCCTGGTTTGCGTGGTGGAGGAACCCACGAGCGTCGCTGCCGTGGAGCGGTCGCAGACCTACCAGGGCGTCTACCACGTGCTGCATGGCACGCTTTCCCCGTTGCATGGGGTGGGGCCTGACCAGTTGCACGCTGGAACGCTGATTGCCCGTGTGGAGCGTGGCGAGGTGGATGAGGTCATTCTGACTACGAGCCCTACTCTCGAAGGCGAGGCGACCGCCGATTGGCTTGCCGGAGCGCTGCGCGGATTTCCGGTGCGCATCACGCGCATCGCAACCGGCGTTCCGGCTGGCAGCGACATCGAGTATGCCGATGAGGTGACGATGGCGCGGGCGATCGAGGGCCGCAGGGTGATCTAACCGGACCCAACTCCCTCGTCATGATCTGAGAACTTATGCCAGCGACCTTATCGTTTCCAACTGAGCTAAAAAAAGCGGGAGGGGCTGGTTAGCCCTTCCCGCATGCTCATGGTTTGGGGAGCCGCCGCAAAAAAACTATTTCGACATCTGATCGAGTGCGAGATTCAGTTCCAGGACATTGACGCGTGGCTCGCCGAGAAAGCCAAGCGTGCGCCCCTCAATGTGCACCTCAATCAGCTTTTGGACCGCTGCTTCCGTCAGTCCGCGCGCCTTGGCCACGCGCGGCGCCTGGAAGTAGGCGTTGTCGGGCGTGATGTCCGGGTCGAGACCCGAGCTCGAATACGTGACCGCGTCGATGGGCACGGGCTTGCCGGGGTTCTCCGCGGCCAGCTTGTCAATGTCGGCCTGCTCGCGCTGTGCGAGCTTCGCATTCGACTGCGCGAGGTTCGAGCCGCCCGAAGATGTCGCGTCGTAGCCGTTGCCCGCCGCCGAAGGACGCGGATGGAAATACTTGTCGGAGGTGAAGCTCTGCGCGATAATCTCCGATCCGATAATTTGGCCGTTGTGCAGAATAAGGCTGCCGTTGGCCTGATGCGGAAAGAAAATGTGGGCGAGGCCGGTCATCAGCAGCGGATAGCCCAGCCCAAACAGCACCGCGGTCACCAGCGTGAATCGAATCGATGTTCCCCAGATCGAATGCTTCACCGGGGCCTCTTGCACATGCGGTGCGTGCGGCCCTGCACGAGTTCCAAGCTCTTCGTCAATCATCGCAACTGAATGCACGTTCCATCTCCTTTATACAGCCCGCGGGGGCTTACGCCAGGTGCATTGCCACCAGGCACAAATCGATGGCCTTGATCCCGATAAACGGAATGAGGATACCTCCGACCCCGTAGATCAGCAGGTTGTTGCGCAGCAGGATGTCGGCCGCCTTGGGTTGGTACTTCACGCCCTTCAGCGCCAGCGGAATTAGCGCCACGATAATCACCGCATTGAAAATGACGGCCGAGAGAATGGCCGACTGCGGCGAATGCAAGTGCATGATGTTGAGCGCCCCGAGCACGGGAAACACGCCAAGGAACATCGCCGGAATGATGGCGAAGTACTTGGCCACGTCGTTGGCGATGGAAAAAGTGGTCAGCGCGCCGCGCGTCATAAGCAGTTGCTTGCCGATTTCGACAATTTCAATCAGCTTGGTGGGGTTGGAGTCGAGGTCCACCATGTTCCCCGCTTCCTTGGCGGCCTGGGTGCCGGAGTTCATGGCCACGCCTACGTCGGCTTGGGCCAGCGCGGGCGCGTCGTTGGTGCCATCACCGGTCATGGCCACCAGCTTGCCCTTGCCCTGCTCGCTCTTGATCAGGTCCATCTTGTCTTTGGGCTTGGCCTCGGCCAGGAAGTCGTCCACGCCGGCCTCGCGCGCAATCACCGCGGCGGTCAACGGATTGTCGCCGGTGATCATGATGGTGCGGATACCCATGGCGCGCAGACGCGCCAGCCGATCCTTGAGGCCGCCCTTCACGATGTCCTTGAGATAAATCACGCCCAGCGCCGAGGCGTTCTCGGCCACCACCAGCGGCGTGCCGCCGGCGCGGGCGATCTCCTCAACATAGTCGCGAATCTTCTGCGGCATCGCCGCGCCCTGTTCCTCGAGGAAGCGCGCGATCGCATCCGATGAACCCTTGCGAATGCGCGTGCCGGGCAGGTTCACGCCGCTCATGCGCGTCTGCGCCGTAAAGGGGACAAACTCGGCATGCATGCCGGCCAGGTCGCGTCCGCGCAGTTTGTATTTCTCCTTGGCCAGCACAACAATCGAGCGGCCCTCTGGCGTTTCATCGGAGAGCGACGCCAACTGCGCGGCATTCGCCAGCCGCTCGTGGCTCACGTCCGGCGCGGGCAGAAACTCGGTGGCCTGGCGGTTGCCCAAGGTGATGGTGCCGGTTTTGTCGAGCAACAGCGTATTCACGTCGCCCGCAGCTTCCACGGCGCGTCCGCTCATGGCCAGCACGTTGTACTGCACCAGCCGGTCCATGCCGGCGATGCCGATGGCCGAGAGCAGGCCGCCGATAGTGGTGGGAATGAGGCAAACCAGTAGCGAAACCAGCACGAAAACCGTCTGCGGCGCGCTGGAGTAAACGGAGAAGGGCTGCAGCGTCGCCACAGCGATCAGAAAGATGATGGTGAGGCCGGAGAGCAGAATGCTGAGGGCGATCTCGTTGGGCGTCTTTTGGCGCGTCGCGCCCTCCACGAGCGCGATCATGCGGTCAAGAAAAGTCTCGCCCGGATTGGATGTGATCTTGACCTTGATCCAGTCCGACAGAACTTTCGTACCGCCGGTCACGGCCGAGCGGTCGCCGCCTGCCTCGCGGATCACGGGAGCGGATTCGCCGGTGATGGCCGACTCGTCCACCGAAGCCACGCCCTCGATGACCTCGCCATCGCCGGCGATGTAGTGGCCGGCTTCGACGTAAATCAGGTCTCCGGCGCGCAGCAATCCGCTGACCACCTCTTCAAAGCTGCCATCCGGTGCGTAGCGCTTGGCGATGGTCTCGCCCTTGGCTTTGCGCAGGGTGTCCGCCTGGGCTTTGCCGCGGCCCTCCGCCATGGCCTCGGCGAAGTTGGCGAACAGCACCGTGAACCACAGCCAGAGCGTAATTTGCAGGTTGAAGAAGAATGCTTCGCGGTGATGGCGGAAGTTCTCAAAGAGCAGGGCGGATGTGAACACGCTGCCCACCTCCACCACGAACATCACCGGATTCTTGACCATCCAGCGCGGATCGAGCTTGCGAAGGCTATCAAGCGTTGCCTGGGCGATAATCTTTGTGTTCCAGAGACTCGTTTTTTCAGCCATAACAGTCTGTAACCCTTGTCCTGACTTGGTGTGGATTCGGTTAGAACAGCTTTCCTGTCTGCAGCAGCAGGTGTTCCAGAATCGGTCCTAGGCTCAACGCCGGGAAGAAAGTGAGCGCGCCGACGATCAAAACCGTACCGACAAGCAGCACGGCGAACAGCGGCGTATTCACGGGGAAAGTGCCGGGCGATGGCGGAACGCTTCTCTTTTGCGCCAGGTTGCCGGCCAGGGCCAGCGCGGGAATCATCATGAGGAGGCGGCCGATGAGCATGTCCCAGCCCATCGCGATGTTGTACCACCAGTTCGTTCCCAGACCGGCGAAGGCCGAGCCATTGTTGCCGGCACCGGAAGTAAAGGAGTAGAGGATTTCGGAGAACCCGTGCGGGCCGGGATTGTTGGTCACCGACATTCCGGCTGGAATGAGTACGAAAATTGCCGCGAACGTGAGAATGACTAGCGGGAAGATGAGCGCGTAAAGCATGGCCATCTTCACGTCGTAGGCCTCGATCTTCTTGCCCAGGTATTCGGGGGTACGCCCCACCATGAGCCCGGCGATGAAGACCGCGAGCACGACGAAGACCAACATGCCATACATGCCGGAGCCAACACCGCCGAAGACCACCTCGCCGAGCATGATGTTGGAGAGGGGAACCGCGCCCCCCAGCGGAGTGAAGCTGTCGTGCATGCTATTCACGGCGCCGCAACTGGCGTCGGTGGTAATGGTCGCGAAGAGCGCGCTCTCGGCAATGCCATTGCGGACTTCCTTGCCCTCCATGTTGCCGCCGGGCGCGGTCGCGGTGCGCGTCTGCTGCGCTCCATGAATCACGTTGTAGGGATGCGCGTCGGCCCAATAGCAAACCCAGAAGCCGGCGGCAAAGAGCACATACATGGCGGCAAACACCGCCCAGCCGTGCCCGCGCGAGCCGGTCATGCGGCCCAGGGTATAGGTGAGACCCGCACCGATAACGAAGATCGACAATATCTCGATGAAGTTCGAAAGCGGGGTGGGGTTCTCATACGGGTGGGAGCTGTTGGCGTTGAAGAATCCGCCGCCGTTGGTGCCCAACATCTTGATGGCTTCCTGCGAAGCCACGGGGCCTTGCCCGATGGTTTGCGTTTGCGAGGGCTGCTCGATTGAGTGGGCGACGGTGTAGGAGTTTAGATTCTGCGGAACTCCCTGCCAGACCAGCAGCAATGCGTAGACGATGCAGATCGGCGTGAGGATGTATAGCAGCGTCCGCGTCATATCGACCCAGAAGTTGCCGATGGTGGCAGAGCTGGTGCGCTTGATGCCGCGGATGAGTGCGATCGCCACCACGATGCCCGCCGCGGCCGACCAGAAGTTGTGCGTCGCCAGTCCAACCATTTCGGTGAGATAGCTCATGGTCGATTCGGGCGTGTAGAACTGCCAGTTGGTGTTGGTGGTAAAGCTGGCGGCGGTGTTCCATGCCAGATCCGGGCCCACCGCGGTCAAATGCTGCGGGTTCCATGGCAGATAGTACTGCAGGCGTTCGAGGGCGTACGTGAGCACCAATCCCACGGCTGCGAAGCCCAGCATGGCGAAGGTGTACTCGCGCCAGTTCATTTCCTTGTCGGCTTTTACGCCGCAGAGCTTGTAGATGAGCCGCTCGAACGGGCGCAGCACCGGGTCGAGCCAGGTGCGCTCGCCCTCGACAACGCGCGTCATGTAAATACCGACCGGGCGGACCGTTGCAAGCAGAATGAGCGAGTAGATGGCGAATTGCAGCCAGCCGTTTACTGACATGTCAGAATTTCTCCGGGAAGAGCATCGTCAGGGTGAGATAGCCCAACAACAGAATGGAGATGATGAGACCGACCGTGCTGATGATTTCAAAATGCATGGGCTACCTCAGCTTTTCGCAGGCCTTGACGTAGAGAAACGCCAGGGCGAAGAAGACCACGGTGAACAGCAGCATCTGTGCATCTTGCATTCAAAATCTCCCAGGTGTGTCCGGAACAGCGCCGGTTAAGGCTCGATTGAAGCGCCAAATTTCACTTCGGTGAAGCATTCTGAACGGCAGGCGTGGAACTACGGGTCCACAATTCTGCCTGCGCCCGAACCAACTGGCCCAAACGAATTCGATTGTGGCTTTCGCCAGCTTTGAGAATTCAAAAGATTTGCTAAAGATTTCGTAAGGATGCGTTTTCGGCAGCCGGAAGTCTTTGAGAATGAACCATCGGCGGCTGCGGCGGAGTTCGCAATGCGATACGCGCGGCGAGCGCTAGAAGCTGTTTTATCAATGGTCAGGAGACGGAAAGGTAGATCACTGAGGTCCGAGCAGGCTGCGGAAAAAGGCCGAACCGCAGGTGAAATCGGCGAGAAAATCCCTCAGGACCCAATGGCCGCGTTGGTTGGATTGCGTTTACGACGCAACTGAAGTCTCGCCCTTTCAAGGCCAGAGTCTTGAGGCAGTTCTGCATTTCAAAACCGAGGTGCGGCGCGCCGCGCCGGGCACTATTCGAGTACACCACCCGGGTAGGTCGGAAATTGAGTGTGATCGAGAAGTGCCGTCGCAATCATCCTCATGATGACGAATGCGTCAACTTCAGAGCAGCCCTCTTTCAAGCATTGGCCGCAGTATTCAGAGAAGCATTGCCGGTCGAGCCAATAGTCCATGCGGGTGCTGGCTTCCCTAACTTCCGCTGGCGTAATCCTGGAATCCTGCTCCAACATCTTGAACGCCGCGCCGAGAAGGGCTCCGAAGTCCTTGTAGACAGGCTCAGCCGATTTGTTCAAACTGCGTCTGCACTCGGGACACGCGTCCGGAAGATCGGAAAGGGTCGAACCCTTAAAGGACCACTCGCACCAATCCGTCGTGCAGAGAGCTTCGGCCGTGCGGGCATACGGATCCCCGGGTACCGCTTTGCAGCGCTCGTAGAACCATTTCTGGCGCCATCTGAATTTCTCCTCGGCGATCCGCACTCGCTTGGAATACGTAACATCCTGCGCCTTCTGAATGCCGTGCAACGCCCATGACCCATCCGAAGAGATTTGGCGTTCGACGTAATGCGGCATGGCGGCTGACCAGGGCGAAGCGTCAAACTCCATCAAATTCAGGTCCGGGACGGGGGAGTTTCGATAGTCCACAAGGTTCCACCCGTACCACACTTCCGGTTCCGTCCGGCCGTTATAGACAACGGCAGCGTCGCAGCGGGCCGACGGGTAGATAAGCGCATTGACCCGCTGCCCGCGAAGCCATTGGGCGATGATTTGGGTCTCATCGGAGCCACCGATCGCGGGGGCGAGAAACTTGGGAAGCATGTCCGCAAAGGAACTTATATCCTCCGCAAGGGGTTTCCGCCAATAATCACCGAAGCCCTTGCGGAAGGTCTGGAACATCCAGTCCTGCGCCTCCTTGCGCCTCAAGTCGAGCACGCCCGGAATCGTGCGGTGTTCGACCAAGTAGGGAAGGCCCACAAAGACCATTCCTTGCTCCGGGCGGCCGTGCCATTGGCGTGAGATATCCGGGCTGCACCAGGCCAGGAATCTTCCGGCATCAAAGTTGAGCAGGAATGCATGAGATTTGGGAGTCGACAACGTCTCGGCATTCGAACCGTAGTTCAGATCGAAGATGCCTACGTTTCCCGACTTTCCGGGCTGGCGATAGGCGCTCAGTTCGCAGGCGACGCCGCCTCGATCCTCGTCCTCGTTGTTCATGCAAACGCCGAAGTAAGAGCGTCGTGAAAGGCGGGTCTTTTGGAGAGACGAGACGTTTCCATCGCCCGACCATCGGCGGGAGCGCGACTCCTCCAACGGAATCATAGCGATTTTTTTCACGCCCTGGTCGGCGAGCGCCTGAGCTCGTGACAACACAACTTCGTCGTCTGCCTTCCCCGGAATGAGGAAACCCGGACAGCAAAAGTTCATGACCGCTGAGGAGACAGGCGTTAGGACGTCCGGGTTGTGAAACTTGAGCAACCCCTTGAAGGTGGTGAGCGGCATCTTTGCCGCGGCTACTCCGTTCAGTTCAGCTTGTCCCTTCACATCTCGACCGGCCGATTCTGTTGCTTCATCCGTTGCTTCCCTCGCTTCGTCAAATGATCCCATCGCCGTACCAATCGGGCCACGTTCTACCGCGCTGCATCCTTTTTGCCGGTGGCCGGGGTCACAACTTCGACCTAATGCCAATTCCGCCTTCCGCGTCACCGCGCAAAGAATGTCAACCGGGCCGGATCGTTTCTACTCTTCGCTGCCGGTCCAGCCCTCGGGGATGAACCGGTAACCCACCCAGGGCTCGGTTTGGATGTACTGGCGTCCGGTTTCGGTTTCGAGTTTCTTGCGCAACTGGCCCACGAAGACGCGGAGATACTCGGGTTGATGCGCGGATTGCGCGCCCCAGACAGCGGTGAGCAGGGCGCGATGCATCATCACCTTGCCGGCGTTGCGGGCCAGGTGAAAGAGAAGATCGAACTCCTTGGGCGTGAGGTGGATGGGCTTGCCCTGGACCAAAATGCTGTGGGCCCGCGCGTCGATGATAAAGTCGCCGGCTTCCAGAGGAGCCGTGGTGCGTTCCGGCGCGCGGCGCAGATGCGCCCTCACCCGCGCCAGCAGTTCCTGAATGCTGAATGGCTTGGTTACATAGTCGTCGGCGCCGGCATCCAAGGCCTCCACCTTCGAGCGCTCGTGCTCTCGAACCGACAGAACCAGCACCGGCGTCGTGCCCCGCGAGCGGATCATCCGGCAAACTTCGACGCCGCTCATCACGGGCATCATCAGGTCCGTGATCACCAGATCCGGCGGCCAGTCGCGGAACAGGCGCAGCCCTTCCTCGGGATCGTTGGCTGTGCGCACATCGTATCCCTGCGCGGAAAGGGCGGCGCGCAGCACCCGCGTAATCTGGAACTCGTCGTCGATTACCAGAATTCTTCCGGGCATGTGGTTCTTCTTTTAACGGAAGCTTACAACATTGTGGCACGGGATTTCAGAAAATGCGACAGGAAGGTATGATTCCGGTGGGGAAGACAATGGGCGTACCCGCCTATGCAAGACCGGCTCTTCGCTGGTTCGCGGCCTCGGCCACTGCGGCGCTCGCCACGCTTCTGCTCGCCTGGCTCGGCGCCAACTCCACCACCGCAGGGATGGTGTTTCTGGTGCTGGTGGTCTGGTGGGCTACCCAATCCGGAACCGTGCTCTCGGTTTACACCGCGGTTCTCTGCGCCCTCTGCTTCGACTATTACTTTCTGCCTCCCGTGCACACCTTTCGGCTGCAAGGCGCTCAGGCATGGGTGGCGATGGTTTCGTTCGCGCTCAGTTGCGTGGTCGTGAGCCGGCTCTCGGAGCGTGCGCGCCAACAAACGATCCAAGCACAACAACGCCAGGCGGACGTGGGAAAACTTTACGCTCTGAGCCAGGAGATGATGCTCTTTGAGGACCCCGATCGGCTCCTCCACGACTTGCCTGGATCGATCGCACGCATCTTCGCTCTTCAAGGGGTAGTTCTTTTCGTCGGCGACTATAACCGTTTCTACTCTTCCACCGGCGAAGTTTCAGCCAGCGTACAGGCTCACATGCGAGCCGTGACACAGGGCCTTAGTCCTACCGCAACGTCGTTTGCCGGCTATCAGACCACGACGCTGACGCTGGGGTTGAAACCCGTGGGCGCTTTGGCGTGGCACCCTGATGCGCTTTCGCTCGAGGTGGCTACGGCCGTGAGCGCGCAGGTATCGATCGCCGTGGCGCGCTCCATCGCCATCGCGGCCTCCACGCGGATCGAAGCTGCGCGCGAAGCGGACCGGCTGCGCACGGCGCTGATCGATTCTCTGACGCACGAGTTGCGCACCCCGCTCACGTCAATCCGCGCCGCGGCCACCACCCTGCTTGAGGGTGAGGGGCTTGACGAAACCGGACGCCTGGAGATGGTGCGGATCATCGACGAGGAGGCGGAGCGATTGGATTCGTTGATCGGCGAGGCCGTCGAGATCGCCGAGATCGACGCCAATGTGGTTCAGGTCAAGATGTCTTCCCAGCATCCACGCGCATTGCTCGATCAGGCCGTCGAGGAGTCACGCAAGATTCTGGCCTCGCACAAGGTGACGATCCTGGCTGACGCCGCGGGCGAGCCCGGCCAGGACGACAAGCCGGTCTGGTTCGATCCGCACCTGCTGGGCCGAGTCCTGCGCCACCTGCTCGAGAATGTGGCCGGCCATACGCCGCCGGGGTCGCGCGTGACGCTCAGCAGCAAGCGCAACGAAGACCGGCTGGAGTTCTGCGTCGAAGATGACGGCCCCGGCATCGATGCCCACGATCTGCCGCTGATTTTTGAGAAGTTCTACCGCGGCAAGCGCGGAGCCAGTCAGCACAAGGGATCCGGCATGGGCCTGGCCATTACGCGGGCCATTCTGGCCGCGCATGGCGGAGGGATCGAGGCTTCCAGCGTTCCCGGCAGCGGCGCGCGGTTTCGCTTTTGGGTGCCGCTGATCGAAAAAGAGCCGAGCCGGCCGAGATAACCGGCGATCATCCCGCCGAGCGGGACTTCATTTCGGCTTGCCGCTCCAATCGCACTCAATCTCGCAGCGCTTTTCGGAGCTTTCCATCGCCCCTTCCAGCAGGCGCGCCACGCGCCAACCGTCGATGCCGGTGACCGGTGCGGGAGCCTTGCCCAGCAGCGCATTCCGAATGCCTGAGTAGTAGAGCCGGTAGTCTCCGGCGAGCGCTGGCACCGGCCGGCTGACCGACCCGCCTTCAATGCCTACATGCAGTACGCCCCAGTTGGCTGGCGGTTCCTGGCCCCAGGCCGGATCGTCAATGTGCGTGATCTTATTGAGCGCGGCCTCCTGCGGGTCGACGCCGGACTTCCAATAGCTGCCTTTTGTGCCTCGCAGGTGGAACCGCGGCGCAGGCGGTAATGACAGGCTGTTGGCCCCGAGCGTAACGGCGATGCCGGGATAGCGGAGGCGAATGGTAATGGAGTCGTTCACTCCCGGGCCGTCCTTCTCGCGCACGACTTCGGCGCTCACGGCCTCCGGTTTGCCGAAGAGCGCCAGCGCCTGATCGACGAGGTGCGGCCCCAGATCGAGCAGCGTTCCGCCCCCCGCCTCAGCGCTTTCCTTCCATAGCCGCTCCGTCAGTGGCGCCGGCCGCCAGCGGTCGAGGCGGGATTGGAAGGCGACGAGCCGTCCCAGTGAACCTTCATGCAGTAGATTCTGAACCGTCAGGAAGTCACTGTCCCAGCGGCGGTTATGAAATGGTGCCAGCAACACGTTCTTCATTCTGGCGAGGGCGATCGCCTCGGCGGCCTCAGCCGAGGTCAGCGTCATCGGCTTATCGACAACGACGTTCTTCCCGGCGGTGAGGATTTTCTTAGCGATGGCGAAGTGAGTTCCGTTCGGCGTGGCCACGACGAAGAGGTCGAGCGAAGCGTCGGCGAGCATCTCTTCAAGCGAGCGATAAACCTGAATGCCGGGATATCGTTCCGCGGCCTTGTTGGATGTGCGCTCCATGACCGCAGCCAGTTCCAGCCCCTCAACCGACGACAGCAAAGGGGCATGAAAGACGCGTGCCGCCATGCCGAAACCGACCAGACCCACTCGAATCATCTAGACCATCCTCTGACCAATTCTTGATCCAATTCCCGCTTAGCCCTCGAGTTTAAACCGCGTCTCGGCCAGCCGGTAGAGCTTGCGCCACACCAGCCGGTTCATGGTGACCACCATGAGGGAGATGAAGATGGT
This sequence comes from uncultured Acidobacteriaceae bacterium, assembly GCA_963799155.1. GTDB lineage: Bacteria > Acidobacteriota > Terriglobia > Terriglobales > Acidobacteriaceae > Telmatobacter. The sequence goes on from CAWCWB010000008.1 coordinate 216,008, forward strand.
GGCCAAAAGCAGCATGGCAAAGCGGCCGCTGTCGGTGGCGGCGTCAATCTGCGCGCCCAGGCCGATGGTCTGGAGCGTGTGGCCCTGCACGTGCGAATACTCGGCCATCACCGAAGCGTTCCACGCGCCGCCTGAGGCCGTGACCATCCCCGTGATGAGGTAGGGGAATATGCCGGGCAGGATGAGCTTGGTCCAGCGCTGCCAGCGCGTGAAGCGGTAGAGCGACGCGACCTCGCGGAGGTCCGAAGGGATGGACATCGCCCCCGCGATCACGTTGAAGAGGATGTACCATTGCGTGCCAAGCAACATGAGCGCGATCGATCCGATTCCCAGCCCGCCGCCGATCTTCACCAGCCCCATCAGCAGGATGGGAAAGAATGCCGTGGCTGGCACCGAGGCCATGATCTGTGCCACGGGCTGCACAATGCGCGCGAGCCGTGGGCTCAGGCCGATGGCCACGCCGACCGGAATCGTCCACGCGGCGGAGATCACGAGCGACGCATTGACACGCAGAAACGTGGCCGCCGCGCCCTCCAGCAACAGCCGCAGGTCGGGCCAGGTGATATGTCTGAGCATGAAGATGGCCTGAATGGCCGCCCAGCAGACGGCCAGACCACCCGCCACGGCCAGCGCCCAAAGGGCCGGCGACACCTTGCCGGATCGCACCGCGTCCAAGGGCCTCACCACACGGCATTCGTTGGTGCGCGCCATGCGCTGGTAAACGGGTTCCGCGACGCGATCCCAAATTTGGCCGGGAAGAGTTTGACAGATCTTCGACCGGCGAATGAGTTCAAGGATGGGCGAGGTGACTTGCTCGGCGGACTCCACCTGCTCGAATTTGAACTTGTCGCTCCATGCAATCAGCGGCCGCCACACAAGTTGATCGGTGGCCACCACGATGAGAATCACCGTGGCGATGCCCGCAAGCAGCGCGCGCACGTCACCTGCATAGGTCGCGGTTTGGATGTAGCTGCCCAGCCCCGGCAGTTGGAAGTTGCGCTGGCCCATGGTGAACGTCTCGCAAAAAATCAGCGCGAACCAGCCGCCGGCCACGGAGACGATCGAGTTCCACACCAAGCCAATCGCGGAGAAAGGCATCTCCAGTTGCCAAAAGCGCTGCCAGCCGGAGTAGCGGAAGATGCGCGACGCCTCAACCATCTCCCGGGGAATGGTTTTGAGCGAAGAGTAGAAACTGAAGGCGAGGTTCCACACTTGCCCGGTGAAGATGAGCAGGATCACGCCCATCTCGATGCCCAGCTGATGGCCGGGAATGAGTGAAACCATGGCCAGCACCACAGGCGGCAGAAAACTGAGCACCGGAATCGATTGCAGGATATCGAGAACCGCGACCATCCACGCCTCGACGCGCGCATTGTACGCGGCGATGTAGCCGTAGCTAACGGCGAAGGCCAGGCTGAGGACGTAGGCGATGGCCATACGCACGATGGAGTAAAAGGCATAAACCGGCAGCGCGCTGATGGAGCTGGAAATGGGCACGACCGGAATTGGCTTTTGAAGCCAGTAGACGCCGGTGCTGACCACGGCAAAGAACAGCGCCAGCGCGCAGGCTGCAACGCCCAAATCGATGATGAACGGCGTGCTGCGGACGGTAACGAGAGTCCGCGCGAATGGATGGTGGAGATTCACTTCTCATTCCCGCCGGCGGCAATCTCTTCTTCCAGGGTGTCGGGCAGCACGAAGCGGCGGCGCGCGGCATCATAGTCGAACAGTTCCGCGTACCGGCCCCATGTCACCGCGGTCTCCAACTGGCGCTGGCTCTCCTCCTCGCTGAACTGCTCCGCGAGCATGTCGAGGAAGAAGTCTTCAGGAACGGTGTGGTCGCTCTTCGCGTCCAGCGCGCGGCGAATCTGGCGCAGCAGGAGCACGTTCTGGATTGTGGCGTTCCGGAAAAGCTCTTTCTGGCGCAGAATCTCGGAGTTGGCGAACTCCTCGCCGCTGAGCGTGATGGCTGCGTCGCCCTCCTCGACTTTCAGGAAGCCCAGCAGTTGCGCTGCATCCACAATGGGCAGCAGATCGTCGATCTCGAAGGCGAGGTCATCGGCGAGGCGATACATATCGTCGCGGCCGCCCTTATCGATCAGGAGCTCGAGCAAGCCGGCAATGCCGCCGGGCCGGGCGTGCGGCAGCATCTGGTAGCGCATCTGCCGTTGGTCGCGCACGCGCGGCTCCGCAAGCTGGCCCGGCGCCTCGGCGGGCACGGTGTCAGGCCGGGTAAGAACTTTGTAAATATAGTCCACCAATTGCGTGAAGGGTTCTGACTTGCGGTCGCGCGGCTGCGGCAGTTGTACCTGGAAATCCGTTCGGATGTGGCCGGGATTCCGCCCCAGCACAAGAATACGGTCGGCCAGCAGCACGGCTTCTTCAATGTTGTGTGTGACCAGGAAAACCGCTTTGGTCGGCATGGTCTTCTTGGCCCAAAGTTCCAGCAGCTCACTGCGCAGGTTCTCAGCCGTCAGCACATCAAGCGCCGAAAACGGCTCGTCCATGAAGAGCACTTCGGGCTCAACCACCAGGGCGCGGGCGAACCCGACCCGCTGCCGCATGCCTCCGGAGAGCTCCTTGGGATAGGCGGCTTCAAATCCGTCCAGGCCCACCATGTCCAGCATCTTGATGCTGCGTTCGCGGCGCTCGGCGGGTGCAACGCCGCGCGCCTGCAGTGGCGCCTCAACATTCTCCAGCACCGTGAGCCAGGGGAAGAGCGCAAAGCTTTGGAAGACGATCGAGACATTGATCTCGGCCTCGTCGATTGGCGTGCCGTGCCAGTAGACTTGCCCTGCCGTGGGTATGGAGAGACCGGTCAACATGCGCAGCATGGTCGATTTCCCCGATCCAGACGGGCCCAGCAGCGCAAGAATCTCGCCGGGCACGATGCTCAGGTCGGTCGCCGAGATCACTTGAATGCGGTTCTGGCTCGGCTGCGCGTAGTACTTCTCGATCTTCTCGGCGCGAATGATTACGTCCGTCGCCGGCGGCGCGTCGAGAACAGCGTTGGGGGTCGGGTTCTCCACCCCATGGACGACGGCCTGTCCGTTGGGGCCCGGGTTCGGGGATGGCCGATTCCTGCATTTCCAGTTCTCCGGCGGGGTCGGTGCGGCGAAGCCGCCGCTCGCTCTTGCCAGTATAAGTTTGCAGATTTGATTTAAGGTAAATCGGCGCGGGCCAAAGTGGATAAGTCGGGCCTATCCAACTTCGTGGCTCCGCAACACCTTCGTCGGCTTGGCCCCAGCTTCGCGGCTCCGCCCTGCGGAGGAGCGAGTTGCATTACACTGGTAAAGCGTAGCATTTTGTCGTATGCGACTGTCTGGCCGAACAGGCCGCAAAAAATGCACCGGTTCGGAACCTGTTTGAACTTTCCATCATGAATTCCCTTCCCTGAGCACCCAGGAGACTATGTCCAACACGACGAAACCCAAGGTTCTGGTGGCGGATGACGAGCGGGTCATCGCCGACACGCTGGCGATGATCCTCAACCAGAGCGGCTTCGACGCTCGCGCGGTGTATTCGGGTGAGAAGGCCCTCGAGCTTGCCGAGACTTTTCAACCGGACATGCTCATCTCCGACGTGATCATGGCCGACCTGAACGGGATCGACGCGGCCATTTGCATCCGGGCCTTGTTGCCGGGGATCAAAGTGCTGCTCTTTTCGGGCCAGGCTGCTACAGCCGATCTGCTGGAAAAGGCGCGCGCCGAGGGCCACGAGTTTGATATCCTCGCCAAGCCCGTCCATCCGCAGGATCTGCTGAACCGATTGCGCGCCTAGCGCGGCTTGAGCGCCGAGACAACCCTGGATCGGGAGCCCGCTCGGACTCGAGGCTCGTGAATCCATCACCGCGCCGCCCTGCGGGTTTTAACGCCAATGCTTGCCCTCGGCCTCCCCAAACAGCGAAAGTAAAAACACGATGGCAAAGGCACTTCGTTCGACGCGCGTCCTTTCGGCGGAGGGTCTCGCGCCCGCGGCGGTGATCGTGGACGAGGAGCGAATTTCCGCGGTGCGCGGCTGGAATGATGTGCCGCCTGACGCCGAGCTCTTCGACTTCGGCGACGCTGTGCTCCTGCCCAGCCTCATCGACACGCACGTCCACATCAACGAACCCGGACGGACCGAGTGGGAAGGCTTTCAGACGGCCACGCAGGCTGCGGCCGCAGGCGGCGTGACCACGCTGGTCGACATGCCTCTGAACTGCGTTCCGGAGACCATCAGTGTGCCGGCGCTGGAGGCCAAGCGCAAGGCAGCGAAGGGCCAGGCGTGGGTGGATTGGGCGGCATGGGGTGGCGTGGTGCGCGGCAACGCGGAATCGCTCCAGCCGCTCGCGCATGCAGGCGTCGCTGGGTTCAAGTGCTTCCTCATTCACTCCGGCATCGATGGTTTCGCGTGGGTGGATGAAGCCGATCTGCGCGCGGCACTCGATAAACTGCGCGACACGGGCTTGCCCTTGCTGGTCCACGCGGAGCTGGCCGAGCCGGTCGACATTGCAGCGAAAAAGCTGAACAGGGTCGGCGCGGACTGGCGCAAATATTCAACCTATCGTTGCCTCGCGGCCCGATGCGGCCGAGGTGGACGCAATCGCGCTGCTGATTCGCGTGGCCGAAGAATTCTCCACGCCCATCCACATCGTGCACCTGTCTAGCGCGAAGGCGTTGCCGTTGCTGGCCGCGGCGCGCGAGCGCGGTGTGCCCATCACCGTCGAAACGTGCTCTCACTATCTTTGGTTCGCTGCCGAGGACATTCCTGACGGCGCGACGGAATACAAATGCGCCCCTCCCATTCGCGAAGCTGAAAACCGCGAAGCTCTCTGGTGGGCGACTTGAAAACGGCCTCATCGATATGGTCACTACCGACCACTCCCCTTGCCCGCCGGAAATGAAACAGCGCGAAGAAGGCCGCTGGGACCGTGCCTGGGGCGGAATTTCCAGCCTGGGATTGGCGCTGCCGGTGCTATGGACCGCGATGCAGCAGCGTGCTGTAAAGCTTGACCGGCTTGGCGAGTGGATGGCTGCAGCGCCCGCGCGCCTGGCCGGTCTGGCTGGACAAAAAGGTGCGCTGCGCGCAGGCGCGGATGCTGACGTAGTCGTCTTTGATCCCGATGCCGCCTGGACCGTAACGCCCGCTGACCTTCATTTCCGCCACAAGCTCTCGCCGTACCTGGGCGCGGAGTTGCGGGGGCGCGTGATTGAGACGTGGCTGCGCGGCGAACCGGTCTATCGCAACAATGGGCGCGACGATGGGCGCGCGGGCCAGTTCCTCGGCTATGCGCGCGGAAGAGAGCAGGTGCGCCCATGAACGGCCGTGCCCTGACAAACCGTGCCTTAAATGACCGCGCTCGTCGCGTCATCGCAGAGTGCCGGCGTATTGCCGCCATGAGCGAGGAGCCGGATCGCATAACGCGCCGGTTCCTGACGCCTCCGGTGCACGACGTTCATGCACTCCTGCGCGGCCGCATGGAATCGCTCGGCATGACCGTGCACACCGATGCGGCAGGCAACCTGCGCGGGCTCTGGCAGCCTGCAGGCGCGCGCAGCAAGCGGCTGATTCTCGGCTCGCACATTGACACCGTGCCCAATGCCGGCGCTTTCGATGGCGTCCTCGGCGTAGCGCTGGCGCTTGAGTGGGCCGAGCTAGCGCAGGAGGTCAAGCTGCCGTTGCCCATCGAAGTCATCGCCTTCTCTGAAGAAGAGGGCGTGCGCTTCGGAGTCCCATTTATCGGCAGCCGCGCGGTCGCCGGGCGCTTCGATCCCGCGCTGCTGGCGCTTAAGGACGCCGACGGCGTTACGCTGGAGGACGCAATCCGCGCCTTCGGCCTCGAACCTGGCCGAATCGGCGAGGCGGCGCTCGATCACGCCGTGCTCGGCTTCCTCGAGATGCACATCGAGCAAGGCCCCGTTCTTGACGCCGAAGGGCTAAGCGTTGCAGCCGTCACGGCCATCGTGGGACAGACGCGCTTTAGCCTCGAGTTCTCCGGCCACGCCAACCACGCCGGCACAACGCCTATGCACCTGCGCCGCGACGCCCTTGCCGGCGCCGCGGAGTGGATCGCTGCGGTCGAGTCCCTGGCGCAGCGCACCGAAGGGCTTGTGGCCACCGTGGGCAAGGTGGATGTGGAACCCAATGTCGCCAATGTGATTGCCGGAGTTGCGCGCGTGAGCCTCGACGTGCGCCACGCCGAGGATGCAGTCCGAAAATCCGCCGTAGAAACCCTGTTGGCTCAAGCGGAAAGCATTGCTGCCAAACGCGATCTGACCCTCCAGTGCATGCGCCAGATGGATCAGCCGGCCGTGCCAATGGACGAGCGGCTGACGGCGATTCTGGCCGCAGCCATCGAGTCAGCCGGCCTGCCCGTCAAGCGCATGACCAGCGGCGCCGGCCACGACGCTATGGTGATGGCCGCCCGCGTGCCCACGGCCATGCTCTTTCTGCGCAGCCCCGGCGGCATCAGCCACCATCCCGATGAGTCAGTGCTGGAAGAAGATGTTGCATCGGCGCTCCACATAGGCAGCAAATTTCTGGAGCGCCTGGCCGCGGAGGTCGGATAGAATCGAGCATCGGAATTCTCCGGGCCACTCTTTGCATTTCCCAGATCGAGGTCGCACGTGCACCAACTTGGATCAACGCGCAGCAGTCTGAAGCCGGATCATTTGCTGCAAACGCCGGATACGTTCATCCGCTCGCCTCTGCCCGGCGCAGAGGGAGTGGAGTTCATCATCCACGCCGCGCCGCAACTGGGCGCGCGCTTTACCCAGATGACCGCGGAGTTCGTTGCCGGCGGCTCGCTCCCACCCGCAACGGCGCAGCGCTTTCTCTACGTCCTTGACGGCAAGCTCGAACTCAAGGCCGGCGGCAAAAAGCGAATCCTTAAGCCGGGGGGATTTGCCTATCTGCCCGAAGGCGCTTCACAAACTGTGCGTGCGCCGGGCATCGCTCGTGCCGCGTTGATTGAGAAGCCGTACGAACCGCAGCCAGGCTCAGCCGCTCCTGAAATCGTGGTCGGCGATGAAGCTGCCGTCACTGCTGCTCCGCTCATGGGCGACCCATCGCTGCGCGTGCGCGCGCTGATGCCCGACGGCCCGCCCTACGACTTTGCCGTGAACGTCATGACCTACGATCCCGGCGCGTCGCTCAGTATGGTGGAAATTCACGTGATGGAGCACGGGCTTTTGATGCTCGAGGGCGGCGGCATCTATCGCCTCGGCGACTCATGGTACCCGGTCTATGCCGGCGACTTCATTTGGATGCGCGCCTACTGCCCGCAGTGGTTTGGCGCGCTGGGTAAGCGCCCGGCGAAGTATCTCCTTTACAAGGACTGGCGCCGGCATCCACTTGGGGAGCAAAGCGCATGACGACCACTCATCCCCAACTCACGATCGATGGCCTGATGGCGGAGTTGATGGCCCTGGCCCAGATCTCTGAAGCTGAGCCTCCGGTGGTCACGCGCGTGGTCTTCGGCGAGGCCGACCTGCGCGCCCGCGCTTACGTGAAGGGCCTCTGCGCCGCCGCCGGCCTTGCCGTCCGCGAAGACGCCATTGGCAACACGTTTGCGCGTTGGGAAGGCAGCGATCCCAAGCTCGCGCCTATCGGCACCGGCTCGCACATTGATGCCATTCCCAACGCCGGCCTCTACGACGGCTGCGTGGGCGTGCTGGGCGGGCTCGAAGCCATTCGCGTCCTCAAGAAGCTCGGATTCAAGCCGCAGGCGGTCCATCGAGCTCGTGATCTTCACCGCGGAGGAGCCTACACGCTTCGGCATCGGCTGCCTCGGCAGCCGCATGATGGCTAGCGTACTCACGCCGCAGCAGGCGCTCGCCTTGCGCGATAAAGAGGGCCGCGGCCTGGAAGAATGGCGCGCGCAGGCTGGATTCACTGGGCCACTCGAATCCGTCGCCGTGTCACGTGGCCGTTTTCATCAGTTCGTCGAGCTGCACATCGAGCAGGGACCATATCTCGAGCAGGAAGGAATCGACCTCGGCCTCGTGACGCACATCGCCGCGCCCGCCAGCCAGCGCATCGTCATCGAAGGCGAAGGTGGACACGCCGGCGGCAAGCTGATGCCGGGCCGCAAAGATGCGCTGGCCGCCGCTGCCGAACTGATTCTCGCGCTGGAATCGGCGGCAAAATCAACGGGCGCCATCGATACCGTCGGCACCGTGGGCATTTGCGATGTCTTTCCCGGCGCGGTAAACAGCGTTCCTTCGCGCGTGCTCATCACCACCGACGTGCGCGACATCGATAGCGCTCGCCGCGACAGTGTACTTGGCTCGCTCGCCGCAGCCGCTCAAGAAGTGAGCGCCCGCCGCGGCGTGAAGATCACGACGGAACTGATCAATGCCGATCCGCCGACGACTTGCGATCCTGCGATTCTCGCCGCGCTTGAATCATCGGCGATTGCGGCCGGCAAAACGTACAAGAGAATGGCCGCACGCGCCTATCACGACTCGTCTTTTGTCTCGTGCATCGCGCCGGTCGCCATGCTGTTCATTCCCTGCCGCGGCGGAGTCAGCCATCGGCCCGACGAATACGCCTCGCCCCAGTGGATCGGCAGCGGCGTGCACGTGCTGTCGCGCACACTGGCGGAACTCGCCTCATAGCGCCGGCGCTTTCATTCGATCCGCGCGCCGTTGTATGCTATCCCTCAATCCGTCCGGCGATATCGGCCTCGGCGACCATGAGCACGCATGCGACAACCCGCATCGTTGGCGCTCCCGTTCCCCGCAAGGAAGGCGTGGATAAGCTGCTGGGCCGCGCGTGCTATGTGGACGACATCGAGCGCGAAGGCATGTGGCATGGGGCGACCGTGCGCAGCTCGATTCCGCGCGGGCTCATCCGCTCCATCGCCTTCGATCGCCGCATCGACTGGAGCGAGTTCACGATCGTCACCGCCGCCGATATTCCCGGCGAAAATTACATCCAGCTCATCGTCGCCGATCAGCCGTGCCTTGCCGACGGCAAGGTGAATCACTGCGAGGAGCCAATCGTTCTGCTCGCGCACCCTGACAAGCACAAACTGCGCGAAGCCGTCGGCGCCGTCGCAGATCGAGTACGAGCCGCTGCCGCCAATCTTCACCATCGAAGAGAGCGAGCGGCAGGATGTAATCGTTTGGGGCGCCGACAACCTGCTCAAAAGCTTCCTGCTCGAAAAAGGCGATGTGGATTCCGCATGGGCCCGCGCGGCGCACATCGTCGAAGGCGAGTACCGCACCGGCGCGCAGGAACATCTCTACATCGAGAACCAGGGCATGATCGCCGAGTACAGTGCGGAAAGCGGCGTCACGGTCTGGGGCTCGCTGCAATGCCCTTACTACGTCTTCAAATCGCTGCGCGCGGTCTTCGATCTGCCCGAAGAAAAGGTGCGCGTGATCCAGACCGAAACCGGCGGCGCATTCGGCGGCAAAGAGGACTACCCCTCCATCATTGCCTGCCATGCGGCTTTGCTGGCCATGAAGAGCGGCCATCCGGTGAAGATGGTCTACGACCGGATGGAGGATCTGGCCGCGACCACCAAGCGCCATCCCTCGCGCGTGCGGCATCGCACGGCGCTCGACCGCGACGGCAAGCTGCTGGCCATGGAGATCGATCTCGACACCGACGGCGGCGCTTACGCGACGCTCTCGTCCACCGTGCTTTCGCGCGCCACGCTGCACGCGACCGGACCGTATCTCTGCCCCAATGTTCGCGTCCGTGCGCGCTCGTGGGCGACAAACAACGTTCCCTACGGCGCATTTCGCGGCTTCGGCGCGCCGCAGGCCATCTTCGCCATGGAGCGCCACATGGACGAGATCGCCGCGGCCCTCGGCATCGATCCCGTGGAGCTGCGGCGAAGAAACTTCCTGCACCAGGGCGACACCAACGCGACCGAACAATTGATGCGCGAGCCGATGATCCTCGATCAATTGCTCGATCGCGCGCTCAAGGAGAGCGACTACTACGCCAAGCGCGCGCAATTCGCCCGCGAGAATCCAGGCAGCCCCGTCAAGCGCGGCATGGGCATCGCCGCTTTCTATCACGGCTCGGGCTTTACCGGCTCGGGCGAGGTGTATTTGAATTCGCTGGCCGGCATCGACGTCACGCCCGACGGCAAAGTCCGCGTGCTGGTGTCGAACACCGAGTTCGGCCAGGGCACAAATACCGTTCTCACGCAGATCGCCGCGGAGGCGCTCGGCGTCGACTACAGCGACGTCACCATGGCCGCGCCCGACACCGGCATCGTGCCCAACAGCGGGCCGACCGTGGCTTCGCGCACCTCGATGGTCGTCGGCCGCCTCATTGAGCGCGCCAGCCTGCAGCTTCTCGCGCTGCTGCGCGAGCATGCCGGGCTTGGCGCCAAGCTACACGCGCGAGGAATTCTTTGCCGCCTGCGAGCGCTATCGCGCTGCGAACGGCGAGGTCGCCTCGCTGTGCCGCTACGAGGCGCCGCCCGGCATCTCCTGGGACGATCAGAAATATCACGGCGAAGCCTACGGCGCCTACGCGTGGGCGGTCTACGTGGCGCAGGTTGCCGTCGACACGGTGACCTACTCCGCCGAAGTCGAGGACTTCTGGGCGGTGCAGGAAGCCGGCCGCGTCATCCATCCGGTGCTGGCCGCCGGGCAGATCGAAGGCGGCATCGCGCAGGGCATCGGCTTCGCGCTCTACGAAAAGGTCGTCTGGCAGGACGGCCGCATGGCCAACAACCAGATGACCAACTACATCATGCCCACTGCCGAAGATGTTCCGCCGATTCATGTGTATTTCGAGCAGATTCCCTTCCGCTACGGCGGATTCGGCGCCAAAGGCATCGGCGAATTGCCGCACGACGGACCCGCGCCCGCGATCTTGAACGCCATCCGCGATGCGACGGGCGTTGGCTTCAACGCCATTCCGCTGTTGCCCGAGGATCTCTATGCAGGGCTCGCCGCGGAATCAGCCGGTCGAGGAGCCGGCCGCGCGATGAAGCGCCTGGAAAGAAAGCCGGCGCGCAACACCGAGCGCACGCTGGCCTACGATCCGCTTCACAGTGAACGGCGAAAGCCGCACGGTGAATGTGCCGCCCATGAAGCGCCTGCTCGACGTGCTGCGCGAAGATCTGCATCTGACCGGAACCAAGGAAGGATGCGGCGAGGGCGAGTGCGGCTCCTGCTCGGTGCGCATGAACGGCGAACTCGTGAACAGTTGCCTTGTGCCGGTGCTGCAGGCTGAGGGCGCTGACATCCAGACCGTCGAAGGACTGGCCTTTGAGGGCGAACTGCATCCTTTGCAGGAGGCGTTTCTTCATCATGGCGGCGCGCAGTGCGGCATCTGCACGCCGGGCATGCTGATGGCCGCGGCGCAGCTCCTCGATCACACTCCGCATCCCAGCACGGCGGAGATTCGCGAAGCGCTGGCCGGCAATCTCTGCCGCTGCACGGGCTTCATGCGCATCTTCGAGTCGGTAGCCGCTGCGGCCGGCGCGCAGAATGTCGAGGCAGCGAAAGAATCCGTATTGGAGCAGACGCACCATGCGCGGTAATCCGGCAATGCACGATCTTGTCGCGCCCGGCAACCTGGGCGCGGTGCTGGACCTGCTTGCCGCGGAGCCCGGCAAATGGACGCCGATCGCCGGCGGCACGGAGTTGATGGTCGCGTTTGCCGCCGGCCGTCTTGACGCGCCAAAGCTCGTCAGCTTGTGGGGCATTTCCGATCTGCGTGCTATCGAGACAACCGCGGAAAGCGTCGCCATCGGCGCCGCCGCCACATTTCTCGATCTGCGCAGACACGCCGTCATTGCCGCGGAGTTGCCGCTTGCTCGCCCGAGCCGCAAGCTGGATCGGCTCCATCGCCAACCAGAGCCGCGCCACGCTCGGCGGCAATCTTGTGAATGGTTCGCCCGCCGCCGACTCCTCGCCTGCGCTGCTCGTCTACGACGCGGAGATCGAGCTGATCTCCGTGCGCGGCCGCCGGCGAATTCCCTACTCGGAATTCCACACCGGCTACAAGCGCAATGTCCTGGCCGCCGATGAACTGCTTTACGCGATTCACGTGCCGCGGCGATTTGCGCGCCACAGGCAATACCTGCGCAAGGTGGGAACGCGGCGCGCCATGGCCATTGCCAAGGTTGCGCTGGGGGCAACCGCGCTGCTCGAGAAAAGTGTGATCCGCGAGATTCGCCTGGGAGCGGCGAGCCTGGCGCCATATCCCCTGCGGCTCATGCAAACCGAAGTCGGCGCTCGCTAGGCCAACCGGTCACGCGCGAGACGGTCGCAAGCCGCGCGCCGCGCACTGCTCGGCGAAGTGCAGCCCATCGACGACATCCGTTCCACGGCCGAGTACCGCCGCCGCGTGGCCGCCAATCTGCTTGATGAGTTTTTGCTTGAATTGCGCCAGGAAGGATCGCGCCATGAATTCCACGCTTGCAGCCTGGAACGCAGCCGGCAAGACCACGGCTCTGGACGCGATGATGGCTTGCTGCGGATCGAAACGCTGGGCTGAAGCGATGGTGGCGCTGCGCCCCATCGGCAGCGTCGAAGCACTGAGCGAAGCGGCCGATCGCGTGTGGAGCACGATGCAGGAGCCGGATTGGCTGGAAGCATTCGCGTGCCATCCGCGCATCGGCGAACGAGAGCCGGCGCACGCCGCGGCAAACGCGTCGAAACCCGTGGAAGAGCGCTCAGCGGCCTGGTCGCGGCAGGAGCAATCGAATGTGAGCGGGGCGAGCGCGGCAAGCGAACGCGTGCTGGCCGAACTGGCCGAGGGAAATCGGCTTTACGAGCAGCGCTTCGGCTTCACGTACATAGTGTGCGCGACCGGCAAGAGCGCCGGAGAAATGCTCGCAATTCTCCAGCGCCGCCTGGCGAGCAGTCGCGAGGCTGAGTTACGCGAGGCCGCCGAGCAACAACGGCAAATCCTGCAAATTCGTTTAGGAAAGTGGTTGATCGAATGAGCGTCATTTCAACTCACGTACTGGACACCGTGCTGGGCAAGGCGGCTACGGGAATTTCTATCCGGCTCGAAAGACAGGAAGGCGCCTCGTGGGCTGTTGTATCGTCCGGCGTCACCGATGCTGACGGCCGTTGCCGCGATCTGGCGCCGGACGCGCCGCGCGGCGAATACCGGCTCACGTTCGACACAGGTCCATATTTGAAGCGCCTGGGCCGCACCGGCATCTACCCCGAGATTGCCGTCACCTTCACCTGCGACGGTAAGACGCATTATCACTTGCCGCTCCTGTTGAGCGACAACAGCTACACAACCTACCGAGGAAGCTGACGCATGGCTAAACTGGGCGAGAATCGCTACGGAAAATCGCGTGTGCGCCTGTCGCGAATCACGCGCGTCAAGGATCCAATCCATGGGGACCGGCGCGAGTTCAACGAGTGGACCGTGCATGTGATGCTCGACGGCGACTTTGCAGCAAGCTACACCAAAGCCGACAACAGCAAGGTTCTGCCCACCGACACGATGAAGAACACCGTGTATTTCGTGGCCCGCAACTCGAAGGCAACTACCATTGAGGCCTTCGCTCGCGAATACGGCGATTATCTGCTCGACAACCATACGCAAGTAATGAAGGTGAGCGTCACGGTCGAGGAAAAGGCATGGGAGCGGATGATCGTCGATGGCGTGCCTGACGCCACAACCTTCAAGATGGGCGGACCTGAATTGCAGACCGTACACGCCACGCGCGAACGCGGCGGCCCATGGGCGGTGACCTCCGGCATCGACGGATTGACGATTCTCAAGACCACCAAATCCGCCTTCACCGGCTACGTCGTGGACAAGCTGACCACGCTAAAGCCGGCCACCGACCGCATCCTCGGCACTCGCGCAACCGTCACGTGGGACTACGCAGCCGCCGCGCCGGACTATGCCGATGCACGCGCGCGCATCGTCGCCGCGCTGCTGAAAGAGTTTGCCGCGCACAACAGCATGAGCGTGCAGCACACGCTCTTCGATATGGGCAAAGCCGCGCTCGAGGCCGCGCCGGAGATCGCGCGCATTCATCTCTCCATGCCCAACCTTCATCATCTGCTCGCGGATCTGAGCCCCTTCGGCCAGGACAATCCCAACCACATCTTTGTTCCCATCGACGAGCCGCATGGTACCATCGAGGCCACCGTCGAGCGTTAATCGACATCACCCCAAACACAGGCAGACCCGTGACCGGAACGGCGACCACAAAAGGCGAAGTGTACGCGCAGAACCATGCAGCCGAGAACTACGGCCTGCGCGCGGGCGTGCTTGGTCCCGTGGAAACCCTGGCGCAGTCCGTCTCCGCCATGGCGCCCAGTACGTCCGCTTGTCTCACCATTCCGCTGGTCTTCGCGCTGGCCGGCAACGTCACTTGGTTCGTCTATCTCCTCGCCACAGGGTCGATGCTGCTGGTGGGCTTTTGCGTCAGCCGGTTCGCTCGCCTCTCCGCGTCGCCGGGATCGCTCTACACCTACACCGCGAACACGCTGCCGCCCATCTTCGGCGTAACCGCAGCATGGGGATTGCTGCTGGCTTATCTCGCCACCGGCGCTTCGGTGGCGGGTGGAGCGCTCTACTACGCCACGGTCCTTTCGCAGCAGTTTTTCCATTGGGCGCCTCCCGCGGTTCCCACGCTCGCAACAGTCTGCGCCATCGCCGGCTATATCGCCTACCGCGACGTCAAGCTCTCCGCCGAAGTCATGCTGTGGATAGAAGCCGTCTCCGTCAGCCTGATCCTGATCGTGTTGGTTCTGCTGCCGGTTCACATCGGTTTTCATCTCGATACGAGTCAATTCCACCTCAAAGGCGCTTCATTCGGCGCGCTCGGTCCCGCGCTCGTGCTCTCCATCTTCAGCTTTGTGGGCTTTGAGAGCGCCACCACGCTGGGCGGCGAGGTGCGCGAGCCGCTGCGCACCATTCCCCGCGCGGTGTTGCAGTGCGCGCTGCTCGCCGGGGTCTTCTTCATGCTCTGCGCATACTCTGAGGTGCTGGGATTCCGCGGCCAATCCGGCGCGCTCAGCAGCTCCACCAGCCCGCTGCACTTGCTGGCCGCCAAGGCCGGCGTCTCGCCGCTCGGCGTGGCCATCGACTGCGGCGCATTCATCAGCATGTTTGCCTGCGTTTTGGCCTGCGCCACGGCGGCGGCGCGCGTGCTGTTACGCATGGCTCACGACGCGCTGTTGCCCGTCGCACTTCAGCGCACGAATCGGCGCCACGGAACTCCCGGAGCAGCCATTGCGGTGTCCATCGTGCTCATGTTTGCCGCTCCCGCCGTCATGGCGCTCCGCCGCAGCACCGGCTCCACGATGTACGACCTGTTCGGCTCGCTTTCGGTTTTTGGTTTCCTCACCGCCTACGCCCTCGTCGCCATCGCGCTTCCCTTCGCGCGGCGCGCGCTGGGCCAGCATTCTCATCTGCTCGCGGCGGTCAGCGTTTTCACGGTGGCCGTCATCCTGCTGATCACGGTCTTCGACCTCAATTCCGCTGCCGACGCCGTTCATGCGCGAATCCCTTATGTTTATCTCGCCTACATCGCCGTTGGCCTCGCCTGGTACGGATTGCGGCGGCCGAGGAACAGGAAATCTCCGCTAATTTGTGGAAAACCAGTCCCCACGGCGACGATTTTCCCAAAAATTCTTACGGGAATTTTATGCGGCAGACATTAGCATGGGCGTAACCCGCAGCGCGAGCAGGAACAGGCCAATCAACCATCGCAGGTCGCGTCGGTAACTTCTATCCTGCGTGACAGTTCAACGCTCAAGAAACTCGAGATAACAAAATCACTGCAGTGGTAATTGAATCCCCCAGGTTTCAAGGGGGAAATTCCTATTTCGAGGTCAGTCTCGTGAAGCGTTACATCCGTGTTCATCCGTTTTCCATTCCTGAGCTGCTGGCCATTGCGGCAGCCGCTGCGCTGTGGACCAGCTCCCTGGTGGCACAGCAAACGCTTGGCGGCATTACCGGCGAGGTCACCGATGCCTCGGGCGGCGTGATTCCCAACGCGACGGTCACCCTCACCGACGAACAGACTTCGCTGACGCGGGCCACCAAAACCAGCGGCTCGGGCGTTTACACGTTTGTAAACCTTCCCATCGGCACCTACACGCTGACCTATTCGGCCGAAGGCTATGAAGCGCAGAAGACCCCGCATATCACGGTGCAGGCCGACCGCACGGCCACGCTGAACGCATCGCTCAAGGTGGGCCAGACCACCACCACCGTCGAGGTCGAAGCCGCACCGCTGATGAACGCCGTGGACACCACCAACGGCTACGTGATGGAGACGCAACAGATCGACTCGGTGCCCTTGCCCACAGGCAGCTTCACCGGACTGGCCATCCTTTCACCCGGCGTGAACGCCGAACTGGGCGGCGGCACCGGCGCGGATTCAGGCCTCGGCAACGCTCCCATCTGGGCCAACGGCCAGCGCGACACTTCCAATGCCTTCCTGCTGAACGGCGTCGACGGCAGTAATTTGTTCAACGGCAAGACCACCAGCGAGGTCGACTCGTTCCGCATCTCCAACAACACTGGCCAGGCCAACAATGCTGCCGGAGGCGTGGTGCCCAGTGCCGCCTCGATCTATCTGTCCATTGGCAATGCCATCCCCACACCGGCGCCTGAGACCCTTGCGGAGGTCCGCGTGAACGCCTCGATGTACGATGCCCAGCAAGGCTCCGACAGCGGCGCGCACATCGACATGAGCACCAAGTCCGGAACTAACCAGATGCACGGCGAACTCTGGGCCCACCGCGGCACCAACTGGATCAATGCCGCGCCCTTCTTCTTCAAGAAGGACTCGAACATCCCGGCCGCCGACAAGAATCCCCAATTGCACCGCTACACGGCCGGCGGCGACCTGGGCGGGCCGCTCATCAAGGACAAGCTCTTTGGATTTGTCAGCTATCAGCACCTGCATATCTCCGATCAGGAGACCGGCGACGAGCTTCTCGATGTCCCGCCCGGATTGAACTCCGGACCTCTCAATTCCGGAACGGGACGCAGCGCGGCAAACCTGGTCCAAGCCGCCGAGAACAACTGGACAACGAATCTAGGGATTTCCTCAAATTCGGGCTTTGATGCTGACCCGGCAAACTATTTCAGCGCGGCGGCAAACCCCGTCGCCTATGCGCTTTTTACCGCCCCGGCTCAGCCGGGCGAGCCGGGAAACTATCTGGTTCCGAGTGCGCTGCCCAATGCCAATCCCAATGTCTTTTCGCCCTACAACGCGTTCCTGCCGGGGACGGCGCGGTTCATCTCCGACCAGGCCGTCGCCGATCTCGACTGGAATGTCACCAGCAAGGACGTTCTGGCGGCGAAGTACTATTACCAGCACGATCCCTCGAGCGCGCCCTACGCTTACTCCAACGTGCCGGGATTCACGGCGCGCATGGATACCGGCTCGCAAGTCGGGTCGCTGAATAACGTCCAGACCATCGGAACAAGCCTCAGCATCTCCGAGACCGTCGGCGTTCTCCGTGAGAAGGCCTACGCAACCAACGATCAGGCATTCAACCAGACATCTGTAGGCATGGTTCCGGGATTCGGCAATTACTTCCCCGGGTTCACCATCAATGACGCGATCGGCGATGCGTTCGACTCGTCGACCGGACCGCTCTACGGCCTGACTGCGCCTTCGCTTGCCATCGGGCCCGATGCCGAATACCAGGGCGCCAACACCGGCGTGTTTCAGAACCGCATCATGCCCTCGGGCACGGCCATCTGGTCCAAGGGCCGCCATTCGCTCAGCTTCGGCGGCAGTTGGTCCTACACGCAGTTGAATCTGCGCGATCGCCGCACCGGCACGGGCAATGTGGCTTCGCCCGACTTTGTCGCCTTCCTCGACAACTGGGTCACGCCGTACTCCACGCAGAACTTTACGGCATCAACGTTCTTGCAGGGCAACGCCAATCGCTATCTCCGCGCCAATGAGACCGGCTTGTTCATCCAGGATAAGTTCCAGGTGATGCCCAACCTGAGTATCACGGCCGGCGTGCGCTATGACTGGAACGGCGGCCTGACGGAGAAATACGGCAATCTCTTCAACTTCGATCCCTCGCTCTATCGCTACGACGCCGTAAACGACGTCATCACGGGCTCGGGCTTCATTATTGCCGGCAACAACAAAAACGGAACCCAGGGCGTGAGCAATACCACGCTCACCGGCCGCCAGTGGGGAATCGCGCCGCGGCTCGGGTTCGCCTGGCAGCCGGCGTCCTTCCACTCCAAGCTCGTGGTTCGCGGCGGCAGCGGCTTCTACTATGACCGCGGCGAGCTTTTCACCTATCTCTCGCCGGGATATGCGGCCGGCGAAGTCGAAGGCGGCCCGTTTGGCATTGTACAAACGCCCCCATTCGTCACCCAGCAGCACTGCCCGTATTCCTCTTCCTTCCAGGCCGCCGACCCGACCTTCCTCTACCTGAATTACATCCCGATCTGCGGCGGAGATTTTTTCACTCCTCCCACTCCCGGATCCTCGAACTATTCCCTCGCATCCCCCTGGGGCACGTCACCGGGAACGGGTCCGTCCAATCCCAAGGCCTCAGACATCGCGAATTATCTCCCTAACGCCGCGGAGATTGTCGATGGCACTGTGACCGGTTCAAACAGCCAGCAGCCATTCATTCTCGGTGTCTACAATCGCGCCAACAAGCTGCCTTACAGCATCAACTTCACGCTCAATATCCAGTATCAGCCGCGCAACGATCTCATGTTCGAGATCGGCTACGTGGGCAACCTGGGCCGCCACCAGATCATTCCCGTGCCCTTTAACCAGGCCCAGATCGCGACTCCATCCCACCCTATCCACCCGGGCGGAAAGGCCCTCCAAGACGGTACATCGGTTGAGCAGGATTACAGCTACGGCTATACCGTGTATAACCCCAACAACTTTTATCCGATCTGCGTCAATCTCGACACGAATTGTGCCTATGGCCCCATGATGAATAACTACGAGGGCGGCAACGTCGATCTGCGCGTGCCCTACATCGGCTATTCGTCCGAGTCCGAGTCCTACACAGCGGCTGGCATCGCGGCCTACAACGCCCTCGAGTCCCACCTGGAAAAACGCTTCAGTCATGACTTTCAGGCTGGAGTTTCCTATACCTACTCCCACGCCACCGATGAGCAGAGCGGCATGGGGCTGTTTTACAACGGCAATAACCCGACCAACCTGCGCAGCGGCTATGGTTCTGCGGATTTCGACCGCACGCATGTGCTCAATTTCACCTATGGCGTCACTTCGCCAAAGGTCTTCGCCACAGACACTTTTGCGGGCAAGGCGCTGGACAGTTGGTCGCTTCATGGCGTCGCCATCATCCAGAGCGGCCAGCCGTACAGCATCATCGATTACTCGGGAGCCGTCGGCAGCATCTACTACAGCACCTTCAACGGCATTACCAACCCCATCGTCCCGCTGGCTCCCGGATGCAACCGGAAGAACGCGCTCACGGGCCAGAACGGCGCGTTCTACAATCCGTCGACCCAGTCGGGAGGCGCACTAAAGGCAAGCTGTTTCACCCTTCCCCTGATCCCGGTCGGCGCCATGGGCGTCCCCGCCGGCGATCCCTTCGAAACCAACTTCACCACCGGCCAGCGCAACATCTTCCGGCAGTCGTGGCAGCGGCGCGCCGACGCCTCGCTGGAAAAGGAGCTTCCCATCCACGACCAGTACACGCTGCGCTACACCTTCGATGTCTACAACCTCACCAACACGTCCAGTTTCGATATTCCCCAGAACAACGTCAATCAGAACCAGGCATTCAACAACGTGCCCGATCAGATCGGCAGCATCCCGGGTGCTCCCACGCAGGCGGCTCCGACCAACAACTGCCAAAGCAACCCGTATGGAGTGAACACGGGCTTTTTCAACTGCCCGAGCGCTCTTGGAATCACAAAGCACACCATTGGCAGCGCGCGCCAGATTCAGATGTCGCTGCACCTGAACTTCTGATCTGCGTTTGTTCCTATCCCCGGGGCGGTCCCGCAAGGGACCGCCCTTTTGCTTGCGCGGTTGCTCGCGGCTACCGCTCAGCTTCTATAGCGGTTTCGAAAATAACGTATCCCCATTCAGGTCAGCCAAGTCGTCGCGACCCCAAGGACCGGGGCCCCCACGGATGGGTGGCTCGAAGAGCCGGGGTCCGTGGGGTGGAAGGAGCGACGACCCTAAATGCCGCCTTGACCGGACACAGTATTTCCGAAACCGCCGTAGAATTTCTGTATGACCGCCCTTCCGTGGACCATCCGCGATCTTCGCCGCGCGCTCGCAGCCGGATCCGCAAGCCCTTCCCAACTCGCTGAATCCGCACTCGCCCACGCCAACCAGAATGCCGGTCACAACACCTACCTTTGGCAGGATCCAGCGTGGATGCGCGCTGAAGCGGCTCGTGCTGAAGCCATGCCGCGCTTGAGCGGCGGTCCGTTTGGCGATGGCCGTCCTGCGCTTTGGGGTCTGCCCATCTCGGTCAAGGATTGTTTCGATCTCGCCGGCTCTCCCACGTCGTGCGGCGTCCATTTCTATCGCGATTTGAACGGCATTGCCGCCCGCGACTCGTGGCTTGTGGAGCAACTGCGCGCGGCCGGCGCCGTCATCATCGGCAAGACCCACCTCCATGCGCTGGCTTACGGAATCACGGGCGAGAATCCCGAGTATGGCGACTGCGTGCAGCCTTGGGATTCCGGCGCGCTCACCGGCGGCTCATCGAGCGGCGCGGCCGCCAGTGTGCAGGAGGGTTCGGCCGTAGCCGCCATCGGCACCGATACCGGCGGCTCCGTCCGCGTGCCCGCTGCGCTCTGCGGGCTCGCCGGTTACCGCGCCACGCTCGGCCGCGGCGATTGGCGCGGCGGCGCGCACGTGGCCGAGTCCTTCGACACCTTGGGCTGGCTCTTTCGCGATCTTGAAGACGCGCCATTTCTTGCCGCGCCGTTCCTCGCCGCGCCGTTTGCGCCACCGGAAACCCCCGCTACGCCGCGATTCACCCGCTTCGCCCTCGTCGCCGGCAGCTTTCTCGATGATTGCGAGCCGGAGGTTGCCGACAGCCTGCGCGGAGTTGTTCGCGCGTTGCAGGCTCTTGGCTTCCAGGCGCAACCGATCGAGCCGCACTGGTGGTCGGATGCCGTCGAAATCTTCGCACCCCTTCAGGCGTCAGAGGCCGCGCGGCTGCATGCCGGGAGCCTCGATCACGGGGATTTCCTCGAAAAGCAGCCGGCCATCCGCGACCGCCTCAAGTGGGGCGCCCGCATTGCGCCGGACGAAATCGCCGCGCTACGTCGGCGCCACTCCGCCTTTCGCGCCCGCATGGACTCGCTCTTCGCCGCGCACGAGCTCGTTCTGCTGCCTTGCGCTCCAGTAGCGCGCCTCGCGGCCGGCGCCGACCACAGCCAAACTCGGGCGCGCCTGCTCCGCTACACCGCGCCCTTCAGCCTCGCTGGCGTACCCACGGTGGCCATCCCCTGCGCCCATGGCGGCATGCAACTGGCCGCCGCGCGCGGCGGCGATGAGCCGCTTCTCCAGCTTGCCGCGCAGATCGGCGCGCACAACAAGGCTGCTACCGCGCCATGAGCGTTTTTTAACAAGAAGAATTTGCTTTTAGAGAGGCTTTTCCGTCAAGAACGGCTCCGCCTTTACCGATCCATCGCGCTGCTTCACCAGCATCTGCACCTTGCCCTCGGCGGCGTCCAGCTCCTGCTTGCAGGCCGCCGACAGTCCCACGCCCTCCTCGAAGAGCTTCAGCGAGTCCTCCAGCGCCAGATCGCCCTTCTCCAGTTGTTCGACGATCGATTCCAGCTTCTTGAGCGATTCTTCAAACGACGGCATGGCGTTCACTCCTTCCCGCTATTTCGCCTTCGCCAGCACGCTGGCGATCACCTCGGCAGCGGCCTCGTAGTCGCCGAATGGCGCGCTTACCTGTACGCCTTGCACCAGTGGCCGCACCGCCGCGAGCATCTCCTGTGCAATCTTGATGCCCTCCGCCCGCGCTGCCTCGGGCGTTTCCGCCTGCGCCATGCGCAGCATGATCTCCTCGGGCATGGCGATGCGCAGATCGTTCTTCATGTACTCCGCGTTGCGCAGGCTGGTCAGCGGCCAGATGCCCGCGATCACCGGGATGCGGTGGTCCTTGATCCGATCCAGGAATTCCTCCAGCAGGCGCAGGTCGAAAACCGCCTGCGTAATCGCGTACTCGGCGCCGGCCTCCACTTTGTAGGCGAACCGCCGCAGCTCGTTTTCCAGATCTGGCACGCCGGGATTGGCGGCCACGCCGATGGTGAAGTTGGTGCTTGCGCCGATGGAGTTCGAGCCGATATCGAGCCCCTGATTCAGCCGGCGCGCGATGTTCACCAAACCGATGGAATCCACGTCGAACACCGCTGCCGCGTCAGGATAGTCGCCCTCCTTGGGCGGCTCGCCGGTTACGCAAAGAATGTTGCGCAGCCCGATCGACGAGGCGCCCAGCAAATCCGACTGAATCGCGAGCAGCTTGCGGTCGCGGCAGGTGTAATGCAGGATCGTCTCCATCCCCGTGTGCTGCTGGATCTGGATGCAGAGGCTTAGCGCGCTCATCCGCGCCGATGCTTGCGCCGCATCGTACACATCGATGGCGTGCACGCCCAGCCGCGCCATCAATGCGGCGCCCTCGATCTCCTTGGAGCAATCGATGCCTCGGGGCGGCACGAACTCCACCATGGTGATGAAATGACCCGCCGCGATCAAGGAGCCGAGGCGCGAGCGTTGCGCCAAGGTCGCCGGGGGCGTTTCTTTGCTCATCGCCGGCGTCGCGCCTTTTCCCTCCACGTGCGCCTGCTCATCCATGGCCCGTATGGCCGAGCGCATGGCCCGAATGTGATTCGGCGTGGTGCCGCAGCAGCCGCCCACAATCTGCACGCCCGCAACAATCGCCTTCCGGGCAAAGCTGGCCATGTACTCCGGCGAGACCAGATAAATATTCCGGCCTTCGACCGACCGCGGCAATCCGGCGTTGGGCATCGCCGCCAACGGCACTGTCGTGGCCGCACGCATTTCCTCAATCGCCGTCAGCACTGTTGCCGGGCCGGTGGAGCAGTTTACGCCCACGGCGTCCGCGCCCCACTCCGTTAGCAGCGCCGCAGCCTGTGCTGCCGAAGCGCCATCCAGGCACTCGCTCTCGTCGTCCACCGTCACCATCACCAGCACGGGAAGTTCCGGCGCAACGGCCTTTGCCGCCTCCAGCGCCTCGTGCGCCTCATTCAACGCCGGCATGGTTTCAATAATCAGCAGATCAACACCCTTTCCAGGGCCGCCCCTGGCCAGTATGCCGATCTGCTCGGCGAAAGCCGCGCGGGCTTCGTCCAGGCCGGTCTTGCCCAGCGGCTCCAGCCGCACTCCCAGCGGTCCCACCGCGCCGGCCACCCATGCCTCGCCGGCTTGCTTCTCTTTCAGGCGCTCGACTGCCTGCCGCGCCAGCCGCACGCCCGCCGCGTTGATCTCTTCCACCTTCCCGCTCAACCCGTGCCGCATCAATCGGAAGCGGTTGGCTCCGAAGGTGTTGGTTTCAAGAATCTCCGCGCCCGCCTGCAGGTACTCGTCGTGCACAGAAAGAATCAGATTGGGGTCCGAGAGGTTCAGCTCATCGTAGCAGCGGTTGATGAACACGCCGCGCGCGTAGAGCACCGTGCCCATGGCGCCGTCGGCGAGCACGGGGCGGTCTGCAAAGATCTCGGCAATCCGCGTCATTCTGTTGTCATGCTACCGCATCGCCTGCAAGGTTGTACCTTCGATCTGCACTTTCCCGCCGGCCATCGCGACGGAGGGGCGGATCGCGACGAGCCTCGCGGCCCCTCATAAACCCCAAGCGGCTGGCACACCCCCTTGGAACGCCATTCCGCTCGCCGTCCCAAACCCTCAACGGGTCGGGTTGCTTTGTTATACTTCGGGAGTCAAAGCCTGCGTGGAAACCGGTTCGGGCCTGCGCGTTTTTGGGCCTTTCCGTGTGTCAAGAATGCTATTGATTCGTCGACGCCGCGGACGGTTCCGCTCCATCATTCGAGGGTTGGTATTTTGAAGAAGAGAACTCTTTTTTTGAGCGCCAGTGCAGCCTTGGCGGCAGCCGCCGCGCTCGCCGGTTGTGGAACGACAAATTATTTTGACGGCCGCGTGCTGCCCCCCAGCGGGCTCCCCTACCGCGTCATGATTGCCATCCAAAACTCCAACATCGTGAACCGGGGGGCGCTCGAAATCGTCGACGCCTATTACGACACACGCACTGGCTACTCGGGCACGCCTCCTGGCTTTGCGATCGCCGGGTATAACGGCGCATTGCCCATCACCATCCAAAGCATGCCTGAGGAGCAGTTCGGCGCTGTGTACGGCGCCGGCGACGGCAGTTTGGCCCTGATCGACTACGCGCAAGAAAAATCCCCCGGCAGCGTCGGCGGGCTCAACGGCGGTTCATCCAGCGTCTTCATAACTCGCAATAAGGCGTATGTTTTCGCCGCGAGCCAGGCCTCACACGTCCTCACCGTTGTGAATCAGAGCGTCGGCTCGTCGACACCCCTCAGCCTCCCCGGCGTGTACCGCGTCAGCGTGAATCCGGGCGGGTCTGTCGCGCTGGCCTTTGTCCAGAACTCCAACTACGCCTACTACCCTCGCCAACTCACGACCGCACAGTCCACTTCCTACTCCGGTGGGCCTTCAACCTGGCCCAAGGCCGCCGTCGACTGCGAGCCGCAGAACGCGCCGGGCTGGTGCCTCTTTCAAATGCAGAGCCCTGATAAGATCGACGCCACCGGCAACTACTACGGCGCTCCACTCACCTTCGACCGCCCCGTCAAGGCCGTCTTCTCGTCTGACGGTGGCACCGCCTATATCTTGAACTGCGGACCGGAATGCGGGGGCTCCAAGTCGTCGGTCTCCCTGGTGCCGGTGGCGCCGCTCATCTTCGTCGTCGGCCAGCAGTCCGGCGTGCTTCCCTGCAATCTTCCCTCTGTCGCACCGTGCCCCGACTCCAATGCCACGCCCATGGTGAACATCCCCATTCCCAGCGGAGCCAGCAATGCTCTGGTCGACTCCTCAACCATGTACGTCGTCGGCCAGCAGCCGCAGGTGGTGCAGGGACAAACTCTCTTCGCAGGCAATCTGACTGTGGTCAATTTGAGCAACAACACGGCCGGGGCTCCGGTTGCCATCAGCGATGGACAGCCTGGCGCGACCACCCGCATGATTGAGGCCGACGATAACTCTCTTTGGATCGCCATGACCGGCTGCACCACCGGCGTCCGCTACGCCACCAACCCCAGCGGCGGTTACGGCTGCCTAACCATGGTCAACACCTCCACCAACAAAGTCGTCTTGCTCGAGCCATACATTGGCGATGCGACCGGCATCACCGCCGTCACGGGTTTGCATAAGCTCTACGCTGCGGAGGGCGGACAGGTCTACATCTACTCCACCGTCGACGGTTCGTCGATCGACAACCAGTATGTGACGGTGACCGGCACGGCGTACGACGTAGCCTACATGGACGCAATCACCGACGGCGACAACACCGTCTACTAGGGTCTGCTCACACTATGAGGGTGGCATCGACGGGAGTGGATTTTTCTGAGCGCGCGAAGCGAGGAGTGGCAAATGTTGAAACATTTTGGCGACGAGCGACAAAGCGATCGGGAAAATCCGCCCCGTCCCTGCGGGTTGCGGCCAAAATTGGGCCACACTTCGTTGTCGGCCTTGACTGGGGGCCTGCCACAGCCTGCGGCCTCCGCCTCGTCTGGCCCAATTTTGGTTCGCAACGCTGCCCGCCCTCATAGTGTGAGCAGACCCTAGCGCCATATGCCCGCCGCCCCAGTTCCCGAATCACCGGCGGCTGACATCCTCGCCATCGCCGCCCACCGCGACGATGTGGAACAAACCTGTGGCGGAACCCTCTTGCGCATGGCTGCGCGTGGTCTGCGCACTGCCATTCTCGACCTGACGCAGGGTGAAGCCGGAACTCGCGGCGGAGTTGACGAGCGCGCCCGCGAAGCCGGCGAGGCTGCCCGCATTCTGGGCGTCGGCTGGCGCCAGGCGCTTGCCCTGCCCGACGGCGCCATCGCCAATACCCTCGAGAATCGCGTCGCCATTGTCCGCGTCTTGCGCCTGCTCCGTCCCCGCGTCGTCATCCTTCCTTACTGGCAGGCGCGCCATCCCGACCACGCCATCACCGCGACGCTTGGCTACGAAGCCTGTTTCCTCTCCGGCCTGAGAAAAGTCTCGACCTGGGTCCCCAACAACGGGTGGCTTGAAGAGCCGGGGTCGTTGGGGTGGGAGACCGGGGCCCCCACGAACGTCCGGGGCCCCCAAGAAGCGATCTCTGCTTCTTGGGGTGGGGAACCGCATCGCCCCTTCAAGATCGTTTACGCCAGCCTCTACGCCGACGTGCGCCCCAGCTTCATCGTCGACATCACGCCCTTCATCGAACAGCGTCATCTGGCCCTTATGGCTTACCGCTCGCAGTACGCGAACCAATCCGCCGGCAGCGGTCTCTTTGTGCCCGAAGAAGAAATCCGCGAGCGCACCTTCGCCGAGGCGCGCCACTACGGCCTGCTCGCCGGCGTCCGCTACGGCGAACCCTTCGTGCAAAAAGAAGTCGGCCTCGTCGACGACCTCACTCTCCTGCCGGTGCAGTCGCTCTAAAAGCCCCTGTGCTCAAGCTATAATTTCGCTAAACGATCAACTGAGGAAATTTATGCGCAATCATCGCCATCTTGTCTGGATTTTGTGTGGCCTCGCGTTCCCGGCTTCCTGTTTTGCCACAGCTCAGGCCAGGGAGGCCGATGCATCGGCCCTTATTCTCGACGGAATTCCCGGGCCGATGACCTGGCAGAACCTACCGGCGCAGTGGAAGATCGAAGGCCACAAGACGCTGTCGATCACCGCCGGCAAGCAGACCGATTGGTTCGTTTCTCCAATGGGGAACGGACGGCGTGACAGTTCACCGCGCCTGTTGTTCAAGCCGGCAGACGATTTCGTGTTGAGTGCAAGAGTGACCGTCGGCTTTCATTCGCAATGGGACGGCGGGGTTCTTGTGCTCTATGAGAAGCATTCGCTGTGGGCCAAGTTGTGTTTCGAGCGCACCATCGAGCAACGCACAGCCATCGTGTCCGTGGTGACGAAAGACGTCTCCGACGATAACAATTCGATCGAAATGAGCGGTCCCTCGGTCTATTTGAAGATTGCAAAAGCGGGGCCGGCCATCTTCTTCTACGCATCGCAAGACGGCCAGAACTGGAGGATCGTTCGCGCCTTCAGCTTGGGCAAGACCTCCGATCTTCGTGTAGGGTTTTCTTCGCAGGCTCCGGTGGGAGACGCCTGCACCACCGTTTTCTCCGACATCCGCTATGAACCGAAAAAGGTCGACCTCTGGCAGGGAAGATAGGAGGCACGGCACGAACGCGCACACTCGACCTGATCCTCCTGCCAGGTCAGCCCGTTTAGAATGAAAAATCGAGATCGTTCGCGCTCGCTTTTCCGCTGAATCCCGATGACCACGATCAGCCGCCGCCAATTCGTTGCCACCACCGCATTCTCAGTCGCGGCAACTCGTTTTTCCGCGCAGAGCCCGGCAGAGACCCAGATCACTCTCACCATCCCGCATGAGGCCACGGGCCCTCACATGCCTGCCGACTTTGTCGGCCTCTCTTACGAAGTCGAGCAGCTCGCCGACCCTACATTCTTCTCGCCGAAAAACACCGGGCTGATCCGCGCATTCCGGGAGTTTTCGTCGCACGGAGTTCTGCGCCTCGGCGGCAACACGGGCGAATTTAGCTGGTGGAAGGCCACTCCGGGCTCACCCGAACCCGAACATCCGAAAACTCGCGAAGTGGTGGGCGAGCCAAAGGCTCGCTACTATCCCGTGACGCCCCAGGCCGTGCGCAACCTGGCAGAATTCCTCGAAGCCACCGGCTGGACCTGCCTCTATGGCATCAACATGGGAACGAACACGCCCGCCCGCGCCGCTCAAGAAGCCGAATTCGCTGCGAAAACTCTCGGGGTCCGCCTGCAGTATTTCCAGATCGGCAACGAGGTGAACCTGTTTGACCGCCACTTGCGCGATCCTCAGACCTGGTCCGCTCAGACCTACCTCGCAGAGTGGCTTACCTTCGCGCGAGCCATTGTTGCCCGCGTTCCCGCGGCCCGATTCGGAATGCCGGATGTCGATACCAACACTTCATGGCTGCCGCAGATCGCCGCTGCCTGGGGCTCGATCCAAAACCCTCCGCAGGTCACCACGCTCACCCACCACTACTACTTTGGCGGGCCGCCATCGAACCCTGACGTCAACATTCCCAACCTCCTCAAGCCCGCGACCATGACGAAGGTTCAGGGCATGGCCGACACCGCAGCAGCAGCAGCAGCCAAGATGGGCGTTCGCGTCCGCATGACCGAGGGCAACACCTGCTATCGCGGAGGCAAGCCCGGTGTTTCTGATGTCTTTGCTGCTGCTCTATGGGCCGCCGACTATTCGCTCCTGCTCGCCAGCAACAATTACTCCGGAGTCAATCTCCATGGCGGCACCGGGATGTCCGTGGCGAATGGCCTTGGCGGGTTCCTGCCTGGCGAAGAGCTTCTCAAAGAGCAGGGCGCTACCCCTGAGCAGATTGCCGCACACCCGCATCCGTTCTACACGCCCATCGCATCGTTCGGCTCGGAATACGTCATGGAGCCCGTGGCCTACGGCCTCAAATTCGCCGGTTCTCTCAGCGGAGGCCGATTCATCCAGGCCGATCTTTCCTCGAAGCTTCAAGCCGCGGGAGTGAACGCCACTGCCTATGCCGTAAAACATGCGCGCGGACAAACATCCGTCATCGTTCTGAACAAAGACGCGGAAAAGGATCTTGCGCTGCGCCTTAATTTTGGCGATGGTAAAGAGGAGCCTGTCGCGATCGAAACCCTTGACGCCCCGGCCCTCGAGAGCCGTGAAGCGCATATCACGCAAGCGGCCAAACCTGGCGGTCTCATCCATGGAAGATACACTGTACTTATTCCCCACGCGTCGGGCCTTCGCCTCATGCTCGCTTGAACGATCTGCAATGAAAATCTCGTGAGTGGTGGGATGGCTGTCCTTCAACCCGGAATCTTGCCGGGTTCCGGCGCCGCCCGCTAAAGCACGGGATGCTGCCACGCTCCACGCGGCATTTTCTGATGCTGCGCTGAGGAAACGGCACAGGACTTGGAGTCATTGGATGCGACAAACCTGGAACCCTGAAACCTACGCGCGCGACGCCGCATTTGTTCACGAGCTGGCCCAAGGCGCACTTGAGTGGCTTGCGCCTCAACCTGGCGAGCGCATCCTTGACCTTGGCTGCGGCGATGGCCAACTCACCGAGCGCATCGCCGCCGCCGGAGTCAGCGTCGTCGGCATCGACGCCTCCCCTCAGATGGTGGAGGCGGCGCGCGCCCTGGGCGTGAAAGCCGATCAGGGACCTGCCGAGAAGCTGCCCTATCCGGATCAAATCTTCGACGCCGTCTTCTCCAATGCCGTGCTGCACTGGGTCCGTGGCCAGGACGAGATGCTCACGCAGGTGCGGCGCGTCCTTCGCCCCGGCGGCCGCTTCGTCGCTGAGATGGGCGGCCATGGCAACATCGCAGCTATCCGCGTGGCCTTTGCGGCCGTGCTCGCGCGCCACGAATTTGCCTCGCTGGGCGACCGCGGCAACTACTATCCCACACCGGAAGCCTACTCCCACCGTCTTGAACGCCACGGATTCACTGTCGAGCGCGTCCTTCTCTTCCCTCGCCCCACGCCGCTGAATGACGGTGGCATGACCGGTTGGTTGAACACCTTCTACCGCGGCGCGCTCGACGCTCTGCCTGAGCAATTACGCGAGAAAACCGTAGAAGAAACCGTCGCGCTGCTCGCTCCGGCTCTCCGCGACCACGATGGCCGCTGGACCGCGGACTATGTGCGCCTGCGCTTCATCGCGAAAGCCTGACACTTTTCCATTTGGCGGAAATCGGCAATGACTCGCATAAGTCACCGGGTAAGTTACAACAAATTTCAAAAGATATTGTGGAAAGCCCTTGCAATTACTCAGAACTTATGGCAAAGTAACTACTGCGCAGGAGAACGCCCGATGAACGTCAAAACGCAAAACTCGATGCGTAGGCTGGGACTCACCGGCCGCCCGGCGTGGTCTTTCTATCTGCCGTAGCCCATTGCGGTCAGCCTCCTGCTCATCCCGTATGAACATTGGTCTTTCCCGAGTGGCGTAGAAGACAGCTTCATCGTCTTGACAACCCGCCTGCCTTCGCTTGTTCCCTCGGGGAAGGTCGGCCAGTGCTCGATTTGCCGCTTGTTGGCCCCGCGATAAGTCATGCGGGGTCGTGAGGAGATTTATGTCTCTAAGTCAGATTTTGTAAGTGAGTTGCGCCGGTGGTGAAAGAGGAGAGTTACTTCCTCCACCAACGAGGACGCGCAGGCCGGAGAACCTGCCGGATGTACTTACTTTGCGGGGCGGGGGCGTAGTCCCGAATCACCAGGCACCGCGAAGCGGAGGCGCCGATGTCCGTCTCTTTTCGCTCGTTCCCCGGCGCAGCTTTTTGCGCTGGCAGTTGTTTGATAGTTGGTTTGACCGGTGGCGTAGGGCGCGGTTACTTCGCCTGCTAAGCCGGATACGCGGGTTCGATTCCCGCCCGGGGCGCAAGCTTCGGTAGTTCAGTGGCAGAACGCCGTATAGTCCGCATCCGCTTGTTCCCCGGTCAGGAAGTTAACCGACGATGCTCTCGTCCAAAACCAAGAAAAGGGCCGGTGGCGTAGGCAACGGATACTTCGGGAGCGGAGAATGCGGGTTCGAATCCCGCCGCGATTGGCGCAACCATTCGCGTGGTCTAACGGCAGGACATCCGCCTTGTTCCGCCGCCGCTTTGTTCCCCGGCCTGAATTGGTACGGACGATGCTCTCGTCCAAAACCAGAAGATAGACTGCCGGTGGCGCAGGACACGGATACTTCAGTTGGGAGAGCGCCGCAATGTTCTTGCGGAGGTCGCAGGTTCGATTCCTGCCGTCAACATGCTCTGCAAAGTGCATGTTCACGTAGCTTGCCGCGTCCGATGATTCCCCGGCGAGTTATTCTTGGTTCACTCGGAAAGGAGGCGCACCGTGCGCCTGAATGTCTTCAAGCTCAAGCCTCGCGCGCGCACCCACGAGGGCGCCCGGGCCCGCGTTATCACTCCCGAGCAGGCTCTTCGCCGCTCCGTCCTCTCCTGCATGTTGTGGGAGGGCGAGTTCTACGAGGATGGCGTGCAGATCGCCGGCCGCATTCACGAGCTTGTCCCCCAGGTTGCCGCGGAGAAGGTTGCCGCGCTGGCCGTCGAGGCTCGCGAGCGCATGAAGCTGCGCCACGCTCCGCTTCTGCTGGTGCGCGAGATGGCGCGCCACGCCACGCATCGCGGCCTGGTGGCCGACACTCTTGCGCGTGTCATTCAGCGCGCCGACGAGTTGAGCGAGTTCGTCGCCATCTACTGGGCCATGGGCCGTGAGCCGCTCTCTGCGCAGGTGAAGAAGGGACTCGCCGTCGCATTCGGCAAGTTCGACGAGTACGCACTGGCCAAGTACGACCGCGCCGGCGCCGTTCGCCTGCGCGACGTGCTCTTCCTCTGCCACGCCCGGCCCGCCGATGAGGCTCAGGCCGCGCTGTGGAAGCGCCTCGTCGACAATGAGCTGGCCACGCCCGACACCTGGGAGGTTGCGCTCTCGGCTGCCGGTCGCGGCGAAGGTCCCGAAGGCAATCGAGACGTGGCTAAGCGCCCCGTGTGGGAGCGACTGCTCACTGAGCGCAAGCTCGGCGCGCTGGCTCTCCTGCGCAACCTGCGCAACCTGCACCAGGCCGGTGCGAGTGAAGAGCTCGTGCTCGCCGCGCTCGCCGCTTTGAAGACGGACCGGGTTCTTCCCTTCCGCTTTCTGGCTGCCGCGCGCTCGGCGCCCATGTGGGAGGAGCCTCTCGAGGCCGCCATGTTCCGTTCGCTTGAGACGCGCGCTCTCGAAGGCCGTGCCTCGCGCCTGCCCGGTCACACCGTGCTGCTCGTCGACGTCTCCGGCTCCATGGAGGCGCCGCTCTCGCGCCGTTCCGAGATGCGCCGGACTGACGCTGCCTACGGTTTGGCCATCCTGCTGCGCGAGATCGCCGAGAAGGTCACCCTCTACACCTTCTCCGATCACGCCAAGCTGGTGCCGCCGCGGCGCGGCATGGCGCTGCGCGATGCGCTCGAAACGAGCCAGCCGCATTCGGGCACCATGCTCGGCGCGGCTCTGAGCCATGTCGAGAACGACTGCCGCGCCGGCTACGACCGCCTCATCGTCATCACCGACGAGCAGGCACACGACAGTGTTCCCGCCCCGCGCGGCAAGGGCTACGTGATCAACGTGGCGTCAAACCAGAACGGCGTTGGCTACGGTCCGTGGACGCACATCGACGGCTGGAGCGAGGCAGTGGTTGAGTACATCGCCGAGTTCGAAGCCGCTCAGCGTGCGCCCGCAGAGTGATCGACGGGCGCGCTCAACAATCAACGTGAACCAATTCGGGGAGCAGTTGCATCCATGCTGCTCCCCGAATAATTGTTGATCGTCGCTGCGCCTACTCCGCTTCCAGCGCCTTGGTGCGGAACAGCAGTCCCGCCGCGATCCCACCCAGGCTGGGAAACACAAGGAACAGCCACAATTGCTTGATTGCCGTGCCGCCCGCAAACAGCGCCGGTCCCAGGCTCCGCGCCGGATTCACGCTCACGCCCGTAATGTGGATGCCGAAGATGTGAATCACCAGCAGCGTGATGCCGATGGCCAGCCCGGCAAATCCCGCCGGTGCGCTCTTCTGCGTCGAACCCAGAACCACGATGACGAAGATCAGGGTGGCGACAAATTCAAACAAAATCGCCGATTCGATGTCGTACCCGCCTTGATAGCCGGGCCCCCAACCGTCCTGGCCGAGTCCGTTTGCCGCAACGCTGTAGCCCGCAGTGCCGACGGCAATCACCAGCAGCACCCAGGCTGCAAGAATCGCGCCAATGAACTGCCCTACCCAATAGCCGATCATATCCTTGGCAGACATCCGGCCTGCGGTCCATACACCGAGGCTCACCGCCGGGTTGACGTGGCCGCCGGAGATGGGTCCTATCCCGTAGATCGCCGCGACCTGCGCCAGCCCGAAGGCAAATGCAATGCCCAGAATGCCCACTTTATCCCCGGCAATTACCGCTGTTCCACAGCCGAACAACACCAGAATGAATGTGCCCACAAGCTCCGCAAAATATTTCTTCATACTTCCTCCGTGCTGATGTCAAGAGAATTCGCTGCTTGGATCGCTCGCATCGCCGCGCATCCAAATTCCATGCGGGCAGCCGACCCGCCACCCGGGGGAGAGACATCTCGCGCCCTCATGGAGAGTCATTTCTGACACCTCCAGATTGCGCCAACGCAGTCTTGCAGACGCGCTGCGTCAGAGTCAAGAAGAAATCCGCACACGCCGCAACACCCCCTTCAAACAGCGCTGCCTCCTGCGATTTCGTTCATTTCTGAAAGACTCCGCTGCATCCACATGCAATTCGTCGTGTTTTTCGCTGCT
The DNA here is from genome assembly GCA_963799155.1 of uncultured Acidobacteriaceae bacterium. Lineage (GTDB taxonomy): Bacteria > Acidobacteriota > Terriglobia > Terriglobales > Acidobacteriaceae > Telmatobacter. Next base: position 249,512 of record CAWCWB010000008.1, read on the forward strand.
CGCTGTGCTAATTTTCAAGCGTGAGTGTTGGCGCGCCAGGCAAGGTGGAAGCAGAGAAGGCAGGCTCAGGCCGACGCCTCCTGCCCGGGCTGGCCGCAAAAGACGGCTTGATCCGCCATCCGTTCGACCTTGAATTCGGCGTTCGCACCAGCGGCCTGGTTGCGGGGCGTCATCTCGGCCGAGGTCACCGGCACGACCGTCACGCAACGGCCTACTACGCCGTCGCGCCTTCGGTGTTTCAAGGCATCCTGGTGCGCTGGCGCCGGTGCCGCCCGCTTGCGCCCATCGATGCATACACGTTTGTCGATCTCGGCGCGGGCATGGGCCGGGCCATGCTGCTGGCCGCCGCATATCCCTTCCGCGCCGTGCTGGGTGTTGAGCTGCACCCCACTCTCGCGCGCATTGCCCGCAGAAACCTGGCGCTATGGCGCTCCGCGCGCCGGACCCACGTGCCAGCGCGCATCTTCTGCCGCGATGCCGCTGAATTCCCCCTGCCTGCCGGACCGTGCGTCGCTTTTCTCTTCAACCCGTTTGGCGCGCCGGTGCTGCGTCGCCTGCTGCGTTCCTGGAGCCAGAGCCTTGCCAATGGCGAGGGCAAACTGGATATTCTGTACGTCAATAACGAGCAGGAGAATGTGCTCAAACGCGAGCCTGGATTTGAGCGACTCTTCCGGGGCCAGATCCGGCGCTCGCATGCGGATACCGTCGCCGACCGCACCATTCTCAAGCGCCAGCCCGGCGCCGAATATTTCGCCACCGCCTGGGAAGATTGCTCGATCTACCGGTGGATCGGGAGAGATGAGGAGTAGGTAATAGGGATTAGGGAGCAGGCAGCAGGGAGCACGCAGTCGGCAGCAGGGTGTACTGAGTAGGCAGTACGGAGTAGGCAATCGAGAACCGGGAGCAGAAAATCCGTCGTAGAGCGGACAACCATCCGCCAAATCCGTCATCTGATCTCTGACCACTGACCACTGACCACTGACCACTGACCACTGACCACTGACCACTGACCACTGATCACTGTTCTTCGAGGCACGCGCATGAAAGAACCGCATCTCATCCTGGGCATTGGCGAGCTGCTGTGGGATGTCCTGCCCGGCGGCATGCGTCTCGGCGGCGCGCCAGCCAACTTCGCCGTCATGGCCGGCCGCTTAGGCGATCACGCCGGAATCCTGAGCCGCCTCGGCCGCGACGAACTCGGCCGCCAGGCCGTGGATCGCTTGGATCCGATGCCGGTTGAAACCAGTTTCCTCGAAGTGGACCCGGCTCACGAAACCGGCCGCGTCACGGTCAGTTTTGCCGGCGATGAACCCCACTACACCATTCACGAGTTCGCCGCGTGGGACTTCCTGGAGCTTTCGGATGAGTGGGTCCGGCTTGTCGAGCGAGCTGACGCGATCTGTTTCGGCTCGCTCGCGCAGCGCAATCCGCAGTCGCGGCAAACCATCCAGACGTTGGCCGCGCAAACCTCCGCCGCGTGCATTCGTGTCTTCGACGTAAACCTGCGCGCGCCGTTTTACTCCGCCGAGGTGCTCGAGGAGTCGCTGGAACTTGCCACCGTTGTGAAGATGAACGAGGACGAAGCGCCGCTGGTGCTTGATCTGCTCGACCTTGCCCGCGGCGAGGAACCCGCAAGCCAGGCGCCGCAGCCCGCTCCGCCGGAGCCGCTTGCACACCCCCTCCGCTCGGCTGCGGAGCGCCTGCTCCAGGCTTTTCCCGCGCTGCAGATGGCGGCAATCACGCGCGGCAGCCGCGGCAGTCTCCTTGTCACCCGGGACGAATGGGACGAACACCCCGGATTTCCCGTCAAGGTAGCCGACCGCATCGGCGCCGGGGATGCGTTCACAGCAGCAATTACGCATTACATGCTTCGCGGAGCCGATCTAGCCACGCTGAACGAGGCGGGTAACCGTTGGGGTGGCTGGATGGCCTCGCAGTCCGGCGCCATGCCCGCCCTGCCCGACTCCGTGCGCGACGCGATTGCCGCAGCCATCGAGAAAACCGCGGACTAGGTCGCCCACTGCCTGATATCGCGCCGCATTGGGTGGCTCAAGCCCTGATCTTAGGACCCGAGAAGTCACGAGCTCCTCCCTATTTCCTCCTTTATGGATTCACCGGCGTATGCTGGTGCTAAATGCCAGCCGAACTCAACCGCTGCCAGGAGCCGGGTCAGCTGCGCTTCATCACCGTCAGTTGTTATCGCCAGCGGGCCCGCCTGGGAGTCGCCGCGCGCTGCCGATGGCCCCGTGGAGACGCTCTCGCCGCCGTGCTCCTTCTCTCGGCTGTGTGCGCTCGCGCACAGTCGTACTCCGCCCACGAGATCAGCGTCGGGATTGCGGGGCAGACCTGGGGATATACGAACAACGCAGGTTTTTCCTTCGACCATTACCTCGGATTACCCGTGCTTTCCCTTGGCTATACCCGCAACCTCTCTCCCAGTCTGGCAGTGGAAGGCACAATCCAGCCCACCTCTCAATTCTTTCAGACGAATGCGCTCGAATCCGGCCACGAAACCCTCGCTCTCGGAGGAGTTAAGGCAGGGTGGCGCGGGGCGCGATGGGGTTTCTATGGCAAGGCGGGGGTCGGGGTTGAGAGCTGGAGCTGCGGCGCCTGGTACTATGCCCCAAGTCCCTACACGGACTGCTCGCGCATTACGAATTTCGCACTGGAATACGGCGGAGTGGTGGAGCGCCGCCTGGCCGGGCGCTACTCCATGCGTTTCGACGCGGCGCACCTGCTAGGCCTCGAATTTCCCTTGGTCCTGGCATCCTCCCCGGGCTTTATTGATAGTCGCGGGGGGGGCACATTGCAGCACTTCGACGTTCGGATTGCAGTCGTCAGGAGCTTCGGAACGGTTCACGGCGAAACTTCGGAGCACGTTCCGGCACCGACGAAATGGGATGCTGGGGCGGCGTTTGTGCTGCAGCCCCGACAGGGACTGACCACGCCAGATCTTCAGATCTTCCCTAGTCCAGCGCTCTGGGGTTCCTGGAACTTCAGCCGTCACATCTCCTGGGACAGCGCGCTGGTCTACTCTGGCCCGATGCGTGACAGAGGCTACGTGTATTCCGATATCCAGGCCGGTGGCCGCTCCCTTGAGGCCCTCACTGGCCTCAAGATGGGCCTTCGCCGCGACCACATGGGCTATTTCGCCAAACTGCGCGGGGGAACCATCACCTTCGGCGAGACGGAACGGGTGCTCAGCCTGCTTCCCGACGGAAACTTCGTCCTCAACCGAGGAATGTTCACCGACTTTGTGCTCGACGTCGGCGGAGTATATGAGGTCTACCCCTCCCGCCACGCCATCTTTCGCTTCGAGGCCGGAAGTGCAACCATCTTCTATCAGCCGAAAACCAGTATTTCCACCGGCGAGACGATCCACACTCCGGGCCAGGCGCAGACTGGCCTGCTCTTGAGCTTCGGCGCGGGATTTCGCTTCTGAAGTAATCACGAATGGCGGGCGGCGCAGTTCTCGGGGTAGCAGCTTATTCCCGAGCAGCGGCACTACCTGGGCCCGTGCGTCCGCCGGGACGGCCAAGTAATCGTTTTCCGCATTGTCAAACACGGCGTACCCGCATTACGATGGCGGGGTCATGAATAAGCCATTCACAGTTGCCGCCTTCCTCGCCGTCCTCGCCTTGCCGTTGAGCCTGCTTGCTCAGGCGCCTTCGCTCACCATCCAGGTGGACCACCCCATCGCAAAAGTCAGCCCCACGCTCTACGGCCTCATGACCGAAGAGATCAACTACTCCTACGACGGCGGGCTTTATGGCGAGCTGGTGCGCGACCGCGCCCTTGGCCGCTCCTGGGACTCGCTCACCCTCTGGCCCATGGTGGCGCGCGGCGACTCCATCGTGAACGTCTCCGCCGACGAGACCACCGACCCCAGCGAAGCCATCGCGCGCAGCCTCAGGGTCACCGTTGCCAAGGTCAGCCCAGCCTCGCCTGCCGGAATTGAGAGCGCCGGTTATTGGGGCATCGCCGTGCGCCCCCACACCGTCTATACCGGATCGTTCTACGCCATGACGGACACCCCGGGCATTCCCATCACTGTCATCCTCCAGAACGATCAAACTGGCGTTCTCGCCGCCTCGGCTACGGTAACCGGCCTTACCGGCCAATGGAAGCGCTTCACCTATACGCTCAAGACCGGCAACGTGCCCGTCTCGTCGAACAACCATCTCATCCTCACCATCGCGAAGCCCGCGACGGTCTGGTTCAATCTGATCTCGCTCTTTCCGCCCACCTACAACAACCGGCCCGGCGGCAACCGCATTGACATTATGGAGAAGCTCGCCGCCATGCGGCCCAAATTCCTGCGCTTTCCCGGCGGCAATTACCTCGAAGGCGAACACATCGCCGAGCGCTTCGACTGGAAGAGGACCATCGGCCCGTGGGTCCACCGCCCCACGCATATGAGCCCGTGGCACTATCGCTCGTCTGACGGCATGGGCCTGCTCGAATTCCTTGAGTGGTGCGAAGACCTGAAGATGCAGCCGGTGCTTGCCATTTATGCCGGCTACTCGCTCTCCGGCGAGCACGTTGATCCCGGCCCGGCGCTCGAACCTTTTGTCGAGGACGCACTGGACGAGATTGAGTACGTCACCGGCGGCGCCGATACCAAATGGGGCGCCGTGCGCGCCAGGGACGGCCACCCTGCGCCGTTCCCGCTTCACTACATCGAAGTGGGCAACGAGGACCAGTTCGACCACTCCCACTCCTACGAAGGCCGCTTTGCGCAGTTCTACCACGCCATCAAGCTGCGCTATCCCGATCTTGAGATCATCGCCACCACACCCGTGAAAAGCGTGACGCCCGACGTGCTTGACGAGCACTTCTACATGTCGGCCCAGCAGTCGTTCTCTGAGGCGCATCACTACGACGGCGCCGACCGCAACGGGCCTAAGATCTTCGTTGGTGAGTGGGCCACGCGCGAGGGTGACCCCACGCCGGACCTCGAAGCCGCTCTGGCCGACGCTGCCTGGCTCACCGGCCTCGAGCGCAACAGCGATCTGATTATCATGGCCAGCTATGCGCCGCTCTTCGTCAATGTAAATCCCGGCGGCATGCAGTGGGCGCCCGACCTCATCGGCTACGACGCGCTCTCGAGCTACGGTTCGCCCAGCTATTGGACGCAGGTCATGTTTTCCACTCATCTGGGAGGCGAAGTCGTCGCCAGCACGTTCGCCAACGCCCCGCCGCGCGTTTTTGCGTCCGTCACGCGCGATGAAAAGAAACGCAAGCTTTTCGTCAAAGTGGTCAACGCGAACTCGACCGCGCAACCGCTGGCCATCGCGCTTACCGGCGTGAACAAGCTCGCTGCAAAGGCCACGCTCACCACCATGAGCGGCAAAACGCCCAACGCAACCAACAGCATCACGCATCCTGACGCCGTTGTGCCGGTCGCGCACACGGTTACAGTCTCCGGCCCAAAGTTTACCCAAACCTTCGTGCCCTATTCAGTAAATGTGCTGGAGTTGAGCTATTAGGTCTTTGACCGCTCGATTCTGTACCAAACTGGGTGCCCGCGGTCCGGGGTCCCCACAGACAGGTCTTCGTCCGTGGGGTGGAGATCCCGCCTTTGGGACCTGGGATTGACAATCGTAAGCTTCGAATTCACGCGGTCAAAGACCGAGAGCGGAGCGAACGATCGCTCGACGCCCTCTCGACCCCTCTTCTGGAGCCCCCCAGCGAAGAGACGCCTGGTCCGAAACATTCAGTTGAGAAACTGTTTTCAACTGCAACGCCAGAGGTGTATAACTCTCTGGCGCAATGATTCCGGCGCAAAAGCAATTCCCAAAAGGCCGAATCACCACCCCACTTCCCTGCCAAAGGAGCAAACCACGATGTTGCGCACCGTTCTCGCCGCCCTTGCCGCAGTTGTCGTCCTTTCCGCCGCAGCCCGCGCCGCCGACCCGCCAAAAACATGGGTCGACAAGGACACGGGCCATCGCGTGTGGCGGCTGACCGACGAGCCCAACTCGGGTGGCTTCTACTTCAACGTGAACGCCTACACGCCCGACAAGAAATCGATGATCTACACAGCGCCCGACGGCATCCACGTTCTTGACCTCACCACAATGAAGACCCGGCTGCTGGTACCCAGCCCTCCGCGCCCGGCCAATGCCCCGCCCGGGCCTGGTGGATTCATGCGCTATGGCATGCACGCGCTCGTCGCGGGATTCAGGACCAACAGCGTCTTCTACACCCAGACCGACCCGGCAAGCAACGTCACTTCCGTCTACAAGGCTGACGTCGGCACCGGCGCCATCCGCAAGCTGGTCGATCTGCCTGAAAGACACATGATCGTCTCCGTCAACGCCGACGAGACCCTCGCGGCAGGCACCTATATCGAAGGTGACTCAACGGGCAGGGAGTATGGATCGAACATGCCCGCTCCGGCGCAACCGGCGGGCGCAGGCGGCAATCGCGTAGCCAGCGCAGAGCAGGGACCCCACTACCAGCCGATGAACAAAGGCGAAATGATGGAGCGGCGTCTGGCGGCGCGCCTGCCTCTCGTGCTCTTCACGATTCGCCTTGAGCCGGGCCCAAACGGCGAGAAACCCGGCGACATCAAGATCCTGCTGCACTCCACCGACTGGGTGAACCACCTGCTCTTTTCGCCCACCGATCCCGAGCTTCTGATGTACTGCCACGAAGGACCGTGGCACAAGGTCGACCGCATCTGGATGATTCATACCGACGGCACGCACAACACGCTCATCCACAAGCGCACCATGGCCATGGAAATCGCCGGCCACGAATTCTGGGGACTCGACGGCGAAACCATCTGGTACGACTGGCAATATCCCAAGGGCGAAGTCTTCTTCCTCGCCGGCTACAACCTGAAGACCGGCCAGCGCACCGCCTACCACATGGAGCGCAACGACTGGTCGATTCACTTTAACCTCACCAAGGATCTCGACCTTTTCTGCGGCGACGGCGGCGATCCCGGCCAGGTAGCCCACGCTCCCGACGGCGAGTGGATCGAGCTCTTCCATCCGCAAATGCTTCCCATCTCCGCAGACACAATGAATGCGCCTGACTTCTGGCAGCCCGGCGTCTTTCACCCCGAGCACCTGGTCAACATGTCGCACCACAACTATCGCGAAGAGCCCAACGTCCGCTTCTCGCCCGACAAGACGCTCGTCATCTTCACCAGCAACATGTTCGGCCCCAGCTACGTCTTCGCGGCTGAGGTCGCGAAAGCCGTCAACCCGCCGGCCTCCGACGTCGAGTCCACGCCCGGCCTCGCGCGGCAGTTCAACCCCACCGATCCCACGCCAACGCATTGAGCGGCGCGCTTCAAAAAACTCTCCTCGAATCTGCGCGCAGCTTCGCTGGCCGCGGCGAAGGCAGTAACTCTTTCGCGATGAGTTTTGTATCAGGGCATGACTTCACGGGGTCGCGCAGCGGGGGGCGACAGGTCTTCGTCGCTGGGGTGGCTTGAGTCATGCCCCAAGGATCGCAATATGAAAGCGGGCTTTAGCTGTGAAGTTTCAGGAGGTTGTTTACCTTGGAGCGAAGTTTTGAAAGGGCACGGATTTATCCGTGCCGCAAGCTGCTCGATTGCCGGTGGGCTTCAGCCCCTGAGGGAAGGTCCGTATTGCCCTGAAAATCTTACTCGTAGTAGCAGTAGGGGTTGTGGGAAAGGTGGAAAGCGCCCTTTGCTTTTCATCTTTTCCATAGCCCGCCTCTCGCTGGGCGGTGGCCTTCGAGGTAAACAACGTCTTGAGACACGACATTTAGCCCCTGAGGGAATGCTTCTCCAAACTGGCCCACTCCGGCCGCTTCCCGTCCTCGCGCAACTCGAGTAAAGTAAGGTCATCGTGATTGTCGACTTCGCCAGGCGCGCGCATGTTCACAACTGGGAGATGGATCCCATCACCCGCTCCCTGCTCGACACCGATTTCTACAAGCTCCTCATGCTCCAGTTCATCTGGAAGAATTTTCCTCGCACGCGCGCCACGTTCGCCCTCATCAATCGCACGTCTTCGGTCCGCGTGGGCGACATGGTTGGCATCGAGCAGTTGCGCGAGCAACTCGAAGCCGCGCGCCGTCTCCGCTTCAGCAAGTCGGAGCTGGTCTGGCTCGCCGGCAACACGTTTTTTGGCCGCCGCGGCATCTTTGAGCCCGCCTTCCTTGATTGGCTCGAACACGACTTCCGCCTCTCCGATTACGAGCTCTCCGTTCACGATGGCCAACTGCAGCTCCGCTTCGAGGGCCTCTGGTCGGGAACCTCGATGTGGGAAATTTACGCGCTCGCCGAGATCTGCGAATTGAAGACGCGCGCCGCGCTCAAGCATTTAAGCGAGCTGGAACTCGACATTCTCTACGCCCGCGCCAAGACCCGGCTGTGGGAAAAGATGGAGCGCCTGCGCGGCGTCCCGGACCTCAGCATCAGCGATTTCGGCACCCGCCGCAGGCACAGCTTTCTCTGGCACGAGTACGTGGTCAACGCTATGCGCGACACGCTCGGCTCGAGCTTCACCGGCACCTCCAACGCCTACCTCGCCTACAAACACGATCTTGAAGCCATCGGCACCAATGGCCACGAGCTTCCCATGGCCATGGCCGCGCTTGCCCGCGGCGATGAGGAGTTGCGTGCCGCGCAGTACCGGCTCCTGGAGCTGTGGCAGCAGAGTTATCAGGGCGAACTGCTCATTCTGCTCCCCGATACCTTCGGCACCACGCAATTCCTGCGCGGCGCGCCCGCCTGGGTGGCCAACTGGACGGGCCAGCGCATCGACAGCAAAGACGCCTACGTGGCCGGTGACGAATATATCGCCTGGCTGGAGCGCCATGGTTGCGATCCTCGCCAGAAGCGGCTCATCGCCAGCGACGCGCTCGACGTGGAGCAGATTCTCAGCCTGCACGCCTACTTTGCCGGAACGCTGCCGAACGGCGCCTCGCCCGACGACTTCCGTTCCGCGAGCGACTTTCACGATCCTAAACGCTGGATTCCCGAGCGGCGCATTCGCTTCAGCGCCGGCTGGGGCACTCTGCTCACCAATGACTTCCGCAATTGCAATCCCCAGGGCAACGACGGCTTCAACCCTGTCGGCTTGGTGTGCAAGCTGAGTGAGGTTGACGGCCGGCCCGCGGTCAAGCTCTCTGACAATTACTCCAAGGCCCTGGGCGATCCCAAAGAAGCCGAGCACTACCGGCGCGTCTTCGGCGTCGCCGGCGTCGCCGACGTTCCCGTGCTGACGTGATGCCTGCAGCTTCGTATGCGGCGCAGCTTCGGCAGGAGCTAACCCTGCGCAATCGCAGCTACGCGCGTGGCCGCGCCCATGTCGAGAGCTACGGCAGCGCCCCAGTGATCGTGTACGAGCCGGAAGGCTGCCGCCACGGCAATTTTTTCGAACCTGCCTACGCGGCCATTGCCGAAAACCCCGATTGGATGCGCCGCTTCAACAAGGTCCACGCCCAGGCGGCGCGTGCATTGCCCAAGCCGCAACTCGATCCCGCCCGCCGCTGGCGCGAGCTTGACTCCTCCATGAGCTCCGACGCGCTTTTGATGAACATCTTCTGCACGCCCGGAGTCGCGGAGTCCGCCGCGGTCCGCGACGCGCTCGGCGTCGATGCCGAAGCTGCCCCTATTTTCGGCTGGAAGGCCCGCGTGCCTCTCGCCAACGGCCGTTTCGACCGCACCGAGGTCGACATGTGCTTCGGTTCCCTGTTGGTCGAGGCCAAGTTGACTGAAGTCGGCTTCCAAACGCGCGCCGCCGCCATCGTTGAAGCCTACCGCGACTTCGATCTTGTCTTTGACCGCGATCTGCTCCCGCGCGTCGAGATCGCCACCGCCCGCTGGATGCAGGCCAGCGAATTCCCTGAGAACGATTCGCAGGAATTCGAGAGTGTTGTCGGCGATCCTGAGCTCTTCTCCCGTGTTGACTTGAGTTTTCGCGCGCCCGGCGACGCCGGCTATGCGAGCTATCAACTCATCCGCAGCGTGCTGGCGGCGCATGCCGCCGATTCGAGCTTCTGCGTCATCCACGACGAGCGCCGCCCCGACCTGCGCGAAGAGTGGTTCCAGATTCTCGCCGCAGTCCGCAGCGCCGCCTTACGCGTCCGTCTCAAGGCGCTCACCTGGCAGGAGCTGGCGGCGCTTCTTCCCGCCGCCTTGCAGGAGTTCCTCGATCTAAAGTACGGGATTGCCGCACCGGGAGAAACGCCTTCGCCGATTGGCGAACTGGCGGACCTTGCCGACTGACTCAGCCACAGCGCCCTACAAGCCAAGAATCTTCCGGTTGCGCTCCGCGTCTGCCGCGCCGCCAGCAAAATCGTCAAACGCTCGATCCGTCACGCGAATGATCTGCTCGCGCACAAATGCCGCGCCCTCGGCCGCGCCCTGCTCCGGATGCTTGATGCAGCACTCCCATTCCACCACGGCCCACCCCGGATAGTCGTACTGCGCCATCTTGCTGAAGACCTGCCGAAAATCAACCTGCCCATCGCCCAGCGAGCGGAAGCGCCCCGGCCTGTCGATCCAATCCTGATAGCCGCCATAAACGCCCGAGCGCCCGTTCGGCCGGAACTCCGCGTCCTTCACATGAAACGCGCGCACCCGCTCGTGATAGAGATCGAGGAACGCCAGATAATCCATCTGCTGCAGCACCATGTGGCTCGGGTCGTAAAGAATGTTGGCGCGCGGATGATTGCCAACCGCGCCGAGAAAACGCTCGAAGGTCGCGCCGTCGTGCAAATCCTCGCCCGGATGCAGCTCAAAGCACACATCCACACCCGCCTCATCGAACGCATTCAGAATCGGCCGCCAGCGCCGCCCCAGTTCCTTGAACGCCTCATCGATCAACCCCGCAGGCCGCTGCGGCCACGGATAGAAAAACGGCCACGCCAGCGCGCCTGAGAAAGTGGCATGCGCCGTCAAGCCAAGATTTCGGCTTGCCTTCGCCGCCCACCACAACTGTTCCACGGCCCATGCCGTCCGCGCTTTTGCATTTCCCTTGAGCTCCGGCGGTGCAAAACTATCCAACAACGTATCGAACGCCGCATGGCTCGCCACCAGTTGTCCTTGCAAATGCGTTGAGAGTTCCGTTACCTGGAGTCCGGCCTGCGCGGCAATGCCGAGCACTTCTTCGCAGTAGGTTTTGCTCTCGGCGGCGCGCTCCAGATCGAACAGCCTCCGGTCCCAACTCGGAATCTGGATGCCCACGTAGCCGTGCTTCGCCGCCCAACCCGCCATGCCTTCCAGCGTGTTGTAGGGCGCCTCATCGCTGGCAAACTGCGCCAGAAAAATCCCCGGTCCCTTGATCGTTTTCATCGTTCCTCCCCACGGCGCCGCGCCACGCGCTGAAATTGGTTGCATAAACCCGGCTTTGAAAGGGCACGACTTCAGTCGTGCCGAAAACGGCCAACAAAATCAGTGGCTTTAGCCCCTGAGGGACGTTACCTCGCTGGTCGAGCAAAAGTCACACAACCGACTCTAGAAATCCACCCAGCCTTCTCTGCGGTTGCTCTCGATCGCGCGCTCGATGAACCGCATGCCACGCACGCCCGCTTGAATACCCGGCAGCGTGGCCGGCAGCGGATTCACCGCCTCCTGCTTCCACGCAATGAGCGCATCGGCAAACTCACGATACAGCACCGCGAACGCCTCCAGATATCCCTCGGGATGTCCAGCCGGAGTGCGCGCCACCGCCTGCGCATCGCGGCTCAAGTAGCCCGTCGATGCGTGATGAATCTCCTCCGGCCGGTCGAGCCATTTCACGATCAGCCGGTTCGGATCCTGTTGCCGCCACTCCACCGACCCCTTCTCGCCAAAGATGCGCAGGTGCATCTCGTTCATCTCGCCCACGGCCACCTGCGAGCAGGCCAGCGTGCCCGCCGCGCCATTGTCCATGCGCAGAAATGCATTGCAATCGTCGTCGAGCTTCCGTCCCTCGACCACAGTCCGCAGCGTGGCGTTGATCGCCGTCACCTCGAGCTCGCTGACGTACTCGAGCAAGTGAAAGGCATGGGTGCCGATGTCGCCAATCGCGCCGCCCGCTCCGCTGCGTGCCGGATCGGTCCTCCACTCCGCCTGCTTGTGCCCCGTTGTCTCCAGCGGCTCGCTCAGCCATCCCTGAAAATACTCCACTGCAACCTTGCGAATTTTTCCAAGTTCGCCCGCCGCGCAAATCGCCCGCGCCTCACGCACCATGGCGTAGCCCGCATAGGTGTGCGTCAAGCCATACGGCAAGCCAGCTTTCACGACCGCCGCTTTCAGCTTCAGCGCCTCTTCATACGACGCTGTCGCGGGCTTGTCGCTCATCACCGGAATTCCCGCTTCCAGCGCCGCCAACGCGACCGGCAAGTGCAAATGGTTCGGCGTCACGATCGCCACAAAGTCGATCCCATCCACCCTCCTGCGCTCGGCCTCGATCATCTGCCGGTAATCGGCATACGCGCGCGCGGGATCGATGTGGTATCTTACACCCGCCTCGTGCGAGCGCTCCGCCGACTGCGAGAACGCTCCCGCTACCAGCTCGATCTTTCCGTCCATTTCCGCCGCGATGCGGTGCACCGGGCCGATAAATGCGCCCGGCCCCCCGCCCACCATACCCATACGCAACTTGCGTTGCTCTGCCATCCCTTCCGTTCCCTTCCCTTCGATCTTCCCTGCTGCCTCCGTCGCTGCCTTGCTCCCTGCCGGGGTCCCCAGCGACAGGTCTTCGTCGCTGGGGTGGCTCGCTCCCTGCTTTTCTAGTCCCTAGTCCCTATTCCCTAGTCCCTGTCTTTCAAACGTTCACTCCGCTCGCCAAATATCCGCCGTCCACGGCAATCACCTCGCCGGTCACGAATCCCGCCGCCTCCGACGCCAGAAAGATCGCCGGCCCCACCACTTCGCGCGGCTGGCCAAAGCGATGCATCGGCGTGCGGATCAAAATCTCCTCGCCGCGTGGCGTACCATCCACCATCGCCGTGCTCATATGAGTAGGAAACACGCCCGGCGCAATCGCGTTCACATTCACGCCCGACTCCGCCAATTCGATCGCCAGCGTCTTGGTCAGCGAGGCCACCGCGCTCTTGCTCGCCGCATATGCCGCCAACTGAAATGAACCGCGGAACGCCGTCAACGACGCAACGTTGATGATCCGTCCATAGTGGGCCTTTGCCATCGTCCGTCCGAAAATCTGGCATGCGCGCATGGTCCCGGTCAAGTTCGTCTCGATAATCTGCGACCACTCGGCTTCGTCCTCCTCGAGCGTGGCCACTTTTTTCGCCATGCCCGCCGCATTCACCAGAATGTCCACCTTGCCGAACGCCGCGATCACCGCATCATGCAATCGCTGGATCGATTCCCGGTCCAGCACATCGCACACAACACGCAGCGTGCGCCTGCTCAGCGCCTCGATCTCCCCGGCAGCCGCATTCACATGCTCCTGCTGCCGCGAGCTCGGCACAACATCCGCTCCGGCCTCGGCAAACCCCAGCGCAATCTCGCGGCCCAGGCCTGTCGTCCCGCCGGTAATCACCGCGACCCGCCCGGTCAAATCGAAAAGTTCTTGCCCTTGCAACCGTTCCTCCCACCGGCCGCACCGCCGGCCTGCATCCCATCCACCGCCGTCACAAATATTTGCGTCCCGCGCGCAATCTCAAACACACTTAGCCTACAGGATGCCTCCCGCCACGGTCTTGCACACCGCTGCTCACTGACTGCCGCGGCCTCGGTGCGTTAGATTATTGGTTGACCATGAACGCGCTCTCGATTCCCGATTCCAAGCGTCGCTGGGACTGCCTGAGCCTCGGCGAAGTCATGCTTCGCCTCGATCCCGGCGAAGGCCGCATCCACACCGCGCGCCAATTCCAAGTATGGGAGGGCGGCGGCGAGTACAACGTGGCCCGCGGCCTGCGCCGCTGCTTCGGCCTGCGCACCGCCATCGCCACCGCGCTCGCCGACAACCCCGTCGGCCGCCTTGTCGAAGACTTCATTCTGCAGGGCGGCGTCGATACCTCGCTCATCCGCTGGGTTCCGTACGACGGCGTCGGCCGCACCGTCCGCAACGGCCTCAACTTCACTGAGCGCGGCTTCGGCGTGCGCGCGGCTGCCGGCTGCTCCGACCGCGGCCACACCGCCATCAGCCAGGTCAAGACCGGCGACTTCGATTGGGAGTCGATCTTTGGAGCCGAAATTGGTCGGGGCCCTCAGGAAGCGATTGGTGCTTCCTGGGGTGGGGGTAACGGCACGCGCTGGCTTCACACTGGCGGCATCTTCGCCGCGCTCTCCGCTTCCACGGCCGAAGTTGCCGTCGAAGCCATGGACGCCGCGCGCAAATACGCCACGCCCATCTCCTACGACCTCAACTACCGCGAGTCGCTCTGGAAGTCCATCGGCGGCAAGGCCAAGGCGCAGGAGGTCAACCGCGACCTCGTCCGCAAAGTCGATGTGCTGCTCGGCAACGAAGAAGATTTCTCCGCCATGCTCGGCATCGCCATCAAGGGCGTCGGCGAGGACTTCGCCGAACTGCCGATCGCCGGCTACGAAGAGATGCTTCGCGAGGTCGCCGCTGCGTATCCCAATCTGAAGCTCGTCGCCAGCACCCTGCGCACCGCCCAAACCGCCAGCCGCAACGCCTGGGGCGCGATTGCGCTCTACGAAGACAAGATCGTCCATGTCCCGCAGCGCGACATCGACATCTTCGACCGCGTGGGCGGCGGCGACAGCTTCGCCTCCGGCCTCATCTACGGTTTGCTTGCTGGCAAGGGCATCGACTGGGCCGTCCGGTGCGGCGTGGCTCACGGCGCGCTGGCCATGACCACCCCCGGCGACACCAGCATGGCCACGCTCGCCGAGGTCGAGCGCATCATGAAAGGAGGATCGGCGCGCATTGCACGGTAAACGCGCCAGGCCGAGTGCGGGTCTTTGGCTGACTCGCTAACTCGCTGACTTGCTGACCCGCTAACTTGCGAACCCGCTAACTTGCTAACACGTGCGTAGCGCGGCTAACTTGCTAAATCGCTAACTCGCTGATCGGGCAACTTACTAACTCCGCTAGCTCCGCTAACACCGCTAACTCCGCTTTTTTTGAGGTCTCCCATGCCAGAATCCACTCAGCAAATCATCGAACGCGTCGGCTTGATTCCCGTTCTTCGCGCCAAGAGCGCCGCCCAGGGCCGTGCTGCGGTCGACGCCATGATCGCCGGCGGCGTCACCATCGTCGAAGTCACCATGACTGTCCCCGGCGCCATCGATCTTCTCAAGGAGCTCAAAAAAGCCTACGGCTCCGAGCTTCTGCTCGGCTCCGGTACCGTCACCACCCCCGACGAGGCCCAGGCCACCATCGATGCCGGCGCCGAGTTCGTCGTCAGTCCCAGCCTTCATCCCGAAGTGATCTCCGTGACCAAAGCCAACAAAAAAATCTCCTGCCCCGGCGCGCTCACGCCCACTGAGGCCATCACCGCGTGGAATGCCGGCGCCGACTACGTCAAGATCTTTCCCTGCTCCGCTGTCGGCGGCGCCAGTTATTTGAAGGCCCTGCTCACGCCTTTCCCGCATCTCAAGCTCATTCCCACCGGCGGCGTCACGCTCCAAACCGCCGAGAGCTTCATCAAGGCCGGGGCGCGCGCCCTCGGTGTGGGCAGCGACCTCGTCAATCTCGTCGCCATCGACGCCGGGCATCCTGAAACCATTACGGCAACCGCCCGCGCCTATCTGAAAGTGCTTGCCGACGCGCGAAAATAGCCTCCGAAACGAAAGCCGGCCTGGCTCCGCTGACGCCGCTGGCTCCGCCAACCCCAATAACTCCGCTTCCTCGCCGACTTGCTGACTCGCTAGCTTGCCGACTCGCTAACTCGCTACGCCACCGCCTCGCCCACCTTCGCCTCCGCGAACAGCCACGCATAGAGTCCAACTGCCGCAAAGCAAACCACCGGCACTAAGTAAGCTGCCCGCAGGCCCCACGCATGCCACAGCATCCCCATCACCTTAGTCAGCGCCCAACCGCCCAAAATCGCCATCACCAAAAACGATCCGGCGGTCTTCGTCTTCTCGCCCATTCCCTTCAGTCCCAGCGCAAAGATGGTCGGAAACATAATCGACATGAAAAGGCTCGTCGTGAGCAAACAGCCTACTCCCATCCAGCTTGGGTTCAAAACAGCCACCAGGCCCAGCGTCACGTTCACCGCCGCATAGAGCACGAGCATTCGCCGCGCATGAAAATGCTTCATCAGCCAAGCCGAACTGAACCGCCCCACGGCGAACGCCGCCAGTGTGCCCGTCAGCATGTAGCCCGCTACCTTGTCGCCGACTCCCGTCGCCGATCGCACATAAAGAATGAAGTAACTCCACGTGCCCACCTGCGCGCCTACGTAAAGAAACTGCGCCAGCACCGCAAACACAAAATGAGGCTGCCAGAGCCGCACCTGCATTCCGCCGGTTGGCGCGCTCTCCGAAGCATCCTCGCTGCCGAGATCCGGAAACTTGGTAACCAGGATCATGAGCGCCCACAGCAGTGCTACCGAGCCAAGAACCAGATATGTCGGCACTACGCGCAATGTTTCTGTGTGCAGATAAGCCTGATACGTCCCCGCATCCTGCATAGCTGCGGTTTGCGAGCTGCTCAACTCGATGCCCGAGAAAATGAACACCGTCCCCGCCAGCCCCGCGGTAATCGATCCCAGAGGATTGAATGCCTGTGAAAGATTCAGCCTGCGTTCGCTCGACCCCGCTGGACCCAGTTGCGCGATGAAAGAGTTCGCCCCGGTTTCAAGAAAAGAGAGCCCACAGCCAATCACAAACTGTGCTGCCAGAAAGAAGCCATACACCCCTGCGTGCGCCGCCGGATAAAACATCCAGCAACCGCTTCCCATCAGGACCAGGCCCGTCATCAATCCGGCCTTGTAGCCCAACCAGCGCATGATCTGCCCGGCAGGAATTGCCATCAGGAAATAGCCGACAAAAATCACCTGCAACTGCGCCGCGCTCGACTGGTTGATCTCGAACGACTTCATGAACTGCCGGATCAAAAAGTCGGTCAGGTTGTTGGGAATCGCCCACAGAAAGAAAAGCGGTGTCACTACGAGAAACGGCAACAGGCGCCCAGCGGGAATCAGCCGGGCATGAATGTCTTCCTTGTTCAATGAATCCGAGTTCCCTTGCCTGATCGGCCCGGCGGAGATGCTCAAGATGAATTCACCCTCCTGGAACGAGAGCTGAAACGAGGCGCCATTCCATCAGAGACTCAGCCTGTTTCGGCGCGCCGTCCATCCTCTTTGAAAAGGCTTTCACCTTTCTACTCAATCCGCTGCTCTGCTGGCAAATCCAACGCCGGCGAGCTCGCCAGCCATCGTGCGCGCCCGCCACGCGCCTATAATTCCTGCGTAAGGCGGCGTCGTCCCCGTTCACCATCGCAGCCACGGCGCCGGTCAGCGCGATGCAACCAGCAACCGCCGATCCCATCGAATCCGCGCGCCGCTTCTATGCGGAGGAGTTGTGCCGCATCAACCGCATCTCCTCGCCCGCCATCCTTGCCGCATTCGCCACCGTCCCGCGTGAGCGCTTCGTCGGCCCCGGCCCATGGATGATTCAAAGCCGCGACACTCACTGGTTCACTGAAAGCGCCGATCCCCGCAACGTCTATCGCGATGCGCTCATCGTGCTCGACGAAACTAAGCGCCTCAACAACGGTCAGCCCAGCCTCTGGGCATTCCATCTCAGCCTACTCGATGTGCGCCCCGGCGCTCACATTCTTCATCTCGGTTGTGGCACCGGATATTACACCGCAATCCTGGCCGAGCTCACCGGTCCGCTGGGAAAAGTCGTCGCCATCGAAATCGATGAAGGCCTCGCCGCCCGAGCGCGCGTAGCGCTCGAGCCCTGGCCCCAGGTCGCCATGATCCAGGGCGACGGCGCAGAGGGCCCATTCGATCCAGCCGACGTGATCGTGGTCAGCGCCGGAGCAACCCACCCACTCCCCGCCTGGCTCGCCGCCCTCAAGACCGGAGGCACGCTGCTTTTTCCGCTTACCTCCACGCGCGGCCCCGGCGCCATGGCCTACATCACACGCAAGAGCGCCGATCTCTTCGCGGCCATGCTCTGCGGCTCGGTTTTCTTTGTCGATTTTGCCGGCGCTCGCGACCCCGCAGTCAGCGGCGAACTTGCCCAGGCGCTCAAGCGCGATGACGGCGCCAGCGTGCGCTCCCTACGCTGCGATGCGCACGAAAAGAACGAATCCTGCTGGCTGCACGGCAACGGCTGGTGCTTTTCGCGCCGCGCCGCCGTCGCACTAGAAGCCGGCTGACCCGCTCACAGCATCCGCGCCAGCCACTTTCCCGTGTGCGAATGCAGATTGCTCGCGATCTCCTCCGGCGTCCCCTGCGCCACAATGCGCCCGCCCGCTTCGCCGCCCTCCGGTCCCAGATCGATCACCCAATCGGCGCTCTTGATCACGTCCAGGTTGTGCTCGATCACGATCAGCGATCCGCCGCCGTCGATCAGCTTGCGAAACGCCGTCAGCAGCTTCGACACATCGTCGAAGTGCAGCCCCGTCGTCGGCTCATCGAGAATGTACAGCACGCGGCTGGCCTGCGAGGGCTTCGCCGTCGCATTCACCGCGCGCACCGCGGCCAGATGCGCGGCCAGCTTCACACGCTGCGCCTCGCCGCCTGAGAGCGTCGTTGCCGATTGTCCCAGCCGCAAATACCCCAGCCCGATCTCGTCCAGCACTGCCAGCTTCTCCAGCAGTTTCGTCTGCCCGGCAAAAAACCGCAGCGCCTCCTTCACCGTCATCTGCAGCACGTCGTGGATGTTCTTGCCCTTGTAATGCACATCGAGAATCTTCGCCTGGTAGCGCGTGCCGTTGCAGTCCTCGCAAGGCAGCTCCACATCGGCCAGGAACTGCATCTCCACCGTCACCGTTCCGTCGCCCTCGCATGTATTGCAGCGCCCGCCCGGCACGTTGAACGAAAAATGTCCCGGCGTGAGCGAGAGCCGCTTGGCCTCAGGCTGCGCGGCAAACAGCTCGCGAACCAGATCGAACCCCTTGATATATGTAATCGGATTCGATCGCGGCGTGCGTCCGATCGGCGTCTGATCCACCAGCACCACGTCGTTCAGCCGCTCCGCGCCACTTAAGGAAGTGAAAACTCCCGACGGGTCGCCGCCATCGGTCTGTCCCAGCGCACGCGCCACCGCGCGATACAACACCTGGTGCACCAGCGTGGACTTCCCCGACCCGGAAACGCCCGTCACCGCCACCAGCAGCCCTAGCGGAATCTCCACGTCCAGTCCATGCAGGTTGTTGGCCCGCGCCCCGCGCAGCACCAGCTTCTCGCGTCCCGGCGCGCGCCGCCGCGTGGGCACGGGAATCGCAATCTTCCCGCTCAGATACCGTCCCGTCAGCGACGCCGGATTGGCCTCAATCTCCGCCAGCACCCCTTCGGCCAGCAACTTCCCGCCGAACTCGCCCGCGCCCGGCCCCAGGTCGAGCAGATGATCGGCTGCGCGCAGAATATCGGCGTCGTGCTCCACCACCAGAATCGTGTTCCCCAAATCGCGCAGTTCCTCCAGGATATGAATCAGCCGCGCCGTATCGCGCGTGTGCAGTCCAATCGAAGGCTCATCCAGCACATACAGTGCGCCCACCAGCCGCGACCCCAGCGACGTAGCCAGTTGAATCCGCTGCGCCTCACCGCCCGAGAGCGTCGACGCCAGCCGGTCCAGCGTCAGATATTCCAGGCCCACGGCAACAAGAAAACTCAGCCGCTGCCGCACCTCAGTGAGAATCGGCCCCGCAATCTCCTCATGCATCGGCGAAAGCCTGAGCGCATCGAAGAAATCCTTCGCCTGCGCGATCGTCAACGCCGCCGCCTGGCAAATGTTCTTGCCATCCATGCGCACCGATCGCGCCTCCGCCCTCAACCGCTGCCCGCGGCAATCCGGGCACTCCGCGTACCCGCGATACTTGCTCAGCATCACTCGCACGTGCAGCTTGTACTTCTTGCGCTCCAACTGCGCGAAAAATCCATAGACGCCCGCGAATCCGTCCTTGCCGCGCAGCACTGTCTCTCGCGCCGTCTCCGGCAAATCGCGCCAAGGAACGTCCAGCGGCACGCCCAGCTCCGCCGCGCGTTTGCGTAGCTCACCAAACCACGGCCGGTACTTCGGCCGGTTCCACGGGTCGATCGCGCCGCCAAGCAGGCTCAGCCCCTGGTCGGGAATCACCAGCCCCAAATCGTAATCCACGGTGTTGCCGAATCCCTGGCAGCGCGGGCACGCGCCAAAGGGATTGTTGAAGCTGAACAGCCGCGGTTCCGGCTCGCGCCCCGGCCGATGGCAGTTGGTGCACTCATACGATCCCGAAAATCGCAGCCGCCTGCGCTCCGCCGTTTCTTCGCGAGGCTTCGGGGTCTCCGCAAAGGCGTCTTCGTCTGTTGGGCGCGACGCCTCCTCAAAAATCGCCTCCCCCGCCTCGCGATACGCAATCTCTACCGCGTCCACAATGCGCGGCCGGTTCTCCGCGCTCACTTGAATCCTGTCCAAGAGCACAAACACCGGCAGCGTGAAGTCCAGGTCCAGCAGCGACTCGGGCGTCGAGAACTCGAAGATCCTTCCCTGCTGCCACAGCCGGTTGAATCCGCTTGCTCGCAACTCCGCCAACCGCGCCTTCAGCGTCTCCATGTGCGCCGACTCGCCCGCCTTCCCTGCCGGCCTGGCCTTGGCTGCGCGCCCCGCGGCCTTCCCCGCCTTCGCTTCGGTCTCCGCTTGAGGCGCCGCGCTCATCACCGGAAACAGCACATTCAGCCGCGTTCCCTCGCCCAACGCAAGAACCGCCGCCGCCGCCTCGTCCACCGAATCACGCTTGACCAGCCCATCGCAATTGATGCAGTGCACCGTCCCGCAACGCGCGTACAAGAGGCGCAAGTAGTCGTAGATCTCCGTCGCCGTCGCCACCGTCGATCGCGGATTGCGCGTCGTATTCTTTTGCTTGATGGCGATGGCCGGCGCCATCCCGTCGATCTCGTCCGCGTCCGGCTTCTCAATCCGCTCCAGAAACTGCCGCGCGTAGGCCGAAAGCGACTCCACATACCGCCGCTGCCCCTCGGCATAGATGGTGTCGAAGGCCAGAGAGCTCTTGCCCGAGCCCGACACGCCGCTGATCACCGTCAGCTTGCCGTGGGGGATCTCGCAGGAGAGATTTTTCAGGTTGTGTGTCCGCGCGCCGCGGATGACGATGGCATCGTTCAAAGGGAAGGCACCGGCGAAAACTTTCCGGCCGCGCCACAGTGAACTTTCCGGGCACTGAGGCGCAACCGTCCATTTTCATTATAATTTACGCTGCAACCCCGACCGGCAGAGGGTAATGGGTCAGTTTGAAGGGAACGGGCTTTAGACCGTACATACGTCGAGCAAAATCGATGCGGGCTTTAGCCCCCTGAGGGAAGGTTTGCTCAAACTGACCCGCTACCCGGCAGAGAGCCCTGTTGGCCGGCGCGCTGATGACGGTTCTTGAAATCGCCTTCATCCCTCCGCATGGCGTGGGAATGGCCGTTGCCGCCGCGGCCGGGCTGGCGATGATGATCTGGTCGTTTTTCCTTGGCCGGCGGCTTCTTCAACTAAGCCGATAACAGGCTCATAGCTCTATGCCGATCCCTCTTTGCTCGATGCGGCGCCCGGTCGGTCCAGCGTGGAATAAGTAACGCCGGCATGGCGCGTCTCTGTACGTGTTCTATAGGATCGCTGCGTGCCTCGCGGTCAAGAACATTGGCGAGTGCCAGCAGAACGGGCGATGCGCATGACGGGCATTGCGCAGCGCAGTTCCCGATGCAATTGCAGTCCGGGCACAGGTAAGCGGACGCTAGGGGGATATGCTGCATGGTGGTGAGTTTCATGGCTTCACCTGAACAACAGTTTTAGCGCTGGACAAGAGCGTTGCAGTCGTGGCCTCCGGATCGCTCGTGCTATTTAACGTGGATGCCGCTTCGTGGCGCAAAGTTGTTCCCCGGCCGCAGGCGCAACCGGCTCCCATCACCGTCGCCACTCATTCCGCCGGTCCAGGCCGCCATTATCGCGGTTCTCCAATTGGTGTAGCGCGGAGCACATTCGCTAAGTGGCTTTTTCATCAAGAAAAAGCCACCTTGAAAGGCGCCAGAAACGCCACATAGTAATTGGAGAACCGCCGTAAACTGTCTATATGAGGGATTTTGTGCTTCGCTTCGTTCCTTTCGCTCTGCTTGCCGCTCTCATTTCCGGCTCGACCCCCGCCTTGGCCCAAAACTCCTCATCCCCCGCCGGCTCCGCGCCTCAGTCAACCAGCTCACCACCTGCGTCGGCCAACACAGCCGCCCCAACTCCAGAACCCGTACCCGCCGAAGTCGCCGCCGCCGAAGCCGCCATCGCCAGCTCCGATTGGAAGACAGCCGAGGCTAGGCTGGACCCGTGGCTCGCTGCCCACCCCGCCGACGCACGCGCACTCTTCGACGCCGGCTACGTAGCCGACGCGCAAGACCGTCTCGACGATGCCGCCGCTCTCTATCGCCGCGCCATTGCCGCCAACCCCAAATCTTTTGAGGCCCACATCTCGCTCGGCCTGCTTCTGGCCCGCCAAAACAAGCTCTCCGAAGCCCGGCCCGAACTCGTCGCCGCGACAACGCTCGATCCTGGCTTGGCTGATCCCACACTGAAAGCCCGCGCCTGGCGGGCACTCGCCCGCATCGATCGCGACTCCAATCCCGCCGCGGCCTCCAACGACCTGCTCGAAGCCCTCAAGGTCACGCCCGAATCCACCGCTGACACCCTCCTTGCCGCTGAACTCGCCGAAAAAACCGGCCAGTTCGAAGCCGCCGCTGCCGCCTATCACAGCGTTCTCTTGAAAGATCCGCAATCCGTACCCGCCAACGCCGGCCTAGCCCATCTGCTCATCTTGCGCAGACAGTATCCCGAAGCTGAAACCCTCCTCCGCGCCGCGCTCGCCAAGAATCCCGACGACCCCACGCTCACCGCGCAGCTCGCCACCGTGCTCGCCGAACAGGACAAGGCTGAAGCTCTGCCCCTCCTCCAGAAGCTCCACGACGCTCACCCGGCCGACCCCGCCATCACCCGCATGCTGGCCACAGTCCTTGTCGATGCCGGCGATTTCGCCGGCTCTGATCAGCTAACCCTCCATCTCCTCGCCGCCACCCCTGATGATCCCGATCTCCTCGTCGCTCACGGCCAGAACCTCATCCACCAGGCCCAGTTCGCCCAAGCCTTCGCCGTCTTCGACAAGGCCACGCAAATCGATCCGGCCAACGTCGACGCCTGGAGTGGCCTGGCGTTTACCGCTTCCCGTACCGGCCGCCCCGATGTGACCTTGCACGCCTTGACCATGCGCTCCCGCTACCTGCCGGAAATCCCCTCCACCCTCTGGCTTTGGGCCACGGCCTACGATTCATTGCACCAAAAGGCGCAAGCCGCTGCCTACTACCACCGCTTTCTCGACGCTGCGGGCGGCAAGTTTCCAAATCAGGAATGGCAGGCCCGCCAGCGCCTGCAAATCCTCGAAAGATAGCTCCTGCCCGCTCTCCCTCCCTCCGCCCAGCCGCTCCACGGGCGCAAGGCTTACCTTCCGGGATCCAGCCCGGCTTGGTACCAGCGTCATTCGCCGCATCAAAATTCTGCATCTTAGTTCTTGCCGATCGTGGTGCAATGTGCGTACTATAAGCACAATCGTTAGGGGCAGAACCGCATCGGTGGAGGTTCCTCATGCGGACTGTGGTTCCGATCGCCGTATTGTTCGCGCTTAGCCTGAACGTCGGCCCCCTGCGCGCCTTGTCCGCCGACAATATCCAGCCCACCCAGCAAAGCATCGATGCCCTTGAGGCACGCGCCGACCAGGCGCAGCCGCGCGAGCAGTGCTTCCTCTACGCCCAGCTCGTGCAACAGATGACCGAGCTCAGCATCCGCCAGTACGCAGCCGGCGACGTCACCAGGGCAAGCGGCCTGCTCAAGCATATCCAGCGCATTACGCAGAAGATCCAGCGTACCCTGGCCGACAACGACAAGCGCCTCAAGGACGCCCAGATCCTGCTCAGCCGCACCGCCTTCCGGCTTAATGAGATGCTGCAAGCCAGTAGCATCGAAGACCGGCCTCTCGTGCAGCAGACCCTGGCTCAGGTCAGCGACGTGAAGAACGCGACCATGCTGCAGGTCTTCCACAAATAGCCTGCCGCGCCCTCACCCCTCATCTCGACCGCCTCTCAGTTCTCACTTTGCCCGCCTCCGCGCGTCAAATTTACATGGGCCCAGGCCGGCGTCCCGGCTCTCCAATTCCGCGCCCTACAAGCAAAGCCGCCCCGCCGGCGCCGCAAACTGTGCTTGAATAGAAGCGCCGGAGCCATTCCGCCATGCGCAACCTCGCCGCCATCCTGTTCTGCCTCTTGCTTGCCCCGCCGCTCGCCGGGCAAAGCCAAAAACGAGAGCCGCTCACTCAGGACCAACAGGAGCAGATCGCCGAGGCCGGCATCGATCCCGTGGCTCGCGTCGGACTCTACGTGAAATTTCTCGATGAACGCTCCGATACCATCCGGGGCTTGATCAAGCGTGCCAAATCTCCGGCTCGCGCCCACCGCCTCGATGATGAGCTCCAGGACTTTGCCGCTCTCCTCGACGAACTCGGCGACAACCTCGACGTCTACTCCGAGCGCAAGGCCGACCTTCGCAAATCGCTCAAGGGGCTCAACGAGGGCATCACTCGCTGGCAGGGAGTCTTGCACGATCTGCCCAGCGAATTAGGCTTCGAACTCTCGCTTAAGGAGGCGCTCGACAGCGTCGGCGATCTCTCCGATCAAGCCAAGCAAATCACCTCCGACCAGGACGCCTACTTCAAAGCTCATCCCGATGAGAAGGGCCAGGACCGCTACGAACCGAAGTGAGCCCAGTTGTCAGTGACCATAGACCACTGTCCACTGTTATTCTGCTTTCGGTGACCCCCGACTGCGCCCCCATCTTTCAGCAACAGTACCGCGCCCTCCGCCCGCGCGCGCCCATGCCGCCCATTCATGTGCGCTTTCGGCGCTTCACCTCGCTCAACACCACCATCCGCCTACGCGAGGGCCAGATCTTCGTCAGCCTCTCCGATCTGCTCGAAGGCGCGCCCGAGTCCGTCCTCCACGCCATCGCCCACATCCTTCTCGCCAAGCTCTACCGCAAGCCCGTCGATCGCGCGCACAATCTGCGCTACAAGCGCTTCGCCTCCAGCGCTCCCGTCACGCGCCAGACCGAGCTCATCCGCACGGCGCGCGGCAGCAAACGCTACTTCGGCCCTGAGGGCCGCTACTTTCATCTCGAAGAGGTCTTCGACTCGCTCAACATGCGCTTCTTCGGCGGTCTCCTCGGCCGCCCCGACCTCACCTGGAGCGAGCACCACGCCAAACGCTCGCTCGGCCACTATGACGCCGCCCACAACACCATCGTTGTCAGCCGCGTCTTCGACCGCCCCTCCAGCCCTCGCTACGCCATCGAGTACCTGCTCTACCACGAGATGCTGCACTTGAAGTACCCCGTCAAGGCGCGCGGCCTGCGCCGCTGCGTCCATCCTCGCGAGTTCAAAGCCGACGAAGCCCGCTTCCCGCAACTCGCTGAAGCCCTCGCCTTCATCAAGCGGCTTTGATCGTAGCCGTGCGGTTGGGGGCGCCCCGAATGCGCTCTGTCCCTGCCGCTCCACACTCTCGCACTTTCTGCATCCCAATCTGCGCGCCGGCTCGGATCGGTTTTTAGGAGCTTTTCCATCGCAATTCGTCTCGCTCGGGAACACTCATGCAGCTTGCGGTGTCTAACTAGGTCAGAGGCCTCCTGCGGAACCATCTCACACGATCGTGCGCAGATTCGGGTGAACGCTTGAGCCTGCTTCCTCGTCTTGATCACAGAATCTCTTTACCTGCTTTCCTTTAACCGAAGGAGCTGGTCTAAGCAAGCAATCCGCCTTCCCCATCGAACAGGAGATCATGCTCTCTTCGCTGCGCCTCCCTGCTCTCGTGCTGTTCCTTGCCGCCCTGTTTCTGCCTACTCAATCCGGGGCCCAAACCGCCACGCTCCACGGTCAGGTCACTGACCCAAGCAGCGCAGTAATTCCCGGCGCCTCGATCTCGCTCACCGGTGGCGCGCAGCCCCTTCACACCAAATCCGGCGCCGACGGCCAGTACGCATTCCGCGGAGTTGCTCCCGGCTCCTATGACCTCACCGCCAGCGCCAACGGCTTTGCGCCCCTCACCATTCCGGATGTCCTGCTCACCGCCGGCCAGACCAAATCGCTCAATCTGCCGCTTGCCATCGCGGTTGAAAAGCAGGAAGTCCAGGTCCAGGGCGAGACGCAGTCCGTCGGCCTCAGTCCCAATCAGAACGCGGGTGCCGTCGTCATCAAAGGCAGCGCCATCGATGCGCTCTCTGACGATCCGACGGAACTGCAAAACGAATTGCAGGCGCTCGCCGGTCCCGCCGCCGGTCCTAACGGCGGTCAAATCTACATTGACGGCTTCGAGGGCGGCCAGATTCCGCCCAAAGCCGACATCCTCGAAATTCGCGTCAATCAAAATCCCTTCTCCGCCGAATACGATCGCATCGGCTACGGCCGCATCGAGATCATCACCAAGCCTGGCTCGCAGAAATTCCAGGGCAGCATCTTCTCCTTCGGTACCGACTCCGCGCTTGGTACCGCCAACCCGTTCCTCGCCGGCCAGCCCAGCTACTACCAGTACTCCTATTCCGGCAATGTGAGTGGGCCCATCACCAAAACCGCTTCTTACTTCTTCAATGCCTTCACCATCACGCGCCAGAACCAGTCCATCGTCGTCGCGCTCGATCCCACGACCCTCTCCAACTTCAGCGAGGCCTTCCCGGCTCCAATGAATTACTTCAACCTCACGCCGCGCGTCGATTTTCAAATCTCAAAAAACAACTTCATGAGCATCCGCGATCAATATGCCCGCATATCAGCGGAGGGTAATGACGTCGGAGCATTGGTTTTGCCCGAGCAAGCCGTGGGCGGCATGAACTGGAGCAATGATGTGCAGATCGGAGATACCTGGGTCATCAACCCACACCTGCTCATGGAGCCGCGCTTCCTCTGGCGCCGCATCGGTAACAACTCAACGTCCAATTCCTCTACGCCAGCCGTTACCGTTCAGGGAGCCTTCACCACCGGCGGCAATGGCATAGGAACGCTCCACGACCATCAGGACGTCTTCATGTTGCAGGACTACGGCACCGCAACGGCCGGGCCGCATACCCTCCGCTTTGGCGCGCGTGCTCGCGCTTGGCGCGATGCCGATGAGTCAACCGCAGGTGCCAACGGCAGCTACTATTTCGCCGACAAGACCGATTACGAGGGGTGTCCGCCGGCAAATGTTCCGGGGCAATCATGCAAGCCCGCGCTCTACTCCGCCACCGTCATCGAAAATCCGCTGGCGCGCGTTCTTCTCTTCGATGGCGCGCTCTTCATTCAGGACGACTGGCGCGTCAGCCGCAGATTTCAGCTCGGCCTGGGCTTGCGCTACGAGGCCCAGAACCATATCCACGACCACAATGATTGGGCTCCCCGCATCGCCTTCGCCTGGACGCCTGGCCGTCCCGGCAAGACTCCCCCAAAGACCGTAGTTCGCGGTGGTTACGGCTGGTTCTACAACCGCTTCATCATGAACACTACCTTCAATTCCGGCTCCGAGCCTTATATCATCACGGCCATTCACGACAATCTCATCAACCAGCAGAGCTACACCATCGCCAATCCCGGCTTCTACAATCCCAACGCCGCCGAGCCGCCCTCTATGCTCACGTCATCCAGTTCATCCATCCCCACCTACCACTCGGTCGATCCGCACTTTCACGCCGCGCTCGACATGCAGGGCGGCGTCGGTGTCGACCATCAGATCGCCAAGCACATCACCGGCAACGTCACCTATCTCTACACGCAGGGCGTGCATCAATACATGAGCAACAACGTCACCGCGCCCACCTTTGATATCTCCGACTACACCATCACCGGACCCACGCCGCCGGTCTACGGCTACCAGTTCCAGTCTGAGGGCTTCTACCGGCAAAATCAGCTCATTCTCTCCTCGGCCATCCAACTCAAGAAGTTCACCGTCAGCGGCAACTACGTGCTCAACGAGGCCAAAAGCGACACGCAGGGCGTCAACTCTTTCCCTTCCGTCGCGCAGGACCCGGGCTTCGACTACGGCCGCGCCAGCTTCGGCATTCGTCAGAAATTCTTCGCCGTGGGCAGCTACACCGTGCCGCACGGCGTGGTCCTCGGCGCTCTCGTTGCCGCCCAGTCCGGCACTCCTTACAACCTCACCATCGGCCAGGACCTCACCGGCAACAACCAGTTCAATGCGCGGCCGGCCTACGGCACATGCGGCGATTCCGGCGTCATGTCCACGCAGTACGGCTGCCTCGACACCGATCCCGCCGGCAAAGATGAGCCCATCGTTCCCTATGGCGCCGGATTGGGACCGGCCAACGCTGTCGTACACGTCCGCATCAGCAAAGTCTTTGGCGTTGGGCCGAGGGTCAAGACGGAAGCCGGAGGGCAATCCTTCACACCCGGCGGCGGCAACGTCAGCAACCGCGGAATCGGCAGCGGCGGCCCAGCCATTCGTCTCGATGCCACCGCGCCGCGCCGCTACAATCTCACATTCGTCGTCGGCGCAAACAACATTTTCAACATCGTGAACTTGGGCACGCCCAACGGTATTCTGCTCTCGCCGCTCTTCAATCAGACGCAAACCCTCGCCGGCGGCCAGTTCGGCAACCCCACTCCCGGAACCCGCACCATCTACCTGCAGTCAAGCTTTTCCTTCTAAACGATTGAAAACTACGGACTGTAGGACCGTCAGGACTTAGCAGCCTGAAGAATGTTCTCTTCTCTGATCTCTGTTGTCTGTTCTCTGTTGTCTGTTCTCTGTTCCCTGTCTTTCTACTCCCTACTGGCTACTCCCTATTCCCTGCTTTTCAATCCCCCCGTCAAACCCGCCACCTTCGCCACATCGTGGCTCTTGCACCACGCTTCCAGTCCTCGCGCCAGCCGCTCCGTCGCGCGCGGGTCGGCGTAGCTCGCCGTCCCCACCTCGACCGCTGTCGCCCCAGCCAGCATGAACTCCACCGCATCTTCCGGCGTCATAATCCCGCCCATCCCCAGAATCGGAATCTGCACTGCCCGCGCCGTCTCGTACACCATGCGCAGAGCGATGGGTTTGATCGCCGGCCCCGACAACCCCCCCGTCACGTTGCTCAGCCGTGGCCGCCGCTCCTCCGCATCGATCGACATCGCCCGAAACGTATTCACCAGGCTCACTGCGTCGGCGCCCGCATCTGCCGAGATGCGCGCCATGTGGCTGATGGAGGTCACGTTCGGCGAGAGCTTCACGATGAGCGGTTGAATGGCGACTCTCTTCGTCCGTTCGACCAGCTCTTCCAGCGCATAGGGATCGGCGCCGAACGTCATTCCGCCCGCGCGCACGTTGGGGCACGATGCGTTCAATTCGTAAGCCGCAATCCCCTCCGCATCATTCAGCCGGTCGATCACCTCGATATATTCGCGCACTGTGTGCCCGAAGACATTCACAATCACCTTGCAACTCGGGTGCCGCTTCATCGCCGGCAACTTCCGCTCCACAAACTCTTCCACGCCCACGTTCTGCAGGCCGATGGCGTTCAACATTCCTGCCGCCGTTTGCACCATGCGCGGCGGCTTGTGCCCCGCCATCGGCTGCAGCGAGATTCCCTTCGTCACGATGGCGCCCAGCCGTTCCAGCGAAACGATCTCTTCAAACTCAATGCCGTAGCCAAAGGTGCCGCTGGCGGCGATCACCGGATTCACCAGCTCCAGCCCGGCGAACGAGACTTTCATGTCGGGTTTCACGTGGAGGCAATCTTCCTTTCCTGCGGCGCCGCGGAGTTCTGCGTCCTGCGCGTAACCTGTGCGGCTCTCCGATTCATCATAATTGGCGCGCGGCAGCCGCGCTCGCCGCGGCGCAAGTGAGGGAACCTCCGCGGCACACTCCGAAGGGCCTTCATCCCAAACTGAAAGCTGAGAGATGAAAGCTGTCTGAATGTGAGAAGCCCCTCCGCACTCGCCGAGGGGCCTTCGTCTTTCCTAGTCCCTAGCCCCTATTCCCTATTCCCTGCTCCTCTACGCCGGCCCCGGATACGCGCTGCCCCGGCACTCCGGGACCTCCGGGTACGCACTTGAACCCACCTGCCGGCCCATCAACCACAGATACGTCGCCAAATGGTGCTCACACACAATGCTTGCCTGGATCGCGTCCTTCGGCGGCACCAGCTCGAACGGCGTATTCGTGTGCTCGTACGGCAAGGGAAGAATCGGCGGCAAATTCGGCACCAGGTCGCAGCGGTTATACACGCGATAGCTCTCCGCGATCGCTGCATTGAACGATCCCGCAAAAGCATGATCTCCGGTTCGCGGGCTGGCGAACGTATACACCACCGGCGCACGGCATGCGGTATTCAACGCCACATCGGGCGTCAGCAGCGCGGCCAGCGCCCCGCCCAGGCTGTGCCCCGTCACGGTCACGCTCTTCGCTTGCCCCGTCTGCAGAGATTTCCCGATGGCTGCGACCGCCGTCGCCGCCTGCGCATTCCGCCCTACGCGCAATGATTTATAGATCGCGGTAAATCCATCCTCTGTCATCCCCGCGCCGCCGCGCACCGGATTCGTCACCAGTAGAAACTCCGCGTCGTGAATCCACTCCATGATGGTGTCCGTCCCGCGCACCACGGCCACCAGCTCCCCGCCCTGCGACACGCCCAGGAACCCGTACGTCACCGTCTCACCGTCATGCGGGTCCACGTCCGTCGCTAGCTCGTTGCCATACAGCGTCTGCAGAAAGGTGTACCCCAGCACCTGAATCGCCCCGATGTTGGCTTGTGAGTACTCGTCTTCCGGAGCAACACTCTCTGCGACTGCCACTAGGCGCGCGTAAAGGATCGCCGCGTTCCAATCGATTCCAGCCATCGTGTGGCCTCCATCTTCGATTTCTGTTGAAGCGAAACCAGCCTAAGCCACGCCCCATCGGAAAACAAGTAAATATCAGTGGAACCTGCACGCCAAAGTCACAGTCAAATCCGCCGCGCGCAGGCTCCACCTCGCCACCGCACCCGCACACGCAAAAGCCCTCCGACATACGCCAAAGGGCCTTTGTCTCAAGCAAAAGGCAGAGAGCTGACAGCTAAAAGCTGCCTGAGCATGGAAGCACAGCAAGTGGCTGAGTGATATGAAAAATCGCATCTTGCGAGCCGGGGAGCCGGCGCACGGCTGAACACTGCAACCTAGCCCGCATTTCTCACCAGTTGCAGGCAAGGCGTACCGCCGGTCTCCAGACCGGCTGTCGTGCGGGTCTCCGGGCCCGCACACGTCCATTGTGCGAAAAGAATAACCTGTTTGGCCACCCTCGCAGCTGAGTTTCCCATCATGCGTGGTTGTTGTGAGAAATGTAACCTAGCGGTTTGGCCGTTGCGGGATAGCTTCATGGATCGCGCACTGAATCGATCACGCGCCAGCTCGCTGCCAGCCTACACCCAACACCCAAACCACCCGCTACGCCGCAGCCGCCATTAAGGGCGAGGCGGCGGAGGCGGCGGGCAGTAAGGTGGGCAGACGACGGGCCTGAAGACTTCAAGCAGTTGAAAGTGATCGGCGCTGACCACCGCACTGGTCCCACCCGGAGTGGTCACGCGCATGTCCACCGTTCCAAACAGGTGATTCACCGCCAGCCACGTCTGGTTCGGCACGCTCACCGCGATTTGCGAGTCGGACAGAACCGTGAAACATGTGCCCGGTCCGATTACGGGCTTCCCGGACGCCGCCCCGCACGGAGGAGAGATGATCGACGGGCCGAAGGCGACCGCGCTCGCTCCTGTAAAACCGGAACCAGTGATAGCCACTTCCAGGGGCGGCGGCGCTGCGCCTTGCGTCGGCTGGACCTTCGTAATCGCGGGGGTGTTGTACGTGTAAGTGTACACGTCGGCTGGCTCGGCAATCGCCGTTTCGCCCCCGGGAGTCTGCACACGAACGTCGACTTTGGTGACCGGGCTGGAGCCTGGTGTGGCCGCGGGTACGGGCGGAGCAACCGCATTGATCTGCCCATCGGAAACCACCGTGAAGCAGATGGGGTTCCCGTTGGCAACACACGGGTACTCGGGCACGCTGCCAAAATAGACAATGCTGGCTGCCCCGTTGGGTCCGCCCTGCGCGGAGAAGCCCGATCCGTCGATCACGACGGAGTTACCCCCCAGCGCCGTTCCCGACGGAGGCGAGACCGACGACACCGCCGGCACTTCGTACAAGTTCACGCTGATCTGGATGGGGTCGACCTCGACCGCCGGAGAAACCGCCAGAGGCGAGGTGTTGAAGGTTGCTATCCCAACGCCTTTGCCCGTCCCGCTGTTCACCCCATTCACAATCAGGCTCACGGTCTGGTCCCCGTTGAGTGTCCCTGAGGGGCACTCCAGCCATGTTCCGCTCGTCCCCTCGCAGGTGACCGTGAATCCAACGTTTTGATTCAGAACCGGAATCGTGGGCGTTGCCTGAGCGCTGGTCGGGCTTCCGCAGCTCAGCAGATTATTGAAATCCTGCCCGCATACGAAATCGTCGTAGCCGGTGATGGAGCCCGCCTCATTGAAGAATGAATTGAAGAGTCCATTCGTGGCTGTGTTCGCAAACACCTGCACATTCACAGTCGTCGAACTGGCCGGCACGGCGATCCACGCCTCCCGGACTCCTGGCTGTCCTGCGATGTAAGCATTGAACGATGGGCTCACCACATACGGAGTCAGCTCCAGCGAAACCACATCGCCCGTGTAATCCGTTGTCAGCCCGCATTCCCCGCACGGCGAAAAGACGGAGAGATTCGCAAACACGACATTCGAAACGATGTCCGGGTTGAACGCGCTGTTGGCATAAATCGTGCCGCCGTCGATCTCCGGCACCTGCACGATCGAATCGAACTGGCTGGCGAACGATTCAATCCCGAACGGCGACGGCTGAACTGTTGTTCCAAAAAAGGGAAACCCCGGGGCCACCTGGGGGACTACAAAATCCTCCTCCCACTTGGCAAAATTCGCGCCGGAACCGAGTGCCGGCGTCAGAGGGGACAATGTCTCGGTCGGAAACGTGCAGCTGGAACTGTATGTGTCGCTGAAGCCAACATTCGCGCCGGGATTGGCCGAGGCTGCCAGGCCCGCAGCCATCGTAAAGTTCTGTCCGAACGAGCAGCTGGTAATCGTGCCCTGCTGGGGACCCCAGTCTTCCAGCGTTGCGCCATTGCTCAACACCGGGAATCCGCCGAAGATCAGCTCATTGTTGATCGTGGTGTCCCGTTCCGCGACGAAAGGCCCGCACCTGGGCCCCGGACCATTATTGAGGTCCTGCAGCGGGCACTGGGTGTTGTTGGGCATCGAGGCGAGATTCGCCTGCACCATGTACCAGTCGTTCTGCGTGATCGTGTCGTTTAGCCGGCAGGTACTCGTCTTCAGCGTCGCCTCATTTCCCTGTGCATCGATCACCGTCATTTCTGCCGTCTGGTAGAACGTCCAGGCGGTGTTGCCCGCAAGTCCGCAGGGATCGAATGCACTGGGGGCCGGGGTCGCGGTGGACGTACGCTCCGCGATCCAGCCATCGAAATCCGCCTTCGCCTTCGCTTGGCTCGCAGCGGTGGCCGCGGCGATTCCCTCATACACCCGCAGCGGCCCTCCGGGATCGATCTGCGCGGCAACGTACGTTTGCTGAAAGGTCTGCGTGTCCGCGGCCACCAGCGGCCTGATGCTCTTCGCATCGAGGGTTCTGCTGTGCGCCAGATTATGAATCGTGGGGCGCGCGTACGGCAGGGGTTCCCCGATCAGGTGCGCCAGCGCGCGCACGCTTCCCCCTTCGATCTTCACCACGTTGTGCCCGCGCAGCGCCATCCGTGCGGAACACACGTCCTCCATCGTGATGGCACGGCTCGCCACCGCGCTGGCATCGTAGATGCCGGGGCTCACGAGCTTCGGGGCTGTCGTCACGAGTTGCGCACACTGTGCTGGGATGGCGCCATACTCCAGCGCGGTGGCCTTCGCCGCAGGCGCTGCGGATGTTTGACCCGCCGCCGCGGCGGCGAGCCACAACAGGAAAGCTGATGGAAAAGCGCAATGCCGGATCATGGTTGCGTCCCCCTCTGAGTTCCTGCTTGCAACCGGAATTTCGTTGTTCGACACCGGTTGCAGGCAATTGTATCGCCCGGAAGTGATTCGTGATCTCTGGAAACCAACTTAGAGCGGGGAGTTGAAAGAGAGATGAAAGGGCCGGTTTTGTCTCTCACCCACCGGCTTCATTCCTTCGAAGCGCCTTCACCGCGTTCGCACCATCGTCAACATTGACCATTGTGACGCTTCAAGGTTTCAGGGAAGTGAATCAAAAAGGAAATGCGGGTTTACGCCGTCACCGTCTCGCTCGCGTCCACCTTCACCGGTGTCAGCCAACCAAATCGGTCTGGCTTCAGTCCATTGGCAATGCCAAAGAACTCGTCCGCGATCTTCTTGGTGATCTCGCCCGGCTTTCCGTCGGCAATCACGATGCGGTCGATCGACCGGATAGGCTGCACCTCCGCCGCCGTCCCCGTAAAGAACACCTCATCGGCGATATACAAGAGCTCCCGCGGAATCGCCTGCTCGGTCACCGGCAGGCCCAGGTGCCGCGCGATCGTCAGCACGCTGTCGCGCGTAATCCCCGACAGCGCCGAATTCGCCAGCGGCGGCGTGAACAGCACACCGTTGCGCACAATAAAAATGTTCTCGCCCGACCCCTCGCTCACCAGCCCGCCCACGTCCAGCGCAATCCCCTCCTGGTAGCCGTTCACCTCGGCCTCCATGCGGATCAGTTGCGAGCCCATGTAATTCGCTCCCGCCTTGGCCAGCGCTGGCATCGTGTTCGGCGCCAGCCGGTTCCAGCTCGAGATGCACACATCCGCGCCTCCATGCCCGGAAATGTACTTGCCCCACGGAAAATTCGCAATGTACACCTCGATCGGCGATCCCTTCGGGCTTACGCCAATCTCCCCGTACCCGCGCAGCACGATCGGCCGGATGTAGCAGGGCGCCACGCCGTTGGCCTCGATGGTGTCCACCACCCCCGCGCACAGCTCCTCCAGCGTGAATGGAATCTCCATGCGGTAGATTTTGGCCGAGTCCAGCAGCCGCTGCATGTGCTCCGGCAGGCGGAACACCGCCGATCCGTGCGGTTGACCGTAGCAGCGAATCCCCTCAAACACGCTCGAGCCGTAATGAATCACGTGGCTCATCACGTGGATCGTCGCCTTTTCCCAAGGAATCAAATTGCCGTTGTGCCATATCTTCTCGGTGGTTTGGATGGGCATGGCCGGTTCAGACACTCCTTCGCCTGCGCAAATTGCGTAACTCCTTTAAGGTTGTCATGCTTTGCCGTTCGCTGGCAAGCGCCCGGTGGATAACTCCCCACCCCTCAATTCCGCTCCCTGCCCGGATCACCAACGAGCGACCTTTTCTCGCCTGAGCGCCTCCTTCCAGTACGGTCCTGGATTCGCCAATCAGGCCGAAGGGTGCGGGAGTTGCCGGGTCCGCGATCTGCGCACCTAACCCTCCCGCCGGCCCGGATGGTCCCACTTCTCCGCCGAAAATATTGGATTTTATTGTGTCGCAACCGGCCTGATGAACGATACAATCCAGGGACTCGGTACCAAAAAGGAGATTCCCCTAAATGAGCAACCTGGGTCGGGATATTGCCGTCTTCTGCGCAATCACGCTCTTGCTGGCTGGCTGTCGGTCCTCCCAAAGCGCAGCCGCCCCTGCCGCCGGAATTGGCGGCCCTGCATCGCAATCCGGCGGGAAGGCCCCGGCCTACATCAGCGGCTCCCCGCTGCCGAATCAAATGACCACGGCGACAGTCACGGATCCGTCGTTCAACAATATGCCCGCGGAGACCGTGACGATTCCGGCGGGATGGAAGATGCAAGGGATCATCATGACGCCGCCGTGCAGTTCTCTGCCGTGGCCGGTCATTCGCGCCTACTCGTCCGACGCGCTGATGCAGGTCCGCTATGAGCCGGTCTTTGGCTGGCTGTGGCGGCCCAATTTCAAAGGGGCCAACACCACCGGTTGTATTCCTGTAACGCAGCAGATGACGGCGGCGCAGTTTTTGCAGTATTACGTCCAGACAATCCCTGGCGGGGTACACGTGGTGGGCGCCATGC
Source organism: uncultured Acidobacteriaceae bacterium (assembly GCA_963799155.1). GTDB lineage: Bacteria > Acidobacteriota > Terriglobia > Terriglobales > Acidobacteriaceae > Telmatobacter. The sequence goes on from CAWCWB010000008.1 coordinate 285,707, forward strand.
CGGTTCCTGCAAATTACCAGCAGCAGTGGCAGAAGTTTGCCGCCACGGTCAATTCCACATACAGCAGCGCGCCGGGCGATTTGCGCAGCACGGTGAGCGCCGACACCGCTGCCCTGCGCATTGAGACGGTGAACGGCTCGTTCGTGGTTGAAGAGCGGCTGCGCACCGTGGTGATGTGCACCCTGAATAACAATCCGGGAATCATGAACGGGGGAACGTGCTGGTCGCGCGTGGACGAGCTCACCGCGCCCCACGGCAAACTGGACGCCCTGGTGCAGCTGGTGGACAGCAATAATCTTCCCAACGCGCAGCCGACGCCGCAATGGGAGCAGGCGGTTTTCGCGCGCCAGCAGCAGCAGGCGCAGGCGCAGATGGCCATGTTGCGCAGGGTGCAGCTGGCGGAAGAGAACGCGCTGAACTCGGAGTTCGCACAGTTCAGGAACATGATGAATCAGAACCACGCCGCATTCATGCAGCAGCAGGAGTCGCAGTTTGATAGCGCGATGAACAATGCCAACGCGGAAATGAACGCGCAGAGCACTGCGGCCTCCGACTGGGTGGACTACGCGCTCGATCAGCAGACGGTCTCAGGTCCGTCGGGCGCGGCCAACGTCTCCTCCGCCTACTCGCAGACCTGGACCAACGGAAGCCAGTGGTATCAGACCAACGATCCCAATTCGAACCCCAATGGCGTGCTTCAGGGAAACTGGACGCTGACTACTCCGGTGCACGGGAACGGAACGCCTAAATAGCGATTTCAGGTACGATCGAGATTTCATGAACGGTCCCGGCCAGACCTTTTTTGAAAGCATTCGAGCCCGCGGCCATCTTGCATGAGGCGCGCGTGAGAATTCAAATGCCAATCCGCTAACCATTTTTCGCATCGGGGAGAGAACAGATGTTCGAGATCTTCAAAATTTTCTGGGGCTTATTCACCATTCGTCATTACTCGCGCCAGGGAATGAAACTGTCCGCCGGCGATTATATTGTCGCCATAGGATTCGTGGTTTTCCTCTACGCCACTGCGGTGCCCGCCGCCGTTCTCTACCAAAATCATCCGCAGTACAAATGGGTGCTCATCGCGGCCCTTGTGTTCGACGGAATCCTGGCCATTGCGATGTTCGTGTGGGAAATCAAATGGTGGCTGAAGCACCGTGCTGCCGCGCTGACCGGCTCATCCGCGTCAGCGGATCAGCGCGGGCAGTAATCTTCGTCCGCCTGCTCCGCGCAAGCATCCGCGCGAGGTGACCGGCCAGGGCAATAATCTTCGCACGGAGGTGGAACGCATATGTGGTGGGTTGCTTTCCTCGTGATGTTGGGCATCATGGTTGTCGGCCGCGTCCGGAGAGAGCAGCAGCTCGGGCTCTGGAGCTGGTCGAAGTTCTTCTTCTCCCTTGGCTTCGCCGGGGTTGAGTGCGTGATCATCACGGCTCCCGTCGTGCTCATGGACATGAACAGCCGTTACTTCTGGCCCGTCTATATCGCGGCCTGGGTCGTGGCTGCCGGCCTTTTTGTCTGGTTCATCATCGAGGCGCGCCGCTGGAAGCTTCCCGATGGCAGAACCTCAATCGAAGCCGACCGCGATCAGCAACCACCGCGCTAGAACTTGTTGCATCAATCGCGTTTTGAAAGGGCACGGCTTTAGCCGTGCCCAAGCGGGCACATAGCATCGGAGGCTTTAGCCCCTGAGGGACGCTCTTCGGTCGACCGAGAAGACTTATGCAACCAACTCAAGGGCTGCAGGCAATCCTGCGTTGCTTCATCGCCTCGCCGCCGTAGTGGCTTCCCGTCGCGCCGTCGCGCAGCGCCCGGCAATTTTCCGTTGACACCAACCCGTGCATCCGGCAATCTTCCTTCTAGAACTGGTTGCATAAATGGGGCTTTGAAAGGGCACGGATTCAAAGCCTGCCCTGAGCGGAGCCGAAGGGTGCCACAATGGCCGCATAAAACGCGGGCTTTAGCCCCTGAGGGATGTTTCTCGCGCGCGCAGCGGCATTTATGCAACCAGTTCTAGGCAACAACAGGAGGTCTGTATGGCGACAGCACCGGCGGTGCGCAGTTCAAGAATCATATGGCATGTGCGCGGCACGTGGAGCCCACGCGAAGATCGGGTGCCTTCGGCCGTGTGGCTCGCCATCCTCTGGGCGGGGATGATCGCCGGATTCGGCCTGGATATTTCCAGGTTCGCACATGAGAATCCCCCGGCGCCAAAAATTCTCTATGTCCATGCGGCTGTATTCACGACGTGGCTGCTGCTGCTCACGGCGCAGGTCCTGCTGGTGTTGCGCGACCGCGTCGCCTGGCACCGCAAGTTTGGCTGGTTTCTGGCGGGATGGGCGTGCCTCATGGGGGTTCTGGGACCGTGGGCGGCGATGGCGTGGGAGGCAGTGAATCTGCACAGCCCGATCGGCGATCCGCCGTTTCTCTCCGTAAACTTCGTGGACATCGGCGGCTTTCTCATTCTGCTGGCGTGGGGCATTTCGCTCAGGAAGAATCCGGCTGCGCACAAGAGGATGATGATCCTGGCCACCGTCTCACTCGCCGATCCGGGGTTCGGGCGTTTCTCGGGATATTTGATCCCGGCAGAGCCGCAGTCCGTGGTTCCGTGGTTCTTCTACACCTTCTACGGCAATCTCCTGCTCATCGTTCTCATGGCAGCCTGGGACTGGGGTCGCGGGCGGCTGATGCGGTCGTTTGTCGTCGGCGCATCCGGGCTGCTGGCAGCCGAGGTTGTTGCCACGTGCTTGTATTTCTGGGGGCCGTGGCATGCGCTCACTCTGGGATGGGTTGAGTCCTGGGCCAGGCATTTTTCCTAATGCCCTGTCCCTAGGGTTCGCAACATAAATCGTTCTGTCATCCTGAGCGAGTTTTGGTGCGTTTTTTGCACCAAAACGAGTCGAAGGACCTGCGGTTGTTCCTTCCCAAATAATGCAATGGATTCTGGGGACAGTACACTTGTGCCGCGACTTCGTGATTTCGTAATCACGCCCACGAGCTTGGGTGCCCCAGGTTCCTCGCTTTTGGGGACCTGGGAAACCACTAAACTACGCGGTCGCGGAAATAGTGCCGAGATCGCGTGATTCTGTAACGGCCGAAATGTAGCGCTGGTCTCCAGAGCTTGCGGAAAAACTCGATTGCCAGAACGTTTTGTAACAAGGGCACGAGCGGGGCACCCTCTGGGTCGCGGGCCATAAGCGCCGCAAAATCAATGAGGGCTTTAGTGTCTGCGTGAGAACGCAGTTTTCGGGTCGAGTAACCGCAAGATCTTGGGCCTTCTTGAATCTGCAAGCCCAAGATATGGCCACCAAAAATAGTTCTCACGCAGACACTTTAGCCCCTGAGGGATGTTCTTCGATCGTCCGGCTCGAAATTCGGCCTTTTCCCGCAGCCTGTCCAGACCGGAGCGGCGCAGCTTGTAAGAAGGGCACGAGTTTACTCGGGCCATAAGCGCCGCAAAATCAATGAGAGCTTTAGCCCCTGAGGGATGTTCTTCGATCGTCCGGCTCGAAATTCGGCCTTTTCCCGCAGCCTGTCCAGACCGGAGCGGCGCAGCGGGGGCCAAGCCCGCATTTTGGCTTGCTGGGGTGGGAGACCGCCTGTAGTGCGGGCCTCCACGCCTGCACTTTGACGGGAGCCATTACCAATTCACGCAGTCTGAGCACTATTTCACAGGTTCCCTAAAGAAGCCCGAGGCGCACATATTCCTCTCTGATGGTCTGATAACATTCGCACGCAGCATGTTCGAGGCGCTCGCGATTTCGGATCGTGACGTGTCCACGCGAATATGCAATGAGTCCAGCCTTGTGCAACATGCCGGCTGCCACGGTGACCGTGGTGCGGCGCGTGCCCAGCATCATGGCCAGGAATTCGTGGGTTATCGGTATGTGATCGCTTTGCACTCTGTCCTGGCACATCAATAGCCACCGGGCGAGACGCTCGTCGAGTTCATGCACCCGATTACATGCAGCCGTCTGAGCGGTTTGCACAAGCAATCCTTGAACCACTCGTTGTAAGCGCAGACGGAGTTCTTTCGACGACTCGGACTGTTCTTGCAAAACCTTGGCCTTCACGCTGAAGCCGTGTCCCGGAATTTGCATGAAGGTTCGGTTCGGAGAATGTTGAGTGCCGAGCAAAGCGGGCAGCCCCACAAAACCCTCTCGCCCGGTGATGCCCACCTCGACCGTGTTTCCCGTTTCCATGGTCACAACAATGGAACAAACGCCCTCTTCCAGAAAATACACGGTATCAACCATCTGACCTGGATCGTGCAAGGTTCGATTCATTTTCAGAGTTTCCGGGGAAAGATGGGGAGCAAGACGCTTCATTTCAACTGCCGGCAGCGAGGCCAGCACACGATTCTTGTAGGGTGGAGGAACTGAAATCGATCCCTTGCCGTCCGTCCGATGAGCGCCAACTCGCGGTACTACGTTCTTGTAGGGTGGAGGAACTGAAATCGATGGCATGGTGCTCCTTTGCGCCGTGCAGCCAAAAGGCTCGCACCTGAACGCGCAAAAGAGCCGACCCAGAGATTACAGGCGGGCTGGCCTGCGTATAGAGATGTACGACGATCATACGCCACTTCATGCATTCATGCACAATTCAACGAATGTTCTACAAGCCTTATGAGTTTTGTGTTCGACAAGAGACAGACACGCCCCGGAGGAGGGGGGCTACTCTTCGCTTAATGCCGCAAAGCGCGAGGGGATTTCCCCTAAACGGCTGCCTGCTGAGAGCCGGTAGTTTCTGTTGTGACTGAAAGCCGCTGGCCGGCGGCTCGAGCCAACCGAAACCTCTCGCGTTTGGCATCTCCAACTTTTGATTGCCTTTGCGGGCCGGACACTTGGTCCCTTGTTTGATGCTTGTACCCTCCACCAAAGAACGGCTGCTGAAAGCCGGCCGGCGGAACGGGCACTCGGTAAAGGATTGGGTGCAAGCTGGAACTGAAAGGCTGTGAAAGGCCGAAAACAAGATCGGACGCTCAGTGGCAAGAGTCATGATTCTTGCCAAAAGCAAAGGATGTTTTTATGGCGTCAACCCTCGTTCTCTCCGTCGGACTGGACCCGCATTTGCTGGGTACTCGCAACCTGGTCCTCCAATTTGCGGGCTATGCCGTAGTCCCAGCTTTCTCGATCAGAGAGGCTTTTGACTGCCTTCGGGCGGGCGATTTCGACCTTGTCCTTCTTTGCCAATCCATTCCCGCAGATGAGAGGGACCGCCTGTCCCTCTGGATTCGAGCGTCCGGGTCGCGTGCTCCCGTGGTTTCCGTTTCGGGGAAACTCCGGCAAAGTGAACCCTTCGCCGGCGTCACAGTCGACGGTGATCCGGACGCACTCCTCATGGGCATAAGGGAAGTCCTATTCAGCGCGGCGACCCCTGCGGTACGGACGCCGGCGTCTTGCCACAAAAAAGACGCCGGCGGCCTGCCGCCAAAAGAGGCTGCTGGTGCCGAAGGCAAGAGGCAGCCACAGTCGGCCACCGGCTATGAACGCCAAGGAAGAACCACCAACGAACGCACGGCCCCTCTTGCCGGCACGGGTTGAACAACTGTAGGTTGATCCTCTTTCCCCAGGAATGACACCGAGCGGTCAGTTCACGCGGGAACGATCAGCGAGAAAGGCCCCGGCTTTTTATCTAAGGACTCGCAGTTCGTCAGTTCTGGAGAAAGGAGAATCATCATGCCCCAGCCGCGCCAACAGCCGTACGTATTTGTTGTCGATGATGAGGAAGTCATTGCATCAACCTTGGGAATGATTTTGCTGCAAGGAGGCTTCCGTGCCAGATCCTTCAGTAAGCCTCTCGAGGCTTTGCAAGCCGCTCGACTTGAAGCTCCTGACCTTCTTATCGCCGATGTTGTGATGCCGCTGCTCTCTGGGATCGAACTCGCGATTCTGGTACGAGAGCATTGCCCGGACTGCAAAGTGCTGCTGTTTTCCGGAAAAGCCGCCACCGCCTATCTGCTTGAAGACGCCCGCGCCGACGGACATGAATTCGAGCTTCTCTCGAAACCTGTACACCCGTCAGACCTGCTGGCAAAAATTCGGGATTTAACGGAACCCGTATCGTCGCTACCATCCGTCGAGGAGCTGGAAGCGTGACGCTACAGCAGATTCGCAAATGGTGTATCCGCATTCACGACATTTAAGGAACCTCTGAATAAGTAGATGTTTTGAAAGGGCACGACCGGGGCACCGGGGGACGCGCTCACTCTGCGATGGGTCGAGGCGTGGGCCAGGCATTTCTCCTAGCTCGCTTCTGAGCTTGCCGCACCCGCGTGTAGCGCCGGACTCCAGTCCGTCTGTCGTGTGGGTGTCCGCACCCGCCGCCTCACCCAACTCCGTCATTCCGAGCGAATCACCGCCGCGACGAGCCGTCGAAAAAATCAACACATTGTGGGTGGTTTCTCGCGGAGGATGGTAAGCCCTGTGAAATCAAGCGGAATGTTCGCAAAGATGGTGCGGAAACCCCCTCAAATGTTCGCTTAAATGGTTAGCTTTGGCCCCGAAACCTAACCTCTGGAGGTTACATTTTGGGTGGTCATTAACCTAGAAAAGTTGCATTTTAGAGGCAAAGCTAACCTAGAAAAGTTAGGAATTGAGGGTGAATAGCACCAAGAAAAGTTAGGGTCTGCAGGAAACCCGACATGCTTGGTTCAGGGCATGAGTTCAATGCCTGCCCTGATCGCAGCCGAAGGACCCCCAATTCGCTCACAAGATCACAGGACACTGGCCGACATATCGGTACTGATCGGTTCCTCGATGAGCGACTTAGCGATTAAGTGCTCATTGAGAGCGGTGATGCGCAGTCACAGCCTGGATGAGTATGTGCCGATCAGCTCGCAATGGTACAGTTTTCGCATGCGACTTGCTCTTCGTGTAAGTTCATTCCTTTTGCTGCTGATCCTGGGTGCACTTCAGCTAGAAGCCCGCGTTCTGCGAGTTGAGATCGCTTCTCGCACCGATGTCCTGAATGGCAAGGCGTTCGGAGACGCTGGGGCTTACGAGCGCATCATCGGACGCGTTTACTTTTCGCTTCCCGTGGCCAACCCGCGCAATCGGCAAATTGTTGATCTTGCGAACGCCGTGAATCTGAAAGATGGCGAGGTGGAGTTCTCCGCCGATTTCGTTGCCGTTCGTCCCAAGGACGCCAAGAAAGGGAACGGCTCGATGCTTCTCCAAGTTCCCAACCGTGGGCGCGCAAGCCGCATGACCTACGTTGAAGGCGGCGACAACGATCTTGCCAGCGGCGATGGGGACGCGTGGTTACTGCGAAGGGGGTTCACGGTGGTGAGCCTCGGTTGGCAATGGGACGCAACCGGGCCAGGCGCCATGCGATTGTATGCGCCTATCGCACAGGAAAACGGAAAGACGATTACAGGCCTGGTGCGCGGAGACCTGATGCTTTCGCAGGCAATGCCGGATATTCCCCTCGGACATTTGATCGTGGGCCGAATTGGCGGCAGCGAATACCCGGTCTCGGATCCCTACGATCCTCGCAATACGCTCACCGTTCGCGACTCGCGCAATGGGCCTCGCCGTGTGATCCCGGCCAGTGCATGGCAATTCGCGCACCTGGTCGACGGCAAACTCGTTTCCAATGACCGGTTTATTCATTTGAACGGGGGATTTCAGCCGGGAAAGATCTACGAATATGTCTACGTCGCTGCCGATCCAGTTGTAGCGGGTTTGGGATTCGCTGCATTTCGCGACTTTGCTTCCTTTGCCAAACACGCTCCCGATGTTATCGCTCCTGCAGTGCGTGTCTATGGTCAGGGAAGTTCGCAGACGGGTCGCTTCTTGCGCGACTTCTTATATCAAGGATTCAATGCCGATGAAGAAGGACGAATTGCTCTCGATGGCGTTTTGGTCAATATTGCGGGAGCCGGCCGCGGCAGCTTCAACGTTCGCTTCGCCCAGCCTTCGCGGGATGCCCAGCCTACGTCGTCGATCTTCTTCCCAACTGATCTTTTCCCCTTTACGGATCTGCCGGAGCGGGACCCCATTACCGGGGAGGTTGGGGGACTGCTTGATCGTGCAACTGCCGACAAGGTCGTGCCGAAGATCTTCTTCTTGAGCACATCCTATGAATATTGGGGACGCGCCGCAGCGTTGATTCATACCTCAGCGGATGGAAAGCGCGATGTCTCCCTTTCCGACCATGTCCGCATCTACCACCTCACTGGACTCCAACATGGGGGCGGTCCTTTCCCCCCGCAAAAGGGAAGTGGAGACCTATTCGGGCAACAACGGCAATCGACGCTCACGGAAAAGTATCTGGGACGCGCCATGATCTGCAACATGGATGCATGGGTGCGCGACAATACTCCCCCACCCGCAAGCAGCTATCCGAGGATCGATGACGGAACGCTGGTGCCTTTGGACAAGTATGCGTTCCCTCGAATCCCAGGAGTAAGCATGCCGCATGAGGCCAATGAGGCCTGGCGACTCGATTTTGGCCCGAACTGGAGGCAGGGATTTCTCACGGTTCAGCCGCCCCAGGTCGGCGAGCCTTTCCCGGTGCTTGTGCCGCAGGTCGACGTTGACGGCAACGAGCGCGATGGCGTGCGCCTGCCCGAGATCACCGTTCCGTTGGCGACCTACGCAAGCTGGAATCTGCGCGACCCTTCGATCGGCGCGCCGGATCAACGAGTTGCCTTCCAAGGTTCTTACTTGCCGTTTCCAAGAAACGCTGCGGATCGGGAGAAGACTGGCGATCCCCGTAAGTCAATTGCCGAACGCTATGCAAATGCGGATGATTACGAAACTCGGTACAAGATTGCTGTCGACGAGTTGATCAAAAAGCGCTTCATTCTGCCGGAAGACCGGGCGGCCTTGCTTAAACGCGGAGAGCAGGAATGGGCCGACGCGACGAAGTAGTGTCTGTCGTCTAGAGATTTGCTTTGGCATGTCGTGGGAATGCTCTCTTCTCGCCGAGGGCTTGCTCAACCACGCAGAACACCAGTTTACGCTCTGATTGCATAGACGATTTGCTATAGGGTTGTTGCCTACGGGCTAAAGCACGCATCGACTCGGGTTAAGAACCAATCTGCGGATCAGTCCTGACAAACGCCGTTGTGGGCATCAACCGCGCCTCATCCTCATCCGAAAACACCGGTGCCGGAGCCTGCCCTGAGTCAAGCCATGAAATCTCTAAGCGCATGATTCTCCGCATCTTCCATTTGCAGATTATTTCCCCATTTGGCGCATTCTCATTCCATGATCGGCTTCTACCCAAAGACACGTGCGCCGCGGCGTGCCGGCAGCCCTCCCCGGACCAACATCGCTACTGCTACTCCTATTTAGCAAGGAGGAAGGGCAGCAGGGGCTGAAGCCCGAATCATACCTTCGACTCTTCGGCACGGCTGAAGCCGTGCCCTGATACAAAGCGGATTTATGAGACACGCTCTAACTCGCTGACTCGCTGCTTTACCTCGCCACCAGCTCGTCCACGTCTACCGTGTACGGCGGCAAAACTCCATACTCGGCCGCCATGCGGAAGAACCCGCGCATCCCCTCCACGCACTCCTCGTCGAGCACGTAGTGGATGTTGGCCGTGAGATAGGTTCGGATCGTGTGCTCCGGAATGGGAAACCGCGCCGACCACTCCGCGACCAGCGCGTCGATATTCGCCAGGCCATGATCGCGAGAGCGAATGAAGTCCTCGGCAATTTTCTCGTCCAAAAGTCTGCCCCCCGCAGGGGCAGCGCCCCAGACGGCGGAGACGAACGCCAGCCCGGTCAGCGTGCGCCACTCCTCGGCCATGTCGCGATAGACAAGCTCTTCACCGGTCCGTTCGAATTGGTTATTCCGCTCTTCGAGAGCCAGCAGCGCAGGATCGCCGATGAGAATGGCCGCATCGGCGCGCTCCAGCATCGCATCCAGATCGGCAACCATCGGCAAAAACGGAACCTCCGCATTGTCCCACATGCGGAACATCATGCGTGCGTAAGCCAGCGTCGTCCGGCTGGCCGTATCCGCGGCCACCGATCGCACTTCGTTCAGCGGCCGGCCGGCGCGATGCACCAGGATCAGCGACCGCACGCGGCCTTTTGAGGCGATGGTGCAGCCGGGCAGAATCTGCAACCCCGGAGTCGTGGCCAGCGAGGCAATGGGAATCAGTCCGATGTCGGCCCGGCCGTCAGCCAGCCGCACCGCGCACTCCGCCGGCGTCATGCGGTCGATGCGGTAACGCTTTTTGAGCTCCTCGCTGAGCGGCGGGTGCTCAAAGTCCCACATAAGCGGAGCGGGATTGAGGAAGCCGATGGCGGCGATCCGCAAACGTGGGTCTGGCTCTGGATTCACACCTCTTAGACTACCAACCTGCAAGCTGGGATTCGCGGCCCAAAGCACGAAGGTAAGCGGATTCGTCACCTCCGCCCGTAGCGCCCTTCACATGCAGAACGCCCGCGTTGGCGCGCGGTCCTGCGCCAGCTTGATCCCTGCGCCAGCTTGATCCCTGCGCCAGTTTGATCCCTGCGCCAGCTTGATCCCTGCGCCAGTTTGATCCCTGCGCCAGTTTGATCCCTGCGCCAGTTTGATCCCTGCGCCAGCTTGGTTTAGGACGCGTTCAACGAAGACCCCATCTCAGCGGTGGCCGCCACCGCCGCCACCACCGCCACCGTGTGAGCCGCCGCCTCCACCACCACCACCGCCGCCACCGCGCGAGCCTCCGCCTCCGCCTCCGCCGCCACCGCGCGAGCCGCCGCCTCCGCCGCCGCCACTACTGTGTGAGCCGCCGCCGGAATAGCCGCCGCTGGGGTGCGAGCCGCCGGATGAACCTCCGCTCGGATGCGGAGAGCCGCCGCCGGAAGAACCACTACCGGAAGAGCGGTTGGCCGACCCGCCGAACCAACTGTGCGGGCTGGGCGGAGGAGAACTGTGACTGGCTGTGGAAGGGCTTGGCGAGCTTGGGCCGCTCGTAGGCGCCGGACCCGCCGGACGGTTGATGACATAGGCCGGCCTGGTGTTGATCGTACGCCCGCCTACCGGCATCCGTTGATTACCCGGCTGCGTCCGATTCTGTCCGGCAGTGAAGGTTTGGTGATCGATCACTGGTCGCGAAGGCAACGGCCGAAGCGGCTGTACGGTGCTTCCCGCTATCGTCACGGGTGTGTTCCTGTTGCGCGGCGGCGGCGTGAAATGCAAGTTCGGTCCGCTTCGGTTCACGGGAACCATCGCAACCGGCCTCGCGTTGATGGGATGGCGCGGCAATATCGGGCGCGGGATCGGATGATATCCACGGGGAACGCGGCCGATGTTCGGCCCTCCGTAAAATCCGGATCCCCACCACGGCATGCAACCGCCCATCCCCGGCGCCCAGCCCCAGCCAAAGCCGTCGTAGAAGTTCCACATTCCGCACTGGAACGGCATATAGCCCCACGGGTAACCCGAGAACCCACATGTAGCCGTAGCCCGGCGTCCACATCCAGTCTCCGTTCCCGTAGGGGTCAAACCCCTCGTTCGCTGCTTCATAGGGCGACCAGACGTTCCCCTGTCCGGGCACGTCGTACCAGTTGCCATTGGCGTCCAGATCGTTCCACGCGGGATTTTCCCCCGCGCCAACGTTCGCTGCCGCGCCGGTCTGCGCCGCCGCCTCAGTGGTCAGCGCCTGGTCGCGGTCTGAATTCCACGCGTCCCATGAGTCTGGCTCGATTGATTCGGCGAGTTGATAGTTGGCCGGGCTGGCGGCGTTGAGCGTGATGTTTTCGCCGCCGTGCAGGTCAACGGAAGCGGCGCTGGAACCCGCGCCGCTGCCGACCTCCAGGTGAGCATTTCCTGAGAAGACGGCGAGCTGTCCTGGAGGGTTGTCCAAGGTGACACGGATCACGGTAAAGCCGCTGGTGGTGACCATCGTGTCACCAAATTGCACGCTTATTTTGCCGGCCTGGCCTCCGCCCTGGAGCTCAAAGTAGGCCAGACCGCCGTTGAGCACAAGCTGGGACTCGGCCGACGCGCCTGCCCCGCTCAGAATCTTCAGCGTCAACGAGCTGTCAGGCGAGATGCGGGCCACGCTGCCATCCTCAAACTGGATCTCTGCCTTTCCGTTGTCCGCCGTGGTCAGTTGCGTGCCCTCGAACAGCGGCGTATTCGCCACGGCCTGCTCGGCCAGCACTTGAGTGCCCTGCGCAAGCGTGACTTGGCCATCCACGTAGCTCAGACGTATCGCCCGCGCCGGCTGCCCTTGCGCTTGCTGCGCATCCTGGGCGCAAAGCGCCGGACCCGAAAACACCACTCCCAGGGCCAGCGCTGCAAGCACCGCCAACCCACTGCGATTCCCCATGAGATTCATGCCGCCCCGCCTTTCTATCGCTTTACGGCGACCCTGCCCGTTTTTTGGGAGTCCTACATCTGTTGGACACAAAAAATCGCAAAAAAGTCGCCTGGACACAAACATTTATGTTGACCCACGAGCCAACAAGTCTCTGGCTCGCTTTCTCACCCGCTCCAGAACTCCATCGTCCTCGGCCAGCCGCTCCAGAATATCTCGAATGACGTAGACCTGTTGCGCCCGGCCGTCCGCAACCGCTTGGGTCAGGAACTCCATCTCCTCGTCAAGACCCAGCCGGTCGTGCTGCTGAAGTAACTCCAGGCGCGCGCCCTCCAGAATCGTTTCCGCCACCGCGACCATCGAATCGCCCAGCTCTTCAATCTCCCTGTCCCTGGAGTAGTTGAAGGTACAGGAACCATGCGTTTGAAGGCCGGTATAGGTGAGCGTCTTCCATCCCTCGAAAGCGACCTTCAGGTGACTTTCGCACGGCTGATTGAACCACTTGTGGCGCTGCGCCACATCAAAAACGTGTCTGGCAAATTGCGTGCTCACCCGGATGTCGCGATCCACACCCGGCGTCTCGATCTGCTTCAGGCCGCCATCGGGGACCTTGCCCATCTGCGAGCGAAAATGGCCGCTCCCGTCGGTGTGAAGGGTCAGCGTCCACTGCGGCGGCGACAGCCCGGGATTGGAAAAATCGACCTGGATCACCGGGTCCGCCGCATATGCGGCATGGACCTGCAATGCCAGCGCCAGAGCCGCGAGAGCCGGCCAGCCAGGCCTCATTGCGCAGCCCCCTGAAGCGCCAGCGTTTGCGCGGTATGAATGTGGCAGATGGCGATAGCCAGGGCATCGGCCGCGTCCGCCGGCTGCGGCAACTCGGCCAACCCCAGAAGCCGCGCCACCATGAACTGCACCTGCTCCTTCTTCGCCAAGCCGTAGCCCACCACGCTCGATTTGATTTTCAGGGGCGCGTACTCAGCGATCGGAATTCCCTGCTGCGCCGCAGCCAGAAGCGCCACGCCGCGCACCTGCCCCAGCTTCAGCGCCGATTTGGCGTTGACGGAGTAGAAGACTTCTTCGATGGCCACCGCATCGGGCCGCCAGCGCTCCATCTCGGCTGTCAGCTCTTTGTGAACCTGCTTCAGACGGGCAGACAAGGCCTGCGTCTTCTTGAGCCGGATGACGCCCATCGCCTGGAACTTGAGGACCTCCTGGCGCGCCCCGTCGCAGGAATCCACGACGCCGAAGCCGGTCACCTCCGTCCCGCAATCGATGCCCAACACCCTCATCGGGTCCAAGTGTACCGCAGTCCGAATGGCGCGATCACGTTCACCGTCTTGAACCACGCCTGGCGGCCGTGCGTACCACCTTTGTGCCATCTCGAAACGAGACATTTCTACCGATGCTGCATCTAATCTCGTAACGAGTTTGGTTCTTTCACGGAAGTTTCATCACAGGAAAACTAAACGCTCGATCCAGTGCCGGTACCTTTGAGGAAACAAATCCATTCGGCGTGGAGAGGACGATGCCCAGAATTCCGGCAGCCGCAAAGCGCAACGCGGTCCGTTGGCTCAGCCAGGGGATCTCGCCTCGCCGCCTGGCGCTGACGCTGGCGCTGGGATTCGCCGTCGGCTGCATTCCCGTGGTGGGAATCCCCACGGTTCTGTGCGCCGCGCTGGCCCTGGCCCTGCGGCTGAACCTGCCTGCCATTCAAGCCGCCAACTACGCCGCCATGCCTCTGCAACTGGCGCTGATCTTTCCGTTCATGCGCCTGGGCGGCTGGATCATGTCCCATACCGTTCCTTGGATTGTCTCCGCGCAGCCAGCGCGCCTTCTGTCGCCCCGCGCCCTCCTGCACCTCCCCGCTCTGCATCTTGCCGCGCGCATCAGCGGCCTGGCCGGCCAGGCGTTGCTGGCCTGGCTTCTGGCCGCCATTCCGGCGGTCATCCTGATGACCGTCGCGCTCACCAGGATGCTGCGCCGCATTCCCGCCGTGCGCGCCGCCGAAGCCGGCGACTGAACGAGCAGGGCGCGTCTCGTTTCTTGTTTAGCGAGCGATCAGCAGGAAGCAGGTCCAAACCGCTGCTGCCCAGAACATCTTCGCGACGACAAACGCAATGACCGAGAGCAAAGCCAAACCGGACAAACAGCCATTGGCGAATTCAGCAAAAACTCTGAGGACCCTTCCAAATAACTGCCATCTACGCTCTTTCGGCGAATTCCTCTCCATTGCTTTCCTGCCATCATGTTGATACGCGAAGCTTCCTCGCTACTTCCCCGCCCACGGATTAGGCACCGGCTGGGCGCTATCGATCCAGGCAGTGTAGATCATGTCGCGCAACATGCTGGCTCCGGCGGCCAGGCGCGCGGCGGTAAAGTCGCGCGACTCGGGCGTGCCCGCGCCATCGAAGCCGCCCACCTTGTAGAGTTGATAGACCTTCTCGACGTAGGTGGCTGAGTGGCGCAGATAGGCGAGGTAGGCGTCGAACATGTCGCCCTCAATGAGCTTGGGCGGCGTCATTTTGGCCTGCACCTCAGGCGCATGGATGTTGGCGGCGACAAACGGACCTTCGAACTGGTGATGAATCTGATGCTCGGTGGTGTAGCCGTGGGGGTTGGGGCCGGTCCAGCCGTTGTAGTTCACGGTGACGTGCAGGGGCTGCGAGCCGTCGCCGACGTAGTGGCCGAGCCAACCGGCATAGAAGATGATGGCCGCCTCGACGGGTTTGGTGTCCTGGCCGGCGGCGGCGAGGGCGCGGTAATTGCGCATGGCCGACTTCAGCCGCTCCCACACCTCATCGGCCTCCCAGGGCTGCAGGCCGATCTTCTCGGGCCGCTGCCCGGCGGCGAAGACCTTGGCCTCGAAGTCGAGGCGCTTGTGGGGCAGTGGACCAAGAGCGTCGGCCAGCTCCATGTCGATGAAGTGTTCGGGCGCTTGGGCCGCGACCAGTTCCGGCTCGGCGGGCGAGCGCCAGCGATCAGGCTCGGGGCCCAGGTACTCGATTTCGTCGATGGCTGCCTGCGAACGCAGAAAGGCGGGCACATCGGCGGGCAGCGTGGAGGCGGCCAGCTTGTTGATGATGCGATGGCCGTCGTTTTCCCAGGCGCGAGCGGCGGATGAAGAAAGGACGAGGCTGACGAGGACGGCCGTGGGCACAGCGAAGCGGAGAAATCGAGAAAAAGCATGGTGGCGGAACATGCAGCCAGTATACGGCGCTAAGGCGAGCGGCGGGTTCGCCCTGACGGTGCGAAAAGCAGCGCAATTACTGCTCCCGGCCGGCGCACCCACGCCCGACATTCCCGGTAACTGGTATGCTTCACTCCCGGCGGCAGCGGATGGATTTAGCTAGAGAGTCTGGAGGCGAACGCATATACTACGTGCACATCGCGTGAAGGCGTGCGCAGGGCTGATTTTTGCGGCAAAACGCGGCGCGCGAGGGGCCCGCCGGGCGCGGAACGGCGCATGGCGGAGACTTTACCTGGTTTCGACGAGGAAGGCTGCCGGCCGAGACGCCGGCGTGGACGGCGGCGCTGCTCGCCGGTAAGCCGGGCGCCCGAGGGAGAGAAGAGAGCCGATGAGCGAGCGGCCGGAGAAACAGGAAACGAGCGAACATTCGCGGCTCGTGACGGCGGGGCGCGGCGGAATTTCGCAGCTTTGGCTGCTCCTGCCCTATTCGATCGTGGTCCTGTCGGTGGGAGCCGCTCTGGCTCACACGTTTCCAGGCTTCAGATGGGAATCGTTGCCGATCCTGGCAGCAGTGATTGCCACGGGCTTATTTGCGCTTCTTCTGAACCATCTGTTGCTTCGTGGCGGAACCGTGGCAGAGGCGGGGCCGATCGGCGAAGGATTGAGAGAAATGCTGGACTCGGCCGGACCCGCGGTGGTGGCTGTTGATTTAAGCGGAAGGCTGGTCTATTGCAATCCCGCGACCGAGCGTTTGCTGGGATACCGTGCCGCCGAACTTCAGGATCAGTGGGGCACAGCGGACATTCTTCCACCCGGTGAAGCGGAACGGCTGCTGGCGGAGATGCAGAAGCTTTGCCACGTGGATCGGCCGCCGGAGGCCACGCGGGCCGGCCGCATGGCCGCGTATCTGGATTGCGTGCGCACGCTGCCGCCCAGCATGGTGCCCAGCTTCGATGCGCGAGTGTGCCGCAAGGATGGCGTGGTTCTGCCCGTGGCGCTGCACGTTTCGGCGTTGCGCGACGCGGCGGGCGAGCTTACGGGCGCGGTGGCCGTGGCTGTGGACCAGAGCGCGATCCTGCACCGCGAACAGGCGCAGCGCGAGTCCCAGGAGCGGTACCGCGACCTGTTTGAGCACTCCAGCGAGATGATCGCCACGCTCAGCCCGGCAGGACAGTTTCTTTATGCCAATCCGGCGTGGAAGCGCTGCTTTGGAGTGGACACCGCGGCGCTCCAGGATCTTCATTCCTTCGAGGATCTGTTTGCCGCGGAGGCGCGGGCCGAGACCGCGGCGCTCTTCCGCCGCGCGCTGGACGGCGAAACCATAGAGCGCGCTCCGCTGCGCCACTTCACGCCCGAAGGCCGCGTGCTGGAGCTGGAATTGAGCCTGAGCCGGCGACAGAAAGCAAACGTTCCGCTGGCGGTGCGCTGCCTGCTGCGCGACGTGACGCAGCAAAAGCAGCGGGAGAACCGGCTGGCGCTGCAACTGGCGGTAAGCCAGATCGTAAGGGAAAACGCACCGGGCGAGACCACGGCCATGCGCATCCTGGAGGCGCTGTGCCTCGCGCAGGGATGGGACGTGGCCATCGAATGGGTGGTCGAGCGCCGAGCAAAAGCATCTGGAATTCGCAACCGCGTGGGGAGTTCCGGGCCAGCACGCTGAAGCGCTCATCCAGGCAAGCATGGGCTTGACGCTGACGGGCGCAAGCGAACTTGCCGAACGCGCTTGGCGCGATGGGCGCACGGTTTGGCTTACTGACCTTGCCGCGGCGCCGGAGAGCGCCCGCGTGATCGCGGCCCTGAATCAGGAGATGGTTTCGGGTTGGGCGGTGCCGGTTCGCGCCGGCAGCAAGGTGCTGGCGGTGCTGGAGTTTTATTGCCATTTCCGCCTGCGCGAAGACCGCGAAGCGATGGCCGCGGTGGAGACGGCGGCGGCCTCGATGGGACAGATGCTGGCGCGGACCCAGGAAAGCGGGCGAGCCGACGAGTTGAGCCGCCAGCAGGAGATCCTGCTGGATGCGGTGGCCGACGGCATCTGCGGGCTCGACCGCAAGGGAAAGGTGAGCTTCGCCAACCCAGCGGCCGCGCGGTTGCTGGGCGCGGCCAGCCGATGCGCTGACCGGCAAGCCGGTGCACGAGCTGCTGCACGGCGCAGCGCCGCCAGACCGCGCCTGCGGCAAGGATTGCCCGCTGCGCAAAGGCGGCGGGGCCGTCCAGCGGCGTCAACGGAGAAGACAACATCTTTCGCGCCGACGGCAGCTCCTTTCCCGCCGAGTATGCTCTGACGCCGATACGCGGCCAGGGCCGTTTTTCGCGGCGTCGGTGCTCAGCTTTCGCGACATCAGCCAGCGCTACGCTCTCGACCGGCTCAAGGATGAGTTCATCTCCACGGTCAGCCACGAGTTGCGCACGCCGCTCACTTCCATCCGCGGGGCGCTGGGATTGCTTACCTCCGGCATTCTCGGCGAGGTCAACGAAAAAGCCGCCAACCTGCTGCGCATCGCGCTCACCAACTCCGACCGCCTGGTTCGCCTGATCAACGACATTCTCGACCTGGAGCGGATTCAAAGCGGACGCGAGCCGCTTGCCTTCCGCACCGTGCAGTTGGCCGACATTGTGAAACAGGCGATCGAGGACATGCAGCCGATGGCCGACGCAGCCGGAGTGCAGCTGATCCACGACGCCACCAAGGTGGAAATTTCAGCCGACTCCGACCGCCTGCTCCAGGTGGTCACCAACCTGCTCTCAAATGCCGTCAAGTTCTCGCCGCCGAACTCGCCGGTGAGTGTCATGCTGCGGCCGGGCGTCACGGGCGTGATTCTCTCCGTCATCGATCATGGACGCGGGATTCCCGCCGACAAGCTGGAGACGATCTTCGGACGCTTCCAGCAGGTGGATGCCTCCGACTCGCGGCAAAAGGGCGGCACCGGCCTGGGACTGGCCATCTGCCGCACTATCGTGTTGCAGCACTCCGGGCGCATCTGGGCTGAGCGCAATCCGGTGCGCGGATCCACCTTCCGCATCTTTCTGCCCTATCAGCCGGCGCCCCAGGCGGCTTCCGGCGGCACTCTGGAAAGTGAAGCCGGCCACGGAACTCTGGTGCTGGCCGACGGCAACGCGACTTCGCGGCCCAGAATCGCCGCGCAGTTGGCCCGGCATGGCTACTCCGTGGTGCAGGCGGCAACCGTGGAACAAACTTTGTCTGCGGCGCGCCACGACGCTCAGGCCATCCTTCTCGATACCGCGCTGGACGGCATGAACGGATGGGAGATCCTGCCGCTGTTGCGCCGCACCGATGCCACCGCGCACATCCCGGTGGTGTTGTTGAGCGTGGAAGACCAGGAGCCTCCGAAAGAGCTGCCCGCGGGCGCCGATGGGTGGGTCTCCGGGCCGCTCCAGGAAGATGCGCTGCTGGCCGAGCTGGCGCGCGTGCTCTGCGGATCGGGCGAGAAGGCCCGCATCCTTATTGTCGAGGACGATCGCGACCTGGCGGGTGTCATCAGCGAAGTCTTCGCCCGCGACACCATCACCGTGGAGACTGCACATTCGTTCCAGGAAACCATCGAAGCCTGCGCCGCGTTCCAACCGCATCTGATGGTGCTCGACATCGGGCTGCCTGACGGCGATGGCTTCAACGTAGTGGATTGGCTGCGCCAGCACGAAACTCGAGCCCAACTGCCGCTGGTGGTCTACTCCGGCCGCGAGCTTTCGCCCCAAGAGCGCCGCCAGCTCACCCTCGGCCCCACCTACTTCCTTACCAAGACACGCGTGCAACCACAGCAGCTTGAAGCTCTGGTTCTGACCATGCTGCGCACTTCGCGGAAGGCGGAAGAAACGGCATCGCCGGAGTCTGCGGTACCGAAGTCGTAACCGGCTCCCGCGCTCGCCCCCATCGACAACCCGGCCTTCACACCCGACAATGATCTCTGGAGGATCATCGGTCGTGGCCCGCAAGATCCTGATCATCGACGATGAAGACGACATTCGCGAGGTGGCCGCGCTGAGCCTGGAGACCGTAGCCGGCTGGGAGGTGATTAGGGCCAGCTCAGGAGCGCAGGGGGTGGCCCGCGCCGCCGAGCTGCGGCCCGACGCCATCCTGCTGGATGTGATGATGCCCGGCATGGACGGTCCCAGTACGTTTCGCGAGTTGCGCAGGAACCCGGCCACGGCCGGTATTCCCGTCCTGCTGCTCACCGCCAAGGTGCAAGGCGCCGACCAGCGCCGCTTTGCCGACCTGGGCGTGGAAGCCGTGCTTTTCAAACCCTTCGATCCCCTTACGCTTTCCAAGCAGATTTCGAGCGCGCTGGGCTGGAATTGAACGTGCTTTGTCATGAAGACTCGCGCCCAACCCGAGGTCCCCGCGGATGCGGCTCTTTCCCAGGCGCCCGCGGATGCGGCTCTTTCCCAGGCCATCGATCGCCTGTGGGTCCGTTTTCTGCCGGAGATCAGGGAGCGGGTCGCGATTCTTGAGGCAGCCGCAGCGGCCGTTTCCGCCAAGAAGCTGTCTCCATCCCGCCGCAAGGCCGCACAGGCCGCCGCGCACAAACTGGCCGGCGTGCTGGGCACCTTCAGTCTCACGCGCGGCACAGTTTTGGCGCGCGAGACAGAAGTGACGTACTCCCGCGAATCCGCGCCCAGCCCCAGTGCCGGCAAAAGGCTTGCCGCCATCGCCGCGGAGCTGCGCACCATGATGGAAAGCCGCAAGGCCTCCGCCTGACTAAGTCTTCCGCCTCCAGCCTTGCTATGAGGATGACCGTCGGTCGCCTGCTGCTCAGGCTCTGGGGTGGGAACCGCGCCTGCGAGACTCGGCTTCCTTCCATGCGATTGGATCCGCGCAGGAAGTGCTTTCCGCGCGGGACAACAGGTGTATGATCGCTTACATTGATTCGCTGATTGCACCTTTTTATCAATACGATTGGCTCAGGATTTAGAAAAATCCTGACTAGGATCAGGTGTTTGATGAGATGGCTGTGCGGGCACTCGTACGTTGAAGTTTCTCGCTTGGTGATGACGGCCCTTCTCTGTGCCATATCCCTGCCGTGCATGCATGGCGCCGCCCTGCAAAACAGAGGGTTTGAACCGGCGCAGCCCGAAAGCGGCCGCCGCCTGGCGCTGGTGATCGGCAATGCCGATTACCCATGGAAGCCGCTTGTCAACCCTATCAATGACGCCGCCGACGTAGCTGCAGCGCTGAGCCGCGTCGGCTTCAATGACGGCCATGTGCTCCCGGTGACGAATCTGAATGAGCACGAGATGAAACGCGCCGTGCGCGACTTCGTGGAGTCGATCAGGCCTGGCGACTTTGCCTTCGTTTACTACTCCGGCCACGGCGTTGAGGTGAAGGGCACCAACTACCTGCTTCCCATCGACATCCCGGCCGATGCTTCGGAGGGCGAGGTCGAGGACGAGGCAGTGCCGGCGCAGCGCATTGCGAGCGACCTCGAAAGTCAGGGCGCAGCAGTGAAAGTCTTGGTGCTGGATGCCTGTCGGGATAACCCGCTTCGCGCAACGCGATCGGCCGGCGGCGGGCTTGTTCCCATGGAGGGTCTCGGTTCGCTGGTAATCTTCGCCACCGAAGCCGGCCACACGGCCAGCGACAATACCGAGGGCCGCAACGGCCTCTTCACACAATACTTACTCAAGGCGCTGAGCATGCGAGGCATCCCGCTCGACGACGCCGTCCGCGATGTTGCCCGCCAAATGGCTGCCGAGACGAACCGGCGCCAAATACCGGCTATCTATGGATTGCTCGAACGGCCTGTGATCCTCATCAATGGGCCCGTGATCGTGAATGCGCCGCTCGCCCAGCCCGCCCCGGACCCGGCTCTCGAGGCTTGGAACCTCATTAAGGACTCGCAAAAGCCGCAGGACTTTGACGACTTCGCCAACGCGTATCCCAACAGCCCTTATGCGACCCCGGCGAGACTGAGATCGAACGAACTCAAGCGCGAAACAGCCGAGGGCGGAGACCATTCCGCGCCTTCCGGCAATATGGGCAGAATTCACGGCCACGTCACCAATCCCACCGGGCAGCCGCAGACGAGCGGCACGGTAAGTCTCTCCACCGATGGCGGCGTCACCCTGAATTACACCTTCCCTGTCAGTGATACCGGCGACTACTCCGGCGAGGCGCCCGCTGGAACTTACATGGCCATTTATCGCGCTGCCGATACGCCAGCCGGGAAAATAGCCGATTCCTTCAGCAGCATCGCCATCGTCGCCGGACGGGATACAGTGCAGAATGACGACATGTCGCGTCAGGAATTCATCGACAGGTTGTCGCCCGGCCAGAAGAAGCAGTTGGAGGATGTGAAAAACGCCAACGCCGCGACATTAGGCGTAAATGCTGTCATTGGCCGGCTCAACGCCGATCTGAGGATCGTCAACCAGGACAAGAAAGACATCGACGGCGCATATGCAACCGCGGCCCAGATTTTGGGTGCATCCGCTGCCAAATCCAACCTGGACGCCAAAGTGGCCGAGATCCGCACCGCCAAGTACACCGAAATTGAAAACCTGATGGCTAACGACACAAGCGTAAGGCCCAACGAAGCATTGCTGTGGGACAACCTCGCTTACGGGCAGGCTGGCCTCAAGAAGTTTGACGATGCCGTGTCATCGTACAAGAAGGCGATCGACCTCGAAACAACTTCGACGAGCCCGCGCATGTCCATCCTTGGCGCGGCCCAGTCCGGCCTGGGCGAGGTCTATGCGCGCACCGGCAAGGTTCCTGAAGCCAATGGCGCCTATGACGCGGCTGCCCAAGCCGATCCCGCCAACGCGGTCCTTTACCTGAAGAATGAAGCCATTATCTTCTTCCAGTTGGGCAATGGTCCGGCGCAGGTGGCCTCTGCGGACGAGGCGCTCAAGCTCGACCCCAACCAAGCCATTCTTTACTACATCAAGGGCCAAGGGTTGGCCCTCAATGCCACGGTAAATCCCCGGACCGGTCGCATCGTACTGCCTCCCGATTGCGCTGCGGCGTACCAGAGGTACCTGGAACTGGCCCCGAACGGCCCCTACGCCGCCGCAGTTACTCGCATCCTGCAGCAAGCGGGAGACTAGATCGATTCCTCCTCGAGCGCGCCGGGATCGACGTAATTCAAGCGCCTTTTGAGCTAATGAAAGGGCGTACGCTCTTGCGGAAGACATCTCTCTTTTCGCAACGCACCGGCACAATCCCCATCGCGGACCCTCCATCGACGACGTAAATCGAGGCGCGGCGTCCGCCAGCTTCCGATGTGAGCGTGAAGCTCTCCGAATTGCCGGCGGAATCGCACGCCATGGTGGAAAGCTGCAGGGGCTCGGCCGACGCCCGACCCATTACACTCAATCCTGATGCCCCCGCACGATCCATTCGCGTCCCCGCTCGACCAGACGCCGCAACTCGGTCTGCGTTTCGAGGAACCGCGCCAGTCGCGCCGCATCTGGCCCGTCCGCGAATTGGTTGCGCAAGTGCGCGAGCTGGTGGAGCAGGAGTACGGCGACGTTTGGGTCGAGGGCGAGATCTCCAACTACCGCCCCGCGCCCTCAGGCCACGTCTACTTCACGCTCAAGGACGCCGACGCCCAACTCCCCATCGTGCTCTTCCGCCGCCAGGCCATGCTTCTTCGTTTCCGTCCCGAGGACGGCCTGCACGTGCTGGTGCGCGGCCGCGTGAGCGTTTACGAGCAGCGCGGACAGATGCAACTGGTCGCGGAAACCATGGAGCCGGTGGGCGCCGGTTCGCTGCAGCTCGCCTTCGAGCAATTGAAGGAGCGGCTCAAAGCGGAGGGCCTCTTTGACGCCGCTCGCAAACGGCCGCTGCCCCTGTTTCCCCATACCGTGGGCATCGTCACTTCGCCTACGGGCGCCGTGATCCGCGACTTTCTCAACATCGTCAGCCGCCGCCACTCCGGATTGAACGTGCTGCTTTGCCCCGCTTCCGTTCAGGGCGAATCCGCGCCGGCGGAGATTGAAGCCGCGCTGGCCGAGCTGAACGATTCGACTCTCGCGGACGTGATCGTGCTTGCCCGCGGCGGCGGCTCGCTGGAAGACCTTGCCGCCTTCAACAGCGAGCGCGTGGCGCGGGCGATTGTCGCGTCGCGCGTGCCCGTCGTTTCCGCCGTGGGCCATGAGACCGATTTCACCATCGCCGACTTTGCTGCCGATCTGCGCGCGCCCACGCCGTCAGCCGCGGCCGAGCTCATCACCGAAGCTCAATTCAAAATCGCCGAGCATCTGGCCACGCAGGGGCACCGCCTGGAACGCGCGGCGCGCTTCCAGCTTCTGCAGGCCCGCCAGCGCCTGACGCACCTGCCCGTCAGCCGCGCCGAGTCGCGCGTCTCCACGCTGCTGCATCGCCTCGGCCAGCGCCTTGACGACGCGACCCAGCGCCTCGATTCCGCGCTCACCGCGCAACTCCGCCTTCGCCAAAACCAAATCGCCGGGCTGGCCGCGGCCGTTCTCGATCACGATCCGCGCCAGGACCTGGCCCACGCGCGCGGACACCTCGCCGATTTTCGCGCCCGCCTCGAACCGCTCGGCCGAACGCCTGATCGAGTCTTCCGCATCGAAACTCGCCTCTCTCGACGCGCGCCTGCATTCGCTCTCGCCGCTGGCCGTGCTCGACCGCGGCTACGCTCTGGTTCTCTCGGCTGGAGGCTCGCTGATCCGCTCCACCGCGCAGGTCATCTCTGGCGATCAGCTCACCACGCGCCTCGCCGATGGCTCCTTCTCGAGCCGCGTCGAGGCGATCTCGCCTGGCGCACCTGACACGTCTGGCTCACCCGAAGCGCCCACCCCCCGCAAGCGAGGCAAGAAATCGGCATCATGACTTCAAACGGCGCACGCAAGCTTTTCGGCACCGACGGCATTCGCGCCATCGCGGGCGAGGCTCCGCTCGACCCCACGACAATCTACGGCGTCGGACTGGCGCTGGCCCACTCGCTGCGCAAAACTGCTGCCCGTCCCCGCGTTCTCCTCGGCCGCGACACGCGCGAGTCCGGCCCGTGGATCGCCGCCACGCTCGCTGAAGGTCTGCGCCAGGCGGGAGCGCTCGTCGAGAGCGCAGGCGTCATTACCACCCCGGCGGTCGCCTTTCTCGCTCGCACGCATGGCTTCCACGCCGGCGTGGTGATCTCCGCCTCGCACAATCCCTGGCAGGACAACGGCATCAAGCTCTTCGGCGCCGACGGCTTCAAGCTGCCCGACGCGGTGGAGCTGGCCATGGAAGAGGAGATTCTCTACCACGCCGCCCAGGTGAAATCTCCGACCCGACTGCTTCACGCCCGTCGAGGACAACCCCGCGTTCCAGGCCGACTATATTCAATTTCTTCATCGATTGCGTTCCCGGCCTTTCGCTCGGCAGCCTGAGGATCGTTGCCGATTGCGCCAACGGCGCGGCGGCCGCTCATCGCGCCCGAGCTCTTCCGCCGGCTCAATCGCGACGGGCGCGCGCAAATCACGTTGCTGAATATCACGCCTGACGGCCGCAACATCAACGCCAACTGCGGCGCGCTGCATCCCGAGTATGTGGCGCGCGAAGTCAAGGAGCGCGGCGCTGATCTCGGTATCAGCTTCGACGGCGACGCCGACCGCTGTATGCTGGCCGGGCCGCAAGGCAACGTGATCAACGGCGACGCCATCCTGCTGATGGCGGCGCGTGACCTCAAGGCTCGCGGCATGTTGACCGGCGACGTAGTGGTCGCGACAACCATGTCGAACATGGGATTGGAAGCGGCGCTCAAGTCGAGCGGCATTCGCATGCTGCGCGCGCCGGTGGGCGACCGCTACGTGCTGGAAGAAATGCAAAACCGGAACGCGGCCCTCGGCGGCGAGCAATCCGGCCACATCCTTTTCCCGCACCTGGCCACCACCGGCGACGGTCTGCTCACCGCCCTCGTCGTCCTCGACCTCGTCGCCCGCACCGGCAAATCCACAGGCGAGCTGACGGCGGACCTGAAGGTCTTTCCGCAAGTGATCGTGAACGTGAAGGTGCGCGAGAAGAGGCCGCTCCACCTGGTTCCTGCTGTTGTCGCCGCCATTTTCGCCGCCGAAGAAGACCTGAAGGGCACGGGGCGCGTGGTGATTCGCTACTCGGGCACCGAGCCGCTGGCGCGGGTGATGATTGAAGCCGAGAGCGAAGAGGCGATGCGCTTACACGCAGAGGCCATCGCGGCGGCGATTCGCAGCGAGTTGGGTGTGTGAGGAGACTTGCAGTCCTGCTCAAGCGTGCGAATCAACGACGTTCGCCGGCGAAACCCGCGGGATATCGATTCGGCTGGCCCGCTTGCGCGTCTGCGCGATGTCGTACGCATTTTGCATCCGCATCAAGGTGTCCATCCGCACGCCAAAGGCCTTCTCGATGCGCAGCGCCATCTCGCCGGAGAGATCAGCATTCCCATTCAGCAGGCTGGACAATGCAGGCCGCGAGACACGCAGCGCACGCGCCGCGGCTGTAACGGTCAGGCCTGCCGCCGCAACGACCTCCGTCCGGATAAAGTCTCCCGGATGCGGCGGGTTCTTCATCGGCATCGTGGTTCTCCTTCCGGCGCTAATGATAATCTTCCAGATCTACGTCGCAGATTTCACGCTTGGCCTTGTCGAAACGAAACGTCAAGCGCCGATTCGCAGTGACGTTGAGGCTCCAGGTTCCTTTGCGGTTGCCAGCAAGCGTGTGAGCCTTCCATGTGGGAAGCGCACGCAACTCCTCCGGCTTCTCCATTTCGTCGAGGAATAGAAGCATCTTGCGCAGCTTGTCGGCTATTGCAAACCCGACACCCTTCGCCTCGTCCTCCTCGTAGAGCCTTTTCAGCTCCCTGTGCGCGAAGCCCCGGATCTTCACCTGCAAGAGTGTAGCCTGTCGCTTAACACTTGTCAACCTCGACACGCGACGACTATCACGGCAAACTGGAGGCTTGCAGCCGTCAGCTTGTATCCTCGACCCATGCCCCGCTTCCCTGCCGGCCAAACGCTGCTCATCGACGCCGACGACACGTTGTGGGAGAACAATATCTACTTTGAGCGCGCGATTGCCGCGTTCATCAGCTTTCTCAATCATCACGAATACTCGCCCGCCGAGGTGCGGCAGGCGCTGAACGCCGTGGAGCGGGAAACGATTCTCCAGCATGGCTACGGGCTGTCGAGCTTCACGCGTTCGCTGGTCGACTGCTTCGAGCGGCTGAGCCCCGCGCCAGTGACGGAAGAAAAACGCGCACGCATTCGCGGTTTTGCGCGTTCCATCGCCGAGCAGGAAATCGAGCTGCTGCCCGGCGTGTCCGAGACGCTCGAAGATCTCGCCGCCCGGCATCATCTCATCCTGATGACCAAGGGCAATCACGCCGAGCAGGCGGACAAATTGGCGCGCTCAGGGCTCGCCCCTCAATTCGCCGCCGTCGAGATCGTCGCGGAAAAGGATCCGCCCACCTATCGCGCCGTGATTGCTCGCCACGAGCTCGCACCGCACACCAGTTGGATGATCGGCAACAGTCCCAAAAGCGACATCAACCCCGCGCTTGCCGCCGGACTGCACACGGTGTTTCTCATCCACAAGGACACATGGGTGCTGGAGCACGCCGCACTCGACGCCGCGCCCGAAGGCCAGCATCTGATCGAGCTCGACACGTTCGCCAAACTGCGCGAGATCTTCTGAGCGGATTCACGCAGGCCAAACCTGCCTCTCTGGCGTCTTGACGATCCGCACGCCGGCCGATATCATTTGCTATCCCTATCTGAAGGTTCCCCGCTCGGAACTCGTCGTCTGCATCCGGTTTCATTCATCACTCTCAACAGGAGTTTTTCGATGTCAACTCCGCGAGTCCTCGCCTGCCTCGGCCTGCTTGCTCTCACCCCGCTCTTAAAAGCGCAAACGCCGCCCACCGCCTACACCATCACTGAATCCAGCGGCGCCGCTGCCAATTCCGGGACCACGATCATCTATCGAAACGGCAATCAGGCCGTGATCGACATCAGGCAGCCGGCTCAACCAGGGGGCGCTGCCGCGAGCCGCACCGTGAGCCTGTACGACCTGAAAGCAGGCGTCAATCACGCCTGGAATCCGGACGCCTCGCCCGTCGAATGCTCCGCAGGCAACTTTTCCGGCGACTGGGGCGATCCCTTCGCCATGACCGCCGATTTATCGCCCGACATCGCCAATGGCAACCTGAAGCCCACGGGCGCGGAAACCATCAACGGGATTCCAACCACGGTGTATGAGGGCGTCACGCAGGGGGCCGACCTCAAGGCCTGGCTCGATCGGAAGGATGGCCTCGTCATTCGCGCCGAGATGAGCGCTCCGAACACTGCTCCCATGACGCTGGTCAACATCACCAAGGTCTCATTCGCCACGCCGCCTGCGTCCATCTTCGCCCTGCCGGCAGCTTGCGGCGGCGTCAATCCGGCGCCCAGCCCCGCTGACCTCATCGCAGCCGAAACCGGCGACAATCCGGCCAACTACGTGAACGGAATCTACGGGCCGGGCTCGAAGAATTCCTGTTCCGTCGTCCTGCGGGTGGTCAACGCCAAGACCATGACGCCGATCACGCATATCCAGGTCGCCATTGACACAACCTACAACGTCGACAACCCGCCCCACTACGAATTCGGCGTGCACGATGACGGATCGCAATCCTACTCTGGCGGCGGCATTCATGAAATCACCAATATGGTTCACAACGGCATGGTGCGCCTCGGCGCTCCGCCCGCCTACTTCATGCTCGGCGTGAATCCCATCGCACCCGGCCACGCCGGCGGCATGGGACTGGTCTATCGCCAGTGCTTCGCGCCGACCACGGTTCTGCTCTTTGTGGTCAAGGACTACGGCACGCCGTCCCAGGACGGCGATTTCCTCTGGGTCAAATCGGGCAAGTATGCCGTCCCGCCGGCGCATTAAACCGCGCCGCGTTCAGCAGCCGTAAAGCTCCTGCCCGATTCGCAGCGCGTGCAGGCTTTTGTATGAGTGCGTGACGGCGACTTGATCGACGATGTCGCTACGCGGCTGTGGGTCTTCCACAAGAGCGGGATCGAGGATTTCCAGGGCCCCTACGAGGAGTGGAAGGGCAAGCACAGCTAAGGCGCCGCCTCGTATGGAAGCCAGGTGGACCATTAGAAGGCCCTCGCGCTACACTCCGTGTGGGGAAAAAACATGACGCTCAGACAATTCCCTGTCAACCTCTTGGTTCTATCGATGCTTGTGTTGACTGGATGCAATGCAACAGAGCACGATTGGAAACGCGCAAAGGAAGTAAACACAACCTCCTCCTATGCCGATTTCCTCAACAAACACCCCAAAGGAGCACACACCGAAGAGGCGATTGAGAACCTCGACTGGAATAAAGCCCTTTCCGCTAGCGATCCCCAGGCATTTTTTGATTACTTCCGCGCTCATCCTGATTCCTCTCGGGTCTCGGTTAGACGTGTAAGGCTCGCAAGCCATCAAGAATTGAGCCTTATTCCGACCGGCCCTCCTTCGATCAATAACCCCTTAGATGGCATGGAAATGAGCGCAAAGTTAGTGGTGACCCTTGACGGAGCAGAGGCGCCTTTTATGACGACGGAAAAGGCGTGTACTCTTGGAATCTTGGAATGTAAACCAGGGTCAGATATATATACAAAGCCGCCAAGCCTTGCGCTGGTCGTAACTGAGAGAGTTAGCGGGGCGATACTGGCGGTCGATTTTTCGGGGGGCAGTAACCAGGAACCGTGAGAGCGCGGGTGGGCGGGCGGCCCGGGTCCCAATCGACCGGGCGCTCCATCAGTTTGCCCGCAAACAAGGCAACTCCGCCATCCTGCCGACCTGAGCTTTTAGCCGGCCGCGCAGGCCGGGAACTACCGCTTCACCCAATGACGGGATGCGAACAGCGCCTTCGCCTACCTCGCGCTCGCCGGAGGCACAATCCCGTTCATGCGCAAGTACTCGACGATCTGGCCGTAATGGTCGAAGGCGTGGGCAATGCCAAACGCCGCAAGCGTGGCGCGCGTTTGAAAGCCCGGCTCCGGCGACTTGATCACCTCAAATGCGTTGGCCGGCGTCAGCGTGGCAATCGCCTTGTGAGCAAACGCGAACGAACCCGCCAGTGCGGCCACAACGTCATCCTTCTTGGTCAGCTTCAGAATCTCCCGCGGATCGACATCCGGCTTGAGCCCGCTGACGATGCTGTAGAAGAAGTAGTTGGCCTCCGCCACATGGGTCGCCTGCTGCGCAAAAGTCCTCACCGTGGCGAACTCGGTCTTCTGCCCCGGCACAAAGATCGCCTGGCTCGGAGCAAAATCGAACTTGTCGGCAGGCATGGCCTTCACCGCACTCATCATCTCGCTTTCAATCACGCTCAACTGCGAATCGAACGCCTGGGCCGGCGTGGCGATGGTCCCCGCTGCCGGCCCGCTCGCCGTCCCGCCCATCTGCGCCGCCGCAGTAAACGAACCCAGGCCCAACAAACAACACGCCGTCATAAACCGAATGTGCATTCAAAAACCTCCGAGAGAAGTGTCTTCCGCAAGAATTCACAGGTTAGCAGAAAAAAGCCCGGCAAGCCCTCACGCCCTGCGCTGCGCCGCCTCTTCGTACACGCGGACGTACTCCTTCGCGGGGCCGGACCAACTGTGGTCCCTAGCCATGCCGTTGCGCATCAGGCGCGTCCAGCCTCTCTTGTCGCGAAAGGCCTCGATGGCGCGGTCGATCTTGGCGAGCAGCGCCTTGGGATCGAAGCCGGCGAACTTGAAGCCCGTGCCGGTTCCCTTCTTCGCGTTCCACTCCTCGATGGTGTCGTCGAGCCCGCCGGTCGCGCGCACGATGGGGACCGTTCCGTACTTGAGCGAGTAAATCTGGTTCAAGCCGCAGGGCTCATAGCGAGATGGCATCAAAAAGAGGTCGGCGCCGGCCTCGATCTTGTGCGAAAGAGCGTCGTCGTAGCCGATGCGTATGCCCACTTTGGCCGGATAGCGGAAGGCCCAGCCGCGAAAGAGATTTTCGTAGTACGGATCGCCGGCTCCCAGCGCGACTACGGCCACTTCGCGGGCGGCAATCTTGTCGGCGATCTGCGCCACCATGTCGAAGCCCTTCTGCGTGGCCAGCCGCGAGACGATGCCGATGACCGGGGTGGTCTCCGGCACCTTTTCGAGCCCGAAGGCATGCAGCAGATCGGCGCGGCAGGCGCGCTTGCCCGCCAGATTCTCCGGCGTGTAGTGCGAGGCCAGATTGCCATCGGTGGCTGGGTCCCACAGCGCGTAGTCCACGCCGTTCAGGATGCCGCGCAGATCGCGGGCGCGCTTCAAAAGAATGCCGTCGAGCTGCTCGCCGAACTCCGGCGTCTGAATCTCTTCAGCGTAGCGGCGGCTCACCGTGGTCAGCAGATCGGAATACACCACCCCGCCCTTGAGGAAGTTGAAGCGGTTGTACTGCTCTAGCTTGTCCATGGTGAAAATCTCCCACGGAAACAGGAGCTGCTCGGTGGTACTGGGCGGAAACTTGCCCTGGTATGCGGCATTGTGGATGGTAAGCACTGTGGCCGCGCCGCGCAGCAAAGGGTCGGCGGCGTAGGTGGTGCGCAGATTCACCGGAATCAGCGCGGCCTGCCAATCGTGGACGTGAAAGACGCGCGGCACGCCGAGCTGCTTTGCCGCCTCCAGCACAGCGCGGCAGAACAAGCCGAAGCGCTCGGCGTTGTCGGTGTAGTCGCCGCCAGCAACTCCATAAAGCTCTTTCCTGTCAAAGAGTTCCGGACAATCGATAAAGTAGTACTGCACCCCGTCGCGCTGGCCCGCGTCAACGACGCCGGCGAAGCGGCTGTAGGATCGGAAAGGGATGGTCAGCGAGCGAATCGCGTACTGCGGTTCACCCTCGATGTGCCCGCGGACTCGCGCGTAAAAAGGCAGATAGACCGTCACCCGGTGCCCGAGCTTGACCAGCTCGCGCGGCAACGCGCCCACCACGTCAGCCAAACCGCCGGTCTTGGCAAACGGCGCGCACTCCGAGGCGGCAAACGCAATCTGCATTCAGGAATCTCCCGGTTGCGGAATCAAGGCTCAGTCTACTACGCGCGTCATTGATGCATCGTGGGCGTTGAGGCTGCCACGCCAAAGCAGCCGGTCCATTTACCATTGATCAGGGGGCGCTTCTGGCAGAACCGTCGAGGGCAGAGCCGATCCTGAATGGTGCGGCCGCAAGCCTGCCGAGACGACAGCGCGAACAGGCCTTTATTGATCCGTTTTGCCCTTGAGACTCCATGGCTTTTCAAGGGGAATCACTTTGGTAAGATATTTGGCTGTCATCAGCCAACAAAAACTCGCGTCTAATCATCTAAGTAACTTTACGGATCAACTCCAAACTGGATCCTTTGCGGGCGCAACGATCACGCGTATCGGCGGATCGTGCCTTGGGCTGACGGAGCGAAGGCTGTTTTTGCACCGGACCGCAGGGCGAGAGAGGAGTCGATCTGGTTTCCGGCTGTTGGTAATAGACCCTTGCGGCGGTATTCCTAGTGAAGACAAAAACGGCCCCCGGAGGTCCCGAAGAGAACCCGCTTGCGCTTCCGACGCAGCAGAAGGGCTGGCTGCGGCGGCTTCTTCCTGTCTTCGCAATTGCCATGGCCATTCGCATGGTGGTGGTCTTGGCAACGTACCGCTCCCTGCCCGACGCGGACAAGCACTACGAAGCATTCGGCTGGGAGATGGGCTGGATCGCGCGCGCGCTCGCCGCAGGCCACGGTTTCTCCGCGCCCTACTATCCCTGGAGCGGGCCCACC
This sequence comes from uncultured Acidobacteriaceae bacterium, assembly GCA_963799155.1. Classification (GTDB taxonomy): domain Bacteria; phylum Acidobacteriota; class Terriglobia; order Terriglobales; family Acidobacteriaceae; genus Telmatobacter. The sequence goes on from CAWCWB010000008.1 coordinate 317,879, forward strand.
GCCATCATGGCTCCGCTTTATCCCGGCCTGCTCTCGCTCGTCTTCCGGGCATTTGGCATCTATTCGCTCACCTCGGCGTTTGTCATCCTCACCATCAACAGCCTGCTCTCCACGCTCACCTGCATTCCCGTCTATTTCAGCGCCAAGTATGCCCTTGGCCAGCGAGGCGCCAGAATTGCAGCCTGGACATGGGCCCTCTATCCGTTCGCCATTTACTTTTCCGCCGCCCGGGTTTGGGAGTACGCGCTGACAGGTCTGCTCTTTACGACGTGTTTTTGCATTGCTCAGCGCATTCATCGGTCGGTAAAACCGCTGGCGTGGATCGGCTTTGGCGCGCTTTACGGACTGACCGCACATTCCAACGCCGCCGTCATGGCCACTTTGCCGTTTCTGCTCGGCTTTGCTCTCTATCGCGCGCATCGGGAGGGCAAGCGCTGGGTGCTCAACGGAGCGCTCACCCTGCTCGCCTTTTTCACTGTGCTCACACCGTGGACCGTCCGGAACTACCGGGCCCTCGGCGTCATCGTGCCCATCCGCGACAACATCTGGCTCGAGGTGTATGCCGACAACTTCGGCAACGCTCCTTACGACCGCACCTCGCCGCCCACCGCCGGCGGCCGTGGGTATCCGGCCGACAGCCCTGTGGAATTGCAGAAGTATCTGGCCGTGGGCGAGATTCCCTATCTTGCGGAAAAACGCGCCATGTCCCTCGACGGTCTCAGGAATCGTCCTCATTACGAGTTCCTGGTGGTCAAGACGCTGCGCCGCGTTGTTTACTACTGGACTGGCTTCTGGAGTTTTTCGGCGGAAGAGCTGCGCGATCAGCCATTCACTCGGGAGAATGTTTTTTATGTCTCCAGCGTAACGCTCTTCATGCTGCTGGGTATCTGGAGCTTGTGGCGCACAAATCGCTCCGCGGTCATGCCGTATCTGTTGCTTATCGGCTCCTTCCCGATCACCTACTACCTCACGCATCCCATGATGGACTACCGCCAGCCTCTTGAGCCGGCTGTGATTGTCCTTGGGGTTGCGGGGGCCCTCGCGTTCAAACGTGCTGAGGCCGGCGAATTGGTTCCCGTAGTGGACGATCTCGCGCCCGAAGCCGAGTAGCCGCGCACAATAGCCACCAAGCGGCTTTTCACGATACCATCATCATCAACGGTCCGAATTTCGAAACCGGCGAGGAGCGGCTGACCATGTCTTCTGGTTACCTCAGACCCCGGCCTGATCCGGCTCTCCTGTCCATCGTCGTTCCTTGCTACAACGAGGAGCAGAGCCTTCCCCTGCTTGCCGCTGAGATGACCCGCTTCATCGATGCCTCGCCATATCCGTGTGAAGTGGTCCTGGTGAACGACGGCAGCACCGACCGCACCATCGAGTTCCTGGCCGATTGGAGCGCGCGCGACCGGCGCATCAAGGTGCTCAGCTTCTCCAGGAACTTCGGCCACCAGGCGGCGGCGACGGCGGGAGTGGACTACGCGATCGGCGACGCGGTGGTCCTCATCGACGCCGATCTGCAGGACCCGCTCAACGTCATTCACGAGATGGTGGCGCAGTATCGCAACGGCTACGATGTGGTGTGCGGACAGCGGTCGGTTCGTGTGGGCGAGAATCTCTTCAAGCGGGCCACCGCCTGGTTCTTCTACCGCATGATGCAATTCTTCTTCCTCAAGTCGCTGCCTCACGACGTGGGCGACTTTCGCCTCATGTCGCGCCGCTCGGTCGACAGCCTGCGCTCCATGCGCGAACTGCATCGCTTTCTGCGCGGCATGGTGGCCTGGGTGGGCTATCCGCAGGTCTGTGTGCGCTTTGAGCGCCAGGCGCGGGTGGCCGGAACCACAAAATATCCGCTCCGCCGCATGATCCGGCTGGCCTGGACCGCTGCCATTTCCTTCTCTCCTCTGCCCCTGCGGATGAGCTTTCTCGCTGCCGGATTGATGGCGCTGCTGGCTATTGAGGAGGCAGTCAGGGCCGTGATTGCGCATCTATCCGGCCGAACCGTGCCCGGATGGACGTCGCTCATGATCGTGGTCTGCATGAGCAACGCGGCCCTGTTGATGACGGTCGGCGTTCTGGGAGAGTACGTGGCCAAGATCTTTGAGGAAGAGAAAGGCAGGCCGCTGTATATCGTTGCCGACACCTGGAACGTTGCGCAAAAACGCGAGCAGGCGCCGTCTGACCCGCAACAAGTGCCCGCTGATCGCACGCCCGAAGACCACACTGACAGCGCGGTTGAGCAAGTCCCCATGCCGCATTGAAAGCTCCGCCGGCGCCGGCAGCAGAACGCATCCTCCCATCGGCTATTCTGTCCTTGTACTCCGGAGGTCCCACGGATGTTTTCCCCAGCCGTCACCGCACCTGCCGCCCCCACTCCGGTGGAAGAGATCGCTGCCGCCCTCGAACACATCGGTCCCTTGCACGACCTGCCCCTTGAGGATCGCCTTTGGCTGGCGCGCCACGGCCACGAGGTCATGGCCAACCCGGGCGACATTCTGTTTGAAGAAGGCGCTCCGGCCGAGCACATGGTGCTGATCCTCAAAGGCGAGATCCATGTGCGCCGCCAGCACGGAGGCCCCATGGCGCTGTTCATCGGCCGTACCGGGCAGATGACCGGCGTGCTGCCGTTTTCGCGCATGAAAGGCTACGGCGGCCAGGGATTTGCAGTTTCGCCCTTGTGGGCGCTGCTGATCCACCGCTCGCTTTTTCCTGAGATGCTGGCCGCCATCCCTTCGATGGGGCAGCGCGTGGTTTCCGCGCTGCTCGACCGCGTGCGTGAGGTCACCCGCATCGAGCAGCAAGCAGAGAAGCTCGCGGCTCTGGGGCAGTTGGCCGGCAATCTGGCGCACGAACTCAACAATCCCGCTTCGGCCGCGCAGCGCGCCGCCGCCAGCTTGCTCGCCGCCCTGCGCGCCAACCGCGCCAACCGCTACAAACTCATCAATCTGCGCCTGACGGAGGAGCAGATTGGGAAGATCGCGGCATGGGAGGACAAGATCTTTTCGCGTACTGGCGAATCGCTCGAACCACCTCCCGAAGCCGACGCCCTGGGCTTCGTTGCCCGCGAGGAATCGATCCGCGCCTGGCTCGGCGCCATCGGCTGCGGCGGCGCGTGGGAGATCGCCGCGCAACTTGCCGAACAGGGCGTAACTACGGCCGATCTCGACGAACTGCGTGGATTTTTGGGCGCGGAGGAATCCTGTATCTCGCTTCAGTACTTCACCCGCTATCTGCGCTCCGCGCGCGCAGCGGAGACCATCGTCAACTCCACAGCCCGCATCTTCGACCTCATCGGCGCCGTCAAGGATTACTCCAACATGGACCGCGCGCCGATTCTCGAAGTGGATGTGCCGGCCGGGCTCGACGTCACTCTGCAAATGCTCAGCTCGCGCATGAATCACATTGAGATCGAGCGCGATTACGAGCCGGACCTGCCGCGCATCAGCGCCTATGGCGGCGAGCTGAACCAGGTGTGGACGGCGCTCATCGAAAACGCGCTCGACGCGCTGGGCAACCAGGGCCGTCTGCGCGTGGCCTGCAAGCGCGAAGCCGACATGCTGCTGGTGGAAATTTGGGACACCGGCCCCGGCATTCCTGCTGAGCTGCAGGAGCGCATCTTCGAGCCGTTCTTCACCACCAAAGCGCCCGGCAAGGGGCTGGGCCTGGGTCTCGACAATGCCATGCGCATTGTGCGCAAGCACCGCGGCCATTTGAGCGTGAAGTCCGAGCCGGGATTAACCTGCTTCCGCGTCCGCCTGCCGCTGGAGCAACTTCAGGCGTATTGACCAGTTACAGGCGTATTGACAGGCCGTATGTACAGGTCGTGTCGATGCGGCGAAACCACTCCCGCCGGCGAAGGATTCCCGGATGATGAGATTGCAGAACGCAACCAGATTGGCTGTCTGGGTACGGTGCGTGAGTTATTGACGCTTGAAGGTGTAGGAGCAGGGCCGTCCCTCAAGGCGGGTTCCCTTCCCTTCGCGATCGTGGAACTGGGCGCTGATGTCGTAGCCGAAATCGGTGCCGCGCGGCATTTGTTGCCCGGGAACATATTGCTTGTACCCGGTCTTGCCGGCGGCATGGAGGGTGGCGGAGCCGTCGTCGGCAATAGGTCCGTCGATTCGGATCGAGGCAGGTTGGCCCTCAATGCCGTAGATGCCGAGCAGGCGCCCGTCTTTGACTTCGGAGACAAAGTTCCAGGAGAAACCCAGAGCGTCTTGAAAAGGTTCGCAGGTGAGAGTCGTGAGCCATCTTCCATCGAAGCGCTCGCCGGCGATGGAGACGCCGGGCAGGAAAAGGAGGGCGAAGAGGGCAAGCAGGCGCGGGGAAAGGCGCATGGGCAGGCTCCTTTGCTGCATTCTTCAAGATAATGGATCTGATCCGCAGACACTCACGCGAAGCTTCAGACTCTTCCGGGGCTTCCTACCCTCGATTCCCTGCTACTTCTCCACTTCCACGCCCCGCCAGAAGGCCACATACCCCTTGATCTTGCGCGCCACAGGCTTGGGATCGGGGTAGTACCACGCCGCGTCCTGGTTATCCTGCGCGTCGATCACGATGGTCATGTACCGCGCCTGGCCCTTCGCGGGATCGGTCGAAGTTGTGGAGCTGGGCCGAAAGTACTCGCGCTTGAGGCTGGATTCGGGGAAGTAAACAATGCCTTCCACTTCCACCGTCTGATCACTTTCGGCAACCACCCTGCCGTTCCAGATTGCTCGCGCCATGTTTGTCCGGTCGCTTCCAGTCGATGCTGATTTCCCCTCCGGGCACGGCACGAAACCGGCCTGGCAAAGGGAACCGATACGACACTACCAGACTTTGTGCGGCGTGGCGAGTACCAATCAGGTTCTCAAGCGTCCCTACAGCAGTTTCGGAAATAGTGTAGCCGCATTCACGAAAGCCAAGTCGGCGCGACCAGCAGGGAGCGACGGCCTTCGCAAACGCTTTGACCGGACACAGTACTTCCGAAACTGCTCTAATTGCCTTACTTGGCTGCGGCAATCGAGTCGATATGCATGCTCTTGTTCGCTGCATCCTCGTTCGCCGTCACGGTCACGTGAGCGCCGTAAAAATTGCTCGTCACCACATCCGGATTGTCGATGCTCCAGACCTGCTTGCTGGAGTCGACGAACACCGGCTTCAGCCCGCCTTCAATGCACTTCTTCACGCAGTCGGCGCCGGTCCCCATGTGCTTGGCGCCGCACATCGAGTCCGAAATCCATCCCGTGCTCGTGGTTGAATCCGCAGCCACAGCCGTCATGACGGCCATCAAAAAAACGGCCGCCAGCAAAGAAAAACTACGCTTCATGGAAACCTCTAGGGGAATTGATAAACCTTGGCCCGCTCTTATCATGCACTCACGGCCGGATGTTCGACAAGCGGGGGTCCTACCCGCCCGAGTTTGCCCCTCGCTGCCCACTTCTTTCCGTCAGCGGGCGCTCCGCGTCGCTTCCACGCGCTTCAGCACCATCTCATAGCGCTGCTGCGCCGCCGAAAAGCGGTTGACCAGATCGGAGGTCTTGGTTAAGAACATTGGGTACTTTTCCCGAATCGCATCCAGGATGTGCGCGAACTTGGCCAGCAGGAAAAAGCCTTCGCCATTGCAGTCCACAAACAGCTCCGCCGAGACGGCTCCGTGCAGAACCATCGCCGCTGCCATCTCCCAGTAAGTCAGCACCTGCCTGAGCCACGGATTGTGCGGATCGCTCGGGTTTTCGTAGACGGCGAAGAACTCGTCCGCCGTTTTGGGCCAGAACTCGCCGCCGACCCACGCGCGCGCCTCGCGCATCACCGCCTCGGTGCGCAGTTCATAAAGTCTTAGAATGATTTCAGCATCGGCCGGTGTGGCCAGCATCCGCTCCATGGGGCCTCTCCGCTGCCCATACTACAGGATTCGCCCGATCTCATGTCGTGAATTTCGCGCGAACGAAAAAGGCGCGCCACGTCGGCGCGCCCCTGTCCCTGCTTTTCTACTGCCTACTGGATACTCCCTATTCCCTGTCTTCTACTCCCTATTCCCTATTGGCTATTCCCTGTCTTTTACGCCGGCTGCAGCTCCCGATTCTCGTCCTTCTTTTCAATCACCGGTCCATGCGTCTCCGCGGTGGGTGGGGGCGGCGCATCGCCGATCCGCTTCGAATAGGTGCACACAACCTTCGCGCCTTCTTCAGCCGCAGCCGCCTTCTTTCCTCGCTTTTTTGTCGTAGCCTCTTCTTCGGCGCTCTTCTTCTTGTTCGGGCACTCAAGATAGACACCTGACCGGAGCGTCTTCTCGAGCAGATATGGGCTGCCGCACTTGGGGCACTTCTTCGCTACCGGCTTCAGGTTCGAGGTGAAGTCGCACTTGGGATAACTCGTGCAACCCCAGAAGACGTTGCCCCTGCGCGCGCGGCGCTCGGCTAGGTCGCCCTCGCCGCACTTGGGGCACTTCATCCCTTCGATCAGGTTCTGCTTCACGTATTTGCACTTGGGATACCCGGAGCAGGAGACGAACTCGCCGTACGCTCCCTGGCGCAGCACCAGAGGTTTGCCGCACACCGGGCAGTTCTCGCCGGTGGGTTCGGGCGGCTTCTGCTGCTGCTTCTGGCTCAGCTTGCGGAAGGTCTTGCACGGCGGATCGGCGTTGTAGTCCGGGCACGCCATGAACGGCCCGAAGAGCCCGCGCCGCATCACCATCACCTTGCCGCAGTTCTCGCAGTATTCTTCGGTGTCGCCGGCCTCTTGCGCTTCGGGCGTGTTCAAGTCCGGCTTGGCGGCAATGTTCTCCTTGGTGAAGGTACAGCTTGTAGGATCCTTCTTGTTGTAGGCCGAGCAAGCGTAGAAGGTGCCGAACTTGCCCCATTTGAGCACCAGAGGCGAGCCGCACACATCGCACTTTTCCTGGGTCACCTGCTCCATGCGCTTGATGTTGCGCATGTGCTTTCCGGCGTCCTTCAACTCCTGCTCAAAGTAGCCGTAGAAGCCGTTGAGCAGATCGGTCCACTTCTCCGTACCTTCCTCGATGTCGTCCAGCTCCGTCTCCAGCTTGGCCGTGTAGGCGGTGTCGAAAATGTACGGGAAGTTCTCCACCAGCAGATCGCACACCACGACGCCGATCTCCGTGGGATAGAACCGTCCGCGCGAGCCGCCGTGTTTAACCACGTACTCGCGGTCCTGGATGGTGTTGATGATCGACGCGTAGGTCGACGGGCGTCCGATGCCGCGCTCTTCCAGCTCCTTCACCAGCGAAGCTTCGTTGTAGCGCGGAGGCGGCTGCGTAAAGTGGTCCTCGGGCAGGAGCTCGATCCAGCCCCAGCGTCTTCACGCCGTCCAGGCTGGGCAGCCGGTTTGCGCTCTCGTCGTCTTCGTCCTTCTTGTCCTCTGAGACCTCGTAGACCTTCAGGAATCCATCGAAGCGCAGCACCGAGCCGCTCACGCGAAAATCATAGGTCTTGCCCGTTTTGGCTGAAACCGCAGCGATCGTCGCCGTGGTCACGTCGTACACCGCGGGGACCATCTGCGAGGCGACAAAGCGCTTCCAGATGAGCGTGTAGAGCTTGAGTTGCTCGTCGCTCAGGTAGCGCGCGACCGACTCCGGCGTCCGCGCAGCGTCAGTGGGCCGGATGGCCTCGTGCGCATCCTGCGCGTCCTTCTTGCCCTTGTACACATTCGGCGCATCGGGCAGATACTGCTTGCCGAGCTGCTTCGCAATCCACTCGCGCGCCGCGGTAATCGCCTCCGGGGCCACGCGCGGCGAGTCGGTCCGCATGTACGTGATGAGGCCCGTCGCGCCCTCCTCGCCAATGGCAACGCCTTCATAGAGCCGCTGCGCCACGCCCATGGTGCGTCGCACGTTGAAGCCCAATTTGTTGGCCGCATCGCGTTGCAGTTGGCTGGTGATGAAGGGCGCAAGCGGCCGGCGCTGCTGCTCGCGCGACTGCACGCCGGTGATCGACCAATCGGCCTTTTCGAGCGCGGCCAGCACCTCGTCCATCGATTTCTTGTCGGGCAGCGCGCTCGAGATGAACAGCTCTTTGCCGTCCTTGTCCTTGCCGTTGGCCACGCGCGCCGCCTCGCCGCCGATGCCGATGAACCGCGCCTTGAACTTCTGCTCCGCCTGCCGTTCGGGGCGCAGCAGCGGGGCCCCCGCGGACGGGTGGCTCGAAGAGCCGGAGTCCGTGGGGTGCAGCAGCGCTTCCAGCGTCCAGTATTCCAGCGGCTGAAACGCGCGAATCTCGCGCTCTCGTTCGACGATCAGCCGCAGCGCCACCGTCTGCACGCGCCCGGCCGACAGCCCCCGCCGCACCTTGTCCCAAAGCAGCGGCGAGATCTGGTAGCCCACCAGCCGGTCGAGCACGCGGCGCGTCTGCTGCGCGTCCACAAGGTGCTGATCGATGTCTCTCGCGTGGGCGAAGGCCTCCTGCACCGCCTTCTTTGTGATCTCGTTGAAGGTGACCCGGTGAATCTTCTTTCTCTCTTTGGCGTTGGTTCCCAACTGCAGCGCGAGATGGTACGCAATGGCCTCGCCTTCGCGGTCCGGGTCGGGCGCAAGATACACTTCGTCTGCCTTCGCCGCCGCTTTCTTGAGCTGCTCCACAACCTTCTCTTTGCCCGGAGACACAATCAGCTCCGGCTCAAAGGTCCGCTTCTCCAGCTCCACGCCAAGCTCGTTTTTGGGCAGGTCCATGATGTGCCCGATCGAGGCTCGCACATCAAAGCCCTTGCCCAGGTATTTTTCGATCGTCTTCGCCTTGGCCGGCGACTCAACGATTACCAATGATTTGCTTGTTGCCATCCTTTGACCCAGTTCCTTCTCTCTCTATTCTGCTGGCCTGTTGGACTCACAAACAGGCATTCCGTCCCTGCCGGCGATCGATTCGCGTTCCCCGCGTCTCGTGTCCTTCCCTGGCGCACCACAAGAAAATCAGCCGCAAGTGTTGCACCCTACCACGGAATACCGTCTCATTTCCACTCGCTCGGCAAGATTTTCTTCGGTTGCCGTACCATTTCTGAGTGCAGAAAACCCTCTTTGCGGCCCGCAAACCGCCGCAAATCCATCCCTTTGCATCCATAGATGGAAGCGCACCCGGAAAGTAACTTCCCCGTTTCGGGATCAGGGAACGGAACGAAGCCTTTTCCCTCAGCCAGCATGATGGGCCGGGAGCTGGAAGCTAGGTGCTGGGAGCTGCTCCCTGCTGGCTACTCTCTACCGGGGTCCCCGGCGAGCGTTCCTTGCTCGCTGGGGTGGCTACTCCCTGCCCCTACAACGTCCGCACGTAATTCTTGCCCGGCAAACAACGCACGCGGCCCGCCATCTCCAGCTCGAAAAGCGCTGTAAATACCTCAGAAGAAGTAAGTTGCGTCTCAAGAAGGTCGAGAATCTCGTCGATCTGCAGGCTCTGGTCGGCGTGCAGGACCTCGAGTACCATGGCCTCCTGGGGCCGCAGCACCGGGTCCGGCAATAAGGATGCTCCAGGCATCGGTTTGGATGCAGTCGGAGACTCGGCCTCCAGCTCCAGCCGCACCTGCGAGGGCAGGTCCTCCCACACGTCCTCCCAGGTGGCCACAAGCTTAGCACCCTGTTTTATCAACGTGTTAGGCGTCCATGAGCCTTTATTGGTCACGTTGCCCGGCACGGCAAACAGGTCCCGGTTCTGCTCGGCGGCACACCGGGCGGTCACTCGCGTTCCCGAGTTCTCGCCCGCCTCCACCACCAGCACGGCCACGCACAATCCGCTCAGGATGCGATTGCGTCGGGGAAAGTTCTGCGGCGCCGGGAAGGTTCCCATCGGCATCTCGCTCACAATCGCCCCGCCGGTGGCCAGAATCTCCTCGGCCAGCTTCTTATTCTCTTTGGGATACACCACATCGATCCCGGTTCCCCACACGGCCAGGGTCGGCATGCGCGCCGCCAGCGCTCCCTTGTGGGCGCAGGAATCGATGCCTCGCGCCATCCCGCTCACAATCAGCAACCGCCGCGCCGCCAGATCCCGCGCCAGCATCTCCGTCACGCCCGTCCCGTAGGGCGTGGGATGCCGCGTTCCCACAATGGCGATCGCAGGCCGGCTCAACAGCTTCACGTCGCCGCGCACCCACAGCACTGGCGGCGGATCGTAGATCTCGCGCAGCCGCTCCGGATACTCCGGGCACGAATAGCTGACCAGCGTAGCGCCCTGCGCCGCTACCCGCGCCCATTCTTCTTCCGCGGCGCGCCGCCCCTTGCCGTCAAAGAGAAACTGCGCCGCCTCGGCAGGAAACCTGAGTCCTTCAAGGGCCGTCAGCGGCAGCGTGAAGATCCGGCTCGGCGATTCAAGCTGCAGCACAGCATCCAGAATCCGCTTAGGCCCCAGTCCCGGCGCCAGCGTCAGCGCCAGCCACGCCAGGCGATCCTCGTCCAGTTGCAGCGCCGGTTCTTGCGCCGCCCTGGCCGATTCGACCGGTTCGGCGCTTTGCGGCTGCGCCGCCATCGCGGCCACACCACTTTCTGAGGCCGCGGCGCAGTCTGAACCCGCGCCGCTGTCCGAAATTGGTACAGTGTCCAAAATTCGCACACTCCGGCTTTCGTCTGAGAAAACTCAAACACAGATCGAAGGGATGTGGCTCACGTTACAGGCATGCGACCCGGAAGTCAAGGCCGGGGCCCCCGCGGATGGGTGGCTCGTAGAGCCGGGGTCCGTGGGGTGGAAGGTTCGCGGTCACCCCGGAAGAACAGCCAGTAGGAAACAACCAATAGGGAGTAGAAAAACAGGCGACAATCGAGCGCGGAGACAGGGAGCAGGGGACAGAGACGAAGCTCGTCGTTCCCCGGCTCCTATTTCCTTTTGGCTACTGGCTATTCCCTATTGGCTATTGGCTACTCCCTATTCCCTGTTCTCGCCCAGCCGTTCCCTCACCCACTCCAGCATCACCGGCGAAATGCGCTCCATCGACTTGAGCCGGAACGCAATTCTCTGGCCTTCGATCACATGATCGTGTCCGGCCAACTCGACCATCGCGTCCATGTGCTCCAGCACCAGGTCGAAGGACGGCTTCTGCGCCGCAAACGGGCTCGAAGCCGCGGCGAGGCATAAATCGGGCCGCACACAACGCAACACGCTGTTCGACTCAATGATCACCCCGGCTGGTCGCGGGCATTTGGCGAGAATCTGCTGCACGATCGGGCCCAGCGTGGCATCGTCTGCTGTGACCAGCAGGGCGCGTCGCGCTCCGGCGGCTAGATAGCGCGCGGTATCGGTCTCGTCTCCCGCCACGGTCTCTTCCCAAATCGGATTGGGCTTGCCATGCTCATGGTTCGTGATCTTGACCGCTGTCCAGGGAATCTCCGGCAGCGCGCGAATCAGCCCGCAGATCAGCGCGGTCTTGCCCACCCCGCGTCCTCCGCCGCCCACAACGATGATCGCCATCGCTCCGGCCCCTGCTCCCTAGTCCCTGTCCTTCTACTCCCCACTCTCTGTCTTCTTCGTTTTTCTATTCCCTATTGGCTATTGGCTACTCCCTGTCTTCTTCGTCTTCTTCGCCAGCCTCGCCAGCGTTGCCTGCTCGCGCAGCACTTGCTGCAGCGGCCGCGCCGGCGTGCCCCAGTGCACCGTGCCCGGCTTCAATCCCTCATTCGTCACCGTCGAGCCGCTGAACACGCCCGCCTGCCCGCCCAGAATCACGCCTGGCCCTACATGCGCGTGGTCGCCGATGCCCACTTGCCCCGCGAGAACCGCGCCCTTGCCAATCGTGCTCGAGCCGGATATGCCTGTGAGCGCGACGAGAATCGCGTCTTCGCCGATGTCGCAGTTATGGCCTACATGCACCAGATTGTCGAACTTGGCGCCGCGGCGCACGCGCGTCTCGCCCAAAGCCCCGCAATCGATGGTGCAATTGGCGCCGATCTCCACGTCGTCTTCAATCGCCAGCGTGCCCTGCTGCGGGAACTGCGTGTACGCGCCGGTCGCTTGATCGCGCACATAGCCAAACCCGTCCGCCCCCAGCACCACGCCGGCATGCACGATGACGCGATTGCCCAGCGTCGTCCCCGGATAAATAACAACGCGCGGATAGATGCTGCAGTGCTCGCCGATGCGCACGCCCTCGCCGATCACCACGCCAGCCTCGATCCTCGAGCCGGCCCCGATCTGCGCACGATCGCCAATCACCGCGCAGGGGCCAATACTCACATTCACGCCGAGCTTCACCTCCGCGCCAACCACCGCCGTCCCATGAACGCCCGCGGCCGGCAGCGCGGGCTTGAGCAGCTTGGCCGCGCGCGCAAACCACAACCGCGGCTCATCCGTTTCGACCACGGCTACGGCCGGGTTCGCAGCGTAGCTTGCAAGACATCCGGGCTTCAGGACCACCGCACCAGCCGGGCTCGCCAGCGCTTCATTCGCCGAGGCCGTATCTTCGGCAAAGAGCAGTTCCGTTGCCGTCAAGCGTTCGCGCCCGTTCACGCCGGTGATGCGCGTCTCCGCTCTGCCCTGCGCCAACTTCCCGCCGAGTTTTTCCATCAATTCGCCAATCGTCATCGCACGACGCTCACCCACTGCCCATTGACCACTGTCCGTCCCTACGTCCGCTCGTCCCTACGTCCCTAGTCCCTGCCTTCAATACAGCCCCGGCTCCCCCTCCGGCCGCGTCTTCCAGCGGCGATGAATCCACAACCACTGCTCAGGATAGCGCCGAATCCACTCTTCAAGAGCCGCCGTGCAGCGCGCGGTGCCTTCCAGAATATCGGCGCCGCGGTCTACCGTGCGTGGAATCTCGACCTCCGGCCCGAACCGCAGCACGTATTTCCGCTCGCTCGCCTCCCACAGCATGAAGCCCGGCAGCACAGCCGCCCCGGTCTGGCGCGCCACGTGAGCCAGCCCCGTCCCGGTGCAGGCGTCGATGCCAAAAAACTTCACGAACTCGCCCTGCGGCGGCGTCATGTTGGTGTCCATCAGGATGCCCACCGTCTGCCCTGAATGCATCGCCGTCAATAGCCCTCGGCCAAAGTCATCTTTCGACAGAACAAAATTGCCGTGCAGTGAGCGGATGCGGTTGACGTATTCATCGAGGCGGCGATTGTCGAGCCTCCGGACGACCACACCCATGGGATAGCCCATCAGCGAGTGGTAGAAGCTCGATAACTCCCACGCGCCTAAATGACCGGTGAGGATGAGCACGCCCTTGCCGCGGGCCTGCGCCGCCAGGTAGTGTTCCAGCCCCTCGGTCCGCATCCAGCCGTGCGTGTTCTCCCGCGTGAAGCGCGTCATGCGGCAAAACTCGACAAGCTGCCATCCGAGATGGATATAGACGCGCCGCAAAATTCTTGTTCTGGTCTTGGAGGAGAGATCGGGAAGAGCCATCTGCAGGTTACGCACACCCACGCGGCGCAGCCGCCCGAAGCACCAATACACTGCGAAGGCGAGGCAGCCGGCGCAGCGCCGCGCGACTCCCCGGGGCATACGGCCCAGGCAGCGCGCGTTGGCTACAACCAGCCCATACTCAAGGAATTCCCACATCGTTGGACGCAATGACCAGTTTAGACCGCTTCGATAGCCGGTGGGGGCCGCACATTGCGAGATCGTGCCGGACCGGGCGAGCGTGTCAAACACTCTCGTCGTAGCAAACCAGCTCCACCTGATTGCCCTCGGGATCGGCCACATAGAGTGAGCGCCAGTGTACCCATGCGTGCTCGGCAGTTTCGACTTGGAGTCCCAATGTCTCCAGCCTTGTCCGTTCGCCCGCAAAATCAGCGAGACTTATCTCGAATGCGATATGGTCGATGGTGGACTTTGCCGTGTCTGTCCCGCGATAACCGGGGGTCCGGGAACGGTCGAATAGGGCGAGCACTTGTGTGTGGCCACTGTAGCCGTCCGCAACCTTGAAGAACGCGCAGTCTGCAATTCGGGTCATGAGCGGTAGGCCGATGACTTCCTCGTAGAACTTCTGCATCCTGTCCAGATTGCTGACGCGGAGTGCGATCTCGCCAATGCCGAACACCGCTGTACGCTCCTTCTTCAAAGTGGATGACGTCATGACGAACCTCCTGAGCGAGAAGCTCTTACCGACCGGTGTTGTTGCCATGGTACGATACCGTTTTCTAAGCACGCACACCCGCGCGGCTCAAGCGGCCGAAGCGCCAGTAAACGGAAAAGGCGATGCAGGGGGAAAATACGCGCGCAACGCCGCATGGCATGCGGCCCAGGCGCTGCCCAACCTCCCCGCGTGCAGGAGCGGAGAGGACGGGCGAGCAATCCCAAAGTTGTCGCGAATAACCGGCGAGCGCGCCCTTACTAGTGGGCCTTGGCTTGAACGAAGTACTGCGCAACGTCGCGCACGAAGGGAACCGCGCCGGCGGGCACGGCAACCTCGCCCCGCAGGATTGTCTCGAAGTGGTGCGGCGCTCCGTAGTACAGCGTCGTGTCATCCTGATTCTGGCTCACGCTGGTGCCGTCAAGATCGATGCCGGCGAAGATGCCCTTGGTGCGCGAGTAGCTCAATAGCTCCGCGCTCATCTTCCAATCCGTTGAAGCCGTTCCCGACCGGCCCACCGGACCGGCAGCAGCCGAGGCATCGCCGCCAATCTTGAATTTGTCCTTGAGCAGATCCTGCATCCCGCGGTCGTTCACGGCAATCAGAATCAGATCCGTCGCCTGGCCTCCCCACTGTAATCCGAACGATCCGCCGGCCATGCGGATGAACACCGGGGCGCTCCAGCCGTGACCCGTGCGGCAGGTGACCACGCCCTGTCCGTACTGAGCGCCGACGAAAAATGCGCCCTTCACCATCCTCGGGACCACTGCCACGCACGTGGCCGACTTGAGAATGTTGCTCGGGACGGTCCGGTCGCCCGCGTTCATGATCTGGTCGAGGACGATCTTGGCTGAGTCGATGCGTGCCTGCAAATCCTCCTTCGTGGAGGCAGCGACGGCTGTGGAAGTGAGCAGAAAGCTGAGGCAAACAGAAGCAAGGGCCTTTTTCATATTCATGTCCTTTCCGTTCCGCCGGCTTTGCGCCGCGGAAACGTGTACGGATGCGAGAACTCTGAGTCGGAGGCCTGCGTCCCGCAGCCTGGGAAACCGATCAGGATGGTCCGAGGAAACAACGGCCGGCAGACGGCGCCGAAACCTCCTCGAACAGCCTACAGCATTCGCGGGCAATACCGCACGCTCCGCCTGTGAAAACCACATTGCAGGCCTAATCGTGTTCATCCAGGCACAAACTGGCGGAAGAACTGGGGTGCAACGGCCTGCGGCATGACATTGCCTAAAGCCCCAAAATCTTTCCATCCAATTTACGCTGCGGCTAAGGCCGCGCCCTTTTAAGACAAAAACAGGCTGAGAACAGGCTGAGCGAACCGGGACGCGCAGGGCGGGTTGCCTCAAACCACCAAAAAAGTGCGACGTCCACAATAAGAATAAGATGCAGCTTAAAGAATCCGCCGGATCTCCTTGTACGGCCAACACTTCGACAATTTGCTCAGGATTCGGATTGCCGCAGCCCGAAAACCTGCATCGAAGCAAAGATAGCAACTCGAAGCTTGTGCAAGTTTGTTGAGCCGCCGGCGAGGCGTGGGTATCAAGGAGGTTGGATATGAAAAAGTTGCTTGCGATGTTTGCGATGTTGTTGATCGCCAGTTGTGGGGTTGCGGCGCGTGCCGCCGACAACCCTCAGAAGTTGGATGGCCGCTTGGACGCGGCCCGAAACGTGATCGACTCGATTATGTCCGTGCCTGACAAGGCCGTTCCCGATGGGATCGCGCGCCATGCAAAATGTATTGCCGTGGTGCCTGGCGTGATCAAGGGAGCGTTCGGTGTAGGCGCCGAGTACGGCCAGGGCGTGGTTACGTGCCGCACCGGTCACGGCTGGAGCGCCCCCGTGTTCATTCGCCTGGCCGGCGGATCGATCGGCTTCCAGGCTGGTGGACAGGGTACCGATCTGGTGTTAGTGGCAACGAATGACAAGGGTTTCCAGGACCTTCTGCATGACAGGTTCAAGATCGGCGCCGATGCGTCGGCTGCAGCCGGGCCTGTGGGACGAGACGCGCAGGCCTCGACCGACATCAGCATGCGAGCGGAAATGCTGACCTGGTCGCGCAGCCGGGGAATCTTTGCAGGCATCGACCTGAATGGAGCAACAGTGAGCCAAAACGTCGCGGACACCGATGTGCTCTACGGCGCACACCATCGATTCGACAACGTTCTCCGGGGAGAGGTGCCCCCGCCTCCGCAGGCCGAGGGATTTCTGCATGCTGTGAGGGAATATTTCGGCGACGCTGAAATGCACCGCTGAGCCGTATCGCAGGCTGGCGCGGGCCGCGAACCGGCGAGTCCGCGCCGGCTCTTGCGCGTCAAATCAAATTTACAGAAGGAGTACGGACTTGAATACGGACCCTGCTCGCCCACATGTGGGTTTATTCACGATGCCCCCCGAAGCACTTGCGGATTCTCTCGCATCGAAGGAAGTGAGCCCGCAAGGGACCGCTGCGGGTATGAGGTTGCTTACGTTTTATATCAGCCATTCGGCCAAGAGGCTGAGCCCTTCCAGGCTGCGCAGCCTGGAGAAGGCTCGCAAACTGCTTGCGGCTCGAATAAACCGCGAGCTGCGGCAGAAGAGCGCCGCCTGACGGCCGAATCGTCCCTCCGCCCGCAAAAACACATTGCAAGCCTAATCGTGCTCATCCAGGCACAATCCGTGCGGAACAACTGGTGATACAAGTGCCCGCCGGCAAGACAGGCACTTGTGTTGAATGCATGGATTGATTGGGGGGAGGGCTGAAGAAACCATCGCAGGTGGGCCCGACCGGGCAAGTAACAAAAAATAGGAGTTCCCACGCTTCACGGAAACATGACGCTTGGGAACTCCTTTCCCCAGATCTGCGTTGTTTCTATGTACAAGATGGTGGAAATCGGGTAATCGCACAAGAGTACTTAAGGACCATGGCTGAAAGTAACCCAGAGTGTAGCTAATCTGAGGCACTTTCGGGCGAACTGTCCGCGCGCCGGACATGGCCATGCGGCAACAGGGAATGGTGCAGCACCGACATCGAGAGCTGAATGCGGTTGTCGGCGCCGGTCTTGCGCATGAGCCGGCCCACATACGCCTTGACCGTCCGCTGTTCGATGCCCAATTGGGAGGCAATCTCACGCGTGGAGTGCGCCCCGAGGATGAGCTCGAGCACCTGCTGCTCGCGCTTCGTAAGCTGTTTATTATAAGCTACTTGTGATAAATTTGGAACCTCCAGCAACCTGTCGATCACGCGGCAGAGCAGGCGCCGCGGAGCCCAAATCGACCCCGAAGTAACCACGTCGATGGCTAGACGAACCAGCTCAGGACCCGCGGTTTGCCCCAGGTAGGCCCGGGCCCCGGCGATGATCGCACTCATCACCAGTTCGTCGTCGCCTTCCGGCCCAATCACGATCGATCGCGCGTCTGGCCGGTCGTGCCGAATTCTTTCCAGAGCCGCCAGACCACCGGAAGAGGAATGCAGGTCGACAACAATGTACTCGATGTCGTCGAGCGCCAGCAGTTCAGACAGGTTTCCAATCACGGGAACGAGCTGAGTGCGGTCGTCCTGCGCGGGCAGGTCAAAAATGCTCGCCAGGCCAGCGACGCGAATCGGTTCATCCGCCGCCACCCCAATGCGAATTGCGTCAGGACCGTGCTTCGACGATGTCATCCCCACACCTGTCCGGGTCCAGCCAAGTTACGCCGGCCTGCTGAGGCACTGTTTCATGTGGCTGTTGTTCGATCCAGGGAGAAGATACGTCAGCGCATCCACGATTGCGGAAAAACAAAATCAACGGGTTTGCCTTTCGAACCGCATCGACTTTGATTCGATGTGCCCCGCCAGCCCGCCTGGAAAGCCATGGCATGACGCGGCATTCATCGTCCCGGCCGGCTCTGCGAATCTGATCTCACAAAATCCGGCCCGTTTGCTTCACTTAAGCCCCAATTCTCTGTGAAGCGTCTTAAATTGAATCATTGACGGCATGGCCCGAAACTGGAATACAACTATCATCTGGTCGGCTAAGTAATAGGTGCTAGTTCATTGACACTAAGGTGGCATCTGCAGATCGTTCATCGTGCGGGCCCTCGTGGATCAATCCTTGATCCCTCTTCATCCTCATCGCTTCAGCGTGGCAGGTTTTCGATCACTCCTCAAAGCTTGGGCAGAACGATTCCCTGCTGCTTTTGATACTTGCCCTTACGGTCAGCATAGCTCGTCTCGCAGGGCTCATCGGAGCGGAAAAACAAAATCTGGCACAGTCCTTCGTTGGCGTACACCTTGGCCGGCAGCGGGGTTGTGTTTGAAATCTCAAGGGTGACAAAACCCTCCCACTCCGGTTCAAACGGCGTTACGTTCACAATGATTCCGCAACGCGCGTAGGTTGATTTTCCAACGCAGATGGTCAGAACGTCCCTGGGGATGCGAAAGTATTCAACAGAACGCGCCAGCGCAAACGAGTTGGGTGGAATGATCACCGAATCGCCCTTGACAGAAACGAACGACCGCTCGTCGAATGCCTTGGGATCGATGATGGCGCTGTTCACGTTGGTGAAGATCTTGAACTCGTCGGAGACCCTGAGGTCATAGCCATAGGAAGACAGACCATAGGAAACCACCCCATGCGCGACCTGCTTTTCGCTGAAGGGTTCGATCATGCGGTGCTTCAGGGCTTGTTCCCTGATCCATCGGTCGCTTTGAATCGACATGCGTCTCCTGCTCCGGGGGTTTTGCGTCGCGTCCGGCGGCCACAGCAGATTCAGAGTTGCTGCAGGGGAACCCGATGGCGCCGAGTGGCGTTTTCCTAAAGAAAAAGCCACCTGGCACGATTCCTGCCATAGCACGGAAACTCTGAATCTGCTCTTACCGGCATTGGCGACGGCTCGATACCTCATCTTAAAGCAAAGGCCTCGCTCGCCGAAAAACCAAAACGGAGGGAGCAGTGGCCTTCAGGCCACTGAACGTCGCGACCGCACCGATCCGGCCTTCAGGCCCGGATGTTTTGAAAGGCCCGGCCCGGCCCTGCCCTTCAGCCCTTCCGGGCCCGCCGAAGCCTCCCTGTTTGTCACAGAAAAAATCCCGCCCTCCTCATTCCCCTGTTCCCTAATCGCAGCGAAATCTGTAGTATGAGCGGTGTAGGGCGTTTTTGAGGCAACACCAGTTCACGGCGAGCGAGGAGACTCCATTGATCAAGCAGGATATCGTTCATAACGTGGTCGAGCGCACTGGCCTGCCCCGCACCAAGGCCGAGGCGGCGGTGGACACGGTCTTCGAGGGCCTGAAACAAGCTTTGGCGGCTGGCGAGCGCATCGAGTTGCGCGGATTCGGCGTCTTCAGCGTGCGCGCGCGCAAAACCGGCATCGGCCGCAACCCCCGCACCGGGACTGAGGTCAACATCGCTCCCGGCAAGGCGGTGCGCTTCAAGCCGGGCAAGGACCTCCACACGCTGGCGTCGGGCGCACCAAGCAGCTAGCAGCAGCGTGGGCCAGCCTATCGCAAAACCAGAGTAGGTGTATCGCGGAGCCACAACATTCAGTCGACGCGACCAACAGGGAGCGGCGACCCTAAAGACAGCGATACAGAACACAGTAACTCTGGTTTTGCCGTAAATTCAGGCTCTCGTGGGCGACTGACCGCGGCCAGCCCAGCCGCGCGGCCCGCGTGTCCGCTGCTCCATGGCGTCGCCATGATTTCTCCTGCCATCCGCTAAGGAAGGGTGCCGGTTGCGTTCACTTTTTCGGGAATATGGCTTGCCGGTGCTGCTTCTCGCCGCCAGCTTCGTCACCACCACCGTCAACGGCGCCCGGTTCATGCAGAACTTCCTCGAGGGCTTGCCGCCCGTGGCGCGCGACAGTGACATCTGGCCCTGGGGCTGGCTCTGGCGTCATCCCGGCCTCTTCGCCGCCGGCTTTGCTTATTCGCTCACCCTGCTCGGCATTCTCCTCATCCACGAGTTCGGCCACTACTCCGCCTGCCTCGTGCACCGCATTCGCGCCACACTGCCCTGGGTGCTTCCCGCGCCCACGCTCAGCGGAACCTTCGGCGCGGTCATCCGCATCCGCTCGCGCATCCCCAGCCGCGACGCGCTCATGGACGTGGGAATCTACGGGCCGCTGGCCGGCTATGTTGCCTCGGCGCTGGCCGTCGCCGTGGGACTTGTGTTGAGCACGCCCAAGCCTGACGGCGCCCCGGAGTCTCTCGTCCGCTTTGGCGGCGATCCGTTGACCATCCAGTTGCTGCACCGCTTTCTCGTGCACTGGGATCCCGCGATTCCTGCCTTCCATCAGGCCGCGCCGCATCCCGTGCTCCTGGCCGGATGGATCGGCCTCTTCATCACGGCTCTGAACCTCATCCCCGGCGGGCAACTCGACGGCGGGCACATTCTCTACGCGCTCTCGCCGCGCCTGCACCGCATGGCGACAAACTCCCTGCCCTTTCTCTTGTTCCTTGCCGGAGCCGTCTACTGGGTAGGCTGGATCTTCTGGGGGCTGTTCCTGCTCATTCCCGCGTTGCGCCATCCCAAGGTTCCCATCGACGCCAATCTCTCCCCCAGCCGCGCCGTCCTCGGCCTCCTCGGCATCGCCCTCTTCGCGCTCACCTTCACGCCCACGCCGTTCTACGGCAACTCGCTCCTGCAGCTTCTCAACATCGGCCCCTTCACCGCCCTCCACTAGCGCAGCCCGCCTGGAACTCCACAATCCCGCAGCGATCCCGCGGCAAATGGCCAGGGCCGCCGGGGTCGACGAGGAACCTGCTTTTCGGGAAGGTTAGAGAGACAGATGGTGGTTCGTGGTCTCCCGGGCCTCAAAAGCGAGACCCGGGCCGCCCACGTGATTTCGAGAAGCGGAGATTTCAGCCCTGGGCCAACCGCCCAAAGAGCCTGTCGAAGCGGCTGGCTCCCTTCAGAATCCGTCTACCGTGTTCGAGTTGAACTGCAGAGCATGCAATTGGCAGACATCGATGCCCTGGGTGTATTGTTCAGAGGTTCCATCACTGAAGACCAGCTTGAAATCCTCGTGGCACACACCGCGCCATGCGGGCGGAAACACGATCAACGTTCCCATCCCGTCAGGCAGAGTTGCACGCCCCAGCACATCCGTGCCCCACGAATTCTGTGAGTGCGGCGAAACAAACAGGTTTTGCAGTACCTTCCCTGTGTTGTTCAGGAACCAGAAGTTCGCCCGGCTCTGCGGGATCGCCTGCTGCGGAAACACGCAGACCAGCAGAATCGCGGTGAGAAGCAGTTTCGTAAAGATTCGCATATTCTCCTCCTCAAATCGCCGAAAACCCATTCAGGTCGTGCTGCTCATCTCCGTTCTCGGGGACAAGAACCTTCACGCCCATGAACACGGTCCGCGATTTGTTGAACGTTGAGGCAGTTGGTCGACGCCCTCATTGTTGCTGCGCCAACGTTTGCCGGGAAAGGATTGCGATCTGTCCAAGGACTGCTTCCAGAGTCCACAGACCGCGCTTGCTCATAACCGCGCGGAAGCTCGTTCCGCTCTCAGAAAAGCGGAAGCCATTACGCGCCGCACTGCCGTGCCCCTCCGTGCCGAAGCTCGGCGGCCTCTGAGGCGCATCCTATAGCGGTTTCGGAAATAGCGTATCCGCATTCAGGTCAGTTAAGTCGTCGCGACCCCAAGGAGCGACGACCCTAGATGCCGCCTTGACCGGACACAGTATTTCTGAAACCGCCGTAGCGTGCAGGCTCTTGCTCGATCGATGGCCAACAGAGGGAAATCGAGGATTAACCGCACGCCGACCCGATTGGCTGCTCCGGATGATACCGGCCATATCGACTTTCAGCAAGTGAATAATTTGGCGTTCAGCATGCTGATCATTTGGCGTTGGGAGTGGATCAGTTTGAAGGGTACGGGCTTCAGCTTGAAGGGTACGGGCCGCGCGCCCCACTCACCCCAACCGAGCCATCCCGAGCGAGCCGTCCTGAGGCCGGGGTACCCCATCCAAGCTCTGCTTGGGTGGGGTATAAAATCCCACCACCTCAGTCCGCGTCATTCCGAACGATCCCTCCAGACGCCGATGAGTTATGTATCAGGGCTTGACTTCAGTCATGCCGCAGATCGCCCCACGCAAAGGACGGGGCTTTAGCCCCTGTGCAAACAAACGGAAGGAGCAGGGACCTTCAGGTCCCTGAAAACCGCGACCACACTGGC
This sequence comes from uncultured Acidobacteriaceae bacterium, assembly GCA_963799155.1. Lineage (GTDB taxonomy): Bacteria > Acidobacteriota > Terriglobia > Terriglobales > Acidobacteriaceae > Telmatobacter. The sequence continues at coordinate 340,007 of CAWCWB010000008.1, forward strand.
CCGGCCTTCAGGCCCGGACGCCTTGGAAAGGTACGGGCCTCAGCCCGCACATTAACCCCAGCCACCCTTCCCGAAAACTGAACCCACGCCGCGAACCCGCGCACAAAATCACAAAAGCGCCATCCAGAGCCCTCGCACGGGGGCGCTATCCACGAAGAGGCGACGAAAAGCCGACTTCCGGGCACAGATCAACCTTAAACGGGTGCGTTGGCGATCTCGCAATAACCCCGCCCCCGAACTCCCCATTGGATTTACTCTTTGGCAAGAGGCGTTCAATGAACGATGCCATCCAGAATCAGAGAGAGCTTTTTGCGCTACTGGATGAAATCTTCCAGAAGGCAACCAGCAGGACACCCAAAGCATTCGCTCCGCTTGACGGCTTCAATGCGGCCGTGAAATCGGCCCTCCCGTCGCGCGCAGACAAGGTCCAAAACGCGCTGAACCGTGGCATTCCCAAACTCTATGAGCTGTATAGCCGGCAGCGCACGTCGCTCTTTGCGGCCGCAGGAACGCAGGGAGGACTAAAGGTAGTACTCGGCGGTAGCAGTCGCTTTGGCGCAACACAACTCAATGCAGTTCGCCGTCTTATTCTCTACGCGGACACAGTTCTAATCCCTGATCCAGTCTTCGCTTGGATCGAAACGCCAAGGCCCGAGGAGCGTTTTCGGCACATTCAATTGTTGGAGGCGATGTTCTTCCTACTTCGCCTGAAGCCGTTAGCTGATTGCGCGTCAGCCTATCCGCCCGTCATCGTGTTTCCGAGCTTCGAGCGCACCCTCGCGCAGCGGGACGTAGCGACTCAGGCGGAATTGGAGCAGTTCTATTTGGATGTCTACTCTCCGCTCCTCGGGCGGAGGTTTTCGAGTGTCGATCAAATTGCCGAATACGCGTTAGCCGAGGAGCAGGCATTCCTAGACACAGTTGCCCGTAAGCACTTGTTTGTTGCCCCCGGCGGGCCGCTCGACGAACCGCTGGACGAGGCCATTGAGCGGTATCGCAGAGAGGTTCGTAAATATCGGTCGGATGAACACGTGGCACAGCTTGAAGCAATGCCTAAAGGACAGCTAGTGGGCAACGCAACGATGGAACGGCTTGAGCCTCAGTTTCACTTAATGCAGAATGCGACCGAACTCAGGGCACAGCCTCTGTTGGCCATCGAACAGCAGGCATACTACTTCAAACTGCTCGCCTCGTTGAAGGAAGACGCATTGGAAGGCGAACAAATCATTTCTGGCGAGACTCGCGCCACGATTGACGCACTCAGTCAAAAAGACCTTGCTTGGCTGTCGAATGTGGGTATCGACGCGCTCGCCGAGATGCGCATGAACAACGAAAATGAGAGCTTCCGCGAACGACTCGCAAAGACGACATCTCTCTTGGCGGATGCCGACCTTGGCGACATGGATAGGGTAGTTGCTGAAGTCACCCGAAGCATCGGGAGCTTGGTGAATGAGCATCGGCAGGAGGCAGCGAAAATTGAGGATAAATACAAACCAAAGTACAGCGGCATGGCGGTGAAAGGATGGCTGTCAGTTGGCGCGATGCTGATACCACACCTTGCGCCCCTGGTTTCTGTGGTCGCTCCAGCCTGGTTGGCCGGGCACTATGCACAAACCAAAGCCCAAGAGCGACGGGAGAAGCGCGCACTCGCCAACTCCCTTCTCGGGATTGTCGCAACGGCAAAGACCAACCTAAAGAGCGTCGAATAGGTGTTAGCCATCATTCCATTGGGATAAGCGTGGACCCGGGCTTGTTCCGCAACCAAAAAAGCGGCCCGCTGTGTCCGGTCCTTCCCCATTCGTCCGGACCCTTGACCCCTAAACCGCAACGCCCCCGGAGTGCGCGTGGCCGCCGCGGTCAGTCGTCGAAAAGATCACCTATCCGGTCCTGCTTCTTCTTAGCCTTCTGCGCCTCAAGCTCTCGAGCTTGCTGCCCGGCAATGTACGCACGTGCGGTCGCCCGAACATCCGCATCCACTGTGCTGGGGTCTACCCGCCCATCAGGTCCGAGCCGAACCCTCGCAAGCGAACGGATCGTCATAGGCGAACGGATTATCAGCTTCCGGTCTTCAATTGCTCGCCTTAGGTCCATTACAGCATCGTGTATGTCTACACCGAAGATCTTCGTGGTCCCCATCCGATTCCCGAACTTATCTCCCGATGACATCCCAGTCTTCGCCTATTGTACGCCTCGTGAAAGAGCAATAGCCGTGGCCCAGGATCTTTGATTGCAAAAACGCGCGCATCTCCTGCGATCCTCCCTGCCCCGCTCCCACTCCCTACTTCCTACTCCCTACTGGCTACTCCCTGCTCCCCGTTTTCCTGTCAAGCGCCTCGCCCCACCGCACACACCCCATCCCCCTCATTCCAAACCAAATATTTTTCCCGCCAACTTTGCAGATTAATTCCCCCATTTCGCTACCCTATTCCTAGGTAACAAAAACAGAGCGTTTCTCCTCTTTGAGAGCTGGTGGGCGGCCCACATGGGCGCTGGCGGGGATTACAGCACTCGGGCCGCCCACCGTTTTTCCCGGAAAACGCCTTGCCGTGGTGCAAGAACTGCACCCCGGACGGTGCAAATCCCGGAAAAAGTCATTGCTTAACCCTCATGGAATGACGTCTTTGCAGAATGCGGCTCTTTAGAATGAAGAACTTACGGCAACCCTTCGCCCGCAACCCATTTGCCATGAAGTACTTAGCTTGAAGGATGGGAGGGGTGGCCGGGTGGGGTTATGAAAGGGTAAACAGCCAGCCGGTTCTCTGATCCTTGGCCCCCTCCACGATTCACGGCCCAGTGGCCACCGCAAGCTAGCAGCTAGGAGCTAGAAGCTAGAGGCCGCTTTTCTTACATCAAGCGCAGCGCATCCACATCCACAATCAGATTGCGCCGCGGCACGCCGGCATCCGCCGCGTGCTCCAGCATGCCGCGCAGCGTCGCGTTCAGCGCCTTGTGCGAGGCGCTCTTCAGAATCATGTGAAAGCGGTACACGTTCTTGATGCGCGCAATCGGGGCGGAGCATGGCCCCAGCACGCGAACGCCCTCGGGCGCGGCCTTCTGCAGCCATTTGCCCAGGACAGCAGCCCACCCCGCGGCCTCTTCAAGCTTTTGCGACTGCACCAGCACATTGGCCAGCACGCCGAAGGGCGGGTAGTCCATCCAGCGGCGATATTTCAGTTCGCGCTCGGCGAAGGCCGTGTAATCGTGCGCCGTGGCCGCGAGAATCGCGTAGTGATCGGGATAATACGTTTGCACCACCACGCGGCCCGGCAAATCGCCGCGTCCCGCGCGCCCGCTCACCTGCGTCATCAACTGAAACACCCGCTCCGCCGCGCGGAAATCGGGCATCGAGAGCGCGTGGTCGCAGCCCACAACGCCCACCAGCGTCACGGTATGAACGTCGTGACCCTTGGCAATCATCTGCGTGCCCACTAGCAAGTTGATCTCGCCTGAGTGCAGCCGCGCCAGCATTTGCTCCAAGTCGTAGCGCCCGCGCACCGTATCGCGATCCATGCGCCCGACGCGCGCGCCGGGAAAAATCTCCGTGAGCCGCTCCTCACCCTGCTGCGAACCGGCCCCGAGATAGTAGAGGTGCTCGCTATTGCACTTCGGGCACCGCGCCGGAACCGTCCGCCTGTAGCCGCAATAATGGCACTGCAGCCGCTGCCCTGCGCGGGCCAGCTCTACGTCTTCCGCCGCCGCTTTGTGATGCGTGAGCGCAATGGCGCAGTTCTGGCACTCAAGCTTTGCGCCGCAGGCGCGGCACATCACGGCAAACGAGTATCCGCGCCGGTTGAGCAGGATCAGCACCTGCTCGCCGCGTTCCAGTGTTGCCCGCGTCTGCTCCACGAGCGACCGCGAGAAAAGCTGCTCCTGGCCTGTCTCCTGGAACTCCCGCCGCATGTCGATCAGCTCCACCTCGGGCAGCGGCCGGTTCATCACGCGGTCGCGCAACTCGATGCGCGTGTACTTGCCCTTCGCCGCGTTCTGCCAGCTTTCCAGCGACGGCGTGGCCGAGCCCATCACCACCACCGCGCCCGCCAGCTTGGCGCGCATCACGGCCACATCGCGCGCGTTGTAGCGCGGCGTCTCTTCCTGCTTGTAGCTTTGGTCGTGCTCCTCGTCGACCAGGATCAATCCCAGGTTCGGCGCGGGCGCAAAGATTGCCGAGCGCGTGCCCACCACGATCGGCGCCTCGCCGCGGCGAATGCGACGCCACTGCTCGCTGCGCTCCTCCGGCGTGAGCGCGGAGTGCAGCAGCGCCACGCGTTGCCCGAAGGCTTGATCGAGCAGGCCGACGATCTGCGGCGTCAGGCCGATCTCGGGCACCAGCAGAATCGACGCCATCCCTCGGTCCAGCGCCTTCTGCATCGCGGCGAGATACACCGCCGTTTTTCCGGAACCCGTTACGCCATACAGCAAGAACGAATGGAATCCGCCCAGCGCTTGGGTGAGAGTGTCGAGCGCGTCGATTTGCGCCAGGTTGAGGTAGATTGTCTCGCTCGCCGGTGTCAGCCCGCCCAGCCGAAATGCCTCCGGCCGGTCGTCAATGCGCACCAGCCCGCGGCGCACAAGAGTCTGCAGCGTCGATGAAGGCAGCTCGCGCCGCCGCAGCTCGGCCAGCGGCAACTCGCCGCCGCACGCCGCCAGCTCCGCCAGAATCGCCTGCTGCTTCTGCGTCAGCGTGGGCAGCCGTCCTTCGGCAACCAGCACGGCAAACCGCTCCATGCGGCGCGCATCGCGCTCGGCGGCCGCAGTCTCGCGCGCAATCCACTTCTTGCGCACCATGCTGGCCAGCACCGGAAGCGACGCCGCCGTGGCCGTGCGCAGCGTGGACACCTTCACCGGCTCACCCTTGGCCAGCCGCGCAAGCACGCGATGCTCCATGTCCTGATCTTCTTTGGAGAGCCTTGTGCGCCGTCGCAGTGGAATTCTGGTTGCCCCATCCTTTTCCGTTCGCCGCGGCGAACGGAAAGGGCGGGAACCTTCCGTTTCCCCGTCCACCGTCGCCGCCAGAACGTCCCGTCCCAGATCCGTCAGCCGGTAGTAGACCGTGCGCCGCACCTCCGCCGCCAACGGCAACATGGCGCGCAGCACTTCGCCCAGCGGCGCCAGGTAGTATTGCGCGGTCCACTCCGCCAGCTCCAGCAGATGCTCGCTGAGCAACGGCTCCTCGTCGAGCACGGCCTCGAGAAACCGCACCTCGACCTCCGCCGGGGGCTTGGCCTCGAGCGCCGTCACCACGCCAATCAGCTTCTCGTTGCGGAAGGGCGCAATCACCCGCGCCCCGCGCTGCGGCGACTGGCCCAGGCGCACGCCGTAAGTAAACGTGTGGTCCAGCGGCACCGGCAACGCGACTTCGCAGTACGCAGGCATGGGAGACAAGATTCAGTGTAGGGGATGCGGCGAGCCATCCGCTTGCAGGTCTCCGGATCCTGGGCAGCGCGGCGCTATGGCGTGAGCCTAAGAAGATTCCGCTTTGACAAGTGACAATTGACACTTTACGATGTATTCTTGTGATTCGGGGCTTTAAGCACCGCGGCCTCAAACGCTTTTACGAGCTCGGCGAAAGCCGCGGAATACGGTCTGACCTGGTGGATAGGGTCGATGACATTCTTGGCCGGCTCGACCAGGCAGAAACGCCACAGGCGATGAACCTCCCGGGGTATCGTTTGCACAAGCTGACCGGCGACCTCCGGGAATTCTGGTCCGTCTCGGTTAACGCGAATTGGCGCATCATCTTCCGCTTTGAGGATGCCGATGCATTCGACGTAGAACTGATTGATTACCACTAGTCACAGAAAGTGCGGGAGCAAACACCATGCCGATGAAGAATCCGCCCCATCCCGGGCGCAGTATCCGAGACGCATGCCTTGAACCTTTGGGGTTGTCGGTTACTGACGGCGCAAAGATTCTCGGCGTCACCCGACAGGCGCTCAACAACGTCATCAACGGCAAGTCGGGCATCAGCCCGGAAATGGCGATCCGTCTCTCCAAGGCCTTTGGCAGCACACCGGAAACGTGGCTGCGCATGCAGCTTGCCTACGACCTGGCCCAGGCCCGCAAAGACGAAGCCAAGATCAAAGTCAAGCGCCTGCGCGCTGCGTGAGGGCAGCGTGGCGCTGTCGTGTGTCCCTTCGCCGATAAGAGACGTGCTCCTTCATCAGATTGAAGCGGATTAGGCAATCTCTTTATGAAGGGCTCTTAATCCGCGAGCAATTACGTCATGAAATAGCGCGATTCGACCAGCGATCTTCGCGCGATCTTCGACCTTCGATACCTCAGAAAGCCCCCGGATTCGAACCAACTCCGCGAAGAGCGCAATATCACCACGAAGCAGAACCGGATTGTGTAGAAGTTCCTCGTGACATTCATAACAGAAAAGGTCAAACTCTCCCTCGTGCCCCCATGGACACGCTGCAAAGATGCCATCTGTCTTAGTGCCACGGCGATTACCCGATCGTCCAAAGAATCGCTCGGCGACGAAATGATGCTTTGACGCGCCGCTTCGCCCCTCAATGGTTGGACGCGCATAACTGCCAATGGCCCGGGTGAGCCGACATCCACAAATTGCACAATTTTCTGCAGTAGTCACGGTTTTGCTTGGCATAGAACTACGCTCTCCCCGGCCCCCTCAGCCCCAACTCCTTCATGGCAACCTGCAGATCCGCCCAGGCTTCCTTCTTCTGCCGCGGATCGCGCAGCAGAAACGCCGGGTGATAGGTGACGATGAGGCTCATGCCGCGAAACGCGTGCACGCGGCCGCGCAGCGCGGCGAGTGGTTGCCGCGCGCCCAACAGATACGTGGCCGCCGTCGCACCCAGCGCCACGAGCACCTGCGGACGAATTACGTCGATCTGCCGAAAGAGGAATGGCGAGCAGGTATTGGCCTCCTCCGGCTCCGGAGTCCGGTTGCCCGGCGGACGGCACTTGACCACGTTGGCGATGTAGCACTCTTCGCGCGTGAGTCCCATGGCCGCAATCATGTTGTTCAGCAGTTGCCCCGCGCGGCCCACGAAGGGCAGCCCCTGCGCGTCCTCGTCGGCTCCCGGCCCCTCGCCCACGAACATCAGCCGCGCAGCGGGATTGCCCATGCCAAAGACGATGGTGTTGCGCCCCTTGTGCAGCGCACAGCGCGTGCAGTTGCCCATCTCGCCGCGAATGGCTTGGAGCGCGGCTGCTCGCTCCTCCGCGGGAACCATCGCGCCGACTTCCGGCGCATGAAAGCCCTTGCGAGTCTTAATGACGGGTTCCTCTCCGAAGAAGCTGGTCTGGATCGCCGGAGCCGCGATTTCCTGCGGAACGGGTGTGGGATCAGGTTCGTGCTGTCCCGCCTTTTCCCCGGCCGGCGCGGCTGACTGCGCAAGCGGCGCGGCAGCTTCCTGCGTCCCGGGGAGCGCATCCTCCACCGGCCGCCGGTAAAACTCCGTCAGCCCCAGGTCGCGATAAAACCTGAGCCGCTCGGCCAAAGCCTCACGAGTGGCGGGATCGAGCGCGCGCGGCAAGGTGCTTACTCCACGATGAGCTGGCGTCGCGCGGCGCCGGCCGGAATGCTTTCGCTCAGCACGCGGTCCTGGATGGCTTGCTTTTCGCTTGCCTCCACGTCCCGGTGTTCATCAATCTCCACAACCACGGGCCGCGGGCGGCGCAGGGTGAGAATTTCGTCGAGAATGCGGTCGGCCAGCTCGCGCTTGGGCATCCGTGGCAGCTCGACGGCCGTGGCCGGTGTGAGAAATGTCGCCGCATTGGTGTCGGCGTCGATGCCCACGCCTTCGCCGGCCACATCGTTCATCACAATCGCGTCCACGCCTTTGGCTATCAGCTTGGCGCGGGCGTTTTCCAGGCGATTCTCAGTCTCGGCGGCAAAGCCCACGATCAGTTGCCCCGGCCGGCGGCGGTGCACCACCTCGGCCAGAATATCTTCCGTCGGCGCAAGCTCGAGCGTCATCGGACCCGTACGCTTGAGCTTTTGCTCTGAGACCGTAACCGGCCGATAGTCGGCCACCGCGGCGGCCTTGATCACCAGCGTGGCTTCATTCATGCGCGCAAGCACCGTCTCCCGCATCTCTTCCGCGGTAATCACTTTCACCAGCTCACAGTGCGCCGGCGCGTGCAGGCTCGACGGCCCGCTGATGAGAATCACCTTCGCACCGCGGCTGCGCGCAGCCTCGGCCAACGCGTAGCCCATCTTGCCGCTGGAGCGATTGCCGATGAAGCGCACAGGGTCGAGCGCCTCGCGCGTTCCGGCCGCGGTCACCAGCACCACCTCGCCGGCCAGATCGTGACGCCGTCCCAGCGCCCTCAGCACCGCAGAGGCGATCGCCTCCGGCTCCGCCATGCGGCCCGCGCCCACCATGCCGCAAGCCAGCTCGCCCGTCCCCGGCTCGATGATCCCAACGCCGCGCTGGCGCAGAATTTCCACGTTCGCCTGCGTCGCCGGATGGTTCCACATGTTCACGTTCATGGCCGGAGCAACCATGACCGGCGCAGTCGTCGCCAGATACAGCGTGGAAAGAAAATCGTCGGCAATGCCATGCGCAAATTTCGCCAGAATATTGGCCGTCGCCGGCGCCACAACTAATCCATCGGCCCATTGCGCCTCGGCAATGTGGTCAATGCCGTTCTGCTCTTCCGCGGCATCGCCCGTGTCCCACTCCTCCCACAGGCTGGTGATGACCTTATGGCCGGTTAGCGCGGCGAAGGTAAGCGGCTGCACAAACTTCTGCGCCGCTGCGGTCATCACCACGTGAACTTCGACCGCCTGACGCTGCAAGGCGCGCACCAGCTCTGCCGCCTTATACGCAGCGATTCCACCGGAGACGCCTACGGTCACTCTCATGATCTCGATTGTAGTTCAAGGGACAGTGAACATAGCTCAGTGGGCAGTTTCCGGGGAAGAACGACCCGCAATCAGAAAGGTTGCTCAGGGCTGCGGGCGCAGCGGCTCCTTCCTGCCCGCTGTTCCCTGGCCACCCTTCCTAGTCGCTTAGCTGAGCAGAATGGGAATCGCCGGGCCCTCAACCAGCGGTTTCGTGACCTCAACGTCCTGCTTCACGTAAGAGATCTTCCCGGCTTCGATCTCTTCCTGCGCGATGCGGCAGGCCTTGCTCGATTTTGTGGGGATCAGAGCCCGGGAGCCGTTCTGCAACTGGCGGGCGCGCCGCGCGGCCACCAGCACCTTGCGGTAGTTCGAATCGAATCTGGTCTCAATCGTCATCGGAGTCATCTCCAAAGGGAAGTTGCTGCTGGCCGGAGTCGCCATCGATGCCGAAGGCCTCCAGCACAGGCTTGAGCCGCTCCTGCGAGTTCGATTGCAGGCAGGCCGCGGCGACCTCTAACACCCGGCGCGAACGGTAGGCGATCACTTCGCCATTGCGGTAGAAGCGCTCAGCCAGCACAATGGCTTCCAGTTGCGCTACCGCCCGGTCGAGAACGTCATTGACCAGAATATATCCGTATTGGCGATAATTCTCAATCTCCTTGCGGGCCTGGCCGAGACGGCGAAACAGTTCGTCCTCGACCACTACGCCCTCGGCGCGGCTGCGGTTGCGCAGGCGCGTGCGCAGAACCTTGGGATTGGGCGGCAGAACGAAGATGCCCACAGCCTCAGGCATCTTGGCCCTCACCTGCGCGGCGCCTTGCACGTCAATGTCGAGCATCAGGTCGTGACCTGCAGCCAGCGCGTCGTCGAGGGACTGGCGGGCGGTGCCATAAAGATTCCCGAAGACCTCAGCGTATTCCAGAAAGAGTCCCGCGTCCGCCATGCGCAGGAACTCTTCGCGGGTGGTGAAGTGATACTCGCGCCCGTTCGCCTCGGAGCCGCGCGGCGCACGCGTGGTCCACGAGACGGCAAAGTCGACGCCACTCACCTGCTTGCGCAGCTCGTTCACCAACGTGCTTTTGCCCGAGCCTGACGGCGCCGAGATGATAAATAAAATTCCCGCCAAAGTTCGTCAGTCCCTTTCTTAGATGGTCAGTTCCCCAATCCCTGTTCCCTGCTTTTCTACTCCTTATTCCCTGTCTTTTCACTCCACGTTCTGAATCTGCTCCCGCGCCTTTTCGATCTCGGCTTTCATCGCCAGCCCGAGTTCGGTGATGCGCGTTCCCTTCCCGCTCACGCCCGAGGTCTTGGAGAGCAGCGTATTGGCTTCGCGGTTCATTTCCTGCAGCAGGAAGTCTAATTTCTTGCCCGCCTCGCCGCCCGCGCTCAGCAGCTCGCGAAAATGCTCGATGTGCGTCGTCATGCGCGCCAGCTCCTCGCTGGTGTCGCTGCGTTCCACCAGCACCGCCACTTCCTCGAGCACTCGCTGCTGGTTGAACTCCGGTCCCACGGCCGCGGCCAGGCGCTGCGCAAGGCGCTCCTGGTAGCGCTGCTCGATCTCCGGACGAAGCTCTGCCACGCTGGCCGTGGCTGCGGCGAGCCGGTCGAGCGTGCCGCGCAGAATAGCTTCCAGGGCATCGCCCTCGCGGGCGCGCATGGCCTTCAACTGCTCCAGCAGCGGACCGATCTGATCCAGCACGCTAGCCGCCAGCGCCGACAGGCTGTCGTTGCCTCGATCCTCGACCTGCAGCGCGCCCGGCAGCCGCAACGCCGCGTTCAAGTCCGGCTCACCCGTCAAAAAGTGCTCGCGGCGCGCTGCATAGAAGGCGGCAAGATAGCCGGAGATCAGTTCGCGATTGTATCCGGCCTTGGCTTGCGAGGAGCGGTCGACAGAGAGAGTCAAATCGACGTGGCCGCGGACGAGTTGTTCCTTCAGCACCCTGCGTAGTTCCATCTCCAGCGCGTCGAGGCCGGACGGCAGGCGGAACTGAAGATCGAGAAAGCGGTGGTTCACGCTCTTCACAGAAAGCGTGTAGCTGAGTTGCTCCTCATCGCCGAGCGCTACGCGGATCTGCACCTGCGCAAACCCGGTCATCGATGAAACGGCCATGCTTACTCCTTCGTGCCTGCGGCGAACGCAGACCTCTCATCGAACGGCAAATACTGCACCATGGGATCGTGCGCTGGCGTCTCGGGTGTCTCAGGTGTTTCGGGCATGTCGATGAATTGCAACTGATAGAGCCTCTGGTAGGTGGGCGAGGAGTTGAGCAGATCGTCGTGGGAACCTACGGCGGTGATGCGGCCGCACTCGAGCACCGCAATGCGAGTAGCGCGGCGGATCGTCGATAGCCGATGCGCGATCACCAGCACGGTGCGGTTCTGCATCAGGTTGGCCAGCGCCTCCTGCACCAGCGACTCGCTTTCGGCGTCAAGGGCCGAAGTGGCTTCGTCGAGAATCAGGATGGGCGCATCCTTAAAGATCGCGCGGGCGATGGCGATGCGCTGGCGCTCGCCGCCCGAGAGCCGGAAGCCCTTTTCGCCGATCACCGTTGCGTAACCCAGCGGCATGTTCATGATGAAGTCGTGCGCCAGCGCGTTGTGCGCCGCCTGCTCCACCACCGCGCGTTTCGCGTCGGGCTGCCCATATGCGATGTTGTTGTGCACCGTGTCGTTGAAGAGGATGGTCTCCTGCGTCACCTGCGCCACTTGGCGCCGCAACGAGGCCAACGTCAGATCACGCACGTCGTGCCCGTCAATCAGAATGCGGCCCGACGTCACATCGAAAAACCGTGGAATCAGATTGACCAGCGTGGATTTGCCTGCGCCGCTGGGACCAACAATGGCCAGCACCTCGCCGGCTTGCAACTCCAGGTCGACATGGTGGAGAATCTGCTGCTCGCCTTCACCGGTGGAGTAGGAGAAACCCACATTCTCGAATTTGATTGCCTGGCGAAAGCGCGTGAACGTGGCCGCGCGCGGCCGCTCCTTCACATCGTCTTCGCCATCGAAAAAGGCAAAGATCGATGCCGAGGCGCCCATCGCCTGCTGGAAGCTGTTGTAGAAGAACGCGAAGCGGCGCAGCGGATCGTAGAGCTTGAAGAGCAGGAAGATAAATGCGCCGAAAACACCGATGGTCATGTAGCCGCTCTTGATCGCGCTGCGGCCGATCCACAGCAACACCGCCATGGCCACGGCGCCCACCGCATCCATCAATGGAGAGCTGATGGACTGAATGCGCACGCTGCGCAGGTTGGCGCGGAACAGCCGCTTGGCGGCACTCTTGAAACGCAGAATCTCCCACAGTTCGGTATTAAACGACTTCACGATGCGGTTGCCCGTCACCGTCTCGTGCAGAATGTTCTGCACCTCGGCCAGTTTGTCCTGGCCCGTCCGCGTCCGCGTGCGCACTTCGCGGCCGATCTTGCGCACAGAAGCAACCACCACTGGGATAAAGAGCACGAGAGCCCAGCTTAGGTAGCCTCCAAGTTTGATGATGAGCGCGATCGCGACCACAAAGGTGAAAAACTGCTGCAAAAAATCGCCCAGTACCGAGCTGAGCGAAAGTTGCACGCGATCCACATCGTTGATGAGCGTCGAAAGGATGGTGCCCGTCGGATGTTGATGAAAGAAACTCGAGGATCTGCGAAGCGTGGTTTCGTAGAGATGATTGCGTAGATCGGTAATCGTGCCGAAGCCGGCGTAATAGATGAGATAGTTTCCAAGATAGTCGCAGAGGCCTTTGAGAACCGTGGCCAGGACCAGCGCAAAGGCCACCACAGTCCAGGCATTGTGCATATGCAGGAAGTGCGGAACCATGCTTCTCAGGTCGAAGTGCCAATGCGATTGCGGAAGGCCGAGCAGAATCGGGCCTTCCGGCGCGCTCGGTGTCAGTACCCGGTCGAAGATGGGCTGCAGCAGCAGGATGCGGAATGCGTCGAGTAACCCAACGATGGCCGACAGCATGACCCCCGGCAGCCATTCCAGCGTGTAGGGCAGCCCATAGCGCAACAGGCGCAGGAAGTTCCTCATGCCGTTCCGCCCGCGATGCGCATCCAGGTGCGCCAAGAAGATGTGGATGGGTGCCTAAGATGGGTGCGGAAGTCCATCCCAGTATTGTATCCGCGCCCGGCTCCATGCGCCTCTCGCGAACGTTACTCTCGTCAGGCGGCTCGTATCTTCTCAGTTACGCAGAGCAATCCCGGTTCGCGTCCACCGGATTGTATGCTGCTAGCTTCCATCTGCGTTGTTATCATGACCACGTGAACCACCCCGCAAACCAGGCCATTCCGAGCGACCTGCGCACGGTTTTCCTCGATCGCGACGGCATCCTGAACGAGAAGATGCCGGAGGGCCAATACGTCACGCGCTGGGAGGAGTTTCGCGTGCTGCCCGGCGTGACGGAAGCTCTGCGGCGCTTGAATGAAGCGGGGTTGCGCGTGATCGTGGTTTCAAACCAGCGCGGCATTGCGCGTGGACTTTACACAGCCGCCGATGTCGAAGCCATCCACGCCGCCTTTCAGCGGCAGCTCAACCTCGCGGGCGCGCGCATCGATGCCTTCTTCATTTGCCCGCACGACAAGGGCCAGTGCAATTGCCGCAAGCCGCTGCCGGGGCTCTTCGAGCAGGCTGTGGAAACGTTCCCCGGCATCGTCGCCGCAACTAGCGTGATGATCGGCGACTCTCTCTCCGATGTCGAGTTCGGGCGCCGCCTGGGCATGAGAACAATCTTCATCGAAAGCGATCCGCAGCGACGCAAATCCGGCGCCGAAGAAGCCGCAAAGCGGGCGGACTTGCGCTTCGCTTCCCTGACGGCAGCCGTGGATGCACTGCTGGCGGCACGCTGACAGCGCGCAGCGGCCCTCAATACGCCTTCAGCTCCACGATGGCCTTGAGAATCGTCTCCGGCTGCGGCAGGATCGCGTCTTCCAGGATCGGCTGGTAGGCGACGAACGTATCCATGGAACCGATGCGCCGCACGGGGGCATCGAGCTCGTCGAACAGTTCATCGGCAATGCGCGCCGCGATCTCCGCGCCGTAGCCCCAGCTCAACATGTCCTCGTGGGCCACGATCACGCGATGGTTCTTCCGCACCGATGCCGCAATCGCCTCCCAATCGTAGGGATTGAGCGAGCGCAGATCCATGATCTCCGTTTCGATCCCGTGTTCGTGCTGAGCGTGTTGCGCGGCCTGCAGCGAGCGCGGCACCAGCGCGCCATAGGTGATGAGCGTGACGTCCGTGCCGGGACGAACCACTTTGGCCTTCCCGAACGGAATGGCAAACTCCGGCCCCGGATACGCCGCGCGGCCGTACGTCTCGCGGTAGAGCCGCTTGTGCTCGAGAAAGAGCACCGGATCGTCGCAGCGGATGGCCGTGCGCAGCAGGCCGTTGGCGTCGAGCGCGTTGGAGGGGAAAACGACGCGCAGGCCGGGTAGATGCGTGAAGATGCTCTCGCCCGATTGCGAGTGGTAGATGGCGCCGCCCGTCAAATATCCGCCAATGGGTGCGCGGATGACGACCGGCGCGGCCCACACCCCATTCGACCGCCAGCGCATCAAGGCCAACTCGTTGCGAATCTGGTGCATAGCTGGCCAAATGTAATCAAAGAATTGAACTTCCACAACCGGCTTCATGCCGCGCACCGCGTACCCCACGGCGCGCCCGACAATATTGGCCTCAGCCAGCGGCGTGTTGAAAACGCGCTCCGAGCCGAACTCGGTTTGCAGGCCGGCGGTCAGCTTAAAGACTCCGCCCTTGCCTTTCACTTCGGCCAATGCCTCTGCGCGGCTGGCGTCGGCCACGTCTTCGCCATAGACCACGATGCGCGGATCGCGGCGCATCTCGTCGCGCAGGCAGACATTGATCAGCTCGGCCATCGTCCGGGCCCCTGCTCCCTTTAACCCGCCCGTCGCGCCGGACCCATTCGCTTTTGCTTCGGGCTGTGGCTGTTCGCTGCCCAAGACTGCGCACGTAGGATCTAAATCCTCGGAGTAGACATGCGTGGTAATTCCCTCCACCGCAGGCAGCGGCGCCTCCAGCGCACGCTCGGCCGCCTCGGACGCTTCGCGCTCCAGCTTCCGCTCGAGCTCGTCCAGCTCCAGGCTCGTGGCAATGCCCTCGCCGATGAGCCGTGTCCGCATCCGCGCGATGGGATCGCACAACGCGTCGGCCTCCCGCTCGGCAGCCGAGCGGTAGCTCTTGTCGTCATCGGAAAGCGAATGGGAGTACAGCCGCACGCAATGGCCATGAACCAGCGCCGGTCCGCGTCCCGACCGGCAATGCGCCGCCGCTTCCTGAAAGGCCCGAAGGCAAACCACGGGATCGTTGCCGTCCACCTCGGCAATGTGGAAGTTGGGAAAGTTCTTCACCAACCGCGAAATGTTTCCCCCCGGCGTGTTCACCTCGACGGGCACGCTGATGGCGTAGCCGTTGTCCTCTACGCAGAAGATCACCGGCAGCTTTTGATTGGAAGCAGTGTTGATCGCCTCCCAAAACTCGCCTTGCGAGGTCGATCCTTCGCCCACGCAGGCCAGAGCCACTTCGTCGCCATGAAAATCCACTTCGTGGAAGGCTCGATAGTCGCCCTCCGCCTTCGCCGCGGCCTCGGGATGGCGGCTGAAAGCCCGTCCTGCCTCGGCGCATCCGACGGCATGGAGCAACTGCGTCGCGGTCGAGGACGAAGTGCTCACGATGTGCAGCGGGCGGCTGCTCCAGTGGGTGGGCATCTGCCGCCCGCCGCTGGCCGGATCGGTGGCCGCGCCCACGGCTTGCAGCATCATCTCGTAAGGCGTAACCCCCAACGCCAGGCAAAGAGCGCGATCGCGATAGTAGGGGAAGAACCAATCGTAACCGGGGCGCAGGGCCAGCGCCGCGCCCACCTGCAAAGCCTCGTGCCCCGCGGCCGAGATCTGGAAGTAAATCTTCTGCTGGCGCTTGAGATTGATTTCGCGGTCGTCCACCGAGCGGGAGAGGAACATCAGCCGGTAGATTTCAACCAACTGCTGTGTGGTCAGCTCGTCCGAGGCCGGATGCGTTCCGGACGCACGAGCGCTGGAAATTGCCAATTCCATTCCGGTCGACCCCCATACGTAAAACCAGAGTGAGTGTTCTCCGGAGCCGCGACACTCGAGTCGACGCGACCAACAGGGAGCGGCGACCTTGCACCAAGCCGATTCGGGCGCGTTGACTCTGGTTTTGCCGGAAAAACTATCCGGATACTGCCTTTCTAAATTGTACCAATCCGCCAGGTGCAAACGCTCGCCGGCCTTTACTGGCCGTACATCTTCAGCCGGCGCAATGTGTCGCCCCTCAAGGGCCAGGGTAAACAATAGGCGCCGGTACAGCTACCGGTACTGCTTGGACCACGCCCTCGGCCATCCTTTCTTTTACGCTGCGCGCCAGCTTCTCAATCTTCGCAACCTTTTGGAGCTGTTCATACGTCAATGCGCCTGTGTTCTGCGCCGCGACTTCCTCATTCAGCTCCCTGGCCAGCTTGAGCAGCTTGTTGGTGTCGGAAACCATTTGCTTCTGGCGCTCGATGTTCAGCGCGTTCGCGCGCTTCTCTGCCGCGACGACATCGTAATCATCCGAATTCTCAAAAGGGGGATTGTACCCTGGGTTGTACGAATGTTGGGAAGAACTCGGGGCTCCAACATTCTGGCCGGGCGCTTGCGAACGGCCCGCCGGCGCAAAGACAAGCGCGAAAAGCAGCCCCAGGCCAAGCCCCGCGCACAGGGCTCGCCTTACGCGGCCGGACCAGCCGCCCGCCATACCGCGGCGCGCTTCATGATGTTGCACCATCGTGGCAGCTCGTTGCATGGTTGACCTCAGTTCTTGCCGCTCCCGGCCTTCACCTTGTGCGCCAACTGCTCGATTTCGGTGGCCTTGCGAACCACGGGAAGTGAAAGCATGTCTTTGTTCGACTTGTCGACCTCAGTCTTTAGATCCGTCGCCAACTTCAGCAGGTCCGCGCATTGGCTTGCGATCTCCTTCTTGCGCGCATCCTCAGGCGTGGTCCCGGTTGGGTGCTGATTCTGGTTGCCGGCTGCTGGCGCTCGCGCGGCCGTGGGCCCTGGAGGCGCTGCCGAAGGCCCCGGAGGATTGATTGCAGGCAGCGGAAACGACGCTTGCGCGTGGCCGCCAAGCAGTCCTGCGCTCGTTGCCACAAGCAGGGCGCCAACACAAGCCACAGCGCACAGCCATCCTGCCCGCTTCCGTAACCGGCCTGCGAGCCTCACCGCGCCGCTAAGCCGCGCGCTTCTCATTGACCTCACCATTTTTCGGCCGGAGTGTGCCGGAGGAGCCGACCGGGGTTCCGGACATTCCTGCCCACAGTCTAGTCTAGTAGGAGGGGTTTTGGCATGTTCCTTTCTTCGATGGCGGCACAATTCCTGCTGCTCCTGCGATGGGGCTGGTTCCGCGAGGACAGGCTCCTGGGCCGCGTGCTGGACGAGTGGGTCGGCGACAGCCAGGAGTTTCTCCACACGAAGCTCCCGCGGCTGATCGTCATTGCGATCATCGCCTTTATTCTCAGCCGCTTACTGCGACTCCTCACTTTCCACATGATGCGCGTGGCCGAGCAAAGCAAAGCCGGTCCGGGACGCCTGGCCGAAGTCAAGACCTTGGCCGGAGTCATCCACGCCACGGGGCTGGCCCTCATCGCCCTGATTGCTGCCCTTCAGTTCCTTGACACCATGGGCTTCAACCTCGCTCCCCTTCTGGCTTCGGCCGGGGTCGCCGGCATCGCCATCGGCCTCGCCGCGCAAAACATCGTCAAGGACATGTTCAACGGCTTCCTCATCCTGGTGGAGGGTCAGTTCACCGTGGGCGACACGGTCCGCGTGGCCGGAGTCAATGGTGTTGTCGAAACGTTGACCCTCCGCAGGACCACCGTGCGCGACCCCGACGGGACTCTCTACGTCATCCCCAACTCGCAGATCACCACCGTGGCCAACCTGAGCGCGGGCTACTCCGTGGCCACGATCAATGTGAGCGTGGACTTTTCGGCAAATCCTGACGTTGTAGCCGATCTACTGACAAAAACCGCCATGGATGTCCGGAACAGCGCTGAGTTCAAGCAGGTTTTTGTGGCCGATCCGCAGGTGCTGGGCGTGGATGCACTGAAAGGGTCGCAGATGATCTTTCCCGTGATCTTCAAGACCCGCGCCATGCAGCAGTACGGCCCCATGCGTGAGTTCCAGCGCAGGGTCCGGTTGGCCCTTGAAGAACACCACCTGCTGCCCGGCGATCCCTACCGCGTGTTCATGCCATCAGGCGCGCAGGGAGCGATCGGCCGCACCCAACCGGGCGAGGAACCCGCGCCAGCACCCGATCCGACGACAATTAAGCCGCAGGAAACCAATCCGTTCAGCGGAAACTGACCCGCAACAAACCCACGCCGCGCGGAGCTTATCGATCCCTCGGTCCCTTGTTCCTGCGTCCCTGTCATCCTGATCGAGTCCGCCATGGCGGACGAGTCGAAAGCCTGTCCTGAGCCGAGATCGCGAAGCGATCGGAGTCGAACTGGGATCTGCGGTTGCTCTTTTCGCATGAAGGGTAGCAAAGTTGGCTGAGTTAGGATGGAGCGCCCATGTTCGCTGGTTGAACTTGCATTGCGGGGACTCGGGCCACCCGCCAGAAGAGATCCGTATGACCGGATCCGGGAAGCTCCAAGAATAAATGGCCGGATCTCATCGATCCGGCCATTCCTTCGCGTGCAACCTGGAAGAGTTAACTTCCTGAATCCGGGTGGCGTGTTCTCCGGGCCCTTGAACCAAGTGCGCGTTATCGTGTGACGGTTAACAAAGTTGTTCCCGAAGTCTGTCCCACCGTTGCCCTGATTGTGGTCCTGCCCGCGGATGCGCCTGTTGCCAGGCCCGCCGTGTTAATTGTCGCGACAAAAGTGTTTGAGCTTGTCCACCTGGCAGAGGTGGTCAGGTCCTGCTTGCTGCGATCACTGTAGGTTCCAGTCGCAGTGAACTGCGTTTTGATACCCACTTTGATCGATGGATTGGCAGGTGTTATGGCAATTGAAACCAACATCGGATTCACCGTCAAGCTTGCGGTCCCGGAGATGCCGTTCCTGGTTGCCGTGATGGTTATCGTGCCAACTCCCACGCCTCTCGCCGAGCCCCCGGGGTTGATGGTCGCGATGGACGCATTCGACGAACTCCACTTGACGGTACCGGAGATGTTCTGCGCACTTCCGTCGCTAAAGTGCCCTAGCGCGACGTACTGTAGTGATTGACCGGTGAAGATGCTGGCGCTCGGAGGTCTTAATTCGATGGACTGGAGCAACGGGGCAATTACGGTCAAGGTGGTTGAACCCCTGATGCTCCCTTGAGCTGCTGTAATTGTCGTTCTGCCCTGAGCCACGCCGGAGGCCAGCCCACTGCTTGTTATCCTGGCGACGAACGTGGTTGACGGGGTCCAGGTGACACCGCTGGTGATGTCCTGCGTGCTTCCGTCGCTATAGTGTGCTGTTGCTGAGAATTGTTGTGTCAGTCCCGCGGGAACTGAAGCATTCGCCGGAGCGACAGTAATGGTGCGCAAAACCGAGCTGGACACATTCAACGTGAAGTTCTGGGCGGCGCTCGGCGCAACGCCATTCGAAGCCGTAAAGGTGATGTTGTACGTGCCTCCCGTGCCTGAAGCGGGCGTGCCGCTCAAAACACCGTTGGCCGCGTTGAATGTGACTCCGCCAGGCAGTGCACCGCTCTCGCCCAAAGAAACGGACGCTGGATAGCCGGTAGCGGTGACGGTGAATGTCCCTGCCGCGCCCACTTTGAATGTGGCGCTATTGGCGCTGGTGATTGCCGGCGCTTGATTCACCGTCAATGTGAAGTTCTGCGTGCAGATATAACCAACATTGTTGTTGGCTTTGAATGTAATCGCATAGCTCCCGCCCGTGCCCGCTGCCGGTGTGCCACTTAGAACGCCTCCACTGAATGTCACGCCTGAGGGCAGGGTTGATGCCGTGGAAGGTGCCGGCGCGGGATAGCCCGTCGCCGATACGTTAAACGAACCCCAAGCGCCTACGGTGAAGGTCTTGCTGTTTCCGCTGGTGATCGCCGGAGCTTCATTCACTGTCAGCGTGAAGTTCTGCGTTGCATCCGGGCTAATGCTATTGCTGGCTTTGAATGTAATCGCATAACTTCCACCCGTGCCCGCTGCCGGTGTGCCACTTAGAACGCCCCCACTGAATGTCACCCCGGAGGGCAGAGTTGATGTCGTGGAAAGTGCCGGTGCGGGATAGCCCGTCGCTGTTACGCTAAACGAACCCACAGCACCTACGGTGAGGGTCGTGCTATTTCCGCTGGTGATCGCCGGAGCTTCATTCACTGTTAGCGTGAAGTTCTGCGTTGCATCCGGGCTAATACCATTGGATGCCTTGAAAGTAATGGAATAGCTGCCACCTGTGCCCGCTGCCGGTGTGCCACTTAGAACGCCCCCGCTGAATGTCACGCCTGAGGGCAGGGTTGATGTTGTGGAAAGTGTCGGTGATGGTTCGCCCGAAGCAGTTACGGTGAACGAACCCAATGCGCCCACCGTAAAGGTTGTATTGTCCCCGCTGGTGATCGCCAGAGCTTCATTTACAGTCAGCGTGAAGTTCTGCGTTGCATCTGTCCCGACGCCATTAGACGCCTTGAAGGTGATGTTGTAAGTGCCGCCGGTGCCAGCAGCGGGCGTGCCGCCCAAAACTCCGGTGGTTGCGTTGAACGTGACGTTGCCGGGCAGCGCCCCGCTCTCACTGAGTGCCGGCGTCGGGGTGCCGCTCGCCGTGACGGTGAACGATCCTGCAGCACCCACTGCAAATGTGGTGCTGGCGCCGCTAGTGAATGATGGAGCTACTCCAGCGGATTGAGCAGTACCGCTGAGCGTAATGGTTTGCTGCGGAAATGTTCCGCCGAGGTTATTGTCAGTGAGCGTCGCCGTACCCGAAATACTGCCGCTTTCAGTGACGGCCGGCGCGAACTCAATGCTCAAGTTGCAGGCCTGACCCGGGCTGAGTGAGAAGGTCGCGGTGCAATCGGCAGGCGTGCCGCTACCGGATACCTGGACGAAGTCGCCGGTGTTGGCCGCGCCGGCTACAACCAGCCCCGGACTTACCGCTGTCAATACTTGATTTCCGTTGTTGATGACCTGAACCGACTGCGCCTGGCTGGTGCTGCCGGCATTGACGGTCCCGAAGTTCAATTGAGCCGCAGCGTAGACGTACTCCATCAGCACTTCGCCAAGGTTGTTATCCGCAATCAAAACACTGGCGTAGGGAGCTATCGCGATACCCATGGGAGAAACCAGTCCGTAGGCTTGGCTGGTATCGGCGATCAGGTTCTGCACATACGTGCCGCCCGATGGCGTCTCTTTCACAACGCGGGAAGTCGTGCCGTCGAGAATGTAAACGTTGCTGTTTCCGTCAACCGCAACATCAACTGGGCTTGAAATCGGGTAGGGTGAAGCGCTGCTGTCGGCCACCGTACTCTCTGCGTAGCCGCTTGCAGTTCGGGTTTCTTTCAGCACCCGAGCATTCCAAGAATCCGCAATGTAGAGATTCCCGTCCCCATCGACCGCGATCGCGGGTGGCTGGCTACCAGCGCCGGTGGTAATTGACTGCTCGGTGTAGCCACCGCCCTGAGTCGGGGTCAATTCGAAAATAGACCCATCCCCCACGGTGAAGTACACATCCCCGGCACCATCGACTGCGACACCAGCGAGAGCAAACGACTTCTGGTCGAGCACGCTCTGCACGTAGCTGCCGTCGAGCATTTGCGTTTCCTTGATAAGTTGTTTGGCCTGCACATCCGTAACATAGAGATTCCCGCTCCCGTCTGCGGCGATGGCATTTGCTTGCTGAAACGTTCCGATCGAGCTCGAAGTCGAAGTATTTCCGTTGTACTCGAGCACGCTGGTGCCGTCGTTTGTAAAGAGGTTATTTCCACTCACCGCAACCTTTTGCACTCCAGTGATACCCGTTTCCAACACCATCTGCGTGGCCGGCGAAAATGCCACCTGTGCGCCCAGCCCTGTGCCATACATGGATGCCTCTACGAGCGGATTTCCTGTCGAATCGTAAAGAACGACACCGCCTTTACGGGTTCCCGACGTCTGCGGGACAAAGCTCGGAGCCACCAGGCAGTATTGACCCGCGTTATAAGTGGTATTGGCTGCGCATTGGGTCAACGGGTAGCCTGCCGATACGTCGGCCGCCGATGCATCGATAAAGACTTCTCCCCCGAGCGCATCGCTTGAAAGAACCTGGTACGGAGTCGTGGCATTCAGCGTAGATGTGCTGTTGAACAAAATGGTCAGAAGGCTGAAAGGCGCGGTGCCGCTGATGGGCACATCTCCAACACTTGGCCCTTCGCCCGATAGCGTTTCCTTAATCACTGCGCCGTAGCCTTGCCGAGCGATGGAGGGATTGGCAGTGAGCTCTTGATCACCAATGTAAATGTTCCCGCTCGAATCCAGAGCCACTGCGGATGGAGCGCCCATCAACTCAGTCCCCGCATCGGCCAATGTGGTCTGCGTATAGCCGCTGCCGGACCACGTTTCTCTCACTACTTTAAAATCATCTGCAACATAGATGTTGTTGCCGCTCGCATCCACTGCGATGCCCATGGGATCAGAAGGGCTGGGGAGCGCGGGCGAGACTATACCCACGTTATATGTCCCTGTTGGGATGGACCATTTCCCTCCTGTGGCGGACCATGTCTCTTTGAATACGCCTGCATTTTCGTCCGCGACGTACAGATTCTTGCCGCTGTCGACCGCAATGCTGTCAGGACAGTTTAACCCGTCCGACCCTGCGCCAATTTCCCACGCGCTTGCGGAACCCGAAGGCAACACATAAACCTGGCCCGCGGAACAATTGGTGAAGTAGATATTGCCGCTGGTATCGACTGCAATGCCGTCAGGATACGCAAAATCGCTCAATAACGTCGTCGGCGAGGAGTAGCTACCATCCGGGTTCGGGCTCACCTTCAAAATCCGTTCGTTGAACGTATCCGAGATGTAGACGTTGCCGCCCGCATCCACGGCTATTCCCTGAGGGACGTTGAGCCCCGTCACGATGACGCTTGAGACATAGCTGCCGTCCGGTTGCGGGACTGCTTTCAGCACCCGGCTGTTATAGACGTCGGCAATGTAGACATTCCCGCTGGTGTCTACGGCAATTGCCCACAGATCATATTTATTAGCGGTGAAAACGGTGGTTTCCCAACGGTAAGTGATTTGCGGTGGTGGGCCGGACATCACCTGAGCGTCAAGAATTGGTGCGCTGAACGTGGCCAGCGCTGCGATAGCCGCGCCAATGAGAAGCAGTGTGTTGAAGCAAGGAGCCCTCGAAACAACGGTCTTTCTGGCTTCGTAGGACATGGAGCTTTCTCCTTCGATTCGATATGTAGCTATCTGAGAAACGCGAGCAATGAAAAAGCCGAGTCACCACCGGCGGCTTGATGCAACCGCCTGCAGCAACTCGGCTATCTCCACTACCCAGGATCAGTGGCCTTTAGGACTCAGCGTTGGAGACCCATAGCTTTCCGTCCCTCGTTCACACGGGGTTTGGTTGTCACTAGCGTGGTGGATTAACGGGCTTGATCGTCAGTGACGTGAGTCACGAGTCCAAGTGATAAGAACTGGCTTTTGTCCGCACGTCAGACTCGACCTATAACGTAGCGACGCACGAACCAGGGAATGACAAGCCGCGCTCAAACGCCGGCGTGCCCCGTCCAAGCTCCGCTTGGGTGGGGTAGCTGCTATGCACCCGGCGCCATCGCCTGCAGCAGTGTTTCCCCGTCTGTCACCGGCGGCAGGCACGTGCGCCCGCGACAGACCAGCGCCCAGGCCGGGGCCCCCGCAGACGGGTCTTCGTTTGCGGGGTCGCACGCACTTGCTGCCGCAGGCCGCGGAACGTGCAGCAGTGTTTCAGCCAGCGCTTCGGGAAGTCCGCCAGGCACGAGCCGCGAGGGCTCGAGGCGCACCACCGTCTTGTTCACGGCGAAGCGCGCGACGGCCAGTGCCTCAAGCCGATCCGCCTCGGGCCCTGAGCCAACAATGACCACCTGGATCGGATCCTCGAGGAAGCGCGCTGCGGCCAGGCCGTAGCTGCCGGCATACAGGCCGAAGTGCTCGACGATGCCGGCAAAGCAGGCCAGCGCATTTTCGGCGATCTCGCGATACTCCTTGCGTCCGCTCAAAGCCTCGAGCCGCAGCAGGGCCGCGGCCGCGGTGGGATTGCCCGCGGGCGTGGGCGCGTCCTGCAGCGGCTTGCGCCGCGCCGTCAGTGCGCCCAGCGGGATCTCCGCTGGCTCATCGTTGAGCGGCGCGGAAGTGTCGAAGAATCCGCCGCCGGAGGCATCGTGAAATTGTTCGATCATCGCGTCAGCCAGCTTGGCCGCTGCCTCGTAAAACTTCATTTCGCCGCTCGCCAGCCATCCATCGATGCAGGCGTTCACGGTGAATGCGTAATCATCGAGCGTGCCGGGAGCGCGTTGCTTGGGCATGAATCCGTCCGGGTAGGCGATCACATGTCTGAGAGCGGTCCTTCCGCCCCACGCTTCGTCGAGCAGCCGGTTGAGCGTGAGCAGCGCGAATTCGCGCGCCTCATCCATGCGCAACACGCGCGCCGCCTCCAGATAAGCCGTCACCGCCATCGCGTTCCAGCCTGTGTAGAGCGTGCGGTCAACAAACGGCGTAGGCCGCTTTGCCCGCGCGGCCAGCAGCTTGGCGCGAGCCGAATCGCACAGCTTGCGCAGAGACTCCTCGTTGGCCGCGGATTGCTCGGCCAGTCTCAGCGAGCGACTGCGTCACGTGCAGCACATTCTTGGCCGGGTTGTGGTGCATGTCGCCCAGCTCGCCAATGTCCCAGTACTTCGCCGCGAATTCCAACTCCTGTGGGCCGAGAACCGCCCGTGCCTCTTCGAGCGTCCACGTAAAGTAGTCGCCGTCATCGTCGAGGCCCACATCGGCATCCTGCGAGGCATAAAACCCGCCGTGCTCGCGGTCCGTCATCGTCGCGTCGAGCCACGCCACAATCTCGCGCGCAGTCTCAGCAAAATCCTCGCGGACCATTTGCGGGAGGGGGCTCTGATACCCGTGCACATAATTGCGCAGCAGCTCCGTATTGTCGTAGAGCATCTTCTCGAAGTGCGGCACCACCCAGCGCTCGTCCACGCTGTAACGATGAAACCCGCCGGCAAGCTGGTCATAGACGCCGCCGCGGGCCATCTTTTCGAGCGTCGTGGTGAAGGCCTCGCGCGCACGCTCATTGCCGCGGTTCACGGCAACTTCAAGCAGCAAGTCAAGCGCCGCCGGATGAGGAAACTTGGGCTGCGATCCGAAGCCGCCATTGCGCGGATCGAACTGGGCGAGGATCGACGCGGCGATTCTATCGACCAGCTCAAGGCTCAACTCGCTTCCGCGGCCAGAAAAGCTCTCATTGTGCTCAATGGCCGCCATCACGCTGCCGGCGGTCTCCAGCGCTTCGTCGCGGCGCTCGCGCCATACTTGCGCCATCGCCAGCAGCACGCGCCCCATTCCCGGCCGGCCGTAACGCTCGTCGCGCGGAATGTACGTGCCGCCGAAGTAGGGCCGCCCGTCGGGAGTAAGAAAGGCCGTCAGCGGCCAGCCGCCCTGCCCGCTGATCGCCGACACCGCTGCCTGGTAGCGCGCATCCACATCGGGGCGCTCATCGCGATCCACCTTCACGGCCACAAAATACTCGTTGATGAGCGCGGCGATCTCAGGATCCTCATACGACTCGCGATCCATCACGTGGCACCAGTGGCACCACACGGCGCCAATGTCGAGCAGAATGGGCTTGTCTTCAGCCTGCGCGCGCGCAAACGCGGCCTCTCCCCACGCCTGCCAATGCACCGGCTGATGGCGCGCGGAGCGCAGATACGACGAAGCTGCGTGTTCAAGCTGGTTGCCGGCGCTGGCGGCTGAGGAATCGCCCTCGTGCATGAGGTGAGCATACAGGTCCCGCGTCTCGCGTCGCCAGCGCGCGGACCCCTGCCGCGCCTGCGTGAACATCGCTATCATTGAAGAAAGGCAAGCGATGGCAACCACGGCAGGCGCCCCTCCGCGCGTAGGCGCCAGAAACAGCAATCCAATCACCATCGGCGTGCTCGCCCTGCAGGGCGATTACGAGGCGCACGCGCGCGCCTTCAAATGCGCCGGGGCGCGCACGGTCCTGGTGCGCAAGCCCGAGGAGCTGGCCGGCCTCGACGGCCTCGTGATGCCTGGCGGCGAATCGACCACGATGCTCAAGTTCCTCGAGAAGGGCGGCTTTTTCGACGCACTCGGCAGCTTCGCTTCTGCCACGCCCTGTTTCGCCACGTGCGCCGGCGTCATCCTGCTTGCGCGCGAGGTTCTTAACCCAAAGCAGCGCAGTCTTGGCGTGCTCGACGCTACAGTGGAGCGCAACGCTTACGGACGCCAGATCGACTCCACCATCCTCACCCTACCCACCGAGCTGCCCGGCGGGCCGCTGGAGATGGTCTTCATCCGCTCGCCGCGAATCGCCCGCGTGGGCGACAGCGTCCACGTGCTTGCTCTCCGCGACGGCTTCCCTACCCTGGTGCATCAGGGCCATCTGCTCGCCGCCACCTTCCATCCCGAGATGACCGCCGACACCCGCGTGCAGCAGTTTTTCCTCGACATGGTGCGCGCGCACAAAGCTCGCTGAGAGCCGCTGCGTGACCCTTTCGCTCTACCCTTGCAACACCAGATCGATGGTTTGAATATCGACAAGGCCCTTGCAGCCGTAGATTGCGGGTAGCACGCGCTCCGCGGGGTAAGTGCGGCGAAGCTGGGCGACTTTTTCCGTCCCGCAGCGATATGCTGGAAGATACATGCGGCCCAGCAGCGGATGGCGTCCCCAGGCGCCGGAGAGCTTGTTGGCGCGCTCTTCCGAGACCAGAAAATCGCGGCGCAGCGTGGCGGCAACCTCCTGCTGCGCGCGTCCTTCGCCCCAGGTCATATACGAGGACTGGTTCTTAGCATCGTCCTGCAGCAGCGCCAGGAGCACGCCGATCTGCAAATCCTCGTCAGGCAACTGCTCGACCTCGCTGACGCCGTGCGCGATGAGGATGGCGTTGTTGGCCAGTCCTTCAAAAAGCGTGGCGGCGCGCGTGTTCATAGTCAGAACCGTGGCTTCGAAGCCGGCTTTGCCGCGAACGTAGTGGTCCTGCAGGTAGGCGAATGTGGTTACGTGGCCGGGAACCACTTCGTGGCTCACGAGCTGCTCAAACTCCGGGTAGGAGATTTCGAGCGAGGCATTGATTTCATAACTGGCTTCGTACCTCGGCGCTCCGGAGTCGGTGCGCGCGCGGCCGATGTAATTCATGGAACCGGAAAACCACGCGTCTTTGATGGGCAGAAAGTTGATGTTGGCGCGGGGCACGCCTTCGAGCTCCTTAGGCAGGTATGGAGCGAGATGTTGGGCGCTCAACGCATCGAACTGCGCGATGACCGCCGCGCCCAAAGCCCGTACTGAGGCCAGCGGACTCTTGCGGTCGCGGCGCCAGCCATCGACAGCAGCCAGAATTCCGCCGGCTTGCGAAGAGGAATATCCGGCGCGTCCGAGCAGCTCCGCAACACGTTCGCGCTTGGCTT
The DNA here is from genome assembly GCA_963799155.1 of uncultured Acidobacteriaceae bacterium. GTDB lineage: Bacteria > Acidobacteriota > Terriglobia > Terriglobales > Acidobacteriaceae > Telmatobacter. Next base: position 367,438 of record CAWCWB010000008.1, read on the forward strand.
GAGGGCGCGAGGGTTCAGGCGGCTTGCCGGTGGAGGCCTCGACGGCTCGCGTGTAGGCAACGGGATCGCCCTTGGCGAGAACCTCCATCGCCAGGTCCCACATCACGTCGAGGCACAGCGCCAATCCGTCGAGATAAGACCGGCGCAGCTCGCCGCAGCCGCCAGCCTCTCGGCGAAATCCTGCGATCGCACCAGGAACATTCACATCGCGCAGGTAGGCTTCAATGGCCTCGCGGTCGATGGTCTTTGCGGCCACGCCGCCGGACTCGCGCAAGCGCGCAGCCGCCGGATGCGTGTAAGCAGCGGGCAGAGGCTCATCGGAGAACCAGGTATCGGCAATGAAGCGTCCCGTGCCCGAAGGACACATCACGTCACCGCCCCACAGCGTGTCGATGCCGAGGATCGCGTCAGCGATGTGCATCTCAAGTTGGTTCATAACTTCTCCTTCTCCTTTTTCGAGGCGCCGAGCCAGACATAGAGACACAGGCCAGCAAAAAGCAGCGCGGAAACGGATTGCGAAGCGGGATCATAAGAATAAAACGGCGTCTGGATGAAATCTTCGTGAAATCCCGGAAAAAGCCGCAGAGCCGCGCCAAATACGCCGCCGAGCGCGCCGCCCGCCATCAGACCCGAAGCCAGGATGATACCGCGCTCACGGATCCGGTTGCCGGGTTCGCCGCCGGCCCTTTGCGATCGGCGGCCGACGAGATGCGACAGAAAGCCTCCGGCCAGAATAGGGGTGGTCAGTGCCAGGGGAAGGTAAATGCCGAGGGCGAAGACAAGGGAAGAGACACCAAGCATCTCCATGACCAGCGTAATAAGGGCTCCAACGCCGAAGAGAAGATAGGCGACGGGCTGGCGGCTCATGAATCCCACCACCAGAGCCTTCATGATGGAGGCTTGCGGCGCGGCCAGAACCGGTCGCACGTCGCCAGTTGCAGCTTCACCAAACTGAAAAGTATGGGCCAGCAAAACAATCGTGAGTCCTGCCGCGGCCGCCGCCGCAATCACACCCAGAAACTTCACCTTCTCCTGAGCCGCTGGAGTGTTGCCGAGCCAGTACCCGGTTTTGAGGTCGGTGATGAACTGGCCGGAGACACACAGAGCCGTGCACACCATGCCGGCAATCGCCATGACGAAGAACATGCCCGTGGTTCCCGATAGGCCGAACTTCAGGAGCACCACGCAAGAGATGATCACGGTGAGCATGGTCATGCCGGATGCCGGATTGTTCGCCGTGGTGGCGATCGCGTTTGCCGCCACTGAAGCGAAGAAGAAGGCAAAAAGAAGTGTCAGCACAAGACCCAGGGCTAGCACCGTCCATGAAACCTCAAGGCGGCCGAAGAAGACGGCCACCGCAACGGCGCTGGCAACGACGCCGAGGAGAATGGAGAGCATCGGTATGTCGCGGTCGGTGCGCTCGGATTGAACCGCTGCGCTCAAATGAAAAGCGCGCATCGCGATGCCGAAGGAGCCGGCGATCACGCGCAGCGACTTGACAATGCCGATGAGGCCGGCGGTGGCAATGGCGCCAACTCCGATGAAGCGCACGTAATTCGCGTAGATCTGGGCCGCGGTCATTTGGGCGACGGGCGCGGTTCCGGGATAGACGGCCATGTTCATGTGGCTGCCCAGGAACCAGATCAGCGGGACGAGGACGAAGTTGGCCAGAACTCCGCCGGCGCAGAAGATGAGAGCGACGCGCAGGCCCATCACGTAGCCGAGGCCGAGAATGAACCCGATGGCGTCGAAGTTCACGACCATGCGGCCGCGATCGGCGAGCGTGCGCAGGAGCGGAATGAATTGCAGATTGAGATACTCCCGCCAAACGTGAAACGTGGTGACGAAGAAATCGTAGAACCCGGCAATGAGGGTGGCTTGCAGCAGCAGCTTGGCCTGCGCGCCGCCCCGTTCGCCCGTCACCAGCACCTCGGTGATGGCTGTGGCTTCAGGAAATGGAAACTTGCCGTGCATCTCGCGCACGAAGTAGCGCCGCAATGGGATGGCGAAGAGAACGCCGAGACAGCCACCGGCCAAACAGATGAAGACGGTTTCCATCGGATGGGGATTGAGGTGAAGAATGTAGAGCGCGGGGAGGGTGAAGACCGCGCCGGCCACAACGGCGGCCGACGCTCCGCCCATTCCGGTGATGATGACGTTCTCTAACAGGCTGGAGCGGCGTTTGTATGCGCGGGCCAGGCCGAGGGCGAGGATGGAGATGGGGATGGCGGCCTCCATTCCCTGCCCGACCTTCAGCGTCGAGTAGGCCGAGGCAATGGTAAACACGACGCAGAGAAAAGCGCCCCACACGATCGCGCGCGCCGTAAGTTCGGGCGCTTGCATTTGGGACTGAATCATGGGCGAGTAGGTTTCGCCGGGCTTCAGCGGCTGGTAGGCGTTCTCAGGAAGTGATTTGCTTTCTTGCTCGCTCATCGATTCGGTTCCTCAATCGGCAGCGCGCGGCACATACGGTCGGAGGTCAAACAAGCTGGCTCCCCGTTGATTCCAACGGCTCGAGCGCGAGTTTCGCGTCGCATGCGCGGAATCAATCCAGGCACGAGATGGTTCCTGTTTCGGATAGCAAGAGTGTACCGCTTGCGGCGCTGTTTTTCTTCAACCGCTTCTTTGCGGCGCTTTAGGAAGTAGCGTGCTGTCTTTGGCGCTGTGCAAGGTCATGGTCCGGCCCGCTCCACTCAGATGCACCACCGAACCGCCGCGTGATCGCTCAGAACTCCATTCGTGACCTGAGCAACCGCACGCGGTCCCGCGCCACGGGTAATTGTGTGCCACGCTCATCTTTCAGCAGGATCGTCACCTTCCCCGCAAAGGAGACGTTGGCCTGCCGGACCCAGTCCAGGTTCAGCAGCAGCGCGCGGTGAATGCGAAAGAACTTCTGGGGGTCCAGCTTCCGCTCCAGATCGGCGATCGTCTGATCGACCGAGTGCTCGCGCCCATTCACCACGGCATATGTGAGTTTGTCGCGAGCCACAAAGTGCGTAATCGTGTCCAAATCAAGAAACGCGATGCGATCGGCGATTCGGGAGGCGATGCGGCGCGGATATTCGACCCTCTGTCCGAGAAGCGCTGCGGCCAATTCCTTGAGCACCGCCGGCAACTCGGGATTCTGCTGCCAGTCTGGCTTCACTACGGGTCGCAAGCGGCCAAGCTTGGCCAGCGCGCGCTCCAACTGCTCCGCTTCAATCGGCTTGAGCAGGTAGTCGATGGAGTTCACTTCAAACGCCCGCAGCGCGTATTGGTCGTAGGCGGTGGTGAAGATGACAAAAGGTTGAACGGCAAGCCGCGCGAGCAGATCGAAGCCGTTCATACCCGGCATCTGAATGTCGAGGAACAGCACATCGATATTTCGTTCGCCGTTGAGAAACGCAACCGCCTCTTGTGGGTCCGTGGCGCTTCCCGTCACGTCGAGCGAATCGTACTTCGCCAGCAGCCGTCGCAGCCGTTCGACGGCGAGTGGTTCGTCATCCACGAGATAAGCGCGCAGCGGAGTCGCTTCCATAGCGCTTCACACTTCCGCGGGAAAGGAAATTCGGACCATCGTCCTCTCCCGATCGCGGATCACCTCAAGGTGGCCCTCGCCGCCAAACAAAAGCTCGAGGCGCGCCAGCAGATTACCAAGACCATGCTCGGGAGTAACGGCGCCCAGCGAAAAGCCCGGACCATCATCGATGACATCGAGGTTGATGCGGCCCGCGTCCATCGATCCGGCAACCTCAATCGACGCGCCCTCCACGCGCCGGGCTGCCACGTGCTTCACCGAGTTCTCCACCAGCGTCTGCAGCGACAACGGAGGAACCTCTGACTGACCCGAGCGATTCCGGAACGAGAATCTCATAGCGCAGGCGCGCGCCGAATCGCGTCGTTTCGATTTCCAGATAGTCGCGCACGACTTTCAGCTCCTGCTCCAGAGGAACCAGGCCGCTGTGCTGCGCATTCAGCGAGAATCGCAACAGCGAAGCCAGCTTGCCCACGGTATCTTCCGCGCGTTGCGGGTCCGATGGGGATGAGCGCGGCGATGGAGTTGAGCGTGTTGAAGAGAAAGTGCGGATGAATGCTCGATTCGAGCGACGAGAGCCGCGCCTCGGCCAGCAGCTTATTGGCCCGTTCCTGTTCCACCTGCCGCGTGCGCAGCTTCCAGCTCTGCTGCCTGCAGTTTGTAGCGCAGGTTCTCGAATGCCGAAATGCTGAGCCCGATCACGAGAGTGATCACAATACTGAAAAACCAAGAACCCCGGAACTCTGCCCAATAGGCTCCGCGCGGCACAATCCCCAGCCATTGAAGAACCAGAGCGGCCGCAAGCGTGCCGGTGATCGCTGTCGACACCAGAGTTAACGCATAAAACAACATCACCGCCGCGGGGATCCATCGGAATAGCGATGCCCGATCCAACTGCACGAAACTGCCGAAGATGGAGCAATCAGTGCGGAATAGACGAGGATAGCGACGAACTGGATGCCGCTCTCGGATAACCTGGTCCGGCCAATCGATAGAAAGAGGACAAGGATCAGGAAGGCAGCCGCTGGGATAATCCACAAAAGTCTGAGCGCCGTCCGGAGGACGCTGTACTCATCGCCATAACTTCCAGGCGAGCACGCCGCGGTTTGAAGTGTCGCGTTTTTCATAGCTGAAATCGGATCCCCACCGATGCCGCCGTCGAATACGGCGCGGAGCCGTACTCCGATGTTTTGCTCCCCCTCGGGACCTCGAGGTGAACGTAAGAGGAGAAGTGATTGCCGAACCACCGGCTGGCGTCGAAGACGCCCGTGTAACTTCGGTCGTCGAGGTTGGCGACGATGGAACCGGACACGCTCCACTCCTTCCATCCGGGGCGTTCGCGAAGCCGCGCTTTTCCGGCGTTGAAAAAGCCGTAATGCTGGCGGCCCGCCGTCGCGGAAACTCCCGGATCGCGATAGACCGGGATGTTGGGCGCGGTGTAGAACTCGCCGATGAAGGTGATGCCGGAGACGGTGTATTTGGCGCCCACCAGCACCGCCGCCTGCTCGCGCCACACTGCTTCCCCGTGCACTTCCCACGCCTGCCCCACCACGCGCGTAAACGTCAGCGCGCCGAACGAGTCCCCGCCGCGATCGTGGCCCGCGATCAGAGAAGTGTCGAATCCCCGCACCAGAACGTTATACCGGAACGCCGTCGTGTCGTGCAGGTTGGCCGCGGCCGGCGCCAGCGCCGCCGTCGACCACGCCGCCGAGATCGCCTGCGTCCCATGCACCCAATCGGCCTTGATCATGTCGCGCCCCTCGTTCACGTTCAGCCGGTCAGTCGGGATTGGTCGGCATGCGCGGCGGATCGAGCACGCCGGCCGCGCTGAAGGCATAGCCCGTGCCCCAAAGCACCATCTTACGTCCCGCCGTAAAGTCGAAGTCTCCCGCGGAGAGCCCGCCATACATTTCCCTCACGCGTAGTTGCGTGCTCGTATCGGAGTAAGTTGCCGTCAGCCCGATCAGGCTCGACGTGAAGTTCCAGCGGTTGCGGTCGCGAACGCCGAAGGCCGGCTCCAGCAGCACCTGGTTCAGCACCGTGGGCAGCGGCGCACTCAGGTTGCCATAAAAAGTCGCGTCGTCGATCACTTCCACCGAGTACCGCGTCTCGTAGCGGCTCTCCTTCGCGTTTCCGGAGCATCCTGAGCCACGGCCCAAGCGCTCGCCATGAGGAGAAGAACCGGAATCAGAAAGCGTCGATGCATTGCGAAAACCTGTCGAGTGCCGAACTGGCAAAGTCAGAACCTGTCCGCGCGGCCCTGGTAAAAGAGCTTGTCGGGCAGTGCGCGCGGTGTTGCGCCGGAGTATTCGAGCACGCTATGCGAGTTGTGCAGGATTTCGTCGTAAAGCGTGAGCCGCCGCAGCAGCATTTGCCCGCCGGTAGGCTCGTACTCGTCAAAAGTCGCGGACTTGATGTGCTTGCCTGAGGTCAGATAGAACTCGGCCTTCACCGGCCGCGCATCCTCCGCGCGAATCCAGTAGAGAATGCGCTGATAAGTTGCGCCCTTGCGCTTGGCAGTGAGTTCCAGTACGTTACACTCCACCGCTCCGACCTTCTCCGTGCGCAGGTAGACCGGCGAGTAATCGGCGGCATAGTTGGTGCGGGCCACGTCGCCGTTTGAGGCGTCGCCGCGTCAGCCGCTCCAGCGGAGTAATGCGCACCGGCCGGCTCGTGTCGGGCAGATAGACCCACATATCGTCGCCCAGCATCAGCAGGTGCTCGCCCTTCTCGCGCGGGCTCATGAACTCCACGTACGTCTTGTCCGTGCCTTTTTGCGAGACCTCGTAGAGATGCTCTTCGTCGGGCCTGTCCGCCTCGTAGTCGGTGATCTTGACGTGCACCACATACGAAGGCCAGCCATTGCGGAAATGGTCCGACTGCTTGAGCAGCGCCTCCGCGTCAGGCATGCCGGGCGTTGCGGCGTGGCACACCCACGCGCAGGCTAGAAGCAGTCCGGCGAGGAAGAGAATCAGGTACCAGCGCAGAAAACAATTGACGTTAGACATGGGCGAGTGCCTCCGTAATCTGAATCCGCGATGCCCGGATCGCGGGCAGAATCGATGCCAGCACGAGCGAGACAATCACCAGCAGCGAGGAGCCGATCATGATGCCGGGCACGTGCAGGACGTGGAGGAGGATGCTGACTGCTATTCCCGGCGGCGGCGGCAGGCGCAAAGTTCAGGGAGTTCAGCATCGAGCCCGCGAGATTGCCGCCCACCACCCCGATCGCCGCTCCGAGCAAGCCCAGCAGCGCGGCCTCGGTCATGAACAGGCCGACGATCCAAAAATGCGGCGTACCCATGGCCAGCATGGTGCCGATCTCGCGCGTGCGCTCGAACATCGACATCAGCAGCGTGTTGATGCTCGACATCAGCACCATGAAGAACACAATCACGCCCATGAACAGAAAGATCCCGTTGAACAGGTTGCGTACCTGCTTGTAGTAGGTCGCGAGGTCGATCCATTTCTTCATTTCCATCTGCTGCGGCAGGCCGTTGAGCCGAGGAATCAGTTCGTCGTAGACGCGGTCGGTGTTCGACGTCGCATCCAGGCCAACCACCAGATTGGTCACGCGGTCGCTTTGCAGGAGTCGCTGCGCCGCACCCAGCGGAATGCGCAGATAGCGCGCATCCAAATCCGCCACGCCGGTCTGAACGATGCCCGCGATCTGGACGTCGATGCCGTTGAGCGCGCCATCGGAGGTGACCGCCAGCAGCGTGAGTCCGTCGCCGACTTTCACGCTCATCGATTTGGCCAGACCCGCGCCGATCAGCGCCTCTACGTCGGCGCCGGGCTTCGCGTCAAGATCGTGTCCGGAGATCAGGTTGGCGGAAAAGCCGAGGCTCCTTTCGGCCTCAGGATCGACGGCGCTGCCCATGAAGACGGAGGATTTCTGGCCGTTCGAAACCATGCCATAGAACTCGATGCGCGGCGCCACGCCACGAACGTGCCCGGCGCTGGCCACGGTTGCGGCTACCTGCCGCCAGTTGTCGATCCCGGTATCGAGCACGCGCACCTCGTCACGCCGGAAGTGTTCGGCGGTGAAGATTTGAATATGCCCCACGCCGTTGCGGATAGTGTTTTCGCGCAGGCCGTCGGTCATAAATGCGAAATAACCTCCGGCAAGCAGCAGCCCGGCCACGCCGCCGCCTACCATCAGCAGCGTCATCAGCGTGCGCCGCCGGTTGCGGAACACATTACGAAACGCGAGCAGCAGAAACTTGCTCATGGAACTCTCCTTCCTTCAGACTTTCGGGACTGGCCGCAGTGGCCGCGCGGGTGTCGGATACAACCCGCCCGTCGCACAGGCGAATTATGCGTGGCGTGTGCTCCAGCAACCGCTGGTCGTGCGTGGAAAAGATGAAGGTGAGTCCGAGGTTCCGGTTCAGTTCGCGCATCAAGTCGATCAGTTGCGTTGCATTGTGCGTGTCCAGGTTCGCCGTAGGCTCGTCGGCCAGCACCAATGCAGGCCGGTGAACGATGGCCCGCGCCACCGCCACCCGCTGGCGCTCGCCGCCCGACAGCAGGTCGGGCCGATGCCTGGCGCGCGAGGACAGGCCCACGCTTTCGAGCGCCGCCGCAGCCCTCGCGCGCCGCTCGCTCCCGCTCACGCCCTGCACCAGCAGCGGATACTCCACGTTCTCGCTGGCCGTAAAGACAGGAATCAGATTGAAGGTTTGAAAAACGAATCCGATCTTTTCCCGGCGAAGCGCCGTCGTCCGTGCCGCTGTCAGTTTCGTCGTGTCCTCGCCGTCCAGCACGATCCGGCCTGCAGTCGGCCTGTCGATGCAGCCGATCAGGTTCAGCAGCGTCGTTTTTCCGCTGCCGCTCGGGCCCGCAATGGCCAGAAACTCCCCGGACGAGACGCGCAGGCTTGCCTCGTCTAATGCGCGCACATCGCTGTGATCCAGCGGAAAACTTCGGCTCACCGCTTCTGCCGTCACCAGGTCATTCACGCCGTCCCTCCTCTTGAACCCCTTTTCGAGCCCCTTTTTCAGGTCTTGCTGTACAGCGAAGACAATACGGCCGGCCCGCGCTGGGAAAACTGCCTAGATGGATGGAGGCTTAATCAGGAGGATGGAAGGTTGGAATTCGAGGATGAATCGTGCCGGCTGCATCGATCACCGCCCGATTGTTTTGCGTTTCCTGCGCGTTAATCCCAGGGCAACGCGACCCTGCCTTCCGCAAACAGATCCCTGCCCGCCCTTACGTCCCGTGCCGGATGTTGATATAGTGCGGTCATGCTCAACGTCTTAATCCAAAGTGCTACCCCGTCTCGGGGACATGGCGTCACTGCGATGTTGGGCCACTTGGGAGCATTGGGGCTCTTCTTTGTTGCGATCATTGATAGCTCTCCTCTGCCAACATTCGGTGGCCCCGACATCCTGACGGCAATTCTCGCTGGCCGGCAAACCAATCCGTGGTACGAGTATGCGGCTGTCGCAACAGCGGGGTCGGTGATCGGAGCCTACCTCACGTTCAGAATCGCCAGAAAAGCCGGATCGGCTTACCTGCACAGCAAGTTTGACAGCCGCAAGGTGGATAACCTGCTTCATCTTTTCCAGAAGTGGGGTACCGGCGCCCTTGTCGCCTCAACGGCGATACCGTTTCCATTTCCTACGAGCTTGTTTTTCGCGGCAGCGGGCGCTTCGGACTACGGCGTCAAGAAGTTTCTAACGGTGGTCACGGTTTGCCGCGGCGCGCGTTACACACTCGTCGCCATCATCGCCGATCACTATGGCCGCCACTTTATCAAGGTTCTGCGCCATCCCGTCCAGTATTGGGGCTGGTTGCTGCTGTTCGCGGCGGTCATCCTCAGCGTGATCCTGGCTGGAATCGCGGTGAATAAACGGCTCGCGGCTGCAGCAACGGCTTGAAGCAGGCGCGGTCCAAAGTGACTGTCCAGGCGCTTGCACCTCAGCCTGCGTCAACAGCCATGCGCTCTGGCCCCGCAGAAAGCGCTTCGCCAACGGCACAGTTCTCCGCCCTCACGAACACGGTCCTCACCAAAGACGAACATTTACCGTGATTCGAAATGCCGGAGCCGATGAGCCCGGCGAAGTTCATCCAGCGTTTTATTTGCGGCCTGTGTCCCACTTGCCGCGGGCGCGAAGCTCCGCGATTTCCTGCCGGGCCATTTCCTGGGCGCGCCCGTAGTCCGGCTTGACCACCCGGTTCAGCGGCATCTGGCCAGGTTCGAGAATGATCCAATGCCGCGGCCGCATGTAGGATGGCAGGGAACGCGCGTGCCGTTCCAGTTCCTTTCGGTTCAGCTCAACCCCCGGCCGCTTCTCCACCACTGCCACAACCGCTTCGGAGGCGACGGCATGCTCCACGCCTACCACGACGCAGTTGGCCACCTTCGTTGAAAGTGTCGCGATGTGCGATTCCACATCGCCGGGGAATACCTGGTAGCCAAACGATTTGATTACCCACTTTTCCCGGCCGGTCAGATGCAAGCCCGCGGCGTCCCTGCGGCCAAGATCGCCGGTATATAAAAATCCGTCGCGCGAAATCGTCTTGGCTGTCGCGGCAGCATCGTTGACATAGCCCAGAAACGTCTGCGGCCCGCGAAAGCACACATGGCCTATCTCGCCAGACGGCAACTCATCGCCGGCGTTGCCATCGGCGCGCATCGGCTCGCGAATGGAGCACGCATAGATCGGCATGTCCTGGCCAAGCCCGGCGAGAAGCGTCCCCGGCTCGGTCGAACTTACCTGAATATAGGTGCAGAAGCCGGCAGCTTCGGTCAGCCCCAGCCCGGTGCCGATCACGGGCGCCATTCTGGCAAGTTGGTCCACGAAGGTCCGCGAAACCGCATGCCCGCCATAGGCGGCAAACCTCAAGCTGGAGAGATCGTGCCGGTCATAATCTTTCAGCATCCACTCGAATTGAAACATGGCTGGGATCTGGCCCAGGAGCTCGATGCGATGCCGGGTAATGGCACGCAGCGAACGGCTGGCGTCGAAGACCTCCATGAGGACCGCCGTGCCTCCTCCGAAGAAGGTGCTCGTCATGACCTCCGTCTGGCCGCCGACGTGAGATGCAGGCAGATTCACCAGAGTGCGGATGCCGCGGTCTCCGCCAAAAAAGGCTCCGCACAGGCACATATTCTGCGCCGTGATGTTGCGGTGCGAAAGTAGGGCGGGCTTGGGCGAACCGGTTGAGCCGGTGGTGAAGATGACCAGCGCGCCATCGTCCTCGGTCACGGTGGAGGCGACCCCGGCCAGTGCAGCAGAGTCGGGTTCCGTCGCGGGGATTGAATTCGCTGCTGTGCGCAACGCCGGCTCGGCAATCGACGCGAAGGATTGCGTGCCGTGAATCGCTTCTTCCGAGGTCACCGCGATCGGATGCCGGATCCAATTGCACTGCGCCTGCACGGCGCGCCACAGTTCCCGAAAATCGAACGGCGCTTTTACGCCAAGACCGACAAACCCGACCGGCCGGAGGGTTTCGAGGGCTCGAATCACCTCGGCGGAGGACAAACGCAGATCCAGCGGGGCGACGATCACACCGATTTTGAAACAGCTGTATTCCAGCACCACGTGATCCACGGACAACGGCAAAAGGGTGACCAGGAAATCGCCCTTGGCGAAGCCCAGGCGCAACAGTTCCCTTGCCAGCGCAGTGGTGATGCGGTCGAAATCTCCCCAAGTGACTGTGCGATCGCTCTCTGCGCTGAGAATCGCAGGAGCCTCCGGCTTCGCCTTCGCCCACTTTGCCACCACGCCATGCAACAGATGACGATCGGCAAAGACCTTTTCGTAATCATCGAGGGTAAACTGAGGCACTTGCATCGGTTCTATTCGCCATGATCCTGAACCAGTCGATCATTCGCGGCGGCACGCGTCAAGCACCGCCTGACGGAAGCTTGTTCCTGCCCGCAAGCCGTGTGTTCCATCAGCGGCCTCCGCAATACACCGGATGGCGCCTTCCCGACCCTCTCAATACCAACTGCTTCATCGACAGCAAGAACTTCACCTTGACACCGGAAAGCAACCTGGCGCGCTAAGATGAATCTTCGGCCGGAGGCCGCGATGGAACCGTTTCGCTTTCATGTCTTCGTCTGCACGCAACAAAAACCGGAGGGCGTACCCTCCTGTCCGGCCCACGGGTCGTTCGCAGTACTCGAGCGGCTGGATCGTGAGATCGAGGCGCGTGGTCTCGGCAAGGATGTGCAGCTCACCACCTGCGGCTGCATGGGACTGTGTGATGAAGGCCCCGTGATGGTCGTCTATCCCGAGGCGGTGTGGTACCGGCGTGTGCAACCGTCCGATATACCCGAAGTCGTCGAAAGGCATCTGCTCAATGGCAAGCCCGTCGACCGGCTCATCTGGAATGATGCCTCTGCGATGAAGGCCATGTCGATCGAGCACAACGAGAAGTTCCGTGACGCGTTGGCTGCCCGCGAGAAATCGGGAACGTTGCCTGACCGATTGAATGAGATGATCCGCGGCTACATGCCCAGCCGCTGCATTCTCACGGCGCTTGAACTCGACATCTTTACCGCCGTCGGGGAAGGCGCGAATGCTGAACAGATTGGGAAGCGGATTCAGGCGAGTACCCGCGGCGTCGGCATACTGCTCAACGCGCTCGTCGCCCTCGGACTGCTCTCGAAGAGCGGCGGCGAATACACGAACACGCCTGAGTCTGCGCGCTTCTTTCAAGAGAGATCAAACGACAACCAGCGCAACGGTCTGTTGCACACAGCCAACATCTGGCATCGCTGGAGTACGCTCACCGAGGCCGTGCGCCGTGGCGCCCGTGTTCCCATCGATCGCGCCAATACCCCCGAATGGACTTCCAATTTCATTGCCGGCATGCAACGCAACTCCAAGGATCGCGCCCCGCTTGTCGTGAAGGCTTTGGGTACTGACGGCGTTCGCCGCATCCTCGATCTGGGCGGCGGCTCTGGCGCCTATTCCATCGCGTTCGCAAAGGCGTCTCCCGATGTGCGCTGCCAGATACTTGATCTTCCGGAGGTTTTGCCGCTCACGTCGGAATATGTCGACAAGGCCGGCGTCTCAAAACAGATCGGCCTCCGCGCTGGAAACATGCTCCATGACGATTTCGGCTCCGGCTATGACCTCGTCATGCTGAACGCGATCTGCCACATGTTTTCAGCGGAGCAGAACCTGGACATCTTCCGCCGTGCCCGTCAGGCACTCGCGCCCCACGGCCGCCTGGTCGTGCAGGACTTCATTCTCAATCCCGATAAAACTGGGCCGCAACATGCAGCACTGTTCTCAGTCAACATGCTTGTCGGCACCGAGGCCGGCGCCAGTTATAGCGAGCCGGAATACACCTCCTGGATGAAAGCGGCGGGGCTCACCGAGGTCCGCCGGATCAAGCTCCCCGGGCCGAGCGACCTGATTGTGGGTTTTGCGGCTTAATTCCCGCCTCCCGGGCATTATCCCCGCGTCAGGAAAATCGGCAGGCCCAGCTTGAGATCGTAAGTTGGCCGGTAGCGCTCTCGGTTGTACATGGTGGCCACGTCCACTTTGCGCGGCCCAAGTTTGGGATCGGGGATCGGCGCCATCGTGTAGCAACCACTGCTGATCGCCGTCATCAGGCCGCTTTTCCCCTCTTTCACGGCGTTCATCGCCATTCCGGCGAAGGTGATGGCCACCATGCGGTCGATGAAATCCGGACTGCCGGAGCGCAAATCGTAGGTCAGGTCACTAACCACGGTCTCTTCGCCGGTGGCGGCCTTGATCTCATTGCTCAGATCCTCCGCCACGCTCATCTTCTTGCGGTGGCCGAAGGCATCGGGTTCGCCATATTCCTTCACCTTGTAGCCTTCCCACTCTGCGCCTTCGGAAAGAATCACCAGCGAATAGTTGCTGGGATTGTTGTGCTTGTCGGCGACCAGGATCTCCATCAGGCGCAGCAAATTCACCTTGTACTCGGGGATGCAGCAGCGCAAGGATGTTACGTACGCGGTGTAAAGAGCGGTGTAGCCGGCGTCGCGCCCGAACACACGGAAGATGCCGATGCGCTCGTGCGAGCCGACCGTCGTCCGCTGCCGCTCGATGGCGTCCATGGCGCGTGTGATGGCGGTCGAGAACCCGATGCAATACTCCGTGTTGCGAACGTCGTTATCCATGGTCTTCGGCACCACGATCACCCGCACGCCCCGCCGGTCAAGTTCAGCGGCGTAGCTAAGGGTGTCATCGCCGCCGATCGCCACCACATAATCGAGCCCCAGCGTTTCGATATTCTTCAGCACCGCCGGCGTCACGTCGTACAGCGTGCTGGTTACGCCATTCTTCGTGGATTGCTTGCTCGGAAACTGTTGCCCGGCGAGCACCGGCGGCAGTTCTTGCATCTTGGTGGGATTGGTGCGCGAGCTGTGCAGATAGGTGCCGCCTGTGCGATCGATCGTGCGCGTGTTTTCGCGGTTCAGCGGCAGGACATACCTCGACCGGCTGGCCGGATCCTTCAGATCCACGTGCGTCAACCCTTCCCAGCCGCGCCGGATGCCAACCACCTCGTACCCGATTTCAGTGCCCCGGTAGACGACCGACTTTATCACCGAATTCAGGCCCGGGACGTCGCCGCCGCCGGTGAGAATACCAATTCGCTTTGCGGACATGAAAACGCTCCTTACCGGAAATCTTCTGTTCAGCCCTGAGCCTCAGCGACTACAACAGTTTCGGAAATGGTGTATCCGCATTCACGAAAGCTAAGTCGGCGCGACCAGCCCGGGGTCCCCAACGACGGCCCTTTGTCGTTGGGGTGGGAGCAGCAGGGAGCGACGACCTTCGCAAACGCTCTGCCCGGACACAGTATCTCCGAAACTGCTCTAGGCCGCTCTTAAGCAGTATCGCAGGACGACACCTGTCTCTGCAGCCAAAGAGCGCAGCGATGTTCAGAGTTCTGGCCCCCTCTGTGCGATCGAGATCGTTCCTTCTCGATCTCTCGCGGGCTATAGCGGTTCCAGGGTTACCGTACCCCGAAGCCGCTCCATTCAAGTCGATGCGACCAGACCGGGGTCCCCAACGACAGGTCTTCGTCGTTGGGGTGGGAGCAGCAGGATCGGGGTCCCCACGGACAGGTCCTGGTCCGTGGGGTGGAGCGAGCAGCGACCTTGAAGTGACTCAAAAATCGGTATAGCTACCCTGGAACCGCCGCAGAATGCGCTCTCGAGTCAATTCTGTTCGATCAGGGGCCAATGCCCCGGGTGGGCTGGCATTCAGGGCCTGGGAAGCCCCGGAGACCAGCAGTTTCGCGGATGGATCCGTTCAATCTTGGCTTCGGATTGCTCTGGCCGTCCTCTCGTGCTGCCGGTCGATCCTGCGCGTCTACTGCACGAAAGGAATCCAGTAGTTGTCCTCTGGCCGCTTCCTCGGGTCAGGATCGGTGTTCGCCAGCCTGGTCAGAAATCCCTGATCGATCTGGCAGGTGAAGCGCACCGTTTCGTCGTTGCTGCCGGAGGCAAGGCATTTGCCATCAGGCGAGAACGCCAGACTGAGCACCCCGCCGGAGTGAATGGTGATGATGGGAAGCGGAAGTTGGGCGGGCACATTCCACAGATAAATCTTCGCATCGGCGGTTCCATAGGCGAGCCGCAGACTGTCAGGAGAAAAAGCAACGGCATTCACGGCTGCCGACGGAACCGGTGGAGTGTCAAGATAATGCGGTTTTGCATTTTTGCTGTCGGTAACTGAGGCCCGCGAAATTCCGCCGCCCACGCGCGACCAGTCGCCCGTGAACCAAACGGCAATCTCGCGATTAATGGTGCCCGCCGCCAGCCACTCTCCGTTTGGGGAAAATACCAGAGTCCTGCACTGGCCCGCCAGTGTCCCGGAGGATCGTGCCGGGGTTTGAATTCGCTGCCATCAAGAGTCTTCATCGGGCGGGGAGGCTTCGCCGCCGCGTTGGGCGACGCCTGGAAAATGTCGGCTGCATTCCAGATTTGAACCGTATTGTTGGTTCCGCAGGCGGCCAGCCAACGGCCGTCCTGAGAGAAGGCCAAAGCTTCCATCATCAACGAACCTTCCCATCGCTTCTCGCCTTTGGCAGGATCTGCCGCTGTGGCCTTCGGGTCAGAAGGGCTGGGCTGATTCAGCATCTGCGCCGTCGCGGACGCCTGCGTCGCGGAACCTCCATTCGTCCCGGCTCCCGTAGGCACCAGAATTCTTTTCTGGATGGCCGGCGAGTCGGCAGGTTTCCACAAGAAAATTTCCCTCCCTGGGCAGAAGTTCCCATTCCCGCCAGCCAACCGTCACGTGAGAAGGAGAGGCCCAGAATCGGGATAGGCGCTTTGTCATTGTCTGTCGCCATTTCGAGCGGTTCCTTGCCCTGCGTCGCCGCGTTCCACCGCAGCACGGTTCCGTCGCTGAAAGCGACGGCCATATACTTTCCGTCCGGTGACCAAGCAAGCGCCGTGCCCGGGGATTGGTGGCCGTTCAGCTCCATAGGGACTGATCGTTCGGCTTCCGGCCTCCCGGTGCACGGGTCAAGGGGAGTGAAGTAGATTTCCGACGGTGCGCCCGTCTGGGTTGAGACACCACGGATGCTGCCGATTTCCGGCGAGACATACCTATGATCGGAGTTGCATTTTCCCAGTGCAGGGGGCGCGAAGGCCAGCGCCTGCACCGCACCGTTGGCGAGAATGTATCCCGGCTGCGACGCCCACGTGATTGCGCCTTCTGACGCCGGCTGCGACGTCAAGGTGACTCCGCCGCCGGGCATCGGCTGCCGCATCCAGAAGTAAACATGCCCGCTCGGGATGCCGGATGTGGCGTCGGAACCGCCGGAGATAATCAGCCGATTGTCCGGCGTGATGGCCGCGGAGTAAGTCACGTCTCTCTGTCCGCTCAGCATAATGGCGTCGCCCGGCGCCCGCGCGGCGTCATCCATATCGAGCAGGATCGATTTTTCATGCTCATCCGTCAGGATTTTCCACACTAGGACGGTCCCGGTGCTTCCGGTGGTGAGCAGAAAACTCTTGTCCTTGTCCGCGGAAACGGTAATCGAAGTCACCAGGCCCTGGCCGGTGTCCAGATAGTCATGTAGCTTCTGCTCTTTGTCCGTCAAGTCAAACAACTTGACGCGTCCGTCGCGGGTGCCCAGCAGGATCCGGGTATTGTCGTAGAAGGTGATCGACATCAGCCCCGAAACATCCGCCACAATGGGCTCAGGCCTTCCCTTGATCCAGAGATGACCATCGCCGGAGATCATGGCGAACGTGCGTCCGTCCGGGGAGTAAGCGGCAGCATTCATTCCCCTTGCGGTTTCCCGGGAAGCGTCAAAGGGACCTTCATACTTCACCGTTTCGTAAGGCGCATTGCCGGCGATGTGGAAGAACTCAGCCGTGTTGTCTTCGCTGGTAGTCGCGAAGTCTGTGTTGTCGCGAAAGACCACTGAATCGAGGGCCTCGGTATGATGGGTTTTGACGAATTGAACGGTGTCGGGATCGCTGGTGCTCCAAAGATAGACATTGCCGGCCTTTTGCGGGGTGCGCGAGCTTCCCGTGGCAATGGCAATCCACTGTCCGTCGGGCGAAAACTTCACCGAATTCACGCCGGGAGGCGGCGTCCCCGGTGCGAACACCATGGCGCCGGTAGTTTGCACCTGGGTGAGCACACCCATCTTCATCAATTCTCCGTCCACGCTCCCGCCTGCCGGCGGCAAGATCGGTTGCGCGTTGCCGTTGCTGTCGCGCACCAGCAGCACACGAAGAAGCCGGGGCGGATCTTTTGACGGGTAATTGGTCGCGCTGATGTCGAAAATACGCACCGTGGAGTCGGCGCCGGCCGTAGCCGCCAACTTGCCGTCGGGCGAGATGGCCACGCTGCGCACTTCGTCCGTGTGCCCGGCATAGGTGAAAGCGGCGTCTCCCCACGCCCGTGCGCGCAGGTAATTCCATTCGAACTCCGCATTGGTTTTCTTGTCGAACCCGTTCAGGAGCGCATACAGGTTGCGATGCCGGTAGATGAACGGCAGCGCCCGGTTGAGCAGCGGAATTCGTGCCAGGAGTCTTTCCGTCGTGCGCGGTCCGGAGCGAACGTAAAGCTGCATTTCCCTGAGTGGACTGTACCCGGACGCAAAATCGCCATTGTCGAAGGCCTGCTGCACCTGAATCATGGTCGTGCTGTAGCTCTCGATCGCCACTCGTTGCTGGTCAGCGAGACCTTTGAAGATGAGCCCAACGATGACCGCGAGGATCACCACAGCCAGCCCCGCGGCCCTGATGGCGCCCTTGCGGAACGCCGCCCGCTGCCGGCGCACCTCGGCATCCGGCATGTTCACGCGAATCCAGCGCTGATCGAAGACGTGCTCGTAGATTTTGTTTCTTACCGTCAGGTGATTGGCGCGAACCGTCACCAGGCCCGCCAGGCGCAGCACGCCGATGAGGCGATTGGCGTCGTCGTCGGGCACGTTCTTTCCGGCACGAATGCGACCGTAGAGATCGAGCAGGTCGGCGAGAGGAACCTCGCTACGTAAGATACGCTCGCGCACAAAGAGCAAATTGTCGTCGGTTTCGCGAGCGCGCGAGGAGAGGAAAAGGCGGTCGCAGATGTGGTCGACATGTGCCGGGCTCACCGCCCAGTGGTCGGCGGCAACGGTTGCCGTCAACCGCTGCGTGAGATATGGATGGCCGCCGGTCCACCACAGAATGCGCTGGAGCAGCTTCAATGCCACTGCGGGCGGCCGGTTGAGCCCGTAAAGAAACGGCGCCGCTTCCTGCTGCGTGAAGTCGGTGAGTTCGACGCGAAACCCGATGTTGAAGGGCGTCGTCCTCACGTTGCGGATGAGGTCGGAAGGCGTGGCCACGCCCAGCAGGCAGAACGCGATGCGGTTCAGGTCCGGGTCTCTGGTGCGGTCGTTGTAGAGCTCGCGGATGCCGGCAAAGAACTCGTCGGTCGAAAATGGCAAGCCGCGCACGGCATCGATTTCATCCACGAAGATCACAATCTTGCTGTCGGAGCCTTTGACGATGATCTGGCGGAGGGCGCTCATCCATCGCTGCATCGCTCCCATGCGCCGCACCGCCTCGGTGCCGTTGTTCCAGAAGTCTTCAACCTCGGCTTCCATGCCGCATTCGTGGCCGAGCCGCATGAGCAGGCCGTCGTACCACTGCTCGGGAGTCAGGTTCTGGCCGAACTTGGTCAGGTCGAGCAGGGCCACTCGTGTGCCCGCTTGGCGAAGGCGGATCGCGGTATGCACCATCAGCGACGACTTTCCCATCTGCCGCGAGGTCAGAACATAACAGAAATCCCCCGCGCTCAGGTGAGTGAATAGATCGCTATCGGCCTGCCGCTCGATGTAACTGGGAGCATTGGCGGGCAAGGTGCCGCCGATGGTAAAAAAGCTGGCTTCCGCTTTTGGCAGTGTCTGTGCAGTGGTCATGGCTCAGGCAAGGTGGCGCGCAAGATAGGTTTGATAGATGCCGCAGCGGAAGATTGCATCCTGCGCTGACGTTCCCACAATCAGGCCGCCGCTGCGCAAGCGGTAGAAGCTGGTCGGATCCGGGATACGTTGGCCGTGCAGCAAGCCGCGCACCACCTCCAGCAGCTCCTTGTCGCGGGTGAGTAGAAAAAGGATGCGGCGCAGGTGATCGCCATACGGCCCTTCGTCGGCATCGGCGTTAGCCACCAGTTCGTCCATCGACTTCCCCTGGGTCGTAAGGTCGTAGAAGCCGCGCCGCGTCAGGTAAGGCTGGCCGTTGAACAGCGCGTAGAAACGCTTCAGGTCTTCCGCGGACCGGATCGGCTCCTTGAATCGGCGATTCAGTTCCTCCACCTGGCTGATGCCGAAATCGTGAAGTTCCAGGCGTGTGCCCACATTGAAGGGCGACTGATTCTGATCGGTGATGAAGAGATGGGCCTCGGTGGCATAGACGATGGCGAGCGTCAACCGCCTCCATGGGCCGCTCGGGTCGCTGGCCCGCTCATTATGCCAGCTGCGGAACAGCCCGAAGACTTCGCTGGCGTAGGGGCATGCAAACAGACGGTCAACCTCATCCATGGCCAGGATAAGGTGGCCCTCCTTTTTCTCCAGGACTTCCTTGCGGATGTAGCGCTCGAAATTCACGCTCGGCGCTCGTCCCGGCCGCCACACGTCCTCGGGATAAACCTCCAGGTCGAGCTGATCGGCGGCCATTCCGCCCAGGCCTTTGTACAGCCCCTCGATGTCGGCGAGATTGGCCTGGTTTAGTTTTTGCAGATCGAACAGGACGACCGTCTTGCCCGCCTGGCGCGCCTGCTGCAACCCGCGCGCCAGCAGCGACGTCTTGCCCATCTGCCGCGCGCCCTTCACCAGCACAATGCTGTCCTGGCGTTCCAGCGCGGCGTGAAATTCGCGATCCGCCGGCTGAACGATATAGTAAGGGTCTTCCAGCGGAGCCGCGCCGCCCGGCATTTCAGTCACGATCACCTTGGGCTGCTCTTTGGCCTCAAGACTGTCGAGCAGATGGCGCAGCAACTCCGCGTCGTCCGAGGGATCGCGCCACAGATGGTACTGCAGGCCTCCGAGAATGCTGTGGAACGGTTCCTGCAGGGCGCCCTCAAAGTTGACGCGAACTGGAAGAATCCGCGGTTTTCCGAACTGCTCCACAGCCCATTCCGAGGCGATCTTTAACTCACCCTCGAGCATCTCGCTCTGCAACGATGCAGGGGAAATGATCGGGACGACCGCATCGGAATCGCGGATCTTGCGCTCGATTTCTTTCCCCCACTCCTCGCCGATGCGCATATGGCGATCGATGAACACCGTGTGTCCGGCCGCACGCAACCCCGATTCCACCAGCGACACCACGTGGTCGTCCGGCTGCACATTGCGTCTGTAGAGCAATGCCACCCGGAAGGTCTTCTCGGCGCGGCGGACGCCTTCCTCCGGGCCGCCTTGCTTCACCGCTCCGGGTGTCGCCATCGCCGATGCATTGGCAGCGGGACGAGTCGGAGCCTGAGCGGGAGGCGGAGAAGCGGCGGCGAACTCGGAGAGCTGCGGGCGGGAGACCGGTTTAGGAACAGGAGCCTGACCAGGAGCCGGGCTCTCGCGTTGCCCGGCGCTCCTCACAATTTCTGTCATGCGGTCGATCAGCGGATCCAGATGGCTGTCCAGCGGCGCCTCAAGGGCGTCAAGCCAGTGCACACCGATCATGATGTATTCCAGCGCTCCTGCGAACTCCACGTTTTCCACGCGCAGCGGAATCACGATCTTCTTCGTAGAGAAAGCCCGGTGTACTTCCTTCTTCACGTGGGGGCTTTCATTGGCATGGGAGGAGAAAATCAAAACCATGGCGCAACTGTTGTCGATGCCCTTGATGATGGCGTCGTCCCAGGAATCTCCGCCGGGAATGTCTCGCGGCGCGATCCAACACCGGATCCTGTTCTGCTCCAGCACCCGGCAGACAAGATTCGCAGTTTCAGCGTCGCGCGATGAGTGGCTGATGAAAACAGTTTGCTCTGGCGGCATTATTTAGGTTATCCGAAACCCCGAGTCATTCTAACCCTTCGAACAAGCCAAGTAAAATACCACTTTCGCGTGTCCGCTCTTCTGCCGTTGCCGGAGCGCATGGGGCCTCTCCGCAGCGGCCGCTCCGCGAAAACAGAGACCTCCGCTGCTCGGGAGAGCGCGGATGGGTCGTCTCATGAGACGAGCTGTTGCCAACAGTTGAGAACTGCTTCCGGTCTACCGGTCATACGCACGGAACCCGAAAAGTCGAAGGATTCCTCTACCTTCAGTGCTCGATGAGTGCGCTGTTGATTCGCGCCAGAGATTCATCGCCAGGGGGTTTTCAAGCCCAACTGAACCCGCTCCGCTCGAGCGGCAGGGTCCGAATCCTCTTGCCGGTCGCGGCAAAGATTGCGTTGCTCACCGCTGCCAAGGTCGGTGGCAGCGTCGGCTCACCCAGGCCCGTCGGTGCGTAGCCGGTCTTGCGCCAAACCACCTCAATCTTCGGCGCTTGCCTCATGCGCATCACCGGGTGGTTGTGGAAGTTGGACTGCTGGATCTTGCCGTCCTCGAGCGTGATCTCCTGCCCCATGTGACTCATCCCCTCGATGATGCCGCCGAAGGCGAGGTTCTCCGCCGCCGCGGGGTTGATGATCTGGCTGCCAATATCCCCTGCAACCCAGATCTGCTGCACCGTCACCCTGTTCTGGGCGTCAACGCTCACATCGGCAACCGCGGCGAAGTAACCCAAATGGCAGAACCATGCAGCGATGCCCATTCCGCGCCCGGGTGTCTTGCTGCGATGACCCCAGCCTGACTTCTCCGCTACTAACTCAAGCACGCCTTTGTACCGCTCCGGGATGAGAACAGATTGTCCTGTTGGCTCGTGGTCACCCACAGCGTCGTGTTCTCCCGCGGACCATGGCGCCTGCTTGTTGCTGAGCAGTTCAAGCTGGAACTCAAGTGGATCGCGGCCGGCGGCATGAGCCAGCTCGTCAAGGAAGGATTGCGCCACCCAGCAGTAAGCGTTGTCGCCAGGGGCGCGGAGCGCTCCGGTGCGGAGCATGAGCGGCTGCGCGGAGGTATAAAGAGCGTAAGCCGGCGGAAAGCCGGCAGGAAACGTGTCCTGCTCGATGCCGCCGCCGGAGGTTGAGTTCTTTTCATCGCCAAAGGTCACCAGGTGCTGCCGCCAGGCAATGAGCTTGCCCTGCGCATCGAGGCCGCCTTTCAGCCCAACCGTTCCGCCCGGCCGGAAGGGGTCGTGGGCAATGTCATCTTCGCGCGACCATAGCAGCTTCACCGGTGCGTCAACGCGCTTGGCGATCCAGGCCGCCTCAACCAGGTAGTCGTTCTGAAGTCTCCTGCCAAAGCTGCCTCCCGCGCGCACCATGTGAGTGGTGATGTCACTCTTCTCGATGCCCAGCGTCCTGGCGACCAGTTCGCGGCCATCCTCCGGCAAAGTGCTCGTGGACCACATCTCCAGCTTGCCGTCTTTCCAGTGCGCAGTGGCGCCCTGCGGCTCAAGCGTGACGTGTGCAATGAACGGGTATTGGTATGTCGCCTCAACCACCTTGGCCGACGACTGGAGCGCGGCGTCCAGGTCGCCATACTTGCGCAGCGTCTTTGCCGGCGGGACATGAAGCAGTTCCTCCGCCCGCTTCTTGAAGCCGTCCGTGCTTTGTGTCGCTGCGGGGCCCAGGTCCCAGTCGACCTTGAGCTGTTTGCGAGCCTGCTGCGCCTGCCACCAGTTATCGGCCACGATCGCGATGCCCGGTTCCATGCCCGGCTCCCACGGCGTGTAGGCCGCTGGAGTGATGCCGCCATCAATCACCAGAACCTGGCGCACGCCTGGCAGCGCCTTCACCTGATCGATGTTGGCAGACTTGACTTTGCCGGCAAACACGGGCGCCTTCTCAATCGCTGCGTACAACATTCCCGGGAGCTCAACGTCGATGCCGTAAAGCGGCTTCCCTGTCACGATGGCGTGTGTATCCACGCCGGTCTGCGAATGGCCGATGATGCGGTAATCCCTGGGGTCTTTCAGCTTCACGCTGCTTAGCGCGGGCGGGTGCAGCGAGGCAGCTTTGTCAGCAAGCTCGCCGTAACCCAAGGAGCGTCCCGAGGCGGCGTGAAGCACCCGGCCGGATTGCGTGGTGCACGCAGTCTCAGGCACACCCCACGTTTGTGCAGCGGCTGTAATCAGCAACTGGCGCCCGGCCGCGCCCACGCGGCGCATTGGCTCCCAGCCCATCGGCGTATTCATCGAGCCTCCGGAAAACTGCGGGCCGTAGATCTTTTCGTTCAGGTCCGCCTGCTGCACGCGAACGTTCTTCCAGTCGACATCCAGTTCCTCGGCAATCAGCATGGGCAGCATGTTGCGCATCCCCTGGCCGGACTCCGAGGCGCGCGCCATGATGGTGACCACGCCATCCGGTGCAATGTGGATGAAGGCCTGGGGCGTGAGGTCGGGCGGTGTCCCTGGCCCCTGAGCTGTGGCGAGGGGTGAGCGGTAAAGGTCCAGAGCGAGGCCGCCGCCCGCAAGGGCCGTCAACTGCAAAAACAATCTTCGATTCAAGCGCATGACTGGGCCCTCCTTCACTTGGGACGGGCTGCGGCGCCCGCTTCTGCTGCTTCGTGAATGGCTTGACGGATGCGCGCATACGTTCCGCAGCGGCAGAGGTTGGCGCTCATGGCCGCGTCAATGTCCGCGTCGGTAGGATGCGGCGTGCGCTGCAGCAAAGCCGCGGCAGACATGATCTGGCCGGCCTGGCAGTATCCGCACTGCGGCACGTCCACCGCTGCCCACGCCACCTGGACCGGATGAAGGCCATCCGGCGAGAGCCCTTCGATGGTGGTGATCGGCTCGTCCGCCACGGATCCCACTTGCGTCATGCAGGAGCGCACCGCACGGCCGCCCACCAGCACCGTGCATGCGCCGCAAAGCCCCATTCCGCACCCGAACTTGGCGCCCTTGAGGTCCAATGTGTCGCGCAGCACCCACAAGAGGGGCATATTCGGCGGCACGTCCACCGTGGCCGCCACGCCGTTGATACTTAATCTGATCGGCATCTGTTCACACCCCAATCCGGTTTGAGGAAGAGGATCGGTTACAAACGCAGGCTTTCGCCGGGAGTATATCAAGTCCACGTGCTTGCATTCCACCGGCTTTCCAGCGTTCAGCAGTTTCCGCAAACGCACGCGATATATCAATTGTGGTCCCGTAGCTCAGGCGGCTCTGCAGATCAGGTGGCCCCCGGCCCGCCAAGGGCCGGATCGAACATCGGCCAGCAGTTTCCTGAAGCTGCTGCGGGTAAAACTTGCAGCTATACTCAAGTCCGGGCGCTCTCGCATATGCCGACGAAACCAAGGAGCGCCAAAACGATCATCGCCCGACACGGCCGGAGGCCGGGAGGAAGGCAAAATGCGCGTGAAATCCCTCTTCATCGTCATGATGTTCGCCACAGTTCCAGCCGCCGCCGGCGCGCAGCCGTCGCACCCCTGCGTCGATCTGGCCAAACTCAAAATTGAAAGCGTCGAGATCACCAGCGCCAAGCTCATTCCTTCGGGCCCGGCAAATGTGCCGACGCTCGCCGGCTCGACCTATACCGCCGTTTTGCCTGCATACTGCCGCGTCGATGGAGTGATCGACCGGCGCAAGGGAGCTGACGGCGAGGAGTTCGGCATTGGCATTGCCCTGGCTTTGCCGGACCACTGGAACGGAGATTTCATGATGCAGGGAGGCGGCGGCGGGAACGGCATCATTTTCGACCCGATCGGCTACGCATTTGCCGGCAATACATCTGCCCTGGCGCGCGGTTTTGCGGTGGCCAGCACCGATACAGGACACAAAGCCAAGACCGGTGTGTTCGATTTCACTTTCACGCGCGACCAGCAGGCCTATCTCGATTTCGCGTACCTTGCTAACGCCGAAGTTGCCGGCGTGGCGAAAAGAATCATTGCCGAGTACTACGCGAGACAGGCGGCCTACTCCTATTTTGTCGGCTGTTCGACGGGCGGGCGCGAGGGCATGATTCTTTCCCAGCGCTATCCCACGGTCTTCAACGGCATCGTCTCCGGCGATCCCGCCATGCGCACCGGCTTGTCCAATCTTGCCATCGGCCTCTGGATTCCAGTGGCCTATAACCAGGCTGCGCCCAGGGACGCGGCGGGCAAGCCCATGATTGACAAACTTTTCACGGATAACGACCGCAAGCTCTTCGCGGATGCGCTGCTGAAGCAGTGCGATGCGAAAGACGGACTTGCCGATGGCATCATCTCCGACCCTCTGGGCTGCGATTTCGATCCCGCGGTTCTGGCCTGCAAAGATGGCGTGGAAAGCACATCCTGTATTGCCCCCGAAAAGATCGCGGCCATCAAGAAGGCCTTTGCCGGCCCAAAGGATTCACACGGTGTCCAGGTGTATCCGGGCTTTCTCTACGACACCGGGGTCACTCAGACGACGGGAATCCCTGGCTTGTTGGCTCCGCGTTCGGCAGGGCTCTTCGGTCCATATCCCACCGCAACCGAGCTGGACGTGGACAAGGCAGCGCTCAACGTCTCCGATCCACTGGTTGAGCCGGCATTGACCAACCTAAGCACTTTCTCGGCCAACGGCGGCAAATTGATCTTCTTCCACGGGGTCAGCGATCCGTGGTTTTCGGCGCTGGATACGCTGGATTACTACAAGTCTCTTGCCGGGGCCAACGGCGGGGCCGGCAAAGTTGCCGAGTGGAGTCAGATCTATCTGGTTCCGGGAATGAGCCACTGCGGCGGCGGACCATCGCTCGACCACTTCGACTTGTTGAGCGCAGTAGTGGACTGGGTAGAGAAAGGCATTGCCCCGAAATCGGTGATCGCAACCGGGAAGGCGTTCCCGGGCCGCAGCAGGCCGCTGTGTCCCTATCCGCAACACGCGCAATACAAGGGGACTGGCAACACCGAGGACGCCGGCAATTTCGAGTGCAGCGAGTGATCGGCCCGACAAAGGCCGGACCGAGAATCACCCTGCAGTTTCCGATAGCCGGGTTCACGAGGGGCCACTCGTCGGTATCAATCACATACAGCCGCATCCATTCACGTAAATTGGGGGCAAGCGTTCCCATTCCGGACTTATTGGGCAATAGTTATCGTTCGCTTCCGGTTCGGTCCGCTGATTAGACTCGCCCCACCAGTTGCGAGAGTCTTCGCATTTCGAGTCCGCATTTTTTGTGATTATCCTATTGATTATAAAGACTATTTGCTGCCACCGTGCTGCAAAACCTTGCCGCATTTGGTGAATCCAGCAGTGCTCCGCGCCCTACTGGGAGAATTCTCCTTTAGCAGGCGGCGCAGCCCAGCAGGGTTGAGCAGGCTCCCACGAATGCGGGATACCAAGCTGATTCCCGCGTGGGTTAGACTCTGGACGAAGGCCACGGGAGAACGATGGGCAAGCCGGAGATTGATTACTATGAGCTTCTCCAAATAAGCCCCAACGCCGATGCGGACACGATCCACCGTGTCTATCGATTCTTGGCGGCACGCCTCCACCCGGATAACTGTGAAACGGGTCATGCAGAGACCTTTCACCTGCTGAAGACGGCCTACAACGTGTTGGCGGATGCGAAGCGCCGCGCAGAATACGATGCGACTCGGACTCATGCATCACCGGAGCCGCTTTCCACGGACATCGACTTCATGGACACCTTGGAAGGCGAGTTGAACCGGCGGCTGGCGGTGCTGGCGCTGCTTTACTACCAGCGGCGCAAAAGCCCGCACGATCCTGAAATTTCTCTAGCCGAGATCGAGGAGCGGATGGGGTTTCCTCGCGATTTCCTGGACTTTACGCTGTGGTACCTGCAGAAGAAGGGCTATATCGCCAAGGCAGACAGTGCAAAGTACACGCTCTCCGTCGATGGCGTGGACTTTGTGGAGACGCAGCGTACGAGCATTCCAACCCTGAACAAACTGCTCACCAGCGGTTCGGGATCGTCCGTCGAGGATCTGGCACGAGCGCAACGCGACGAGGCGGCCGCTGTCTCAGCCGATGCTAAGGATGCCACGAAGCAAACATCTCGCATTCCCATACCGATCGTTCTGCCCGCCTCCATGGATCACGCGGCGGATCGGCGCGTAGGTACTGCAAAGGTGTCACGTCCAGCAGTGGCTTGATGACATTGCGCATCCCGGGACCCTGGGAGCTGTTTCATAACTCCGCCTCATATCAGGGCACGGCGGGGCGCCGGGGCACCGGGGTGCCCTTTGGGCCGGGTCGGGCCGGGTCGCGTGCCGAAAAGAGCGGAAAAATCGAGGGCCTTAGCCCCTGTGCGCATCGCCGGAACGCCGTGATGCCAGTTATGAAACAGCTTGTAGGGAACTAATCAGCGTTACGACGAGTGGCCCCGTAGCTCAGGTGGCCCCCGGCCCGCCAAGGGCCGGATCGAGAATTGCTCAGCAGTTTCCGAAACTGCGGCGACGAAATTCCATGACGTAGCCCCGCCGCTTGCGCAATCCGCGTAAAATTCAGAAAGTGGCCCCGTAGCTCAGGTGGCCCCCGGCCCACCAAGGGCCGGATCGAGAATTGCCCAGCAGTTTCCGAAACTGCTGCTCCCAAAATCCCGTAAAATTCAATGAGTGGCCCCGTAGCTCAGGTGGATAGAGCAGCAGTTTCCTAAACTGCGTGTCGGAAGTTCGAGTCTTCCCGGGGTCACCAGCCTTCGCCTGCCGTCGCGGGCTTCGGCTCGGCGGGCCAGCTAAAAGGCGAAGGCTGTCGCGCCATAGCTTCAGCGGAGGCGGACTCGTTTATGAAATACGTGTACATTTTAGAAAGCCTTGCTGAGTCCGGACATTTTTACACGGGCATCACAGATGACCTGAAGGTTCGGCTGTCCGCGCACAATTCGGGTGCGGTAACTCATACAAGAAAATATCGTCCTTGGCGCATTAAGAGCTATTTCGCGTTTACCGATGAGGGCCGCGCGTCCGCGTTCGAGAAGTATCTCAAGTCTGGATCGGGCCGCGCCTTCGCAAAAGCAAGGCTGTAGAGCGCAAGTGTTGCCCCCGCCCATCGCGCTTTCCAATCCTCTCCCCGCTCCGCTCACGCCGAAATTTACCCTTTGACTTCATGCGCCACACGAGCTATAAAAGTTGATGCCATGGAAATCGATTCCATGACATCACTGCTTCGGACATGTGCCGCAGCGTAACTCATCACAGCAATCGCCAGGATGCTCGGGAAGGCGGTGAAACTCCGCCACTGCCCCGCAACTGTGAGCGCACCTGCTTCGTTTTCCGTCCTTTAAGGGCAACGGAACGAGACAGGATTTCAGCCAGGGTTTCTCCGCCCAACGCGGATCTGCACCTCAAGCCACTGCAGTCGAACCCACTCGGTTCGGCTTTGGGAAGGCGGCTGAATCCAGCGCAAGTCAGGAGACCGGTCCACGGCGTGCCCAACCGCTTTCACGTTCCGAGGGGAACGAAGGAGCTTACATGCCGGCTTCCAATCTCTGGCGCTCAACTTCCGGCCGCGTTCTGTCCTGCGCGCTCGCCACGCTCATCCTCGCTCAATCCACCCTCTGTCTTGCCGCCTCCATCCGTGGCGTGGTCTCCGATGCCACCGGCGCCAAGGTCCCCGGCGCCAGCATCTCTCTCTTCGGCAACGGTACAGTCGTCGCCTCGGCGGTCTCCATGGCCGACGGCAGCTTCCAGATTCTTACCGGCGCTGCCGGCCGTTTCTTTCTCGTCGTCTCCGCCAAAAGCTTTCGCCAGTTGCAAACTCCCGACTTCTACGCCGGTCAGTTCGACTCCATCCAACGCGACGTAGTCCTGGAACCGGCCTGGGTGCACGAGTCCATCGTGGTCACCGCCACCGGCACGCCCACGCCACAGCCGCAAACCAGCGCCGCCACCACTGTGCTCGGCCCGCTCGATCTAGCTCTTCGCGATGACCTCGTGAACGCTCTGCGCATGATGCCCGGCGCCTTCGTCGTGCAGACCGGCCAACTCGGCGCGCAATCCTCGCTCTTCATCCGTGGCGGAGACTCCGACGACAACAAGGTTCTCCTCGACGGCGTCGATGCCGGCGACTTAGGCAGTCAATTTGATTTCGGCTCGCTCTCCACCACGGCCGTTGAAAGCGCTGAAGTCTACCGCGGGCCCGATTCCAGCCTCTACGGCGCGGGCGCTGACTCGAGCGTCGTCAGCCTCACCACCCCTCACGGCACCACCAGCTTTCCATCCTTCCTCTTCCAAGGCAGCGCCGGCAATCTCTCCACTTCGCGCGAGGAGCTCGAACTCGCTGGCGCCCACAAAAAGCTCGACTACCTCGGCGCCTTCAGTTGGCTGCAAAGTGCCAACGATCTGCCCTTGGACGAGTATCACGTCGCCACATCGGCGGCCAACCTGGGCTGGGCTCTCAACGGCTCCACGCAAATCCGCGCCACGCTGCACTACGGCGTCGATGCCACCGGCGTGCCCAACGCATGGGACTTCTATCACGTCGCCGACGACGCCACCGAAAAAGATCAGGACATCTTCTTGAGCGCCTCCATCGACAACCAGACCACCGCAAGCGTGCACAGCAACATCCGCTACGGCCTTACTCGCAAGCGCGAGCAGGATTCTCTTTGGACCCTGTCGGGGAACCTTGTCCCGTCCTCCGATTACTCCACCGACTACTGCTTTGGGCCTGAGACTCTCGGCAACACCGTCACAATCACGGGCGCAAACGGCTACTCCGCCACCGGCCAAGCGGTCCTCGATTGCAGCACATATCGCGCTCAGTACGTCTCCAACCGCGACCACGGCGGATATCAGGGCGACATCACCATCACGCCGCACTTGTTCGGCCTCGCCGGCTTTCAGTATGAAGACGAGCGCGGCGCGGAACTGGGCAGCACGCTCTATTCTCCCGTCGAGCGCAGAAACTTCTTCTATCCCCTCGCGGTGCACGGTGATTTCAAAGAGCGCTTCTTCTACACGCTCGGCGGCAGCCTCGAGCACTACTCGCTCTTCGGCTTCCAGGCCTCGCCCCGCGCCGGCCTCAACTACTACGTCCTACGTCCGCGGAGCGGCGTTTTCAGCGGCACGCGCGTTCTCTTCAACTTCGGTAATGCGATTCGCGAGCCCAAGCTCACCGATCAGGACGATTCGCTTTACAACTTCCTCGTGAACAATGGCGCCCAATCCACCATCCAGGCTCTGCACATCGCCCCGCTGGCCGCGCCCACCATGCGCACCTATGAGGGCGGCGTCGAGCAGAACTTTCTCAACCAGCACGTCATCTTCAAGACCAGCTACTTCCATAACGAATTTGGCAGGGAGATCGAATACGTCGGCCTGGACCTCATTCCCGAGCTCCTGCCCAACCTCACGCCCTCCGAGCAGGCAACACTCGAATCGATCCTGCGAGCGAACTTCGCCTACGAGCTGACCATCAACTCCGAGGCCTTCCGCGCCCAGGGCGTCGAAACATCAGTCGAGAGCGGAATCGGCCCCAACCTGTTTCTGCGCGGCGGCTACACCTACCTCGACGCCGCGGTGCAGCGCTCCTTCACCAACGACGACGCGGCCCTGCTCGGTCCCATTCCCACCTTCGATGGCATTCCCGTCGGTCCCTATTCGCCGCTTCAGGGCGCTCGTCCCTTCCGCCGCGCGCCCCACACCGGCTACTTCACCGCCACCTACGCCGCTAAACGCATCACTGCAGTCTTCACCTCCGCCTTCGCCAGCCGCAGCGACGACTCAACCTACCTCGAAGGCGAAGCCTACGGCTCCGACACCAACGCGCTGCTCCTGCCCAATCGCAATCTCGACTTCGGCTACGCCAAGCTCGACCTTGGTGGCAGCTTCCAGTTACGCAATTGGGTCGACATCTACGCCCAGGCCGAGAACCTCCTCGACAACCAGCGCATCGCGCCTATCGGCTATCCCAGCCTGCCCTTCACCGTTCGCATCGGACTGCGCATCCGTTGGGGCCCCGGCAGCGGCCACTGATACCCTTCCTCTTCGCCCCGGGCAGACATGCACCGCATGGATTGCGGCCGGTTCGCCCGGCCCGAACACCATTTCGTCCCGGTATCTGCCTCGTTTTCCACAAAATGGCCGCCAAACATCCGATTTCTTCTTCATCATGTAGATTTTTGCATGATTCCCCTTGGAAAACGGCTTGATACTGTCCTACAATGTCCTCTCCTGAGAGATTGCCGTACCCCCGAAATGCCACGCATCGAGGGGAACCTTCAGCCCGCGTTTTGGGGCGCGGCTGAATTTTCAGATCGATTAGGGCGGTTCTCCAATTGGTGTAGCGCGAAGCACAATCGCGAAGTGGCTTTTTCATCAAGAGAAAGCCACCTTGAAAGGTGCCAGAAACGCCACATAGTATTCGGAGAACCGCCGTAAAACACGCTCCGGCAGGAGCACAGAGGCGCAATCGCGATCTACGCGGTGCCTCCTCGTTCACCGGTTGGGTTTGTTCACGCTTTTGAACATTCGATCTGCTTAACTTGGATTGCATTTGCGCGTGGGCATGAGAGCAGACGTGCGAAGCCGGTTAATCGCATCGACCGAACTTCGCTCCATTGCCCGGCGCGCTCATCAGCCGCTTGCGGCCTCGAACCATTGCTTTCTGCTCACGCGATTTCGCTTTGCTTTTCATCGGAAGTTCATCGAGGGTTTGTAAGCTCCTATGTTGGGGAAGTCGCAGCGAGTACGGATCACAGGCCGCATCCCGGGCCTCCAGCCGTTTCCCGCATGCATCGAAGTTTGCTCGTGTCCTGCGTTGACTGCGGCGCCAAGATGTGGCGCCTGCGGCGCCGCTTCACATTCATGCACCATTAGGTTCAACGTAAATCACTACTTCGGAGGGCAGTTATGACTTTCCAACGAATTCGCCTGGGCATTCGTTGCCTGGCGCTCGTTTTCCTCGCTGCGTGTTTCAGCTCCATCTCCTTGAACGCGCAATCATCAACGCAGGGTTCCATCGCAGGTTCAGTCCTGGATTCCTCGGGAGCAGCAGTCCCCGGCGCCGCCGTCGGCATTCAAAGAACGGCCACCGGCTTCACTGTCAACCTCGTTTCCGATAGCAGCGGCTACTTCAAAGCGCCTCTCCTCGAGCCGGGAAGCTATACCGTCTCCATTTCGGCTCCCAACTTCGCCAAATACCGCGCCGATAACGTCGTCGTTGTCGTTGGCCAGGTGACGAGCCTCGAGCCGCGTCTCGCCATCGCTTCGTCAACGGCTGAGGTCGTCGTCACTGAGCAGGCCCCGGTGATGAATCTGGAATCGCCCGACTTCAACGACACCCTGAACCAGACGGCTATGCAAAGTATTCCCATTAACAATCGCCGCTGGTCCAGCCTGGCCATGACCACACCCGGAGTGGTTTCTGATGCGAACGGCTATGGGTTGGTTAGCGTGCGCGGCATCAGCACGCTGCTCAACAACGTCGAGATCGACGGCGCCGACGACAATCAGGCCTTCTTCTCTGAGGAACGTGGCCGTACGCGCGAAGCCTATTCCACCTCGGGCAACGCCGTCCGCGAATTCGCCGTCAATACCGGCGTCTACTCCGCCGAGTACGGCCGCGCCGCTGGTGGCGTCATCACCTCCGTCACCAAAAGCGGCACCAACCAGCTCCACGGTCAGGCATACTTCTATGACCGCGAAAGCAACTGGAGCGGCTACAACGACTATGCCTTTGTCACCACCCTGGTGAATGGCGCCAATGTCAAATCGCACATCAAGCCCGAGGATCTGCGCAAGATCTATGGCTTCACCGCCGGTGGCGCGCTTAAGAAAGACAAGCTCTTCTGGATCTATACCTACGATCAGCACACCCACGTCTTTCCTGTGCTTGGCGTTCCCTACAATCCCCAACAGTTCTACACTCTGCCCCAGACCGCGCTGTCCTCGGGAGAAACCTGCAACACAACAACCGGCGCACTGGCTGGCGCTCCCAGCGCTGCCATCAACGACACCAATGCCTGCGCCTTGGCAGCGCGCCAGGGCATCAGCTATGCCCAGGCCTCCTACGACTGGGCCGCTCTGCTCTACGGCAACGCCAATGTCACCGTCGGCAGCTATGCCGGTGCCACCGCAATTACCGATCCCGGCCTCAACTCCGAGCTCGCGCTGGAACCGCGCTTCGGCTACCAGGAGATCAACACCCCCAAGCTCGACTGGCAGATCAGTCCCAAGGAGCACTGGAGCGTCCTCTATCATCGTCTGAGCTGGGATTCGCCCGCCGGCGTGCAAACGGGCAACCCCGACCAGTACGCGGCGGACACGCAGGGCAACGACTTCGTCAAGCTCGATTACGGCGTAACCAAGCTCACCAGCCTTATCACCTCCAATATCAGCAACGAGCTCCTCTACCAGTACGGCCGCGAACTCGACTACGAGACCCAGCAGACTTACACCGCCTACACCAACGCCGACATCACCGCCAGCAACGGCAACGTGCCGGAACTTGAAGCGGGGTATAACTACGGTATCAACGCCGGCTCAACCTACTATGAGCACCGCGTGGCTTACCCCGATGAGCGCAAGTGGCAGGTCGGCGACGTGCTTTATTGGAATAAGGGCAACCACAGCTTCAAGTTCGGTGTGGACGCGGTTCACAACTACGACTTGATGAACAACACGTACAAGAGCAATGGCGACTACAGCTACAACTGGGTCGGCAACTACTTTAATGACCTGCTTAACTTGAAACACGGCATAACCCCGTCAAGCTCCCAGCCCTACGGTTGTGACGTGAACGCTTCGCAAAACGGGAGCAGCGTAACCGGCACCTATCCCTGCTACTACGACTTCATCCAGGGATTCGGAAGTCCCATCTTTGACATTGCCACGATGGATACCGGCGTGTTTGGCCAGGACAACTGGAAGTTCAGTCCGCGCCTGACCTTTGAGCTCGGCCTGCGTTGGGACCATGAGACAATCCCGGCCGCCGTCCCCAGCCTCACCTCGGCCACTGGCAGCTTTGCCACTTACAACGGCATCACCAACAGCCCGAGCGACTGGATGAACTTTGGGCCCCGCATCGGCTTCTCCTACGACGTGTACGGACAGGGCAAAACGGTGCTGCGCGGTGGCTGGGGCATGTACTTCGGCCGCATCACCAACGGCAATATCGAGAACGTACGCCTCGCCACGGGCAGCCCGAATGGTCAGTTCAACCCAACCTGGTTTAACAACACTTCCGGCGCCCCGGTGTATCCGAATATCTTCGCCGCCGGCTCGACCTCTGCCAAACCAACCTCCTACTTCATGGCCTCGAATTTGAAGCTTCCTGAGGTCCAGGAATTTGATCTTCAGGTCCAGCAGGCTTTGGGCAGCGGCACATTCTTCTCGTTGAGCTACCTCGGCGCATTGGGCCGCGAGCTGCCCAACTACCTCGATGTGAACCTGAATCCAACCACCACCACGAAGACGATTACCGTCGCCGGCGACCCCAACGGTTTTGGCCCCCTGGGTGCCACCGGATCCACGGTGACCGTCCCGGTCTATACCGGCTATGGCAACACCGCCCTCTTGGGATCGGGAGCCACGAGTTTCCAGGGCATTTCCGAGATGATCAGCAATGTCAACTCCAACTACAACGCCTTGGTCGGTGAGATCCTCAATCGTTCGCTCAAGAGCATTACGTTCGACGCCAACTACACCTGGTCGCACGCTCTGGACTTCTCGCAGAACGCCAACACGCAAGGCGCGGCAGAAACTTGGTATGATCCCTACGGCAATTACCGGGCCAACTACGGCGACTCAGGCTTCAACGTGCCGAATCGGTTCGTCGCCTACGCGCTCTACAACCTCCCGGGTCTTAACTCAGCAAACCCGTTGAAATGGATCGCCAATGGCTGGAGCCTCGACGACAGCTTCCAGATGCAAAACGGTTTGCCCTTTACGGCAGGCGTCAGCGGCAAGCCATCAGGCGCAATTGCCAGCAGCTGGAACGGCACCGGCGGTCCTTCCATCATCCCTCAGATCGGGTACGACACCTATCGCTACCCGCGGCATATCGTCGACGACGCTCGAGTGCAGAAGCAGTTCAGCTTCGAACACTACATCCAAAACGTTCAGCTGATGCTCAACGTCTTCAACGTGGCCAACCACCAGAACATCACTGCCTTTGCGGCCACCTACCTGTATAGCTTGTCGGGAACCACGGCGACCTATACAGGACAGAACGGGACCGGAAACAAGAGCTTCATGGTGCCGACCAATTCCAACAGCAGCGCCTTCTTGTACACCCCGCGTCAAGTTGAAATCGCCGCCCGCATTAACTTCTGAGCTGGCGGAATCATCGCTCACTGCGCGGCGGCTTCGGCCGCCGCGCTTTTCTTTGCTCTCTTTTGCGTTTGTCCCACTGGCGTAAAGTTGCCACTCCACCGTCAACGGTCGTGTCCCTTCACTGCGTCCCCGCAGACCGGTCTTGATTCGAGGTGTACAAGCCGATACATTCTTCGCAGCAAACACGTCGCTGGAGGTCCCGGAAAAGCAGGAGAAGCGCCATTTCTCCCCCGCCCATCGGCAATTCAGCCCCTCTGCTCAATCTGCCTGCATCAAGTCTTCGTTTTCATGCCACAGAAAAACATTCCTACATGACAAAAGCGAATGTTACTTTCGTGCATGCTTTGGATTGTTCTTGTTGAAATCTCGTCCGTAAATCCGTTAGATTGAATCCCTCCCTCAATTTATTTTTTGGGGGGTCCTCTCTTTGGACCTCCTGAGGTGTGTAAATGATCTGCCCCAAGTGCCAATCTGCCGACGTTTCCGTCGTCCCGGCAGAGGTCCGGCTCTATCGCAACAGCCCGCGCACTTTGAGTCACCCCCCGATGACTCCTTCCCCCGACATTCGTGTTTGCCTCGATTGCGGCTGGTCGGAGTTCGTGATTCCGCGTGCGTGGCTTTCTGCTGGTTGGTTGCGGTCTCTGCGCCCGCAACCTACCGTGAATGAGACGGAAATCGTGCCCGCCGCCGCAACCGCCGTGGTCATGTAGCGCGGAAACAACTCGGCTGACCCGGCCCACGGTTGGGCCGTTTGGCGGCATTTCCACAATTGCGACGCGCCAACAGTTTTTGTGCGCAAAAAGGCCCCCAGCCATCGCTGGAGGCCTTTTGCTTTGCGCCGGAGGGCGAGTTCAACCTCTGTGCGGACTGTCGTCCCTGTTACAGCGGTTCTCCAGTTGCTGTAACGCGGAGCCGCGACTGCTAAGTGGCTTTTTCCTCAAGAAAAAGCCACCCTGCACGAAACCTGAAATGCCACATACTAACTGGAGAACCGCTCTAAAGGGGAACCTTTTCAAGCGGCGCGATGAATCCTATACCCGGAACATTAAGCTTGTGCAGGTTCTGGTCGTTGGTGATGAACAGGTCCACTCCGAAATGAGCTGCGCAGGCAAGTTGAATCGCATCCGCGTTGCGGATCGTGTGCGTGGCGCGCAGCGAGGCGTAGCGCCAGGCGATTTGCGCATCGAAGCTGACCACCTGCGCAGTGGAGCGAATCGCACGGTCGTACTGCTCGATTAATGAGGTCTGGCCAAGCTTGGTCGGTCTGACCAAAACCTCGCCAAGCGTCATGGCCGAGGTGACGATGCGGTCTCCACGATCCAGCATGCGCTTGCGAATCGCGAGCATCCGGCTGCGGTTCGGCTCCGAACCCTCGAACATGTAAATGAACACATTGGTGTCGAAGAAGACCTTGCTCAAATGTCTTCCCTCCGCAGGTTTTCGACATATTCGTCGGCGTGTTCGTCGGCCCAGATGTGCTTTCCGGAGCCAATGAGGCGAATGAGAGGGTCGTCTTCGTAATTCACGGCCCCCGGAGGAGGCTGCTTTGCAATCCAATCGTCGTACCAGTCAAGCAGCGGATGATACTCCCGGCTAACCTTCTCGCGCTCTGGCATATGTTTGGTTAGCTTTCCTGTTTGCCTCAACGGATGAACTGGGTCATCCGGCCGAAAGAGACGAAGGTAGCCAGGGCGGGTTTCATAAAGCATCCGATACCGCGTCGATGAAGGTGGGACGTTAGCAACCATGTGCTCTTTGAGATGAGCGTGGATCGAAGTCCGTTTTAACCCGGCATCAAGACCTGAATCAGCAAGTTTCCTTCTGATCTCATCTTTTGAGAAGTCCTGGCGGCCGGGAAACTCGCGGTGAAGCATTGCCACCGCGAGCCAGATCCGGTCGGCGAGTAAGAGGTCGATTTCAGTCGGAATGATACGAGCATCCTCCGCGCGGAAGCGTCCGTAATAGGAATATACCATATATTCCTAGGAATAGGAACTGAATTCTCGAAAACAACACAAAAAAGGGCCCCCAGCCGAAGCTGGAGGCCTTTTGGTTTTTGCGCCGTCAGTTTGCCTTTGGATCAGCGATCAGAACAGAAGACTTTTCTCAATAGCTCTCTCTCTGACCGCTGACAACTGTTCACTGACAACTGTCTTTAATACATGCCTTCCATGCCGCCGCCGTGGCCTGCCGGTGCCGCATTCTTGGGCTCCGGAATCTCGCAGACCAGAGCTTCAGTGGTCAGCAGCAGTGCCGCGATCGAGGCCGCGTTCTGCAGCGCCGTCCGCGTCACCTTCGTGGGATCGATGACGCCGGCTTTCACCAGGTCCTCGAACTTCCCCGTCAGCGCGTTGTAGCCGAAGTGTGGCTCCTTGGATTCGAGCACCTTGGCCAGCACCACGGCGCCCTCCTCGCCGGCATTGTCGACAATCTGGCGCAGTGGCTCTTCCAGCGCCCTTAGCACGATCTTCGCGCCGGTCTTCTCGTCGCCAATGAGCGTGCCGATCAGCGTCTCGACCGTCGCCATGCAGCGCACCAGCGACACGCCGCCGCCGGGAACGATGCCTTCCTCCACGGCCGCGCGCGTCGCGTGCAGCGCGTCTTCCACGCGAGCCTTCTTTTCCTTCAGCTCGGTTTCGGTCGCCGCGCCCACCTTGATGATGGCCACGCCGCCCACCAGCTTCGCCAGCCGCTCCTGCAGCTTCTCCTTGTCGTAGTCTGAGGTGGTCTTTTCGATCTGCGACCGGATCTCCTTCACCCGGCCCTCGATGTCCGAGGCCTTGCCCGCCCCGTCCACGATCGTGGTGTTGTCTTTGTCGATGGTGATGCGCTTCGCCTTGCCCAGATCCTCGAGCTTCACGCCTTCCAGCTTGATGCCCAGGTCCTCGGTGATGGCCTTGCCGCCGGTCAGAACGGCGATGTCGCCCAGGATGGCCTTGCGCCGGTCGCCAAAACCCGGAGCCTTCACCGCAGCCACGTTCAGCGTGCCGCGCAGCTTGTTCACCACCAGCGTCGCCAGCGCCTCGCCTTCCACGTCCTCGGCAATAATCAGCAGCGGTTTGCCGCCGCGGGCAATCTGCTCCAGCAGCGGCAGCAGATCCTTCATCGCGCTGATCTTCTTCTCGTAGATCAGTACGTAGGGATCTTCGAGAACCACTTCCAGCCGCTCCGCGTCGGTCACGAAGTACGGGCTTAGATAGCCGCGGTCGAACTGCATGCCGTCCACGGTTTCCAGGCCGGTGTGCATGGTCTTTGACTCTTCAATGGTGATCACGCCATCCTTGCCCACGACCTTGACCGCCTCGGCAATAATGTCGCCGATCTCCTGGTCGCCGTTGGCTGAGATCGCGCCCACCTGGGCCACCGATCCCTCGTTCACCGGCTTCGACAGCTTGCTCAGCGCGCCGTCCTTGTTCCACTTGCCGTCCTTGTCGCGCGTGCCGTTTATCGCCGTCACCGCCTTCTCGATGCCGCGCTTCAGCGCCGTCGGATTGGCCCCTGCCGCTACCGTCTTCACGCCTTCGCGGAAAATCGCCTGCGCCAGCACCGTCGCTGTCGTTGTCCCGTCCCCAGCCACATCGCTGGTCTTCGAGGCAACCTCGCGCACCAGTTGCGCGCCCACGTTCTCCAGCGGGTCCTTCAGTTCGATCTCCTTGGCCACCGTCACGCCGTCCTTGGTGATGGTGGGCGAGCCATATTTCTTCTCGATCACAACGTTCCGGCCCTTGGGCCCGAGCGTCGCCTTCACAGCGTCCGCCAGCGTGTTCACGCCGCGCAGAATCGCCTGACGGGAATCCTCACCGTGCAGTATTTGCTTTGCCATTTCGTCAACTCTCCTAATCGGTTTTCAATGTCTGAAATCGCATCTTGACCTCTCGGCGCCGTTATGCCCGCCTCAGCCATCTTCGCTTGCGCGCGCAAGCGCGGTACGCCCGTCCGGCCAGGACTACTTCTTCACAATGCCCAGAACTTCTTCCTCGCGCATGATCAGAAACTCCTCGCCGTCGATCTTGATCTCGGTGCCGGAGTACTTGCCGAAGAGGATCTTGTCTCCCGCCTTCACGTCCAGCGGAAATACCTTGCCCTCGTCGTTCGACTTGCCTTTGCCCACGGAGATGACTTCGCCCTCCTGGGGTTTTTCCTTTGCGCTGTCGGGAATGATGATGCCCCCCCGAACCGTCTCGGTCTCTTCCACCCGGCGGACCAGAATCCGGTCGTGAAGTGGAGTGAACTTGGTCGCTACCGACTTCTCTGGGGGCTTAGGTGGGGGTTGAATTCGGTGTGTCGCTGTCTCTGCCATTGCTTCGCTTCTCCTTCCCGCGCAAATCCGCCGCGGCGGACGCGCGGGTCTCAGTGATGAAAAAGTGTGGGAGGTTGCGGAGTGCCCGCCGCCAAGGTTACCAGCGGAACCGGTGGGCGCTCCCACCAGTCCGCCGTGGCGGACTAGCACTCTCGCCTTCCAATTGCTAACGATAGGCAAGCCCTCCGCGTTTGTCAAGACCATCAAAGCCGAAATCTGAGTGCCTTTCACTAAGATTCAATCGTATCTTCGCCAATTCTTCTCCATGCTTCGAAAAGCTGCTTGCCCCGCCGTCACGCCGACTCGCCGCCTCGCTGATCCGTCAACTCCGCCAACTCCGCTAACCCCGCCCTTTGCCGGCTCACTTGCTTTTTCGTTCCCTCGCTTGCTTGGTTCCTGTCTTCTTGTTCCCTGCCGGGGCCGCGCAGCGGGGGGCGAGCGATCCTTGTTCGCTGGGGTGGCTTGGTCCCTGTAAAATGAACCTATGTTCCGCCGTGCATTCCTCGCTTCATTCCTCGCTCTTGCCTCTTTCGCCCTGATCGCCGGTTCCCTCGCTCTTTGCGCCCAGCAGGACAGCTCCTACCATGGCCGCAAGTACAAGGCCCCGCCGCCCTCCGCGCGGATTGAAGTCACCGTTGTACGCGATTACAACGGAAAGCCCATCAATGATGCTCACGTCATCTTTCACCCCATCGAGGGCGACAAGGATAAGGGAGCTCTCGAGCTCAAAACCAACGAAGACGGCAAAGCCATCATCAGCGTCATTCCCATCGGCGACACGGTCACTCTTCAAGTCATTGCCGATGGTTTTCAGACCTATGGCCAGGTCTACAAAATCGATAAGCCGGAGATCTTGATGGCGATCCGCCTCAAGCGGCCTGTCCCGCAATACTCCATCTACAACAACTCCTCTAAGAACTCCGGCTCCGGCAACAGCTCCGGCAACGGCGACAATTCCGGCTCCGGCAAACCCTCGGGCTCGTCTCCAAACTCCGCGCCGCCCGGCCCCGGCAGCCAACCCTCCGGCTCTGCCGGTCCATCCAACCCGCAGCCGCCGCCCAAGTGAGCTGCATCGCCCTAACCCCGCTAACTCCGCTTGCCCCGCTGCCTCGCTAAACTGATCTTGTGATGCCCACTGAATCACTCGCCGGCAAATCGGTCCTCGTCACGGGAGGTGCCCGCCGCCTCGGTCGCGCTATTGCGCTCACCCTTGCGCGCGCCGGCGCCGATGTCGCCGTCTCCTACCGCGCCTCCGAATCCGAAGCTTCAGACACGGCTGCCGTCATCGCCGTTCTCGGCCGCCGCTCCCTCGCCGTCCCCTGCGACGTCCGCTCCGAACCCTCCGTCCGCGCCGCCATTGCCCAGGTCATCGCCGCCTTCAGCCGCCTCGACATTCTCGTCAACAACGCCGCCATCTTCGCCTCCGCGGCCCTCGAAAGCCTCACCCTCGATCAATGGGACACGGTCTTCGACACCAACACCCGCGGCCCCTTCCTCGTCGCCCGCGAAGCTCTCCCGCATCTGCGCGCCGCCCGCGGCAGCATCGTCAACATCGGTTCGCTCGGTGGCCTTCACGCCTGGGCCGGCCACGC
Organism: uncultured Acidobacteriaceae bacterium; assembly: GCA_963799155.1. GTDB lineage: Bacteria > Acidobacteriota > Terriglobia > Terriglobales > Acidobacteriaceae > Telmatobacter. The sequence goes on from CAWCWB010000008.1 coordinate 408,518, forward strand.
GCACTACTGCGCCTCCAAGGCCGCCCTGCACATGCTCACCCAGGCCATGGCCAAGGCTTTCGCGCCCGAGGTCAGCGTCAACTGCGTCGCTCCCGGCTGGATTCAGTTCGACAATCCGCCCGCTATCTCAGCCCCGCCCGACTCGCGGTTGCCCCATCTGGGCACCGGGGCGCCCCCTGGGCCGGGCACGGCGTCTTTTGCCGGAAGGGGGGGATCGCAGGCCGCCCGCTTCGCCTCCAAAACCCCCATGGGCCGCAACGGCGACGCCAACGACGTTGCCCAGGCCGTGCTCTTCTTCGCCTCCGGCCCGCACTTCATCACCGGCCAAATCCTCGCCGTCGACGGCGGCCTCGGCCTCTCCTAATCCCGCAACCATCCCTCGCGTCCATCAGACAGCGCGCGTTCGTGCCGCGTCTTTTCGCACTTTGAGCACTACAGTGGGACGGCACAGCGGCTCCCGACTCGCTGACACCCGCTAACTCGCTGACTTTCCTAACTCCGCTAACCCCGCAAACTCCGCTGCCTTTCTACTCCCTACTGGCTACTCCCTGCATTTGAAGCATCGATGCAAAGATTCCCCATCCATCCGCCGATCCCAGCAGCGCCTCGCTCGACCGGTCCGGATGCGGCATCATCCCCAGCACATTCCGTCCCTCATTCAGAATCCCCGCAATATTGCCGAGCGATCCATTCGGATTCGCCTCCCGCGTAATCTCGCCCTTCGCCGTCGCGTACCGGAACGCAATCCGATCCTCGCTCTCCAGCTTTTTCAGCTCCTCCGGCTCGCAAAAATAATTCCCCTCCATGTGCCCGACGGGAATCTGCAGCACCGCGCCCTTCTTCAGTTGATTCGTGAACGGGCTCGCCGTCGTCTCCACCCTCAGGTGCACTGGCTTGCATATGTACTTCAGCCCCGCGTTCCGCATCAGCGCGCCCGGCAGCAATCCCGCCTCAGTCAATATCTGGAACCCGTTGCAGATTCCAAGCACCAGCCCGCCGTCCGCGGCAAACCGCTTCACCGCCTGCATCACCGGCGAAAAGCGCGCAATCGCGCCCGTTCTCAGGTAGTCGCCGTAGGCAAATCCGCCCGGAATCAGCACCGCATCCACGCCGTCCAGCTTCTCGTCGTCATGCCATAGGAAAACAACCGGCTGCCGCGCCACTTCAGCAATCACGTTGTAGGTATCGTGATCGCAATTCGACCCGGGAAATACCACCACTCCAAATTTCATGCTTTCAGCCTATCAGCTTGGCGCAACCGCTGGGGTTGATCCGGAATCACGAAAGACCCGCCAATCCGCTCGCTCTTCGGCCTGTTCCCTACTCTCTATTCCCTGCCTCACGTCAGCCCCACACGCTTCTCAATCGCCACATACCGTGGATCGGACCGGATCTCATCGAAGAACGGGTCGTATTTGAGGTAGAGAATCTGTTCTTCGTCCGCATCCGCCGACTTGCGCAGTTGCGCGATGGCGTTTTCCTTGCCTTGAAGGAGCGCATAGGCAATGGCAGCTTGATACGCTGGCGCGTGCAGCGCCTCCATCTATTTGATCCGCAGCAGCGTCTCGGCTTTGTTCCGCCGGCGAGCCTCGGGCAAGCTAATGGCCCTCGCTTGGGTGGGAAACGATTTCTATGGCTGGTACTCCCACAGATCGTTGAGCTTCGCTGTCGACGACTGCGCACAGGGCCAGCCACCGAAGAGCCATAGATTGCCGGTCTTGTCGGTCCACCCGACCGCACCGGTACGCGCGCCTGGATAATTCGCGGCGGAAGGGACTCCCAGCGTTCCGTATATGCCCGGCTCCTCGCAGGTCTGGGTTGCCCCGCTTACCCACGTCCATTCGCCGTTGCTGTACTTCCAGAGGTCGTTGAACGGAGATTCAAAATCCCCTCCAAAGAGCCAGACGTTGCCCTCGGAATCGGTCCATGCGGTTGCATCTTCGCGCGGATCAGGCCAATTGCCGGGAGCGGCTACGCCCAGGGTTCCGTACACACCCGGTTGGTTTGACAAATCCGGCCCTCCCACCCAGGTCCATTCGTTCAGCGATGGATTGAACTCCCACAGGTCGCTGAGTATGCAAAATGGGAGGCCGCCGCAATTGTCCCCGGTTGTTCCCACACCCAATCCTCCGAAGAGCCAGAAGTTACCAGCCGCATCGGCCCAGGCTGTGGCGCCAATGCGCGTCCCGGGGACGTTGCCGGGGGCGGGTGTTCCGAGGGTCCCATAGGCGCCGTACTGATCGAACAGATTCGATCCCGCGATCCAGGTCCATTCTCCCGTCGATGGCGCGTACTCCCAAAGATCGTTGCGGCTTCCGCCGGCCGCAAGCCCGCCGAAGAGCCAGAGGTTGCCCGACGGGTCGGCCCAGCCGGATGCCCACTGCCGCCAGCCAGGAGTGTTGCTTGGAGCCGCTACGCCTTCTGTCCCGTAGACGGGATCGCCCACCCCGCCAGTTGTTGGCTGCGCGACGATGTTCGGTCCGTTCATCCACGTCCATTCGCCGTTGCTGTATCTCCACAGGTCGCCAAGCCCCCCCGCATTTCCCGTCGAATCGAAGCCTAACCCGCCGTAGAGCCAGAAGTTGCCCTGCGGGTCGGTCGAGCAGGTCGCAGAATCTCTCGCGCCGGGCCAGTTGCCGGGAGCCGGTACTCCGATGGTTCCATAGATGCCGCCGAGTTGAGCAGGGGTTCCGGGTCCAGCCGCCTGATTCAAGCCGCCCATCCAGGTCCATTGGCTGTTCGAGTATTCCCAAAGGTCATTGAAATCCGTTTGCGCGGTGCCAGAGGCCCAACCCAGCCCGCCGAAAAGCCAGAAGTTTCCCGATAGGTCGGTAAAGGAGCAGGCCCAAAGGCGCGCGCCAGGAACGTTGCCGGCGGAAGGCACGCCCTTCGTGCCGTAGCTCCCCGGCTGGTCCGCCGTGCTGGAGCCGCCCATCCATGCCCATTCGCCCATTTCACTCGTCACGGCGTAACAGGCAACCTGAACGCTGGTCACATTCACTGTCGCATAGCCGGAACCGTTGCTCACCACGCAGACCTGCGCCGCCGGCTCGGAGAAGACCGTCACCGAGTAGGACGGTGCGTTCGGATTCACGGGCGTGCCGAACGTGAAGCCGCCGTTTGCGCCAATGGCGAGATTGTCGCCGCCGTTGTCTTGGAGGACAAGGCCGGAACCGGTAAGGCCCGAGACGGTGCCGCCGATGGTGTATTGCGGCAACAGAACGCAAGTGACCTGCACATTCGTGACATTGGCCGTCGCGGTGCCGCTTCCGTTGGCGACCGAGCAGAACTGAGGCGGGTCCGACGGCTGTGTGAAGACGCTCACACTATAAAGGTAGCCATTGGCAATGGGCGTGGAGAAAGTGAATGGGCCGTTCGCGCTGATCGCAAGGTTATTTTCGTAATAGCCCTCGAGGACGAGCCCGGAGCCGGTCAGGCCTGAAACTGTGCCGCCAATCGTGTAGCCGCTGCTGGCGGAATTTACATTGCCGCCGCACGCCACGAGCGGGAGTAGTGCGGCTCCTGCAAGAGCAAGCCAGTATGATTTCACACCGAACCTCCGATCTTAGGCTCAGAAGCTCCTCTTTGCGCCGAGTATCTATCCCTGTTAGACATCCGAGAGTCTCTGAAGTTTACGCCGTTTGCGGCGCGCCGTCGCCATTGGGGCGCACCGTCCCGGCTTTGCCTGCCGGGACGGCGCGCTATTTCTATGGAAAGTCAATCGAAGCCGTTCCGCTTTGTATATACCCAGGCGCTGTGGCGTACATGGTTCCGCTGGGGCTGCAGCCACTGCCGATCTGGAAAAGAACATCGAAACTTCCACCAGAGCTTACCTCTCCCGCACTGCTAGGGCAGGAAGTCTGGTAGTAGATCTGAGCCCCCGGCGTGTCGTCATACAGGGTTATGGTAAAGTCAATCTCCCACCCTTCGATCGTATAGCTGCCGCTGTTCGAGGGTGTTGCAGTTGTTGGAGGCGACCCCGCAAGCGCATTGACTAGCGTCTGCCCTTTGGGGCTTCCCCAGCCAGTGACCATGTTGTACTCGCCTGCAACGACTGAGTACCCACCGTTACTTCCTCCTGCAATTTCGTTGAAATCGGTGAGATAGTTCTGGCTCTCGCCGATAGGGTAAATGGAGGGGTTGAGAAACCCAAGCGAGGTGATGCCGTTGGCGCCTGCCTGCTCGTTCATAAGCGCCGTAAAGGCGGCCCAGCGCGGCGCGGCAAAGCTGGTGCCTCCCCAATCGCCCTGGCAAGTGGGATCTTCAACCACGGCGCATACGTAATTATCCCAATTTGCCTCCATCGCCACGTCAGGGGCGTTCCGATAGGTCGTCGAGGTTCCGTTGATGCCGTTCAACCCCGACTGGTAATGGTCTTTTTCGGAACTTATCAAAAAGTCGTCCAGGCTGATGCCGCCGCCGCTGTTGCTCCAACCGCTTTCCGAATTCCAGGAGCCGTTCGGGCCACTGGTCGTCAGGGCCGTGCCGCCGACCGCAGTGAGATTAGGGTACTCCTCGGGATACACGAAGCACCGGCCATCGTAGCAGTCGATGGAGCCATCATCAGCGCTTTCCCACGACCCATAGTCTCCAGAAGCGTTGAAGAAGCTGATGCCAACTGTGGCCATCTCGTCGAATTCCGAATTATCCGGGTCAGTGAGCGGGGTCTGGGGACTCCAGTTCCACGACATGCTGGCCTGATTACACCCAACTCCGTGACTAAAGTCGTAAATCATCTGTTCAAATACAGCAAGATCGTCCGCGCTTGAGTAACCGCTCGGGGTTGACGGAAATTCGTAGTTGCCGGAGTAGGTCCAATCGGGTGGCGCGATGTATACGCGGACATTTGCGCCGGGCGCCATTCCAACGGCCTGGGCAATGTCGAGCACAACTTCCACTTCGCCGCTGTCGTAAGTGCCGACGCTGCCGCCGTTGACAGACACATTGTCGACGTAGACGCCGTACGGTACGCCTCCGCCCGCAGGGTAGTAGACAAGGATGTAGTTGTTCCCGCTTGGTTCGTCGTAATCGTACGAGTCATCGAACGTTGAAACCACGTCGCCGATTTTGTACCCGTCAAATTCCACCAAGCTGACGCACTGGCCGGTTCCGGTGAGACCTGTTTGGCCTGAGGTACTGGTGTAGTAGGCGGCCCTCATGTCGCTGGGAAGGTAGCTTCCACCGGGCCCCGCCCCGCTCGAGTTGATTCGACCATTGCCTTTCGAAACCGCCGGATGGTGTCGCGAAAAGCTGTTCAGGCCGGAGATGAACTGGACTGGCACGCCCAGATTCAATGACGGCTCGCGATCTGGCGAGAAAAACATCCGGTTTTCTGTCGGATGCTGATAGACGTTCATTTTCACGTGAAACGCGCTCTCGATTTGCGCGACTGTGCCTTGGATCGGTACGCTCATGCGGTCCGCAGGTGTGCCGGTGACGGTGAAGCCGTTAGCTTGAGCGAAGTTGACCACCGCGTTGTAATCGTCGACCGTGGGGCCAAACATTTGGGTGAACTGCGGCACAGTGAGGAATTGGCGGTAATTGGGGCTGGATGGATCGTAAAGCTGATTCAACAGATCCTCTAATTCGGCCCGATTCCGCATCGGCAAAGCGATGGAAAGACGGAGCTGCTGAGTGCCCGGTAAAGCGGATACGAACGGCGTCTGCCCGTTGGAAACGGCCGAGGGAACGTGGCCCTGCAGCGTTTGCGAGGGCGGCTGCGCCAACGTTGGGATGGTGAACAGCATGAACGCGACCGCGCAGACAAGCGTAGCCGGTCCGAGGAGAGAACGACGACCTGCGTTCCTGTTCATTGTGTTCCTCCTTTTGTTTCGAAACAGCGCACGATCCGGCATAGGCTGGGATTCCCATAAGGCATCCTCGTTTTGTCCCCATGTGCCGCGGATCGGCGTGCTGGTTGCAAGGAATCGCACTCGCGCTTTTTGCCCCTGCTTATGGGGCCACGCTCTCGCGGTCCTTGCACCCACGGCAACGACCACAGCCATCGAAGTGATTTGGTCAAGACGGCTGGAGATCATACAACTCTCCTCTGGCGTCCGCGAGCTACTGAACGCATGAGGTGCGAGGTATTTTCCAGGTCAGGGGTCTTTGACGACTCAGCCTAGAAAGTCCCGTAGAAGCGGGACGGTAAGCCGTTTGTCGTGCACGAGGGTTTTTTCAGCGGTTGGGAAAGGTGCACGAGTGTTGCCATTTTTCTCCGGAACGAACCGGAGAAGTAAATTGCACTTTGAGTGAGCCCTAAATTTCTACGCGACACAGTAGATCGGATCGAGGATCATGTCAAGCAAAATCGTAGCTCATCACACAGAAATCATCTTAGTAACTAATCTGTTTACTCTTCTGCAACGAGAACGTAGGGAGTTACTAAGACAAGATAAGTCCCAGATATACAAAAAACATGTCGACGTCGTGGCCGGAGTGGAGCGCCGCCCATCCATCGCCGCCCGCGCTCACGCCGCCTTGGCCGCCATCTCCTGGCTGCGGCGTTTCGTGCGAAGGTTGTCCAGCGCGTAGTTCACAAAGCGCATCTCGAAACGCGGCGCCTGCTGCATGAACCGGCAACTCGCCACCACCTGGTCGACGATAAACTTCGGCTGGTAGCGAGCCAGATCCAGCCCCTTTTCCTTCCTCACCTTGTACACAATGGTCTCGAACACCTCGCGCGGCAGCTCGAATCCCAGCTTGGCGCACTCCTTCTCAAAAATCGTGCGGTACGACTCCAGCGTTGGTGCGCCCACTTCGATCTTGTAAGGAAGCCGCCGCAGAAACGCCGCGTCCATCATGTCCTCGGGCTCCAGGTTCGTTGAAAAAATAATCAGTTCCTCGAAGGGCACGGTAAAAGTTTTTCCGGTGTGCAGCTTCAGGTAATCCACGCGATTTTCCAGCGGCACAATCCACCGGTTCAGCAAGTCGGTGGGCGAGACGAGCTGATGCCCAAAGTCGTCGATCACGAAGCATCCGCCCAACGCCTTTACGTGCAGCGGCGCCTCGTAGAAGTGGCCAGCCGCGTCGTAGCGCAGGTCCAGCATGTCCAGCGTCAACTCGCCGCCGGCAATCACGCACGGCCTGTGGCAGGCCACCCACCGCGCGTCGAACACATCGCGGCGCACCAGCGAAAGCGGGCTGTCGTCCTCCGGCCCGGCGCGCTTAATCTCCGTATGCACACTGGGATCGAAGACGCGGATCGTCTGGCCTTCCACGTCCACCGCGTACGGCACAAAAATCACGTCGTGAAACACGTTTGCCAGGCACCGCGCCACTGAAGTTTTGCCGTTGCCCGACGGCCCGTAGAGCAGCGTAGCGCGCCCCGAGTTGAGCGCCGGCCCGCACTGTTCGATCATCGCGTCCTCGAAGATCAGCCCGCTCGTGGCTTTGCGGATGCGCTCGAACGTGACCACTTCGTTGGTAATCTTCTGCAGGTTCACCTGCCTGGTGAGCTCCTTCGGCGTCACCGGCGCGGGGCCGATGTACCCCGACCGGTTCAGCAGGTCAAGCGTCCACCGCCGCCCCTCGTCGGTCATCGCGTAAGCCAGCTCGCCCAGGTTGCCGCCCTCGCGCGAGCCCAGGCTCATCAACAGCTTGCGTTCCACCGCCATGTGCACCAGGTCCTGCACCAGGGGGAACGGCAATTTGATGGCGATGGCGAACTGGCGCACCGATTCCAGCCTGCCCACATAGATCAGCTTCATCAGCAGGCCCATCAACTCGGTTGCTTCGATTCCCGTGGCCGCAATGTCTGCAGGCTCCACGGGCAGGCGGTCCAGAAACTCCTCGAGCTTGCTCTGCGTCATGGCGCCGGTCGCCACCAGGCTTTCGCCCAACCGCCCGTCATGAGCCGTCTGATGCTCGACCGCGCGGTTGATCTCCTCCGCGGTCACCATCCTCCCGCGGATCAGCAGATCACCCAGCCGCAATGACGTAGAAATAGCGCGCCTCCGTGGGCCGTCTGCGCCTCTTCGTCATTCTTCGGCAACTCCGCGCCTCACCATGAGGCCGCCGTCCCACCACTCCCAAAACCGCACCGCTCCACACGCGCCACATCATCGTCGGGTGGGGAAGCACGAACCCGTACCACCGGCATTGTGTCAGGGCACGACTTCAAAGCCGGGGCCCCCAAAGACAGGCTTTCGTCTTTGGGGTGGAATGCCTGCCCTGAGCGCAGCCGAAGGGTGCCGCAACCGCTGCAAAAAGTGAGCGGGCTTCAGCCCGTGTCGGCGCGACGAGCCGTCGAAGAAATCAACACATTGTGAGCGGTGGCTTGCGGAAGATGGTAAGCCCTGTGAAATCAAGCAAAATGTTCGCAAAAATGGTGCGGAAACCCCCTCAAAGGTTCGCTTAAAAGGTTAGCTTTGGGCCCCAAATGGTACCGCTAGAGGTTACATTTTGGGGGGAAATGCACCTAGAAAAGTTGCATTTTAGAGGTATTCGTAACCTAGAAAAGTTGCATTTTAGAGGCAAAGCTGTAGTGCTCCCTGTTGATTTAGACATTAGAGGCCGAGTTTGAAGTAAGTGTTTTGGCTTGGAACTGCGCACTTGCTTCGTGCGGAGTTCGGCCGCGGAGTCCGCGGTGCGGACGGTCGTGATTATATTCCTCGATCCATCGAGCGATGGACTGCCGTGCATGGTCGAAGCTCTGGTACTCGTTGATCCAGACCTCCTCTTCTTTCAGGCTGCGGTGGAATCGTTCGATGTAGCTGTTGCCTTCGGGATGATTGTAAGCGGTGCGGCGATGCTGGATGCCAAGCCGGTTGAGGGTTTCCACGTAGCGCGCCGAGGTGAACTGCGTGCCGTTGTCGGTGGTGAGCGTGAGCCCGAGTCCACGCGGGCCGCGTGGCAGGTGGTTAAGCACGGCGCTGTCGAGGGCAGACAGCGCCTCGGCAGAGCGGCATCGCAGGCTCAGATCCCAGCCAACGATCTCGCGCGTGCAGCAGTCGATCACGCTGACCAGATAAGACCATCCTGTCGAAGGTCCGGCCCAGACCTTGGTCATGTCCGACTGCCAGACCAGGTTCGGTTGCGGCGCTTCCACGCGGCTCCAGTCCTTCTTCCGGATGACGCGATAACGACCCTGGCGCACGAGCAGGCCGCGCTCACGCATCACGCGTAGCACACGCTTGCCGTTGACTTCAAGCTGCTGCTTGCGCTTGAGCCACCAGACCACGCGGCGATAGCCGTAGGCCGGCTTCTCACCGCACGCCTCCACGATCCGCATGTCCTCGGAGCGGTCAGCGCGGCTCGTGTGCGGGCGCTTCCGATAGTAAAGGCTGGAGCGGCTGATCGACAGCGTCTCGGCCACCAGACTGGCTTCCGTGCCCTGGGCAACAAGTTCTCTGGCTTGCGAATGTGCCTGCCCGCAGCTCACTCGCCCAGCACGTTTTTTAGTATCTCGATCTGCAGCGCGCTGCGGCCCAGCGCCCGCTCCAACTGCTTGATCCTTTTGGCCTGCTCTTGGTCCGGGTGCGCGGCTGCGCTTCTCCCCCCAAGCGCAGCCTTGGCGCCCTGCTCCACTTCGTCTTTCCAACGATAGTAAAGATTCGGCGCGATCTCATACTTGCGGCAGGTCTCAGCGATGTTGCCGCTCTTCAGACCTTCCAACACGATCTGCCACTTCTCTTCAACAGTCCTTTGTACACGTGCTTTACGCCCCATCTGCGCCTCCTTTGGCGGAGGCCTCTACCTTATCTAAATCATGTGTCCAGTTCTAGCAGGGAGCACTACAGGTACGTCTATGGCTTCATGGCGGCTGTATGGATTACTATCTGCTGGTTAGTAGGGATCATATCATTCATCCTTTGCATCAGAAATTCAGATTTTCTGAACCACATCAGGCAAGGGCATACTCTTCATGAAATAATCGGATCTTGTTATGATGCAAATACACACCGATCATGGGTTCGCATCTCTGCCTCCTCTGTTACAATTGTCGCTTTCTTCATGACGGTTGGGATCGAGTTCTTCGCCGGTTTCGTAATTTTCATGAAGCTGCCGGGCGCCCCTGCCCCATTTGTTTCGGCGGTAGTCATCACCTTGATCGTCACAATGTACACGGTTGCCGCCGGATACCGCGGGACCACAAGGCTTAATGTTCGACGGCTTGTCCTGATCATAGTTGCCCTGATAGCCCTGGGCGGAATCGGGTTTTCTTACCAAGCCCACCACCTGCCTGGAACATGGCACATAATTCTGCACGCCTTCAATTGGGATCCGGTGTGGATGACAGCCATTGCAATCACCCTTGTCCCCGCGCAGATAGCGGCAATGGACATGTGGCAACGGAGCGCCGCAGCCGGAGGCGATTTTAAGAGAATCCGGCGCGGCCTACTATACTCTTTGCCGGCTTATCTTGTATGGCTTGTCCCCCCATACCTGGGGGCGCTGGGCCGGCTGATTGGAACGCAGGACGTGACGCAGAATTATATTGCCCTTGATGTAATACGAACTATCATTCAGCCCCTGGGCCTGTGGTGGTCATACATATTTCAGCCGCTTGTCTACGTGGGCCTTGTTGCGATCATCGGCTGTACTACTGACACGTTGCTGAATGCCATGACCTACACATTCATATACGACATTTATCCGGCAGTACGAAATATCAATCCGGAGGATCTGAGCGAGACGACGCAAGAGGAATTAGTGAAGGTATCTAAGATGTGGACGGCGCTGCTGGGCATCGGTTCGCTATCCATAGTCATAGTGGGTCTTTTTCTGGCTTCAATCTATGATATGGTTGCCGCGCTGTTTTCTATCCAAATACTTCTGTTCTGGCCAATCCTCATTGCTTGGATTGGTAGGAGGAAGGACCTGAGTAGGCAGCCGGCGCTTGCGGCAGGGGGACTTATCGGGGGAATGGCCTCAGCACTTGTGGTTCTGATTATCGCCATTCGCCTGAATGATCGAGCGATAATGAGTTTTGCCCCACTCGTAGCCACTGCAATTTCAGGAGTGTGCTTCATCGTGCTATTCGTGAGAGCGCCACGAAAGAGAATCGGGCGCACGGAGAGCATTGCATGACGAGGAGCGTCGGGAAGTCATTGTTGGCAAAGCTCTCTGCGCCAATTGTCGGAATATGGGTGGGACTTATCACGAAGCGATTGCTGGATACGCTCGTTGAGTCCCTTGGCAAGAACCAGTTGGAGCTTTGTCATTGGTTTGCATTTCTTACGACCGTGATTATGGTGGTAAACATTTTTGTCTTATTGATCATGTTCTCGGATCAAGGCAGCTACAAGATCGTACTCGAGGTGGCGCCAACTAGGATTGTGGTCGGAGTGTTTGTGACAACACAGCTGATCATGGTGTGCCTGTATGTGATGGCCTACTGGTTTGCACTCAGGACAGATCAATATTTGGTAGTATCAGCCTCGCTTGTATCTCTCTTGGTGATATTTGACCAGTGCTTTATTTTCGCAGTTGCGGAGACAATGAAACAGGTGACAGAGGGGGCGGACCCCCTAAATTCCTTATTGCAGTCTGCGAAGGTGTGGCGCTCGTTTGATATCGAATTGCTGGTGTTGCTTCTGTTGCTGCTTGTCGTAGTATGGAAACACGCCCTGGACTTTGCAAACGCCTCAGCAGCGGCCGCACTACTGTTTGCAGCAACGAACTATATAGTGCCGCGTGTCTTTGTAGTCGAGCTCACAGTGAGCGGGCCGACACGCGAGGGCGCGAAAGACTCTAGCCTACTGCCGAACGCTTACCTAGGAGAGAACGCCAGCGCCGCGCCTTGAGGCGGCGTAGTTGTTGGAAGTGATATTCCGGAGAATCGGTGCAATGAGATGTAGGGCCGACGGCGACGGTGAGTAATTCTGTCTTTACCAGTACGGTCTGCTCGAATCTTCGTGGGATCGAGATGCTAGCACGGGTGGGTAGCGCAGTTCTTACGGAACCAAGCTTACCAACAACCGGGACTGCCCCGTCCCGGCTCCGTTAGGGCGGGGTGTCGCTAGCCCGCTGAATTGCTACCTCGCTGTCTTGCCGACCCGCCACCTCGCGCTCCGCAACCCCCTTCCGCCCCATTTTCGCCGCAACCCACTGAAAACACGCCTCAAAACCTCCGCCCAACTTTGCAGATAATTAAGCTCAGTTGGCGCACAATGGTTCTATGATCGACGACCGGACCAGAACCGCTCCCACACCGTCTACTGGCTACTGGCTACCGGCGTAACTCTCATAAAATGACGTCTTTACAAAACGCGACTCTTTAGAATGAAGGACTTAGAAAGATCCCCCCACCCTTAACCCTTTTGCCATGACGTACTTGGCTTCAAAGATGTAGGGGTGGCCGGGTGGAGTTACTAGAAGATAAACAGCCCCGCTCACCGGCCAGCAAGCTGAAAGCTGCGGGCTGCCTTCAGCCCCCTATACCCGAAAAACCGGCCTGTGAAACTGTGGACGCCGGAAACACCAGCCCAAATCCCAGGAACTCAGGGCGTCAGCCCGACGCGCTTCTCCAGCGACCCATACCGCGGATCGGACCGAATTTCGTCGAAGAACGGGTCGTATTTGATGTAGAGAATCTGCCCTTCGTGCGCATCGGCCGCCTTCGACAACTCCGCAATCGCATCATCCTTGTCGTGAAGCAGCGCGTAGACAATCGCCAGTTGGTAGTGCGGAGCTTGCTCGGTCTCCATCTGCCTGATCCGCCCGAGCGCTGCTGTCTTGTCGTTTCGGCAAACGGCGTCAAACGCCAGCATCGTCTCCGTGACCGGCAAATTGGGATAGGTCTTCGCGAATCGGCCCGCGCCGTTGAGCACGGCCGGGCAGTCGTGGCGCGCCATCTCTCCCACGAGCGCCCAGGCGGGTCCGCCAAAGAACTGGGGATTGATCTGGTGCAAACGATCGAGCGCCCTTTGCTGCCCTGCCTGGTCGCGCTCCAGGTAGGAGGCCAGAAATTCATCAAACGGCGGCAGCACCGAGAGCGGATCCAATTCCGCGGCCAGACGCAGTTGCTGGTGCGCCTCGGCGAAACGGCCGCGCGTGGCCAGCGACCAGCCGTATCGCGCGCGAACCTCAGCGCCCGCGCCCAGATCGACCGCGTGCCGCATCTCGATCTCCGCATCGTTCCAGTCCCAATCCCAAACGTAGGTCACATCCGCCAGCATTCCGTGCGCATCGCCCAGGCTCGGATCCAGTTCGATGGCCTTCTCCGCCGCCGCGCGCACGCGCGGAAGAGCCTCTTGCTGCGTCAACGTGGTCATTGACGATTGCGCCAATTCGGTAACGCCAATCCCTAAATAGGCGCGCGCAAAGTTGGGATCCTTGGCGATGGCAGCCTGAAACAATTCCACAGCCTTGGCCAGAGAATCCGGCGTGTGCAGATAGTACTGGTACTCGCCCTTGAGATACAGATCAAGCGCCTCGGAGTTCGTCGTCGGTGCGCGGATCTGCGGAGGCGTGCCGCCCCGGATCTGCTGAATCGCTCCGGTGATGGAACTCGCCACCTCATCCTGCACCGCCAGCAAGTCGTTCGACTGCGTCTCGTAGGAGTGAGACCACAGATGATACCCGTCGGCCGTGCGATTCAGTTGCGCGGTCACGCGGATGCGATCGCCCAGCCGCGTAAAGCTCCCTTCCAGCACCGTATCCACGTTCAGTTGCTGGCCGATGGTGCGCACATCTTCGCCCTTGCCCTTGAAGGCGAAGGCGGAAGTGCGGGCCACGACGCGCAGGTCGCGCCACTGCGCAAGATCGTTGGTCAGCTCTTCCGTAATTCCATCGGCAATGTACTCGTCCTGGTGGTTGGCCGAAAAATCTTCAAAGGGCAGCACGACAATGGCGTGGATCGGCTGTTTCGCCGCGATCAGCCGCACATGCTCTCTCCACAGCATGGCTCCGGCGACGGCAATCGCGGCGATGGCTGGCACGGCAAATATGGCTCCAATGCGCCAACCCCGCCGCGCCGGCTGCGCTCTTGCCGGCACCAGTTGTGGAGCGCGCACGGGCTCGGGAAAAGTGGTTGTATCGCGAAGCCTGGAAGCATCGCGGAATGCAAAGCTCGCAGCATAACTGCGCGGCGGAAAATCGATGACGATCCTGTCGCGGCGGCCTTCCTCGGCGTAGTACTCCTTCAGCCGCTGGCGCAGGCGGCTGAACTCCGTCCGCACCACTGATTCAATGCGCGGATCGAACGAAGTTGGCCTCCGAAAGACATCCAACCCGATGGCGTATTCATTGATTTTGTGGGCGTCGCCGGCAAGAGTATGGTCCACCAGGTAGCGCAGCAACTGCCCGCGGCGGCTGGACGCGGAGAAATGCTGCGTCGCCAGCAACCGCTCCACGTAGGCGCGAATCTCCTCTGAGCGCGAGTCAGGGGCGCGGGGGGAGATTTGGCTTTCGATGGACCCCGGCATCTGGAGCCTCTTCCGCGGATATTCAATGATCTTAGCATGCGCGGAATTCTCACTTTTTCGCCGGGCGTAGCCGGAATCGGAGAGCATAATGACTCGCTCCCTGCGGCATCAACGCACTTTTGACCAGGGTCGAGCATAAAGTTGAGAGGGTCTCCGTCCAGACCTGAGACCCCCTTGTCTGATTGGCTGCGGCGCATCTTTATCGCTCAGTGCTTCGGCTTGAACGCAAAGTAGAAGCCAAACCCGCTCATGGCTGCGCCGGGCACCATGAATATCGTGCCGGCCGCAACCCTCCCGCTCGTGTTCTTCTTGCCGGAGGTGTAAATCAAGGTGCCCAAAGCAATGAGTGGCAGCCCGCAAATTCCCATGACCAGCATTCCCGGCCGCTGAATCCCGTGAGGCTTGGTTGCGGGAGCCGGCTGCAGGTTCTGCGCATTCTGGCTGGCGTCGTCCATCATCGCCTTCAGTTCGGGCGGCATGTTCAGGCTCGCCGAGTCGGTTGTTGCCGTCGGTACCGTGGGCGCTTCCGGCAGCGCATTCAGGTCAGCACGTGCGCTGTCCTGCGCGGCCAGAGGAAGATTTGCTGTGGGTACGGGGTTGATCGTCTGCGTCAGGGAGTTGCTCGGGACGCTTGTCGTCACAGGCTTCGCCGTCGTTTGCGGGCTCGCGGGCGTCGCGCCCTCTGCCACGGCCTGTGTCGCCAGCAGTCCCACCAGCATCCCCACCATGGCGCAGCGGCTAATCGCGCGAAGCTGCGCCCCTACTGTGTGCAGTTGAGTCATATTCACCTCCGGGGTTTTCAGGATGAAGCACGGCGGAAGCCTGATCGGGCAAGTGATCCAGCTAGGTTCCCCCCCATCTCGGCCACCCGGCCGGTCAGACTGCCCGCCGTTGGAGGTCAGATTGCACGTCGTGCGGTCTCGAGCGGTAGTCTCAACACGCCACTGTAACGTTACAAGCGCGCTTTTTGCCTTTGTTTTGAGGAGATTCTGCCGATTGGAATCGTGGCGCGAGTGCGCCGCTTTTGCGAGAGGAGAGATCTCCGGGACCTGCTGTTCGGGTAGTCAGGCTCAGGCCGTGATGGAAACGGCGCCTTCAACCAGCCGCTCGCCGGCGCCAGGCTCTCTCACCGCCCATCCGGCGATGAGCACGCTCGGTGCGGCTGCGGGCTCCAGCTCGCCCAGGGCGCCAAGGGTGGCATGCACAACCCGCTGCTCAGGTTGTGCGGCGAGCGAAACCACCGCGCAGGGCAGGTCGGCCGGCAGCCCCTCTGCCAACCACTCGGCGGCCAGCAGCGTAAGGTCGCGCCCCGGCATGTAGACGACGCGCGTGGCAGCCTCAAGCGCGGGCAGCGCTTCTCGATTGTGCGATTGTGCATGATGGCCGGCGGAGAAGATTACGTGCGAGGCCCAGTCACGATCGGTGAGCGAGCGGCCAATGGCCGCAGCCGCCGCAAACGCCGCAGAAACGCCGGGAACGATCTCGAACGGCACGCCGGCCTCGGCCAGCGCAGCCAGCTCTTCCGCGGCGCGCCCAAACAGCAGCGGATCGCCGCTCTTGAGCCGCACCACGCTGCGCCCGGCGCGCGCGTGCGCAATCATCATCTCGTTAATCTCTTCCTGCGTGATCGCCTTCACCCCGCAGCGCTTGCCCACGTTCACAACCTCGGCCCCCTGCGCCGCCAGATCCAGGATCGCCTGCGGCACCAGATCGTCGTGCAGAATCACGTGGGCGCTCTCGATCACTGGCAGCGCCTTCACCGTCAGCAGCTCGGGATCTCCAGGTCCGGCCCCAACCAGATAAACGCTGCCGGCCTCCGCCCGCGCTGCTTCCCTGCCCGTCCGCGCCAACTGCTTCGTTGCGCACAAAGCGGAATCGCAAATCTGCCGTGCGGCGAGCTCGTGCAAAAGCAGTCTGCGCTCTTCGCCGCGCGGGTGTGTCGCCAGAACCTCGCGCCGCAGTTCGCCCAGCTTCGCGAGCCATGGCCCCAGATCCTCTGGCAGTTGCTCTTCGATCTCCCGCCGCAGACGTTGCGCGACGGCGGGGCTCTCCCCGGCGGTTGAAATGGCGATTTGCAGATCACCCCGGCTCACCACCGAGCCGAAGAAGAAGTCGCAGTTGGGAATATCGTCCACGCTGTTGCATGGGACGCCGCGCGCCACGGCCTCGCGATACACCGCGGCATTCACCTCCGGCACATTCGTCGCCGCGATGACGATGAAATTGCCGTCGAGGTCCTCAGGCTCAAACTCCCGCTGTACCCACTCGAGCTTCCCTTCTGCCGCCAGTTGCCGGATCTCCGCCCTTGCCTCGGGCGCAACCACACGCAGGCGCAGCCCGGTTTTGAGCAGCGACCCGATTTTTTCGACCGCAACCGTTCCCGCGCCCACCAGCAAGCACTGGCGCCCTTCGAGTTTCAAAAAGATCGGTAGCAAGCTCATCTCGTATTTCTCAGTCGTCCGTTAACAGTCCCCCGTTGATGCTTCTCTTCCCTAGTCTCTAATCGCTGCCTTCTCCCTGTTTCCTGTTCTTCGGGCGTCTTCCATAAACAGCCGCCGTATCCCGTTTGTGATCCCTCGGGGATCAAGAACCCATAATCTTTCGGCCCTTTTCGGCGCGAATATCGATCATTCCGGCAAGCAAAGACCCCCTCTCGAGGATCCCGGTGAAGTCGTGCCCGGACACGAAGCGGATGAATGAAACACGTTCCTATCAATCCGCGAAAGCGTGCGGCTCAGGCCCGGCCGGCAGATCGCGCTCCACCGGCTCCAGGATCTCGCCGGCAAGTTGCGCGCGCAGTTCATCATTCGTGTGGCGCCCAAACCACGAACGCAGATTCTCCTCCGGCTCGCGGCCCGCAAGATAGTTGCGCAACAGCCGCTCGATCGCCTCGGGCACCAATGGCGCGGAGCAACGATAGCCCACCGGCCGCGCCACGCCCGCTTGCTGGCCCACTGCTCCTCCGAGACAAAAGTAAAAGGCGTCAGTCAGCTTGCCCTCGTACTTGATCTTTTTGCCTTCCAGGCCGATGTCTGCAATCCAGTGCTGGCCGCAGCTGTTGGGGCAGCCCGTCACGTGCAGCTTGAGCTGCTGATCAAACTGCGGCAGCCGCTCTTCGAGCTCGTCGACCAGCCAGCGCGTGAAACCTTTGGTCTCCGAGATCGCCAGTTTGCAGAACTCGGTGCCGGTGCAGGCGATGGCTCCGCGCCAAAAAGTGGACGCTTCCACATGCAACCCGATCTGGCCCAACTCCCGCGCCAGTTCTCCGGTCTTGGCGTAAGGCACGTCAATAATCACGAGATTCTGCGAGACGGTCGCCCGCAGCGCGCCGCTTCCGAAGCGCTCGGCGAGTTGGGCGGCCGCCTCCAACTGCTCGCCGGTCACCCGGCCGCGCAGCACCGAAGCTCCCACATACGCCAACCCCGGCTGGCGCTGCGGATGAATGCCTACGTGGTCGCGCAGAATCTCATCGGGAACCTCCTCGGGCACAGCCGGATCGAGCTTGAATCCAAGCCGCGCATGCAGCTCATCGAGAAATCGCTCCGCCGTCCATCCTTCGCGCAGAAAGAGGTACTTCAGCCGTGCCCTCTCGCGGTTCTCGCGCAGGCCCTGCTGGTCGCGAAAGATCTCCGTCACCCCGCGCACCACGCGAACTGCCTGATCCGGCCGGATAAACGCATCCAGCCGCACTGCCAGATGGGGCTCGCACGAAAGGCCCCCACCCACGCGTAGCGAGTAGCCTACTTCTCCGTCGCGCTCCACCGCTGTCAGCGCAATGTCGTTGATCTCTGGATACGTGCACCACGAGGGGCAGCCGCTGGCCGAGATTTTGAACTTGCGCGGCAGGTTGTAAAACGCGGGATTCGCCGTGAGCTCATGTGCGATGCCGCGCGCGATAGGCGAGGCGTCGATGAGCTCATCCGCGGCTACGCCGGCCAGCGGGCAGCCGGTCACGTTGCGCACCACGTCGCCGCATGCGCCCTTGGGCGAAAGCCCGATGGCATCCAGGGCGTCAACCACCTCGGGCAATGATTCGATGGTCAGCCAATGAAGTTGAATATTCTGGCGGACGGTGATGTCAGCCAGATTCCGCGCGTATTTGCGCGTCAAGCCGCCGATCGTCCGAAGCTGGCTGGCCGAAACAATGCCGTTGGGAATGCCAATGCGCATCATGAACCAGTCGGTGGCCAATCCTTCCCCGCCCTTGCCGCCGGTCGCGCCCACGCCGTCACCCTGCGTGTAGATGCCCCACCATTTGAAGTACGCCGACGCCCACTCGGGTACCACGCTCGACCGCCCTGCGCGCGCGAATGCACGAACCTCGTCAAAGGCCTCCCAAGGATTCTTGTCGCGCTTCAGGCGCTCCATCCGCTGGGCTTTGGTTTCTTTTTGCTGAGCAGCTTCGGTCATTTCTTCCTTCTTTTTTTGAGCAAAAATGGAACGCCCGCGAGAGCTTGTGGCTCAATCGCGGGCATCGGGAAGCCGTGGACTTTTGTTGGGAAGTTCAGACCCACGTCACCGTTGCCGCGCGAGCAGCAAACAGCAGCGACAACAGGTCATTCCTTCCATGAATTGAATATTAGACTAAATTAGTCCGATTTGCAATCCCAGGCCAGAAATGGGCAGTGGCCCGATTTGCCGTTGCCTTGAAAGGGCACGACTTCAAAGCCGGGGTCCCCACGGACAACCGGGGTCGCGCAGCGGGGGGCGAGCGGTCTCTGCTCGCTGGGGTGGGGATGGGTCTTCGTCCGTGGTGTGGAAGGCCTGCCTTGAGCGCAGCCGAGGGGTGCCGAAGGCGCCAACAAAATCAAGGGCGTTAACCCCTGAGGGGGCTTTGCTTATAGTTAGCCCTCCTTGTCCGATTTTTTGGGCAAAACGGAGAGTTTTTGGGCAAGAGCTCGACTTTTTGGGCAAGGTCTGAATCTCAGCGGATTTGCCCGGCTTCTGTCGGCAGAATCGGGTTGACTACAAGGTAACTTCCGGTTCGGCGACGATACAACCGGAGCCTGGTTGGAACACCGGAACGGCTCAAGGAGCGCATTGGGCCGTTGTCGAAGGCCAACGGTCATTCGCTCAATATCTCAACGATCCAGTACCTGTCCACATCCTTTACAAGCTCAAAGCTGTAGACGCGATGCGCCGAGAGATCGCCATTCACCGTAGTGTGTATTTGAATTTCCGAAGTAACAAACGCTTGAACCAGGTCGGAAGCATCCTTGACCTGGATGTCTAAAGGGCGCTCTTCTGAATCGGCCTTTTGCAGGTTTGCCTTAAGTCTCTCAATCATCTTTTGCACGTCAAGTGCATCTGGGATGATATGAGGGTCGTTGTTCCAGGTTCTCACCGCGACAAATCGACCGTCCGGTAGAAATAGGGACCTGAAACGGTCCCAATCGCGCTCCGTCGTAGCGCTGCCGGACAGTATTTCAAAGTATGTCTTTATGACGCTTTGAACGGACTGAACGTCCTCTGGCCGCGCCTTGGGCCAAGTGGGCCAAAGGGAATAAATTGAGGCAGCTTTTGGACGATGCGACGTTTGTGCGGCGTTCTGGGCGATGCAATGACTCGGCAACATCAAGGTGAGGAGAACAATTGCATAAAGACGGATCAGGCTTGGTGCTTTGGTCACATTCACCTCCAGACGGTGGTAAGCCATTGGTTTGTTGCAAATTCTACTCCTCCCGGGCGGATGACCGCCCAACCGGAAATTACTCAATGATCAACACTCCCGTAGGGCTTAATCCCGTAGTTTGCGGATCCCTTCGCAGGCATTTTCTGGGCAGAACACGAGGTTTTTGGGCAAGCACTCGATTTTGGGCAAGACCTGGAGTTTTTGGGCAAGAAGGCCGTTCTCGCCACTTTTTAGGCAAAGCCCCCTGAGGGAAACTTTTTGAGCGGCTGGATCGCATTTATGAAGCCGGCTCTATATTCTTGATGTACAGCCACAGCCCAACCAGCATGATCGCGATGGCGACGAGGCAGAGGCCCAGGCCAATGCGGCGTCGGTTGCGCTCCACCATCGCGTCCTTGCCGGCCTTCAGGTTGACGGCGGCAATTTTCATGCCGGCTTGAACATCCTGATCGACGAGGGCGGGCTGGAAGGTATGAATCGTGACGCGGGCCTTGGTGAGCGCATCCAGCGCTTGATCCTGGCTGAGGCGAGCCTCGCTGACTTCCATGCCGGAGGACTCGGCGAGACGCAGAGACTGGTCGGCGTCCTGGATGGCATGGTCCAATTGAGTGAGATCCGCCAGCATGGACGCGCGGTCGCGATCGCAAGGGTCGCCCCGCGCATGACAGGTAAGACAGACGCCGGCGGGCCCGGTGCCCAGCATCGCATCCGAAGGCTTGTGAATTCCGTGATTGCTGTGGCAGACTACGCAGCCGGGAAGACCCTTGTCCTGAAAAGCCTTGAAATGCGAACTTTTTTGGTACATCTGGGCCTGGAAGACGTGACAGGTCGCGCACACATTCTGAACTTTGTCCACTCCGGGCGGGACCGCGCCGTGGTTTCCGTGACAGGTGGTGCAGGTGGGCGCGCTAAGGTCGCCGCGCACCGCCAGCGCGTCGTGGTGCACGCTGCTGTTGTACCTAGCAAACTGATCCGTGGGAATTCCGTACGCCTTCATATAATTCGCGTCGGAGTGACATCGCGAACAGGTCGTGGCCACGTTAACGGGGTTCACCGTGGAACGGGGGTCGCTAGGCGGACGCATATCGTGGACGCTGTGACAGTCGATGCAGACGGCGACCTTGGTGTCCCCAGCCATGAGGCGCTTGCCGTGCACGCTGGTGTGGTACTGGTCCAACTGGTCGGTGCGTAAGCCGGGGTCAAACTGCCGCATATAGGCCGGATTCGAATGGCAGCTTCCGCACAACTGCGGGATCTGCCTGCGATCGATCTTGCCCTTAAATCCTGCCTTGCGGCCCATGGCCTGATCGGGATCGTAGTTGGTGGAATCGCCGCCGTGGCAACTGGTGCAGGTCAAACCTTTTTGCGCGTGGATGTCCTGGCTGAACTGGTCTTGGGTCACTCCCAGGGGCGCTGGCAACGCGGAGTGGCAATCCACGCAGGAATTCGGGGTTTGCCCAAACCCCAGGCATGCTCCGAGCACGAGCAGCCCGGCCAACCCGGCGTAGCAGGCGGCAAGGATTGGGCGGAGCTTATTGCGCAAGGTAGCCATACACACTCATACCGATCACGTAAACCAGAGCAAAGATGGAGATGCCGGTGATCCACACTCTGCTGCGTGAGCCCCGGCCGCCCTCGAGAAAAGGCAGAAAAAGCCACAACAAGGCGATCACACTGCAACCAACAATACCCAAAACCTCCCCGTCGACAAACCACACTCTGGCGGGGATGAGCTTGAGTGTCTGGTACATGAAGAGGAAGTACCACTCGGGCTTGATTCCCGCCGGGGCAGAGGCAAAAGGATCTGCCTTGACGCCCAGGTTCCACGGAAAGATGGCAGCCAGCGCGCCCAGCGCGCCCATGGCCGCGTACCAAGCCATCAATTCGCGCATCATGAAGTTGGGAAAGAATTTCATCTCCCGGCGCAAAGAGGGATTGGCGTTCCACTCCGCTTCGATCTTGGGCGGGACGCTCATGCCCTGACGCTGCACCAGAAACAGGTGGATCGCGATGAGCACCGTGACCAGCCCGGGCAGAACGGCGACATGGAATCCAAAGAATCGGGTCAGCGTAGCTCCCGTCACCTGTGGACCGCCGCGGAGAAAGATCATCAAGGGCTGGCCGATGATGGGAACCTGACCAGCCATTTGGGTGCCAACCGTGGTGGCGAAGAAGGCTAGTTTGTTCCAGGGCAGCAGGTAGCCGCTGAACCCGAATCCCATGACCAGAAACATAAGCAGCATCCCGGTGACCCATGTCAGCTCCCTGGGCTTGCGGTAGGCCTTGAGAAAAAGCACGCTGAACATGTGGGCAAAGGCAGTAAAGATCATCAGATTGGCCGACCAGGAGTGGATGGAACGAATCAGCCAGCCAAACTGCACCCGGGTCATGATGTACTGCACGCTTTCGAAGGCCTCGTTGGCGCCGGGACGGTAATACAGAAGCAGCAGAATGCCGGTCAGCACCTGGATCACGAACAGAAAAAGCGTGATGCCTCCGAAGAAGTACCAGTAGGAGAAGCGATGGGTGGGGACAGTCTTATGGCGGAATGGGGCCAGAATGCCATCCAAATCAAGTCGTTCATCGAGCCAGCGAACCAGAGCAGCGAACACGGTCACGCCTCCCGTTTCCGGCTGACCACAATCTCGTCGCCGCGGAGGTGGACGTCAAAGACATCGAGCGGCCGGGGCGGGGGGCCGGAGACGTTGCGGCCATTGAGATCGTAGATTCCGTTGTGGCAGGGACACCAGATTTCGCGCAGATCGCTGCGATACTGCACCGTGCAGCCGAGATGGGTGCAGGTAGCGGAGAAAGCGCGATAGGTGCCGTCGCTTTCCAAAATCAACAGCCCGGGACGGCTGCCGAAACGGAAAATCTCCCCGGAATTCGGTTTCACCGCCCCGACCTTGGCGGCTACCACCTCGTCTCCGCCAAGATCGGCAACCGGCGGAGGAACGAAATAGCGCAGCACGGGATAGAGGAAAGAAGCAAAAGTGGCAAGCAGGCCGCCGCCGAGAAAGATTCCAATTGCGCGGCGGCGCGCGGGTTGGGGTTGGGAAGGAAGTTCAGCGCTCATTCACTGCGCTCCTGCCGCAGATTTACTCCGGATCGGAATCGGGATCGCAACTCTCATCCGTCGATTCCCTATTTAAGCAGAAAGGACCTCTACCGTGCGCTGCATTTCGCGCAGCCACATCGTCTGGAACAGGTGCAGGCGATGTCCAATGACCGCGGCCAGGTTTTGCGCGATTTTGCACCCCGCCGCTGGATTGGCGGCAAAGTATTCTTGCAACGCCTGCCGCGGCAGCGCGATGACTTCTGCTTCAGCCGGCGCGCTGGCCGTGAGGGTAAACAGATATGGCGGAATCAGAGCCGACCACCCCACCGTCTGACCTGCAGAAATTTCTTCCGCCAGGATGTTCTCTTCATGGTTTCGGATCTTGATCGGCAACGTAAGCCGAATGCAGCCCCGCGTGGTCAGGAACAGGCGATCGGCCGGCTCTCCCAACCGGAACAGCGCAGTTCCGCTGGGCACAATAAGCCGGCTGCCGAGCCCCAGAATCTTCTCGGCCTCGGCAGAGGTGATACCGCTCAGCAGTTCGAATGTCATGCGCGCCTCTCAGTTTACCAACGTCGAGGCTGTCTTGCTGTGCAATAAGGCTTCCGAGGGAAACCCTATAAACGATTCCGCGGCAGCATGCTCGAGTCGCACATGGTTCTCAATTTGCAGCAACAGGAGATCAATGGGAACCTGCGGATACGGCACCGTCGGCGGAACGGTGACACGATTCGGGAAGAAGCGGGCCGAACTAGCCGCTTCCACCGCCGGAAGCTCAGGCCGCAGGGCCGGCTGGGATGATTCCGGGCGCGTGGCCGCGCGAAACACAAGAGCTACCACTGCCAGTCCGAATACGCTCACACACAAACCCATCAAGAGCATTTCCATGGCAAAAACCCCCGTTCTGTACCTCCCATTGCACTTGGCGAGTATACGACTTCATTACACCCGGCCGTGGCCGCCAAATGGGATGACCCTTGCCTACCCCGCTGACAGTACTGCGCCAGCAAATTCCCGAGTGCTAGGAGGCTAAGAGCAGCTCAGGAATTTGCTGGCGAATGTGACCGACATTACGCAGCGCGAAGGACGAGTGGCTGTGAGCGCCGTCACACGTGTCGCAAATCACTTTCCTGTGTAGTGGTAATCAGCAGACCGTGATGCACCTCACGCAGGCGGGAAAGCCCAGCGCTGGCTCTCGTTCCAACGTGAAGCCCATATGCTAGCACTGCTTGCAATGCTAGCATCCACGTGCTAGCATCTTCTCATGGCTACAATCGTCATCCGCAACCTCGACAATACGGTGAAACGCAGGCTTCAGGTCCGCGCAGCCCTCAACGGCCGCTCCATGGAGGCCGAAGTGCGTGAGATACTCTCGGGTGTAGCTATCGACGGGGGAACAAAGCCCCGGGCGGAAGGCCTAGGGACCGCCATTCACAAACGGTTCGCGGCACTCGGCGGCGTGGACCTCAAGATTCCACCGCGCAGGAAATCGCACCGCCCTGTCCCGACGTTCGAATAGAGAGTCTTCTTATGAATGTCGCTTTACGCCGTCTTCCCCACCGGCCCCAATTCTTTTTCTTGAGCCTTCTCCGGCACCCGCGTCGGCCGCGTCGCCGCCCACCAGGTCAGCGCGATGCCAGCTACCACGGCCCCCGCGCTGGCCAACTGCGCATTCGATAAACCCCAAAGAACCTTGGGGTTGCGCCGGATGAATTCAACCAAAAAGCGAGCCATTCCGCTGAGTGCCAGGTACTGGCCCACGATCACGCCGGTCGGGTGTGGTTTGCCCAGCCGCCACCACAGCCACCAGCCGATCAGCAACCCCGCGGCCAGCTCGTAAAGCGGCGTCGGATACACAGGAACCAGAATCGGCTCAAGCCCATGCGGAAAGGCCATTCCCCATGCGCGAAAAGTGAACCCGAAGATGTGGACTGGCTGGATCGCGATCCCATAGCAGCCGTCGCCGGAGAGGAAGCACCCGATGCGCCCCACGCCGTACCCAATGGCCGCCGCGGGAGCTGCCAAATCCAGGATGCGCAAGCCCCCGATCTTCGCTCGCCAGCCCTGCAGCACCAGCGCCGAGATACCGAAGATCAACCCGCCGTACCACGCGAATCCGGCGTTATCCCACAAAACATGCCATCCAATCGCCCGGAATTCGTCCGGCGAGTCGAGGATGTGCCAGATCTTGGAGCCGATGATGCCGGCGATAAGGGCGATCGCCACCATCCCCACCGCGTCCGCAGTCAGCCGCGCCCGCTTAAACGCCCGGTCGACCACAATTGCGGCCGTCACCGCGGCCACCCACAGCATCAGCCCGAAGGTGGGCACTTGGAACGATCCAATGTGAAATAGATAAGGGAGCATCTCTCTTCTGAAGTATAGACGCGTGCCCGTCCTACGCGCTCCGCGGCCCGAAGCAGGCTGCACCAATGCATTGGTTGGCCTAAACAGTGCGGAGAATTCCGCCTCATGGGCTTGCTACGCCGGCTTCGCGACCTGTGCCGGTACTTTCCGCGGCCTGAGCGCCGGCCGCTTGGCTGCCCACCACATGAGCGCGACGCCCACCACAACGGCCCCGGCGCTGGTCAGTTGTTCATTCGATAAGCCCCAAAGAACTTTGGGATTACGGCGGATAAACTCAACCAAAAAGCGAGCGGTTCCGGCGAGGATCAGGTACTGGCCCATGATCGCGCCCGTGGCGTGCGGCTTGCCCAGGCGCCACCACAACCATCCGCCGATGGCGAGGTAGGCAGCCATCTCATAGAGCGGCGTCGGGTAGACAGGAACATTAACCGGCACGACCCCATTCGGAAACGCCATCCCCCATGGGTGAAACGTGAACCCGAAAATGTGAACGGGCTGGATCGCAATGCCGTAGCAACCGTCGCCGGAAAGAAAACACCCGATGCGCCCGATGCCCTGGCCGATGGCGGCTGCAGGAGCAGCCAAATCCAGCGTGCGCAGACCTCCGATTTTTGCCCGCCAGCCTTGCAGCACCAGCGCTAAGAGTCCGCAGACCAGTGCGCCAAACCACGAAAATCCGACGGTTTGCCACAAGGCACTCCAGCCCATGGTCCTGAAGTCCCCCGGCGAGTCGAGGATGAGGTACCAGATCTTGGAGCCCACAACGCCTGACACCGCGGCCACCGCGACCATCTGCACCGCGTCCGCCGTCAGGTGCGCCCGCTTGAAAGCGCGGTCCACTAGAAACACGGCCGTCATGATGGCCAGGCAAAGCATCAGCCCGTAAGTAGGCTGGGCGTACGGCCCAATGTGCAGAAAGGGAAGCATCGCTCTTCTAGTATAGATGCGAGTATATCTGAAATTGCCGCAACCGCCATCCCGCAAAGCATGTTTCAGCGGGCCTGGAGATTATTCTCAGCGTGGATTTGGAATTATCCCCGGGTTTGGCGAACTGGCTTCGTACTTGGTCAGGCCCTAATTGCCGGCTATGATTCCTGGCGTCATCAGACCGATGTGATCGACGTTGGAGGCCCTCCCGATATCGATGACATCGGCGATGTCGAAAAAAGGCAGATTGTCGTCACCCTTGACGAACATCACGCGCTCGGCGCGGTCGGCGTACATCTTAGTCAACATGGACTCGAGCTCGGCGTGCGCGACATCGGCCGTGTTGATCTTGTAGGCCGGGGCCGCGTTGGGACGATAGATGACGTGAACAACGATGGTGCGGTCTGGAGGGCTCGATCCTCTTGCGGGCGTCTTAGGTGGGGTGGGGATGAATACTTCCAGCCCCACCGATTTCAGCAGCGGATTGCCAACCCAAAGATAATCTTCCGGCTGAGCGTCTTCCATCCTCTGGGTCAGCAATCCAACTTGTTCTGCACCCGCGCTGCGCATGCCGTCGATTGCGTTCTCAACGTCCCGATACTGCGTGCGCCTATCCGCGCGGAGGTAAATCGTCTTGTCGGTCCTATCGGCTAGCTTTTCGCGGATGCGGCTGTCGAGTTGGGCGGGATCGACCTTGTTCAGTCCCAGAAACACCGCGCCGTCGCGCGTGACAGCGACGACGATGGCGTCTTCCATGCCGGCGTCCGGCATGGCGACGGCGTTCTCCGCCTTGGCCAGGTCGATCGCTACCATGGGGTATATGGGGAATGTCATTGCAATCGACGGCTTATTTTCGGCCACGCTGTTTTGAGTCGAAGCCATGGGACTCCTCATCATGAAGGCGACAGCTAACACGATGACCAGAAGCAGCGCAATCACCCACACCCAGGTTCGTTTCCCCAATAACGCCGCGATTTTCGTTCGCGTTCCCGGTTGGTGAGGAACGGGCTTCCAGAAAAACGCCTTCGCCGGAAGGAGCAGCGCAATCGACATCACGAGAAATTCAAGAGGTCCAATCATGGTTAGAACAGTCGCGCATGCTATACCACTGCTGTAATTAGGACGCAAGGACGCAATCCAGCAATGCCACCATGCTCCTACCCGGAAAATCCCGAGCAAATCCAGCAAATAAGGCCACCCGAAGAGCCGTATTTGCAAGAGCACGGGCAGCACGGAGGAGGGGAAGTAAAAGAACAAAAGGGCGATGAGCATGACGAACCAGGCCCAGCGCTCCCTTTTTTTGTATCCCGTCCAGAGGACGATCAAGCCAATCGTTACGATCCCGAGATCAGCAAAACCCAAAGGCGCCAAGAAGTTCCATATCGCCCCATAGGGCATCTTAAGTGTGAGCTCCCTCCAGGTTGAGGCGTTGCTCAGGGCCGCCGGGATGGAGATAACAAGGCACAGGGAAAGAAGCAAAGCAGAAATCGAAGTTGTGCTGAAGCGAACTTTCATAGCGGCTACTCCAAAGGAATTGGGAACGGTGAAAGCTCTCACCGATGCAGTCTACTCCCGAGCCCCGGAAGCATCGTCGCCAATTCGAAAGCTACTCTTTCGTAAACATCCCTCAACCGAGATTTTCAGCCGGTACTCCGCCCCAGGCGCCGATCCAGAATCCGCCATGGATTCCGCCCTCGATTTACACAGGTGGTCCCAAGGCAGATTCCGCGCGATACTGTGTGCATGGCTACCATGACAACCCAAGGCCTTGACGTTCTTTATTCCCGCCAACAGATCGCCGACCGCGTTGCCGAAATGGGCGCGCAAATTACCCGTGACCTGAACGGCGAAAAGCTGGTGATGGTTGGCGTGCTCAAGGGTGCGGCGTTTTTTCTGGTGGATCTTTCGCGCACCATTCAGGCCGACGCCACCTTTGACTTTGTCGCCGTCTCCAGCTATGGCAACGGCCAGCGCTCCTCGGGCGCAGTCAAGGTCATCAAGGATCTCGATCAGCCCATCGAAGGCAAGAACGTTCTCATCGTCGAGGACATCCTCGACACCGGCCTCACCCTCGCCTATCTGCGCAAGCTCCTCCTCCAGCAGCACCCCAAAACTTTGCGCATTGCCACCCTGCTCGACAAGCCCTCCCGGCGCATCGAAAAAATCGAGGCCGACTACGTGGGCTTCTCCATTCCCAACCTCTTCGTCATCGGATACGGCATGGACTACGCCGAGCGTTACCGCAATTTGCCCGACATCTGCATCATGGCTTCCGGCCAACCTGCCTAGGGCAGCGGATTCTCGATTCCCACCCCTTACCAACTATTTCGCGCGATTCTTCGTCGATTCATTAGGTCCCCGGTCCGGCGCCGCCGTATACTCATCTCCCGGAGATCGCGGATGAGCCTCTCGGTGCAGTAAATCCGCTGGTCGTAAGGAGCAATCCCCCAATGACCGCTACCACCCCCGTCCAGAATTCCGATCTGGATTTTGACTATGGGACCTTCGACTCGGCTGCCTTTTCCGCCAAAACCTTAGCCGGCTGGCAATCTCTGGCTGCAGTCATCGACCACACCCTCCTCAAGCCCGACGCCACGCGCCAGCAGGTGGAAGCCCTCTGTGCGGAAGCCGCCCGCTACCGCTTTGCCTGCGTCGCGGTCAATCCCGTCTGGACGGCCGCTGCCGTCAGCCTGCTTGCGGGCTCCGGCGTTCCCGTCGGCGTGGTCATCGGCTTCCCCCTCGGCGCGTCGCTGGTCTCCACCCTGCGCCAGGAGGCCGCGGCGCTCATCCGCCTGGGCGCTCGCGAGCTCGATATGGTCCTTCCCATCGGCCAGCTCAAGAGCGGCAACCATCACGCTGTCCATCACGCCGTCCACGCCGCCGTCACCGTGGCCCATCATCACGGCGCCCTGCTCAAGGTGACCCTCGAGACCTCCCTGCTGACGATGGAAGAGAAGCTGCGCGCCGCCGAAATCGCCATCCTGGCTGGCGCCGACTTCATCAAAACCTCCACCGGATTCGTTCCTGGCGGCGCCACCGCGACCGATGTCGCTCTCCTCCGCGGCGTGGCAGGCGCCCGCTGCGGCGTCCAGGCCTCCGGCGGCATCTGTACTCTGGCCGATGTTCGCGTCCTGCTCGAAGCCGGCGCCAACCGCATTGGCTCCTCCGCCTCCGTCGCCATTCTGCGCGAACTCGGCACCGCCTGAAAAGACAGGGAACATGGATTAGGGATCAGGGAATAGAAAGACTCTGTGCTGCGAAGCGCAGTCCCGTTCAAACCTCCGCTCGCTCGCCTTCTTACCGCCTCCCTACTCCCTATCTTCAGGCGGTGCTCCGCCGTGAGGCAGCGGGGTGTACACTGGCCGTGATTGAGCCGCCAAAATGCGGATTCCCGTTCAAGTTTCCGCTCTCAGGCGCGGCGAGGAGCGACAGCCTTCAATCCGACTGAAAAGTTCACACTAGCTTTTGGAATGCCGTAAGATGGCGGGCGTTCTGGCTTCTTCCCGTTGCATGATGCAAAGAGGTGGGGGTTGTGTCGAATCGTGACTGAAAAAGTCGTTACCCACTACCGCATTATCGAGAGACTGGGTGGCGGGGGCATGGGCGTCGTGTATCGCGCCGAGGACACCAAGCTACGGCGCTCGGTTGCCCTCAAGTTTCTGCCCGAGGAACTGGCGAAGGACCACATTGCCCTGGAGCGCTTCCAGCGGGAAGCGCAGTCGGCATCGGCGCTGAATCACCCCAACATCTGCACCATTTACGAGATCGATGAGCAGGATGGCCAGCCCTTCATTGCCATGGAGCTGATGGAAGGCCAGACCCTGAAACACCACCTGGCCCGCCACAGCCCCATGCAGGTTGAGGAGGTTCTCGACCTGAGCATTCAGATCGCCGACGCCCTGGATGCGGCGCACTCCAAGGGCATCGTGCATCGCGACGTCAAGCCAGCAAACATTTTCGTCACCACGCGCGGCACGGCGAAGGTCCTCGATTTCGGATTGGCGAAGTTGATGCATCCGGGCGCGGCCAGTCCCCACGCGCCGGCCGGCGAAACAGCTGCGATCGACGGCGAAACCCAGGATGCGGCTCACCTGACCAGCCCAGGCACGGCGATGGGGACAGTGGCCTATATGTCGCCGGAGCAGGCGCTGGGCAATCCGCTCGATGCGCGAACCGACCTCTTCAGCCTGGGCGTTGTGATGTACGAGATGACAACCGGGCGGCAAGCGTTCTCGGGCGCCACCCCGGCGGCAATCTACAACGGAATCCTGCATGTGACCCCCGCAGCGCCTTCGCGCCTGAATGCGCAATTGCCGGCAAGACTGGAAGAGATCATCAACAAGCTGCTGGAGAAGGACCGCGAGCTGCGTTACCAGAGCGCATCGGAGTTGCGCGCCGACCTGAAGCGCCTGAAGCGCGACACCAGCTCCGGCTCCACAACAGCATCGCCGATTGCATCCATTGCGGCGGCCGAAGTTCGCCCCCAGCCGGCCCGCGAAGACAGCTCAGACTCGCAGATGGTGGCTGCACTGGCGCTGCGCCACAAACGCCTGCTCGTGGGCGGGGCGGCGGCGGTGTGCGTGGCGGCCGGCGCGTTGGCCTATGTGCTGCGCCCCACGCTGCCGGCTCCCACGGTGTCAAACTACACCCAGCTCACCCAGGACGGTCACCGCAAAGGATTAGTTGGCACCGATGGCGCGCGGCTCTACATGGATGCAAGCGCAGCGCAGCTCTCCCCTCAGGCAGGCGGCGTCGCATCTTCAATCGTTCAGGTGTCGGTCAGCGGCGGCGCCGTGGCGCCCGTCCCCGCTCCCTCCCCTCTCATGATTCCTTTGAACATCTCAGCCGACGGCTCAACGCTTCTTGTAAACGAAAAGCAGGGCAATACTGACTGGGATGCGCCATTGTGGAGCCTGCCCATCCTCGGCGGCTCACCCATCCGCCTGGCCGATACCATCGGCCAGGGTGGCGCATGGTCCCCGGACGGAAAGCAACTTGTATACGCCAACGGCAACAGCCTTTACCTTGCGAACGCGGACGGATCGGATTCCCGTAAGCTCGTCTCGCTGCCAGGCACCGCGTGGGACCCCGCCTGGTCGCCAAATGGCAGGCAGATTCGTTTCACCGTGGACGATCCGGTGACCGGGTTGGATTCCATCTGGCAGATTCTTCCGGACGGCGTCCACCTGCACCAGATCTTCCAAAGTTGGCACACGCGTTCCGGGGAGTGTTGCGGCAAGTGGACGCCGGACGGCAAGTACTTTGTCCTCCAGTCGGCGGGCCAGCTTTGGGCCACACGCGAAGGCCGCAGTTTTCTGCACAAAACCGACTCCGCGCCGGTGCAGTTGACCTCCGGAGCAATTAGCTACATCGACCCCGTGCCGGGTAAGGACGGCAAGAAGCTCTATGCGGTCCAGGTGTTGCGCAAGGGCGAGCTCGAACGGTATGACAGCAAGACCAAGTCGTTTGCACCATTTCTTGGCGGTATCTCAGCTTATTATGTGAACTTCTCCAGCGATGGGCAGTTGTTAGCCTACGTTTCTTACCCCGAAGGAATCTTATGGCGCAGCAAAGCAGACGGCACCGGAAGTCTTCAGCTCACCTCGCCGCCGCTCAGTGCTCTGGAGCCTCGCTGGTCGCCAGACGGAAAGCAGATTGTGTTTTACGCCTTGCAGCAAGGCAGGCCACCGCGAGTTTACGTCATTTCTTCCGACGGCGGAACGCCCGAGGAATTGGCCCCCGGCGTTCCCGGGGGGCAGTGGGATCCTTGCTGGTCGCCAGATGGCAATTCCGTGGCGTTCGGAGGCCGGCCCGGCGGACTATCCGCCATCCACATTGTGAATGTCAACACCGGCCAGGTCTCTCTCATCCCCGGTTCACAGGGATTGTATTCTCCCCACTGGTCGCCCGACGGCCGGTATCTCACCGCCATGCCAGTCACTTCCCGTAACCTGATGCTTTTCGATTTCAAATCCCAAAAGTGGTCGTTGCTGGCCCCGGATTCGGCCGCCTTTCCCTGCTGGTCGCGCGACAGCCAGTATGTCTATTTTCTGCACCCGCCCCCGAACCGCGGAGTGTACCGCGTGAGAATCAGCGACCGGAAGGTGGAGCAGGTGGTGAGCCTCAAAGATTTTCCCATGACGGGCTACTATGGCAGACTGGCTGGGCCTGGCGCTCGGCGACTCCCCGATGCTCTTGAGGGATGTCGGCGCCCAGGATATCGTCTCGATGGATTGGAACGCCCCTTAAGCGCCCTTCGTGAATCCGTTATCATTCCCTTCGACCCCCTATGGACTCCACGCCCCCACCCCCGCCTGCAGGTCACGACTTCGAGGGCGACTACCGCCCCGCCGACGCCTCCGCCTCCGCCGACTCGCCGTCGTACCTTGACCCCATCAACGCGCGCATCGAGCCTGCCGATGTGGCCTTCCTCATGCGTCTCACTGACGCGCTCAACACCACCCTCGACCTGCAAACCCTCCTCGCCCGCACCTCCGAACTCGTCCGCGCCCTCATCCCGTACCACATCTTTGCCATCTTCCTAATTAACGACCGCTCCCACGAGCTGCGCATGCGCTTCCAGATCGGCCACACTCCCGAGGTCGAGCGCACCCGTCTTCCCGTCGGCAAGGGCGTCGTCGGCCAGGTCGCGCTCACCCGCCAGCCCATCCTCCTCAACGATGTCTCCACAGCCGACTACTACATCAACGCCAATCCCGACGTGCGCTCCGAGCTGGCCGTGCCCCTCATCGCCAAAAACCGCCTCATCGGCGTCATGGATCTCGAAAGCGACCAGCTCGACTTCTTCCGTCCCGAGCATCTCCACGTGCTCACCCTGACCGCCTCGCGCATCGCGCAGTCGATCGAAAACGCCCGCCTCTACGCTCGCGTCTCCCGCCAGGCGCAGACCCTCGAAGTGCTCAACGAAATCGCCGTCGAGCTCGCCTCCATCCTCGATCTCAATCCCCTGCTCGAGCGCATCGGCCAGCTTCTGCGCCGCCTCATCGACTACCAGATGTTCACCATCATGCTCCTCGACGAGAAAGGCGACACGCTCATCACCCGCTACGCCTGGCGCTTCGGCTACGCTCATGCGCCCATGCGCCGCATTCCCATCAGCACCGGCCTTGTCGGCGCAGCGGTCCGCGAGTGGCGCCCCATCAATGTTCCCGACGTCAGCCAGGACCCGCGCTACGTGCCCATGAACCCCGAGACCCGCTCGGAGCTCATCGTCCCGCTCTTCTACAAAGGCCGCATCATCGGCGTGCTCGATCTCGAACACACCCGCCCCGCCTTCTTCAATGAAGAGCACCAGCGCATGTTGACCACCCTGGCCTCGCAGATCGCCATCGCCATCGAGAACGCACGCCTCTACCAAGCCGTTCATCGCCAGGAGCGCCAGCATGAGAAAGACATCGCCATGGCCCGCGAAGTCCAGCTCCGCCTCTTGCCCGCCGAAGCTCCTTCGCATCCCCACGCCGACATGGCCGCCCGCTTTCTCCCTGCGCGCACCATCGGCGGCGACCTCTACGACTTCCTCGACTACGGCCCCAACCGCACCGCCATTGTCCTCGGCGACGTCAGTGGCAAGGCCGCGCCCGCTGCCCTCTTCGCCGCGCTCGTCAGCGGCATCATGCGCGCCGCCGCCGCGCAGCAGCCCGAACCGGCTCAAATGCTCGCCCTTCTCAACGACGCCATTCAGGAGCGCAAGCTCGAGTCGCAATACGTCACTATGCTCTTCTGTCTCTGGAACGACGAAAACCAGACTCTCCAGGTCGCCAACTCCGGCGCCGTCCAACCCATCGTCTGCCGCGCCGGCCAATCGGGGTCCCCGCCAGGCGGTCTTGGCCCGGTGGGGTGGGAGTCGCTCCCCGTCAAAGCCGAAGGCTTTCCCCTGGGTATGTTTCCCAACGTCACCTACGAGGAGTTCAGCGTCTCCACTCAACCGGGCGACGCCATCGTCTTTGTCTCCGACGGCATCCTCGATGCCGAAAACGACAAGGGAGACATGTACGGTCAGGATCGGCTCGCCAGCTTGCTCTGCGACAACCGTGATCTGCGCGCCCCGGAGATCGCTGACGCCATCCTCGCCGATGTCATTCGCTTCCAGGGCGCTCACGACCGCTTCGACGACGAAACGATTATCGTCCTCCGCGTCCGCGAATCGGACTCGCTGCCGCGGGCTCCGAAAGACCCCTCATGATCGCCAAGACCATCATCGAGCCGTTCCGCATCAAAAGTGTCGAGCCCATTCGCTGGACCACCCGCGCCGAGCGCGAAGCTCTTCTCAAGGCCGCGCACTACAACCTGTTTCTCCTGCCCGCCGACGACGTGCTCATCGACCTGCTCACCGATTCCGGCACCGGCGCCATGTCCACCCATCAGTGGGCCGCCATCATGGAGGGCGACGAAAGCTACGCCGGCAGCCGCAGCTTCGATCGCTTCCGCGAACTCCGTCCAGGACATCTTCGGCTACAAGCACGTGATTCCCACGCACCAGGGCCGCGCCGCCGAGCGCATTCTCTTCGGCGTCACGTGCAAGAAAGGCGACATCGTTCCCAACAACACCCACTTCGACACCACGCGCGCCAACGTCGAGTTCACCGGCGCCGAAGCCGTCGATCTGCCCATCGCCGAGGGCCGCCAGCCCGCCTTGCTGCACCCCTTCAAAGGCAACATGGATGTGGCCGCGCTCGAAAGCCTCATCGCCCGCGTCGGCCGCGAGCGCATTCCGCTCGTCATGCTCACCGTCACCAACAACTCCGGCGGCGGCCAGCCGGTCTCGATGGAAAACGTGCGCCAGGTCAGCGCCGTCTGCAAGCGCCACAATATCCCGCTCTACTTCGACGCCTGCCGCTTCGCCGAAAACGCCTGGTTCATCAAGCTGCGCGAGCCGGGCTACGAAAACAAAACTCCCAAAGAAATCGCGCAGGAGATGTTTCACCTCGGCGACGGTTGCACCATGTCGGCCAAGAAAGACGGCATGGCCAACATCGGCGGTTTTCTCTGCACCAACAACGATCTGCTCGCCCAGCAGGAGAAGGATCTCCTCATTCTCACCGAGGGTTATCCCACGTACGGCGGCTTGGCCGGCCGCGATCTCGAGGCCATCGCCGTCGGAGTGCAGGAAGCTCTCGAAGAAGACTACCTCCGTTACCGCATCGCCTCCACCGCCTACCTCGGCAATCACATCGCCGCCGCCGGCGTGCCCATTGTGCAGCCGCCCGGCGGCCATGCAGTGTATCTCGACGCCCGCGCCTTCCTTCCGCAAATTCCTTCAGCGCAATTTCCAGGTGTGGCGCTGGCCTGCGAACTCTATCTTGAAGGGGGCGTGCGCTCTGTCGAGATCGGCACGCTCATGTTTGCTGCTGCGGCGCAGATGGACCTCGTGCGCCTGGCCATTCCGCGCCGCGTCTACACGCAAAGCCACATCGACTATCTCGTCGAAGTCATTCTCGAAGTGTGGAAGAATCGCGAGACGATCCGCGGCATGCGTCTCACCTACGAAGCTCCGTTCCTACGTCACTTCACCGCGCATCTCGAGCCGCTTCTCTGAAGTTCGCTCAAAATATCACCTGCCATCCTGAGCGAAGTGGAGCGCGCTTCCTGAACTCTGCGCAACGGATGCCAACCTTCCCGCCTCAGTTACTGGATGATGACCACGTTCATACTCCAGGGGGCTAGCGACAAAGTCAGCGGGAGGCTTTGAGCGCCAAGATCGGTCGTTACAGGCGCGGCCCAGGTGTTCGTCCCTGCTGGGTCCGGTGGAGTCCCGGTCGGCGATCCCGACAGGTCATACATCGCCTTGTCGTAGGTCACTTCGCTCACGGCGGAAGCGGAGGATAGCCCGGAGAGCGTGATCGTCACCGGCGCGCTAGCATTTTCGTTCAGATTGAACAACACCAGCGCCGTCCCGCCGTTATTGGTTGCCGCATACGCGCGCACGTTGTTTGTATCGCCGGCCACGTCCGCGGTCAACACGGATTCGCCGTTGACGGCCACGCTGCTAAAGAGTTGGTACGCGCGCGCCGTGGGAGACATGGTGCCGATGGGCCCCGCGTCCGGACAGGTGGTATCGGAGGGTCCATCGGAGAACACGTTATAGGCCCCGAAATTCTGCCATCCATAGAGTGAAGAACTATCATTCCCGTTGGTGCCGTCACAATTGCCGAAGCCAATCCACCAGGTCGAGCGCGATACTCCGTCGTTCATCATTTCGCCCAGCACCTGGCCGGTATACAAGCCCTGTGTAATCGACCAGCTCTGCTTCCCTGGGTTGGAGTAGACAGAGCTCATCTCGCCGACGTAAATGGGTGTATCCGGAGTCCCCCACTTCGTCAGTTCCGCCTTCACAATGTTGATCTTCGTGGACAACTCCTGCGCCAAAGAGTGCACCAGGGTCGTGTCGTTTTCCTGGCCCGGCGTCTCCGGATAGTAGTGGTATTCCACGAAGTCATAAGAGCCCTTTGCGTTGGTGAGCACCGTATCGTCCCACCCACCTGTCGCGTTATCCGCATCCACCACCACGCCCACCAGCGTATTCGGGGAAGCCGCCTTGATGAGCTGATAGTACCCGCTGGCTCCCACCACTGCGGCTGCGTACGTTGCGGCGTTGTTCCGGGGAGTATGCAGATCCTCCTCCCACGTGGTTCCGTAGACCTCGTTGCCCACCGTCATGTGGCTCACCGTGATGCCATCGGTGAGCGCCGCAGCGGCCCATGCGGCAGCCTCGCTTGGCAGACCGCCTCCGTTGCACGTTGGATTCGTGCCGTAATCTGCCGTGAGCGCCACATCCAGGCCCGCCGGAATGGCAAGATCATTGACGAAATTCGCAAAAGTGTCGTCGGAATCGGGCTGGCCGGCCGTCGTCCCGAACGGGGCAACGTCGCAATTGGTATTGGTCTGCCAGTGATACAGATCCGACCACGATCCGCCCGGCCAACGCACCGCCTTGATGCCGGCGGTCTGAAACGCATTCACAATTCCCGTCTGGTTATCGACCAGGTCGTACCAGGCTGCCATATTCATGCCTAGAAGTTGGTCGGTTACCGCCGGGCCGGTGCTCGACTCGTCCACCGTGACCGTGCTCTCAATGAAGACTGTAGCGGTCTGCGTGATCGCTGTGCCCGTGGGAGGAGTGACGGTGAGGGTATAGATAGTGGTCGTCGTGGGGCTCACACTCACCGGCGTTCCGCTCGCAACAGGGAGATTGCCTGGCGTGATCATGGCCGTGCCGTTCGAGAAAACGGCCGTCAGGCCGGAGCTTGCTCCTAGCGCTATGGTGGCTGGACTCGCCACGAAACTCGTGATCGTCGGCGCGGGAACCACGGTCACAGTGGCCGTCTGCGTCACCGCAGTCCCAAGCGCAGGGGGAGTGACCGTCAGGGTATAAGTAGTGGTCGCCGTGGGGCTGACGCTCACCGCCGTTCCGCTCGTGGCCGGGAGATTGCCCGGTGTAATCACGCCTGTGCCGTTGGCGAAAACTCCTGTCAGGCCGGCGCTTGACCCAGCCGCAATCGTTGTGGGGCTGGCCACGAAGCTGGTGATCGTCGGCGCTGGATTCACGGTCACAGTGGCTGTCTGGGTCACCGCAGTCCCACCGGCAGTCGGAGTGACCGTGAGCGTATAGGTGGTCGTCGTCGTGGGGCTCACGCTCACCGGCGTGCCGCTTGTGACGGCGAGATTGCCCGGAGTAATCACGCCTGTGCCGTTAGCAAAGACTCCCGTCAGGTTGGCGCTTGCCCCATCCGTGATCGTTGTTGGGCTGGCCACGAAGCTGCTGATCGTCGGCGCAGGATTCACGGTCATAGTAGCCGTCTGAGTAACCGCGGCCCCAACGGCAGGCGGAGTGACCGTGAGGGTATAGGTAGTGGTGGTGGTGGGGCTGACGCTCACCGGCGTTCCGCTGATTACAGCGAGATTGCCCGGAGTGATTACGCCCGTGCCGTTGGAGAAAACGGCCGTCAAGCTGGAGCTTCCGCCTGCGGTGATCGTTGCTGGATTGGCCGCGAAGCTGGTGATTGTCGGCGCGGGATTCACGGTTACTGTGGCCGTCTGCGTGACCGCGGCTCCAACCGCGGGCGGAGTAACCATGAGGGTATAGGTAGTAGTCGTCGTGGGGCTGACGCTCACCGGCGTTCCGCTCGTAACAGGGAGATTGCCCGGAGTGATCACCCCCGTGCCGTTGGAGAAAACGGCCGTCAGGCTGGAGCTTGCCCCAGCCGTGATCGTCGCCGGACTGGCCGCGAAGCTAATGATCGCCGGCGCGGGATTCACGGTTACTGTGGCCGTCTGCGTGACCGCGGCTCCGCTGGATGGGGTGACAGTGAGGGTATAGGTCGTCGTTACCGTTGGGCTCACGGTCACCGCGGTTCCGCTCACAGCGGCGAGATTGCCGGGAGTGATCACGCCCGTGCCGTTCGCGAATTCTCCCGTCAACGTTGCGCTTGCTCCTGCCGTAATGGTCGCAGGGTTCGCTACGAAACTGGAGATGGAGGCTACAGGAGGAGGCGCTGACCCTCCGCAGCCGGTAAGACCTCCCAAACACAGGCTGAGTGCTATGGCACACGCCACACACGCAGAGATTCGGCCCATTTCATTTCCTGTCTACAGCAGAGTTCAACGGCGGTCCTCATTAGATCACAAGATCATACGGTTCCACACTCGCGATTTTAGGCAGGGGCTGAATTCAGATTTCTGCAGGCCGGCAATTCGGTCGAATCGACCCTCTAAGCCGTTCTTTTTCAAAATGAAACCGAGCCTGAATCGCCGATTCCCGGGTCCTCATTCGATAGACTCAAAGAGACGAACCACGACCCCGGAGTCCGCTTGGCCATCGCCGCACAGGAACGACTCATCCGCCCCGCGCGAAACATCGTCGGCAGCCTGCGCCTGCCCGGCGACAAATCCATCAGTCATCGCTACGCCATGCTCAGCGGCTTCGCCGAGGGCACATCGCGCTTCACCAATTTCTCCACCGGCGCTGACTGCGCCTCGAGCCTCGCCTGCATGGCTGCGCTCGGCGCAAAAGTGAGTTGCATCAGTGCCGGCTCTGTCGAAATCACTGGCGTCGCCGGCCGCGTCGTTCCTGCCGACCATCCCCTCGATTGCGGCAACTCCGGCTCCACCATGCGCATGATCTCCGGTCTTCTCGCGCCGCAGGCTGGCCGCTTCACGCTCATCGGCGACGCCTCGCTCTCGCGCCGCCCCATGGAGCGCATTCGCGAGCCGCTTCGAGCTATGGGCGCGCGCCTCACGCTCACCGATGGCCACGCGCCGCTCACCATCGACGGCGGACAGCTTCATTCGATCGACTACGCCACGCCCGTTCCCAGCGCACAGGTGAAAAGCTGCATCCTGCTCGCCGGCCTCGAAACCGCCGGAACTACAACCGTCCGCGAGCAAGTCCGCACCCGTGACCACAGCGAATTGGCCCTGCGCGCCTTCGGCGCAAAGCTCTCCCGCACGTCCGCCTCGGTCTCCATCGCCGGCCCGCAGCCGCTCCACGCCATCGACGCCGCTGTTCCCGGCGACCTGTCTTCCGCTGCATTCTTCCTCTGCGCCGCTGCGCTCTTTTCCGGCTCCAGCCTGGTCATCGATTCGCTTGGCCTCAATCCCACGCGCGCTGTGTTGCTCGACGTCCTCATGACGCTCGGCGCAAAGATCTCCGTCCTGAATCTTGAAGAGAAACACGCGGAACTGGTCGGCATCGTGCAAATCACCGCGCCACCCGAAGGCCTCGGCTCAACCGAAGTCAGCGGCGCGCTTGCGGCGCAGCTCATCGACGAATTGCCGGTGCTCGCGGCCATCGCGCCCTTCACCAGCGGCGGCATTCGCATCCGGGGCGCGCGCGAGTTACGCGTCAAAGAGTCCGACCGCATCGCACTGGTAGCGAAAAACCTTCGCGCCATGGGCGCAGAAGTCGCGGAGTTCGAAGACGGCCTCGATGTGCCCGGCGGTCAAAGCCTCCACGGCGCAACCGTCGACTCGGGCGGGGATCACCGCATCGCCATGGCCTTCAGCGTCGCCGCCCTCCGCGCCAGCGGCGACACACTCATTCAGGGCGCCGGCTCCGCTGCCATCAGTTTCCCTGAATTCTTCGACCTTCTGGATCAGGTCGCCGAACGGTAATGCTCAATCTTTTCCGCAGTCGCGCCAACAAAAAAATGGCCCGGCTTCTTTGCCGGGCCATCTCATCTTGCAATCGTCCCCGCCTACTGCGCCGGCGGTGTTACCGGCTCCTCCTGCGTCACCGGCGGAGTCATCGTCGGCTCTTTCCCTGGCGACGCCGGTGTCACCCCGGGCACCACCGGCGTCGTTGTCACGGTTCCCGAAGCGGCCTCCGTCAGGTTGATGTCGTACTGTTGCAGCGTCGAAGCCAGCGTCTGGTAAAGCCCCGCGCGGTCTTTCGCGTAGGCAGCGTGTGCGGCGATCAGATTGTCCTCCGCCATGGCCCGGCTGCGCTCCTGCTGCAGCACGTTGGCGGTTGTCGATGCGCCCAGATGCAGCTTCTTCACTTCCGCATCCAGGCTCTGCTGCGCGTAGTCGCGCGCCGCCACCGCCGCTCTCACCTGCGCGCGATCGTTGGTCAGCGCATACATCGCATTCACCACCTGCATGCGGATCTGCGTATGCAGTTGCTCCAGCCTCAGTTCCGCCTGCCGGTACTCCATCAGCGACCGCTCCTGCTCGCTCTGCGCCTGCCGGTCGCGCAGGTTGATCGACAGGTTAAAGCCCGCGCCTTTGTTCGGCGAGCTGCTGTTCACCAGTTGGTTCAGCGTGGCCCCGTAGCCCACGGTCGGATAGGTGTTGGGAAGGCAAGGCGCGAAGGTCGAAAGGTTGAGGCAGCTCGGGCTCTGCGATCCGCCTACCCCGGTGCCGCCATAAAATCCGTAGACGCTCAGCGTCGGCAGCAGCGCATTGCGCGCGCCCTTCAGCGTGATCTCGTCGTTGCGCAGCGTCAGCACTGCCTCCTCCAGCTCCGGCCTCTGCTGGAATGCCTCCTGCACCAGTGCCTCCACCGGCTGGCTTTCCTCGGCCAGCGGCTCCAGGCTCACCCGGTCCGTCGGAATCACCGGCGCCGCCGAAAGTTGCGGATCGTTCAGGTTGCGTGCGATGGCCTGCTTGATGATCTGCTGTTGGTAGTTCAGCGTGCTCTGCGCGCTGATCAACGCCTGCTGATCCGATGCCACGCTCGATTCCGCTTGCACCACGTCCAGCGGCGCCATGGTTCCGATTTCCAATTGCTTCTTGTCGTCGGACAATAACTGGTTGCTCTGCTCCAGCGCGCGCTCTTTGGCCTGTACATCCTCGTAGGCCTGCACCAGCCCCCAGTAAATCGTCTCCACCTGGTTCACGGTGTAAAGAATCTGTTGCCGGAACGATGAGTCCGTGATGCGCCTGTCGTTCAGCGCCTGGTACATAAAGCGCTTGTTCACCCAGATCCCCGCGCCCTGCAGCAATTGCTGCGTCACTTGAGCCTGGAAGCTGGAGTTGAACAGCGGGCTGTAATCGTAGAAAAAGTTGTTCGTCGTGATCCGTTGATTGTTGAAGCCCACCTGCAGCGCCGTGCCCGTAACAAAGCCCTGGTTGTAAGTGAAATTGTACTGATTCAAGTTCGTCGAGGAGCGCGGCTGGAAAATGCTTTCCGCCGGCGACTCTTGCCTCTGCAACTGAATCGTGCCCGTCAGCGTCGGATCGAGAGCCTGCGGCGCCGGTCCAGCGCCAGCCGTGGTGAACGTTATACCGCCCAGCCCGGCGCCCGCGCCGGCGGAGCCGCCCGTCGTTCCGCCCGGTCCGCCGCCCGTCGAGAGCGTCGATGTCGATCCGCCCTGCGTTCCCGTAAGCAGGCCCGATGGCGCGCCCAGCGGCGTCCCTCCGGCCCTGGTCCGCAGAATGTCGGTATCCGCAATGTCCAGGTCATAACGCGCAATGGCGATGTCGTAGTTGTTCTCGATCGCCAACGCCAGCGCGTCCGACAAGCTCAGGTAAATCTTTCCATCCTTCACCAGGTCGGCCAGCCGCACCGAGTTTTCAAAGCTCGCCTTGGGGATCGACGTCGGAAGATAAATACTGATCGGATTTCCGATCCATGTCGCATAGGCCTTCGAGTAGTCGCGGCTCGACGTGCGCAACGGGTACGGCTGCGTCGGCATCGGCGTCGGCGCTGCCGGCAACTGCGAAGCTGCCTTGTCCGGCCCCTTCGAGCCCGCTCCACCCTGTTGCGAGTAACCCGGCATCGTCGCCGCCAGCGTCAGCAGGACACCCGCAACTGCACGCAACCGCTCGCCCGTCTGGCGCCGAGCTCTCGCGTTCTGTTTCGTTCCTTCGCGTTCACTGCCTGCCGCACTCCGCTCCCCGTCCGATACACGACTCCTGCAAAAATGCATGTTTCCTCTCCACAATTCGTTACGCCGCCCGGTTGCCCTGTCTGGTTGCGCTGCCCGGTAGCCTGTCTGGATGATTGCGCCTCCGAACGGCCATTCAGCCGCTTCGGATGCAAGTTTCGGTGTGTCAAAACGATTATCGCTTCCACATTGGCCTGCGAAGCTCTTCTCCGGTCACGATCTTGATTACGAAATCGATACCCCTCTCGTTCCCGGCGGCCATTCTTTCCCTTAGACCGCGCCCCCTCGCAAATGCACGCGCGTGCTTTTCCACCGCGCCGCGCGATGAACTTCAAACGTCAATCCTCGCGAAAAACGTCCTGTCGTGCTGCCGCCCCCCAGCCGCTCCGTCCTTCCTTCGCGGAAGCAGCTCCGTCCCCTTCGGCAAGTATTTAACTAACTGGTTAGTAAAATACTCCCGACAATTCCCCCGAGCAACCTTCGCCCTGTGGATTTCCTTAGATCCTGGCGTTCAACCC
This sequence comes from uncultured Acidobacteriaceae bacterium, assembly GCA_963799155.1. GTDB lineage: Bacteria > Acidobacteriota > Terriglobia > Terriglobales > Acidobacteriaceae > Telmatobacter. The sequence continues at coordinate 451,735 of CAWCWB010000008.1, forward strand.
TTTCTTCAAGAACGCATTGCCGCAAATTCCTCGCGTTCCACGGCCCTTCTCTCACGGTTGTTCCAATGGGGTCCCTGACCTTTGCAAGCGTTTGGCGCAGCCAATTTCACACATGCCGGCCAACCGCTCACAACCTGAAATCCGACCGCATCTGTCTCTTTCAGAAGCGGACAATTATCGCAATTCGCTTGCCGCCGCCTACCTATCGGTTCTGATTCACTGCGGAACTGGAGCGCGATGCTCCGCAACCTCATCAGGATCTCAAAGGGATTCCCAAAGGCTATCACGATAGGATTCAGACTCATTCCCTACTTCAGTCCCTCCACAACGTAGAGGTCCGATAGCATCCGCCAGAGGTCGTACGCATAGGACTTGCCGTCAGGAGTCACGATGAGCCCGGACATTCCATATGTGCCGGCCGGGTCGGCAGGCGTGATCGCTTTCCAGAGCTTCCTTTGTCCGCTGGCCACATCGACCAGGTAAACCCGGGCCGGCGTCGCGGCATTGGGGCGGTAGATGTAGAGGGAGCGGCCGTCCGCGCTCCAGCCTGCGGGAAGTTCGCCGGGCTCGACGCCGGGAACCAGTCTGGGCGTGCCCCCTTGCAACGGCACAATGCGGGCTTTCTCGTCGGTGTCGACGGCGATAGCGGTCACGTATTTCTGATCGGGCGAGATTGAGCAGCCGACATCCATGTCGAACCCTTCACTGCCGGAGATCGCACGCGGCTCGCCGCCCTGAATGTCCTGGATGTAGAGCTGACGCTGGCTTCCCTGCCTGCCGGTGAAAACGAATCGGCGGCTGTCGGCAAAGCAGGCACCCGTGAATCCGCTATGCACGTCAATCTTGCCGCGCGGCATCATCCGTGCTTCTCCCGCGCCGGTGGGGAGCAGGAACAATTGCGACGGTGGCCCCGAAACGACCGACAGAGCCCAATTGCCGTCGGGCGAGAGCCCATAACCGTAGCCGTCGCCGATACGAACTCCCGGAGAACCATCGGTTTTGCGGAGGTAAGCGCCTTCGGTGCGGCTGCCGACCCCTGCTTCGGTGAGGAGCACCCACTTGCCGTCTGCAGAAATATCTCTGACGTCTGACAGATCGAGCCATGCAACATCCCGTTCCTGGTCGCTGTTGGCCCTCCGGACCATCACGGAGGGACGGAGCGTGTCGCGCGTCACGAGCACGCGGCCGCCGCGAGAGATGTCCTGCAAAGTCAGGCGGCCGGGTACGCGCAACACGAGCCTGCTCGGTCCGCCGCGGCGGCTCACGGCGCGCAATTCGAAGTTGGTTCCGGATTCCGATGCCGTGTACCAGACCTCGCCGCCGTCAGGCGTCCAGTCGATTCCCTGTAAGCCGCCGGGATAGTCGCCGGTGAGGTCGCGCTTGCTGCCGTGCAGATCGACCAGGCTTACATGGCCCTTGTCATCTGCCTTTACTGGGTGCTCCGCGAACGCGATCGCATCCCCTTGCGGCGAAAAGCGTGGATGGCTCAGCCAGCCATCGGTCTGATAGAGCACTTTGCCCACCGGATATTCGAGGCGGGTGCCTCCGCCCCAGCTTTCAGCAGGCACAATGGCGAGAGCGGAGCCATCCGGATTCCAGTTCGCTTCCTGGACCATTTCCAGGAGTTCGCGCGGCGCTCCGCCCTCCAGCGGCGCCCGCGCCAACGTCCCGGCAAAACCCCATCCCCCGGCTGGCTGAGGATCCAGCAACAAAGCCATCTCGCCGGTGCTGGAAATGGAAAGAATGTCGGCTCCAGGGACTGGCACCGGGGTCGACTCGGGATTCTCAGGACGCACGGAGAACAGTTGGATTGGCTTGCCATCCCAATATGCGCCGTACACGATAGTGTGGCCATCGGGAGTGAAGCGTGCGGAGGAGATGGTTCCGCGCCTGAAGGTGAGCTGCTGGAACACCGCTTGCGCGCTCTTGTTGTGCTCCCAGCGCTGGCCGAGGAAGAAGAGCCCCGCCGCCAACAGCAGCGCCGCCGCCGCGCCAACAGCCCACGGCCACCAACGCCGCCGCTTCCTCTCCGTTGCCGGCGGAGGCGGTTTGGCGGCTTGCGGCATCTCGCGCATGGCCTCCGGCGGCTGCAGCGCCGGCTCGGATTCCTTTAACATCTCCCGCGCCGGCATCCGCTTGAGCAGCACCTGGATGGTGTCGGCCAGTTGCTTCAGGTGCGCCTCCAGCGGCGGCGTCCACGCATCCAGCCAGTGCACGTTGCTGAGAAAGTATTCGAGCGCCTTGCCGGGCTGTACGTCTTCGATGCGCAGCGGCAGGATGGCGACGCCATGATTGACGGCCCGCTCCACCTCGCGCCGGATTTGCGGCGAGGCGTCGGCATCCGCCGAGAAAATCAGCACCATGATGCGCGACTGCCCGATGGCATCGATGATGCACTCGCCCCACTCCATGCCCGGCATCACGTCGCGCGGCGCGATCCAGCAGCGAATTCCCCGCGACTCCAGCACGGCGCACGCGGCATCCGCAGCGGCCTTGTTCCTAGCGGAATAACTGATGAAGACGTCTTGGGCCATACGCGAGCCCGGCAGATTGAGAATGATTGGCTGCAGTCACTATAACCCCGGAAACCCGAATCGGAAAGTGAATGTCTTTGCCAACAGAAGATGAGCCTGAAGGGATGGAACACGCTGGGGGTGTATTACCGGCAAACGGGAAATTACCACTTGATTCACGTAGAGGCCAGCCTCTGGCAGAGGACGAAATTTGTCATTCCAACACCTTCCGGTGGCAGGATTTAGCTGGAATGGATGGCGGCCGGCGTGCCCCGTCCAAGCTCCACTTAGGCGGAGTATCGGTTGCCCCACCCTTTCCGGCGTCTTTTGCCAGAAGAGTGGGATGGCACGAACTCTGCTAACCCCCTGACTCGCTCCCTTGCTACGCTTTAACCAGCGCTCCCGCTCGCTCGAACTTGACCGACTCTGCCCAACCCGACTCTGCCCTCCAGACCTGGAAGCTAACCCTCGCCTACGACGGCACCGAATTCCAGGGCTGGCAAATTCAGCCCGGGCTGCCGACCATCCAGGGTGAGCTGCAGGCAGCCTTGGGCCGCATCACCGGCGAAACACCGTTGCCCCAGGGCTCGGGCCGCACCGATGCCGGAGTGCATGCCCTCGCCCAGGTTGCCAGCTTCGCATTGCGCGCTCCCATTCCACCGGAGAACCTGCGCCGAGCGCTGAATCGGACACTGCCCGCGTCAATACGCGTGTCCGAAGCCAGCACGGTACGAAGTACCTTTCATGCCCGCCACTCCGCCATCGCCAAGACCTACGAATACCGGATCTTCCGCGGAGACGATTGCCCGCCCTTCCTGGCTCGATATGTTTACGCCTGCCCCTGGCTGCTGCATCTGGACGCGCTCCAGGCCTGCGCTCGCCTCTTCGAGGGCGAACATGACTTTCAGAGCTTTGCCGCAACCGATCCGGACTTGGCGCATCGCCCTGCCGCTCCAACCACAAATCTCGTCCAAGACACAGAAGCGCCCACGGCGCTGTCATCGCCCGAATCCACCGTCCGCACCATCTTTTCTTCAGCCTGGGAGCAGCGCCCGGCCGATGCCGGCGAGCTTTTCGTCTACCGCATCCGCGGCAACGGTTTTCTGCATCACATGGTGCGCAACCTGGTCGGCACCATGATTGACGTCGGCCGCGGTCACCTCGCCTTGGAAGAGATTCCACGCATTCTCGCCGAGCGCTCCCGCTCCGCGGCCGGCCCCACAGCGCCGGCGCGAGGTTTGTTTCTCCACTCTGTCGACTATTCTGGTGAGGAGTTCCTATGAATCCGGATGATCAGATCGAAGAAGGGAAGGACCGCGAAGCTCAGGCGCTACTTCAAATCCTCGCCCTCGGCGAGAAACAAGTGGAAGCCGGGAAAGTCTACCCGCCCGCCGACGCCATCAGCTTTATTCGCGCCCGCCAAGCGACGCGTGAACGCGCGACACAGAAAGAGTGAACGGCGCGTCGTTACGTTAATGATTCCGTGGTTTCGGCCGCGATACTGCTACTCTGAATGCATCTCGATGCCGGTTCTCTCTGCAACCTCGGCATTCTCGCGCATCACGGCGCTCGCCGCGCAAAGGCCGATTCATGCCGCATTTTCCTGGCTGCACGTGAATCCAAAGACCATCATGGACTGGCAAATGGAGCTCACGGCGATTCCCGCGCCCACGCATGGGGAAGAGGCGCGTGCGCAGTGGCTTGCCCGGCGTTTCACCGAGGCGGGCCTCAGCCAGGTTGAGATTGATGCTGCCGGCAACGTCCTTGGCATCTTGCCTGCCGTTCGTGGCCCCGGAGAGCATCGTTCCGGCCATTCTGCTCTCGGCCCACATCGACACCGTGTTCCCCGCCGACACGCCGCTCCATCCGGTGCTCAACGGTGACCGGCTCGAGGCGCCGGGGGCCTGCGACAATGCCGCCGGAGTGGCGGGAATGCTGGCTCTAGTCGCCGCGCTCCTCCACGCTCAAGTAGAACTTCCCGCGCCCCTCGCGATTCTCGGCAACGTCGGCGAAGAAGGTGAGGGCGACTTACGCGGCGTGCGTCACATCTACGAGCACAGCGCGCTGGCTGGCCGCATTGCCGCTCACATTGTTCTTGACGGCCCTGGCGCGGACGCTGCCGTGACCCAGGCCCTGGGCAGCCGCCGCTATCAGATCACCATTACCGGTCCCGGTGGGCACAGCTTTACCGATGCAGGCACGCCCAACCCCATCGCGGCGCTCGCCGCGGCGCTCTCAACACTCGCGGACACGCCACTGCCCGAGGAGCCGCGCACCACGCTCAACCTGGGGACCATTCGCGGCGGCATCAGCGTGAACTCGATTCCTGAAAGCGCGCAGGCCACCGTCGATTTTCGATCGACAGACCCCGGCCAACTCCTGAGTCTCGAAGTCGCATTGCACCGCGCCCTTGAGGAAGCCGTCGAGCATTGCAACACAAAGGTGAAGGCGTCAGAACCAGGCTCGCGCAGGCGGCTGTCCTTTGAGATTTCCAAAATCGGCGACCGCCCCGCCGCCGAACTGCCCGGCGACTCCCCGCTCCTCGCCACGTTGCGCGCCGTTGACCGGCATCTCGGCCTGCATACCGATCTCCGGCTGGGCTCGACCGACGCCAACCTTCCCCTCTCGCTCGGCATTCCGGCCTTATCCATGGGCGCGGGCGGTGAAGGCGGCGCCGCGCACACGCTGCGCGAGTGGTACTCGCCGAAAGACCGTGAACTCGCGCTCAAACGGGTGATGCTGCTGACCCTCGCCATGCTGAGCTGGGCGGCCGAGCAGTAACACCGATCTGCTGGACTGTGCTCGCCACCTGACGCCAGGGAACGGCTCTTTTGCTCGATGCCGCGTCTAATAATCTGTCGAGGCGCGGCGTGCGCGTCATCCTTTTTGGTGTGCTTGCGGTAGGTTCCGGGTAATCCGGACGGGCTCGCAGGTGACTATACTAGAAGAGGGCGCCATGAACATGCCGCCTGGCAGGTATTGGCGCCTTATGAGGTCAATGAACTCTATGAAATTGCTCTTCGAACGGCTTCGTTCTCGCCGTCTCGCCTCGGCGTTTGTGGTGCTCGCCACGCTCTCGGCGGCAATTGTGGCCGGGTCGTTTGCCGCTCACGGCGTTCGCGGGCAGGAGAATCAGAGCGCCAGCTCCGACGCCACTCCCCTGAAGGTTGTTACGACGCCGACCCCACCCAATGATTTTGTGAGAATTGCCAAGCTGGTCGGGCCGGCAGTGGTGAACATCAATACCGAGACTCTTCCCAAGGAGTCGGGCAACCACCACCGCGAATTCCACTTCCACTCGCAGCCCAACCCGCAGAATCCTGACGACAACAATCAGGATAACGACCAGAACAACAATCAGCAGGGGCCGGACGACTTCCAGAATTTCTTCAACCGGTTCTTCGGCGGCCAGATTCCCATGCCGGATGACGGCGACAACGGCGAAGTGCAGGAGTCTCTTGGCTCGGGCTTCATCGTCGATCCCAAGGGTTACATCATCACCAACGATCACGTGATCGACAAGGCCGACAAAATCTATGTCAAGCTGTCGAGCGACCCCGACACCACGGATCCCGGCCGGTTGGCGCACGTGATCGGCACCGATAAGGCCACCGACCTTGCGGTCATCAAGATCGACACTGACAAGCCGCTGCCAATCGTCACAATGGGCAACTCTGACACGTCGCAGGTCGGCGACTGGGTCGAGGCCATCGGCAGCCCGTTTGCGCTGGCGCAGACCGTCACCGCCGGCATCATCTCCGCCAAGAACCGCACCATCGACCAGGGCCCTCCGGGCCAGTTCCAGCACTTCATCCAGACTGACGCGGCCATCAATCCTGGCAACTCCGGCGGCCCGCTGCTCAACATGCACGGCGAGGTCATCGGGGTCAACACCGCCATCTACACCCAGTCGGCAGGCTATCAGGGCATCGGCTTCGCCATGCCGTCCAACACCGTGGTTTCGGTTTATAACGACCTGATCAGCCCCAGCCACAAAGTGACGCGAGGCTCCATCGGCATCTCGTTCAAAGAGGGACTGTCGGGCGCGGTCAATCGCGTCTACGGCTTCAAGAACGGCGTGCTGGTACAGGAAGTGCAACCGGGCGGGCCCGCGGATCAGGCAGGCATTACAGCGGGCGACATCATCACCACCGTCGATGGGCGCTCGATCAAGGACGGCGACGATCTGGTGAACGAGATCGCCAGCCTCAGGCCAGGATCGACCATCCGCATGGGTTATGTCCGCGATGGCAAGCCACTAGACACTACCGTCACCATTGGCGATCGCGACAAGGTATTCGCCGATCTCAATAACCCGCAGCAGGCAAGCAATCAGGAAGGCGGAGGCGGCGCCGGCGAAGCCAAGCTGGGCGTGGTCGTTCAGGATGTTCCAGCGTCGATGGCTTCCAAGGTCCACGCTCCCGGCGTGATCATCACTTCGGTCCGCACCGGCTCCTTTGCTGACTTGCAGGGATTGGAGCCGGGGCTGGTCATCACGCATGTCAACCGGCAGCCCACCGGCACCAAGGAGCAGTTCGATGCCGTGGTGAGCAAGCTCAAGACCGGCGACGACGTGGTCTTCGAAGTGATTGACCCGCGCCATCCCGATCAAGGCATCAACTATATTGGCGGGACCTTATAGCCCCTCCGGACCAGCGCCGGCCGCGAACCCCCCTTGCCGGCGCTGGTTTCTAAAGTAATGAATTCAATGCGTCTGGCCCGTTTTCCCCTTGCCGCATGATGCTACGTTGGTTAAACTTCTACGAAGGGTTCTTGAAATTTCTGCGTTCTTCAGGTGGCACAAGGATGTTTTCGTCTCATGCAGGTTTGGCACTTCTGATTTCCGCGGCCCTTCTTGCGCCGCCGGCATTCGCATCGAGTGTGCACCGCGCTCCCCCCAGCGGCCGGGTCAGCTCCTCTCACAAGCTCTCGCACGGCCGGCGCAGATCGCATCGTGTGCGCGGCCAGCAAGCCATCGAGCCGGAGCGCGTGACGCAGATTCAGCAGGCACTCATCCGCGAGCACTACTTGAACGGCGAAGCCAACGGCAAATGGGATGCCACCACCATCGCCGCGATGCAAAAGTACCAGGCCGACCACGGATGGCAGACGAAACTGACGCCCGACTCGCGCGCTCTCAAGAATCTCGGTCTCGGTCCCGATTACTCCGGAGCCATTAACGCGAATGGCGCAAGCTTCGCTGCTCCACCCCCTCCCAGCGATACCCCTCCATCGCAGGTAGCCGGCTTTGCCGCAGCCTCGGGCGTGAAACAGTAATCCAGCGCGCTGATCAGGGCTTGTCGGCAGGTGTTTCTTTCAGCAAAAACTCATAGCGTGGGCGCGTCGTGTCCGGACTGGTGGTGATTTCACTGTCCAGATGGAGGATTTCACTATCTTTGTCGAATCGCGGCCACTCGGGCATCCTGGCCCGTTGGGGTCGCCGGTTTTCGCGAAGTTCGTCCAGTAGTCCATCATTTGCTCGCTCAGCTTGCGATCCTCGGGCCGCCACACGGCTCCAGGGCGCGTATCGAGTGTGCCAAAAACATACTCGATGTCGTCGGAGTGAAAGGCAAACCAGCCGGGATGAAACTTGCTGGGCGGCGCGGCCAGCTCAAAGTGGTAGCGATAGACCGGCGCGTCCCCTGTCTTCACCTGCGCCTCGATCCACTTCCACGTCTCGAAAGCGATAAAAGTGTCACCGTTGTAATCGATGGCCGAGCGCAGCGCCTGTTCGTCGTTCGCGCCGGGATAGAGACTCAAGAATTCGGCAGAACGATCGCCGAACAGCTTCACCGCCGTGTCTTTCCACTGCGCGGCCGTAACGTTCCCCTGAAATGTGACGAAGCTGCCCTCGTCCCGGTTCCACCCTGCCAAAAGCGGGACATGCGCTTGCCTTCCTGCCGCATAGGTGTCGGCCACCGGCTCCGTAAGCATCCGGCCATCGATGACAGGTGTGAAATCCGGCGCACCCTTTGCCGTAGCGGTCGCAAGAATCTTGCCCGCCGGCAAGGCGCGCAAATCGGCCAGCGTGGTCACTCCCAGCGAATCCACCCACAGTTGATCCCGCTTCTCTCGATCCGCGAGCGCCGCTGGCGCCAGGTTGTCCGTCCCGAATGCGCTGCCGCTCTCGCCAATCGCCTTCTGGAACAACCCCTGCGCCGGTTGCGCGGCCATCAAAGTGCTTACTGCTCCTGAGCCCGCGCTCTCGCCAAAGATGGTCACATTGCCGGGATCGCCGCCAAACTGCGCGATGTTCGCTTTCACCCACTCGAGAGCGGCCAGCATGTCGAGCAAGCCGTAGTTCCCCGCAGTTCCGCCGGCTTCCCGCGCCAGATCCGCCGTTGCGAGAAAACCAAACACGCCCAGCCGGTAATTGATGGTCACCAGCACCACGCCTTTGGTGGGAAGGAAATCGCCGTCGTGCCGCGGCTCGGAGGCGGACCCAGCCTTGTAGCCGCCGCCATGGATCCAAAACATGACCGGGAGGTTGCTGCTGGGCTTCGCATTTTCCGGCGTAAAGACATTCAGGAACAGGCAATCCTCGCTGGGTCCGCTGTCTTGAAAGACCATGTCCGAGAAGGCGCTGGCGTCCTGAATGCAACGCGCGCCGTAGTTGCTCGCTTCGCGAACGCCCTTCCAGCGCGCGGGTGGTTCCGGCGCCTTCCAACGCAGATCGCCCAGCGGCGGCGCTGCATAGGGCATGCCGAGAAATGCTCGCACCTTGCCATCGTTGATCAACTTACCGCGAACTTTCCCCTGCTCCGTCTTCACTTTCAGCGAATCAGCACCGGCAGCGGCGGAAATTCCAAACGCCGCCACTGTGATGATCAGCGCTCGTGCCGTCCACGCCGTGAATTGCATCGGGAGACCTCCCGCGCAACACCATATCAGGCAGGCCCCATGAGCCGCGTCATCGTACTCGCCCCGGATCCCACCTGAGCCGCACGCGCACGCCAATTCGAGTTCGTCACCGGGCGGCGCGATGCCGGAATATCCTGTAGTTGAGCGCAACCCAAATCATCAGGCTCGCGATGGCCATGCTTTCGGCCACACGATCGATCAGCAGGGAGGTAAAGACGACCATCGTCACGAAGATACCCCACTTCGCAGATTCCTCGCGTACGGCTTTGAGCCATGACGTCGGCGAAGCGGTTGAGAAATCCCGGTCGCGACCTAACGATCGCTCCCGCAGAATTAGTCGAAGTGCAAGAACAGACTCGCCCGCGAGAAGAATCACGGCCCCCGGAAGTGGCGCAAGCGAGGCAATCCCAGCGGAAAATAGAACACTGCCAAGATGCCCCAGCGGCCGAATGCGCCGGCCGCCTACGCTGTCTTCACGCTTGGTCTGCTCCGATGCAACCGCAGCAGTTCGCAGCAATGCGCCGGCCCCGATCAACGCCGTGGCGAAAGCAAAGCACAGGCGCTCAAGCGACCTTGCGTCAGGCCGATGCTCCACGACTGCCCAAACGATGTCGACTGGATCGAAGAGATACGTCAGAAAGGCCGCACCAACAACGAGGAGGTGAAGAAGCGTTTGGAGACGAAACTCAAATTCTGTCGCCTTCAATTTCATCGTCCGGTGCCGACCTGACCGTTCCGTCATTTTACTTCGGCCCTCTTACTTCGGCTCTGGGCTCCATCGGAGATTGCAGCGCTCTTACCAATCTAGACGCGTTCCAGCGCCAGCAGATCGGCCATGGTTTCACGCCGCCGGATCAGCCGCGCTTTTGGCCCCTCCACCAGCACCTCTGCAGCGCGCGGGCGCGTGTTGTAGTTCGAGCTTTGCACCATGCTGTAGGCCCCGGCATCGAGCAGAGCCACCAGGTCGCCGGGCTCGACCGGCGCGAGTTTGCGGTCGCGCGCGAAGAAGTCGCCGGTCTCACAGACCGGGCCCACCACATCGACGATGCGCGCCTTCCCTGCTCTCGGCCGCACCGGAACAATCTCGTGATGCGCTTGGTAGAGTGCCGGGCGGATCAAATCGTTCATGGCCGCGTCAGTGATGACGAAGGTCTTCTTGCCGTTGCGCTTCACGTACAGCACACGTGCCACCAACGCGCCCGCCTGCGCCACCAGGAATCGGCCGGGCTCGATCAGCAGGCAGCCATCGAAATCGCCGAGTGCGCCTTCGAGCGCCGATGCATATTCCTGCACCTTGGCTGCTGCGTCAAATGCGCCGCCGTGGTAATCAATGCCCAGCCCGCCGCCGGCATCCACGGCCTTGAGCACAATGCCCTCGCTACTGAGTTGCCTCACCAGCTTGCTCACTCGCTCAATGGCCGCGCCAAATGGATCCGCGGAGCGAATCTGCGAGCCGATGTGAACACTGACGCCGTGCGCCTCGAGCCAGCGGTTGCCGGCTGCGCTCTTGTAAATTGCAGGCGCGCGCCGAATGTCGATGCCGAACTTGTGCTCGCGCAGGCCGGTGGAGATGTATGGATGCGTGTCGGCAAAGACGTCAGGATTGACGCGCAGCGCAAACCGTGCGCGGACCTTGAGCCTACGCGCGCGTTCCGCAAGCAGCGCAAGCTCCGCCTCGCTCTCCACGTTGAACTGGAGGATTCCGGCCTTCAGCGCGAGATCAATCTCCGCAGCCGTCTTGCCCACGCCGGAGAACACGACTCGGCCCACGGCTTCAGGCGCCGCGGCCAGCACGCGCTCCAGCTCCCCACCGCTGACAATGTCGAATCCCGCGCCGTGATGCGCCAGCAGCTTCAAGATCGCCAGCGCGGAGTTGGCCTTGACCGAGTAGCAAACAAGGTCATCGCGCCCCGCGAGGGCCTGCTGAAACAGCCGCAGCCGCCCGGCAATGGCTTCGGCCGAGTAGACATAGAGCGGCGTGCCGAAGCGCCGGGCAAGCGTTTCGAGCGAGACGCCGTCGCAGTAGAGCGCCGAGCCGGGCTGCGGACGATGAAACGGACGTGAAGATACTTGTTGAGCCACAGGTCTAGTCCAAAACCAGCAGGGTCCTCCTTTGAGCGTAAAGCATTTGGCCGCCCTGTACCGGAGGTAACCATAAGTGGGATTGATTTAGAAACAGCTTAGCCGTATTATCGGACAGTTTAAAGCGGCGTCAATTCCGTGCCGAAAGCATCCGGTGAGCCTTGTCAGGGAAGCAGTGTGAAATGAAGAGGCGATACCGTTCGCGGCAGGGAGTCCATTGTGCCAATGCGGATCAAGACCAGCAGTCGCGCCCGCGCTAAAACATCTCAGCGGAACCTGATTCGTGCTTGCGCTCTGCTTCTCCCGCTTCTTCCACCTCTCGCACTCTCTCAGGCGCACCATCCCTCCTCGAAGCGCCGCACCTTGCATACGGTACGTGAAGTTTACAACCTGACCAGGGCCGAGGCCGCCCAGGCGTACGCCGTCGACCTTCATGCCGAAGTCACCTATTCCGATCCCGCATGGGGACTTCTGTTTTTGCAGGACCGCACAGGCACGACCTTTCTCGATGTTCACGGCACAAACATTGTCTATCCTTTGGGCACACGGGTTCGCGTGAAAGCCGTGACCGGCGCCAACGAAAACGGCGACCTGATCGCACAGCCAACCATCCTTGTTTTGGGCCAGGGGCCGCTCCCCAAACCACAGATGCATAGCGTAGCTGAGCTCGACGCCGGAGCGGGAGAAGCTCATCGCGTGGTCACCGAAGGCGTCTTGCATCCGTGTGAGATTGATTGGCACCGGGTCTGTTTCCGCCTCTACGATGGCAGCAAACGGATCTGGCTGACGGTGCCCCAGCCTGATGGCCTGTCCGCCGAGAGCCTTGTTGGCGCCACCGTCCGGGTGACCGGCGTCGTTGGCCGTCACCAGGACGAGGAAAACAACCGCGTGGGAGCGCAACTGTTCGTCAACACCCTGAACGATATCAAGGTCGAATCCCCTCCCTTGCCGGCATCCTTTTCCTCTTCGCCCACGCCCATCAGTGACCTGCGCGCTGCGCTGGCCGACCAGCGCTTCGTGAATCAGGTTCATGTTCGCGGCATCGTTATCTGGCAATCGCCCGGATTGTTTGCCGTCCAGGACAGCACGGGCACGGTCTTTGTGGAAACCTGGAGGTCCAATGCCGTGCGAACTGTGACGGCAGTGGACGCGATCGGCTTTCCGCGTCGTGGCGTTTATGGCCTGGAGCTGGGAGATTCCGCCGTGCGTCTCGCCCCGGTCCAGCCCAACGCCGGCAGCATCGTTCCTCTTCGTTTGACGGCGGCGGAAGTCGTCAAACGTTCCCTCAACGGAAGGCAAGTGCGGCTGAAGGCGCGCCTCATCAGTCAGAGCGCCACGGAATCAGAGTTCGTCTACCAGCTCGAGGATGGAGAACAGCGATTCAACGCCGTCCTGCTGCGCAACGATGCCACACACGAAGTCGTCGGCCTCTCGCGTGATTCCGTTCTTCAGGTCACCGGCGTCGCCTTGATCCAGAATGGAACCGCCGAGTGGCCCGGTGCGCTTCTGCTGCTGATTGAATCGCCAAAAGATATTGTCGTGCTCCGGGGCAACGGCTGGCTGACCCTCAAGCGCGGGCTCATCATCTTGGGCTGTATGGCCTTGTGTGTGTTTGTGCCAATCGTCTGGATCACCCTGCTCAGGCAAACCGTTCGCCAGCAGACCGCGATCATTCGCGCGCGGTTCGACAGTGAGCTGGAACTTGAAACCAAGTACCGCCGGCTCTTTGAGCGAAATCTGGCAGCGGTCTTCACTTGGCGTTCCAACGGCGCCATCATCGACTGCAATATGGCGTTTGTGAGATTGCTGGGGCTTCAATCGCCAAACGAACTCCTCGGACGGTCGTATTGGGATCTCCTGGCCGACCCTGCTCAGCGCCGGCAGCTTCGCGCTATACCCCAGGAGGAAGCGCTGAGCAATTGTGACGCCAGCCTGCGCCGCAAGGACGGCGTCATCGTGCACTTGCTCGAAAACATCACGCCCGTTCGCACTGCGGATGGCATGGTGTACGAGACCACCGCCATCGATGTCACCCAGCTGCGCGAAAATGAGGCTGAACTGCAGAGAACCAAGGATGCGGCTGTATTCGAGTCGCTCAATGATCCTCTTACCGGCCTGCCCAATCGCAGACTGCTGCTCAACACCTTACCTCACATGTTGGCCACGGCCCGCTCCGAGGGCAGCATGATGGCGCTGCTCTATATCGATCTGGATGGATTCAAACTGGTCAACGACAGCCTGGGCCATCCCATAGGAGACGCGCTGCTCATCCAGGTGGCCGCTTGTCTGCGCTCGTGGATTCGCGAGTCGGACCTTCTCTCCCGCCTTGGCGGCGACGAGTTCATGCTGATTCTGGACAAACTGCCTGCCCGTGAGGACGCCGCCCTGGTCGCCGAAAACCTCCTGGATGCAATCTCCCACCCCTTCCACGTGGAAGGACACGAATTGGCCATCGGTGCCAGCATTGGCATCAGCGTCTTCCCGGAAGACGCCTCCGATGCCGAGGAACTGATGAGGCAAGCGGACAGCGCCATGTACGCCGCCAAGCGCGAGGGCAAGAATCGGGTCATGAACTTCACTCCCGAAATCGGCTTCCTGGTGCAGGAGCGGCTCAGCCTGGAGAACCTGCTGCGCGGCGCCGTGGCCCGCCGCGAGATCTCTTTGCACTATCAGCCGGAGTTTGAGGTGGCCAATCTACGCCTGGTCGGTTTTGAGGCCCTAGCTCGCTGGACACACCCCACGCTCGGTGCAATTCCTCCGGACAGATTCATCCCCATCGCCGAAGAAAGCGGGCTGATTGTGGCCCTGGGCGCCTACATCATGGAGCAGGCCTGTGCCAATGCCGTCCGCTGGCAGACCATCGCGGCCTACCCGATCCAGGTCGCGGTGAACGTTTCCAGCATTCAGTTCCGCCGCAAGGGGTTCGTGGAAGAGGTCAGCATGATTCTTGAGAACACCGGGCTCAGGCCCGAGCTTTTGCAGGTCGAACTGACCGAGTCGGTGGTGTTGGGCGGCGCCCATTCGACAGCTCAGACCATGAACCGCCTGCGGGAGCTGGGCATTTCCCTGGTCATCGATGATTTTGGCACCGGCTATTCCAGCCTCAGCTACCTGCCATCATTGCCCTTCAACGCCCTCAAAATCGACAGGTCCTTTGTCATGAATCTCCAAGCTCAACCCGAGAATGAAGCCATGATCCGCACCCTCATCGGACTCGCCCGCAATATGGGGATGCGCGTGATTGTCGAAGGCGTGGAAACGCCCGAGCAACTTGAACTCATCAAGGCATTGGGAGCCAACGAAGTGCAGGGATACCTGCTGGGCAAGCCAACCGCAAATCCAGTGGATGTTTTCTTCCGCCCGGTGAAAGAAGCCGCCGTGCAGTCGGGAGCGGTCGCCTGCGTCCCGTAGACCAAGCTCAGCGGCTGCCGAGTCGTCGCCCATCCGGAACCTGACGGGCCACTCAAAGCCGCCCTCACTCGGCGATTACAATGTCTGAATGGCTGAGTTGCCTCAAGTTGACCTGGTGGGCGTGGGCCTGAACGCCACCGACACGCTGATTCCGCTGCCTGCCTATCCCGAGCGCGGCTCCAAGCTCGAGTACAGCGCCGCGAGCGTAATGCCGGGGGGCCAGGTGGCCACGACCGTGGTGGCCTGCCAAACCTGGGGACTGCGCACCCGCTACGTGGGCAAGCTGGGCGACGACGACGCGTCGCGGCTGCACGAAGCAGCGTTCAGCCGCGCGGGCGTGGAAGCGCGGCTGATCAAAGTGGCCGGCGGGGTGAGCCCGCAGTCGCTCATTCTGGTGGATGCGGGCGGCGAGCGCACCGTGCTTTGCCGGCGCGATGAGCACATGACCCTGCAACCGGAGGATCTGCGCCGGGAGTGGGTGGTCAATGCGCGCGTGCTGCACCTCGACGGCCACGACACGGCCGCAGCCACCCTGGCCGCGAGCTGGGCGCGGGCTGCCGGAATTCCCGTGGTGGCCGATCTCGACGACACCTATCCCGGCATCGAAGAGCTGGTCGCGAACATCGATTATCTGATTGTGAGCAAGGACTTCCCTTGCCGGTTAACGGGCGACCCCAACCTGGAGCGCGCGCTTCGGCAAATGCGGTCGCACTACGGATCCCGGCTGTGCGCGGCCACGCTCGGCGAGGATGGCGTGCTGGCCTGGGATGGCAAGCAGTTGCTGCACAGCGCCGCCTATCGCGTGCCCGTGGCCGACACCACTGGGGCCGGCGACATTTTCCGCGCCGGATTCATCTTCAGCTTGCTGCGCGACTGGCCGCTCGAGCGCCAACTCGATTTCTCCTGCGCGGCGGCGGCCATGAATTGCATGGCGCAGGGTGCGCGCGGCGGCATTCGGCCCGTGGATGCCATCGAAAACCTGATGGCGACGGTTGCACGCTACGAGAGCGCGTACGGCATGACGGCGCTGGACTGAACGGCCACCCCGCCGCCGGAGCTTCGGCAGGCTTTCCCTCGTCAGACTTAGAATGGAAGTAGCGGGTCAGGCTCTCTGCAGGAGGCCGACGATTCCACAATTTCGCTTCGCACGATGGAGAGAATCCAATGGCGTTGATTAGGACATCGAACCCGGCCCTCGGACAAAACACCTTCAGCGACTTTCAGCGCAGCCAGTACGGCGGCAGCCTCATCGACGCCTCGGCGCGCATGACGCTGAACGGGACCATCAACAAGACCGGCATTCTTCTGCTGTGCGCGGTGGCCACCGCGGCCTGGACGTGGAACTCGTTCATGCAGACGCGCGACCTGAGCTTCGCCGGTCCGGCAATCATGATCGGCGCCTTTGGCGGCCTGATCGTTGCCTTCATCACCGCCTTCAAGAAGACGTGGTCGCCGGTGACCGCGCCCATCTACGCGCTGCTGGAAGGCCTTGTGCTGGGCGGGCTATCCGCGATGTTCGAACTGCGCTATCCCGGCATCGCCATGGAAGCCGTGGCGCTCACCTTCGGCACCCTCTTCGTCATGCTGATGCTTTACAAATCCGGCATCATCAAGGTCACGCAGAAGTTTCGCATTGGCGTGGTCGCAGCCACCGGCGCCATCTTCCTCTTTTACATGGCCCAGATGCTGCTTAGCTTCTTCCACGTCTCCTTCTTCAGCTCCGTCTACGGCAACGGTATTGTCGGCATCGGCTTCAGTCTCATCGTCGTCGCTGTCGCCTCGCTCAACCTCGTTCTCGACTTCGATTTTGTCGAGCAGGGCGTTGCCTACGGCGTGCCCAAGTACATGGAGTGGTACGCCGCTTTCGGCATCATGGTCACGCTGGTGTGGCTCTACCTGGAGATTCTGCGCCTGCTGTCAAAGCTGCGTAGCAGGAATTAAGTGCCAGCCTGCAGCTTTTAGCTGCCAGAGCTGGTTGCATAAATCCGTTTTGAAAGGGCACGGCTTTAGCCGTGCCGCAAGACTAGCAATAGAATCGAGGGCTTTAGCCCCTGAGGGATGTTTTTCGCCACTTTGATAGGAATCATGCAGCCAGCTTCTAGCTGTTAACTGTTCACTGTCCACCATTCGCTACTGGCTACTGGCTGCTTCCCTGCGGTGAAATCAGCGTGAACGTCACCGTTCCGGCAGTGCTGCGTTTGTGCGGCGTCCCTCGCGGGACCACCAGCATGTCGCCTTTATGGAGTGTGATTGTCGCTGCGCCTTCCGATTCGGGCGCGAGCCACTCGCCAGACTTGGGGCTGTGAGCGCCCTTCGGTGTTCCGCCCAGTTCGTACACCGTCGATCCTTCGAGAATCTGGAACACGTGATCGCGTCCTTCGTGCCACTCGAACTCTTTCGCGCTCTTTGCCGTCTCGGTAGTTAGAACCACGGTGAAGTTCTTCCCCTGCACAAGATTGTTGTTGCCGGGGCTTGCCTGGAGCGCCTTGACGTCATCCTGAATCTCTTCCGCTCGAAACACCTGGAAGGCCGCAGCGCCGGTGCTGGCCGCGCCCTGCTGTGCCGCGGATAAAGCAAACAGCGATGCATCGGTGAGTGTGAGGCCGGCGGCAGCGGCGGCGGGAACGGCGCGCAGGAAACTGCGTCGGCCCGGGTTCCTGAGATCAACTTTGCTCATAGGATTCTCTCCAAAAACGGCAAATCACTTCGTGCTGCATTCTATCAGCGCGATGTCGGGTGCCCGACGTCTCGATTTTGAAACGTGGGATCGCACAAACCCTCATTGGGCAGCGTAGTCGCTGCCTCGCTCCCCGTTTTTCTACTCCCTACTGGCTACTTCCTACTCCCTGTTGTTCCGTTCCCTGTCTTTTCACGCCTCAAATTGCCGCAGCCACGGCGCCAAAAGCGCGGCGGCCTTTTTCGGCTGTTCGTAGGCGGCATAGTGGCCTGCGCCGGCCAGTACGTGAAACTCGCATCCGCCGGGAGCGGCGCGGAATGCCTCCATGTCGGCGGCAGTGATGCTCGAATCCTCGGCGCCCGCAATGGCCAGTACCGGTACGCGGATGGTGGCGACGGTGGGAACCGAATCGGGCCGCGCGGCCAATCCCGCCTGCACGGCGACCACAGCTTCAGGCGTGAGGGTCATCTGCGCGCGCACTTCGGCGACGATCTCGGGCCGCTCGCGGCGCACTGAGGGGGCAACGGTGTTCTCCGCCATGCCGTCGAAGAGAGCTGCGACGCCCTCTGCGCGGGCCTGCGCGATGGTCTCTACGCGCTTCGCCAGGCTCGCCTCGGTATCCGGCTGCGGTTTGGAGCAGACAAAGACCATGCCAAGCATGCGCTGCGGCGCCCTGCGCCACAGCTCCAGCAGCACGTAGCCGCCGATGGAACAGCCGCCAAATACGGCCTTAGAGACGCTTAGATGATCGAGCAGCGCAAGAGTATCGGCGGCAAGCTGCTCCATGGTGAGCACCGGCGCGCTGGGCACGCGGGCAAAGCCGCCGCATGGCAGCGATGTGCCAAGCTCTGAGAGTCCATGGCCACGCAGGTCGGGAACAATGGCGCGGATACCGGCTAGCTCCCGCGTGAGCGGGCGCCAATAGTCGCGGTCGAGCGGTGTGGGATGCAGGAGGACAACCGGGAGGCCTGCGCCCGTGTCACTGAAGCTCAACCGGGCGCCACCGGAAACGGTTTTCCCGCTCATATTTGAGGAGGATACCCTCCCGGATAGGGCGCCGTCTCCTCCGGAATACCAATCCAGGCAGCGATGTAGGCCACGCCGACCAGCCCACCGGAGAAGAAGAAGCCGAGTACGGCGATAATGCGAACCAGGGCGACGTCCCAGCCGTTAGACTGCGCCAGCGCCAGGCAGACCCCTCCAATCATGCGTCCGAAGTGTGGCCGGAACAGCGGCCGCGCCGGTCTGGGCTGCGGCACGGCCACAGCCGCGCCACATTTCGAGCAGAAGCGCGCGGTGCCGTGCAAGGCGTTTCCACATTGGTGACAGTAGGCTGCCATGATCAACCCCTCCTGAGGCAAAAGCCGCTGCTTTCAATATACGAATTCACATCCATGCCGGTTCCAGCGCGCTTCTCGGCCCCTCTTTTTCTACTCCCCGCCGGGGTCGCGCAGCGGGGGGGGCGACAGGTCTTCGTCGCTGCGGTGGCTATTGGCTACTCCCTATTCCCTGTCTTCTCGTCCCCTCGGTCCCTGTTTTTCTACTCCCTACTGGCTACTGGCTACTGGCTATTGGCTACTCCCTATTCCCTGTCTCCTTGCTCCCTGCTCTCTTCAGCTTCCCCGGTACGGATTGCGTAGGTACTTCCGCGCCTGGTCGGCACGGGACGTATTGGGGCCGGCGTCGATCGCGGCCTGGTAATCGCGAACCGCAAGCTGGCGTTGGTCATTCAAGTCGTGACACTGGCCGGCATCGAGCAGCGAGCGAATCTTGAGTTCCGGCCCCACGTCGTGCGCCCAGGCGGCCTGCTCATAAGCCTGCGCCGCTTCATCGTAATGGCGCTGGCCGCGCAGGGCGTCGCCGAGCCCGAAGTCGGCCAGTTCCATGCGCGCATCGGCAAAGTAGCCGGGCTTGGCGTTGTCAGCCTGAATCTGCCGGTAGGCGTCTACCGCCCTCATGCCCTCGCCGGCGTCCTTGCGCAGGTTGGCCTCCTCAAGGCAGAAGAGGAACCCGTGCGGATATTCCTTTTCCAGCCCTTGCACCACCTGAATCGCTTCCTGGTACTTTGCTTCGCGGCGCAGAAAAAGCGCGATGGCCGTGCGTGCCTCCATGTTGGTGGCCACGCCGCGATGCGCAGCGTCCCAGAGCATAGCCAGACCCGTGGACTTGGATCCGCTAATACCGGCAAAGCCGATCATCAGCTTGAAGGGCCAGGGGAGCGCACCGACAACGTACTCGTAGACCCCGGTGATGAGCTTTGCGTCCACATAATTCGGGTCCAACTGGAGGGCGCGCGCGGCGTCGTCCTTGGCCTTTGTCGCCAGGCGAAAGCCGGTGACATAGGCCCGCTCGACCATGGCCACATAGGTGCATCGCAGAGCGCGCACCCAGGCTCGGGCAAACAGCGCGTTCACGTCATGGGGATTCCTGCTCAGCCGCCAGTCGGCCTCGCGCACGGCCTCGTCGGCCAGCGCAAAGATCTGGTCTCGCTTCTTCGGATCTTCTTCGGTGGCGTGGCGGCCGGTGAGGAAGCCGTCGTTGGCGTAGAAAGTAGTGTCGAGCAGATCCAGCCGGTAGAGCTCCTGGAAGACGCGGGCGTCGAGAAGATAGGCCGTGGCCTGGGGGTCGCCGGGATGGGCCGAGTGAAACAGCTCGAACTCGGCGACTGCAGCGGGAAAATCGAGATTGTAAAAGCGATCGTAGGCCGCGCGCACCTGGGGATCGTAGTTCATGGGGTTGGTATCCACGCCGGCCGCCCAGGCTCGGCTGGCTGCGCACAGCAACGCCACTGCCAAGACCAATCCGGCCAATCCGGCCCATCCGCACCTTCGCAACGATCCCAAGCTCAACTTCAACCTCCTTCTTCTATCGTATCGCTTGGCGGAATCTCTTCATCCCTTTGCACGCCCCTTTACTCGTCATCGCGAGACTGAGCCCGTGTGGCCGCGAAAACGAGAATGGAATGAAGACCGCGACTGCCGCGAGCACCTCCAATCCGTTAGGATCGAAGTATGCCCATCCCCGAGCGGCTCAATCCAACCGTCGTTTCTGCGCGCCCGCCCGTGCCGGACAAATTGCCCGACAAATGGGAAGACGCGCGCAAGCGCCTTATCGTCGCTCTCGACCTGCCCAGTGCCAAGTCTGCTGCCAAGCTGGTGAACCGGCTGGAAGGAACCTGCCGGTGGTTCAAGGTGGGCCTTGAGCTTTTCACCGCCGCCGGGCCTACAGTCCTGGAACCACTGATGGCGCGTGGACACTCGGTTTTCCTCGACCTCAAATTCCACGACATTCCCTCGACGGTGGCTGGGGCGGTGCGTTCCGCTGCCACATGGGGCGTGCGCATGATGACCGTTCACGCCGCTGGAGGACCGGCGATGCTGGCCGCCGCGCGCGCCGCGTTGGACGGCGTGGCCAATCCGCCCCAACTGCTGGCCGTGACCGTGCTGACTAGCATGGACGCAGCGCAGTTGAGCGCAGCCGGGATCGCGCGCTCGCCGACGGAGCAGGTTGAGTTGCTGGCAAAGATGGCTCTGGAAGCGGGAATTCGCGGATTTGTTTGCTCACCGCAAGAGGTCGCGGCCCTGCGCGCCCTCGCTGGCCCTATCGGTGTGCTCGTGGTTCCCGGCATTCGCCCCGCCGACGGTAAGGCCTCCAGCCGAGCCGCGAACCGAACCCCGAACCCAAGCGATGATCAGAGGCGCATCGCTACGCCTGCCGACGCCATCCGCGACGGCGCCAGCTATCTCGTCGTCGGCCGCCCCATCACGCAAGCGCCCGACCCGGCCGCAGCCGCCGAGTCGATCCTCGAGGAGATGGCGGAAGCGCTTCCGTCGCAGCGGTAGGATCCCTGAGCCACCAAAAGAGAAAGCCCGGCGCCAAGCCGGGCTTTCTTGCATTCAAAGCTCAGGTAAAACTTAAAGCTTTTCGTAGAATTCGCACGCGGAGCAGGAAATATAGACTCCGCCGGGAACGCCGCGTTCGCGGTCCTTGACGCGCTTGACAATGCGCGTGGGCTTGCCGCACTTGGGGCAGTCGGTCGACTTCGTCGTGTCCATGATCTTCTTGCGGTCGGCTGTTTTGGCTGTCTTGGCCATCGTTCGGGGGTTTCTCCTTTTGTCGGTGTCTCTGCTCACATCCCGCTATAGCGGGGCGGCTTCAACGGTGCGGCCGCCGCTCTCCCTGCGCCGCAAATGGAACGAATACCGCATTCAATTCGCGCGCAGAGAGCGGGACTCGCTCCCTTCAGTTTATATGAGCCGGGCCGGACTCACCGCAGCCGGCCAAAGCCCGATGTCCGGATGGGCGCAATGCTTGTCAGCTTATGGAGGCCGAATTAGAATCAGAAGCGTAGGTTCCCCGGCTCAGAAACAAAAAACCAAGCCTTAGGCTCCGGCTCAGGTGCCGTCATTCGGCGTTCATTTGCGCCGTAGCAACCGTGTCGCGCAGAGCTACTTCCCGGCACAACAAGCGAGCGTCCCTGCAGTTGCAGTCAGCGGTTGTTTCACCAACCGTCGCGGGCCAGCATTTCCTGCGCCTGCACGCGACCCCAACCAGCTTCCCTGGAGGAAAAATGAACAAGCGAAGTGTTCTGCGCGCCGCGCTTGCCGCGATGTGCCTGACCGCCGCCACTCTCTGCACCCTTCCCGCCCAACTTCACGCCGCTGCCACCGCCCACGCCGGCAAAACCCGCACCTACTATGTCGCCGCCGACGAGGTGCAGTGGGACTATGCGCCTTCGGGCCGCGACGAGGCCATGGGCATGCCCTTCGACGCCATCGCCAAAGGCTACACCGAAACCAGCGCCAACCACATCGGCCGCGTCTACAAGAAAGCCATCTATCGCGAATACACCGACGCAACGTTTACTCATCTCAAGCCGCGCGCGCCCCAGGACGCCTACCTCGGCCTCGTCGGCCCCATCCTCTACGCTGAGGTCGGCGACACCATCAAGGTCGTCTTCAAAAACAACGCCACGCACCCCTACGGCATGCATCCCCACGGCGTCCTCTATCTCAAGGACTCTGAAGGCGCCGACTACAACGGCGGCAGCGGCGGCATGGAAGACCGTGGCGCCTGCATCGCTCCCGGCGCGACCCACACCTATCTCTGGCAGGTTCCCGAGCGCGCCGGACCCGGCCCGAATGATCCCAGCTCCCTCTTCTGGCTCTACCATTCGCATTGCGACGAACTGCGCGACGTGGCCGCCGGCCTCTTCGGCGGCATCGTCATCACCCGCCGCGGCATGGCGCGCCCCGACGGCACTCCCAAGGACGTCGACAAGGAATTCGTCACCATCTTTATCGCCATCAATGAAAACGAGAGCTGGTACCTCGACGACAACATCAAGGCCCACATCCCCGATCCCTCAAAACTCAATCGCTACGAATTCAGGCCCATCACCGCCACCGGAATCTTCGGCACCATCGCCGGCACAGGCTTTGCCGACACCAACGTCAAGTGGTCCATCAACGGAACCATCTACGGCAACATGCCCATGATGGTGATGAAGAAGGGCGATCACGTGCGCTGGTACGTGGCCACGCTCGGCGACTTCAACAACGCGCACACGCCGCATTGGCACGGCAACACGGTCACGGTCGGCGGCCAGCGCACCGACGTTCTATCCGTTGTCTCCGCGCAGATGATCACCGCCGACATGGTGCCCGATGCTCCGGGCATCTGGCTCTACCACTGCCACATCTCCGACCACATGCTGGCCGGCATGACCGCCCGCTACGAGGTGCTCGACCGATGAGCGTGCCCCATCCTTCGGTCGTGACCAATCGAGGTCCGTGGGGCGGCCGGGCGACCGAAGGATGGGATCGAAAAGATCGATTGCGGCGGCGGTTTTTTGTGCGGGCTCTTAAAGCGCGCTAAATCAAGCCAAATGTTCGCTTTGATGGTGCGTGAAACCCCTCAAATGTTCGCTTAAATGGTTAGCTTTGGCCCCCAAATGTAACCGCTAGAGGTTAGGTTTTTGGGGGACATGCACCTAGAAAAGTTAGCTTTCAGGGGCAAAGCTAACCTAGGAAAGTTAGCTTTTGAGGGTGACACGCACCAAGAAAAGTTACGAATTGTATTTTGAAGTTTGCCGGGCACCCTAGGCCGGGTGCCCCAGAGCCGGGATCCCCACGGACAGATCTTTGTCCGTGGGGTGGAGAGCCTGCCCTGAGCGAAGTCGAAGGGTTCCGTTTTGGGGACTTGGAAACCACGAACTCCGGCTGGCTTTCTCGTTCCCTGATCCCTCGGTCCCTCCCCCAGCGATGTCAACCCCTCCACTCTCCCGCTCCCGCGCCATCCCCTTCATTCCAAACCAAATATTCTTTTCGCCAAGTTTGCCGGTCATTTCCCGCTTTGAGCGCACAATGGTCCATGATCGACGCGCCTATTGGAGCTTTTGGTGTGCAGTTTGAGGCGAAAGCGCGGACGAATGTCCGGGCCTAAAGGCCGCTCGTTGACCCGCCGCATCCAGGGGCCTGAAGGCCCCTGCTCCCTCCGGGCACAGGGCTAAAGCCCAAATCATTTCTTGCAAGGTTTGCGGCATGACTCGGGCCACCCCTGCGACGAAGACCTGTCGCAGGGGACCCCGGCAAGCCACCCCTGCGACGAAGACCTGTCGCAGGGGACCCCGGCAAGTCGTGCCCTGATACAAAGCGGATTTATGAAACACGCTCTAATTCGTCACGGCACCCGCAGTGCCGGTCTCCACCAACTGGTTCGACCCGGCCGGCGGCGTATTGGCTGGCGGCGGTGCGTTGGCCGGCGCAGACTGCGGCTGCGACGCACCCGCGGGCTGAGGCTGCGAGTTCTGCGGGGAGGGCTGCTTAGCGCCCGATGGCGAAGACGGCTGGCCGTTGCTCGTCTGCGAGGTCTGCCCGTTCGCGCCCTGCGCCGACTGGCTGCCGCTCGGTTGGGCCGAATGCCCGTTCGCGGTCGGCGAAGGCTGGCCCGAGGGCGGCGTCGGCTGGCCGGGCGAAGCGGAAGTGTTCGGCGGAGTGCTTGATTGCTCGTCGGGATTCGCGCCCGGCATCTCGTCCGGATGCGGCTTGGGGAACTGCACCGGGCGCATCACGCCGGTGTCTTGATTGTCCGTGGGCAGCTTCTCGCCGGGTTTGCGCAGGCTGGGCGGCGGCGCGGCCTCTTGCTTGTTCGGATCCGTCTCAACGTCGCCCTCTTTGATCGTGCGCGGATTTGATTGCGCCAATTCCGGCGTGCCGTTGGCCATCAGCATGGGCGAAACCACGTCCTTGGTGAAGATCTGCAGCGGTTGCCCGCCCTTCGCAATCTCCACCCGGATCACGCGGTTGCCGTTGATGCGGACAAAGTCCACCTCCTGCGGCGGCGTGCCGTAGATCCACTCCTCGAAGGGCATCTGCCCGTCCATCTCGCGCGACTTGGTGAGCGGCTGCCCCTTGGCGAAGAGCACCATATCCGTGCTCATCCCCACCAGCACCTTGTGGCCGAGGATGGCATCCTTCAAAGCCGCCGGCAGCGTATCAGTGAAGGCCTGGATCGGCGACTTGACATCGAAGGAGATGAGCGGAGCCAGCAGCGCCTTCACCTGGGCCGGGGTCAGCTCAGGAACATGATCGGGAAAGGTGAGGGTGATGCGCGAACCGGAAGGATCGCCGGACTGATCCAGCAGCGAGGGATCCTCGTCCGGGTCACCCATGTCCGGCCCCACGCCGATCTGGATGTGGCGCAGGAACCGATGCTTGGCGTCAGGCCCTCCGTCCAGATCGAAGACGATCTTCGCGCGGTCGAACTTGACGTCGGTGATCACCACGCGCGAACCGGGCTTGGCGGAGAGCCCCTCGGCGATGACCATGTTCACGTAGCTTTCTCCGGCAGGTTCCAGCTTGCCGTTGGCTTGGAGCGTGAGGCCCTTGTGGCCGCGAGGAAACGGGCGCATGGCGAAGCCCTGCTCCGATTGCATGGCGCGGAGAAGCACGATCCGCGTTTTCGGGTCCAGTTCGGTCTTGGAGAGATCCACACGGGTAGGAGTGATTTGCGTATATTGCCGCTCCACCGGCCCGGTGCCGGCAACTGGCCCCTTGCCGCTGGTATCGATGGTCAGGGCCTGGGCACCGGCCGCTGCGGCGGCCAAAAACGCGGCCAGTGCGCATGCAGCGCCGGCGCACATCATGCTGCCGCTGAAACTGCTCTTTGCGATGAATTGAGACGTCACGCCCGTTCCTGTGACAAGGGAACGCCGCTTCATGGGAGCCTCCCATGCGTGCCAACAGCAATACGCAAACGTTAGCGCCAAAGGGGTAGAAAAGGCAAATGGAAGAGACAGGGAACGAGAAGGCAGGGAGTAGGGAGTAGCCAGTAGGGAGTAGAAAAGCAGGGAGCAAGAAGGCAGGGACTGCGGGACTGAGAGACTGTGGAACTAAGGGACTAAGGGACTGAGGGAACGAGAAGGCAGGGAGTAGGGAGTAGCCAGTAGGGAGTAGAAAAGCAGGGAGCAAGAAGGCAGGGACTGAGGGACTGAGGGACTGTGGAACTAAGGGACTAAGGGACTAGGGACTGAGGGAACGAGAAGGCAGGGAGTAGGGAGTAGCCAGTAGGGAGTAGAAAAGCAGGGAGCAAGAAGGCAGGGACTGAGGGACTGAGGGACTGAGGAACTAAGGGACTAAGGGACTGTGGGACTAAGGGACTAGGGACTGAGGGACTGTGGGACTAAGGGACTAAGGGGCTGAGGGGCTGAGGGGCTGAGGGAGCTAGGGAGCGAGGGGAACAAGAGAATGAGAAAACGGGAACCAGCGAACCGGAACGGAAATCAAGATTGTGGTGGCTGGGGTGCGGCGGGACTTTCTGTTCCCTATTCCCTGGTCTCTGTTCCCTGCTTTTCAATCTGCACCAGCGCAGGAGCCGCGGGTGCGGCCGAACCCATGGCGGCTTCGTGCTGCGCGCGCGCAGCCGCGTCCAGATCAACGGGAATGCCGCCGGGCACGATCACAGGGGCGTTATAGCGGAAGTTCAGGTCCCGCGTGATGCGAAAGACTACGGGCAGCGCCGCAAGAAGGACGAAGCATGCAAGCCAACTGCCGTCGAGACCGTAGACGCCGCCGCTGAGCCACAGCGGCGTCATGGGATCGCCCTGCACCACCGGCGAATGGCTGGCGTTGCCGCTGACGGCGAGCCCGAAGATCAGGGCACGGCTGGCCTTCCAGCCAAAGTTGACGCCCCAGCTTACCCACAAAGCGCGCGTGCGCAGATAGGCCGCGGAAAGCAGCAAAGTGAACACCAGGGAGACCGCGAAACTGGCGTGATTCGCCCCCGGCGTGAGCGCCTGCACGATGGCGTAGATGGCAGCAAAGCCCAACGTCGCTCCAACGGGGCCCACCGCGCGGACAAAGCATTGGAAGGCATAGCCGCGGAAGGCGATCTCTTCAGCCAGCGCGGCCAGCGCGAAAAATGCCGCATCGGCAACCAGCCAGCCCCATGACGAAGGCTGAGCGGAGACAAACGTCGCGATGCCGCCAAGAACAGCCATGGGCAGCACGCAGGCCAGCGCCACACCCCAGCCGGTTGCCAGGCCCAGTCCCGCCTCGCGGGTCCAGCCTTCGCGGCGCGGCAATCCCTGAGCGCTGATGGGATCGAACTGCCGATCCAGCCAGAATCCCATGGCCGCAAAGCCCAGCAGCAGCAGAAAGACCAGCATGGCCTGCTCTACAAGAGGAGACCACGCGTCGCCAACCAGCCCATGCGCCCCATGAAAGGCCAGCGACCGCGCCAGAAAGAAGTAGAGAATCGCGCCCAGGAACTGCAGGTAGGCGCGCAAACGGTTGCCGGTGTATGTGGGCTCGCTCATGCCCGCCTCCGGTCCACACGCCTCGAGCGGCGTGGGGCGTAACGCGCCGCACGTCGTTTGCAGCACAGGTTCACTGGGTCATGCATCATGACAGTCGTACGGGCACGTGTGCCCGCCGCACTCAGGCTCGGGGAATCAGCTTTCGACGTAGAACTTCGCAATGTTGCGGAATTTCTCCTGCCGCGCGGCCACCAGGGCATCGATGGGCGTTGCCTGCAATTCGGCCAGGTGCCTTTTCAGTACCGTTCCCAGCAATCCGGATCCGGCCTCGCGGTCGGCGTGGATGCCCTGCGGCGGCTCGGCCACGATCTCGTCCACGCAGCCCAGCGCGGCCACTTCGGGCGCGGAGATGCGCAGCGCTTCGGCCGCCAGAGCCTTCTTGCTTGAGTCGTTCCACATAATCGACGCGCAGCCTTCCGGCGAGATGACAAAATAGAGCGCATTTTCGAGGATCAGCACGCGATCGCTCACGGCCAGCGCCAGCGCTCCGCCCGATCCACCCTCACCGCTGATCATCGAGATGGTAGGCACGCGCAGCCGCGCCATCTCGCGCAGGTTGCGGGCAATGGCCTCGGCCTGGCCGCGCTCCTCGGCTCCTACGCCGGGATATGCGCCCGGCAGGTCGATAAAGCTGATGACGGGCCGGCCAAACTTCTCCGCAAGCTTCATGGCGCGCAGCGACTTGCGGTAACCCTCAGGATGCGGCATGCCGAAGTTGCGCCGCACGCGCTCCTTGGTGGAGCCACCCTTGCGGTTGCCAATGACCAGGACCTCTTCGCCGCCCAGCCGGGCCATGCCGCAGGCCACAGCTTCATCGTCGCCAAAGGCGCGATCGCCGTGAATCTCGCTGAAATCGGTGAAGATTCGCTCGATCAACTCCATGGGGTAGGGGCGTTGGGGATGCCGTGCCCGCTCGATCCTGTCCCACGCCGGCGACGCGGGCTGCGACTGGGGATAGACCGCTGTTTCCTGTTCGCTCATCGATGTGCAGCACCGTCCGGACAACCCGCCGGCCCTTTGGTCATTCTACGGGGCCAGGGCTGTTGAAACAAATCAGCGACGAGGGACGGAGGGACCAAGGGAACGAGGGAACAGGAAAGCAAGAGGCAGACGGACAGCGGGCTGTTGGGGCTGGCCCAGCGGGTGGTGAGAGGATTCCGTAGTTCTCGAGAGCTGCCTTGGAGGAGATTTCCTCTTCGAGGGCTTTGCGAGCGGCCTGAGCCGCTAGCTCACTCCATTGGCGGGTCCGGCTCGTTGCGCGGCCAGGCGGCTCACCTGCTCGCTTTGCTTGACCATCTCGTGCACCGCGAAGCCTTTTTCCGCCAGCGCGCCCGTGGGGCAGGCCTGCACGCACTTGCCACAGGCAGTGCAGTTCTTCGCCGCGCCCCAGTCATCCATGAGGTCGCTTACGATGCGGGAGTAAATGCCGCGGCCGCCGATCTCCCACACGTGTGCTCCCTCCACCTCAGCGCAGACGCGCACGCAGCGCGTACATAGAACGCAGCGGTTGTGGTCGAGGACGAAGCGCGGATGGCTCATATCGACGGGCAGGCGAGGATTATTGTAGGCAAAGCGCACGTGGGTGATGCCAAGATCCTGCGCCAGCGATTGCAGCTCGCAGTGGCCGTTAGAGACACAGGAGGAGCAGATGTGGTTGCGCTCGACCAGAAGCAACTCGACTGCCAGGCGCCGGTAAAGCTCCAGCTTGGCTGAGTTGGTGACGATCGACATGCCTTCCTGCATGGGTGTGGTGCAGGCAGGCAACAGGCGATCCGTCCCTGCCAGCTCGACAACGCACACGCGGCAGGCGCCCACTGCGCTGAGCCCCTTGAGATAACAGAGCGTCGGGATCTCTCTCGCGTTGGCGCGCGCCACTTCCAGGATGGTTTGTCCCTCCTGCGCGGTGATCAATTCGCCATCGATACGGACCGAAATGGTTTTGTTCGGCAACTTGACGCTCCTTTCTCGTTCGCGGCGCTCACCGGGCGCTGACGACGCTTCTCAGATCGCAGCGCAGGCAGCGGCGGCACTCTTCCAAGGCCTCCTGCGGGCTCAGGCCGGCAACGACTTCGTCTTTTGAGTGCACCCGGGCGCTTGCCGGCATAGGGCGAGCCGCGTGACGGCGGCTGAGGCGCGGCTCCGGCGGAGTTTGACTGCCGTATTCGAATTCCGGGAACAACTGTTCCCAGCGTCGCTGACCCATCAAGCGTTCGTCGATGTTCATGGCCGCCTGCTTGCCGCAGCCCATGGCGTTGGAGACGTTGGACGCTCCGGTAATCACGTCGCCGCCGGCGTAGAAGTTGGGGCGGCTGGTCTCGAAGGTGTAGCGGTCCACGATCATGGTGCCCGACTCCTTCAGCTCCAGCCCGGAAGCACGGCAGAAATCCTGATCGAAGGTCTCGCCCACGGCGAGAATCACGCAGTCGCATTCGTAGCGCTGCACCTCGTCGGTGGGGATTGGCCTTCTGCGGCCCGACTTGTCGTACTCGCCGGGGCGCGTCTTGACGATCTCGATGGCCTTCACGTTGCCCTTGGCGTCGCCCAGGATGCGATGCGGCGCGGCGAGAAAGACGAAGCGCACGCCCTCCTCCTCGGCGGCCTGAATCTCTTCGTCGATGGCGGGCATGTCCTTACGCTCGCGGCGGTAGAGAATCGTGGGTTGAGCACCCATGCGCAGCACGGTGCGCGCGGAATCGATGGCCGCGTTGCCGCCGCCGATGATTGCCACCCGCGACCCGACGATGATCTCATCATGGCGGGCGACGGCCTCGAGGAATTGCAGGGCGGGATAGACGCTCTTCATCTCCGTTCCCGCAAGATAGAGCCACGACTCCTTCCAGGTTCCGATAGCAATGAAGATGGCATCGAATTTCTCGGCGAGATCGCTTAACGGAAGATCTGTGCCCACGCGCGTGTTGAACTGCATCTTGACGCCGGCCGCCTCGATGAGATCGAGCTCGCGGCGCAGGACAGACTTGGGCAGCCGGTACTCCGGGATGGCGAAGCGCAACATGCCGCCGGCCTCGCTGTGCTCGTCGAAGACGGTCACGTCGTGGCCCAGCATGGCCAGGTAAAAGGCTGCCGTAAGCCCGGTAGGCCCGGCGCCTGCCACGGCCACCTTGCGGCCCGAGGGAGCAAGTTTCCGCGCCAGGATCCGCTCCACGAGGGGCCCGAAGCGGTCCGACTGGTAGATCGCGTCGGCAATGAAGCGGTGCACCTCGCGCATGTTCAACGCTTCATCGAACGACTGGCGGCGGCACCGGTCGTCGCAAGGATGCTGGCAGACGCGGCCCGTCGAGGCGGGCAAGGGATTGTCGAGGACGACGGACACGAAGGCATCCTCCAGCCGGCCCTCCTGATAGAGCGTGAGGAAGCGGGGAATGTTCATGTGCAGCGGACAACTGTTTTCGCAGGGAGAGAACGTCAGCTCCTGGCAAACGCCGGCGCGGCAGCGGTGAGCGACGATATGGTCCTCGTACTCCTCGCGGAAATGCCGCATGGTGGTGAGCACGGGATTGGGCGCGGACTGACCCAGGCCGCAGAGGGAGCACTCGCGGACCATGCGGCACAACTCGTCGAGGCGCTCCAGCAGCTCGTGCGATCCGTCGCCCTTGGTAATGGCCTTCAAAATGCGCAGCGCTTTGTCCAGGCCCACCCGGCAGGGCACGCACTTGCCGCAGCACTCCGGGTGCGTGAACTCGATGAAGTAACGGGCCACATCGACCATGCAGTTGTCTTCATCCATCACCACCATGCCGCCGGAGCCCATGATGGAGCCGAGATGCGCCAGGCTCTCGTAGTCCACGGGCGTATCGAGCATGCTGGCCGGGATGCATCCGCCGGATGGCCCGCCGGTCTGCACGGCCTTGATCTTGCGGCCGTTGATAGCGCCTTCGCCGACGTCGTAGATGAAGCTCTTCAGTGGAGTGCCCAGCGGCATCTCAACCAGGCCGGTGTTGTGGATCTTGCCCACCAGCGAGAAGACCTTGGTTCCGGGGCTTTTGGCGCTGCCCGTTTCGCCGAACCAGGCGGGGCCGCGCATGACGATGGGCGCGATGTTGTACCAGGTTTCGACGTTGTTGATGTTGGTGGGCTGGCCATAGAGTCCCCTTTGCGCGGGATAGGGCGGCCGGGGACGAGGCCGGCCGGCATGGCCTTCGAGCGAGGCGATCATGGCCGTCTCTTCGCCGCAGACGAAGGCTCCTGCGCCCTGCACGATCTCAATGTCGAAGTTGAAGCCGCGGCCCAGGATGTTGACGCCCAGCACGCCGTATTCCCTTGCCTGCTCGAGGGCGCGCTTGAGGCGGTTGATCGCCAGCGGGTATTCGGCGCGCACATAAACGATGCCGTCCGTGGCGCCCATGGCGTAGGCGCCGATGATCATGCCTTCGAGAAGCGCATGAGGATCGCCCTCGATCTCGTTGCGATTCATAAAGGCGCCGGGGTCGCCCTCGTCGGCATTGCAGATGATGTACTTGTTGTCGGCTTTGGCTTTGGACAGGTAATCCCATTTGTTGCCGGTGAGAAAGCCCGCGCCGCCGCGGCCCCGCAGCCGCGCCGCCTTCACCTGCTCGATCACCGTCTCGGGACGCCCGTCGATGAGTACTTTGTAAAGCGCCTGGTATCCGCCGACGCCAATGTACTCCTCGATGTCGGACGGACTGATGAGGCCGCAGTTGCGCAGCACGATTTTCTTCTGGCCCTTGAAGAACGGAATGGCGTTCCAGGGCGGAATCTCCGGGTAGCCCTGGCCGTAGCGCACATGCCCGGTAATGTGATCCCACTCCTCGATCTTGCAAAAAATGAGATCGGCGGGCATGACGCCGGAAGAGACGCTTTCGAGAATGCGCGTTGCGTCGTTGGACTGCACGCGCGAGAGCACGACTATCGGATATCCCGGAAGGCGCACGCTCACCAAAGGTTCCTGGAAACAACAGCCGAAGCAGCCCACGCCGGCCAGCATCACATCGAGGCCGCTATGGTCGATGGCCGCATACAGGGCGTGATACACCTCTTCGGCGTCGTTGCCCTGGCCGCAGGTTCCCATGCTCACGGTGATGCGAGGAATGGCAGGCGTCAGTTTGGCGAGCCCGGACTCACGGACCGCGTTGAAAACGCCGATGTCCTGAATGCGCGGCATCATTTCCTCCCCTGTGTCAAAGCCTTCACTTCGCGCTGCAAGGTGCGTTCATTCACGTGGCTCAGGATGTGGTGGTTCACCTCCACCACCGGAGCCAGCGCGCACTGGCCGAAGCAAGCCACGGTGCGGATCGTGAACCGGTTGTCGGCGGTCGTAAGAGCCAGCTTTTCTGATTCCTTGGTCTCGCCCGACTCGTGCTCGCTCAGGCCCAGATCGAGGCAGACCTTCTCCAGCAGAATGCGCGAGCCGCGCGTGTGGCAGGCGGTCCCGCGGCAGACGCAGATCACGTTGTCGCCCTGCGGATCGAGGTTGAAGAGAGAATAAAACGTCGCGGCGCCATAGACCGTAGACGGAGGCACGCCGGTTCGCTCCGCGATATAGCGCAACGCCGCCATGGAGAGATACTTGTGCGGGTGGGCAGCCTGGACGTCTTCCAGGACTCCCAACAAGGCTCCGGGCCGGTTTGCGTGCTTGGCGATCGCCTGGTCGATGAACAGACGCTGGTGAGCGTCGAGAACTTCGTGGGCAACTTCCTGGGCGGCACTTGCCATGATCCCTCCCTGCCCGGTCCGGCGCGAAATGCGTGCTCCGGACCCTCCCGTATGTGAATGGACCCTCCGGGAGAAAGATCGAAAAAGTAGGAAAAAGCCCGTACTGCTCGTGCGCCGGAGGCCGGTCAAAACGATGTGGCCCCAGAAGATACACAACCGCCCTCGAGGCTTCTCCTCACAGAAGGTCCTGTTCGGACTTTGGACCTTCCCACCGGCTTTGCGATGTGCCTGAGGTCACATTCGATTGTGACGATTGGACTTAAGCGCGTAGACAGAAGAATTCGCGGAGTCTGCGGCTGACTCCAGTATTCACAAAAGACGCGATTGCCGGATGCGAGCAGCGTGCGGCTCTACGGCGGTTCTCCAATTACTATGTGGCGTTTCTGGCGCCTTTCAAGGTGGCTTTTACTTCCACCCCACAGACGAAGACCCGTCTGTGGGGACCCCGGTTGATGAAAAAGCCACTTAGCGATTGTGCTTCGCGCCACACCAATTGGAGAACCGCGTTAGCCCTTCCGCTTGCGTGTTGCCCTCTTTTTCTTTGCGATTCCCGCTCTCGGCGCGGGCGATTCGCCCGAGTCTGGCGCGGCGATCGGACTGAGCAGCGTGTCAATGCGATAGCCAGCGGCCTCGGCCGAAGCCAAAGCCGCTGCCACGGTCTCGCTCAACTCTTCCACCGCGGCGCGGCTCGGTGTAGTCTCGCCCGCGAGGCGCAACAGCGACGGCATCAGCAACCACCAGACGCAGCTCCTCGTAAAGCTCGCGGATCAGATAAACATGGCCCTCCGACTCATGGACGCCGCAGAGCCAGCGGACATCGGGATCGAGCCACAGCGCGGGCGCGAGCGCCACTTTTTCGTCGTGAGCATGCGCTGCTTGGGGCGCGGGCGGTTGCGAACCCCGAATTTCTGCAGGCGTTGGCCGGACTTCCGAAGGCGGCGCAGGCTCCCGCTCCTTACCGACGCCCGCTCCGGTGAGCAGCAGAACCTTGATGCGCGCCGCCACGCGCCATGCTTCTTCGCCCTCGAATCCGAGCGCGCCAAAGACACCAGCAAACGGCTCGCGCAGGCGGAGGCGATCGAAGAGATCGAGAGCGGTGCGCTCAGGCTGTTCGGGATCGATCGATTCAGCGAGCAACTGGAGCGCGCACCAGCCGAGGACCGGGCCCCACATCTCCGTAGCCGTGAACTGCGGGCTGGGGCTGGGCAACATGCGCCGTGCCGCAGGGGTCCACGGCTTGGGAAAGAGCGCCTCGACGGCCGGAATGCGCATGGCCGCGCGAAGCAGCTGCGTGAATCTCTGCGACTGCGACACCGGTTCGGCCGGCACCGCGCCTCGCACGGGCCGGTCTTGCTTCTTGAGACGCTCGGCGTAGGCCGCTTGCGACACACGCAGAAAGACCTCGCCTCGCGCCCATGCGTCCTTGAGGAATTCGCTGCGCTGCCGGTCGATCTTCTTCACCCGCTCTGCGCCCAGGGCGCGGGGATGCTCCGCAATGTCGGCAAAGCGGCGCACCACGGCGGGATCCAAAAGCTGGCGCAGCGCATCGTGAACGGGCTTGAGCTCCAGATTGATGAGTTCATCGGCAAGGTCCGGCACGCCGCGACCGTTGAGCCAGTCCGAAAGCCGGTCCCAGGGCTGCTGCAGCGTGGGCTGGAGTTCGCGCCAATCGAGAAAAACGTGGCACTGGTAGGCGTGGAGATCAAAGGTGAGGCCGCGGTCGATCAAGTCCTCGGCGCGGCGCAGGTATTCGAGACTCGTAAGTGAGTCGCGCCACGCCACAACGGCGCCGGGATCTCCGCTCAGGCCCAATCCATCAGCCAAACGCCGCCGCTCGAGTTTCCCCGATCCCTTGTCGGCGTACGCAGCCGAGAAATCGATAGTCCCGTGCGTTTGGGCGTAGCGGTTGTGATAGACCACCAGAGCGCGCTCGCCGCCGCTGCGGTTCGAGTACGCAAAGACATCCTCGTTTACCGAGCCGTTGGGCGTAAAGAAATCATAGAGCAGGAAACTGCTGCTCTCGGCAAACAGCCAGCGGCGCTTGAGCAGTGGCGCGATCTCGCGCTCGTGGCGCTCCACCATCCAATGGTCGGGATTCTCCTCGTAGCGCGGCCAGCGGTACTCCATGCCGTACTTTTCCGTGAATCCCTCAATCTGGCCGTGCCCGAACATGGGCAGGCCGGGCAGTGTGGACATCATGACCGTAACGCCGAAGTACTTGTCGCCCTTGCCGAACTGGTCGATGGCGGTGCGCTCGTCGGGATTGCTCATGAAGTTAACGTAGCGCTTCATGATGTCGGGATCGAATTCGAGCGTGTTCTTGATCACTGAGCGGTATTTGGCGTTGTCCTCGTCGCGCAGCATGTTCATGAAGGCGCTGTTGTAGACGCGATGCATGCCCAACGTGCGGACAAAGTAGCCCTCCATGAGCCAGAACGCCTCGGCCAGCAGCAGCGTGCCGGGAACCTCGGCGGCCACGCGATCGACGACCTCGCGCCAGAACTCATGCGGCATGGCCTGATCGAACTCCGCCTGGCTCATCCCAAATTCGGCGCGCGAGGGGATGGCGCCGCTCGAACCGGGGCCCGGAAACCACAGCCGGTGAAAGTGTCTCTTGGCCAGCGTCATCGCGGCGTCGAAACGAATCACCGGAAACAGGCGCGCTACTTGCAGGATGGTCTGAATCACCTGCTCGCGCACCGCCGCATTCAGGTAGTCGAGCTGCGCGGTGTCGTTCCAGGGAAAGCTGGTGCCGTCGTTGCCGTGGTAGATGTAGCGCGTTTCGCCAGTGGCTTTGTCGCGGCGGCGGAAAACCACCGCGGCATCGGACTGCTCGTAGTAATGATCTTCGATCTTGATCTCCACGCGACCGTCGTGCGAGAGGTCGGGACCATTGAAGCTGTAGGCGGGATACGGCGGATCCCAGCGCGAGATGAACCACTCCGGGTGCTCGATCACCCAGGGCGAGTCGATGCCCATGTGGTTGGGCACCATGTCGCTGGCCAGGCGCACGCCATGCCTGTAGGCGCGGTCGCGCAGATTGATGTAGGCCGGCTCGCCGCCCAGATCCTCGGCAATCGCATAGTCGAAGAGCGAATAGGCCGAGGCTACGGCGTCGCGGTTGCCGCAGAGCTGCTTGATGGTCTTCGACGCGCGGCTGCGCTCCCACACGCCGATGAGCCACAGAGAATTGATGCCGCGATGAGCCAGCGTCGCCAGCTCTTCGTCGGGAATCTCATTGAGTCGCCCTATGTGCCGCCCGTATTGCCGGCTCAACTGCGCCAGCCAAACGTACGTGCTCTTGGCCATGAGCACCGCGCCCGGCATCCAGGCCGTGTCGGACGAGAATCTCTCGTATTCGTGGAGCGGATCGCCGAAGGTCGGCACCTCCGATCGGCCCGCAGACGGCCACTGTTGCGGCCCGCGCCTGGTTCCCGGCGGGTTGAACTGCGCCCAGATGGCCAATTCCTCCTCGCGCAAAATCTCGCCAGCCATCAGCAGGAACCGCTCCAGGCTCTCGCCCAGCAGCGGCTTCCAGAGCTGGCGAATGATCTCCAGTTGATCGCTGAGCGAGCGCGGCGAGCGCAGCGCCGGCGCACGCAGCAGATCGAGCAGACTCATTGGCTTGGCGCCCGGCAGCGGAATCAGCGGCCGCGTGGCGAAGTACTCCGGCATCTGCGCCGTCACCTGGCGATAGACCGTCTTTTCCGCGAGTGGCCGGTCCTCAAACAGCTCTTCAAACGGTTTGAACGCCTCATTGCGATTGGCCGACCACAGCAGAAGCAGCTCTTCCAGCGCGGCAGCGCGGTGCGGCATGGCGCCCGTTTCGCCTGCGAGCCATTGCGCGGGCGTTTCCAGGCCGCGCATCACGCTCTGCCCCGGAAAATGCTCCACAAACGTGAGCAGCATCTTGTCCAGATTGTCCGTACCCACCTGCGCGCCGAACCAGTCGAGCGCAGCCGTCATCACCTGCGGATCGAACTGCTCGCGATAGCGGGCCATCAGCACATGGCTGGCTTCGTCGATGAGCCCCATGGCGAAGAGCTGCCCGGCATGAACGGCTTGCTCGGGATGCTTCTCCACATTGCGCACCTGGTTCATGCGGTGTGCGAACTCGCGGCAGGCGGAGAGATTGGCCAGAATCACGTTGCCGTTGTATGAGAACAGCGACTCCGCGAACCCGTAGCGTTCTCGCGCCTTCCGCGAAATGTGGAACTCCATGGTCAAGAACCAAACTCCCTCGTGGTCGCGCTTGCCGGTGCGACGCACCTCACCGTCGCAACCGCAACCCATGCTAACGCTACACCAATGGGGTTGAAACCGCCGGAAGCTGTGATTGTAACTGGCCCGAGCCACACGCTGCAGACAGCCCGCCGGGGAGGCGGCCGCCGCCTGGGGCCCTGGGATCGTTGCACCACTTCCCTCGCGGCGCGTCCCGCGCAGCGCCGTTCACAGCCAATCATTCTCTTAGTCGCCGGGTCGCCGGTAGATCCCGATGATTTGCCCTGCGGCAAGGACATGCTGATGGATCGCGGATTCAACTTGATCTCTCGTTGCGCCCGACGCCAAATCCAGCCGAATATCGAGCGCGTACAGCCGGAACACGTAGTGGTGGAGCTTGCCCGCAGGCGGGCAGGGACCTCCATATCCGAAACGGCCAAAGCTGTTGGTTCCCTCGGCGGAGCCCTGGGGCATCGCACCCTGGGCCGACGCGCCCTCGGCCAGTCTGCGAACGCCGGGTGGAATGTTGTAGGCAAGCCAGTGCGTGAAGTCGAGTAGGGCATCGGGATCGTTCATCACCAGGGCGAAGCTCTTGGTTCCCGCTGGTGCGCTCGGCCACTCCAGGCCTGGCGAGTCACCGGCTCCGTCGCAGGTATATCGCCGTGGAATCGCTCCACCGTTTGCAAAGCTGTTACTGTGAATTTGCAGCGTGGCGCGCGCTTGTCCTTGTACCGATGCAGAATGGCGCTGCCACAGAACAAGGAAAACCAAGAGGCCGGCAAGAAAAACGATCGCGGCGGCAGTGATCGATCGCACGCGCCTCCCGGCCCTGTTCTTTCGCAATTCCGGGTTCATCGCTCCTCCCGCAATCGACATCGCCATCCGGGGATCAGCCAAGCTTACTCGCCGCAATCCGTTTTGCGCAATACCGCCGTTGCCGGCCGCGCCACGCTCGATTGCCACGGCGGCAGCTTTGTCGCTAGACTAAGAATGGCCGCGCCTGTGCGCAACGCTGCGCGCTTGCTTGGCTCTCGCACCATTTGTCAAAGGATGTAGACCGCGGAGAGGTGGCAGAGCCCGGTTGAATGCACCTGACTCGAAATCAGGCATACTCGTAAGGGTATCGGGGGTTCGAATCCCTCCCTCTCCGCCAGCTTTGAGGTCCTTCGTCCGCCGCGCCGGACTCAGGATTTCGCCTGCGGGCTCCCGCTCCGCTCACGCCCGCAAAGCGGCTCAAGTTCGAATCCCTCCCTCTCCGCCACGATGGCAGGTCCTTCATCCGCCGCTGCGGACTCAGGATTTCGCCTGCGGGCTCCCGCTCCGCTCACGCCCGCAAAGCGGCTCAAGTTCGAATCCCTCCCTCTCCGCCATGCTTGCAGGTCCTTCGCCCGCCGCGGCGGGCTCAGGATTTCGCCTGCGGGCTCCCGCTTCGCTCACGCCCGCAAGACGGCTCAAGTTCGAATCCCTCCCTCTCCGCCACGATGGCAGGTCCTTCATCCGCCGCTGCGGACTCAGGATTTCGCCTGCGGGCTCCCGCTCCGCTCACGCCCGCATAGCGGCTCAAGTTCGAATCCCTCCCTCTCCGCCAGAAACCCTTCCCGGAAAATTCCACCGCATCCAATAGAAATACATAAAGCCCAGTAAATGCCAGGCTTTTCTCCTTTCTGCATCCAGGTGCATCTAAGTGCAGCCGGGTTTTGGCGGGTGAATCTCTGAGTGTATTCTGCTTTTGAAGTGGGTGCACTTTTTATGACCGCGTGATAAGGCATGGCCGAACTAACCGATACGGAGATCAAAAGAGCCAAGGCGATAGAAGAAGCCTATAGCATGGGAGATGGAGGCGGAGTCTATCGCAGGGCTAAACCGGCAGGCGGAAAGCTGTGGCGCTAGTCCTCTCGTTTCAAAGGCAAGGAAAAGCTGATGTTCTTCGGCAAATATCCGGAAGTGCCCTTGGCGCTAGCCAGAGAACGCCACGCCGAGGCTCGCAAGCTCCTGGCCACTCCGGCTCGCCGTGCGCTCGGCGTACTATGATTGGCGCAAGGGAAACTTGATGAAAAAGGTGCTCGTAACTGGTTCGTCCGGCCTTATCGGATCCGAGGTGTGT
Source organism: uncultured Acidobacteriaceae bacterium (assembly GCA_963799155.1). Classification (GTDB taxonomy): domain Bacteria; phylum Acidobacteriota; class Terriglobia; order Terriglobales; family Acidobacteriaceae; genus Telmatobacter. The sequence goes on from CAWCWB010000008.1 coordinate 491,112, forward strand.
CTCGATTTCGCCAGGGAAGGCTGGGAGATTCACGGAATTGACAATAATCAGCGCGCTGTTTTCTTCGGCCCCAAGGGCGATACGCGATGGAACCAACACAGGCTCGAGCGTACGATCAAGGGTTTCGTACATCACGAGCTCGACATCCGCGACCGCCAGGGTGTGCTCGACCTAATGAAGCAGCTCAAGCCAGCCGCCGTGGTGCATACCGCGGCCCAGCCAAGCCACGACCTGGCCGCATCCATTCCGTTCGCGGATTTCGATACCAATGCCGTAGGCACGCTCAACTTGCTTGAGGCTGCGCGCCAGTACGCCCCGGAAGCTCCGTTCGCATCCATGTCCACCAATAAGGTCTACGGCGATGCCCCGAACGAACTCCCTCTTAAGGAGCTTGAGACACGCTGGGAATATGCAGATGAGGCGTACTGGAACGGTATCCCTGAAACCTTCCGCATCGACCAATCAAAGCATTCCATCTTCGGCGCTTCAAAGGTTGCTTCTGATGTCATGGTCCAGGAGTATGGCCGCTACTTCAATATGCCCACCTGCGCGCTGCGCGGCGGCTGTTTAACAGGACCAAGCCACTCCGGTGTCGAGTTACACGGCTTTCTAAGTTACTTGATCAAATGCAATCTTACCGGCAGCAAATACAAGATCTACGGATACAAAGGGAAACAGGTGCGCGATAACATCCATTCGTATGACGTGGCCCGTTTCATAGCCGCGTTTCTTGCCAACCCACGGGCTGGAGAAGTCTATAACATTGGCGGCGGACGCGCTAATAGCTGTTCGATTCTTGAGGCCTTTACGATGATTGCCGAGATCTCAGGGAAGAAAATGGTTTATGAATATATGGACCAAAACCGGTCGGGCGACCACATTTGCTATATCAGTGATCTGCGCAAGATGAAGAAGCATTATCCGGGCTGGGGGATTACGAAGTCTCTCAACAATATTTTCCAGGAGATCCATGATTCCTGGGGTGGACGCGCCAACCTGGCACAGTAAGTTGCGAAGCGCTCGGGCGAGTGCAGCGGAGAAGAACAATGTGCCATCCGCGGATGTTCCTGCTTGTCCGCTCGAGGGATTGCTATAGCATAGTTTGTTTGGGCATCAAATTCACCCGATAACGTAGACAAGGCTCTTACGCATGACCGACCCCGGGCATTTTGCACCACGGTAAATGTTAGTCTTCGGCCAGAACCGCGCCCCTGCGGACGAAGGACTTTGCCGGCATGCGGGATTCGCAAACTTCTGAGGCGGGTTTTCAACGCGGGCAAACTCACCCGATCCCGTTTACCATCGCAAGGGCCTATTCCGCCTGCGTGGGGGCCGGTGGGTTTACGGCGGTTCCAGGGTAGCTATGCCCATTTCTGGGTTTCCTCAAGGTCGCTGCTCCCTGAGGGTCGCATCGACTTGAATGGAGTGGCTTCGCAGTACAGTAACCCTGGAACCGCTATAATGACGGCCTCATCGTGTCTCTCGATGTTGTGCATGCCGGATCAGCGGTGATCGAGAGCGTCTACAATCCGACCCGCCCCTTGATGAAATGAGGCCCAAAAAGCGAAGAGGCTGGCCGGTTGGTTCGCCGGTCAGCCTCAACGCACTGCAGGAGGGCTAGTTTCAGGTTGGGCGAGCCCCGGCTGCGCAGCAAGGGCTCGCGGATTCTTGTTGCGAAGAAAGCCGGCCTACTGCGCTGCCGCCTTCTTCTTGGGGTGGCGCTCCGGCAGCGGCTTGCGCACCTGCGGCTTCACCGCCGTCTCGTCCACCGGCGTCGTACCGCTCACGTCGGAGCTGAACGTCGCGCCCGCGGGCACCAGGTAGTTCTCTTCCGTCTGCCCGTCGGTGGTGCCCGTCGCCACGCTGATGCGCGAAGCGTCAATACCCTGCTCCGTCACCAGGTAGTCCTTGGCGTTCACCGCGCGCTGCGCCGCAAACTGGTCCACCGTGGCGTGCTTGTGCTTGGCCGCGTACTTCTGCTCCTTGGCTTCCTTGGCGACTTCGTCGGCGTTCTGCTCGCCCACCACCACCGCCTTGGCGTCAGTCTGCTGTTTCAGATCCAGCGCCACCTGATCCAGGCAAGCCTTGGCTTCGTTGTCCACGCGCATCGGCCGCTTCGGGTCATTGGCAAAGCTGATCGAGCACAGCGCCTGCGTCTTCGGCGCCGGCGGCACATACGGCGCCGTAATCGTCAGGCTGGTTGAGGAGCTCGCCGTGTGTCCCTTATCGTCCGACACGTTACACGTGATTCCTACCGCTCCCGTCGGCGCGCCCGCCGAAGAGTACTCCGCCGTTGTTCCGCTGCCCGTCACCGTGCCCGCCGAGGCCGTGTAACTGTAGGTCAGCGGACGGTTCTGCGGGCTCACGCCCACCGAGGTGATGGTTGCCGTGTCGCCCGGCTTGATGGTGCTGGGACTCACCGAGCAACTGATCGTTGGCGGCTCGAAGGCCTTCACCGTGATTCCCGCCGTGCAAGTCGCCGTCTCCCACGGCTTCAGCCCTTCCTTGCCCGGTTTGCCTTCCTTCACCGTCCCCGTAACGGTGTACTCGCCAGGCGCCAGCGCGCTGGTGTCTATCTTGGGGTTCGTGTCGTTGCCGGTCACTCCCGTCCCTGTCCAGCTATAGATCACGTGGTCCTTCGGGTTCAGGCCGCCCGCCGAAGCCGTCAACGTAACCGGGTCACCGGGATAGATCGTCTCCGGGCTCGCCGAGCAAGCCAGGGTAATTGGCGCCGGCGGTGCAATCGATCCAACATGGAACACCACGCCCGTGCTCAGACGCGCCGCACCGATGTTGGCGCGGCCGCCGAACACGACCGGACCCCAATCGGCGTGCATGTACTCGTAGTCGGCCTGGAAGAGACGGAGGGCCAGATGATGGTTGAACCATGGCATCTCATAGTCCATGCCTCCGCCCGCCGTCAGATCCGGACCCCACTTATTGGGCTCAAAGTCTGGCCCGCCGATCAGCGCTCCACCCACCAGTCCGTGCACGAACGGAGTAATGTTTCCGGAAGGAAAGCGAAAGATGATGCCACCGGCGAAGGTCAAAAAGCCGTCATCGTTGCCGTGTGTGCCGACGTTGCTGCCGTTTGTGCTTTGGGTACCCCACTCGTGCTCGCCAAACTCCGCCTGAACACCGACAAAGCGGTTGAAGAAATAAGATCCGCTGAAGAGCCCGCCCAGATTGACTGCATCATAGGAATAAGGCGCGGTCGCGCCGTTCGGTTGAAGAACCTGGACCGTCCCCTTGGGAGCAATATAGCTGTAACCAGCGAAGATATCCCACCTGGACGGCGTGTCGTTGGCAGCACCTTTCGCAGTTGGAGCGGCCTGAGCGGCCAAGGCAACGGGCAACAATGCCACAGAGACCGAAACGAGTACACGGCCCACAGATCTCAAAACATAACTTTGCATGTGTTTATCCTCCGCAGTTTGGTTCATGCAACCAAAATGGAATCATGCTTTCAGTAAACTCACCTTGCAACTACAATTCGTAGCTCCACCTCCGCCGCGCTTGCACGTGCCGCGAGGCGCTGCGGCTTCCCTAGAGCACTATTAAAAGTAACATAGGACCAGAAGCGAGAGGACATTTTTTCAATAAGTTGCTCCATTTAATGGTGGTCAACACGTGAAGATTACCAACGTTAATTACTTTGGTAATGTCGCCCCAAAATGCACGTTTATTCGCACTTCCCGTCCGGAATCCAGCGCTTCCTTGTGGGTACAGTTTCATTCTATCTCGGCGCGTAATCGTCCGGAGAAGTTACTCCGGTGATGCCGGACTTCGAATCAAGACTGCCTTTCTTGGCCATTGTCAAGGGCGGAGTCATGTATCGTCCGTCGCATTTCTGCAAGCGAAGAAGGAAGCCGATAGGCTGGTCTGCACAAATGTATACGGCCTTCGTTGGGGAGTGCGTTGCTCGGGGCCAGGATGGAATGCGCTGCGCCCTGGTCCTCTCTAAGGCGACAGTCTCGGAAGGTTGTTTCACTACACGGGTTTCCAGAGCATCGGGATCGACCATTGTGTCGTCTTATGGTTCGACAGCAGGCCTGGCAGTTTTGGTGAACAGGAAATATTTGATTGGATAGTCGCCGCCGCTGGTCTACTCTTACACGAAGTGGTAGTTCTCCCGGCTCTGCCAGGGAGGCAGCCGCAGTTTGACATTTCAGGGAGTCCATCCAGAAAACTTCTTTGCGTGAGCCGGCAAAGCACACGAGGAGAAGAATCCGGAAGGACGAATATGAGAGCTTAAGGCACCCCCGCTGGGAGTACAAGTCCTACGTGGTTTTCATTCCCAAAAGGCGGCCGCAAAGTGCTGTATGGCCGGTTGCGGAAGCATTTGGGCGAGGTGTTCCACAAGTTGTCCGGGCAGAAGGAAAGCCGGATTGAAGAAGGCCACCTGGTGAGCGACCACGTGCACATGTTGATCTCGATCCCACCCAAGTACGCGGTGTCGCAAGTGCTGGGTTCATCAAGGGTAAGAGCGCAACCCACCTGGTGCGAGTCTACGGGGAGCGGAAGCAGAATGATGCCGGCCAGAACTTCTGGGCGCGCGGCTATTTCGTTTCCAAGGTAGGCCGGGATGAGGCAACGATTCGCGACTACATCCGCACACGGGAGCAGGAGGATCAGCGGTTGGACCAAATGAACCTGTGGCGATGACCCGCCACCGTCAGGTGGCACACATCAACCGGGGCCGCGTTAGCGACCCCGCACAGCCGCCTTGAGCGGCTCACATGAATAAAGCCCCCGGCTCCGCCGGGGGATACTTACTTCATTGAGGAGCACCTGACGTGACGCTGACGGGCAATTCGGGCGGACCCTCCGTCTTTTCGCTTGAGAATCGGCCCAGTTACCCAGGCTGGCGTGTTGCCGTCGTCTGCCATATCGGTGTACTGACCGGCTTTGCCGCCATCTTCATTTACAGCTTCAGCTTCATGAGCCAGTCACTACACCGCGACTTCGGCTGGAGCAGCGAGCAGATTGCGCGCGCCTTCAGTCTGGCGGTGATCTCGGTGGCCGTCTGTTCGCCGATGATTGGCAAACTATTCGATTGGTATGATCCGCGCAAGCTGATCGCTGGCTTCATGGGGGCCTTCGGTTTAGGAATCGGGTCGCTCGCGTTTCTCACCCCGCACCTCCCGCAGTTCTACGCGACGGTCATCTTCATCGGCATCGCCGGGACAGGCACCTATCAACTCGGATACGCTCGCATCGTCGCTGCCTGGTTTGAGCGGCGACTCGGTGCGGCGCTGGCGATTGTTGTCGCTGGTTCGGGCGTCGGATCGTTCTTTGTGCCTCCCCTGGTGCAGTACTCGATCTCAGCTTACGGGTGGCGTAACGCATACCTGGTGCTGGCCGCACTGCCTTTGCTGGGTGGAGTTCCGCTGACGCTCCTGTTTGCGCGATTGCCTCAAACGCGTTCCACTATCGATTCGAAACGACCGGTTCGCTCACACGAAGCCGCGGGGACACCGTGGCATCAGGCGGTCACCACGTTCAGCTTCTGGCTGCTGGCCTTGGGCGCCTGCGCTCTGTCGCTGAGCGAAAACGGCGCACTCGCGCATTTGGCTCCCCTGCTGAGCAACCACGGGCTGCTCCCGCGCGAAGTGGCCCTCACCGCGTCGTTGCTAGGCGCGGCGAATCTGGCTGGACGATTTGTGTTGGGGTGGCTATTGGACTACATCGAGGGGTCACTGATCGCGCTGGGTTCCTTGCTGACTGTGGGCGCAGGCATCCTTCTCCTGGCACATGCGCGGATCGTTCTCCCTGGCCGCGCCTTCTGCGTTCGTTGCGGGACTGGGCTGCGGCGCCGAACTCGATCTGATTCCTTACATGCTGCGCCGCTATTTCGGCATTCGCGCTTTCTCAACGCTGTATGGACTTACCTATAGCGCGTTCGCTGGAGCCGCCGCAGTCGGGCCTCTCATTGTCGGTCATGTCTATGACTCCACCGGCAGCTACACCGGCATCTTCAACATCCTCTGCGCTGTAACCATCGTCTCCGCATTCGCCATGCTTGCACTGCCCGCCTATCGAATGGTTTCGCTTTCCGAGCTGCCGCACGCGAGCCCCGCAGTCGTTCCCGATCCCCCACTCACGCCGAAAGGAGGAACAGCGATTGAAAGCAACTGAACAAAAGCCGCTCTGGCTTCCCGACGTGGAAGCAAACCCTCAGCCAAGCCCATACTCCACCCTCATTCAGATGGCAAAGGCGACGGGGCGGGAGCACTGGCAGATCTGGAACCTGTTTGCATTTCGCCCGGAGGTCACGTCTGCTCTGGCAAGCTTCACCGAAGGCGTGATGCGCAGTCCCGCGCCAATTAGCCCAGGCTTGCGCGAGCTGATTGCAGCCTACACCTCGTGGACAAATCAGTGTGAATTCTGCTGGCGGTCGCATGCAGAAGTTGCGGCTGAGATACTGGGCAGTGAGCAACTGGTGCGCAGTGTCCTAGCCGATGTTGAAACTTCCCCTTTGCCGGAGGCGGAAAAGGCGCTGATGCGTTTTGCCCGCAAGATGACTCTGAATCTTCCGGCGATGCAGGAAGCCGACATCCAGGAACTGCGCCATCTCAACTGGAGCGATGAGGCCATCTACTATACAATCATGGTTGTCGGGCTCTTCAACTTCTATAACCGATGGGTCACCACGTGCGGCGTTCATCCCGTTTCAGGCGAGGTGCATCGTCTGCATTGCAAGCGGCTGGCACTCAACGGCTATGAGCCCACCAACCGGCTCGCGAGCATCTAAGCATCCGCAACCGGCGTGTGACGCACCCGGCACGGAACTAGGTGGCGCGAGCGCTGAAAGCTCTGAGATAGGCCCCAAACTGAATTCAATTGACTTTTTGGATGGCTACGCATGACTAAGAATCTGCGAAGAATTATATTCCTGCTTCTTGCGTCCACTGCCGTTGCGCATGCGCAGCAACTGGCGACCTTGAGCGTTTCCGTTCTCGACCCTTCCGGCCGCGCGGTGCAAGGGGCCGGGGTCACGATCAGCAGTGTAGAAACGGGAATCGCACGAACCCAGCCGACAAACAATTCCGGCGTGGCCGTGTTAAACGCGCTCGCAGCAGGGGAATATCGACTTTCGGTCGAGGCCCACGGCTTCAGCTCGGTGGATCGTCCGCTCACCCTGACGATCGGTCAAACCGCTTCTGTCACTGTGCAGATGGGCCTCGCCGCCGTGAAGGAAAGCGTGCAGGTCTCGGGAATCTTGACAGCGGCCATGGATACGCAAACAGCCCAATCGAGCCAGGTGATTCCGCCCAACCAGATTGCGGATTTGCCGATCGCTGACCGCGACTTCATCGACTTCGTTCTGCTGACGCCGACGGCGAACGTGGGCCGCAGCACGGCCACTGCGGGACAGTCGCCTTTTCAGGAAACCGTTCTGCAGCTCAGCTTTGCCGGACTGCGCGAATCGCACAGTTCCTACTTCGGCCTGGATGGAACGGACTTTTCTGTCAGCCTTTCTGGAGTGCAGCACGTTAGCCCTTCGCTCGACTGGGTGCAGGAATTTCGCGTCACCGATGGTCCCTACACCGCTGATAACGGCCGGAACCTTGGATCAGTGATCGAGACCATTACCAAATCGGGAACGAATGATCTGCACGGTTCGATCTACGAGTACTTCCGCAATGATGCCGCTGACGCAGACAACCCACTCTCGGCGCCAGGATTGCGCACGCTGCGTGTGAACCAATATGGAGCTGACGCCGGAGGGCACATCCGCCGCGACAGAACATTCTTCTTCACCGGATACGAGGGCCAGCGGCGGGCGGAGTCGCCGATCTATTCAAGTTTCATTCTCGGCTGCATTAATACGCCGAACTGCTTGGGTCCGGGAACGCCGAGCATCAACCAGGTGAAAGAGATGTTCGGACTTCAGCCTGAGAGTCTCGTATCGGCCCTTGAAACAGACAACTACGACAAAGCAATGGGAAAGATCACGCAGGTTTTCAGCGACCGTAACGTGGTGAACGCCGGCTATCTCTTCACAGACGATCGAAAGGGTGACATTCCCACCGCCTCGCCCGGGCAGGGCCTGCCGTCGACCTATCGCGACAATCCAGTGCGCGACCAGACCGCAAATGCGAACTATCTTCACCTCTTCAATTCGCGCTGGACTTCGGAGAGCATCGTCGATTTCGGCGATCGCCTGTTTCATATGACGCCCATAGGCGCAGGCTATGAACCGACACTCGAGGTTTCCGATACGCTGAATAGCGGCGGGTTCACTGGCGGTGTCTCGTATTATCACGAACCGCATTTCGAAGCACAGCAGAATGTCACCTGGGTGCACGGAGCTCACGCGTTCAAATTCGGCGGAGGATTTGAGCCGGTGTGGATTGCGGCGGATACCACCCTCTGGAGTCCCGGGGGCGCCGTCTTCACACCGCAGAGCTTTTTTGGAGCTGGCCCGTTCTCCGGACCGCCCTTTGGTCCGGGTACACCGGTTCAGTTCCTCTTCCTCGAGCCGCGCTCCTACTTTGGACAGCAGGTTCCGCAACGTCCCGTGCCCTTCGCCGGATCGATATACGCCGGCTCTGCCGCGCAAAACTTCGAAAATGCGGCGAATTTGCAATTCTGGCATCGCATGGTGAATCTCTACTGGCAGGATCAGTGGAAGGCGACTCCGAACTTCTCGGTCACGGCCGGCCTCCGCTACGACCTCGACATCTTTCCTTCAGCATCGGACGTGCGCCTCAGCGGCCCCATGAACGCGACGAACTACTGGAATCTGCAGCCCCGTGTCGGCCTCGCCTATACTCTGCATGGGGGTAGACAGGTAATCCGCGCGGGCTTTGGGATCTTCCGCGGGCCGTGGGATTACAGCGATCTGCTCGTGAGCTGGCAGGGCGCTTCAGCGTTCACGTCGATGAACAATCCGCTCGTACCGGACTTTAACACCGCTAATGGTGTCGCTGGACTCGGACCGTCCGGTGAGGTTGGTGTCTCGGGACCCGTCCTCGCGTCGCAGGCCTTCCGCGCCTTCGTAACGACCGGGGCTTATCCCGCGCCAGACGAGCTGCAGCAGTTTCCGCTGGGGTACATCCAGAGAAAGTTCCCCAACGATTATGCTGAGCAGGCAAGCCTGGAAGTGGAATCGGAACTCGGGCGCGGCTGGATGCTCACCACCGGATACCAATTCCTACATGCCATGGATCTGCCGGTTTACTCGAGCGTAAACGGGCTGCCCAACGGCACGCTGCCCGATGGCCGCCAGTCCTTCGCGCCAGCAGACCCACGCTTCGGTTTTGCGTTGATCGCTGCTCCGACCGGATTCTCCATCTACAACGCCGGCATTCTGAGTGTGCGGCATGACTTCGCCGGACATTACAGCGTGGTTGCCAATTACACCTATTCCAAGTCCATCGACATTGCGACCGACGTGCAACTGACCGACACGCCCCAGGATTATCTCGATCCCGCCGCGGACCGCTCCAATGGCGATAATGACATCCGCCACCGCGCGACAATCGAATTTATCGCAGAGAGCCCTTCGCGCTGGTCGCCGCTTTTGCGCAACTTCACGTTCTCCACGCTCAACACCTTACAGAGCCCTCGCTTTTATTCGATTCTGGCCGGCTTCAACGTGCTCGGCGACGGCTTCCCGTTCTGCGATCGGACCGGGACGGTAGGCCGCAACTCCTATCGCGGCGCATCCTATTATGACAGCGACCTGCGTCTGCAGAGGGTCTTTCATTTGGAGCAGCGCCTGTCAACTGAAGTCAGTGTTGAGAGCTTCAATGTCTTTAATCACCGCAACGTGCAGAGCATCGACCAAGTCTACGGTGCTCCAGACTTCCTCGGCCCGGTGCCGCATCAATTTGGCGACGGAATCACCAGTCCCGCGAATCCAACCTTCGCGACACCCAACTTCACAGGTCCCGCCCGGCAATTGCAGGCATCTGTCCGCATGAGCTTTTAGCAGACACCATGGCGCACATGGGCATTCAGGAAGGCATCGGGCTCGCCACCTGGCAACCCCGGAAGACCTCACGAATTATCGCCCGATGGGCAAACGGCTGGCGCACGAGGGCTACATGCGCAACACGCCGGAGGCGCACAAGGTGAACGCGCGATAAGCGTATCGCAATTCCGGGAACTATCGTGTATCCACTTTTACTTGTGGACCTCAGCGTTGAGCGAAGCCCCATAATTCTCGCCGGTCCATTGCATAAGTGTGTTCACAATACACGGCAAGTTCGACTCGTCGAATAAACGAAGGTGGTCCAGCGGAACAATCAGTTCCTCGATTCCACGACAAGCAACGTCTCTCCAGCAGAGACGGGATGCATTACGGCCAGCGTCCATTCCACCTCCGCCCATACCGCCAGTAGTGCCCATTCCGGCTGAAGCAAGGAAGTGGAGGATCGGCGCATCAATCGTGCGGGCCCGAAAGAATGGAAAGTAGTCTTCTTGTGATTTACGCATTAGCCACTGAACAAAGTGAACATGTTCAACGGGAACAAGCAACCGGCGAAGCGGGACTATTGAATACCAAACGGCACGGCGCCAGCGAGTGCGGAGATTGTGAGCCAGCAGTCTTGCGGCGCGAACTGGTATCATCGCAAACCTGGTAACGCTTGGCAAGACAGTTTCGGGGTATTTGTTCGCTTGCGATATGTGCTCGTCGTCTGCCGATTTCAGCTTTCTCAATCCGCGTCGAAGCCAACTGCCAATGTAGCCAAACAATGTGTATGGGCCTGGCATCGGAACGTCAAAGAAAACTAACCGAACATCTCGATTACGAAGAGCAAGTTGCCGCGCGGCTTCAGAAGCGACGATTCCCCCGAAGCAAAAACCTCCAACGAGATATGGACCTTCGGGCTGCGCCCGAAGGATCAGGGTCGCCACTTCTTCCCCGGCACGCTCGAACGTGAAGAGCCCTGGGCCATAGAAGGTATTTGCGGGACGAACGATCACCAAATCCATAATCCCTTGAAGATGCGTTGCCAATCTCCGGAAGTAGAGGCCCTCATCTCCATCCGCCGGCACACAATAAAACGTCGGACCGGACCCGCCGGTGCGTACACGGATAAGCTGCATATCGCTTGGCGCACCGAAGTTTGGCCTTGGGGTTTCCGGCCTGCCAACCAAAGTGGTCAAATGCCTAATCGTCGGCTCATCAATGAAACTGGCTGCGCAGTCGGTTGATTTACTTCCGAGCCGCTGACCGACTTCGGCAAGCATCGTCATTGCGGCAAGCGAATCGCCGCCGGCGTCGAAAAAATCCTCGTCCAGGTCCACATCGTCTCGATTCAGGATTCTTGCCCAGATTTGACGAATCTGGTGATGAACTTCTTCGATTTCGAATGGCGGACGATGATCCTCGGCATCTGACAGGGCGGGTAGATCTGCAATGGCTCCCCCAAACTTTTCGGTGAGCAGCCGCCGTTGAGGCTTGCCAATCTCACCTCGAGGAATCTCGTTGACGAAGCGAATGCGGTGCGGCACCTTAAACGAGGCAAGCCGTTGTGCTGCATAACGCCGCAGCTCGATCGCACTCACCCGCGGTTCGTTTCCGCCGCGAAGTACCACTGCACAGGCCACGTCCTCGCCCAACGTGCGATGCGGTACCGCGAATGCCGCGGCCTCCAGCACGGCGGGATGCGTCCCGATCACGGCGTCGATTTCGGCTGGGATGATCTTCTCTCCGCCGCGGTTAATGATCTCCTTCAGGCGCCCGGTCAGAAAGAGATTGCCATCGGCATCCAAGCGCCCAGAGTCGCCGGTCCTGAACCAGCCGTCTTGAAAGGCGGCGCGAGTAGCTTCAGGATTATCTACGTAACCGGACACAACGGTAGGGCCGCGAACTGCAATTTCCCCTTCTTCGCCAGTCGGAAGGAGCCGGCCGGAAGAGTTCATGATGCCAATTTCCAAACCGCAGGATCGTCCAACTCGGTTTGGAACATGGTCACCCGAAGAAAGAGATTCGGTAGCTATATCCCCAGCTTCACTTGCACCGTAACGAAGCAGCATGGGCACGCCCAGAATCTGCTCGAGTTCTTTCCTGAGCTCCTCTGGCAGCGGGGCGAAGCACGACTCAATGAAACGAAGAGACACGGGCCGGGAGGGTGGTTCGCATCTGAATTGCGCCAGCGCTGCCTGATGAACCGCGGGTGAGCAGACGTACCAAGTAGGTCTCAGGTTGTTTATCCAACTTACATAGGCAACGGGATCAAAGCCGCCGGTTGCAATGACTACGCCGCCCACAGCGAATTGTGCTTGCGCGCATCGGAGGGCGCTCCCAAAGCATTGCGGGATGAGCAGCAACAGCCGGTCTGAGGCAGTCAACTTAGCCCAGTTGCACATTGACGTGATTCCGGCATTGATGTTCGCGGCAGTCCTAGGCACTATCTTAGAGCTGCCTATCGTGGCGGAGGTGATGGTGAGTACGACGGCTTCAGAAGGCACATTGCATGAATTGCGTTGGGAAGCGGGGACGCGGATTTGCCAATCCTTCGGAGGCTCCCCTTTGCGAGCAACCATCACGGTGATCCCTTGCTCAATGGCTGCGTCAGCTTCCGCTTCGAATTCCGGAGCCGCAATGAGCGCCGAGACAGACAGCTTGCGCAGGGAGTCCTCCACCTCTTTGGGCGTGGCCTTTGTTTGCAGAGGTATGGCGATATGGCGGTTCAGCACTCCGGTAACCGCAAGAACCTGCTGTCCGCCCTGGGGCAGAAGCACCGCTACTCTCTCCCCAGCACCGATGCCCGCCGCCTCCAGACGACAAGAGAGCGCTTCAATTTGTGCCCATAGCTCCTTGTAGTTGAGCGAAGGGCCTTCGGGTTCTATGAGCGCAGGAGACTGCGGCCTGGACTCGGCGTAATGCGCGATGGCATCGAGAGATGCCAGCTGAGTGCGACCCATCTGCCTTCCTCCAGAGCTGGAAAACTGCATAGGTATTACCACTGTCGGCGCCGGTCGCGCGTCTACTAGAGAGCCATTCTTGGCTTGCCAAGCTGCTACTCTAATCTATGAGCAGATTATATGGCAATTCATCGCGTACGATCGCTCGTTGGAGGCCCACATCTCGATGGCCACTGCACACAAACTCCAATCCATGGGTCTTGCCAAAGTCACCATCCGCGCTGCGGATAAGTCGTGGAGCCTGCATTGGGGTGAAATCTGGCAGCATCGTGAGTTGCTCTATTTCCTCACCTGGCGCGATATCAAGGTTCGCTACAAACAAACGGTGCTCGGCGTCGCGTGGGCCATTCTGCAACCGCTGGCTATTGCACTTTCGTTGACTTTGTTTCTCGGCCGAGTTGTTCATGTGCCTTCGGGCGAACTGCCCTATCCGGTTTTTGCCTACACGGGCATGGTGCTTTGGCAACTCTTTGCGCAGTCTTTAACGGAGTCAAGCAACAGCATTCTCACCAACGAGCGGCTGATCTCGAAAATCTACTTCCCCCGCATTCTCGTACCTCTCTCCGCGGTGTTGGCAAGCCTGTTTGATTTTGCTATCAGCCTCCTGGTGCTGGCCTTGTTTCTGATTTGCTTTCGCATTGCGCCTGCGCCCAGTGCCGCACTTCTTTTACTTTTTGTGCTGCCAGCTACGTTGTCGTCACTGGGCGCGGGCCTTTGGCTCTCCGCACTTAATGTAAAGTACCGCGACGTTCGGTATACCGTGAATTTTCTTACGCAGTTCTGGTTTCTGGCGACACCCATCGCGTACCCAACCGGCGTGGTGCCGGAGCGCTGGCGCCCCCTGTACGAATTAAATCCGATGGTCGGAGCGGTTGAGGGGTTTCGCTGGGCGCTGCGCGGCCAAGGTGCATTTCCCGCGCAAGCTGTTGCATTTTCTATGATCACTGCTGCGGCGTTGTCGATGACCGGCCTTTACTACTTTCGCAAAACCGAGGACACCTTTGCAGATTTCATCTAAGAGCAGCGGCGGCCTCGCGATTCGCTGCGAGGGCATCGGCAAGCGATACCGGATCGGGAGCCATCCGCGCTATCATACGCTGCGCGACACCATCTCAGAGATGGCGCGTGCGCCGTTTCGGCGGCTCAAGACGGGGCTACGTGCGCCAGCAAGCGACGAGCGCGACTTGTGGGCGCTGCGGGATGTATCCTTCGAGGTTCGGCACGGCGAAGTGCTCGGGATCATCGGCCGCAACGGCTCCGGCAAGTCGACGCTTCTAAAAGTCTTGTCGCGCATCACCAGACCCACTGAAGGTAGCGCGGAAGTCCATGGCCGCCTGGGAACGCTGCTTGAGGTGGGCGCAGGTTTTCATCCGGAGCTCACCGGGCGCGAGAATATTCTTCTTTACGGCGCAATCCTGGGTATGAGCCGCAGGGAGATAGAGCGCAAATTCGATGAAATTGTTGAATTCGCTGAGTGTGGCAAATTGCTGGATACCCCGATGAAACACTACTCGAGCGGCATGTACGTTCGACTGGCGTTTGCGGTCGCTGCCCATCTCGAGACTCAGATCCTTATGGCGGATGAGGTCCTGGCGGTTGGAGATGCCCCCTTTCAAAAGAAATGCCTGGGCAAGATGAGCGATGTGGCGCATCAAGGTAGGACGGTGTTATTTGTGAGTCATAACATGCTGGCGGTCGAAAGCTTATGTTCCCGGGCCATCTGCCTGCATGATGGGAAGCTGGTGTTAGAGGGGAAACCTAACTCGGTAACTTCCCGCTATCTTCAGGAATGGTTGCCGGCATTCAACGAAGTAGTCTACGACAGTATTGAGACCGCGCCGGGAAATGAAATACTTCGGTTACATCGGGCGAACGTGCGCCCCTTGACCGGTTCCCCAAATGAATTGATTACGGTCCATACCCCTCTCGTGGTGGAGTTCGAATATTGGAAACTCACGCAGCATGCCGACCTCGTCTTTGTGGTCAAGGTGTTCAACGAGCACGGTGTCAACGTGTTCAATACTGCTCTGATGGGAGAACTTCCCGCAGAGGCAGGTTTGCTGCGAAGCTCGTTTAGCATCCCCGCCGACCTGATGAATAACGGTACCTATCGCATAAATCTCCTTATATTTCTCGGCGCCGCTGTTGAAATTGCGGACTGGCAGGATCTGGTGACCTTCGACGTGCGCGACGCTCCCAGCGAAATGCGCGGACATTACCACGGCGAATGGCATGGTGCAGTGAGACCGAATCTACAATGGCGCACTGATTGGATTGGTCCGCTTCCTGATCACCGAATCGTAACTTAAGGCAGATTTCCTCGAAATCTAGAATTCCTTCCATCGATTAGCTGAATTGAGAAGGTTTTCCTCTCGCGGGAATCCCCGCGCCCCTTGTCGGTCGAAGCAATCTCCACAACACTTTCAGGAACCAAATGCGCCGTAATCGCTTGCGAAGGCTGATGCTCAGGGTGCGAACCGGATTCCAACCCAGGCGCACTAGGAATTCGAGATCGAGCGGTGTATCCCAGGCGTACACCATATTTCGGTGTAGCCGGCCAAGGTCGGTGCGCAACGTGTTCAAGCCATTTTCGATTGTGAAGGCGAGGTTGAAGTATTCTCTGGCACACTTGGCTGTGGCGGCATCATAATGCCCGTACGGATATGCGAACGAAACGACTGGAGTCCCAATAATCTTCTCGAGGGCGGAGCGGCTGCCTTCCAACTCGTCACGTAAGCCGGACTCCGCAAGAGTCGTTAGATCGGGGTGATTCCTACTGTGAGCTCCAAAGTCAATCCCTTTCACTGACCAGTCTTGAATCTGCGCGGCCGTTAAGCACCGGCGCAGTGCGAAGCCCCGCGGCTCATCCCAGAGATTGGTGCCGCCAACACAATTTGTCACCACAAAGACCAGGCCGCCAAAGCCATATCGCTCAAGCACCGGGAACGCATGATCCGTCAATTCTTCAAAAGCGTCGTCGAAAGTCAGCAGCATAGGCTTCTCGGGGAGGGGTTTTCCATTCCGGACCCATGCTAACCAATCCGACGGCCGGATTCCGATGTATCCGCGCCGGGCAAGGAATCGCATTTGCGCTTCGAACCGCTCTGTAGAAACGGTCAGGTCGCGATCCGAGTTTGGTCTAGGCGGACCAATGTGATGGTACATCAGTACTGGGAGCCGCTTGCCGAATTCATCTTGCAGGGTATGCCAGCCAACAGTTTCCACTGCACCGCGAAGAAAATAAATGGCAATGCGCTTCCAGAGCAGGCGCACTCCCAGTTTTCTCACTGGAGACCAGAAAGGGAATCTGTTCAAGAGTGCGAAAACAGGTTGGAGAAGAATGTCCGGGGAAACCGGCGAGCATGCGGTTGCTTGGACGGCGATGCGTTTCCAGCCCGAGGCGTTCACGATTCCAGCCAAAGCCGAATGAGGCCGGAGCTCCGGGTGCTTGCGGACGAGAGAGATTTCTTCCGCTCCCCAACTGCGGATTTGAATCCGCAGCAATTGGTTGGCTGTCTTGAAATAGCGATGGTGGCAGATTGCGTGGGGTTCGTAGACGAATTTGAGACCCATCTTCGCCAAACGTACTCCCAATTCGGTGGAGTGTCGCCACTTGAGGTTCTCGTCATATCCACCTGAAGCGAGAAACGCCGCGCGAGGGACAGAGTAATTCGGATCGATATTGGCGTCCTCCGGCCATTTCCATTTCTGCTCCCACCGGCTGATTTCTTCGGCGACGCACTCCCGGATCCATTCCGTAACGAGCGATTTGGCACTTTCGTCTGCTATGTACCTAGGTCCGAGCACTACTAATGAGTCCTTTGCAGCATGCGCGTCAAGATGCGCGCGAAAATTCGACGGGTGGAGCGCATCATCGTCATCCACCAAAAGCACGATGCGCCCGCGTGCAATAGCCACGCCCCGGTTGAGGGCGGCAGCTATGCCTTGATTCGGTTGCTCGATGATACGAAGCGCGCAAGCTGGGCGGAGACTCCGAAGATACTCCGTCGTCCCGTCATTCGAGCCATCCACGACAACGATCAATTCATATTCGCTCGGCGGCAAGTCCTGGGCGAAGATCGAGTCGACCGCCCGGGGCAAGATCTGGCGGCGATTAAATGTCGCCATCACCACTGAGAGTTGAGGAAGTCCGATCGTCTGAGAGCTCTCACGCGAGTCTGAGGACGTCTGCGTCATTGAACCTTTCGGAGCAAGATGTCGAGGGAGTCACACTCACCGAGCGGATGAATCGCGGAATCCACGAGAGTCAATTTCGGATGCCGCGCGAAGAAGGAATTGATCTGTTTTCCGCCATGAAGCAAGTACCGGTTCCACCAAGCTCTTTCGTTCGGGCTTTCGAAGCTGACGCATCCAAGCAGTAGATACCCGCCGGGCGTCATTGCGGCAATGATCTTTTCCCTGATTCTCCTCAGGGGAATTGGGTTCTGTATGTACTCCAGTATGTGAATTGCGACGATCAGGTCGAAAACGCCAGGTAGCGGCTCGGCGCGGAGATCAAATGATGCGAATTGAACATGCTCTTCTCGCTTACAGCGTTCCTTGGCTCGGCCCAATGCGACTTCATTGAAGTCCGTCGCCAAAAGAGAATCGCAGCGGCCGGCGAGAAGCTCGGTGAAGATTCCTTCAGCGCATCCCACCTCCAGAGCGCGACTGAAGCGGTTCATCCCGCGGACGCGGTCGAGCATCGCCAACTCGCCGTGGTGCCGCACCAACTGCAGTTGGTTGGTTGAGTAGTGCCACGGGTCTGCCCGGGCAAAATCCTGTCGCAGTGCAATCTGGGAATGTTCAGAGCTGTCAAGCCACATATCTCTAAGGGTGCGCCCGAGATGCCACATGCACCGCACGCCAGGGATATTTGCCACCATCCGGCGCAAGTTAGACGATCGCAGGTGCATTGAAACCGGACTCTGGTCGCTCATTCCTGCAGCTCTTCGGGTTCCACTCTGTTCCGCATGAAAGCATCGGAGCAGCGTCTTCGTTCAATGCAGACAAGCAAGCTGGCCCGTACGCTCAGATGATAGCCATGAGAATCTGATGGCGTTCCTGGTTCGCGCTTGCATAGGAATTTCTCTTGGCTTGAGCAATCTCCCTCAGTATATCTGTTTACGGTGGCCAGGCAAACGCCTGTTTATCGACGTGCCCGCGCATTTAAGTCTCCTGCACCGAATGGTAACCTTGGGCCCTTCAACGACTGCGCTACACTGACTTTGGCGCTGGCACAATGGATCGGGCGACGCCAGCCGGATACCGACGAATCCGAAACCGGAAAGTCAAATTGGAAATCCCGCATGAGGCCGAGCAAATGGTCAGCTTTGATCTGTTTCCGAAGCGCACTGCACTTATCAACATTGACATGCAGAATCGCTTCGTGGAGGGATACCCGATTTCAGCACCGGACGGCCTTGCTGTTCTGGAGCGCATCAACGCCGTAGCTGCAGCTTGTCGTAAAGCGGGCATCCTCGTCATCCATACCAGCAACGTGCTCAGACCCGATGGATCAAATCTTGGCCGCTTGGCTGAGCTCGATCCTCCTGTCAAGACGGGGATTCTCAACAAGGGGTCGCAAGCGGCGGCGCTGCACAAGGGACTGGTCGTCGATGTACGCGATGTCCTTCTTGATAAACCGCGTTTTGGCGCGTTTTACGGCACCGATCTGGAGCTGATTTTGCGCACACGCGGGATCGACACTGTCATCATCGCCGGCGTCGCCACCAACGTGTGTTGCGATACAACAGCACGCGAGGCTGCTGTCCGCGATTTCCGTGTGTTGTTCCTAAGTGACGGCACCGCTACCCACGGCATCGGCGACCTCTCGGCAAGTGAGTTACACCGTGCCACCTGTGCTACTCTTGGCTTAGTCTTTGCTCAAGTTCTAACGGTAGATGAGGTCATCGCAAAGATTGAACACGGCGTGAAGTCTGAAACGGCATGATCGCAGGCACTTTATGCCGGCGGAGAAGGAGGGAGTCGCCCCTTCAACACCCTTACAAATCAAGCTGGTTTTTTCGAGCGGTTGTGTTCGGCGATCCGCGGGTGGAGTGCGTTTGGCACACATTCTTGCATTTGGGAGGGGGGCAGAGTATATGCTTTACACCGTCCCGAAGTACGTGGTGCGACAGACAGAGACGGTGGGCCTAAGGTTGTTGGAGATTCGCGGCATTAACCGATACCGATCGACGCGGATTGACGAATATTTCTCCCGTATCTACATTACGTGTTCACCAAGCCTATGCATTGAGAGAGCGCGTGCAGATCCAGCATCTCCGCAGATGCTCGCTGCCGGTGAACCCATGCCTCAGGCTTGCATTTATCATTAGATACCGATGCCTGCTTGCCTCCATATCATTAAGAACGCCCAGCCGGAGTGCACCGGGATCATCCGGCTTGTTACTTGCCTGGCAGGATATTCCGAACGTCTCGGATACAACTTGTCCGTGCTTTTCCTCGGGGATGGGCCGTTGATAGAGACTGTGAGGGATGCTGGCATTCGGGCATCTGCGATTTCATGGAACGCTAGCCGCAGGGATCCCGCTGGCGCTTGGCGAGTTTGGCAATGGATGCGAGGACACCCGGCAGAAATTGTCCACGTGCACCACGGGGGAGTGTTGGTACGAGTTTTATGCCGTATGGCGGGCGTGCGCGCTGTCGTACAGCACCTGCACAGCCGAATACTTGAGCCGGATGGAGACTCGATTTCACATTTGAGTTTTCGTGCCGCAGATGCGGTTATTGCCTGCTCGCAAGCTGTGGCCGATTGCGTTCCTGAATCGCGTCCGGAGATCATCTACGCGGGCGTCGAAACGGGCTCCTGCCCGCCCCCGCCTTCGGAATGCGAGGGCCCGCTCACTCTCGGCGTTCTTGGCCGGTTGATTCCACTTAAAAATGTGGGAGCTGTCTTGAAGGCTGCAGCCAGCCTTGCCGAGCGCGAAATTGAGGTGCGCGTGGAAATCGCGGGCACCGGTCCATCAGAACCCGCATTACGCGAGCTGGCAAAAAGCCTGGAGGTAACTCAACGGGTGCGCTTCCTGGGCTGGAAAACTGACATTCCCCACCTTTTGAAGAGTTGGGACGTTTTGGTGGTCCCATCACTGGAAGAGGGCATCCCGATATCTGTGCTCGAGGCCATGGCTGCGGCACGGCCAGTTGTAGCCAGCCGCGTTGGCGGCCTGGGCGAATTGGTTGTCGACGGGGTTACAGGAAGGCTCCTTGCCGCTGGCGATACCGGCGCATTGGTTGATTGCCTTGCCAATCTGGCCGGCGATCGACGAAAGTTGGCTCTCATGGGGCGTGAAGGGTGGAAGCGGGCTTATGAGCATTTTTCCGCGGAATTGATGGCGCGCCGCACTACAGAACTCTATGATCGTCTTCTGAATCGGAAGGTGCGATCCGAGGCTTAGCAACAGAGACTGGCCAAAGCCTGGGCTATAATTTGTAGTGCTCCCTGTTGATTTAGACATTAGAGGCCGAGTTTGAAGTAAGTGTTTTGGCTTGGAACTGCGCACTTGCTTCGTGCGGAGTTCGGCCGCGGAGTCCGCGGTGCGGACGGTCGTGATTATATTCCTCGATCCATCGAGCGATGGACTGCCGTGCATGGTCGAAGCTCTGGTACTCGTTGATCCAGACCTCCTCTTCTTTCAGGCTGCGGTGGAATCGTTCGATGTAGCTGTTGCCTTCGGGATGATTGTAAGCGGTGCGGCGATGCTGGATGCCAAGCCGGTTGAGGGTTTCCACGTAGCGCGCCGAGGTGAACTGCGTGCCGTTGTCGGTGGTGAGCGTGAGCCCGAGTCCACGCGGGCCGCGTGGCAGGTGGTTAAGCACGGCGCTGTCGAGGGCAGACAGCGCCTCGGCAGAGCGGCATCGCAGGCTCAGATCCCAGCCAACGATCTCGCGCGTGCAGCAGTCGATCACGCTGACCAGATAAGACCATCCTGTCGAAGGTCCGGCCCAGACCTTGGTCATGTCCGACTGCCAGACCAGGTTCGGTTGCGGCGCTTCCACGCGGCTCCAGTCCTTCTTCCGGATGACGCGATAACGACCCTGGCGCACGAGCAGGCCGCGCTCACGCATCACGCGTAGCACACGCTTGCCGTTGACTTCAAGCTGCTGCTTGCGCTTGAGCCACCAGACCACGCGGCGATAGCCGTAGGCCGGCTTCTCACCGCACGCCTCCACGATCCGCATGTCCTCGGAGCGGTCAGCGCGGCTCGTGTGCGGGCGCTTCCGATAGTAAAGGCTGGAGCGGCTGATCGACAGCGTCTCGGCCACCAGACTGGCTTCCGTGCCCTGGGCAACAAGTTCTCTGGCTTGCGAATGTGCCTGCCCGCAGCTCACTCGCCCAGCACGTTTTTTAGTATCTCGATCTGCAGCGCGCTGCGGCCCAGCGCCCGCTCCAACTGCTTGATCCTTTTGGCCTGCTCTTGGTCCGGGTGCGCGGCTGCGCTTCTCCCCCCAAGCGCAGCCTTGGCGCCCTGCTCCACTTCGTCTTTCCAACGATAGTAAAGATTCGGCGCGATCTCATACTTGCGGCAGGTCTCAGCGATGTTGCCGCTCTTCAGACCTTCCAACACGATCTGCCACTTCTCTTCAACAGTCCTTTGTACACGTGCTTTACGCCCCATCTGCGCCTCCTTTGGCGGAGGCCTCTACCTTATCTAAATCATGTGTCCAGTTCTAGCAGGGAGCACTACAAATTCTTACGAAATGCATAAAGGATACAAAGCGTGACGTTTCGATTGAAAAACATGACAGCAGGAATCGTCTGAGAGCTCACATAGGTTATTTTCAGGAACCATCGGGGGGGGTAAGCAGGATGCCGGAACCGCAGAGGCGTGAGAATCGTCCGCAGATCGCGGATTGTGCTCTGATTTTTGCGGTGGTTATCGCTTCCGCACTGCCGTATCTTTTCGGCCTGGGATTTTATACTGATGACTGGTGTTATATCGCGGCGCTTGAGCATTCCTCCAGCCAGGGCATGGGCGCGATGTTCAGGGAGTTGGCCAGCACCGATCCAAATCTTCTTACTCGACCGGTAGACACCGCTTGCTTTGTGCTGGGTTATAAGCTCTTCGGCCAACATCCGACGCCGTATCACGTCATCACTGCAGTAGTCCTGGGCTTAATGGCGGTTCTTTGTTATCTCGCACTCAGAGAACTACGAATCGGGCGCTGGCCGGCATTTTTGATCGCATTGATCTTCGGATTGCTGCCTGATTATTCGACAGACCGATTCCTGGTTTCCTCGCACCAAAACGCATTGTGCATGGCGTTTGCAATGCTTGGGATCTACGCATTGTTGAGGGCGGTTCGAGCGGAGGAACAGCACCCAACAAAGTGGGTATGCCTCGCCGTTCCTGCGCTGGTTCTGAGTATTCTTTCTTACGAAGCAGCCATTGGATTGATCCTTGCCGGATTAGGAATCGCCGGTTGGCGCAGAACCATGGGAATTCGCGGTTCATCCAAACTGAGCCTGGCGAAGCTCGGCGGCATCGCCACCACGGCTGCGGCAGTCTTGGCGGTTTGGATGGTGAAGGCCCGGATGCAGACAAATGTTGGCTATCACCACCATTTTTTGGCGCTCCTGGGGGGACGGAGCTGGCACGCAATTGTTCAAGCGGTGCTATTCAATTTCTGGACCTACGGCTTGCACATGCCGTCCGTTCTGATGAGGCTGTATCGGGACTCTGCGCTTAGCCTGGCGGCAATGAGCGTTGCGGCTGTTATCGCCCTGGTTGTGGCGGCTTATCTTTGGCGGCATATGGAACCTTCCGCGATTCCCAGCCGGCTCGCATGCCTGCAGCTTATCGCCGCTGGCCTGGTCGTTTTTGGCTTGGGTTATGCGTTGTTTTTTACCGGAAGCCCGAACTTTATTTCCCCAGGGCTCGACAGTCGGCTTGCGATTGCTTCCGCGCCGGGCGCCGCTTGCGTGCTGGTCGCGATCGCGGGACTGGCGTGTTCCGTAGTGAGGAATAACACACTGCGTGGCCGGGCATTTGGGATCGTAATCGCCGTGATTTGTGGGGTGAACAGCCTGGCCGTGAGCGGAATCGGTTTCTTCTGGGTGAATGCAGCCTCTCAACAGCGTGCGATTCTCAGTTCGCTGGCCGCCCATGTGCACTCTTTGCCGCATGGAAGCGTACTCCTTCTCGATGGGTTCTGTCCGTGGTACGGCCCGTCGTGGGTTTTCGTGTACTCGTGGGAGACTGCGGCGGCGATCCGCCTCACGTTGCACGACGATTCGCTGAGCGGCGATGTTGTCCCCGCAGATCTGCCACACGATGCCGCAGAAGTGGTCTCGTTCTCCCCACCGCAGGCGCGCGTTTATCCGTACAGTAACTATCTCTTCGTTTATGACATACCGCGGCAAACCCTTACAAACCTTCCCTCAGCAGAGGCAGCAAACGCCTTTTCTCGTGCTATGACTCCGGCCGGGGACAGCGGCTGTCACGGAATTAAAGGAAAAGACTCAACGGAACTCTTTTGATAGCGGGACAACAGATTGCAGGGTACCGGCTCCCGGCGATCATTTGGGCGGCGTGCAACAGCCTGGTGTCATTGACTTTCGTGCCGCTCAACATGCGGGCGACTTTATGGGTGGGGGGGAGGAGGGAACCTCACGAAATAGATCCAATTTGTATGCGGGGCGATCCAGGTTCGGTACATCACCGGCGGGAACGCAACTTGTCCGCCGCAGTCCGTTGGATTGAGGGCGATGACGTATTGTGGATTGAAGTCCGGGGTAAGATATAGGGTCTTGTACTCAGGGCAATCGGCTGGGAGAGCACGTGGCGGCTGCGGTTGATAGAGTCCTTGGGGAACCCGGATTCCGTTTTCATTAACATATCCGACCTTCTCGACTTCGGACCATGCCCGGGATTCAAACGGTCCAAGAACTGCAGTCGTTGGTACGCCCGTTGATCGAATCTCATTGACCGCCTGCACATAGCCGCGAGACAAAGCAAATTTGTCGTGCGTAGCTACAACACTAAATCCGCCGGCCAGCCCTATGAAGAGAACACAAATCAACGGCAGATGAGTCTCAATCGCGTCCTGATGATAACGGGCCATGACAAGAAGAAGGAGGGGCAGCATCGGCAAGAGGTATCGATCGTAGACCCTGAACTGTAGAGTGGCCGACGCCAAAAGGCCAACATACACTACGCTGAAAGGAACCAGCAGGACCGCGATGGTCTGCCGCGATATGCGATTGTCTTCCCGCGAAGAGTCTTGATGTGCGCGCTTTCCCGCCAGCAGCTGGCTCACAACGCCGAGCAAGCCGCAAGCGGCCACTCCTGCGACCAAATATCGAAGTCCGATGTGCGCAATTCCGAGGTGAGTAACTCGCGACAGAGTTCCATCCAGTCTCTCAAAAGTGTGATTGGTCATATAGTCTGTTGCCGAACTAAGCGCAATGCGCATCTTCCCGGAAAGGATAAGGGCAATCAAAGGGAGCATAAAGGCGCTGGCTGCCGCAAGTACTGGAGCCGTTCTCCGATTCCAGGCACGGAGACGCCCGGCAAAGGCCACTAATACTGGGAGTGTCAGCGCGCTCAGTAGTGCAGGGAAATAGATACCGCACTCCGCCAGCGCCTTTAACGCTTCCCAATCAATGCCGCTGGGCAGCGGAGATTCAGAACGCGCATAGGGTTGACGGGCAAACCAATGCATGAGTTCGATGACCACACAGACTGTGATCGCCCATGACAGGAAACCGAATAGAAGGACTCGCCGGCGGCGCCGCAATAGCCAAATGGTCGAGGGGACCATGACCAACGCTCCGAGCCACGCAAACTGCCGGGCTGTTCCTCCCACTGCGCTCGACAGAGTCGCGAAACCGATCCAGGCCATCGCCGAGCTCTCCGTCTTTGCTGCCAATGCGCGCAAGCACATATAAAGGCAAACCACAATGCAAAGGACGCCGGGCACATCGGTCATGAAGGTATAGCTCAGGGGCAGGAACAGCGGTGAAACAACAAAAGATATCGTTGCGAGGGTCGCATTCCAGGCGTTCAAGCCGAATCGTTCAAAGGTTCGCTGCAACAAGAACGCAGTCGCCACCGATTCGATCACTGTGGAAATGCGAACCGCCGTGAACGAGAATCCAAACAATCGAATGAACTGGGCCCCAAAATATGCCTGCCAACCAAGCATTGCGTTCTCCCCGCAGTGGTAGGCCAGGTGGCCAGTTTGGGCGAGAACCTGGGCCGCCTTGATATAGCACCAGTCGTCGTCGATGCCAATCTCCGCAAATGGGCGGATCAGGAGATAGCAAAAGGCGGGAACGAGCGCGCAAATGACCGCGGGGAAATACTCCTTCAGCATTGTCCGCAGTTTCGTTTGAGTGCCAATTCCTTTTTGCATCGGGATTCCCATCTTGGCCTGCGGTTTACCAGAAGTGTTGCGTCAAAGAAAAGTCAGTGTAGCGCCTTAGATCAATTCTTACGAAATGCATAAAGGATACAAAGCGCGACGTTCCGATTGAACCGTGGCTTTGCAGACCTGACTTTGCTTCTAGTCAGAAGAATCTTCTTGCTGAACTGATGCGTCGCAGCACTCTCCAAGTCTGGCGCTGAGCATGCAGAGACATCACGAGCCCTTGCGGAGCATAACTAGAGAAGATCAGTTTATCGGGCATCGCCGTTGACTCCGTGTCCGAGCTTGAGCATCAGGAATCGCTCAACAAAGCGCACCCCGTCCTCCGCGGCATCGAGTGGGCGCGCCAGATGTGAAACCAGAGGTCAGTTGTCAGTGGTCAGCCATGCTACCAGCCGGACGCCAGGTGTAGAAAGAACCTCGAAAGCGAGTCTCGTATATGTCTGACAAACAGGAATTCAATCGCCAGGTTAGTTCTTTCGAATCCAAAAGTCCATCCCGGCGATGGTCGCGTAAGGCCGGTAGTTATCCCAAATGTATGCATATACGATTGGCAGACGCTCGCTCGCACTGATCCCGTCCAGGTTACTGAACTCATTATTATCTGCGTAAAGAATGATCTTCACCCGATGAACCCTTAGATCCCGGACGACCTCTCGCTGATAAAACGGGGGCGCAGCATGCAAAACGATGGAGAAACGGGACGGACAAGGACGGTCCAGCATGTAGTACCAAGAAGCCTCCGAGGTCAAGGTAAAGAATTCGTCCTCTTTGGATAGATTCGCTCTAAGGAAAGAAAGCCCCTCTTGGTAATCGCTGGGGATAAACTCGGCATCCGTCTCTTTCAAAGGAAAGTCTCTCGTCAATAAGTGCAAGTGGTGAATGCGATATCCTCCGGCCAAACATGCTGCCACGATAATGCAGGCTGCCGAGCGAGCAAGTATTTTGGCTGTATCCGGCCTCTTCTCCAGCGCCCCATGGAGCCAATATTTAACGATCAGATAGCAGGAGAGAATATAGGTAATCGCACAAGAATAGCGCACATGCTCCCAATCGCATCGCCCAGGGCGCTATGGAAAAGGCAGAGCGACATCACAAGTAAACAGATGTCCATAAGATGCATTCGAAGAAAGGCGACAAAGGCGCCATGCCCATTCACGCCCTTCGCGCTCCGCAGGAATGCTGTCAGGAATCTGGCAAAGACCCAATAGACATTCCATGAAATGATCAGGACAATCAGCAGATATCGAGGGCTTCGGAACGGGTAGACAAAGCCATCCATCAAATCCCAGTATCGCGGAACAGTCATGATCGCATAGTCAATAAATGGCCGCCATTCCCAATGCAATAAGATGCCGGCGAACAGGACTGCGAGCCCGACTCCGAGAACTGCTAATGTAAGTGTAAGATAAAGCGCTCGCCTGCCAAAGTAAAAGATCATCAGCGGCAGCATGACGAGGTAAGTTGCGGTGAGATAGAACCCCCGATCAACTGAATACGTCATGGCCGCAAGCGGCAGGAATGAAAAGAGTACAAAAGCGACACACCTTCCTGCCGACAACCTAGGCTCAGGTTCATCGATCCCACGAAGAAGGAGCGCAGTCACAAGAAGAAACAGATAAGTCATCAAATCCCGTGACAAAATGATCAGATCGCGAAGAGAAATTGCACCGACCAACACAATTAGTGTAAGGTTAACCCAAACGTAGCGTTTTTCATAAAGAACCACTAAAAACGCGAACATTGCGACAAAGCAGAGCAAAGTGATGATCGTGTCTAACGTCCGGGCTGCGCCAATCGACCTTGTGAATACCTTAAATGCGATAAGCGAGCGCAGGGGATCCTGAACAATGCCATGAGGAAAGACAGCATCCTTATAAGGGATTCCACCGTTCAGCAGTGACATGCTGGGCCCAAGTGACTCTCCTTCATGAAAGGTATCGAGCAATGGGCCCGAGTCATGATATGTGGCGTTATTGAGCGCCATGATGAGGCAGAACAGACAAGACATAATCATAATGGGGGACAGAAACTCGGCCGCGGCTCGCGGAGGAGAAGGACTGTACGGCCCAGCGGGGGTTTCGCCCCACAAATACCGGTTGCGGGTGAAGGGGAGGCATCGAAGCCCAACGAGCAACAGGGGGGGCGCCCCGACAAAAAGAAGGAAGCGAAGTATATTGTTTGCCGGGTTAAAGTGCGCCCGCGCTAGCCCGCCCATTATATTCCATGGGTTAGAGAACGGTAGACTTATGTGTGTACACAAGGCAAAAGCCACAGCACTGGCGGCCACATACGGAACGTGCCTCACAAAAGGGTTTTGCCGCATCCCTTCCTCCGGTCGAGTCGGCCCTCACAAACTCACGTTCAGCATCATGTCCATGATCCGGCCGTGGGTGTTGCATCTATATAACAGGGTCGCAGACGTAGCAACTGTGGGCATCGCCAAGGATGCCCGGTTTGTCGGACTCATCTTTCGTGCCGAATTGGTCCTGAAAAGATATGCTCAGTCGTGCTCAACCGCCTGCATGCAGATCGATTTCACATGCCCTGCCATGGTCGCCTACTTCGCGGCGGGTGGAGGCAGGTAGCCTTGCGTCTGGAGCCAGTGTTCGAAGAGTTCTGGCCAGGCGTCGGAGGGAAGGTTCTGCTTCTTCAGCCCGAAGGCGTGCCCGCCCTTTACAAAGATGTGAAGTTCCACGGGAACGCCGGCGCCGTGCCATAAGCTGTATGCCCGGATACAATCGGCGGCCGGATCGTCGTTGGCGCAGGCAAGGAACATGGGGATTGGATCGGGCTTTGCGTTCAAAAGGGCGGGGAGAACGGCGTAGATGGGCGCAACGAAGTCGGGCATGCCGTCGGCGTCGTGGTGAACAGCGAGGCTAAGAGCTAGATAACCGCCGGAGGAGAAGCCGATCACGCCGATACGATGCGGATCGAGACCCCACTGAGCGGCATGGGAGCGTACGATGCGCACGGCCTGTTGGCCGTCGGCGGTGATCAGAGGCGTCATCTTGTCGATCACTGCCTGGTCGCCGCCGGGCATTTCGATATTGTGCGCCGCAGAAAAGAAGCCGGTATCGCTTTTGGCAAGCCGATAGCGGAGAACGAACGCGGCGATGCCGAGCGAGTTGAGGAAGCGCGCGACATCCACGCCCTCGGAGTCGATTGAGAGCAAATAATACTGACCGCCGGGACAGACGATCATCGAGGTTCCATTGGCGCTGCCGGCGAGCGGGAAGTAGGCCGTCAGCGTGGGGTCGACGACGTTGTAGACCCTGTGTTGGCCGTCGACATTCGATTCCGTTTCTTGCTGCGTCCAGTTTTCCGAGCCCGGGGCCTTGCCGGGCCAGAGGCGCATCTCCTGGGGCGTGGTGGAAAGGACCACGGCGCTGGGTTGCCGGAAAGGGACAACGACTGTGGTTCCCCTGAGTCTGAGCCAGTGAAAGAGAAACGCGCCGCCAGCTCCAAGAAACGCACCGAGCAAAACGCATCCGATGTAGCGCATCCAACGGGTCAAGCAATTGTCTCCAATCCTGGCCGAGGAACTCAAGGATTCGCACGCTTGAATATAAACGATCGAGTCAGAGCCGCACCAGCGGAGTACGGCGCGTTACAGCTCGCTAACCGGGCGCTCGACCATGATCCAGCCAGTAAGTCTGGGCGACGATCTACCTGCCGGGGCTCTGGGCGAGGTACAGCGTGGTATCCCCGCTGATGCTGACGACTTTCAGCGTCCATCCTTCCGACAAAAGCCGGCCCACAATCCATTCCTGCTCTGACATGCCGGCCTCGTAAACGTAGAATCGATTGTGGGTCGATACGAACTGCCGGTAAGCATCGACTTTGGGAAGGACATAGGCCTGGTCGGCCGTCAGCGAAAGCTCCGAGAGAAAGTCGCTCTGGCGAACGGCGTATGACAGATCGGCGAGGTAGTGGAGCCGCTCACGAAGGCTTGAAGGAGCGTAAAACCAATCTTCACCATATGTCATTGCGCTGGCCATGACGATCGGCTCGTGGCCTGGCACGGTGCCAAGGAATATATCGTCCTGCAGGCCCGCCGATGGCGCCCCCGCCATCCGCAAAGCAATCACTTGGCTTGTCCCGGCGCCAGCGAGCCGC
Source organism: uncultured Acidobacteriaceae bacterium (assembly GCA_963799155.1). Taxonomy (GTDB): domain Bacteria; phylum Acidobacteriota; class Terriglobia; order Terriglobales; family Acidobacteriaceae; genus Telmatobacter. Next base: position 520,506 of record CAWCWB010000008.1, read on the forward strand.
GCTGCCAACAGGATTGTGCAAAGGGCTGCGACAGCCGTAGCCTGGCGCCTGTTTTGGCCCAGGCTCGAAGACGCAAATCCAATCAGAATGGCGATTCCAATCGCGGCGCTGATCGCGTAGCGGTCCATGTAATAGCCGGTTGTAAGCCACGTGACTCCGATCATGATGGGAATCAACAGTGCCAGGCCCAGTGCAGCCGCAATCTCGTGTGCAGGCGGCCCTGCTTCCGCATCGGCTGATTGCCCTGGCTCGTCACTTTGATTGGAAGCAGCAGCGTGCGTCAGATACAGCAATGCGAGAAAAACCAAGAGAATCCAAACGCACATGAACGGCCCATATGACAAAAGGTTCCATATTGTGGGCTTAGCCCAAAAGGAAGCAGAGCTCTTCACGTACCCGAGCATCACTTGACGCGTCGCGGCGGCAAAGGGCAAAGTTACACCCAGCGTCGAGAGACCAACGACACCAGCGACGTAAAGGGGGACATCGAAGCGTCTGCGTTTGAGCAGCCGAACGGCTTCCCCAAACATCAGTGGTACGCCCACATGTATCACGCCGTAGTGATGGCTGGCGATGGCGCCAGCAATCCCCAGCGCCATCCCGATCAACGGTAACGCCCGATGCCGCTTCGCTTCAGTAGCGGCCTGCCAGCTCAACATCGTTAAGCCGGTAAAGCCCGCGAGCAAGGCGTATGGCCTCGCTTCAGACCCATAATTCATACTCATATAAGTACAACTCAGCGCCAACATGGCGAACATTCCGAAGACTGGGCCACAGCGCCGGCGGACGAAATAGTATGTCGCGAACAGGGCCGCTGTAAAAGCCAGAATAGAAGGGAACCGGGCCGCGAAGGTTGTTTCGCCCAGCAAACGGAACGAGAGTCTTGTTAACAGATAATAAAGTGGCGGGTTACCATCGGCGGGAATTGCGCGGAAAATAAGACCGAGATTAGGCAAACGCGCGATTTGGAAGGTGAATATCTCGTCGAACCAGAGCGGCCTTGCAGCCCTTGCGAACTCCAAGAGCGCATAGCCCAGAGCAACGACAGACACGCAGACCGCCGCAAAGCGGGTCATCTGCGCAGCTGTCCACGAACCAAGCCCGAACAGGGTTTGGGACATCGGCGGCCAAACCGAACCGATCCCTACCGCCGGTGCTTGCGCATGTTCCTGGTCGAGCTGCGGAACGTTGTGCGACCGGAAGCCCATTTCACCCCTTTTCGCCTGCGCGGTTTCTTGTTTGCGACCAGATTTTGGAAATTGCTACCAGGTGACGAAAGAAAATGCCCGGCATCTTCTTGGCGAGATAGACCTGCGTCTCGCCAGCTGCGCGCAGGCGATGTTGTACTGGAGTCTCCACAATGGAGTAGCCGCGCCTGTGCGCGCGAGCCACAAATTCCCACCAGAGCCCTTCTTTCATCTCGCGCAATTCGTTAGCCAGGTCGTACGCCACCCGCTTACTGCAGAGAACATACGGACAGCTTGGATCATGCACCGGAACCCGGAAAACTGCCTGATAGATCAGGTAGAAGAATCGCGACATGTATTTGCGAGCCAGCGTGTCCTGTCTGTCAACTCGCCAGCCCAGCACAACATCCGCCGTGTTCCGCACCCTCCAGAATCCCTCAAAGTCTTTCGGATCGCACTGGCCATCCGCATCGATGCACAAAAGCCAATTGGCCTCGAGCATCATCATCCCTTCTCGAACTGCTTGAGAGTATCCTTTGCGTTCATCGCTCATGTTGAGCCGCATCGGAATCTCCGCCGACAGCCTCCGTAGGATCGCCTTGGTGCCGTCGTCACTTCCGTCCTCGCAGACGATGAAGCCGAAGTTGATATCCGGAGGGAGTTGCGAACACAACTCGCGGATGGTTGCTTCAACGCTTTCCGCCTCGTTGTGAACCGGCAGCAGAATCTCCAATTCGGGAGTTGCGACCTTGTCCGTCATTGGTGTCCGTGCATGAGGGTGTTTATGCGCTGATAATTCCGATCTACCGCATTTGCCTTCTCCACCTGCTGTGAAATCCAATCGTACGTCACTTCAAATCCCTCGCGGAGCGGGCGCAATCGCCGGCGAACTAAAATGCTATGCTGGCCTGCACTCAATTAACGAATAGGTCCCCGCCGGGCAGAATACAAGCGCTCGAGTGGCAGACTGAAGACGCGGGCTGAACGTGGGCGTTTCAGGCGTACTTGCTATTTGCCCCTGAGCTTCCTGGTGCGGAAGAAGAGCAGGGCTGCGCCGAAGCTCTCTGCTAGCAGCACACGCCATCCGCAGGTAATGACTTCACCGGGGTCCGGAGAATCTCGCGGCCAGGTTAGCGGTTTTCGCAGCGCACGGCGAAACAAAAATCGCAGAAGATCCAGACGGCGGCCGGGATACTCAGAAAATAGCAACATCGAATACGCTATTTGATTGCGGGCCTCCTGCTTGATATTGCCCGGCTTCTGACAGGAATGGAAGGCGATCGCGGCAGGAACATGAGCGGCGCAGTAACCGAGCGAGAGAAAGTGTACGAAAGCGTGGTGTTCTTCCGCACCCTGGAACGGGGCGCCCCTGCCGAGACGTTCATCAAAGACCTTCCATCCTATGCACGCTGCTTTGCGCAGCGCCATGTTGGCGCCAATGCCCAATCCGCCAAAGGCCGCGATTTCAAACCATTGACGGTCTTTGTTGCTGAGGAAACGAGTTGGCTCTTGGTTACTGCCGCCGGCGTGAGACTCTGGTGAGTTAGTCCCGCCAGTCACTACGGCTACACGCGGGTCCGCGAACGGCTCAAGTAGAAATTCTAGCCAGCGCTCATCGGGCACAGCGTCATCGTCCAAATACGCGACAATCTCGGAGTTGCTCTCGGCCAGTCCTCGATTGCGTGCGCGGCTCAAGCCCTGGACTGGCTCAAATGTATAGACTGCATCAAATTCCCGGGCTGCAGCTTCTGTCTCTTCGTCTCCCGAAGTGTTATCGACCACGATCACCTCATCTGGTGCGTGCTCCAGGCGGGCGATACTTTCGAGGCATTTCCGCAATTGAGCAGGACGATTCCGTGTGCAGATGACAACCGTGGCTGTCAGGTCTGATTCGTCAAACACGGGAGGTGAGTCAAGCTGCATCGGATGACGTGCCAAGGGCTTCAACCAGTAAACCTCTCGTGTAAATTAAAGGTGCGCCAATCACGAGTTTCAGACGTTACGCCGATTCTGACCCAAAAGAGGCCGAGCACGACAAATGCCCCACGCTTGAACGGTGTAGGTATTTTATCAGACGATCGAGAGAAACACCTCAGAATGATGTACAGAGCCGGCTCAGCAAATTCGGACAGGGGTTTAAGTGGAAGTTCTTTTCGCCCGCGGCCTAAGATGGCTGGGGAGAGGAGTGCAGAGGAGCAGACGACCCCGCCGGAACCACACGGCAGTGTTCAAGGCGAAGGTGGCCCTGGCCGCCATCAAGGGCGAAAAGACACTGACGGAGTTGGCCGAGCAGTTTGCCGTGCATGCCAATCAGATCACGCAGATGATCGACCCCGGGCACGATCTTCCCATCAAGAAACAGACAGAGGCCCTGGGCATCAGCCGCAGCAGCGTCTACTAGCAGCCGCGTCCAGTCTCGGCAAAGGATTTGTGTCTCATGCGGCGGATCGACGATGCTTAAGCCTCCCGGCCTTCCTGTCTATTCCTGTGTTGTTCGCAGCGATTTGGTTTAGCCGAGGCCGACGCAGGATGAGGTTGCACCAAAACTGAAGGAGAACCGACTTAAGGATCCATTGTCCTTATCGCACTGATGTCCTACTCGTGGTGTCTTTGGCGCTAGCCCATGCTGAGCTTGTGCGAAACGCCCTGGACAGTAGATCTCTGCGATCACCATCGGGCCGGTGCCGCGGTCTACTTTGCTCAGGCGCTCATCGTCTGAAGTCGTATGAGGCGCCGATGGTAAAGCCGTTGGGGTTGAGATCGTGAGGCCCAAAGGTGTGGCGCCAGTACTGGTACTCGTAGTCGCCGCGTATCCAGACGTGTTGCCAGACGCGGTACTCCACCCCTGCGCCGGGCGAAAGGACCAAAAAGGTGTCATGCGAATAGGTAGACGGACTGGGAAAGTCGATGCTGCCGATGCCGGCCAAATATTTGGCGTAAGGACGGAAGTTGTGGAAGCGATTCCAGGCGTAGATCGCCCCACCCTCGCCGGTATCCTGGCGCATTCTGCTAAATCCCGCGGGAAGGCCATCGTTGATGTCGTGCCCTGTGGCCTCAATGCCCAGGCCCTGCAGAACCCCCGGCAAGTTGTTGGGGTACCAGTCAATCCACGCTGAGATGCCTTCCATTCTTTTCCCGGGTCCCCAATCGAGGCTGAAATCTGAGAAACCGGCGCCTACGACGATCGGCACGCTACCCTTGCGGGCAGCTGGCGAGACTTGGGAATAGACGGGAAATACCGCGGCGGCAAACAGCGCTGCGAGGATGAGCTTGGGGGGAAGCTTCAAACGCATAGTCTCTCCTTAAGGGTTGACGAACGCCCTCCCCCGAAGCGATACCTCTTTCAGGGTAGAGTCATCATCACTTTTCCAGAGTTGCAAGGCAGAAACCCAACAGGTGTGCAGTGTCTTACCGATGGTTGTTTTTCGCAGGTTTCCCGGACCTTTGTGCTCCTGGTCAGGGATTGACATCGCACTTTCCAGACCATTATAGGATATATGGCGCGATTACCCGGCTCACGATCCTTTTTGCAACCATCCCAAGGCTAGGAACCCAGGTGTTCACGGCAAGGGCTTTGCTCCGACCAAAAAGCCATGATTTGCTCCGTTTCGAAGCCATTCCATGGTCACTTCTTCGTCAACTCCGCTCCAGCGTCCAGATTGGTTTCGCCTCCACGCTAATCTTATCCGGCTGGCAGTGGCAAAACCCCCATCGACTCGAAGTTATATCGGGCATTGTACCATGGCCAAAAGTGGACATAGTTCAATGGTTAACCGTCTCGATCGAGGGAGAGCTTTCCGAGCCAAAAACGCCCCGTCTTCCCCAACATCGCCCCCTCGAGTTTGGCGCGGAATTCCACTGGCAACGCTCACCGAACGGGCGAACGGCTGATTTGCGAAGGAGGATTCATCGGCACCGACTCTTAGTTCGGCTCACAAAGCTCGGATCCCCTCGCGCCGAAGAAGGGCATCCCGAAGCGGAGAGCGACCGCTGTGTAGTGCTCCCTGCTTATGCCAACCTGTAGGACAATGGACAAATCGAGTTTGCGAAGAGCAGGCTGCGTTGTCTCAATCCTTGCACGTGAGCAATTCAAATTCAGCGTCAATGTTTAGAGTTTCTTTGCTAGGATGACCATGCTGCACCAGAGAAAAGGCGCTCTCCCGGCGCCGACGAATCGTTCCACTTCGAATCCTCCTTCTTCGAGCAAAGTCGTGAGTGTGCGTCGAGACCAGAACTTGATATGTCCGTAATCCGAGAGAGCAGTATGATGGAAATCCATCTCTCCGTACAGAGCCAAAGTCAGATTCTTTAAGTACCCATGATAGGGCGTCGAGATGATCAGAATGCCGCCAGGCTTGAGGAAGCTGGAGCAGTTCTTTATATAGAGTCATGGTAGGAAAATGTGTTCAATCACGTCCGTGCCGATGACCGCATCACACTGTCCGGTCAGAGGATGAGACGAAAGATCGTTTGTCAAATTGACACAACTAAACTGAATGCCCGAATAGACTTTCGACGCTATCTCGATCCCCGAACGAGAGATATCAAAGCCGTGAAGTTCTCAGCCAAACTGACGAAATTGCGCTAAAAATGAGCCATTGCCGCATCCTAAGTCATCTACAACACTTTGTCGCGGAACATCCCGCACCAAATCTCTGACTGCAGGAAGAAGATACCTGCTAGCAAGCTGAAGCTCCGCATCTTTGTGGACATATTCACTCATTTATCTGCCCCGCCCTCCGTCCAGTTAAGTCTCTGAAATTATAACTCGAATCTATTCTCCGCTTCGCCTCTCGGAGGGATGCGTTTTGGTCGAGTCGCAGCCGTGTCAAGACCGGCGCGAAGTGTGGCCCGTCAGGGTCGCCGTGGCCTTGAAAGCAAAGGAAACCTACTGATAAGGAAACAATGTTCAGGCATTTGGCCGGTCTAAGATTTCAAGTTTGCGCCCATCCGCTCAACGGCATTGTTCGGAACCTGGTCTTCGCCATCGCCCATCCCGGCTGAGGAGGCTTCGGAAGAAAACAGCTGATCGATGGCCACAGCCGTCCGGTTCATTGTGTATCGCTTTAGGAAACTGGGTCGCGCGCGCGCGGCCATGGCGTCGCGTTCTACAGGAAGCACATCGAACCAGCGGCGCAGAAGCCGTTCAGTGCCCTCTAGCGTATCGTCTTCGACGAAACCCACTTTGTCGCTCTCTATGTCCGCCCAAATGTTCACCTGATTACTGATGAGCACCGGACGTCCTACGGCGAGGGATTCGACGATCGCGATGCCGAAGTTCTCCTGGTGCGACGGCAGGACGAAAGCGTCGCAGGCCCGGAGTGCACCCCATTTGAGGTCGCCACCAATGAGGCCGGGCCAGTGCACTCTGCCGGCAATACCAGACCTTTCGGCCAGGCGCTGAAGCTTCGCCTGCGTTCCCTCCTGGTCAGGACCGGCCATTACGAGGTCCATATCCGGAACAGAGGCCGCGACCTTCGCGAATGCCTCGATGAGGAGATCACAGCCTTTCTTCGCATGGATACGGGCTAGAAACAGCAGGTAACGGCGGCTGCGAAGGTCGAGAAACCTGCGGTAAAACGCCTCGATCTGGACCTCGGGATCCACCTCGCGCTCTTCCGGATCAGTGATCCCAAATGGGACGACCACGCTATTCCATTCATTCGGACGAAAGCTGGTCCTCGCCAGATCTCGCTCGGATTCGGCGGTAAAAAAGACCGCCAGCGCATCGCGGAGGATGGCATACTGCACCGGCCAATAGAGCATCTTCTTGAGGTGCTTGAGCGGATACTGCCGGACAAACCAGGGATCGAGCGCGCCATGAACGAATATCCCGTAAGGCCTTCCCGCGCGGCGCGCCGCGATACGAAGCGCGACAGAGGAGAAAGACCATATCCCATGCATGACTATGGCATCGAAGCGACTTGAATTCTCCCGGAGCCAGCGCCACATTCGAGGAGAGAAACTGTATCTGCCGAGATAGGACTGACCAAGAGCATGCACCGGGCAGGGAATACCCTTCAGAAACGGCTCACCCGGATTGTCCAGGCAAACCACCTCGATCCCGGCGCCTACTTCGACGTAGGCCTTTATAAGCTGGCGCAAGGCCTCAGGCGGACCACCATCCACTGGGGAAAAGCTACCGATGACGTGAAGCGTATGCATGGAACCACCATTCCGCGGTTTCGCGGGATGAATTCTCAGCGAGGCGCAGTGTGTTCATTCCGCACCCACGGGTATTCACTTGTCTGACGGCATAACTCGTTATACGGCTGGGGTGTTGGCTCAAAAGCAAAGGCTCGACCGTTGGCGCCTGTCTTCTCGGCAAAGATCTTCGTGTACAACCCGACGTTCGCTCCCACGTTCCACACTAAGTCACCTGCATGCAATTCTTCGAAAATGGCATTGTGGAATTCCCGCTCATAATCCCTTAGTGGAAAAATACGACAGTATAGCCGTTTAAGACCAACATGCCGCGCTATCGATCGCGCCTTGATCATCAGGCCGTTCATATCGACAACTGTACTAAGAAAAGAAAACGCAACCGGACAATCAGACGCAAAAACCGGCCGCAACTGGCCCGAGACTTCTTAAAAATTCACTTTTCTTCCCGGGAACCACGTGAGCTGGATGGTTGTGGTGGTTACGGTCTGCTGGCCGGGAAGGTAGATGGGAGCCTTCCAATGCTCGTAGGCGAAGTTGCCGTTGATCTCGAAATCTTTTCCGATGCGCTTAACCACTTGGAAGTTGATGTCATTTAGGGTGGTTCCACCGGGAATGAAGTCTTTCGCGGCCTTCTGATCGCGTATACCAAGCTGAATCCATTCATTACCGCTCAGGTGGTAGGTAATCCAGCCCTGGCCGCCTTTGTCCTCACGGCCAATCCAGTCGCCGAAAAGCTGACCGTTGTTGGTATATCCCTGGCGCTGAATTGCCTCGAAATACATGAAGTGCCCGCCGTTGCTGGTCGACACGGGCGGATCGGTGGAAGCGCCTTCGACGCGCAGGTCCAACTTGGGGATGCCTGGCACATGAGATAGATATAGGCCGGGCCGCCAGGATGCGCGGCGGGGAGCATCGATCGGGGAGACATCGTCATGCACTTCTGAATCCGTGTAAAGAGTCAGCCAGTTGCGGACGAAGGGAAGCCGGTAGGAGAAATCGAAGGCGCCAAACCGGGCTCCGGGGTCGCGAGGGCTGTTTTTGTCAGCAGCACTGGGAGAAGCGAAGCTAAAGAAGCTCCTCAGGAAACTCTTGATGGTGATGGGCGTGTGGTCCTTGCCTCCCCAGATCACAGTGCGCTCGAAGCCGAACTCAAGATTCTCCGTAGGCCGAAAGCTGACCTTCTCCACATGTACCCAAGGGTCGATGGGATACGTGTGACCCTTCAATGGACCTACCAGGAATTCATAACGGAAAGGACCAGTAAGCCGGGAGAGCAGCGGTACATCCAGCGGTTCGATGCGGTTGATGTGGAAGGCGTAGATGTTTTCAGCATTGTTGGAATAGGACATGGCGCCACCCAACCCCGGGCCCTGCCAGTCGTCCTGCTTGCCGAAGGATATTACGTGGTTGAGAACCTGGGCGGAGACGTAAGCCTCCATGATTCGTCCCCTCGTGGCCGCGGCGATGGGGCCCGCCGGAATCGTGGTCTGCTGATTGTATGGGATCGGGGTGCATGAGGTTCCATACTGAAAACAAGTGGGGTTGAAGTAATCAGTCGTGCCATCAAGGGCTGCAAGTTCCCCGACCAGCGCGGGCGAGTAGCCGGCGGTCGAGGACGCGCCCTGAAACTCGCCGCGCACATAGATCAGGAACCGGCCGGCGGAAGCATAGCCGCTGGCGCCGGAGTAGTTATTAAAACCGTTGGCGTAGGGCCGGCCATAGTCGTTGACGATGGTCGAGCCGAGATGATAGCTGTCGCGCAGCGGCGTGCCGCTCATGCCGCGCATCACGCTGTAGACCGACTCGACATAGACGGTGCCCTTATGAGCTACGCAGGAGTCGCCGATGTCATCGCGCAACTCGCGTCTCAACGCCTCGTAGAGCCCTTCGGCCTCGCTTTTGACCGGCCCTTCATCCACATCCTCGAGGCGGTCTTCAACGTCATCCAGCAAGTTGCTCAAACTCGCGCGCGTCCACGGGCGCATACCCAGGTAGACTTTGTCGATATACCCCAGCGCATATAGCCGCATCACCGCCGGATACACCCAACTGTCGACGGGAATGTAGGGCGAACCTCGCGTGATAGCCTCACAGCCGGTTCCGGCGCCATTCGAGTCGCTTGCAGACTGTCCTGCGCTGTCCGGTGTCCTTGATTGTTCAGCGGCAACTGTGCCAGCGGCTATCAAGGCAAGTCCCGCCAATGCAGTCGCGCATCGGATAAAGGCCGTCACGGCCACTCTTCTGTTCACATTCTTACTCCGGTTCATGATTCAAGCGCTTCGGTCAATTGCAAGATAAGACGCACGAAATAGAGAAGATCAGTTTAGAGGAAGTGATTCGAGTTGGACTGCCCAGGACACCAAGTGCGTTGATGGTCGCACCGCCGCTGCCCGCCCTTCGATTACCCGGACCGGGGACCACCAGAAACTGCGTATTCTCCGGCAACATCCCGGACTGTCTCCGGCGCTCGATCTCATCGCGATACAACGTCGCCTGCCGTTCGGAAGAGGCCGTGACAAGGCCAACATCCCAGAATCTCACCGTATTTCCTTGGGTTGTATGGAACTGATATACCAATCGATCGTCTTGCGCAGACCTACCTCAAACGGGGTTGCGGCTCGGAACCCAAACTCCCTTTCTGCCCGGCTAACGTCCAGACGCCGCCGCGGCTGGCCATTTGGCTGGTTCGTGTCCCAGATGATCCGTCCTGTGAAGCCTGTCATCTCCGCAATGGTCTTTGCCAGATCGCGGATCGAAATCTCCATGCCGCTGCCCAGATTTACCGGGTCGGACTTGTCGTACTTCTCCGCCGCCAGAAGGATGCCCTCCGCCGCGTCTTCCACGTAGAGGAACTCGCGGGTAGGTGACCCGTCGCCCCACAGCACAATCTCTTGGCGCCCTGCCTGCACTGCCTCGAGGCACTTGCGGATTAGAGCAGGGATCACGTGAGATGAGTCCAGATCAAAGTTGTCGCCGGGCCCGTAAAGATTCACAGGCAAAATGAAAACTGCATTCATTCCATACTGTTCACGATACGACTGGCATTGCACAAGCAACACCTTCTTAGCCAGCCCGTAAGGCGCGTTGGTCTCCTCTGGATAGCCATTCCATAGGTCGTCTTCACGGAACGGCACTGGCGTGAACTTCGGATAAGCGCAAATTGTGCCCAGGACCACCGTCTTCTCTACCCCGCGACGCCGCGCGGCGTCGATAAGTTGAATGCCCATGATCGCGTTTTCGTAGAAGAATCGGCCCGGGTTGGCGCGATTTGCGCCGATGCCCCCCACAGCTGCTGCCAGGTGAATGAGAATCTCCGGCCGATGCTCATCAAACATTCGTTCAATCGCGTCGAGGCGCGTAAGGTCGTATTCGTTGTGCGCCGGAATGAAGATGTTTTCGCAGCCCATCTTCTGAAGCCGAGCAATCAGATGACGTCCAAGAAACCCTCCTCCGCCAGTGACCACAATTCGCTTTTTGCGCAAATCAATCATAGGTGTCTGCCTTCGGCAGTGACTCCAAGCTGAAGGGCCGCGGCCCCACCTTTGATACGAGCTTCCAGCTCCTTGATGTCGGCTTCAACCATCATGCGGACTAACTCCGTGATGGTTACAGTCGGTTCCCAGTCCAGGACCTTCCGCGCTTTCGTGGTATCTGCGCAGAGGTAGTCGACCTCGGCGGGTCGAAAGTAGCGAGGGTCAATCTCCACGTACTTATGCCAATCCAGGTCAGCAGTTGCGAAGGCAAGTTCGACGAATTCGCGGACCGTGTGGGATTCTGCGGTACCGATCACGTAGTCGTCTGGCTTTTCCTGTTGAAGCATCAGCCACATGGCGCGAACGTAATCGGGCGCATACCCCCAATCGCGACGAGCATCCAGGTTACCTAGAAAGAGTTTCTGCTGAACTCCGTACTTAATGCGTGCAACTGCGCGTGTGATCTTGCGAGTGACAAAGGTCTCGCCACGACGCGGAGATTCATGGTTGAAGAGAATACCGCTCGACGCGTGGATTCCATAGCTCTCGCGATAGTTCACGGTAATGTTATGCCCAAAGACCTTGGCGCAGGCGTACGGACTGCGCGGATGAAAGGCCGTCTCCTCGCTTTGAGGGGGAGGCGCACTTCCGAACATTTCGCTCGATGACGCCTGATAGAAACGGCACTTGACGCCAGTTAGCCGCATGGCCTCGAGCAGGCGCAGAGTTCCGCAGGCCACGACATCTGCAGTGTATTCTGGAATCTCGAAGCTCACCTTCACATGGCTCTGGGCGCCAAGGTTGTAGATCTCGTCCGGCTCAAGGTCGTGTAGAATCGAAGAAAGCGAGCTGCCGTCCGTGAGATCAGCATAGTGCAGGAAAAAGCGGTTGTCGGTTTCGTGAAGATCCCGGAAAATGTGATCAACGCGATCAGTATTGAAACTCGAAGCACGCCGCTTGAGACCGTGAACTTCGTATCCTTTGGCCAGAAGGAACTCAGTTAGGTATGAGCCGTCCTGGCCAGTGCAGCCAGTGATGAGCGCTCTTTTCATATGCGGGTGGGATCCCCCAATCCTGTAACAAATGCAATGGCGCTAAGAAGATCATAAACTTCGTCACACCGCTTCTTCATACAACGCCACTTAACTTACCTTGGCCCTTACTATTTGAGGACCGATGTTGCTTCGTAAAGATCGTTCTTGCAGGATTGCTTCGATTAGTCCAAAACAGATCGTAAAGCTCCAACCGGCGAGCCGTGGCACTCCGGTTATTCCTTACACGCTGGTTCACGCGAGGCGAATTTCCGTTCTTCATCCGGAGCAGGGGTGGGTTGTCAGAACAGCGATTGATCTGCGGTGAGGAATTCGCTTTGCCGAGACAAGGTCAGCATTGAGTGAGCGGGCGCCTTGATGTCCCGTCGCCTCATCTTCTTCTAGCGGGCGCCAGCAGGCACCTTCGCCGACTCCGCCAACGCGGCTTGCAACTGGCTGCAGATCCACGGATAAGTTTTTGACAGACCTTCGAAGAGACTCTGCCTGGGTTCCCAGCCGAGTTCCTTGCGCAACAATTTGTTATCGGAGTTTCTGCCGCGCACGCCGGTCGGTCCGGAGATATGCTTGATGGAGAGTTTCTTTCCGGCAATTTTCATAATCATCTCGGCCACCTGATTGATGGTGACCATTTCCTCGGATCCGATGTTAACGGGACCCTGGAAAGAGCTCTCCATCAGCCTGCGGACGGCTTCTATGCACTCGTCAATGTAAAGGAACGAGCGGGTTTGCAGCCCGTCGCCCCACATTTCGATCTGTCCACCATCCGGCTGTTCGGCTACCTTGCGAATGAGTGCGGCAGGGGCCTTTTCCTTCCCACCCTGCCAGGTGCCCTCGGGGCCGAAGATGTTATGAAAGCGTGCAATCCTGACGTTGAGTCCGTAATTGCGGGCGAAAGCCAGGTACAGGCGCTCGCTGAAAAGTTTTTCCCATCCATATTCACTGTCAGGCGCAGCGGGGTAGGCCGTCTCCTCAGCGCACTTGGGGTTATCGGGGTCCTCCTGATTATAAGCAGGGTAGATACACGCCGAAGACGAGTAGAAAATCTTCTTCACTTTGCGTCGTACGGCGAAATCTGCCGCATGGAGATTGATCATCGCCGAGTTATGCATGACATGGGAATCATTCTCCCCGGTAAAGATATAACCAGCTCCACCCATGTCTGCGGCGAACTGATAGACCTCATCCATTCCTTCATCAAGAATTGCTTCCCAGCTTTCGCGAAGGCGTAGATCGGCAATCACGAAATCATTCGCTTCCGACGGATTGAATTCCGTATGCTTTAGATCCGCTCCACGAACCCAGTAGCCTTCGGCTCGTAAACGCCTTACCATGTGGCTGCCGATGAAGCCGCCAGCACCACAAACCAATGCTTTCCTTATCGCCATGCCGTTTTTCTCCTTGAGGGTGGATGTTGAATGGAACTCGCACAGGTGCAAATGCAGCGTATGAACATGCCGGGCATCCTTCACAGGAGAGTGATCCAGCAGACTGTCAATATAGACTAGCAGAGCAGGATCGCGCTTTCCAGGTTTCTATTTTAGCGGAGAGTACAAGGAGTTAATTCCCGTCTTTGGGCAAATGGATTCATCCCAGCGCGATGCGATCTTCCCGATTTCCAGTGACCCTGCGCTTGCGTCCGTTGCCGTCAGAGCCACCTTTACCGGTCGCGACGTGCTTTGAAATGAGCATCGTCTTCGCCGTCGTTCCTCTCATCGGGCTCATCCAAGATGGCCGCGGGGGAGCGAAAGAGTCTCCTCCTAAAGCTGTTGTCGCGTTAAGCGGGCAATCTCGTTGTGAATCTCATCGCTGCATGAGGCATTTCGTACCGCTGCTTCCAGTTCGCGAAGCTTTGCACCTGCCAAAAAGCGATACCAAAAACCTTGCAGCACGTGATAGACGAGGCCCTGTCGCCCGTCCAGAAAGCCCAACCGGATGATATATCGATAAAAGAAATAGGCGAAAGCAGAGAGTTCCAGCGGAATCCGATTGTAGACCGATTCCTTGAAGAAACGCTTTATCTTTGCCTGCCGTGCCGTCGATTCAGTGGTGAGGGCACGCGGCGGCTCAAATAGATGAAGGCGCTGATTCAGAACGTCTAGCGCTTCCCGGCTTGCGTACTTATTGTGTTTGTCAGTGAAGAAGGTCAGGTCTTGCAGATTGTGGTCCGCAAACCCGCCGGCAAAGGTTACGGAACGCCCCTCCGTCAGATAAATATGCTCGTCCATCCAGCGGTCTTCGACGTGTGCCTTGCCACGGCGCCAGATGCGAAGAAGTGTCAGTGGGTATCTTCCTCCGTGACGAATGAATTTGCCCTGAAAAATTGTCTTGCGTTTGAGATTCACTCCGGTAACATCGGACGGAAGTTCGGGGAGCCTAGCCACGATCTCCGAGGCAAGATCGGCCTCGACAACCTCGTCTGCGTCAAGGCGCATCACCCATTCGGCAGTGATCGGTGCGCTCTCGAGCGCCCATTCAAATTGCTTTGCTTGATTCTGAAAAGTATGCTGCAGAACATACGCGCCGTGGGCCCTGGCGAGGTCCACTGTCCCGTCTGTCGAGAATGAATCCACCACGAAAACCTCTTGCACGAAACCTGCTATGCACTCAAGGGCCCGCGGCAAATGCAGAGCTTCATTATAGGTCAAGATGATAACTGCAATACTTGCCCTTTCACTCATCGCAAAATCCTCGTACACAATGGATGGTGCCGCTGGTGGGATAATATAACTCATAAACGGTAATTTGACTCATAAACTTAGATCGGCGGGTCAGAAAAGACTTCGTCATTCGGTAACGTTAGTGCTGGCGCAGCGCTCCTCAGTAACAACCTATCCCGCACCAACTGTTCCCTCTGAGAATGCTCAATAGCCGCTCTGTCGACCCGCTTCAAGCCGGAACGGGGAATAACTGCATCTAAACTGTGCTCGAACGTATTTGCCGCGGGAAGCCCACGGCGAGAGCCGGAAGGAACGTGCTTTGCATGAAAAGAATTCGAAAGAACCCTGCCGCATCCTGGCGGTAAGAACAGCGCCTATGGCTCAATTGCGCTCGGGAGGCCAGAGAATAAAGGCTGCTCAGGAGCCCGCAACTGGCAGGCGGTCCCGGTAACGCAGCATCAATGGCACCAAGTGCCGGGCATCCCAGTAGCGAGGAACAAAACGCTTCGGATTGGTGACGCTGCGCCACAGCCAGCCGAGACCCAGTTCGTCAGCCCAAACTGGAATTCGGACCTGATCTCCGGAGAGAAAGGCGATGGCCGCGCCCATGCAGTGAATCGCCGGCCGGTAGCTCAGGTTCTGCTTGAGATAGAATCCAAGCTGCTCCTGAGTTCCGCCACCGATGCCGAGTACTACGTGCCTGGGCCGGCGCTGTTCAAGTCGCTCAAGGAGCTCCGGGTCGCGAATCTCTGCGCCATAGATGGGCGCTAAGTACAAATCCTCATCGGTCACGGAAACGCCCTTTCCGCGCAGCCACGCCGCATTGCGCTGGGCCGCCGCCGGAGAGGGCATCACCCAGAAGCTGCTGCCGAACCGGCGGAAATCCACCTGTTCGATCAGCACCCGCAGATACTTCAGCCCTGAGAGCTTGGGAATCCGATTGCGCTGTATCAGGTTCCAGAGCAGCACCATCAGGACGCTGTCGGCAATGGCGAAGTCCGCGCTCAGTAACGCATCCCGGTACTGCCGGTCGTGAGCAAGATTCTTGAGCGCGGGCGCGGCTGGCACAACCACAAGGCCACCCTGTCGCGATACTTCGTCGATGGCTTCCTGAGCAGTCCCAACAAAGAAGCGAACGCCCAGGATCATCTGGTAGCGGACGGGAAATGAAACGGGAGAACTCATATTGTCTGTGTGCGGCCGCGAATCGAATGTGCCTTCCCAGAAATACGTAATGATCGTTGCGTGAGCTTCTGGAACCTGGAGTTGACCGTGCCGGTCCAGACGAAGGTCCAGCAGTTGGGGCTGTAATACGCCGCGGATAAGTTCATGCGGAGGCCAGAGCCCTTACACTGAGTGCGACCCTTCGTTTTCTCCGTCAATCGTAACTTCTTTCCTCCAGCTTTCTGGAGGCAACGAGGGGCTTATATTTATGGGCTGCCAGCTTTCTGATTTTGCTTCCCTGTTGACGTGAAGAGAGGGTTGACGTGCGGCGCCGCGTGTGTGGCTGGGGTGACGACGCTAAAGCCCATGCCCAAAAGTAAATCGCTGCAAATGCACACCGGGCAAAGGCTCATGGCTTGGGTGGGAGCGGTTGGCATGACGGCGGCGCTGGAGTTGTTGCGCCATCCACGGTGCGCTTTCTCTCCTTCACTCTGAGAGCCGGCACACCCGCGTACACTCCCCATGGCTCCAGGTCGCGAGTTGCTACTGATCCTAGTCCAAGCACGGCACCTTCGCCCACGTTGACCCCGGGACCTACCGAAGCCCGCGCGCATATCCAGGCGTAGGCTCCGATGACCATAGAAAAAGCGAGCAAGGGGAATGCGGGGTCGTCGAAATCGTGAGTCGCGCCGCAAACATAAGCGCCCTGTGACACGATTGCGTGCGATCCGAAGCGCATTGGCGCGGGGTTATAGATTTCGGCGCCATCGCCTACAGCCACCCCGTCGGCGCATGTCAGATTCCATGGAGCCCATATCCTCGCGCCTGGATAGAAGTGACAATTCTGCCCCATCTTGGCTCCGAACACCCTCAGCAGCAGGACACGCCATGAATGGAGCGGGCGCAGGGATGTTCGATACAGGAGCAACCAACAGATGTTCCATAGCAGCCGCGCCAGTCTGTCCCGGAGCGAGAAAGCCGGGCGGAGGTATGGGTCCTCCGCCGTGCTTGCCGAGATGTGATGCGCAGCGTTGTAGTGAATCTTCCTAGTCATTCGGTCATCACTCGATCGAGCCCGGACTTCTCCCAAGTCAGGCCGCAGCGCGATCATGGCGTGCTGCTAGTCAAGGTCCGCTGGGCCAGTTTCCGGCTACGTTTAGAATTCACATTGTCCCGTCCGGAAATGGCCGGGTATACAATTGCTCCGGTTGGGAACCTAAGATGAGAATCCTAGCTCGATTGCGACTTTGCTCAAGAATTCGCCGCCACATCCAGAGGCTAGCTAGCTCAAAAGCATCAGTAGGCTCATCAATGGTAGCGCTGTGGGAAGTCTTGCATTTTGCTGCCAGGCTACACCTCCTTCAACCAGCCGTATGGCGTGTTCGCCCTCGACAAGTGCTCTATCCCCTTCAGGTGCGACTTCGTGGAAGCAGCGACCTTGATGCTTTCGATCAGATCTTCAATTTTCAAGAGTACTTGTGCCTGCAGGAGTTGGAGGAGCCGAATCTCATCCTGGATCTTGGAGCGAACGTCGGTTTCAGTTCGGCATACTTTTTGAGCGTTTTCCCGAAGGCGCGCGTTGGGGCCAGCAGGACTTTTGCGTGGCGGTCGCAGTTCAGGCGTTTCCTCAATCGGAGACGGGCTACCCATTACAAATTGACGGAACGTGTCTAAAAGTCTAGCTCCGCGTTGGCAAATCGCGGAGAGGGGGACGACCCCAGGCGAGTTATCGGAGTTGCTTGTGAAGCGTGCAGTCAGACAACTGCTTTCGAGGCCGTCTACGCAACCGGTACTGCTGCAGCTACTGAAGCTATGCCACGCGGGATTGAACTACGGGGGTGGGCAGTGCGTGGCGGACAGTGGAGAAGTAGCGGCACTGGAGTTTGTGCGGGACGCACTAGGGCGCGCGAAGCCTCTGATGCTCTTCGACGTAGGGGCGAACGACGGAGAATATCTTCAGATTGCGCTGCGAGTGCTGGGGAACCGGGTAAATGCCTACTCCTTTGAGCCGCAGTCTGGGAGCTTCGAGAGACTTCGCGCCCGGTTTGGGAGCGACCGCCGGGTGGAGCTAAGGAAGGCGGCTTTGGGCAGGGAAGTGGGGACGGTGGACCTGTTTCTCGGCGCGGACTGTGAGACGACCGCTTCGTTGTACCGCAATATAACTCAGGAACAAACGCACTCGGAGACGGTGCGACAGACCACTGTTGACCAAGTTTGCGCGGAAGACTGCATTGAACATATCGATTTGCTCAAGATCGATACCGAAGGTAATGAAATGGAAGTGTTGCTAGGAGCCTCCACGATGATCGAGGCAGGCGCCATTTCGGCGGTACAATTCGAGTTTGGCGACACCTTTCTGCATACGCCGTACCATTTCCTTGACCTTTGGTCTATGCTCTCCCCGCGATACACGATCTATCGAATACTCAGGCATGGCTTCGCCGAAGTTCGCCGTTATTCGCCGGACCTGGAGATTTACAAGATAGCTAATTTCTTGTGCATACTTGGCAGGTGATCTGCTTATCCTCGGAGCCGCCGAAATCTTCCGGAGGGGCTTGATCGTTAGAGAGGCTTCACGTCAGCCAGATGACCACCGGAGGTTGTGGCTTCACGACAGAAAGCCTGGACGCTGCCAGATCGTCAGCGACTGCTTGGCGCGAGGTTCTTGTGCAGGGCCTGATGGCAGAACTCCAGCAGAAGGCGTATCGAGTTCTGCCAATTCAGACGGGTATTGAACTCATGGAAGGCGCCCGACGACAACTTCTGATAACACCCCGGCGTGCAGAGGATCTGGGAGATGGTTTCCGCGAATCGGGAGGCTGGGGCGCCTGGGGGAAGACAGATGCCGTTGACCTCATTTCGAACATAGTCCGGGACTCCGCCGGTGGCGTAGGAGATGGAAGGAACGCCGAATGAATTCGCTTCGCAGAATACGATTCCGGCAGCCTCTGCGCGTGTAGGAAGGATGAAGAAATCTGCCTCGCAATAGAGGTCAGAGAGACGGCGCAACCCATCCTGAGAGTTTTTATCGATGAAGCCAAGGTATTCCACAAAATCAGGCAGGACTTGAGTTGGCTTTGCTCCGACGACGCGAAGTCGAGTCACGGTGCCCGTCTGATTGAGCAGCCGGGCGGTTTCGATCGCAGTATCGCCGCCCTTCCGCCCCCAGTCCATGCCAACAAAAAGCAGTTCGCACCTACGGGGGCCGCGTTCACGCTTCTTTTGAGCGAGCGACGCAATCTGCTTTCCGGTATGTTGCGAAGGCATGTTGGGACCGAAGAGAAGCAGGCGGATTTTCTGTGGATCGGTTAGCTCTTTTGCCGTTTCTGCCGCCCATGTGGAGGAATAAGCTGCGATTGCACAACGGCGAAGGGCCTCCTCTTCCTGCCATTTGCCACGACGCACAGCTGAACTGGTGAGATTGCTGAAACTTCCTGAGTAGTAGTCATACATTGTGTGAAACACGGCGTCGGTCCAGAAAATGATGGGTTGGGAACATTCCAGCAACGCAATCGGAATGGAGACTGGTGCTGAACACCACGTCGACTGGGTGTTCACGCAACTTCATTGAAATTTGCCTGGCGTAGGAACGCAAAGCCAGAGGATGTCGTGCAAGGGATGCCGGTTTGCCTTGAATGCGAGCCAGCAGCCACGGCAAAATGAGGCGGCGTCTGTAGTCGCGGTTGAGTGGCGTGAACAACTCCACCTCGGCATTCTGCTCCCGGAGATGCTTGAGGATGTGAAACGGTATGCCCGACCAGGACTTGGGGTCGGTCGCATCGTCGACACACACGAAACCGATTCTCATAACATGCACTCTACCCTTCTACACACGCGCCAGCAAACTGATTTCCAGATTCTGGGTCCGCAATTCATGCGAACTAAAGGTGGAGAGCATGATAGATCCTTTCCGGAATTTCCATCTTGCGTTCCCTGCTACGGATCAATATGTCCCTAGTTGCCTCCGCGCGAATCACAGAAAACCAAAATCTCGCTTCAGGAGCAGTCTGGGCATCGGAAGCCTTGGCGGAGCACTGTGAATGCGGAAATCGGCCAACTGAATCGTACACTCGATCGCGTTCAGAAAGGGTTGGCGGCCGACCTTGAGTTCCCCGCCCTGTCGGCAAGACAGCCTCGTAACTTGCCGGTGACCGAATAAACCGGGTAACAGTTTATTGCAGCGGGAATGTATCGAGGGCCTGGAGGAGTGTATCGGCCCATCGCGCTGGGGAAAACTGCTTTGAAAGCAGATGGCTGGCCCGGGACATGGCATCAAGTCGCGCCTCGCTCAGACTGCTGACATGAGACATAAGGGCAGCGAGCCCTTTCACGTCTCCGCCATCGAAGATAAATCCGTTGTAGTTATCCTGGACGAGGTGTACGGCTGCGCCAGCTTTTTCAGATGCAAGAACTAGCAACCCTGCCGAGGTTGCCTCGTGGATTACGAGCCCCCAGGGTTCACGGGTGCTTGGAAGGACCAGACATCCCGATGAGGCTAATAAGTCGCGCAAATGATCCGGTTGAACAAACCCCTCGACGCGAATTCCGGGTTTGCCTTCGAGATGAGAGCCCAGGGGGCCAGCACCGCAACAGACCAGAGGCCAGGGATCGCTCGAGCTCTCACGGTATAACTCGTAGGCGTTAACGAGTTGATCCACTCCTTTGTCTGAGACGAACCGCCCAAGAAACAAAAATGAGTGCGGGAGGGCGCGTCCAGCAGCCAGACGCGACTGGTGCACGGTTTCGATCGCTGCCCGATCGCAGGACAGCGATCCCCGAAGAATTGCGCGCTGCCCGAAACCCAACCTCTTTGCAAAAACCGCCTGCCGCTCTCCTGGAACCCATGCTGCATCTGCAAGGGGACAGATGTACCACGGCGCGATGAGTGTACCCAGCCTTTGCTTCGGCGTCCCCTTCCAGCAGTTATCCATGGCCATAACGCGAAAGCACCGCTTGGCTAATTCCCTCGTGACCCGCCGATAGCCCGGCACGTGCCACCCACAGAAGACCAGTATCTCCGGATCAAACGCGCGCAGCCGGGTAATTAGCGGAGTGACATCGACCCTCGATTTCCACACCAGGCGATTTGGTATCCATGCAAACTGATCGTCATCGAAGGGAGCTTCCTGCACAGGCGCCTCGTGGCTTACAAACAGTTCCACCCCTTCGCGGCTAGCAAGCTCCTTCAGGCACGCGTTTAGGTATCCCGACAGGCCTGTCCAAAGAACGGCAACTCTCATGCAGCATCCCCCTTCCCGGCCGGAACCTTCAACCACACTCCTGTGCGGAGAAGTAGACCGTCGACTCTATAGAGTAGCCGCAATAAATCGTCGGTTACACGCCAGTCCCGCCCGCGAATCTGCCGAAAAATGCGCCTGCAATCTTTTCGATAAGCGTCTAATAACCTCCCGGTTCCTGAAATGGATGCGCCGTGAATCCGAAAGGCAGCAAGGTCTGCGTTTATATAGCCGACGGTAGCTCCCATCTGTACCATGGACACGAATAACTCGCCATCCCAACTGGTACGATGCTCGGTATTGAAACGCGGCGACAGCAGAAATGCCTCGCGACGGAAAAACGTAGATTGTTGGAGCCAGTGCGTCCCCCCATAGAGATAACGCCGAACCGTGAAATCTCTAGCCCTCACGTGACGCAGATTCCGGCCGTGGGCGTCCACAACATACCCGTTTCCCAAGACCATATCGCAGCGCGGATGCGACTGGAAAAACTCCCCTACCCGGTGCAGGGCGCCGGGCAGCAGGAAATCATCGGCATTTAGAAATCCGAAAACCTCGCCGGTTGCCCGGCCGAACCCCTTATTTAGACCATCCGCGGCGCCATGGTCAGCTTCGAAGATAACATGAGATATTTGCTCCCCATAACTCCCAAGTAACTCGCGGCTACCGTCCGTCGAGCCAGGATCGACAACAATGTACTCCAAGTCGGGGTAGTCTTGTTGCAGAATTGAATCGATCACATCCCGCAGAAAGGCCGCCTGGTTATAGGACAAAGTAACAATACTAATTCTCATGCGGTTCTCCGCCGCTTCTTCTGGTGTATTTGTTTCATGAAAGTAGGTGAATCAGTCTTAGGCCTCACAACTTGAACAGGTCGAGCGGCAGTTAGCCGGAGCACCGTGAAGCGCGCCATCTACGCCCCGGCCCATCGCAACCTGAAGCGTAATGCGGCGAAATGTGGCCTTTCCACTGCTATCCGGATCGACGCGGTTGCCAAGCGAAACCACGCTCGACAAAGGAGGCGAGTCGCGGGGAGCTATCTGATAAGTCGATAAACAACCACACCTACTACGTGCGGCTAGCTTAAGGAAGGAGCATTTGTCTCTGCCTACCTCCGAGTGTTGCGTTGCTCCCTGGGGAGGCGGCTAGGTGTACACTGGCTGCGATTGAGCCGCCGAGATGAGGATTCCCGTTGAAACGGAAAACCCCGGCAGAGCCTCTCAGGGAGGCAAACAATTGAACGGATTGATGCCGATATAGGAGATTACGAGTCATGCCAACTACGCTCAAGCGCTTTCTCAAGACGCGCAGTAAGAACCTTCTAAGGAGCGCCTTCGAGATCGGCCAACGGTTTCGTATCGATATTCTCCCGCGCCATTTCTATTCGGAGATCCCCGATATCCGCACCTTGCGCAGGACTAGCTCTTGGCGGAAGCCACGCAGCCTCCAGGGCGTTTTGGGGGACATCGATTCCCAGGTGGCATGGATCGACGCATGTACCAAGGCCTACCGCGATGCTTTGAAGCAGTTCGCTATCCACAGTTCCGCCGTTAGAATGAACGCCAGCGACGAGGGGTACGGCGAAGTCGAGGCCGACTTCTTGTATTGCTTTATTCGCGCGCACCAGCCAAAGCAGATCGTTCAGATCGGTTGCGGCGTTTCCACCGCCGTCTGCCTGCTGGCCGCACAGGACGAAGGCTATTCGCCGCGCATCGTCTGCATCGAGCCCTACCCGACCGCTTTTCTTCAACGCGAAAGCAAAACAGGCCGGATCGATCTCATCCCTCAAAAGGTCCAGGATGTTGGCTCCGAATGCGTCCACAGGCTGGGCGCCGGAGATCTTTTCTTTGTCGATTCCAGCCACACTCTTGCCCCCGCCGGCGAACTGAACCTCATCATTCTGGAAATGTTGCCCCGTCTTGCACCCGGCGTCTACGCCCACTTTCACGACATCTACTTTCCCTACGATTACGCTCCCGACGTGCTGTCTACGGCGTTGTTTTTCTCCCATGAATCCGCGCTGCTCTACGCTTTTCTTTTGATGAACCGCAGTTTTGAGATCGCCGGCTCATTGTCCATGCTTCACCATCAGCGGCCCGGCGACCTGCGAAGAATTTTCCCGGATATTCACCCTGCAGTCTTCGCAGAAGGTCTCAGCGTGCAGAGCGGGCATTTTCCCAGCGCCATTTTTCTCAGGCGTCTCGCAGAGTAAGCCGCTTCTCGCGCCAATACTTACAAGCCTGGCTGCAAAGCAGAACAACACGCGAGAACCCATATTCCCGCTGTGAAAAGATGTGCGTTCAGCTCAGTGCTGCGGTCGAGGTGTCAATCCGGCGTTGATCCTTCCTTTTCGCCTTGCTGGTCACGGTGCCTACAGCCTTGCGAGGCGCCACACTCGAGAGAGTCATCACCAATACCATGAAGTACGGAAAAATGATACGTACCTCTTCGCCAAAGGGGGAAAACAGAATTTCCCACAGTAACGAAACAGCGACCAGCGAAAAGAGTGGCAGTAGTGGAGTGGTAGGTGGATAGATCCGCATGAACGTTCTCGCCGTGAACACCAAGACCCACGCCCAGAAAACCGCGCCAACAATACCCGCCCATACCCAGGCCTGCAACATGTACGAGTGCGCCGGGATGACGCCTTCTTCATAGTCCTCATGCGTAAGGCTCAAAACGTCTGTGTACCCCATCATGGCCAGCCCGCGCTCCTCCGCGAGGCGATAGTACCAGTCCTTTGCCCATGAACCATGTCCTAAAATGGGCGAATCGTAAATGGCGGGAAGGGCCCCCAATAAATCCCCGCGCCCGCCAATGAGGACCCCGTATTTCCCACTCGATTCGCTCTCATACTTCTCTCTTGCGTCTTCACCCAGAAGCCCCGCGGTAGCCGCGTATTGATAAGCCCACACGGTGCCGGCTACGCCTAGTAGGATTGAAGCGGCTAGGGTCAATATGGTTCCGGCCTTCGCCTTGGAACCTGCCTTGCTCTTTGCGTTCAGGAAGCGAGTGGCGAGAAGGTAACAGGCGGCGACCAGGCACATTCCGCCCTGGCCGCGGGCTCCCAGGTAGATGTTGATTGCGCCGATCAATGCACTCAGAGTAATTGGCCAGTGGCCGCGGCACTTCTCGCTTGAAATAAGGAGGAATAATGCCAGGCTCACTGGAAATGAAAATCCAAACTTCCAGGGATTACCCAGCGCAATATCGCCGGGACTAATGAAATATGTAAGCACACTGCCTGCAACTAACCCCCAACCATAGAGCACGAGCCGGCGCGGCCGCTCATACAGCAGCGTATAGAGCACCACAAAACCGATGAGAGTTAACCCAATCATGCTCCAGCCACGCGCATAGTCGGCGAAAGCGGAGTGCCTGGCGATGTCCGTCACGCATTGTGAAACAAGCCACAACGAACAAAGAACCAGGAACCACTTGCCGGCCGGCGTCGCGATCCTGATCTTCCCGCGGAGAGCGAGGTACAAGAAGGCAGCTAACATCAGCAAGTCAGAGCCTTCTAAGACGCCAATTACTTTGATCTGAATAAACTGCAGACAGGGGATAAGGAAGACCAAAGAGTCAACAGGATCGCGGCTGCTAGACCGTTTCCGAGTTGCGATCGCTTTATGATTGTCTGCTTGCATCACTGCTGAATTCACCTTGGCACACTGTTGATGTAGCGTTACAACCTGCAATCCCCTTGGCGCTCGATTGCCTACTCAGAACGAAGGGCACGTTGCCACGATCTTAGGCGGCGAGGGATGCCTTGCAAATATCTCGTGATGTATTTCAGCTTGATGTATTGAAGTCTTCCTGCGCCACTCGTAGCAGCATTTACGAAGAGGACATCGGTATTATCGAGCGAGAAGTTGATAACCCAGAAGCCAAGTGCACGCAATCGCCGTTTGATCAATTCCACTTGCACGCCTTGCTCCGGATACATAAAGTCGTGAAACTCTACTGTAATCTGGGTACACTTTCGGAGATCAGCATCAGAAGCTGACTCAAACATTTCCACTTCCGCGCCTTCAATGTCGACCTTCATCAAATCAATCCTTTCAGTTTCCAACCTTTCCAGCACGCTCCGCAGATTGAGAACCTCTATGTCTTCCTCTGAGTCCAAGACATCGTATTCTTTCTCATAAAGTAGGCTTGCACAACGGGTGCCGAATACGCGCAGCCGTGCTCGTCCATTCCGGCCGCTTACGCCGAACGGGAGAAGCGTAAGTTTGGGGGCGTGTTCAATGCTGGCACGCAATCCAGAGAGAGGTTCTACGGCGAACACCCGGCACTTGAATCTGGATATCATTCCACGGGAGAAGTCTCCTCTGTTTGCCCCGAGATCCAGCACCGTGGAATCAGAATTCAGCAGATTCGGAAGGTACGTGTGGTTGCACACGCGATCAACCCCTTTCCGCTTCTGTCCATCCAGCAACACTTCATCGATCATGTTTCGTATGTCTCCAACCACTCCGAGCGCGCCTACCGCCAAAATTCAAGCTGGACAACTCACAGCGTTATGAGCCGTCCAGCAACTGTCTGTACAGAGTCGCCAGTTCATCGCCGTAGTCGCACTGCCTATATTTCGGTCTCACGCGCAACTCAGATTCCGCCTACTCTCCAAATCCAAATGCCCACAGAAGACAGGCGACCACAATTAAATTTCTTCTTCTCGCAGGCCCGACAAATCCTCGCTGAAAGGCTATGGCTGGTTGCGATTCCAAATCCTGGCGAGTAGTGCGCGCTTTACAAACAAAACATCGCGTTCGAACGCATAGTTTGACAGGGAACGGCCAAAATCCTGGAAAACGATGGGGTAAAGGTCACATTCTCGCAAAAGAGCACAGGCCGCGGAGAAGGAAGGTTCTTTGCCTTTGTATTCGTCGGCAAAGGAGCACTCAAGCAGGACGGCATCGGCATCGGCCAGCGTCTGCATTGCCCCGCGGATGACTTCAGCCTCAAATCCTTGGACGTCGATCTTCACAAAGAGCCGCTCCGTCCCTTTTCTATACGGAAAACTGTCAAGGCGCCTGCACTCTACCTGTTCCAACTGTGCCGTCCCCGCACGATAAGCGACGTTCGCGTCCTCGGTATATTCAGCAAGACTGCACAGCGTGCTTTCCTTTTCGACGTGCATCTCCCCTCTGCCGTCGAAGTTTGAAACCGCGCATCGATGCGCCTCTACTCGTGGGTCATTCGCAAATCTGCCCGCAAGTTGTTTATAGGTTGAACCGACTGGCTCGAAGCAAACGGCTCGGGAATTGCTGTAGATCGAGAGAAACTCTGAAGTGAAGTTGCCAACATTTGCGCCGATATCAAGCAGGAGCACACGCTCATTTGGCCTTAAAAAGCGGGCTAAATTCACCCAATCTTCTGTCTGTCCAGGGTTCTTCCACACTTTGCGGCTAAAGCCTGCTTCGAATCTGACGCCATCACGCTTCAAAAGCGATAACTCCAACAACTGAAAAAACCGCGTCTCCAGCGCATGCGAGTAGTGAAACAGTTTGTCGATCATTTTGGCTTATCCAACTTTGTGCATACGCGATTGATTGCGCGGCACAACATGATTAATGTGGCCGTTTCTGTTAGCGTCGCGATGCTATGCTTCATGAAGCAATTCTCTATACAGAATTGCGAGTTCGTCGCCGTAGTCGCACTGCCTGTATTTCGCTCTTACGCACCGGGCGTTGCTCCTGCCAATATCGGAAACCTTGTCGCGATGTTGATATGCATATTCAACAGCAAATCACGGAGTCAGCGAGTGCATGGCATTGCCTTTCCTGTGCCAGTGCCATGCAGTGCGAACGACGGTCTCAAGCGACGAGTACTCCGGAGCCCATCCAAGCGTGAGGCGCGCGCGCGCGGCGTCGGCAATCAGCGTCGGCGCGTCGCCTTCCCGCCGCGGTGCGTACTCGACCGGAACGTGTAGGCCGGTTTGTGATTCCACGGTCTGAATTACCTGCTTCACTGAGTACCCGCACCCCGTCCCCAGATTAACGGTCACTGATCTGCCGTCGCGAATTAGGCACCTTAGCGCCTGGAGGTGTCCTATGGCAAGATCGGTCACATGAATGTAGTCGCGAATCGGAGTGCCATCCGACGTAGGGTAGTCTGTCCCAAACACCTTCAGCATGCCACCGCCTAAGGCCGCCCGAATTGCAAGCGGAATTAGGTGCGTCTCAGGGTCATGATGCTCGCCCAACTCTCCTTCTGGGTCCGCGCCGGCAGCATTGAAATATCGCAGGCAGGCCGAGCGAAGATCATATGCGGATTCGTACCATTTAAGGACCTTCTCGACGAACAGCTTGGTCTCGCCGTATGGACTCAGTGGACGCGTCTCACTGTCCTCTTTGATGGGAATATGATCTGAGACTCCATAGACAGAACAACTGGAGGAAAAGACCACACGCCGCAACCCGCAGTCGATGAGTGTGTCAAGAAAACGGATTGTATCGGACACATTGTTGCGGAAGTACTTCCGGGGATTCTGTGTGGACTCCCCCACATATGCATGGGCCGCAAACAGAATGGCCCCGAAAGGTCTGTACTCTTCAATGATGCGACCGACCAGTGCAGAGTCAGCGGTCGAGCCTTCGAAGAATGGCCCAAAACGTACGGACTCCCTATTCCCGGTGCAAAGGTTGTCAAGCACAAGTGGCATCATGCCAGCGCGCGACAGCACTTTAGCTGTGTGGCTGCCGATGTATCCGGCCCCGCCGGCGATAAGCACTGATGGTGGAGAAGGGACTTCGGGCATGTCAGCTTAATTCTCCCGTAGTTTCAAGTCACGCTGAAGCGTACGCTCGGAAATTCCATCTTGGCGGACAAATCGCAACCAGTGCACACCCTGCCGCTTTCCGGCGGAACAATGCAGCTCCCGAACGCAGCCAGAAAATGGCCCGCCGCTTCTTTATCGAGCCATCCAGACAAAAACACCCGGTTTTTCAAGTCTTTTCGTCGACACCCCTTCGCGCTCCTTAGTGCAATCCAGTCTTGGCCGCCCGCAACGCTATGATTCACCGAGCAACACTTTATAGAGACGTGAAAGTTCGTCGCCGTAGTCGCACTGCCTGTATTTCGCTCTTACGCACCGGGCGTTGCTCCTGCCAATATCGGAAACCTTGTCGCGATGTTGATATGCATATTCAATGGCTTCTGCTAACCGCACGCTATCTCCGGGCGGGACAATGGCGCCGTGAACCCCGTCTTCGACGATGGACCCGCTGTTAGGGGTCGTAATCACGTAACAACCACATGCAAGCGCTTCGAAAATAACTCTCGCCGAACCCTCGGCAAAAGACGGAAAGACGAAGACGTCCGCTCTTGCCATAGCTGATGCAAGGTCCATACGGGACAATAAACCTAGATGTTTTACCCGGGGATTGGAAAGGAAGCTCCCAGCTTTATCTGCCACGTCCGGGCCCACCCTACCTGCGACTTCCATCTGCCACGGAACATGATCGAGGCGTTCCATGGCCTCCATGAGAATCTCCGCGCCCTTGCGTTTTTCGAAATACCCCGCGAACAGCAGGCGCAACTCATCTGGCGCATTCTCCCGTTCTGGCTCCCGAGCCAGAAAGGCATCATCGATTCCCCAGTAGATGACGTGAACTGGAAGACGGCTGTGACCGAAATGTCTGAAAGTGTCTTCAACGAAACGTGAGTTGACCAGGACGGCATCAGCCCGCTCTATATCGCCAAGAAGATACCCCGAAAAGGGATCAATGTTCACCATCTCTTCCCGGCCAGGCATTCTCCCCATGTTCCTAACGAGCGCAGCAACCGTCGCGGGATGGGCTATCGAATGGTCACACAAGAGGAACATACCGCACTTTCTAGCGGCTTCGACGGAAGCGCCTCCGAATCCTGCGCGATAATGGTAGATGCGGGCGCCCTCCGCTGCCGCCCGCTCAACATGGCGAACTGCCAAGTGTCCGTAAAGACGAAGCGAATCGACGAATGTTCTTTCGCTATGAAGTGACGAGCCGAGAATACTTAGCGCCTCGGCGGAAAACAATGCCCGGGTGAACTTGTCAGAGATTACTTCGCCCCTTGCAGCGAGGCGTCTGGCCCTCGCGTTGGTTCGCAAATATGGAAATGAAAGTATCCTGCGAACCAGCGGGGTCGGATAGGCTCCCGTCAGAAAGCACGATAGTAACTTCCGTCGATCCGCCTCTGCTGCGGCCACAGCTAGATGAAACTTGTTAAAGCCGTTAGAAATGATCACCATAATCTTGCTGAAATGTTCCTTGTTCCTTCCGCATCCGGAATAGAGTACCCCGGCCTCTCCTGGCTTCCCGGTCCTACGGCAAGCCTACCGTTGATTCTGGCTCTTAATTCCGGGAATCGCCACATGGGACGCAGTGCGATAGAGGTTCGGACCTGCGTCACTAGTATTAAGTAGATGAATCGACTTACACTTTTTCCCGATTTGTCTATCATCGTTAAAGAGTGGAAATCCGTTTCATTCAATTCACGGTTCTTAGGTCAACCCGTAAATTCGGCGGGAGATTAGGAGCCCTTGGTGAGGTTGTCCGCGTTGGCTTTCCGTAGTGCCTCCAACCTCTTTGCACTTTCACTTCCTTTGACGTTTCCGGAAATGCGCGGGTCCACAATGATTGATCGGATCGAAAAGCCACGCTTAATCCACGACCGCTGCTTTGCCTGTCTGTAACGAGGGAGCTCGGAACAAAGCGCGGACAAATTCAGCCGGGGTGTCGTTCAAGAGCGCGAGTGAGTGGGGAATTACATACGCGATCATGCAAATATCTACCATAAGAAGGCTGATGCCGGCCCCAGTCAAGCCAAACCTGAGAATCAGAAAGTACGCGGCAGGCAGTGACAGCGCCGTCGCCGCGAGGTAAATAACAGCCTGCCGCTCATGGCGGTTGCACGCAATAGACACTATCGAAGAGGTGAACCAGAGAGAGTTAGCAAGGACCTCAACTAGCAATAAATAGAACAGACGATGGTCCATCGTAACCTTGTAGTGGGTCCAACGACCATAGACGGCGTTGCCAAAGAGTGCCAAAAGTAGAATCGCCGCGCTAGACAAACCGAGGGAAGCCTGACATGCGCAACGGTGCAAATTCCGCGCGAGCAATCTGTCTCCTGCGCCAAATGCAACCGACAGCTCAGCCCAGATGCTGTTGGTAATCATATCAACCATTTGGTACGCGAACCGCGTAAGAGTCCTGACGGTTGAGAACATAACCACTGCAATTGGGCCGAGCACTGCACCAACGACAATGGTCATCCCCTGGAAGCTGAAAGAACTGCTGACAGCCAAAGCCATGTAGGCGACGGCCGGACCAAATAGCTTTCGGATAATGCTGAAGCGGGAATAGCGATACCCGTAGTGCAGCCATGGGCTTTTTCGTTTGAGGACAACTTGGCAGACAAGATTCCCCAATAGTCGCGCCGCAAAAAGGACAAATGCAACGATAAGGGGAGATGCATGAAAAGCGACCACGATGATGCCGGAGGCATTTGTTCCAAATGCTATCGCAACCCCGAGGAGAGTCCCAAGCGCGTAATTGCCGTCGGATCGAAAGCCGGCGGCAATGAGCGTCCATTGCAAATCGAGAAGTACGGAAGCACAGAGTACGCACAGAATAGCGGTTGCCTCTCCCCTCGACAGAACAGTGACATGGAGCCACCTCTCCAGTGGAAAGGCCCAAAGCCCCAAGGCGACGCACAAGCCGACCGACGCAGATACCGCGGTGGTCAACGTCCACGCACTTTGAAACACCTCCAAGGCGGCGGTTCTTTCGCCGCGCGCCATCTGCATCGTCATCTCGTTCGCCGCTACACTCCCAAAGCCGAAATCTGTGAGGCCCAAGTAAATTGGGATGGCGCTCAAAACCAACCATTCTCCATACAGCTTGGGACCCCAGAAATGTAGAAATACCGGCACGCTCACGAGTTGGATGACAGCCGTTGATACGGGCTTGAGACTCGTTGCTCCGACAGCGTGAAACAGCCGTTGTTTCAAATTCCGTTTCATAATAAGAAAAGCGAATCATGGCGGGGTTAGTGTCCTGGGCGGACACGGTCAGGAGAGCCACTCATTCGGCGGCTCCCCCGCGACTTCAGATAGGACATGGGTTGGGTAAGAGTCGCCGCTCTCCCGGAGCCCTAGCACCTGCTTCGCCTCTTGTTGACAACGAACGCCTGGTGTTTCGCCAAATCATAAGCGCCAATCGCGAGGCGTCTGCGGCGAGTTAACCAAGCCCTTCTGATCCCCTTAAGCGTCTGTGAATCCAGCTCATTCCGGGCAGCTTCCAATACCATCGTCGAGAATTCAATGCGCCGTCGATAACATCTGTTAGCAGTCGCTTAGGCTCATCCTGAGGATCCATTGCTTCCCAAAACATCCCCAGGAGAACCGCAATGCAGGCCGCGGCGAGAGAAATCAGGGCGCCTGACCCGACAATCAACCGCCGCGAAGGCCCGGACTTCCGCGCGGGGATTTCGGCAACGTCTAAAACGCGGACCGTTGGAAGCTCCTCGGCCTCCTCCACTTTGGCTGCTTCATACTGCTTTGTGAGGGCCTCCCACAGCGCTTCCTCAACGCGCATTTCACGCTCTAAGTCATAATAAGTAAGTCCCAAGGTAGGCAATTCGTCAGCAGTAGGATAAGGAGACTTGTCTGTATCTGCGTTAGCGCCGGATCCTTGAGGCAGCCCGCCCATCAAGTTAAGTTGTCGCTGCAACTCTGCATTATGCGCCTCCAGGGCCCGTACTTTCGAATTGCTTTCCGAAAGGGTTTGCCGTAGTGCTGCCAGTTGGCTGCGTCCATCGATCAACTCGGCCTGCAGTCTGAGCCCTTCATCTACCATCGATTTTGTTTGGGAGGGCATGTCGATTGCGCCGCTTTTAGTGGAAAACTGACTAAGTTCCTTAGCGGATTCATCGAGCTTTTGTTTAACATCTTTTACCCGTCCTTCGAGAAAGATCCGCTCACGGCGAGCAGCAGACGTGGAATTGTCGGTTACGACACGGTTAAGCCCGTCTACATACGCCCGTGCCATATTTGAAGCAAGTACAGCGTTCCCGGTTGTAACGCTGATCGTTATAACTCCACTCTTTCGATCTTGCTCGATCTGTTGTAGCGCCTGCCAATGATCTGCGGGCATCCTCGATACTGCGCGCTTTATAGTAATTGGCAAGACCCAAGCGATTGATCAACGCATCTTGGACGTTCCGGCTTTTCATAATGGCGATGAATAAATCGCCGCGAGTCTCGAGTCCGAACATTTCACTGCCAAGGTCGGCTCCGGCGCTGTTAGGTGACAGCATGTTCATGATGCCGGCATACGGGGAAGTGTCACTGGGTGGCATTAATGTTGTTGTCGATGTATAGACGGCTGGCTGGAAGCGAGCATACAACACAGAGACGAGAATGCCGGCGGCAACAATGCCAAAGACCATCCTCCGTTTCACCCAGCACGTCCGCACGAAACGAGGGATTTTTGCGCTTAGACCTTCGCCCGCTTCTTCGGCATCGGCGGATTCAACTTCATCTGTCTGCGGGGAGAGATCCGAACCTGGTGTTGCACTTTGAGAATCGTTCATTTGAAACTCACCTTCTTGGAAACTATGCGGCACCGAATTCCCCGACTAGCCACTAGGTCAACTTTTTCACTGCAAAGCCGACGAAGAGCTGGCTTGTCGCTTTTGTGCCAGGTCCCTGCCTTGTGGGTAAACTCCGCCGCAGCAGGCCGAACCTTGGAAAGGATTTGAAGGTTGTGCTGCGCTTTGTTAGTAGGTTGAGGCAATAGCGACCGGCAGAGCAGCCGCCGCCATGGCCTGCGCCACTGCTGCTACGTTTTGCCAGACGGTTGAGGCGCCGAGAACCTTTTCGGGAACAAAGATCGTATCGCCAGGCCGCATGCGGAGATTCATAAAGTTATTACTTACCCAACTACTGCCGTGCGGCACCACTGACCCATCGGCGTGGAGCACGTAGATCTCTTTTTTGTCACCGGAAGGCGTCGCGCCGCCCGCCTTGCGCAGATACCAGACAAGATTTCTCCCGGGCACGTAGCTTATTGCGGCGGGGTTATACACCTGGCCGCTCACCACGACGAAACTTGGCCGCTTGGGTATAAACAAGGTATCCCCCGCACGAAGTTCAATATCCTCAGGTGTATTTTCCCACCGGCTGACGTCTGACGAGATATTGATGATCAATCGGCCACTGGCAGGATGGCTGCGAAGGCTGGCGAGAATCTCCTGGCGCTGCGCCTCCAGTGATTGCTGGATACTTGTCGCTGTTTGCGAAGCGATTGCTCCTTGTCTAACCTGGGCAGGTGTATTCTCGATCTGTCGAATCATCTGCTGACGCGACTGCTCGGCGAGTAGACGGACTTGGATCCGCTCCAGGACGGCGGCGGGCGGATACGCATCGTCCCGAAGACCTCCCGCCCGTTTCAACACCGAGCTCAGGCGCTCTCCCGTTTGAATCGCGTAGCTGCCAGCATGCTCGACCTCGCCTCTTATCATCACCGATGAACCGATATCCTGCCATCCGGCCAATTGCTGAATGCTTACGACGTCTCCTGGCTTGAGTGCTACGTCGGCACTCTTGTCGCCCTCCAGTGCCTTCTCCACGGCTACAGTTTCATGGGTCACCAGTACCTTTTGGCCATTTTGCACCACGTAGCTTGAAAGGCCGGCTTCATCCCGATAGGCGCTTCGCGTGAATCCTCCAGCCATACCCACCAATCCGGCCACAGTCATACCCTCAGACATAGGATAGGTACCGGGACGAAGCACTTCTCCCCTGATGACAACCTTGGGTGGGTCGATCTCATAGCGGCCAAAGATACGAATCAAATCGAAGGGTTCGAGGGGAAACGAATCATTACCCATCAGCGCGTCGTGTAAGTCAAAGCTGATGGTCTCCGGCCGGTAGTCGGGAGGAAGGAGACGGACGAGTTCCGCATGGTCCGCCGGTTCGGGGAGTACGTCCTGGTAGGAATGCAACAGGTCGTTAATCGTCATCCCGTCCTTGTAGGGATACGCGCCAGGACGATAGACATGTCCCTCGAGGTAAACCGCGTCTTGGTTGTAGGGCAAAATTTGCGATATGACAACGTCGTCTCCACCCTGCACCTCAAAGCCGGCCAGCTTCTTTGCCGCCTCCGCCGGGTCGTCGGGGAGTTGCAGACTTAACATGGTGCGGCGCTCGTGGGCCACAATTCGCGCAACATTGATTTGTTTCAAGCTCGCTGTGCGCAGAACTCCCCCCGCCAGTTCGAGAACCTGATTCAGTGTTTTTTCACCGTTCAGTTCGTATATCGCGGGGCGATGCACCATTCCTTCCACCGTAACCTGCGGACCGAACGGTGGCACCAGGAGAGTATCGCCAGGCAGCAGACGTTCGACGTCCGAGCGGACGCCCTTCAACAGAAAGTCGTAAAGGTCGATTTCGCGGACCAGCTCATTGCCGCGATACTGCCGCAGGAGGCGCAGCGACCCGCGGCTGGTTGGACCGCCGGCGGCATAAAGGGCGCTCAGCGGCGTTGACAGAGAACTGACGTCATAAGCGCCGGGCCGCTGCACGTCTCCCACCACGTATACACGCACCGTGCGCAGCCGGCCCAGGGAGATTTCGACGTGCTCATTCTGAAACTGCGCGCTGAGGGCCTGTTGGATGGCGCTCTGCGCTTGCGCGATCGTCATTCCGCTGATCATGATTGTGCCCGCTTCGGGGAGCTCAATCTGGCCTTGGCGGTCGATCATCCTGGTCAGCCGGTTTGACTGGCCGCCCCACATATTCACGATCAGGCTGTCGCCCGGCCCAAGAACATAATCGGGGCCGGCCGGGAGATCCATTGGCAATTCGTTCGCGTTCCCCGTGCCAACGATGAAAGCGTTGCTGCCAAAGCGCTGCAGCTTGCCTCCAGTGGCTGGGATCTGGGTGTAAAGATCATGCAGTGAGGGCAAATTCTTATATGGACTGCGCTGCTGTATCTCTTGGGGTTCACTTTGACGGCTCTCGGGAACCGGTTCTTTAGGCGTCGCTTGCGCACCTGTTGCTTGAGGACGACTCTGAGTGGGCGCTTGGGCAGAGCCACTTTGGGCGGGTGATGCTGTAGCGCCGCCATTATTGGCAGGTGCCTTGGCCTCACTGCTCTGCGCACATGCTCGGAGGCAGCTTTCAGCGTCCGTGCTCTGGGCACATGCTTGGGCGCAGCTCTCGGCGTTACCATTCGGGCCCGTTCCCGGGGCGCCACTACCCGCTGCAGCGCCACTTCCAGCGGTCGATGGCGCTTGGGCCTCACCGCTTGGGGCACAGGCTTCAGGAGAACCCTCGGTGCCACAGTTCTGGTCCGTTTCCTGCGCGCCGCTACCCGCGGCAGATGGTGCTTGGGCCTCACCGTTTGGGGCACAGGCTTCAGAGGTGTCCCCGGCGCTGCAATTCTGGTCCGTCTCCTGGGCGCGGCTACGCTGGACAGCGAGTACGCCACAAATCGATACGGCCAACCCGAAAGTAAACAGGAGATCGCGGATGCGGGTCCAACGCGGTCTGGATTCAGACATTCTTCGAATGTAAAGCAATACGCTGCGCATTTCTTAACCTTTTGACGCTTGGGTTTGTCGTTTCATGTTGCTGACGCAAAGTTTGCAACCTCATACGAGCTCAATTACTCGCTTCTGGCAGGGCTTTCGCACCAGGAGGAATGCCGAGACAGAGCACAAAGCTTGGATGATCGGACTGTAGATCTTCGGCGTTCTGGTTCACTGGGCGCCTTCGGATTTGAACGTTGTGATTCTCGCCTCAAATTGCTCTGCTTTTTCCCCAGACTCTTCATGTCAGCGCGAAATTCGTCGAGATGACGTCCAAGTGGATCCTCTCGATCCGGATCGTTGAGAACAGCGCGCACCGCCTCGCGCGTGAGTTTTGATATGCTGCGTGCACCGCTCAAGAAGCAGCCGCGTCTGAGCGCCACGTACTCCTCTTCGGATAGCCGGACGCTGGTTATGCGTGAGCGCGGCTTCAAAACTGTCATATTGACCCCGATCCTGGTTTGAGATGCGGGACCATACCGTTCACTCGCAGGCAGCTTCTAAATGTCGAGAAAAGCGAGGAGAATACTCCGGCCCTTTCTCGATAGCCCTTTCTCGATAGTCGGTGAAGATTTTGGGCAGGCTCCGCCCCCGTGAGTCCCAGTTTTTCCGGCAAAACCTTAAGCCAGGCAGACACGCTTATCCGAATAGGGGGACACACTCTGCCTCACTGTTGACAAAAGGGCCACAACGCCCTGCTCGCATTGAGCCGAAGTCCAGAACAATCTAAAAATAGCACGTTCGGGGGTAAGCGATGCAAGAGAGGGTGTCCTGCAGCCAGTTGAAACTATGAGCGGCGGATAGGTCGACGTTACGCCACTGCCTGTCGGGCGACAGACTGCGAGCCTACGAGGATCGACTCCAGGGCCCAGAGATCACGATACGCCATGATCTTGTTGAACCTCTTCAGGCGTGATGCCTGGATCGCCCACCGCATTCTGCACCGCGCCAAAGTCAATCGAGAAAAACATCGGCGCTGGTTTGTGCGCATTCGCAGGCAGGTAGTTCAGCAAGTGAATCTTCGGCCACACCGGGTCTTTCGAAAATGAAATCGTCACCTGTTTGCGAATCGCCTTGCCATTGAGCGCCGGCCTGCCCTTGTCGGTCACTTCGAAGCTCTCCTCCGCCGGCCTTCCCGGAGCACGCCCTCCGCTTGGATCTGCGATTCCAGGTCATCGCTAGATGACATTTCGTTCATCTTGTTGTGTTTCCGTCCGCGCATCCTTGGCGAGGCTCCTTGCCACGCATGCGCCACAACATTTTTGATTGCTTTGTTGCCCCGGAGAGCTATACTTTTGCTGTTCTCGCCAGCCAGGACGTTCGCGGCAGGATTTAATTAGATTCGCCGTCTCCCCCTTTTAACGGCAGCAAACTTCCGCTGAAACTCTGGTGCCGTGCGTTACGTCGAAGAAACGCAGGGAACAGGCCTTGACGCATACCTTTTCTTGCAATACCGGTTGAGCAACTTCCCTTGAAGGGCGGTGTTTCATCCGGCATGAAGCGGAGCGATTTTCCAGGCCGCGCGCTGGGATGGCCACGCACTGCGTGGTCCTTCCCCGATGAGCAAACCACGCGCGGCTCTCAGTCCGCGGATGCCACCGCGGCAATTGGAGGGCCGCCAGCTTGCAGTTGGGGGTTTAAAGCGCGTATGAGAGCGTTTATTGCCGTTTCCTCTGCCTTGGTCTGCGTGCTCGCTGCATCTCTCGCCGTTGCTCAAACTCAGCGAGCCCTGCTCATCGGCATCAACACCTATCAACCCGCGGGTACGACGGCGGAACATCCCGCCGGCTGCATTTACGGCCGCTGCGGGCTGGGAACGTTCGAGAATCTCGACGGCTCCGTCAACGACGCGCAGGCCATGGCCGACCTGCTTACCAGTCCCAAGTTCGGCTTTCCGGCCGCCAATGTTGTGTTGCTCACCAATCCTGCGCCGCCGCACCCGAGTCCCGGCATTGTCAGCCTTCCTCCCGACCAGACCACGCGCAGCGGCATTCTCGCCGCCATGCAGAAGTATCTCGTCGACGTGCCGCAAAAGGGCGAC
The DNA here is from genome assembly GCA_963799155.1 of uncultured Acidobacteriaceae bacterium. Lineage (GTDB taxonomy): Bacteria > Acidobacteriota > Terriglobia > Terriglobales > Acidobacteriaceae > Telmatobacter. The sequence goes on from CAWCWB010000008.1 coordinate 558,062, forward strand.
ACCGTTGTCTTTTACGACGCCAGCCACGGCTCCCTGCGCGTCAACAGCAAGGGCAACAAGCTTACCGTGCTGATCAACGACCAGTATGTGCACGCCGATACCACGCTGGTGCCCTCCGACGCCTACAAAGGCGGCTTCGACGTCCGCGACCGCGAGATGACGCGCATCTTCAACGCCGCTCTCGACAAAGGCGTCCATCTCACCGTCATCTTCGATAGCTGCCATTCCGGAGGCGTCAGCCGCGGTATCGGCCCGGTGTACCGCGAGCGCGAGCCTCGCTTTCGACCCTCGCGATATCAACGAAGCCCCCGACACGCTGGCCAACGGCCAGCCGCGTCCAGCGCCTACTGAGCGCACCGACAATCCTGCCCTGGTCTTTTCCGCCGCGCAGCAAGACGAGACGGCCAAGGAAATGCCGCCTTCCAGCGGAACGGGCTCCGAGCCGCACGGCGCGTTCACTGCCGCGTTGCTTCAGGCCCTCCAGGCCTTGCCCGCCGACACGCCCGCTTCCGTTGTCTACGAGCGGGTCAAGGCCGTGCTCGAGGGCAGCGACGTGCCCGATCAGGAACCCGACCTCGATGCCACCGCCGCGCGCCGCGAGCAACCGCTCTTCGGCGGCGCCGCGGCAAAGTCCGGCAAGATTCGAGCCGCCGCCCTCGGAACCAATGACGACGGCACCGTTTCGCTCGATATCGGCCGTGCCTCCGGCCTCGGCGTCGGCACCGAGTTCACTGCCACCATCCCCAACAGCGCGGGCCAGAAAGTCCAGCTTCGCATCACCAGCCTCGATGGCTTTGCACGCTCCTCGGCTCAGGTGGTCAGCCCGGCGGGCGCATCCGTCGCTCCCGGCGATATCTTCGAGCTCACCAAGTGGATTCCCGCGGATACTCCGCCGTTGCTCGTCTGGCTCTGGCCCTCCAATCTCTCCCAGGACCAGATTGATGCCGCGGCGGCGCAGGTGCAAGCCTCGGGAGCCGCTTTGGTCGCCGATCCCGCCGAAGAGCAGTGGACTCATGTCCTCAGTTGGGACGGCACGAGTTGGACGCTGCAAAAAGGGGGAACCACTTCGCCTGTCAGCCTGGGTGCCCCGCTCACCACGGACGCCATCAAGCAAAACCTTCCCGCCGGTGCCAAGCTCTGGGTCAACCTTCCCCCGTCGCAGGAGTTGGCCGCAAAACTCAAGCCCTCCGGCAGCGAGAACGCCGTCCAGCCCGCGCAGAATCTGGCCGCTGCCCATTACGCGCTCACCGGCGTCCTTACTGCCAATGGCCCCGCGTACGCCTGGTACCACAAGAGCGAGCTAGCAGCCGGTCCGCCCTCTCCCAACGCACCCCTGCACAGTCCCGGTTGCTCGGCAACCTCGCAGTATCCGGTGCGCACTGACTGGGTGCCGGTGGGCAGCGCCGGCGCCATCGATGCGGCCACCGCCAAGCTCAACCACTACGCCTCGCTGCTCGCCAAAGTGCACGGCTGGCTCGAACTGTCCAACAGCCCCGCCGGTGCGTCCACCGATGAGTTTTACTCCTTGGCCCTGCTCCCATCCTCGGCCAACACGCCGCTCCCTTCGAACCAGACCATCCACCAGGGCGATCTGCTCAAAATGGCCCTCGCCTCAACCGACCGCGTCATCGACCGGCGCTGGGTCTACGTCCTCGACATCGATTGTCACGGCCAGGGAACCGTTCTCTATCCGCGCGACTACTCTGAAAATCAGTTTCCCAATGACGCTGATAATGGCCGCCAGTTTATCCTGCCCGGCGCGCCGGTCCTCCGCATCGGCCCGCCCTACGGGGTTGACACGCTGATTCTGCTCAGCACCGAGCAGCCGCTCGCTGACCCATTCGTGCTCAACTTTGAGGGAGTCGCCTCGCGTGGCACGCGGGGAGTGTCATCGCCGTTAGAGAAGCTTTTGAACCAAACCAGCGGAGGAACCCGCGGATTCTCTGATGCGGTTCCAACCAATTGGGGCATTGGGCTCACGACGGTTCACAGTGTTCCCAACCGTGCGGCCAATTAGGCTTCATGCATGATGTGTCGCCTTCGTGAGCCGGGTCGAAGAGCACCTCCAAGGCGAAGGGTTGACGGCAACAAAGAAGGGGCTGACGGCAGCCCGCGTCTGCGAGTATGCTGGGTTCAAGGGGTCGCCGGGTGGGGCTGGCGGCGCCTGCGAACGGTTAGTCCGGGGGGTCAAGATGAGCCGTGCGGCAAGAATATCAATAGCGTTGTGTTTGGGCCTGGGGATGATGGCAACAGCGCCCGCCTTCACCCAGGGTTTTGGCGCGTCCAAGGATAAAGTCACCCTGCATCGCAAGCTTCCCGCAGTGGTGCACCTGCCCGGAGATTCAATTAAGGTTACCGTCACTTCGGCCGACGAGGACGGCGCGCTTCCCTACGATTTCGAGGCGCTTCTCGAAACCGAACTGCTCAAAGACGCGCCTGACCTGCGCATCGACGACAATCCGGCCGCCCAGATCATCTGCCAGATCACTGAGTATTCCCACCCTGACCCCGAGTACACCAACAAATTCGGATCGGGACAAGCTCTTGGCTCGTCCTCCTCCCCGCTCTCTACGCTCTCCAAGACCGCCTCGAAGATCGGGGCCACCCAGCGCATCACAGGAAAACTCGACGTGTCCTTTCAAGCCAAGGATGCGAACGGTCGCGTGCTGATCTCCGACAACATCGATTCGAGTTACGATCGAGAGTTCGACAGCGCGGGAAACTCCACCTCTCATGGCGTGTTCGGCCAGGTGAGTGGGACCTTCTCGCACGTAAAGGGTGGAGGGAAGAGTGAAGACGGCCCTCCCACTCCATCCGAACTTCGCTCGAGGCTCATCATTGACGCGGTACAGCAAATTGCCGAGCATATCGTGAACTCCGATGAGGCGGTCGACGTCTTTTTAGCGCGGGGAAAGGGCGCGCTCGACGACGGTGACAAGGATGCCGAGGTCGGACTGTGGGAGCGCGCCCTGGAGACCTTTGAGACCGCGACGCCTTCGCCCAAGCCGGACGAAGATGCTTACCGCCTTTACAACATCGGCGTCGCTTACGAGGCGCTCGCCTACCAGGCCGATGATGAAAAGGCGGCCATGAAGTACCTGGATCAGGCTGCCATCAACTACGGCAAAGCCATCGACGCCAAGCCCGAGGAAAAGTACTTCGTTGAGCCGCAAAAGCGCATCGAAACTGCAATCGCCCACTACAAGGAACTCGATGAGGAGGCTGCCAGGGAACGGGCCGCTGCTCTTGCCGCCGCGAACGCCAAGCCTCCCAGCCCCGCTCCAGCAGCCGAAGCTACGGGCCTCACCAATGACCAAGTCATCGTCATGGTCAAGTCCGGCATGGCCGACGACACCGTCATCCACGCCGTTCGCGGAGCCGAGGCAGTCAACTTCGACCTTACCCCTGCCGGCCAGCATGCTCTCACCACCAATGGCGTCAGCGCTCGCATTCTGGCCGCGATGAAGATTCAGGCCGCCCGAAAGCCGGCGGCTGCCAGGCCCACCCCTCGCAAAGGCCTCAACAACACTCAGGTGATCGCTATGGTCAAGTCCGGCATGGACGACGGCACGATCGTAGAGGCGATCAACGGAGCCAACGCGATCGACTTCGACCTCAGCCCCGCGGGCCAGAAAGCTCTCTTGAGTAGCGGCGTCAGCGCCCGCGTCCTGGCCGCAATGAAGGCCCGAGCTATGAAAGGGCCGGCGGCAACAACGAGGCCGGTGGCGCAAAGATGAGTCGTCTGCATCGATCCGCCATCCTGTTTCTGGCGTTGCTCACCGCGACGCTCGTCGCCTGTCCTCGCGCTTCCGCGCAAGACGTCCGCTGTGGCGCCGGCCAGGATCTTGTCGTCCAGGCGCTTGAGCGCGTCACTCCTGAAAGCGGCAACGATGCCTTCGAAGACGCGCTGGAACTGCTCAAGACCGCTGTCGCCGAATGTCCTGAGTTGGGCGACGCGTGGTACTACCGCAGCCTTGTCGAGAAGCGCCTTGGCCACGACGCTCTGGCTAATTACTCCATGGACAAGGCGCGCTTCAACGGCTCTGAGGCGCTCGATGGGGGCCTCAATCCCCTGGTCCTCTCCACGCCGGGCTCGCGCGGCTTCGCTACCGACCAAGGCACCACGCCCGCACCCGCTGCTCCTCCGGTTCGTCCTGGCCCCGTGCAGCAAAAGTGGGCGCTCGTTGTCGGTATCGGCCAATTTACTGACACGCAGATTCCCAAGCTCAACTACACCGACGCCGACGCCACCGCTTTCGCCGCCGCTCTCAAGGATCCCAACATCGGTGCCTTTCCCGCCGACAACGTCCACGTGCTCACCGATGAGCAGGCCACCACAAAGAACATCAAGGAAGAACTCAACTGGATCGCCCGCCACGCGCAGCCCAACGATCTTGTCGTAATTTACGTCGCCACGCACGGCACGCCGCGAACCATCGACACCGCCGGCGGCGCCAATTACCTCATCACTTACGACACCGAGGTCTACTCCGGCGGCAACCTCGATGAGGATGCTCTCTACGCCACTGCGTATCCCATGGTCGAGCTGGCCGATGCCGTCTCCACGCGTATGAAGGCCCTCCGCACCGCCGTTTTTCTCGACACCTGCTACAGCGGTGGCGCGGCCGGCACGAATGGGTCTCAACCCGCCGCGGCACTCGCCAACACCGCCCCCTCGGGCGCCATGCTCGCGCACATTTCCGAGGGGACCGGCCGCATCGTCATGGCCGCCAGCGAGGTCAACGAAGAATCGCTCGAAAGCAGCCAGCTCCACCACGGCTACTTCACCTACTATCTCCTCCAGGCGCTCATGAAAGGCAAGGGCGAGACGCCTCTGGCCCAGGTCTACACCTCCGTCTCGCAGCAAGTCTCACAAGCCGTCTCCGCGCAGGGCATGCACCAGGATCCCGTGATGAGCCGCAGCTCTCCGGACGCGGACTTCGCTCTCCGGTCTCCCGGCGCCGCAACGGCCAGCACCCAGCCCTGACAACAATGCCGGGCGCATACTCAAACCGAAGTTCTTGGAATCCATGCGATGTCATCCTGAGCGGAGTCCCGCTTCAGCGGGACGGAGTCGAAAGCTCGCCCTGAGCGCAGTCGAACGGGGACCTGCTTTTCGGATGCCGGCTTAGCGAAACGAATTTCGCGGATGCCACGCTACCCAATCAGTAGGGTGCCCCAGGTCTCGATTTTGAGACCTGGGATACCGGGATCTAAAGGAGCAAGCTCACACGGCGAAAGACCTAGCTGAGCGGTAAATATCCCCTCACGTCAAGTGCGATGATATGATGGCTGGCTATACAGCTCGCTTCGACTTGCTGAGGTTTTTCACGCTTGATTTGCGTCGGGGAAGTCCCCATGAAGCTATGCTCTCTAGCACCCAGCGGCGCGGGTTGATCAAATGCTCGTAGTCAAGCAGCGCGCTCCTGTACGGAAGATTGTGCAGTCTTATATGCCATTCCCTGGTTTCCTGATTAGCACGATTTATGCCCCAAGCCAATAGGTCAGCCATTTGCAGAGCAGGGACATCCCTCGATATAGATTCGTCCACGTTGAGAATGTCCTTCATTCGTTTTATTTCTCTTTGGGCCTTCGGGTGACGCCACCTGTTGCGTATGTGCCCGCAGAAGTTTTCTCCCCGGTCGAAATAAAGCTGGTATTTTTTGGCACCAATGTGCTCCCCCCACTTGAGAGCGAAGCTTAGAGATTCAGTGGCACATAATTCCTCGATGGTATCCGGCAGTTCGGGCACGGTCTTTTTAGCTCTAATCCAATCGTCGAATGGAATCGTAAGCGTTATCGGATACAAGCCAGTTCTGGGAAGTTTCCCTCGAACTCCGGTAGGAATGGTCATTTGCTTTCCGATTACGTCAACGCAATCGCCAACGAAGGAATCGACGCGCGTCTTGTTCCATCCCTTTTCTTTTGCGAAGTCATTTTGCAATGAAACTGCATCCGTCGTGTGCAGATAACCAGCACGATGCCTATAGAGAACTTTTCTCCATTCCGTATCAAATTTCTTCCACTGCTTGCTCGTGCCGCACACTGTGGCGATGCTGATGCGGTCATACTCGCTACTGTCCGCGTGATTACTGCCGTCAAAGTAACTTTTCAAGACCACAAGAAGATGATCCTCTGGAGGCGGATTTAGAGGTGATAGCTCATCTAATGATAGCGAAATACGAGGGCCGGGTGCCGGGTGCCCCAGGTCTCGATTTTGAGACCTGGGATACCGGGATCTAAAGGAGCAAGCTCACACGGCGAAAGACCTACCCAAGCAGCCGCTTCGCCACTTTGACGTACAGTTCGACGGCTTCGAAGAGTTCCTTCTTTGCCAGCTTCTCGAACGGCGTATGCGCCACGTGAATGTTCCCCGGCCCCAGCAGCAGCGGCTCACCCCAGTTACTCAATTGCGGAATATCCGTCGTGAACTTCGCCACCATCGTCGGCAATCCCTCCGGCGCGCGCAACCGCACAAAGGGAATCTCCAGCGTGAAATCCACCTCTGCCAGTCCCTTCGCCGCCTCCAGCAGCGCGGCCTTCACCGGTGCTGAGTCGCCCACCAGCCGCACCAGTACCTGCGCCTCGGCCTTATCGGCGATCACGTTCGGCGCGTGCCCGCCGTGAATCTGCCCGATATTCAGTGTGCTCGGTCCCACGTCTTCCGTCACCGGCAGCTCCAGCTTGAGCAGCTTCGCCATCACCTGCACCAGCTTGTGCACCGCGCTCTCGCCCAGCTCGGGATACGCCGAGTGCGCCATCTTGCCCGTCGCGCGAAACACCACGCGCAGCGCTCCCTTTGACGCCAGCGCCACGCGATTATCCGTTGGCTCGCCGTCGATCAGATACCGGCTGCCCTTGGGCTTCAGGTTGGCTGCCTTCGCGCCCGCCGAATCGCGCTCCTCGCCCGACACAAATAACAAACCAATCCGAAAGCCCTCCGCCCGCAGTGCCTCTGCCGCCGCAATCTGCGCGGCAATAATTCCCTTTGCGTCTGAAACCCCGCGTCCGTACATGAATTCCGCGTCTTCGCTAAACGGGATGTACGGCGGAACGGTGTCCATGTGCGTGGAAAAAACCAGATCCGGCGTCTTCCCCGCCGGCTCGCCATACACATTCCAGCGCGGCCCCGCCGTCGCGCTCTCCGCCGGCTGCGCCACAGGCGTCTTCTCGACCTCCCAGCCACGCCCAGCGAGAAACCCGGCAAGAAAATCGCCCACCGCGCCCTCATGGTAGGTGGTCGATTCGATCTCGCATAACTGGCGCGTCAGCCCAATCGGGTCAATAGGGTCGTGCTCGGAACGATCGTTCATGATGCTGCCAGAATACAGGACTTAGCCCTTATGACTTTGCCTGCATGTTGCCCCATCCTTTCTGCGTTTTTGCGGAAAGGGTAGGAGGCCACGCCACAATCCTGCACCCGCGCCGGCCATCTCCCCAATCAGCGTAGAATGAGGAGTGAAATGATCCCCGCCATCGTACTTGCCCAAGCTGAGACGCGTCCGTCCGGCCTGCTCCTCTGGCTGAAGGAGCAACTGCCATGAACCGGGTCGGCGACACGGCTCTCGACGCTCTGCACTCGACGGCCACTCATATCTTTACCGGCGCGCTCAAGGCCTGCAACATCGCTTCGGCCTTCGATCGCCGCCTGCGCTTCGAAGGCCACACGCTGCACCGCCTCATGCCCGACGGCAGCGGCCCTGCCGCCATCGATCTCTCCGCCTACAAGCGCATCTTCGTCATCGCCCTGGGCAAGGCTGCCGGACCCATGCTCGATATCCTGCTCGAACGCATGAAACGCCGCAAGGGCCTCCGCGGCATCTGCTGCTCCAACCAGTTGCCCGCTCAGCGCAACTGGCGCTTCCGCTACTTCGAGAGCGGCCACCCCCTGCCCAATGAAGATTCCTTCGCCGCCGCCCGCGCTGCGCTCGCCCTTCTGCACAAAGCCAGGAAAGACACGCTCGTTTTTTCCCTCATCTCTGGCGGCGGTTCGGCCATCTTCGACCTGCCTCTCGACCCGCAGATCACCCTCGACGACACCATCGTCTTCCACCAGTTGCTGCTTGCTTCGGGCGCGCCCATCAACGAGATCAACACCTTGCGGAAGCATTTTTCCGCGGTCAAGGGAGGCCGGCTGGCCATGGCCGCGCCGGAGGCGCTCAAGGTCAGCCTGCTCCTCCCCGACGTTCCCCTGCGCACGCTGGACGCGCTCTCCTCCGGACCCACGACGCCAGACCACTCAACGGTGGCCGATGTGCGCGAGCTCATGGAAAGGTACGATCTCGCGCCCAAGCTCCCGCCCTCCATCCGTGCCTTCTTTGAGCGCGGGGACCTGCCCGAGTCGCCGGGCAACAAGGGCTGGCGCCCGTCGTTCCTGCCCAAGCTGCCGTGGGCCGATGCCACGCGGCCCCGCCGCATGACCTCGGCGGACAGCATGAGCGGCGAGGACGTCGCCTTCCGCGATTCCGTCTTCGAGATCCTCCTCTCCAGCCACGACCTCGTGGAGAATGCTCGCGCGCTCGCGCGCGAAGCAGGCTATCACGTCGTCGTCGATAACAGTTGCGACGACTGGGACTACGCCGATGCGGCGCGCTATCTGCTGGAGCGGTTTCACACCTTCCGCGCCAAGCATGACCGCTTCTGCCTCATCTCCGTGGGCGAAGTCACCGTCACCCTCACGCGCACGCCGGGCGCGGGCGGCCGCAACCAGCAGCTCGCCCTGGCCTGCGCGCTCGAGCTCGCCAACTATCCCGGCGAGCGCCTCACCGTGCTCAGCGCAGGTTCCGACGGCATCGACGGCAACACGCAGGCGGCCGGAGCCATCGCCGACCCCACCACCGTAGCCCGCGCCCGCGCCTTTGGCTTCGATCCCGAACAGTCGCTGGCCGAGTTCAATGCCTGCCCGCTCTTCACCGCCATCGGCGACTCCGTAGTCACCGGCCCCACCGCCCAGAACCTGCGCGACCTCCGCCTCCTCCTCTCCGAAAACTCCTGATGCCGCTCGCATCCCGCGCGCAGCGCATTTCTCCTTCTGCTGTAGACCGAAGCCGATACACTGACGTGGCGATTTCCCCCAGGGTCTGCGCTCGTTGCAGGGGAGCGACAGGTCCTCGTCGCTGGGGTGGAAGAAATCGCCACCCTGCACGAAGACAAAAATGGCCGTATTTGAAAGAGAAATGCCAAAGAATCCCGGTGGAAAATCGAATTATTTTCCCTTTTGCACTCCCTCCTGCTGCATTAGGATTGGATCGTGGCTCGAAAAGCAAAACGCAAGTCCGCCGGAAAACTCCCCGACATTCGCGCCGTTGCCGCTGTGGCCAAAGTCTCCATCGCCACGGTCTCCAGGACCATGAACGGCTCTCAGTTGGTCAGCGACCGCCTCAGCAAACGCGTCTGGCAGGCGATCAAGCAGTTGAACTATCTTCCTAACACCCACGCGCGCACCCTGGTCTCCGGCCGTAGCCGCCTCCTCGGCATCATCGTTGAAAACATCACCAACCCCTTCTTCCCTGAGCTGATCCAAAGCTTCGAAGAGATCGCCGTGGCCCGCGGCTACGAGATTATGGTCAGCTCCACCAACAGCGACCCCGCGGTGCTGGCCGCGTGCGCGCGCCGCATGTTGGAGCGTAAGGTCGATGGCGTGGCCGTCATGACCTTCGGCGAAGAGGAGCCCGTCCTCGATCAGCTCACACACCGCGGCGTGCCCATCGTTCTGGCCGAGTTCCAGCTCGACGACCCTAAGGCGAGCACCATTCTCCTCGACTACTCCACGGGCATTCACCAGGCCATTCGCCATCTTGCCGATCTCGGCCATCGCGCCATCGCCTTCCTCGCCGGGCCCCATAGCCTTCACTCCGCCATCACCCGCGAAAACGACTTCCGCACCGCTATGCAGTCGGCCGGGCTTGCCATCCAGAAGAAATGGATCATCGAGTGCGACCACACGCTCAAGGGCGGTGTCGCGGGCTTCGAACAATTGCGCAAGTTCGCTACGCGCCCCACCGCCATCGTCTGCTCCAACGATATGACGGCCATCGGCGTCTTGCGCGCGGCCTACATGGATGGCCTGCACGTACCCCAGGATCTCTCGGTGATTGGCCTCGACGACATTGCCTTTGACGAGTACACGCTGCCGCCGCTCACCACCATCCGCCTCTCGCGTGCGGAGCTGGCGCGCGCCGCCGTCAATGCCCTCCGCGCGCAGATTGAGGACGCAGGCAGTCCAAAACTCCAGCGTGAGTTCCTGGTTTCCACCAGCCTCGTCGTCCGCGGCTCCACCGCTGCCCCACCGCCAGCCGTGGCTTAAGACAAAGAACCCGCTTCGCTTCCCCGCGACCATCGGTTGCCACAGAATGACAGCCTTATGACATCCCGATGACCCTTTGCACGATATGCTGTCCATAGTGGATGAAAGGCCCCGGCTTCCCTGGAGGCGACCATGACGACTGCCTATATCAACCGCATCGCCACGGCCGTGCCTCCCCACGATATGCACCGGGCCTTCCTCCCTTTCGCTGAGAGCCTTCTGCCCGAAGGCACGCCCAGGAATCTCTATCGCCGCATGGCGCGCCTTGCAGCCATCGAGCACCGTTACACTTTCTTGAAACCCATCGTGACCGAGGATGGCGAACTGCGCGACGCAAGCTCACTCTTCGTGCGCGGCCACTTCCCTTCCACGGCGTGCCGCATGCAGGCCTTTCAGCAGTTTGCGCCGCAACTCGCGCGCTGCGCTCTGGATAAGCTGGCGCTCACTGAAGCCGAACGCCAGGGCACGACTCACGTCATCGTCACCTGCTGCACCGGCCTCTACGCGCCCGGCCTCGACTACGAGATCGTCGAATGTCTCCAGCTCAACCCATCGGTCGAGCGCACCTTCATCGGCTTTATGGGTTGCTACGCCGCCATCAACGCGCTCAAAGCCGCACGTCACATCGTTCGCTCCGAGCCCGATGCCAAGGTTCTGCTCCTCTCGCTCGAGCTTTGCACCTTGCACATGCAGGAGACTCAGGATCTGGAGCAATTGCTCGCCTTCACGGTCTTTGCCGATGGTTGCGCCGCCTATCTGGTCACCGCCCAGCCAATGGGCCTGGCCATCGACAGCTTTCTCGCCGTCAACCTTCCCGGCACCGACCAACTGATCACCTGGCGCATCGGCGAGCAGGGCTTCGACATGCATCTCTCCGGTCAGGTCCCCGGCCAATTGCGCCACGGCCTCGCTGAAGCCGGCAGCCGGATCACGCAAGGCAACGAACTCTCCTCCATCGATCTCTGGGCCGTCCATCCCGGAGGCCGCACCATCCTTGACGCCGCCGAGCAGGGCCTCGCGCTTCCTGCAGAAGCGCTCGCCGATTCGCGCGCCATTCTGCTGAACAACGGCAACATGTCTTCGGCATCCGTCATGTTCGTCCTCCACCGGCTGATGCAGCGCGCCCGCCCCGGCCAGCTTGGCTGCGCCATGTCCTTCGGGCCCGGCGTCACTGCGGAGACCATGCTCTTTCATGCCGTCTAACGCGATTGATTTCCGCCATCGCGCCCAGCTCACCGAACGCATGGACGGGCCCTGCACGCGCGAGGAGTTGCGCGCCTGCCTCCGCGACCTTGCCCGCCTTAATCGCTGGTTCCTCGCTTACCGCCCGCTTCTGCAGTGGCTCAACGTCGTCTGGCTCAACCGCGTCGTCCCCGCTCCCGTTGCCCAGCCCATCCACATCCTCGATGTCGGCTGCGGCTACGGTGACGCATTGCGCCGCATCGAGCACTGGGCCCGCGAGCGCCACATCGCGGTGGAATTGACCGGCCTCGACATCAACCCCCACACCGTGTCCATCGCCGCCGAAGCTAGTCCTCCGGCGAGCGCCATTCATTGGGTCGCGGCGGATGTCTTCGCCTACCAGCCCGGCAAGCCGGTTCACCTCATCGTCAGCTCACTCTTTACGCATCATCTGGGCGAGCCCGATGTGATCCGCTTCCTCCAGTGGATGGAGCGCCACGCTGACCTGGGGTGGTTCATCAACGATCTCTCCCGCGCCGCCGTCCCCTACCATCTCCTCCGCATCTTTTTGAAACTGGCCCGCCTGCATCCCTTCGTGCAGCACGACGGCCCCGTCTCCATCGCGCGCTCGTTCCTGCCCACCGACTGGCAAAGAGTGTGTTCCGCTGCGGGTCTCAACGGCCACGGCCTCTCCATCCAGCCCTTCAAGCCCGCGCGCCTGTGCGTCAGCCGGAGAAAGTCGCCATGAGCGCCGTGCCTCGCAGCGCTCCCACTCGCCGTGTCGATCACCTCGTCATCGGCGGCGGTCCTGCCGGCTCCATGGCCGCTCTCCGCCTCGCCGCCGCGGGCCGCCAAGTCATGCTGCTCGAAAAAGAGTCCTTCCCGCATCACAAGGTCTGCGGCGAGTTTCTCAGCCACGAGGCCGTCGGCTATCTTCATCAAGTTGGCGTCGCTCCACGCAACCTCGGCGCTGCCGTCATCCGTCACCTGCGACTCAGCGCCGGCGCCAAACTCATCGCCGCGCCGCTCCCCTTTCAGGCGCTTTCCCTCTCGCGCCGCGTCCTCGACGAAGCTCTACTCGCTCGCGTCGAAGAAAAAGGCTGCCAAGTCCTGCGCGGCGTCGCCGTCGAATCACTCACCCCTCACGTCCGCGACCCTCACGGTAGCGACCCCCACGGCAGCGACTGGCTCGCCACGCTCACCAACGGCGAATCCTTGCGCGCGCCGGCCATTTTTCTCGCTACCGGCAAGCACAACCTGCGCGGCTTTGATCGCGCTCCCGCCAAACAATCCGATCTCATCGGCTTCAAGCTGCACTGGCGGCTTGCGCCCGCGCAAATCCTCGCCCTTCGCGAGCACATGGATCTCTACTTGTTCCCCGGCGGATACGGCGGGCTCTCCCTGATCGAAGACGATGTCGCCAACCTCTGCCTCGTCGCGCGTCGTTCCACGCTGCGCAGCCTCGGCGGTTGGCCCCAACTCCTCGCTTCCATCCTGCGCGGCAATTGCCACCTGCGGCAGCTTCTCGAGGGCGCCACGGCGCTCTGGCCGCGCCCATTAGCCATCTCCCCCATCCCTTACGGCTATCTCATTGGCCAGGACCGCGGCCTCTGGTGCGTCGGCGATCAGGCCGCCGTCATCCCTTCCTTCACCGGCGACGGCATCTCCATCGCTCTGCACTCGGCAGCCCTCGCCACGCAGATGTTCCTGTCCGGCGCAAGCGCCGCGGACTACAACCTCACCCTGCGCGCCCAACTCACCCGCTCCATGACGCTCGCCACCTGGCTCTCGCGCGCGGCGGTCACTGGCGCCGGCCGCCATGCCGCGCTCTCCATCCTGCCGCGCTTGCCCAATGCCCTGCGCTGGATCGCCGCGTCCACGCGCATCCCGCAATCCTCGCTTGTTATGGGTGAGTGTGGGCTTGAAGAAGCCGGACCCGCCGCCCGGCTGGGTGCCCCATCCTAGCCGCGCACTGTGCGGCTAGGGTGGGATCTGGAACTGGTTGAATAAATCCAGTTTTGAAAGGGCACGACTTCACTCGCCGCGGCGAGCAGAAAAACTCGGCATCTTTGAAAGGGCACGACTTCAGTCGTGCCGTAAATCGCGCCAAATAGATCGGGGCTTTAGCCCCTGAGGGATGCTTCTCGGGGATTTCTTCCGAAACCAAGCCTTTTTCCGCAGCCCATCTCGTCGCGTGCCGTCAATGGCGCATAATTACTGGGGCTTCAGCCGCTGAGGAATGTTATTTCGTTGGTCGAGCGACATGGATGAAACCATCTCTACCGCACCGCCATCTCGCTCTGCGTCGCCGGCGCGCTCGCCTCCCGCCAGGCTGTGATCTCCGCGTGCGTGCGGTCCGCCGCCTCGCGCCGGTGCGAATAAATCTTCGGCGCTCCGAACCATAGCTGCGCCGAGAATCGCGCCACGCCCAGCACCTTCCACATATGGGTCAGGAAAGATTCGTCGCCGTACCAGCACAGCTCCCGCTCCTCCACGTCGCCGTCCTCGACCACGTAGCGGATCGCCGCGGCCGTAATCGGCGCGCCGGCGGTCGTCGCGGGATCGATCAACCGCGAGTGGAACCTGAGCACCTGCGCTCCGTCCGTGCTCGTGCCCTCAGGAAACAGCAGCACCGGAACCGGCAGTTTGAGCCGCTCGCTGATCTGCTCGGCCACTGACATCGCGCTGGCCTGGCTCGTCCGGTCGAGGAAAATCGTTCCCCCCGTCCGCGCCGCCTTGCCGAAAAACGGCCAGCCAACGATCTCCATCTTGGCCACAAAAAAACATGGCATCACTGCGCTGATGATGATGATGTCGAGATAGCTCAGGTGGTTCGCCAGCACCAGGCCGCTTGTCGGCGGCTGGCCCTCCACCTCGGACCCAATGCCCAGTGAATTCAGGACCGCGCGGCACGCAGCCTGCAACCATAACGCGCGCCGTTCCAGCGTCATCGGCCCGCGCAGGCGCGCCATCCAGTAGCGAAGAATACAGAGCGAAAGAACGAACACCAGCGCCACAGCGCGCCGGATACGCCGCAGCGTCAACTCTTCAGGGGAGCCAAAAAGCGGTGGCGAGCCGCGGCAGAAAGCAGATTCAAATCCAGGAGCGTCAGAAAATCGATGGTGCCGAACTCGCGGTCCCATGCCGGCGGCGCGGCAATCCGCGCGCCAATGGCGAGGTAGGTCTTCAGCAGCTTGGGAACCTTCACCGGAGTAGAAGCAAGCGCCGGAGAAGAACCCTCCGGCCCAGATCGATCAGCCGGTCGATCGGTCCAGCAGAGCGACGGCTGTGCGTCCATGCTCTCCTGAGCCAGATCGTAGCTTCCTGGGGGGCACCCATACGCTGCGGTCGGCGTCGTCTCAAACTCCTTGGGAACCCTGAAATTTTCAAGCTGGCGAACCATCCGCCAGCCTTCCGCCGGGTCATTGGAGTTCAAGGAAGAGCAACCGAGCAAATAACGAAGCCCCATGCCGGTAGCATACTGCGCGATCCCCCTCCACAACAACATCAGCACCTCGGGAGTGCGGTGCTCGCGATCGATCGAAGCGCCTTGCCTGTCTGCGTCAGCGCACCCTCCCGCCTCGAAAGGCCATTCCGCCCCGCGCCGCCATCATCGGGCCTCGCGCCACCATGCTGCGCCCCGCATATCCGTATCCGTACCCGTAACCCCGCACCGCCGGCGAATAAGTCCGCGGCGCGTATCCGTACGGCCGCGCCACCGGCCGTCCAACATAACCCCTCTGTCCGTACCCGTACCCGTACCCGTACACTCCAACCCGCGGCCCGATCGCAACTCCAACGTAGGGCATCACACTCGGATACGGCGCTACCACCACCGGCGGCACATAAGGCATGGGTGCGGGATACGGCGCCGGCGGTGCGTAAGCCATCACCGGAGGCGCAGGCTGCTCTTCTGGAGCAGGCTGTTCGGGCGCGTACGACTGCTCTGGCCCCTGATCTGGCGCCTCCGTCGGCGGCGCTGGCTGTGGCGCATACGAATTCGGCCCACGCTGGTACAGTCCATACGGATCGCGCTGCGGTTCCTGAACCACGGGAACTTGGATATCTTCCATCACCCGCAGCGTCATCGCCGTCTCCTGTTTGAGCGTCGGCCGCGGACCGCGCCGCGGCAAGTTGATCAAATCGATCGGCCACAGCACGGGGATCATCCACAGAACCGTGTCGCGGACGGCGTGGCCCTTGCCCAGAATGCGCCCCTGCGCGTCTATCTTGTACCCCGGTACGTCCACCACCTTCGCGTCGATCGGAATCACTGTATCGCCCACGTACAGCCGGTCGAAGCTCAGTTCCATCCAGCCTTTCCCCACAAAGTGACCGGGATCCTTGTACTCGGCGAATTCTCCGCCCAGGTAGCTGCCGTAGGGCAGCATGAAATCCCCGCGCCGGTGCTCCACCTTGCACAGCACCGGATCGCCAATAGCGGTGGTCTTCGAGGAGATTCTCGCGTCGCCGGTGGTGCACGACACCAGCGAGCCTGCAGGAATGAGCCGTTGGCCGGCGTCCGCAAACAGCGGCGGCGCCAGCAGAAGAGAGAGAACGACGACCATGGTGCCCTTCATAAGCAGCCCTCCAAGGCAAAAAATGCCGGTACGTCTCGCGAGATCAACTCCCCGCAAGCAGCAATGGACAGGAAAACTCCTTTAGAGAGCAACCCAGGGTGCCTGGATAAGTTTCGCGAGATTTGCGAAGAATTTTGAAAGGGGGGTGACAAACGGGTCCGAGGCACGTCGAGCGCGGCTCAAACCACTAGAGAACTGCCCTCCAGCCGGCGCATCTCAGCGCCCCTGTGTCCTGGCCCCGCCTCAATGAGGAACTACGAATCCCGCGCGCCAATCTTTCCCTCGTTCGCGTGCTGCCGGCCTATCCTCCCGGCTCGTAATTCAGGTTCGGCCCCAGCCAGCGCTCCACTTCGGCCACGCTCATCCCTTTACGCCGCGCATAGTCTTCCACCTGGTCGCGATCGATCTTCCCCAAGCTGAAGTACCGGCTCGCCGGATGCGCCATGTAGAACCCGCTCACGCTTGACCCCGGCCACATCGCAAACGACTCGGTCAATTCGATCCCCGCGTTCTCCTTCACATCGAGCAGCCGCCACAGCGTTCCCTTCTCCGTATGATCCGGGCATGCGGGATACCCCGGCGCCGGCCGTATCCCGCGATACTTTTCGTGAATCAGCTCTTCGCTGCTCAGCTTCTCGCCGCGCCCATAGCCCCACTCCTCGCGCGCACGCTTATGCAGGCACTCCGCAAAAGCCTCGGCCAGCCGGTCGGCAAGCGCCTGCGCCATGATCGCGTTGTAGTCGTCGTGCGCTGCCCTGAACTGGTCGCACAGTTCCTTCAACCCCACTCCACTCGTCACCGCGAACGCGCCAATCGAGTCCGCCAGCCCCGTCTCCCTCGGTGCAATAAAGTCCGCCAACGACCGGCACGTGTCAATTTTGCCTTGTGCGCCTTCGCGGTCCGATTGCTGCCGCAGAAAGTGCAATCGCTCCAGCACCGTCGCGCGCGAGCCCTCATCCGCGTACAACTCCACATCGTCGCCCGTCGCGTTCGCCGCAAAGAATCCGTATACGCCGCGCGCCGTCAGCAGCTTCTCCTTCACAATCCGGTCCAGCAGCGCATTCGCCTCCTTGAACAACAGCCGCGCCTGCTCGCCCTGCTTCTCGTCCTCCAGAATCCGCGGATACACACCCTTCAATTCCCATGTGTGAAAGAACGGGCTCCAATCGATAAACTCCCTCAGCGTTGCCAACGGAAAATCATCCAGCACCTGCACGCCCAAAAACGCCGGCCTCGCCAAATCCTCCGCCCGCCACTCGATCGGTGTCCGCCTCGCCCGCGCTGTCTCCAGCGGAACCACCGCTCGCCGCGGCGCAGCGTGCGCCTTGCGTAGTGCCTCATAGTCCGCGCGATGCTTCGCTACAAACTCCGGCTTGCCCTCTTCACTCAGCAGGCTCGTCGTCACCGGCACAGCTCTGCTCGCATCCAGAACATGCACCACCGGTTCGCTGTAGTGGGGAGCGATCTTCACTGCCGTATGCGCCCGGCTCGTCGTCGCTCCGCCAATCAGCAGCGGCAGCTTCATCCCCTGCCGCTCCATCTCCCGCGCCACGTGCACCATCTCGTCCAGCGAAGGTGTAATAAGTCCGCTCAGCCCGACGATGTCGGCTCTCACCTCTCTTGCGCGCTCCAGAATCCTCTCCGCGGGAACCATCACGCCCATGTCAATCACTTCGTAGTTGTTGCACGCCAGCACCACGCCCACAATGTTCTTCCCGATATCGTGCACGTCTCCCTTCACCGTCGCCAGCACGATCTTGCCCTGCGTCCTCACCGCCTGGCCGGCTGCCACCATTTGCGCCTTCTCCGCCTCCATAAACGGCGTCAGGTACGCCACCGCTTTCTTCATCACCCGCGCCGACTTCACTACCTGCGGCAAAAACATCTTCCCCGAGCCGAACAAATCTCCCACCACGCCCATTCCGGCCATCAGCGGACCTTCGATCACCGCCAGCGGCCGTCCCAGCTTCACCCGCGCCTCCTCCGCGTCGGCCTCAATGTACTCGTCGATCCCCTTCACCAGCGCGTGGCTCAGCCGCTTCTCCACCGTGTCGCTGCGCCATGCTTCGACCTTCTTCTCGTCACCCACGTCGTCCGCGTCCGCTGCTCCCGCTGCCTTCAACTTCTCGCCAAACTCCACCAGGCGCTCCGTCGCATCCGGCCGCCGGTTCAGCAACACATCCTCGACCAGCTCCTTCAGCTCCGGCTCAATCTCCTCATACACCTCCAGCATGCCCGCGTTCACGATGCCCATATCCATCCCCGCGCCAATCGCGTGATACAGAAACGCCGCGTGCATCGCCTCGCGCACCTTGTTGTTGCCGCGAAAACTGAACGAGACATTCGACACGCCGCCGCTAACCTTCGCGTGCGGCAAATTCTCCTTGATCCACCGCGTCGCCCGGATGAAGTCCATCGCATAGTTGTTGTGCTCCTCCATCCCCGTCGCCACAGTCAGGATGTTCGGATCGAAGATGATGTCCTCCGCCGGAAAGCACAGTTCGCGCGTCAGGATCCGGTAAACCCGCTCGCAGATCCTCGTCTTATCCTCGAATCCCGCGGCCTGCCCCTGCTCATCGAAGGCCATCACCACCGCCGCCGCGCCATACTTCAGCACCGCCGCCGCGTGCTCGCGAAATTTCGCTTCGCCCTCCTTCAACGAGATCGAGTTCACAATGCCCTTGCCCTGCAGGCACTTCAGCCCCGCCTCAATCACCTCCCACTTTGAGGAGTCGATCATGAACGGAACCTTCGCCACCTCGGGCTCGCTAGCCAGCAACTGCAGGTAGCGCGTCATCGCCGCTACGCCGTCGATCATCCCCTCGTCCATGCAGATGTCGAGTACGTTCGCCCCGTTCTCCACCTGCTGCCGCGCCACGCTCACGGCCTCTTCGTACTTCCCCTCTTTAATCAGCTTGGCGAACTTCGGCGATCCGGCCACATTGGTCCGTTCGCCAATCAGGATGAAGACACCGGGCTGTTGCGTGAACGGCTGCGATCCCGACAATCGCAGCGGCCGCGTCTCCGTCGATTTTTCCAGAACAGATTGCATAGAACGCGCTTTGAAAGGGCACGACTTCAGTCGTGCCGAAGAATCGTTGAAGCGTATTTGAGAAACCAAGTCCCGTGTCAGGGCACGACTTTAGTCGTGCCAAACACAGCCAACGAAACGGGCGGCTTTAGCCCCTGAGGAATGCTTGCTTGAATTCATGCCGCGCTCTCAATGCCGCACGGCTCCGCAGCCGCTTCCGGCACCTTCCGCGGCGCCACTCCCTCCAACGCCTTCGCAATCGCCGCTATGTGCTCCGGCGTATTACCGCAGCAACCACCTGCAAGATTGATCAGCCCCTCGCGCGCAAACCCGCCCAGGTACCGCGCCATATCCTCAGGCCCCAAGTCGAACCCCGTCGCAGAAAGCGGATTCGGCAGCCCTGCATTCGGATAGCACGACACCGCGACGTCCGCCTTCTCCGCAAGCTCGCGCAAAAACGGCGCCATCAAATCCGGCCCCAGCGAGCAGTTCAGCCCCACACTGAACGGCTTCACGTGCCGCACCGCGTTCCAGAACGCCTCAATCGTCTGCGCCGAAATCATCGTCTCCCCGCCGCGTCCCACCGCCGCCGATATCATCACCGGCAATTCGCAGCCCTTCGCCGTAAGCCCATCCTCGTCGAACACCTCGCGGATCGCCACCAGCGCCGCCTTCGCATTCAGCGTGTCGAAAATCGTCTCCACCAGCAGCAAATCCGCGCCGCCCGCAATCAGAGCCCGCGCCTGCTGCTTATACGCCGCCTTCACCTGGTCGAACGTCACCACGCGAAATCCCGGATCGTCGGCATCCGGCGAATTCGAGAGCGATACCGTCAGCGGCCCCATCGCGCCCGCCACAAACCGCTGCCGCCCCGTCTCGTTGCCCACGCGATCCGCCGCCTCACGCGCATCCCGCGCAGACTTCTCGTTGATCTCCCACGCCAGCTCGCCGAGAAACTTGTCGTCAATCACTCGCTGATAAAACTCCGGATCCTTCCTTCCTCCACGCTCCCGCGGATCGTCCACAAAAAACTCGCTCTGCGCGATGCTCGTCGCGCCAAACGTATTCGTCTCCAGAATGTCCGCTCCCGCCTCCAGAAATCGCCGGTGAATGTCGCCCACCAGCTCCGGCCGCGTCAGCGTAAACAAGTCCCCATTGTTCAGCAGATCCTTTTTCGCATTCTTAAACCGCTCCCCGCGAATGTCCGCCTCCGTCATCCCGTAGTTGCGGATCGTCGTCCCCGTCGCTCCATCAATGATGGCGATCCGGCTCTCGATGATCGTTGCGAGCGGATGCTTGTGCGCTTTACTCATTTCTCCCCTGAATGTGGTTCATCATCTTGCTGTGTATCAGGGCATGACTTCAGTCGTGCCGCAAAGTAGCCGTCAAATTGAAGGGCTTCAGCCCCTGAGGAATTCAAAGTTGACGCGCAGTCGAATTTGGATTCCGCTCGCGCGATTCGCAGCCCCATTCAGTCCAGCATATCGGACTCCGCGCCCCGCCCGAACCTTTCCGCGCCGAACGTCTCTCCACAGTTACTGAACTGCCGCAACCCCCACCCGAACGGCTAGCCCCGCTAACTCCGCCAACTCCGCTAACTCCGCTTTCTCGCACCCCTCCTCCCAGTTAAACTGAGAACGATGATCACCACCCTCTTTGGCAGCCAGGAACCGCAACAACCCGGCTTCCTCGACCGCATGAAGCAGGCCGTCGCGCGCACCCGCGAGTCCTTCTCCGCCAAAGTCGCCGACCTCACCGCCCTCACCCGCACCGTCGACGAGTCCGCCCTCGACGAGCTCGAATCCGCGCTCCTCACAAGCGATCTCGGCGTAGCAACCACCACCGCCATCCTCGACGCGCTGCGCGATCGCGCCCGCCATCAGGCCATTCAGGGCGGCACCGAGCTCCGCGACCTTTTAAAAATGCAACTGATAGCCATTCTCAGTGCCCCGCAAGGGGTGGCTGTCACACCGCAGGTGTCGCCGCCGAAGGTAACGTTCTTGGTCGGCGTCAATGGCACCGGCAAAACCACCTCGATCGGCAAGCTCGCCGCATGGTCCCGCTCGCAAAACCGCTCCGTTCTCCTCTGCGCCGCCGACACCTTTCGCGCCGCGGCCATTGAGCAGCTCGAAATCTGGGCCGCGCGCTCCGGCGTTGAAATGATCAAGACCCGGCAGGGCGGCGACCCCGCCGCCGTCCTCTTCGACGCCATCTCCGCCGCCAAGTCCCGCTCTATCGACGACCTCTACGTCGACACCGCCGGCCGCTTGCACACCAAGACCGGCCTCATGGACGAGCTCGACAAGATGCGACGCACCGCCGCCCGTCTCGTCCCCGGCGCGCCCCACGAAGTCCTCCTCGTCATGGACGCGACGACAGGACAAAACGGCCTTCAGCAGGCCCGCATTTTCACCCAGTCCGCCGGAGTCACAGGCATTCTCCTCACCAAGCTCGACGGCACCGCCAAGGGCGGCATCGCCGTCGCCATCGCTCGCGAGCTCTCGCTTCCCGTCCGCTACGTCGGCGTCGGCGAAAAAATGACCGACCTGCTCGAGTTTTCGCCGGTAGAGTTTGTGGATTCGTTGCTCGAATAGCGCGAATCAACGAACCAAAGATAAGCTGGCTCGCCAGCGCTCGGAGCCTATAATGCCGAGGCAGCCACTTAACCTGAAAGCTTACGACTTTCAAGCCACGAAATTAAATCGCCCTTAGTTGCAAAACGATCTTGCCAGCCTAGCAGGTTGCAGAAGCACGTCCACGCACCCACCATGAAAGGGTAAAGGGGTTCGAGATCCGCAGCAGACTGGCCATGATGCACAAACTTGGAGCGGAGCTTGTAGACCTCTGTAAGGTTTGCGACGATCGCCTTACGCTCTTCGACGGTCGTTCCCGCAATGAGTGCCATTCGTTCGCCAATATTCTTCTGTATGGGCTCGTTTTCGTCGCGCAACAACATCGATTCGAGAGCCACAAGTATGAACAGCAGTTTGTTAGATGTGTCCCCAGAAATGGAGTTTCGTGAATAAATAAGCAGTGAATCGTATAGCTGCCTTGCGTAATCAGCCTTGTGGCTTGCCGCAAGGGCGCCCAGAAGCGACAAAAGCGTTGGGGGAAGGAGGGCTAAATCTTCGGCCCTGATGAACCACGCGTGTTGCCCCTTTTCAGGTGACCCTTGTTCTTCGAGAATCAGATTCCCGCCTTCGATCTCTAATAGGTGTGTTCTCGTGATCGCTTCTTCTCCTAGAAGGGTGCAAAATGAGCGCATCCTCGGACTCAGATTGGCAGGTGACACGAAGCGAAGCATTGAGACGGCCATTTGCGCAATTCGTCGACCATCGTCATGCGCCTTCCGAGGCTCCCCCCTGACGTGCGCAACGGCAGCTATCGAGCCCTGCATTTTGGAGCGCAAGCGATTGTAGTATTCATTTACGTGCTGCCTCTTGTCTTCCGGGACGCAGGCAAGAGCTGAGTCGTGCCAGCGCTGCATCATTGTGCCATCGAGGGTCTTGAACTTCACCGGTCCCATCTTCAGATCAATTTCACTGTGAACGCGGTACAGAGGGAACCACAATTCATGGTCTCTGACATCCTGGTCCAACCTGCCGTTTATATGAGCAGCCAAGCCTATGCAGACCCCAGTTCGAGCGGATTGCTCGACCCACTCCCAAATGCGATCTAAGAGATATTCAGCGCTTGCAACCTTTCCAATTGAATTCGACCTCTGCATCGACGCAGCGAGGTCCTTAAGCGCCTGGTAGTCAGGACCGACAATTGACAAACCTAGGTTCTCGTTTACTCGCCCAACTTCTTCGCCCTCGCCGTTGACAATGGCTGACTCGCACTTGATCGGGCCTATCAGGTCTTTGTCGGTAAACGTGAACACGGGATAAATGTCTGGCTTGAATCGCCCTGCTGGGCGAGTTTTTCGCACAGGCCTGAGCCGACCCAGGAGGTCAACACCTAGCTGATCAAAACGCGAAGCGGCTTCCGGATGTATTTCCATCGATGACAATACTACACAAGGCCAGGCGCTCCTGATCTCGATTTTGAGCCGTGGGTTCCCATCAAACCTTGACGCTTCATTCCCCCTCGGGATGCTCCGCACCCGGCCACCCCAATGTACACTTGATTTTTCCTGTTCCTCGCTGATATGAGCAATCAATCGGACAAAGACGTTGTCTGGATGCGCCGCGCCCTCGAGCTCGCGCGCCGCGGTATCGGCGCGTTCAAAGAAGCGCGGTAGCTAAGCCTCGGCCGTTATTCTGAAATGTGACTGAGAGGCCAAACAAAGCCATCAAACCCCAGCGCCGGAAAACCTTCCTCCGCTCCTTCATCCAATGGTTCGCCCTCGCCCTGGTCGCTGCTTGGTCGCTCGCCGCGCTCACCCTCGTGGCCGCCAAATGGATCGACCCTCCGACAACCGCCGTGCACATCGAGCGCCGCCTACAGGCCTTTGTTCACTCGAAGCCCTATCACGAACGCTACGATTTCGTTCCCCTCCGCCAAATCTCGCCCGATCTCCAGCACGCTGTCATCGCCGCGGAAGACGCGCGCTTCAACCAGCACCATGGCTTCGATTGGCAGGCCATCGAAATCGCCGCCGATGAAGATATGGAAGGCGGCCGCATTCGCGGAGGTTCCACCATCACCCAGCAACTTGTAAAGAACCTATTCTTCGGAACCCGCCGCTCCATCCTGCGCAAGGGCGCCGAGGCCACACTCGTCCCTGTCGCCGAATTCGTCCTCGGCAAGCAGCGCATTCTGGAGCTCTACCTCAACGTGGTCGAATGGGGCCCCGGCATCTATGGCGCGGAGTCGGCATCGCAACACTACTACGGGACTTCGGCCCGGCATATCGGCCGCGATCAGGCGGCACGGCTCGCCGCAATTCTGCCGGCGCCTCTCAAGCGGCGGCCCGAGCGCATGGATCGCTACAGCGCGCTCATCCTTGAGCGCATGCGCCAGATGGGTTGGTAACCGCGCGCAGCATTCACGCCGTGCGCGCCGGATTTCCCCGCTGTACACTTGATTGTTCCTCCCGCCGAACGATGAGTAGCCCGTCCGATCTCGATCTTCACTGGATGCGCCGCGCCCTTGAGCTCGCGCGCCGCGGCATCGGCGTCACCTCGCCCAACCCCGCCGTCGGCTGCGTCATTCTCGACCGTGCCGGCCAGGTCGTCGGCGAGGGCTGGCACGAGTACGATCTCCTCGACCACGCCGAGATCGTCGCCCTCAAAGCCGCTGGTTGCCCCATCGGGGTACCCGTGCCGTCCGCTGGACCGGGTCCCGCGTCCTCTACGGAAAGGGTGGGTTCGGACCGCGCCCGCGGCGGCACGGCCTACGTCACCCTCGAGCCTTGCAGCATCACTGGCCGCACTCCGCCCTGCACCGATGCGCTCATCCATGCCGGCCTCGCTCGCGTAGTCGCCGCCACCATCGATCCCAACCCTGCCGTCGCCGGCCAGGGAATTGCCGCCCTCCGCGCCGCTGGCATTCAGGTGACCGTCGGCCCCTGCCAAGCCGAGGCCCGCCGCCTCAACGAAGGCTTCGCTCGCTGGATCCAGCACCACCGGCCCTTCGTGCTGATGAAGGTCGCCATGACCCTCGACGCGCGCATCGCGCCGCCGCCCGCGCAGCAATCGCCCCACGCGCCCTACTGGATCACCAGCGAAGTCGCCCGCGCCGCCGTTCAGCCCCTCCGCTGGCAGGCCGACGCCACCATGGTCGGCGTCGACACCGTTGTCGCCGACGATCCCTGGATGACCGACCGCAGCGGTCTTCGCCGCCGCCGTCCGCTTCTGCGCATCGTCCTCGACTCCGCCCTCCGCATGCCGCTCGACTCCAAAATGGTCTCGACAGCCCAGAACGACGTCGTCATCTTCACCGTCTCCCACGACGAAGCCCGCATCCGCGAGCTCACCACGCGTGGCGTCCGAGTCGAAGTCCTCCCCGCTGAGTCAGGCCGCGTCCCCCTCGAAAAAGTCCTCTTGAAGCTCGGCGAAGAGGGCGTCCTCACCCTCCTCACTGAAACTGGTACGCGCCTCAATACGGCCTTTCTCGCCGCCGGCCTCGTCGACCGCCTTCATCTCTTCATCTCGCCGCAAATCATGGGCTCCGATGCCGTCCCCGCCTTTCGCGGCCTCTCCAGCTTCGTCCACATGACCGAAGTCGAAGTTGAACGCTACGGCGACGACTTCGGCCTCAGTTCCCTCCTCCGCGACCCCTGGCCGCCTGCACAGAATCTTTGAAACGCTTCGCTCCCTCCCGGCGTCCAATAGGACAGTGGTGTACTTGTTCGGCTCTGACCCCCTTTGAACCAGATAGCGGAGCCGACCCTGCCAGTTGCAAAGCGATTGAAAGTCAAAGTTCATGATCTCCATCCCCGTCATCACGGCTGTTGTCTCGGTTGTCGGCCTCGCCGGCGTGCTCGCCTGGCGCGTGCGCGAGGGCCGCACTGCCGTGACGCTGAGGAAGATCGTGATGCCGCCCGTGGGCATGGCCACCGGATTCTGCATGTTCTTCGTTCCGCGGTTCCGCGTTCCCTGGGAATGGGGCCTCGCCGCCTTCCTCGTCGGCGCCGTCGTCTTCGCCTATCCCCTGCTGCTCACCTCCGACCTCCATCTCCAGAACGGCGTCATTCGGATGAAGCGGTCGAGCGCGTTTTTCGCCGTCATCATCGTGCTCGCCGTCGTCCGCTACCTCGCCCGCGGCTACTTCGACCGCTTTCTCTCGCTCGAACAGACCGGCGCCATCTTCTATCTGCTCGCCTTCGGCATGATCCTGCGCTGGCGCTTGAAGCTCCTCTTCGCCTATCGCGCCCTCACTGGCCGCCCCACCCTCGCCGCTACCCCTGCCCCCGAAGAATTCCCCGCCAGCGACTAACCCGCTAGAGCCCCGCATCGGGCTTCACGCCGTTACTTCCGCCAACCCCGCTATCTCCGCTAACTCCGCCGATCCTGTTAGGCTCCTTTATCTCTGATCTCTGATCTCCTTTCCCTGATCCCTGATCCCTTATCCCTGCTGTTTATGAGACAATCAACCCGCAACACGTTGCCCCTTCTCATTCCCCGTCAAGGAAGAAATCGATGCCTCATGCACCGACTGCGCACTCTCTCACCCTCGAAATTGAGCGCAAAGGCTCGACCGCCCTTGTGCACTGCCACGGCCGCCTTGTCGCCGGGGTCTGCAACAATCTCTACACCAAGGTCCATCCCCTCATTCCCGACCACAAGCGCATCATCCTCGATCTCACTGACCTCGCAATGGTCGACAGCATGGGCCTCGGCACTCTGGTCCGCCTTTACGTTTCGGCCAAATCCGGTGGCTCCTCTATCGAGCTGATCAATCTCGGCAAGCGGGTCCGCGAACTCCTGGGCATCACGCACCTTCTTTCGCTTTTTGGCGATATGTGCGAAAAGGGCGTGGAAATAAGGTTCTGATTCGAACGCTTCATTGCGGGATTCCCGCTCGCCCCGCCGCTCCCCAGTCCCGCAATCCCTCAGAATCGCGATCCATGGCTTTCTACTCCCTATTGGCTACTGGCTACTCCCTCGTTTCCCGCTCCCTTGCTCCCTCGCTCCCTGTCTTTCTACTCCCTCTTGGCTACTGGCTACTGGCTACTCCCTTGCTCCCTCGCTCCCCGGCTCCCTAGAATCAATCCATGTTCACCGGCATCATCGAACAAACCGGAACTCTCGTCAGCCTCACCAATCGCGGCGGCGTCCGTCGCATTACCATTGAAGCGCCCGGCATCGCTTCCCGCCTGCGCGAAGGCGACTCGCTCGGCGTCTCCGGCGTCTGCCTCACCGCGCTCGACCCCGACCCCACCTACTTTCACGCCGACCTCGCTCAGGAAACCCTCGACCGCACTTCGCTCGGCTCCCTCGCTCCCGGCGCCAAGGTCAACCTTGAGCTGCCCACAGCCGCCGGCAGCCCCCTCGGCGGCCACATCGTTCAGGGCCACGTCGACGGCGCCGGCATCATGACCGCTCTCGACCCCGTCATCCCCGCGTCGAGCCCGCAATTCGATCGCCAGACCACCGACTGGACCCTTAAGGTCCGCGTTCCCGAAAACGTCCGCCAGTGGATGGTCCACAAAGGTTCCGTCGCCGTCGAAGGCATCAGCCTCACCATCGCCGCTGTCGGTGGGGCCCCCGGCGACAGGTTTTCGTCGCCGGGGTTATTGGACGGCGAAGAGATCGCCATCGCCATCCTTCCTCTCACCTATTGGCGCACCAACCTGCACACGCTCGCCGTCGGCGCGCCCATGAATATCGAGGCCGATGTGCTGGTCAAGCTTGCCGCCATGCAGATGCAGGCCGCGAAAAAGCCGGAATTCGACTTGACCGCCGCCTGGCTCGTGGCCAACGGATACTGAGCGAGCTTCAGGAGCCGGACTCAGAACGGGAGCACGGATGAAGACCGTAAAAGAAATTGGCCTGAAGATCACCGCCGCGCAGCGCGAAAATTTCCGCTACACAGGAATTTCGGCGGAGCTGGAGCGTCGCGGAGCCGGTACATCCAGGCCTGAGCTGGCCTGGGTTCGTCGCAAAAAGCAACAGCAAGAAGAACGAAGCCGGGCGGACGCGGGGATAACGCGCGAGGAAAAATAATCGGCCAGGCGCGCCTCGACGTTATTCGCGAGGAGGGAATGATGATTTGCGCGAACTGCGGCGAGCTGATGGATCAAACCGACAAGAACTCTTTCTCCGGTCGCGTCATCCGCGAGTACTTGTGCCGCAAATGTGGCCACACCGATTGGGAAGACGACGGCGTCGCTCTCTGGCAGGTCCTCCACGACGCCCGCGAACGGGACGAAGCTGAAGCCGCCGCCCGAGCTGCCGAAGCCGCCGCGCGTGCGGCGGCAAACTTAGCCCCGCCCGCGCCGGCAAACGCGGCGCCCGCGCAGCCCGAATCCCAGCCACCGGACCAACCCCCGCCTCGCTCACTCTGGCAGCGCCTCGTTGGCCTTGTCCGATGGGGCAAGTAGAAATCCGCGGTCGATGTGTGCTATGATATCGACTAGTCAATTTGACTGGTCGCTTGATGCAGACAATTCAGGCATCCGAAGCAAAAACGCATTTTCTCCGCATTCTCGATGAGGTGGAGCGAGGAAAGAGTGTGACTGTGACCCGGCGCGGCAAAACGGTGGCCCGAATTGTTCCAGTCGCCCCCAGCGATGAGGAGCGCCGCGAACAAATCAGGCGGGCCATGGCAAGTATCCTTGAAATCCGCAAACGCACAAAACCAGTTTCTATTGAAGAAATCCTGTCTGCACGCGACGAAGGACGCCGCTAGCGATGCGCTTCGTTCTCGATGCCTCTGTAACCATCAACTGGGCGATGCGGGACGAATCGAATCCCATAGCGGACCTGGCCTTTTCGGAGCTTCGATCGGGGACGGCCATCGCTCCAGCGATCTGGTGGTACGAGGTTCGAAACATCCTTGTCGTGAACGAACGGCGTCAGCGCATCACGCCAGCGGATTCCAACCGGTTCCTCGTCGATCTTCAGGCATTTGACATTGCAATTGACAACGATCCCGATAGCTCAGCAGTACTGGATTTGTCTCGGCGCCTGGGCCGAACGATATACGACGCGGCCTATCTCGCGCTCGCCTTGCGCGAACATCTGCCGCTGGCGACGTTGGACAAGCATCTGGAGTCCGCTGCAACCGCGGAGGGCATCGCGCTCCTCAAGTAGCGGCGAACCAGGCGCATCCCATCCAGTTAATTTGATGAGAAGTTGCTTCGTTCTCCGGCGGCGCGATCGGTTTTCCTGCTACTGTCCCGGCTTGCGCGGCAGAATCTCCGGCGGCGCCACTTCCACGCACTGCGCCGGTCGGGTGCCCCATCCTATACGCGCCTCCTGCATCTAGGGCGAGGGCGGGACCACCCGCTCGTTGCGAAGCGCCTTGTTATCTTGTCACCTGCCAAACTCCGTCGCTGCCGCTGAGCGCCGTCTCAAGTTCTAGCGATCCCACGGTCTGGGCGCTCTTCATCGAGTTTCCCTCAGAGGTCAGGACGAAGCGGATGGGCTGAAACTGGTCAGCGTGGTCGATCACAATTTGCCACTTGGTGGGCAAGCCCGTGCTTCCATCCACAGCAAGAATGCTGCATTTGATTTCGGAGCGGCTAAACCGGAAAAGGGCGAGGTCCGGGCTCTCTCCGTAGGTCGCTTCAAGGCCGCCAGCGCCGAAGTTGTCCTCAAATGGCGCCAAGGGCGAAACGGCTCTGAATGTTACTGTGACGACGTAGTTCGTACTCTCCAGCACCTTTCCTTTCTTCGAGGTCTTCGTGGCTTGGGTGAAGACACTCTTGTAAGTGTAGGTGTCATAGCCAGTCGCGGTGGCGTCGGTGGTCGAATTTCCGCCCGGACCTGCAGGGTTGGGCGCGGGAGACGCTGAGGGAACGGGCGCATCAAGAACGCCGCCGTGCTGCCGCAGGAGCTCCACGATATCCGGGTGGTTGCGGACCTCGGCGGTGCGCATTGGAGTCCAGCCGATGTCGTCCACGGGATTCACCTCGGCCTGGTGCGACAGCAGTAAATCGACAATCTCTTTTTGGCCGTTTGACGCCGCAAGGTGAAGAGGCGTCCTGAGGTGCTTGTCGGTTGAGTTCACATAGGCTCCGTTTTCGATCAGGACTTCTGCAATGTCCTTGAACCCGGCGGCGGCTGCATAATGCAGCGGCGTGTTTCCCCGATCGTCGACGTTTGAGGCCAATGCAGAGTTGGAAGAAAGCAGGGCCTTGACTCGTTGGAGGTCGCCGCTTCGGACGGCGTCGTGAATCGGTGCGCACGCCGCGGAGGGGGCCATGCAGAGTGCGATGAGGGTAAATGAGCAGAGAAGGAGAAGGTTTTCGAGGCGGGCCTGGGAGATTAGAGGACTCATCTAAGCTGGTCCCTCCGGATTGGGAGTTAGGATAGCAGAGCACAACGATTTGCGGCCGGCGCAGGCCCCCAGGAATCTTCGGCGTAGCCAACTGCCCTCGCGCTCACTGTCCCGGCCTGCGCGGCAGAATCTCCGGCGGCGCCACCTCGATCCATCGCGCCTTCGTCGCCTCTGACCTGCACTCCGACCACAGCGCATAGATCTCTTTTTTCGGCACGCCCCACGTCTCCACAAGCACCGCGCTGCCCCCGTCCGCGCCGGTGTAGCGCTCGCGGCACCAGTGAACAAACGGTTCATATCGCCGTCCCTTGCGCATCGTAAACCAGTCAATAATCTCGTGCGGCGATTCCCGCTGCACATTCTCCGGCGTCCACCAGAACCGCACCGGGCCCTTGGGCGAAAACTTCTCCTCGATGCAGGTTCCTCCGTCCGTATGCATGGCGCGCAGGAACTCCGCCCAGGCGATCAGCCTTCCCCGCGATTTCATCAGCAACCGGAATCTGTGCTCGTGGTGCTGCCGCACCCATCGCTGAACGACGCTATACGGAATCGCCAGACAGGCGCCAACGAATAGGACCGGAATCAACAGGAACTCGAGGATCACCTCGAGGCGGTCGGTCTGTCTCTTCTGCGCTTGCCCGCTCTCTGCTCCCGTCGTCGGCATGTTCTCGAGCCCGCCCCTTTATGGCTTCGCAGGGAGCTTCGGCGGAGCCGTCACGTACTCATCGCCCACTCGCGCTAGAATCTGCGCCCGCCGGTCCGTCAGCAGCTTCAGCCGCTTCGTCACTTCGATGAATTCCTTCTTCTCGTCCGCAGTCAGCCCCGCGCTCCCCTGCTCCGGCGCGGAGCTCTTCGCTCCAGGCGGCATATCGCCGTTCGGCGCCCCCGCCGGCGCCGCTGGAATCCCCGCGTTCATCCCCGCCGCTTTTTCCAACTCATCCAGCCGCGCCTCCAGCACCGGAATCTCGCGGTCGATCAGCACCGGCTTGATCACCGGTTTCTTCGTCGCGTCCCGCCGCCACTTCATTGCGGTTGTTCTCCTCCCACACCGGCAGCATGCCCACGTGTCCCAGCTCCACGCGCACGCCCGCAGGCCCGTAGTCCCGCTTCACCGCCGCGAACAGCCCGATCATCTCGTCCCTCGGCTCGCCATTCGAGTCCGGATTCAGCCCATCCACGTACGTTCGCGACTGGTTCGACAGAAAATTCCCCATTGAATAAAAGATCACCGTGTCCCGTCCATCCTGCGTCCGGTAGGTCTCAATCGGCTGCAATGCGTGCGGATGCGCGCCCACAATCACGGTCGCTCCCGCCTCCATCATCTTGTGCGCCAGGTCCACGTCCTCCGGCCGCGGCGCCGTCGCGTACTCGATTCCCCAATGCACACTCACCACCAGCAGATCGCACTGCGCCCGCGCCGCCTTCACCGCCTTCAGCACCGTGGCCTCATCCGCTCCCGGAGCGCCGTTCGCTTCGCCCGGATACGGATAGAAATTCACATGCGGCTGATCGTCCTTGTCCGGATTCCGGTTCCCGTTCAGCCAGCGCGTCATTCCCAGCCAGCCCACCTTGATCCCGTTCGCCTCGGTGATCACCGGCTGCCACGCCGTCACCGCATTGTCGCTGGTCCCCGCAAACTCGAGCCCCGCCTCCTTCAAATGCTCGCGGCTCTCGGCAAACCCCGCCCACCCCTGGTCCATCACGTGGTTGTTGGCGAACGACACAATCTTGATCCCACTCGCCTTCAGCGCCGCGGGCAGTTCCACGGGCGCATCGAACAGGAACGCCTTCGTCCCCCGCGAGTGCTCCGGCGCCACCGGCGTCTCCAGGTTCACGAATCCGAAGTCCGCGCCCTCAAAGACGTCCGCCACGTCGCTGAACAGCGCCGCCCATCCCTGCTCGCCTTCGCCCGCCGCCGCAGCCGCCGCCCGCGCCGGCTCGTGCGGAATCACGTCCCCCGCCACGGCAAAGGTGACCTGAGCGAGATCGTGCGGATACGGCGTCACCACCGCCGCGTGCTGCCGCCCGTGGAACGCCGTCATCAGCGCCGCGCCGGCCAGCGCCAATCCCAGCGCTCCCGCCAGCAGCAGCCAACGCTCGCGCAGCAACGGCACGAGCCTCACGCGGGCTCCGGTCCCAATCGGCCTTCCTTGCCCCACCGGCTTTCCCTTGATCGCCCAGTCCATCGTCCACACCACTCCGTCGCGTTTCCGCGCCCACCGCAGGACGGAACGCAATCAGGATACAGGTTCAACGATGACGCGCGGCAGATTCATGCGCGCGCCGATGCCGCAGCGAATCAGGAGCGCAACCGCCCCCGAGCGCCGCCACCCCCTTTCGCGTCTATCTGTTACGAGAACAGGCGGCGCTGCAGCGGTCCCGCAGTTACTGTGTCCCGAAGCCATGACCGCCAAGTGGATTTTTCCTTAACCGGGGCCCCCGCAGACAGGTCTTCGTCTGTGAGGTGGAAGTAAAATCCATCCTGCACCGGGGCTGGAAAACGGCTGCAACAACTGCGGGACCGCTTAAGCTGGTACCCTGAATTCTGAGAAAAACGCCCAGGGAAGGCCAATCCTTCTCGAGGGTCAAGCGGAGCGATGGCAGAGTTCGTTATCAAGCTGGCCGATGAGCGTGGCCACGTGCAGGAGCAGGTTCAGACTGCGGCCACTGCCGAGGAGTTGCGTTCCCGCTTCTCCCACGCGGGTTATCACGTCTTCTCTGTCCGCGCGCGCGGCGGCCTCGGCTTCGGCCACCGCAAGGTCAAGCTCGAGCCCTTTCTCATCTTCAACCAGCAATTCCTCACCCTCATCCGCGCCGGCCTGCCCATCCTCGGCTCCATCCAGATGCTCGGCAAAATCCAGAAGCAGGCCACGTTTTCCGCCCAATTGGACGACGTTGCCACGCGCGTCAAGCGCGGCGAAGCGCTTTCGGCCGCCTTCGAGGCTCAAAGCGGTTTCCCCGTCATGTATACCACCACGCTCCTGGCCGGCGAGCGCTCCGGAAACCTCACTGAAGTCCTCGAGCGCTACGTCAACTTCCAGAAGGTCGCCCTCGCCCTGCGCAAAAAGCTCATCGGCTCGCTCATCTATCCCGGCGTGCTGCTCACTCTCGTCTGCTGCCTGTTGACCTTCATGTTCACGGTCGTGGTGCCGCAATTCGCCAAGCTCTATGACCAGCTCGGCAGCAAGCTCCCGGCCCTCACCGTCGCCCTCTTGTCCTTCGGCAAGTGGATGCAGCACAACATCCTCTGGCTGGCGCTGGTCCTGCTCATCGTCGCCGTTTCCTTCTACCGCTTCTCCATTACCGAGCGCGGCCGCGATTTTGTCGATGGCGTCCGCGTCAAAATGCCGGTCTTCGGCAAAATCTGGCTCAAGTACCAGGTCGCTCTCTTCGCGCGCACGCTCTCCACGCTGCTCACCGGCGGTCTGCCGCTCGTGCCCTCGCTGGAGACGGCCTCGCGCTCCATCTCTTCGCGCCGCGTCTCCAGAGCCGTCGAATCCTCCATCGCCACCGTGCGCGAGGGCAAAAGCCTGGCCGATTCGCTCACCAAAACCGGCGTCTTTCCCGATCTTGCCGCGGAGATGATCACCGTCGGCGAGCAAACCGGCGCGCTGCCGCAAATGCTCAACTCCGTCTCCGAATTCTTTGAGGAGGACGTGGCCACGGCCCTCGCCGCGGCGCTTGCGCTCATTGAGCCCGCTATCCTCATCGTTATGGGTGTTGTCGTCGTCTTCATCCTCATCTCGCTCTACCTGCCCATCTTCTCGCTCGGGCAGGCCACCGGGATGTAACCAGCGGAACTTCAGGAGGGTTGTCCCCATGGCCGAATCCAACGTCGTCACGCTTCCCATTCCCGCCAGCCCCGATCTGCGAGTCGACGACCGCGCAAACGCCGAGGCCCTCGCCCATCGCTATCACGCCGAATTCGTCGACCTCAAGAACTTCCGCATTCAGCACGAGCTCCTGCGCACCGTCCCCGTCGAGCTCATGTTCCGCTACAACTTCGTGCCCATCGAGCAAACTCCTGACACGCTCGTCATCGCCGTCAGCGACCCTTCGCGCCTCATGATCCTCGATGAGATTGCCGGACTGCTCGGGGCGCGCATCACCGCCCGCGTGGCCACACTCTCGCAAATCACTGACCTGCTTAAGAAAACCGAGCAGTCGCAGCGCGTCCTCGACGAGGCCAGCGAAGGCCTCACCTTCGACGTGCTCACCGGCGACGAAAACGCCGACGAAAATATCTCCATCGAAAAGCTCACCAGCGAGGCTGAGGACATCAGCCCCATCATTCGCCTCGTCGACACCACCATCTTCACCGCTCTCGAGCGCCGCGCCTCCGACATTCACATCGAGAGCTACGACGATTCGGTCCACGTCAAGTACCGCATCGACGGCGTCCTCCAGGAAGCCATGGCCCCCATCGCCCGCGAGCATCACGGCACTATCCTCGGCCGCATCAAGATCATGAGCGAGCTCGATATCGCCGAAAAGCGCGTCCCCCAGGAC
>CAWCWB010000009.1:0-283081 GCA_963799155.1 uncultured Acidobacteriaceae bacterium
GGGGTGGCGGCCATCGGCTCCGGTGGCAGCTTCGCCACCGCCGCCGCCCGCGCGCTGATGGAGAATACCGATTTGAGCGCTCGCGAGATTGCCGAAAAGGCGATGAAAATCGCCGGCGAAATCTGCATTTACACGAACGACCGCGTTACCTTCGAGGAGTTAAACGGTTAGCGGAGCGCGTCCGCCGGGATTTGTCCATGGCCATTTACCTTCCCGCATCTGCCGAAGAACAGGAGCTCGCGCTCGACGAGCTCACTCCGCGCGAAATCGTCGCCGAACTCGACAAACATGTCGTCGGCCAGCGCGCCGCCAAACGCGCTGTGGCGATCGCGCTCAGAAATCGGCAGCGCCGGCTGCGGTTGCCACCGGACATGGCCGACGATATCATGCCCAAGAACATCATCATGATCGGCCCTACCGGCGTGGGCAAGACCGAGATTGCGCGCCGCCTGGCCAAACTTACCAACTCGCCTTTCCTAAAAGTCGAGGCTTCAAAGTTTACTGAAGTCGGCTACGTAGGCCGCGACGTCGAGTCGATGATTCGTGACCTCGTCGAAATTGCCATCGACATGGTCCGCGAGGAACGCTTGGAGGAAGTGGAAGACAGGGCCGAGATGAACGCCGAGGAGCGCCTGCTCGACGTGCTGCTGCCTCCGCTGCCCGCAGCGCCGCACGGTCAGGAAGGCCAACTGTCACTGCCGGGCGCCGAAAGCCATCAACGCTCGCGCGAGAAGCTCCGCCAGCAGTTCCGCGAGGGCAAGCTCGACGACCGCATGGTCGAGACTCGATGTGCGCGAGCGAAATCTCCCGCAGTTCGGCATCATCTCCAACCAGAATCTCGAGGACATGGAGATGAACCTCAAGGACATGCTGCCGAACATCTTCGGCGGCGGCACAAAAAAGCGCAAGATGAAGGTCGCTGACGCCTTCGACTACCTGGTGCAGGAAGAAGAAGGCCGGCTCATCGACATGGATGCGGTGAACCGCGCGGCGGTTGAGCGCGTCGAGTCCAACGGGATCATTTTCCTGGATGAGATCGACAAGATCGCCGGACGCGAGAGTGGGCATGGCCCCGACGTCTCGCGCGAGGGCGTACAGCGCGACATTCTGCCCATCGTCGAAGGCACCACCGTCAATACTCGCTACGGGATGGTGCGGACGGATCACATCCTCTTCATCGCCGCCGGCGCCTTCCACGTCTCCAAGCCGAGCGACCTGATTCCGGAACTGCAGGGCCGCTTTCCCATTCGCGTCGAGCTGCAATCGCTCACCGTCGATGATTTTCTGCGCATTTTAACCGAGCCCAAGGCCTCGCTCACCAAACAATACGCGGCGCTGCTTGAGACCGAAGGTGTGCGCCTGGAATTCGCACCCGCGGCCCTCCGCGAGATGGCCGAGTTCGCTTTCAAGGTGAACGAACAAACAGAGAACATCGGCGCGCGCCGTCTGCACACCATCATGGAGCGCGTGCTTGAAGACGTTAGCTTCCTGGCGCCCGACATCGCACGGCGCACGCCCGACGAAAAAGCGGCGGGAGCGCTTTCCGATGCCATCAAGAATGAAGCGGCCACGCCGCTGCCCTATCAGGAGCGCATGACCGCGTCCGGCCCCGAGAAGGTTTTCCTGATCGACGACGCGTACGTCAAGCAGATGGTCGCGTCGATTGTGAAGGACCACGATCTGTCCCGCTATATTCTCTAGGAAACGCTTTTGCTTGCTTTCAGCGCGGCTACGATTTCAGCGGTGCTGCGCACGCGCCCCATGCGGGGAAAGATGCGCCCGATCGCATTCGCGTGACTCTCCGCGCTGCGCCCCGTCATAGCGTCTTCTGCGAACACCTGCTCGTGGCCGCGCTCGTAGGCGTCGCGGGCCGTGCCTTCCACGCCAAACTCCGTGGCAATTCCACAAAGGATGATGGTATTCAGCCCCCTGCGGCGCAGTTGCAGGTCGAGGTCGGTACCGTAGAATGCGCCCCACTGACGTTTCAGAATCACAACGTCGGTGGGCTGCCTGTTCAACTCCGGAAGCAACTCGCTCCAATCGGGCTGTGGTGGCGCACTAAAGCGCATGGGCTCATCGACCGTCATCTGCAATGCATCGCCCCCATCGGGCGAGCGGCCCACATGGACGAGGACCGGCTGCGCGCCCACGCTTCGCGCCACAGCAAGCAGTTCGACACAGTTTGCGACAACACTCGGAGTCGAATGCGGTGCTCCGGGCGTCCCCGTAATGCCCTTCTGCAGATCGATGACAACGACCGCAGTACGGTACGGATCAAAAACGAGTTCATTCATGAGTTTTCTCGATTCTCGCCGGCGTCGTGTTGCGCAGAGACGCCATGGCCTTCATCCTATCTCGATTGCGCCATCAGCGGCGGCAGCGTAAAATGAAGAAACGTTGGCACTAACCAACGCGTCGGGGAGTGGCTCAGCCTGGTAGAGCACCTGGTTCGGGACCAGGGGGTCGGAGGTTCAAATCCTCTCTCCCCGACCAATATTTTCAATCATTTACAAACTGACGGGGTAAACTCCCTGGCGTTGGCCCAGGTGGTCCAGTGCCGGAAGGCGCGTCAATATTGAGTTTCCCGCGAAATCTAGGATGCAACGCCGTCTACAAAAACATCTACAGTCGGAAGAGGCGATCCAGTTTTGCCCCCGGACAGCCAAACTGTATACGCTGCCGATCTGGTTGATCTCACAGCAGATCGGTATTTTGATGGAGAAAAAACTGGCTCCAGGCCATTTATCAGGAATAATCTCGGCGGCGTTGTTGACTTTGATGTTGGCCCCTCCAGAAGCGGGGGCCGCTCGCTATTCACAAGCAGGCGGCCATTGGAGGCAGGCATGAGACAGAATTTAAGGAATCTGATACGTTCATTACAAGCAGTCGCGGTTTTCAGGTTTCGTGGGCGTGATCCAAATCACTGCCCCTGGAAGCCCGGCGGCGGATGCTTATCGTTAAGGCTCGGAACCTGTACACCATGAATTGGAGTAGAAAAGGCGCATTGATGATGCTGGCGGTTGTGGCCTCCTGGGCCGCGATGCCGGTGTCGGCCTGTCTGCTCGGCACGCGGCACGCGAGCCAGCCTGATTGCTGTCGCGCCATGGCGCAGACCTGTGACTCGCCCGCGATGGGTGCAAACAGTTCATGCTGCCAAGTCCAAGGGAACAACCCTGCTGTACCTCCGGTCCCTCCGTTCTCTGTTGGGCATTCGCAGAGGCTGGCCGTTGCAGCGCATGAGGCTGGTGTGGAATTGCGTGCAGTTCCGGGCACTGCGTACATAAATACACTCGAATCGCCGCGGCTAAAGTTCCCGCCGGGCGGCGCATTCGCACTCCGAATCTAAAACTCCCTCCTTCGCAGATTGAATCCTGGCCTTCGTGCGTCTTCGCACGCCCATGCGGCTTGCGAACGCACGATCAGGCTGTGCACTGAATCTCCTATGGGAGGAGTCATGAGATCTCTTTTTGCTGCGCTTTGTATTCTTGCGGTCGTTGGGTCCGCAGGCATTGCCCGCGCGCAGACGCTTGTGGGAAGCGACGGCCTGGCGAGTCTTTCCGTATTGATCGATGAACACAGCGGTGAACGCCACGAGGTAGAGGCTTCCGAGTCAGCCCTCACGCTTAAAGATGCGGAGCGGATCGCCCTTGCGGCGAATCCTGAGATTGTGGTTGCGACAAGGCGAGTCGCCATCGCTGAAGCGCACGTGCCCGTCGCCGGCGCGCTCGACGATCCCATGGCGATGTACCGCGGTTGGGGAGTCCCGCTCAATCAACCGTGGAACTACAACCAGGCCCAGAACATGTTCAGCATCAGCCAGACTCTGCCTGGACGGGGAAAGTTGGCATTGCGCACGAGTGTTGCAGAGTCGAGCGTGGATGAGGTAAAGGCCGATCTGGAGCAGGCTCGCCTGGACGTTCTGGTGCGTGTGCATAAGGCCTTCGATGACCTGTTGCTCGCCAACGACGAGATGCAGATTCACGATCAACATGTGGCCATTGCGCGCCAGGCTATTGAAGAGGCGCGCATCAAGTACACCACCGGAAAGGTTCCGCAACAGGACATGTTGAAGGCGCAGGTCGCGCTTACGCAGTTGGCAGAACACATGATCCGGTTCGATCATGACGCCGATCTGGCGCGGGCCCGCCTCAACACGCTGCTCGGGCGCGATCCCAACGCGCCGCTCCGTGTGACTGGAGAGTATGCCGTGCTCGCCACGCTGCCCCGGGCTGAGAGTCTCGAACGATCTGGCGATGCGCTCGCGGCCCGATCTGTTTGCAGCTCAGGAAGCCGCCGAACGCAGCCACAAAGAGCAGGATCTGGCGAAAAAGGCTTACTTGCCGGACTTTACCGTCTCGGCAGGTTACATGATCATGCCGTCCAGCCAAAACTTCCGCAACGCCTATATGGTCGAGGGCTCGATGAACCTTCCCTGGCTAAATCACCGCAAGCACGATGCGGAGATTGCGGAAGCCACAGTGCAGGCGACCGAGCAGGACGCCGAGCTGACTGCAATGCGCAATGCCGCATTCGGGCAAATCCAAGAGGCGCTCGTGGAGACAGAGGCAGCACAAAAGCTGGCGCACCTTTATCAGGACCAACTCCGTCCCCAAGCCGAAGCCACGCTCCAATCGAGCGTGATTGCGTATGAGAACGACAAGACGGACTTGCTCGATCTGCTCGACAGCCAGATGACGGTCATCAACATCGACCTTGCCTGGCTTCAGGCAGTCGCCGATTTCGACGCGCGACTGGCGGATCTCGAACTCGCCACAGGCGCTCCTCTCAATCAGTCCGATTCCCCCGCAATGGAGGTGAAACCGTGAAGACACGCAGTTATCAGTTTGCATTGGCGGCGGCTGTGGCCGTCTGCATTTTGCTCGTGTCCGCTCTTGGGTATGTGCTCATGCATCGCGACCACGCGATTCCGCAAGCCGCTTCGCAGGACCCGGAGGTGGCGCGCGGCCCGGAGATAACACCGCAGCCCACACCGACTCAGGGAGCGGCGTCGAATGCCGAGCCCAGCCTTGCGTCGCTGCAATTGTCGCCGCAGCGAATGCAGGAGATCGGCATTACTTCAGCGACGGTGGAAATGAAGGATGTGAGCGACAATCTGAGCGTTCCGGGGAATGTTGACATCGATGAAGAGCGGCTTTCGTATGTGCAGACTCGCTTTCCTGGCTGGATTCAGGATGTCTCTGCGAATGCGACCTACCAGTACGTGCGCAAGGGACAACGCCTTTTCACTGTGTACAGCCCGGACATTGTAAGCAGCGAGCAGGAGTATCTGTTGGCCCGCCAGAATAAGACTGCATTCTCGCAGGATGCGCACAGCATGGGGGCACAGGAAGACGGCTGGCTGCTCAAGGCGGCCGAGGAGCGCCTGCAGCAATTCGGTGTCCCGGCGCAAGCAATTGCCGATCTGGAACAGAGTGGCAAGGTGCAGCGCAACATCGCCATCGACTCGCCTGCCTCGGGCTACATCATCGAACGCAACGCCTTGCCGAATGCTTATGTGCAGCCCGATACCAAGCTGTACACCATCGCCGATCTCTCTACGGTTTGGGTCTACGCCAACGTATTTCAGGACGACATTGGCAGACTGAAACCGGGCGACCAAGCGCAGGTGACGGTGGACGCCTATCCGGGGCGTCACTTCAATGGCCGCATCGATCAGATTCTGCCGCAGGTGGATATGGCAACGCGCACCGTGCGCGTACGCCTTGTCTTCAGCAATCCCGGCGTGATTCTCAAGCCAGGGATGTACGTGAATGTTGCGATTGCGGTCAGGCTGGGGCGGCAGATGGTCATACCGGCTTCCGCGGTTCTGCAGACGGGCACGCGCGCCATCGCGTTTGTCGACCACGGGAACGGCAATCTGGAGCCACGCACGATTGAGACCGGGCCGCAACTCGACGATTCAGTAGTCGTCATCAGTGGATTGAAGGCCGGAGAGAAAGTCGTCACCTCGGCCAATTTTCTCGTGGACTCTGAAGCTCAGCTTCAGGCGGCTGCTGGAGCATTTGCGCCTGTTGCGCCGCAACCGGCAGCCACAGGCGCCGCGCCCGCAGCGCAAGTAAAGATCGACTTCAGTACAGAGCCGTCTCCACCGCGTACGGGGGCAAACACGGTACGCGTCAAACTGACCGGCTCTGATGGAAGGCCGCTGCCAGGCACGCAGGTGACTGCAACGTTCTTCATGCCGGCAATGCCCGCGATGGGAATGGCAGCGGAGCGCCACGGAGCCAATCTCGCCGACAAGGGCAACGGGCTCTATGAAGGCTCATTGCAGCTCTCGACCGGCGGCACGTGGCAGGTGACCTTGACCGTCGACCGCGGCGGCCGGACGGTAGCCACAAAACAACTGAGCGTGACTGCCACGGGAGGTATGTGATGATTTCACGCATCATCGCGTGGTGCGCACGCAATCCCTTTCTGGTCTTCACCGGGGCCATTGTGCTGGTCGTTGCGGGCATCTGGTGCCTGCAGCGTGTGCCGCTGGACGCACTGCCCGACATCAGCGACGTGCAGGTCATTATTCACACGCAGTGGGCAGGTGAGCCGCCGAATGTGATTGAAGACCAGGTCACATACCCGATTGTGACCGCTCTGCTCGCGGCTCCGCGCGTCAAGAACGTGCGCGCCCAAACCATGTTCGGCGACTCTTATGTCTTCGTCATCTTTCAGGACGGCACCGACCTCTACTGGGCGCGGTCACGCGTTAACGAGTATCTGCAACAGATCGCGGGAAAGCTCCCTGTAGAGGTGCATCCCGCCATCGGCCCGGATGCCACTGGCGCGGGCTGGGTCTACGAGTACGCCGTCTTAGATCGCAGTCACACCAAGAGCCTGGCAGATCTGCGTGCGCTGCAGGACTGGTATCTGCGCTATCAACTCGAAACCGTCCCCGGCGTAGCTGAGGTAGCCAGCATTGGCGGCTTCGTGCGCCAGTATCAGGTGAACCTCGACCCGAACAAACTCTTCTCCTATGGCATCTCTGCCGCCACCGTGATCGACAAGGTTCGGCAGAGCACAAATGAGGTCGGTGGAGACGTGTTGGAGATGAGTGGAGCCGAGTATATGATCCGCGGCCTTGGCTATTTTCGTTCGCTCTCAGATCTTGAAAATGTTCCGGTGGCAACGAAGAACGGCACGCCTGTGTTGGTACGGGATCTGGGTACGGTTTCGTTTGGGCCCGACGAGCGACGTGGCGCCGCAGAGTGGCAAGGAGAGGGCGAAACCGTGGGCGGCATTGTCGTCATGCGCTACGGCTTGAACGCCCTTAATGTAATCGATGGGGTAAAAGCCAAGCTCAAGGAAATAGCACCCTCGCTGCCGGCCGGTGTTGAGATCGTGACCGGCTACGACCGCTCCTGGCTCATCAACCAGTCGATCCACACACTGAAGCGGGATCTCATCGCCGAGGCTATCATCGTCAGCTTCGTCAGCATTGCCTTTCTCTTTCACTTCCGTTCCGCGCTCGTCCCCATCCTAACGTTGCCCATTGCCGTGCTGGCCGCATTCATCCCGATGTACTATCTGCATGTCAGTTCGAACATCATGTCGCTCGGAGGGCTGGCGCTGGCCGTCGGTGTACTTATCGACGCCGCGATTGTCATGGTGGAAAACGGATACCGCCATCTGGCCGAGCGCACCGATGTTCCGGACGAGCCGGAGCGGCGTCGTATTCTGGTCGACGCGGCGCAGCAGGTAGGGCCGGCGCTCTTCTACTCGCTCATCATCATCGTGGTGTCGTTTCTGCCAGTGTTCTTGCTTGAGGCGCAGGAAGGCCGCATGTTCCGGCCGCTGGCCTGGACCAAGACGCTGTCTCTCATCTTCTCGTCGCTGCTTTCCATCACTCTGGTTCCGGCGCTTATGCCGCTCTGCCTCCGCGGTAAACTGCGGCGGGAGTCAAAGAATCC
Organism: uncultured Acidobacteriaceae bacterium; assembly: GCA_963799155.1. Lineage (GTDB taxonomy): Bacteria > Acidobacteriota > Terriglobia > Terriglobales > Acidobacteriaceae > Telmatobacter. The sequence goes on from CAWCWB010000009.1 coordinate 7,923, forward strand.
CGCCGCGCGCGTCACTCAGGCCGTCTATCTTCCCGTGCTGCGCTGGAGCCTGAAGCACTGGAAGCTGGTCATCCTGCTGAATCTGGCCTTCCTGGGCGCGACCATTCCTCTCTACTTTCGTCTCGGAAGCCAGTTCATGCCCGCGCTGTATGAAGGCTCCGCTCTCTACATGCCTAGTGCGCTGCCGGGCATCTCTATTACGCAAGCCGTCTCGCTCATGCAAGAGCAGGACCGCATCATCCGCTCGTTTCCTGAAGTTGCAACAGTGTTCGGCACAGTAGGCCGCTCTGACAGCGCCACGGATAATGCGCCTCTCGATATGTACGACACCACCATCATGCTCAAGCCGCGCGACCAGTGGCGCCCCGGCATGACCTACGAGAAGCTGATCCGCGATATGGACGAGAAGCTCCAGTTTCCGGGCCTCGCCAACACCTGGACCATGCCGGTAGAGAATCGGCTCGACATGGAATTGACCGGAATCAAGACCGCGGTCGGTATCAAGATTCAGGGCCCTGATCTGGCCCATATCGAAGATATCGGAGCGCGCATGCAGCAGATCTTGTCCGGCATGCCGGAGACCAACTCCGTGTTTGCTGAGCGCGTTGCCCAGGGTTTCTATCTGAATGTGGAGGTGAACCGGCCCGAAGCCGCGCGCTACGGCCTCACCGTGGTAGACGTGCAGCAGGTCATCACATCGGAGATCGGCGGGGCGGACATTGCGCAGAATGTTGAAGGCCGTGCGCGCTTTCCCATCGCCGTCCGATATCAGCGCGGCTTCCGCGACCATCCTGAAGCTCTGTCGCAAGCCCTGATCCCGACTCCGTCCGGCGAGCAGATTCCAATCAGCGAAGTGGCTCGTGTGTACTACTCGCGCGGCCCCACCATGATCCGCGACGAAGACGGCGCGCTGACTGGCTATATCTATCTCAACCTGAACACGCACGATTACGGCGGCTTTGTGAATGGCGCGGAGAAGCTGATCAACCAGAGGCTGGCGCTTCCCGCAGGCTACACTTGGCGCTGGGCCGGAGAGTATGAGTTTGAGATGCGCGCCAAACAGCGGCTCAAGATCATCCTGCCCGTCGTCTTTTTCGTGATCTTCATACTGCTCTATCTCGTCTTCAAGTCTGCCGCTGAGGCGGCAGTGCTCATCTTTCCCACTCTGTACGCCATGTCAGGAGGCCTGCTGCTGCAGTGGGCGCTCGGCTATAACTTCAGCGTCGCCGTATGGGTGGGCTATATCGCGCTGTTCGGTATTGCTGTAGAGACAGGCGTGGTGATGGTCGTGTATCTGGATGAAGCTTTCCAGCGGCGCCTCGCGCAGGATGTGCCAATGACAGAAGCGGGACTATTGCAGGCCGTCATCGAAGGCGCGGTACAGCGTCTGCGCCCCAAGCTGATGACCGTGACAGCCGTCATCCTCAGCCTAGCGCCGATCCTGTGGGAAACCGGCATCGGCTCAGACGTGATGAAACCCATTGCCGCACCTATCGTCGGCGGAATGATTACATCCACCATCCACGTTCTGATTCTTGTTCCGGTGTTTTTCCTGCTCATCAAGCGCAGGGCCCTGCGCCGGGGGGCTCTTGCACCAAGTCCGGACCGGCAGCACGCTTGACGGCAAGAAGCACGCGAATGGTGACCGCTTAAGGAGCGGTACTGCAAAATCGGCTGGTGTCCATCAATCGCGATCGGAACGGTGTAAGGTGCCCACCGAATGCTTAACTGGAAAGGGGAAAAGTCGGTCAGAGTTCTTTGGACAACCCTGATACAGGTGATGAATTGAGAATGGAAGTCGCCTATTGCCGGTGGACTGTAGTCGAAACTGTCGCGGTGAAAGCATCAAAGAGCAGCGCACAACCACAGCTTTCAACAACGGGGCTGCTAATCATTCAATGTAAAACAGTTAGAAACATGCGATTTCAACAGACTTCAATGAATGACGAAAACTGGTTCGGGACCAGGTTCTCTACTTGAAATCCTCCTGGTAAGTCTTCTGTTTTCAATCCAGGGTTTCCCACCGTCTATTGAACCGCGTTGAATCTGGAGGATCTGACAGTTACGGGATCGACTACAGTCGCACGCCGAAAATCGCTTGGCGTGCTGAAGCGCTTTGAGAATACTGGATTTATAGGGGTCTCCTGCAGGCCGAGCACCTGGGTTTGCACCAGGGCCTTACCAATGCCGGCCCTGTCTTCCGCCAATTTCTTAGATTGCTTCCGAATTGTGGAGAACTCGGGAGCGTATTCATTCATGGACGCTACGGCGTTTCTCAGGACTAATGCGCACATTGGTTCCTGAGCCAAGTTCGCTGAGCGCAATGAGTTGTTATCGCCAGTTGCTCTCGAGTCGAATCTCCAGGCCCGCGCAAGAGATTGTTCCAAAAAGCCGACTGGTGGGGCTCCCGCAATCTGATGAGAATAGGTGATCGAAAATGACGAGCTGCACTGTTCCAAAAGGTGTTGGTTTAGAAACACTCACCCCGCCGGAGGAATCCGGCAGTTGGCCCTCCACTCTACAAGTTCACCGAGCTCTAGAATGCTCGCACCTATCCCACGGCATGGCGCTCAATTTGGATAGCGCTTTTGAATCTACAGTGGCTGCCACGGGCACAATGCGGCTGCCGCCGCTTTTTCGCTTAATCGCAGATCAGGGCCGGATGAAGTGGGCGATGCGGTTCACCACGCGGTCGCGGCGACCAGGTCAGGCGGTCCGGCTTTGCCGTCGATGACCTGTGTCTTCAGAACCATCTCAACGTTCTTTTTCTCCCAGCCCGGAGGCAGTTGCCGGGCGACTTGCTCAAGATACTGAGGTGTGGCGACAAACGCGCCCGCGGCTTCGGTTCCGAAAGGCCCAAGGCCAGCCACGACCATGACAGGCCCCTCGGTGGTTGGATCGCGATAGCGCGCCACGATGGCATAGTCGGTGGAAACGGAGCCGTACGGTTTAAGGAAGTCGACGCTCCAATCGGTGTTTTGGAGGTTCTTCGTATCCTCAACCTGGGCCTTTGGACCCGGCAAGAACCGAAACCTCAGAGGACTCACGAGACGCATCGTCCACGCATTGTTGGTGGCTCCGATCAAAATGACCGTGCGTGAGTGCATGTCTGTCAAGCTGGTTTCATTGTCTTCCTTGATCTCGAATGCAGTGCCATGCTGGCGCAGAACGCCCACAACGTTAGCCAGTGTGGTTGCGGTGGCGACGGAAACACGATGGAAGGGGCCGGTTATGCGATCGAAGAAAGTGGTCTCTGCCAACTCCGGTACCATCTGATCGGCGTTTCGGCCGGTTCCAACGACAACGAGAACAGGACCCGCCGGTTTGATCATCGGTCCCCAGAGTTTGTCAATAGCGGTGCTCTGGGCTGAAACGGCTTTATGGTAAGCGTACGTGCCCAATGCAGCAGCCCCAGAAAGAATTGCGATTGCGGTCAGAACGGCGATACGGTAGCGATGCAAACTCTTTGGCGGCTGGCCTTCAACGGAGACGGGCTTCTCAACGTCAAGGCCAGCTTGCGGCTCCGGCACTTCGGATTCTCGCAGCATGAACTCCGGAACGTAGGAACCGAGCGGCAATTCGATCTGCAACTTCGCGCTATCGCCATTTTCGTGATAGAACTGCGCAATCCGCTTGCGTACCTCGCTGGCGCTGATGCGAACGACGGGATCCGCGTTGGTGTCGTACTCAGGATCGCGGCCGAATACTTCAACTCCAAGGGTGCGCTCTTTCAGATCGGAGCCGCGCCCATCGATGACCGCACTGACGACGTACTTGAGCATCGCCGGATAGCGCCTGCTTCCGCGAAAATGGTAGCTGGAAACGATGGCGTCCAGTTCCTTCAGAACCAGCTCGCGTTCCTCCTCCGAAGTTGGAAACCAGTTGGGCACTGTATGCTCTTTCCCTTCGCCCGCTGGGCCTTTGATGAGCCCTATTTTGGCTGAAGAATACACCCGCGTTGCGATGGTTGTCACGAACGAATGCCGCTGAATCGCAAGCCGGACGCCGCTGCGGCGCTGTTTTTGAGTGCGGCATTAACTCGTTTAGTTTCAATCGACCATGAGCCCGCTCATCGCAGAAGCGACACGTAACATACGGTAACAGCCTTTCGCGACCCCACCTGACCAGCGAGAATCCCCACCGACTGTTAATCCCGTGTTCTAGACGGCCCGAATTACGCGAACTCGGGTGATTCGTGGGGGTTGTCTGGTGATCGGGATGGATTCATCGGCTACGGCCCGGGCATGTGCGGTCCCCGGGCTCATTACGCAAGCAAATTCACTACGCAAACCAAGACCGAAGGATTTTGGAGGCACTATGAACAGACGCAATTTGGCAGGAAGCTCGTGGTTCAACGCGAGCGCCCGAATCGTCGCGGCGCTCGTTTTCATAATCGCCGGCAGCATCATCGCGTTTGGACAGCAGACTACCGGGTCCATCGTCGGTACGGTGAGGGATCCACAAGGCGCGGTAGTCACCACGGCCACCGTGAAGGCAACCAACCTGGATACAGGGTTCTCCCGGTCGGCGCCGGCAAACGGCTATGGGGAGTACCGCATCGATTATCTGCCCGTAGGCAGGTACACCGTCGAGGCGACGGCTCCCAGCTTTGAACGCTTTGTGCAACAGAATGTCTCCCTCGACGTGGACCAGACGCTGACGGTTGACATCACACTGGCCGTGGGCGCGCAGTCTCAGACCGTCACGGTCACTGAGGCTCCCCCGCTGATCAATACGTCTGACGCGGTATTGGGCAGAACCATTGAGCCGGACGAGATCATCGGGCTGCCGCTGGTCAATCGCAATGTCTACTCCGAACTTTCCCTCACGCCGGGCGTGATGGCCAATAACAACAGCCCCACCTCGAACCCCAGCGGCACCCCCACTATGACCGTTGGACTGGCGTCCGAGGATGTCCAGGTCAACGGCTCGCTCGACTCCGGCAACGGAACCGTCGCATTTTATCTGGATGGCGGCAACAACATTACCGGTATGCGCAACTACGGCAACCCGGCGCCCAACCCCGACGCAATCGAAGAGTTCCGCGTCGAGACCAACGCATTCGCGGCGCAATACGGCCAATTCTCCGGCGCTGTGGTCACGGTGATCACCAAGTCGGGAACAAATCAGTTTCATGGCGGATTGTTCGAGTTCAACCGCAATACCGATTTCAACGCTTTTGGTTGGAATCCGTCCAACAACCCCATTACCGGGACACTGGTGAAGGCCCCCTACCACCGCAACAACTTTGGCGGAACCTTCGGCGGCCCCGTCAAGCATGACAAGGCCTTCTTCTTCTTCAGCTATGCCGGTCTGCGCGAGGTGCAAGGAGGAACGGTCTCAGGCGGTGTGACACCCACGGCTGCCGAGCGCTTGGGCGACTTTACTGCGGACACGTTCAAGGTTTACACCCCGGGCACCGCGCACATCCCCGCGAATCAGGTGGATGGAACAAACAGTAGCCCCAATTGCGTGGTTGCCACACTGAACTGCATTCCCTCCGCGCTCCTGGACCCGACCGCTGCAAATTTCTTGAACATCAAAAACACAATCGGTGTTTCCGTTCCGTTGCCCACCGGCGTAGCCACGCCATCGAGCGGCGGCGGGAAATACCTCACCGTATACGTCACTCCGACAGACACAAACGAATACCTTGGCAAGTATGACGAGAACATCGGCAATAAGGACCATGTGGGGATGACCTACTTCTTTATCAGTACCGCGTCAACTCCCAGCGGAGGCGGCAACATCAATTGGACCGGAAATCAGTCCAAATCGGATCAGACGAATGCCAACATAAGCGAGGTTCACACCTTCAGCCCCAGCACGGCCAATCAGGCTTGGCTAACGTTCACGCGGGCCATGGGCGGACGCGTTCTCATCCCTGTGACCGGCCCAGGCAGCCAAACCCTCGCCAGTTTCGGCTCGAACTTCCTCATCCAGGGACCGGCTGGACTGCCCTATCTAAACATCGGTGCTGGCTTTAACACGGGGAACCCGAACGCCGGCCCGGTCACGGGGTCCGACAACTATGAGTTGCGCGACGTAGTCAGCATGACCAAGGGCAAACACAACCTTTCCATTGGCGGTGAGTACGCTCTCGACAAGACCATGTTCGAGGCCAATCTGAATAATTATGGCGACGTTAACTTCGCTACCTCCGCGCCCACCAGCACGGGTAATGCGATTGCGGACTTTATCACCGGCCAAACCAGCTCATTTGAGCAGGACACGACTTATACCACGCATCTGAGCACGTGGCACTACGCGGTGTTTGCGCAGGACAACTACCGCATCACACCCCGGTTCACGGTCAACCTTGGACTCCGTTGGGACATCGATACGCCTCCCGTCGACGCCCATAACCGGACGGCGTCGTTTGTTCCCAACCAGCAATCCACTGTCACTCCGGCCGCGCCAAAGGGCATGTTGTTCCCCGGAGACAGCGGCGTCGGTCGCGGCATCATCTCAACGTCGTTCAGCCACATTTCGCCTCGTCTCGGTTTCGCATGGGATCCGTTTGGGGACGGCAAGACCTCGGTTCGCGCCGCAGCCGGCATCTTCTACGGCAATCCCGCCGGCAATGAGTGGAACCAACCCGGCAACGCCATGCCGTTCTCCATACGCAACAACTTTGGTAACACTCCATCCCTCACAAATCTGTACGGTGGCCCCGCTTACAATTTCCCCGCCCCCAGTGGCACACCTGGTGGAGGTATCTTCCCGTACACCTATACGCCGTCCGCTCCGAAATTCTACCCGAACCAATCCATCGAAGCCATCGTCACGAATTTTAAGGATTCTTCGGTCTACCAGTTCAACCTCAGCGTGCAGCGGCAATTGCCTGCCAGGATAAGCGCGACGGTAGCTTATGTAGGTACCCTTGGCCGTCACCTGTCAACCTTCGTCGACGCCAACTACGCGCCTTATTCAACCGTCTTCGGCACGCCCAGCACGTCAGCGGCCAGCCTCGACGCCCGTCGTCAATACGATGGCGGCACTCCCGGTGCGGCTGGCACCCTGACCGGGATTACCGACCTGATCTCAGACCAGACCTCCAACTATAACGGGCTTCAAATCTCGGCGACCAAGTCGATGTCACGCGGCTTCACAATCAGCGGTTTCTATGTCTGGAGCCACGCGCTGGAAAGCGCAAACTTCGTGGAGAATGGATTGCAGAACGCGCAGGATTTCGGCGTGCTTGGCAAGCCCTTCACCGCGACCAACAACTCCCTGGGCGCCCTCGGCGGCGGCCTTCAAGAAGAATATGGCGATATGGATCAAAACCATGACAGCAATGCGGCCATCTCCGGCATGTGGAACATCGACTACTTCCGCGGATCGAACAAGATCGTGAAGGAAGTGGTCAACGGCTGGACGATCTCACCGGTCGTCTATTTGATCAGCGGCGGGCCGTTTACGGTGTCCACGGGATCCAACAAGAACTTTGACAGTGCGGGCCAAAGCCGCCCCAACGCGGTTCCCGGCGTTAGCCCCAAGCTCAGCCCGCACCGCTGCCGTGTATGCGCTACCAATAGCGTATTGACGGCATGGTTCAACAACGCAGCTTTCACTGCCAACGGGCCTGGCCTACCAGGGGGTATCGGCCCTGGCGGCGCAGACGGCAACGTGGGACGCGACTCCCTGATCGGACCGGGCCTCAAGGATATGGATGCGGGCCTGTTCCGCAACATTACCTTCGAGCGGGGACTGGTGTTCCAGTTCCGCGCCGAAGTGACCAACGTCATGAACTGGGTGAGTCTCAACAACCCGTCCTCCGGGAACATCACGTCGGGCTCTCAGGCCACCATCACCTCAGCCGCCGGCACCCAGCGCGTTATTCAGTTGGGTGGCCGGTTGACTTTCTAGGGACTTTCTCCAAGCCGGTTGTCGCAGCTTTAAATCGCGCCCGCTCATCACGAGCGGGCGCAATTTTGATGAGCCTCTCTGGGTGCGTTGCATCCCTGTGTGGGAAAGCAAATGGGCCGACCTAAGCAGAGGTTGAGTCCCTCGAGACCGACAGGCCAACCCAGCGCGGTGACAATATCAAGGAAAGACGAGAAACGGAAAGCACGATGAAAGACCTTTCGAGAAGAGAATTTTGCTCCATGACCGCAGCGCTCGGCGCAACCGCGTTTGGAGCATCGCGCAGCCTGATGGCACAGCCGACCGCTCTAGAGGTTGAGCTGAACATCGACTCTGCGACGAGCCTCGCCAAGGTTCCCGTAGATTTTATGGGGTTGAGCTATGAGAGCGGGCAACTGGCTTATCCGGAATTCTTTTCGCCCCGGAATATGGCCCTAATCCAGATGTTCCGCACGTTGAGCCCATCGGGTGTGCTTCGCCTCGGCGGCAACCTGAGCGAGTTCACGCTCTGGTCGGAATCGGAGCCCGCAACCCCGCCGGACGCGGGCGGATTGGTGGGTCCCGATCCGGGCCATCGCGAGCCACGCACTTTCACCATCACGCCGCATTCCATCCGCAACCTGCGGGGCTTTCTAACTGCGACCGGCTGGCGATGCATCTATGGCCTGAATCTTGGCGGAGGAACGCTGGAGCAGGCGCTCGCCGAGGGCAGATTTGTGGCCAAGACACTGGGACAACAATTGATCTCGGTGCAGTTCGGGAACGAGCCCGATCTCTTCAAACATCGTGATCAGGCAAACAAGCCGTGGACATTTGACGAATACCTCACCCGTTGGAAGACGTTTCGTGCTGCGCTTCATGAAAAGCTGCCGGAAGTTGCGGTGGCCGGGCCGGACACGGCCTCGAACCAAGATTGGGTAAGGCGTTTTACTCAGGATGTTTTGAAAGATATCGTGCTCGCAACGAGCCACTACTATCCCCTGGGTCCGCCCACCGATCCGAGGATGACGATTGATCGGCTCCTACACTCTCGTGAAGGATTTGATTATTCCTGCCGGCAAGCACTGGATTCGTCCAGGGCCGCTGACCTGCCATTTCGCATGACAGAAGGAAATTCCTGCTATAACGGAGGCAAACCGGGGGTCAGCGATACGTTTGCGTCCGCCTTGTGGGCGGGAGACTTCTGTCTGCAAATGGCATCTCTGGGTTGTGTGGGGGTGAATTTGCATGGGGGAGCAAATGGCTACTACTCACCGATCGTGGGCTCCATTGAGGATGGCTTTAGTGCCCGGCCGGAGTACTACGGCCTCATGCTGGCGCAAAGGTTCGCAGGGTGCACCATCCTAAGGACAAAGCTTGAGCCGCAGGAAGCAAATATCACGGCATATGCAGCTGGCCGAGGAACCACAACGGACCTGGTGGCGATCTTTAACAAGGATGGCCGCGCTGCGGAAGTTACGATCGCGGCGGCTTCTGGCGGATTCAAGCGAGCCGCGGTCGAGCGCCTCAAGGCTTCGAGCATCGACGCCAAGCAGGGGGTCACGTTCCAGGGAAGCGTGGTGACCGGCGATGGTCAATTCCGTCCGCGCGTCAGCGAGCCGCTAAACTCAATCTCCGGCAAGGTACACGTAGGCGTTTCCCGTTACTCCGCAGCGCTCATTCGTTTGGAATAGGAGGCGTTTGAGACGCACAGGCAGTGTTAAGCCAAATTGTCGATACATTGAATACTTCTCTCTCCGTGCCGTCAGTTCGATACGAGCATTCGAGAGTTTAGTGAACTGCGGTGACCTCATTGGGCTGAAAGGCGAAGGCGGCAGGCTTGGCGGTTTTCTTTTCTGTACTTTGCATCTCTGGGACTATGAAATACCGGATCGCCTGGGACCGGGCCGCGCACTGGGCGAACGGATCACGTTACGCGGCGCTGATGTCAGTCATCGTTCCCATCGATCGATGCGCCAACTTTGTCGCGCTCCTGCTCGGATTCGCCGGGTTGTTTTATTCACGGATGCTGCGGCCTCTCGGCGGATTCAATCAGCCTGGCCGCAAGCCTGGCCGCATCCATCGGATCCTGCTCAACCTCTGGGAATAGAATAGGGTCCACGCAGAGCGGGGGCAAGAAGTGCAGTTTCCGCAGGGAACCGGCCCCGGTACAGTCGGACCGCCCAAACCAATGCCGCCTCAATAGGAAACCTATGACTGACAAGCAGAAAGCCAACCCGTTCAAGATCGGAGATCGAGTGACGTTCGCGCCTGATGAACACGCCATCGGCTGGGCATGGTCCTCGTTTGATCGACTGAGGTTGCAACCGGGCGACACAGGCACCATTACCCGCATCGATAAAGATATGTATCTGTACCTCGACGATGACCGTGGAGGATTCCACTGGGAGTGTTTCAGGAAAGCAAGTTGAAAGAGCGAGGATACGCCAGCGAGGGCCTTCAGGGGCGGCTTGCTTGCTGTTATGGCGTCCGTCCGGCGTCGTTTGAGCACCGGCAGAGGTACACGCGGCTCCGCATCGGGTGAATTTCGTCTCGGTAGGGATACGGCTTTCGCCGTACCCCCCGCACAGATCCGGACGGGCGGATTTCCCGCATCCGGCTCTTGCCTCAGGTGGTGACGCGCAGACGGCGCGAGGGATAAGGATGGCGGATATGGGCCGGAGGCAGCCACCGGCGGATGAGCCGTTTCATTCGCTCCCGTTTGACGCGGTTCGTTGAGGGGGCACGAGGGTGCGGCTCGCATTAGTTCGTCCTGCGTTTCTTCGGCGACCGCTGACGGACTGAACCCCTGACTTGAGACACTGGACTGAACGCCTGACTTGAGACACACGTGTAGTCGAAATTGTGTCGGTCAAAGCCTCCAAAAGCAACGCGGAACCGCAGCCTTCAATAATGAAGCTGCAAATCATTCCATCGAAAACAGTTAGAAACACGTAATTTCAACAGATTTCAATAATCAACCGACTCTGGTTCGGGACCAGGGTCGGAGGTTCAAATCCTCTCTCCCCGACCATTCATTCACACGAGCCAATCTTCGTTCTCGATCCTGGCAGGGTATCCAGCGCCCGCTGGCATCGCCACCGCTTCGGAGAGTAAGCGGTCTGCGGACGATCCGAAACGAATTCCAGAGCAATTGCTGCCCACCGGTATGGCCGGGACCGCGACGGGTGTCCCGATCACCGAACAGGATTCGGCGCACCACCGAACATCGGCGAGGCACACCACCCTTGGTTGACAACTTGTTGATGGTGGAGGCGGCGGGAGTCGAACCCGCGTCCGAAATCGCTGTCAGCCGGGAGAGTTCATGCTGTGTCCGATTCGATTTGATTCGCTCCGCGGCGCTTAAGAACGGACAAGATGCGCCGGAAGCTAGTCCGATGATCTTATGGCTGCAACACGGACCGAGCCGCAACCACCAGCCTGCTGTGCGACGCCCGCTCGCGGCCCACAGGCAAAGCCGCGGAGGACGGCTGCTTATTTAATTAAGCAGCAAGTGCCAGTTCTTGGTTGGCAACTTTAGTTTTGCAGGCGATTACGGGTGCCCACACCCCGACATGCCTCCCATGCCGCAATCGATCCCGTCGAAACCGTGACGCCCCCTTTGCTTTCGATCCAGCACTCATTGGATGATTGGCGAGCGCCGGCGGGTGCGAGCGCGGAGCCGAATGGCTCGTGCTGCATCTTCTTATTCTACGCCGAAATGGGGTAGAGGAGCCGTGAGACGGCCGGGCTAAGAGCCGGGCTAAAAGTGGTAAGCGACGCCCACGCCAATTCGATAGTGGGAGGGAGATGGAGAACCGGACGAAGGCGCATTGCTGTTGCCCAGGAAATCGCCCGCGACGCGCAGCTTGAACCCGAGGAACAAGGGCATATCCGCACCAGCGCCAAAGGCGTAGCTGGCGGCGTTGTAGGTGGCAGTGGGAAGGAAGGGGATAGTAGCGCTCTCATGGGCAAGCCCGGCGAGGCCGTGAGCAAAAACGCTGAAGCCCTTGGCGCCAAGGGTTACGCGGGGGCCGACCATGGCCAGTGTTACCTGCTGGGACAGGCCGAGGGGATTCTGGGTGTAGCGTGAAACGTCGCCTTCTATGCCAACGATTGAAATCGCCTTGACATGAAACGAACCCTGCCAGCCATTCATGCCGTTCGTATTGGGCCCATACAGGTTGGCGCCGACGCGGCTATAGCCGAAGTAGACGTCTGCTTTGTCTGCCGCCCGTGCTTGGGCGGCGGAAATGAGCGAAAACAGCAAGGCTTCAAGCAATACAGTGAGAATGCGCAGCTTCATGATTGCCCTCCTCGAGTATCTATTGCTTATCGAGATCGATGGATTCGTATTCGTGGCGGGCGATGCCGGCGCGAATCTGCGCGGGGGTCCATCCGGCCTTGGTCTTTTCATAGGCGTAAAAGCCTTCCTGGGCGCAGGTGGAGCACTGGGTCGAGTGCGTGGTCTCATAGCAACTGTGCAGGCTGGTGTGACCCAGGGCGCGGTCGCAGCCGCAGTTGCAGGGAAGCTGGTAGATCACGGCGGGGATTTTGGCGGCCACCAGATACGCGTGGACCTGCCAGGGGTAGCGGAAATTAGGGCCAGTCAACTGCTTACCCGAGAGGATTGGCGGAATTGCATGGATATTGAGCGGGGCGGATGGATGGTAGGCAGGAACGTCGTCGGCCGGGTTGGACCACTGCGCGTAGCTAGCCGCGGTGAGCGCGAAGACGGCCAGGGTCCAGAGCCAGCGGCTTTTGAAAAAGTGCTTCATCGGGTGCCTCAGCTCCTATCTTACGGCAAACCTTGAAATCGTAGGATTTCGGGCGCAGGGGCGCAAACTGGAGTGGGCCGACGCTCCTGTTGACCGTTCGATTACCCCACCCCGACTCCCCCCATCTTTGAAGCCAAGTACGTCAAGCGAAAGGGGTTGCGAGGCGCGAGTTGCTGTAAGTACCTGATTCTAAAGAGCCGCTTTTCGTAAAGACGTCATTTCATTCGAGTTCCATCCATTCTCCGGGCCGTTCGAAGCGTCCCGCGGCAGCTCCAGATAGGAAAGAGGGCCGACGCCAGATGCGAAAGCCCGGATTTGGATCTATGAAGCGATTATGCAGAAAGGGGGCGAAATGATCTGCAAACTTGTGGAGAAGTTTTTTACGAGTGTTTTCAGCGGGTTGGGGTGATCCGTGCCTGGTTGGGCTCTTGACATCGAAAAAAGGAGCAACGGAGCAGGGAGTAGCCAGTAGGGAGCAGGAAACGGGAGCATGGGAGGGGATCTGCGCGCAAAAAAAGACGGCACGAACGTTAAAGCTGTTCGTGCCGGGAGGCCAGTGACGCAAACTACTTCCGGCCCGGAGGGATGAATCGATGACCTCCGCAACCGGAATAAATACACGATAGCATAGATTCGGAAAAATGCAAATACAAAATTCAAAATCTTTTTGTTGATTGCGCGGTCATCCTTTCGATCGAGAATGCATCTAACCCGCGACCATCAGAAGCCCATATTCCGGACCGTTCGGCTGCCCGCAAGCCAGATTCCTGCCGAATGCGCCGCGGTCAGGTCCTTTGCAACCCATTGTGAATCATAGACTTATCCTGGTTCGCAAGCGCCGCCGACGTTCAGTAAAGGTCCAGGAGTTTGCGCTTCCTGTCTCGGTGGCGCTCATCGCCCGAGATCCGAGCTGCGGGGAGGGTTGTGGAAAAACTCGTGGAAAACTCTGCCAAAGCGCAGAAATGTGCCCCAGAATCCAGATTTTCGGAGGCGTTTCGACGCGGTGTCGGGGGGTAGTGTCCTAAGAGTGCGTTGAGCAGATTTAAGGAATATTGCCTGAGGGGTCAGAGCGCTGTGTTTCCTCCGGCGTTGCCGCACGAATCCTGAACTGTGCCTCAGCCACGTTTTCGTTATTCACCACCAGCCTAAAGGTGTGGGTTCCTGGCTCTACTGGAGCCAAAACAAAGGGAAACACAAGAACGAATCGGGCATTTGGTTGAATGCTTATCGGTCCTGGCGGGCTTTGAAGGAGAAGTGCTCCGTTTGGTCCGTAGATGGCGTAATGACCTTGGTATTGTTCGGCTGCTGGTTCGGTGGACGAACGACCAAAGCCAACAATCACGCAGAGCTGCGTGGGCACCGTCATGTTGGGCATGACTACTTCAACATTTGGGGCAAGGCCAAAAAAGCCAAGGATTGTCACCTTAGCCCCAGGCTCAGGTCGTGCTCCTTCGCAAATGATGCAATACTCAACTTCTGCAAACGGCATGAACTCGCCCAATCATCATCGGTTTCGCGCTCTCGATACGGGATGGCGAGCCAAACGATACTGTATAAGCGGCCTGAAAGGCTGGGAAAACCACAATTTCTGCAGTCCCTGACAGCGACGGAATGAGATCATCTCGAAATCTGTAATGCACTGTGCTTGAGGAGATTGCGCAGCTGTACACAACCAAACGAGCCGAAAACAATCTTCCGATCAAATCCCAAAACGCGAATCCTAGTACAAGGCCGATCGCTACAGCGATAATACGGGCGTGCGACGCTGTAACCCCATGGTTCAACATTATTCCTAGAAGAATCCCTGCCGGAATAGTCGCACAGCCTGCACCAAGCCATTGCACCCAAATCTTGAGGGTCTCAGACAAGAAAGATCTGGTTTTTGCCATTTGGGAATCCTTTCCAAGTCTCGACAAAAGCGTCAAGAGCTATGCGCAGCATCGAATTCAGGAAAATCAAGCCCAGCATCCCAACTACAGCATAGACGAGAACATATTCTACTTCGTCAGCCCACCATCGCAGCGTTCCGTTCGGGTAAATGCGCACAATCGTCCATTGGGCACCTGCGAAAGCCGCACAGACCACCACCGCCCCGACGCAATGCCCGACCGTTGTCTTGACAATCGGCCCAATTTGCATTCTCGGCCATCCAACGAAGGTGTAATTGCTGCGGTCCAAATTCTACTCCGCGCAGATCAGTTCGTCGAGTTCCCATTTGTGATCTGCAATTCCCGATTTCATTGCGGGCGTCATTCGCAGACTTTGGTGCACCCGGCAGAAGTTGTAATGAGCGAACCAAAGCGCATACGCCGCTTCAAGATTCTCCCATTTCTTTGAAAACGCATTAGTTAGCCTTGTCATGCGCCGCATCCCCATGCGGATGCTGAGGTTCTGGCGCTCGACGTGACTGGTGCAGATTCGGTCCCGCTCCGGGTATCCCATGATCCTGACTGGGACCGCCTCCACAACTTCGCCCGGGGGCTTCGCGGGTGCCCGCCCGCTACTGAGCCAGGTTCTGCGCCTGGGCGGCCAGGTCGAAGTCTTTCTCGGTGAGGCCGCCTGCGTCGTGGGTAACGAGCGAGAGCCGGACGCGGTTGTAGCGGATGTCGATGTCGGGGTGGTGGCCGGCTTCTTCGGCGAGTTCGCCGACCTGGTTGACGAAGCGGAGCGCGGCGACGAAGTCCTTGAACTCGAAGGTGCGGACGAGTTCGCCGGATTCGATGGTCCAGCCGGGCAGTTGGGCGAGACGGGAACGAGCGGCTTCAGGCGAAAGGACGGGCATGGGTTTGCTCCTCAGGGGGATTGTACGCGGAGGACAGTGTACAGTGGTCAGTGGTCAGTGGTCAGCTTCCGGGGCTAAAGCCCGCCGATTCTCTGGCCTTATTTGTGGGGCTGAAGCCCCACGCTCCCTCCGTCGAGTTCGAATGCAGGCTCTTCAGCGCGCTTTGAGGCCGTGCCCAAGTACGGGGCGAAAAGCACCCGCAGATCTTTCGACTCCGTCCGCTGCGGCGGACTCCGCTCAAGATGACAGCATAGGGGTGACGTTGGGTTTGTGGTATCACCCCAAGAAGCACAATCGCTTTCTGAGGATCCCGGTCCGTGGGGCCCTGGGCACCCGGCAAGCCAGACTTTACGGTCTCAATCGCGCGATGCGCCTGGAACCTGAAAGTCAACGCCGGCGGCGCTGTTGAAGCGCAGGGTTGCGGCCAGGTCGATCTGATCCAACGGAATCTGTTCGTAGTGCTGAGAATCAAGGTCGGTGAGGACCTTTGCGGTCATCAAGTAGTTCTGCACCTTCATTGGAGCGCGACCGCTCTTGAAAATCACGGTAAGAGGCTGCTCGGGCTCGGGCGCGGAAAGTGCGGCTAGCGGGGCGGCAGCGGGTTGCTGATATGGCGAGCGATAACCTTCATCTGGATACGGAGGGCCTTCGTTTGGATACGGAGGCGGGTAAAGCGGAGCCGGGCCGCCTTGGTCGTAGGCCTGATCGGGCTCAGAATTACCGGGTTGAGAGCTATCGGACGCGGAGTTATCGGAATCTCCCCAATCGTAAAATCCGGGATCGATGACATAGGGGTATCCATATCCGGGCCAATATGGGTAGGTGTTGACATACCAGCTTTCGAACTGCCGTCTGCGTGCGTCGAAGCGATCGCGATCCCGGCCACGAGACGGGCTGGCACCTCTCTGATCATGCGAAGCACGGCCTGCCACGAATCTATTTCCGGCGTAGCGGTTTCCGTAGTACGGAGTTCTCAGGCTGCGATTTCCGTAGTACGGATTTCTCAGGCTCGAGTAGTTCGGTGGGCCGACGCCTCGAAATCCTGCGCTACCCAAGGCGCCATAGCGAACTGGAGGTGCAGGCCGCGCAAAGCTGCCGGGATGTGAGAAACCGCGAGATCCGGAAAAGCCTCCGGCCCTCGAGAATCCTCGACTGCCGAACGATCCACCGTGCGCGCCGCCATGTTGCGCAAAGGCCGGCACGGCAAGCGCGATCAGCACGATTGCGGCCCGGAACATCATGGCACCATTCTACGCCGGATCGGACTTCTGTTTCATTATGGCGAAGCCCAAGGCAACTTGCGTTGGGGCCATCTCCAGGGGCTGCACCCCCGGGCCTAAAGGCCGGACCGTTGCAGGCGTGGGCTTCAGTGCCCTGAAGGCCTCTGCTCCCTCCGGATTCGTCCCTCAGGGGCTGAAGCCCGTTCATTCTTCGCGGTGTTTTTGGCACGGGACCCAGAGGGTGCCCCGCCGTGCCCTGATACAAAGCGAGAGGCAACCGCAGATCCTTCGACTCCGTCCCGCTGAAGCGGGACTGCGCTCAGGATGACATCGGTCTCACTGCGGCGCGTAGGTTACGAGGCGGCCTGGGTGCGCGCCATGTCGAAGGTGGAGAAGCGCATGTGCTGGCCGCTGATTTCCGAGCGCAGCTCCTGCCAAAGCTCATTGGGGATCTTCAGGAAGACTTCGACGACAGCGGGGTCGAATTGCGAGCCCGAGCAGCGCAGGATCTCTTCGCGCGCGGCATCGAAGCCACGCGCCTTGCGGTAGGGACGGTCGCTGGTGATGGCGTCAAGGGTGTCGGCC
Organism: uncultured Acidobacteriaceae bacterium; assembly: GCA_963799155.1. Lineage (GTDB taxonomy): Bacteria > Acidobacteriota > Terriglobia > Terriglobales > Acidobacteriaceae > Telmatobacter. Next base: position 25,133 of record CAWCWB010000009.1, read on the forward strand.
ACGGCGAAGATCCGGGCCCCGATAGGGATCTGGCGCCCCGCAAGGTGGTTGGGGTAACCGTTGCCGTCGAAGTGCTCCTGGTGGCAGAAGACGATCTCCGCCGCTCCGGCCAGGAAGGGGATTTTGCGCAGCATGTTGTAGCCACGCGAGCAGTGCTCGCGCATCAATTCCTGCTCTTCCGTGCTCAGTCTTCCGGGCTTGCGGAGGATTTCGTCGGGAATTGCCATTTTGCCAATGTCGTGCAGGAAGGCGCCGCGGGCGATGATCTTGATTTCTTCGGGCGGGATGCCCATGGCGCGCGCCAGCGCGATAGCGTAAGCCGTGACCCGCTTGGAATGGCCCTCGGTCTCGGAGTCTTTGAGGTCCAAGGCGTCGCCCAGCGCCTCGAGGGTGACGTCGTAGGAGTGCTCGAGATCCTCCATGGCATGGCGCAGCATCTCGGTTCGCGCCCGGACCATCTTCTCAAGGCTCTGGTGGTAATTCTGCGTCTCTTCGAGGGCCTGGCGATGGCTGAGGGCTCTCTCGACGGTGCTTAAGAGCTGCTCGCGCTCGAAGGGCTTCAGGAGGTAGTCGTAGGCTCCGCGGCGCATCGAGTCGATGGCCACGCTGATGTCGTGAACCGCAGTGACCATCACGACAGGAAGATTAGGTTGCAGCGCGTGGATCCGTTCCAGCAGAGCGATGCCGTTGACGTCTGGCATGACGATGTCGGTGAGCACCAGGTTGAAGGTATTCAATTCCAAGGCTTCGAGCGCATCGCGGCCGTCGCCGGCCTGGTCGACCTTATATCCCTGTCGCTCGAGGGCGGCAGCCATCATGGTGCGCACGGGGGCCTCGTCGTCGACGACGAGAACACGCGCCGGCTTGCGCGCTCGCGCATCGCCTTCCATTCGCGCGTTTCCCGCCGTGTCCATTCTTTTCGCGTCTGACAAAGCTAATGCCAAACGGCAACCTCCGTCATCTTCATATTCCCGCTCAGCGCATGTAACGATGATCGATTCCTGGGTCCCAATGTAACTATGCGCTTCTTCCCGTTCAAACCATGAAAGCACCGTTGCGCAGCATTGTCGAGCGGCGGGCTTTGACCATGCCGCTCCCGATTACGCGCCGCGCACGGCTCAAGTTCCGTGGAATCTTCCCGCCGCGCGCAAATGGCCGAGGTCCGGTTGCGTCCACGGGCTGAACCTGCTTTTACCGATGACGCCCCAAGGCTGAAAGACCCACAAAAATAACAAGATATCGCCTGGTTCCCCGCACTGCCGCGGAACCAGGGGACCGCCTGGCGCGATCTCTTTTGGAGAGAGTATCATCCGGGCTACCCCCTCTCAATCACCCGAATGTGGCAGCGTGCAGCAACGAAGCTGTAGCGTCGCTTCCATTCGTGGGGAAGAGCGCCGGCGGGCTGTGCTGTGGCCTTTCGGCACAGGCGACGGCGAATTTCGCCCAAGTCCTTGGGATTTCAGTTGCAGACAACTGGGGAAGAGAAAGCGGCGCGGCGGCCGATCAGGGTTTTTTGTTCTCGCGCCGGGCGCGGCGCGCCGCAGCCCAGCCTGGCTTGGTGATCTGGCGGCTACGGCTCACGGCCAGCGCATCGGCGGGAACATCCTTGGTGATGCACGAACCCGCGCCGATGTATGCTCCGTCGCCGATGCTGACGGGCGCAACGAGGTTGGTATCGCTGCCCACGAAGACGCCTTTGCCGATCTGCGTGCGGTGCTTGTTCACGCCATCATAGTTGCAGGTAATGGTTCCGGCTCCGATGTTGGATCCCTCGCCTACTTCTGCGTCGCCGAGGTAGGTGAGGTGGTTAGCCTTGGCTCCTTTGCCTATCCGCAGCTTCTTGCCCTCGACGAAATTGCCGAGGTGGGCGCCTTCGCCGATCTCGCAGCCGGGGCGCAGATGCGTGAAGGGACCTACGCACGCGCTGTCGGCGATGGTGGAGTCTTCAAGCACACAGTGTTGCAGGATTTGGACGTTGTCGCCGAGGGTACAGTTTTCGAGGACGGAGAAGGAGCGGATGCGGCATTTGCCGCCGACGCGCGTTTTGCCGAGCAACTGCGCGAAGGGCTCGATGACCGTGCCGGCGGCGACTTCGACTTCAGGATCGATGACGCAGGTCTCGGGACGGTAGATGGTGACTCCGGCGGCCATGAGGCGCGCCGCCGCGGTTTTCTGGCGCGCGGTGACTTGCGACGCCTGTTCGACCGCCGCTGTTGCCGCCGGCGCTTTTGCGGCCTGGTCCGACTTTGTCGTCATCTTACTTCCTCCTGCCGTCTTGCGAGGCCTCTTGTTGAGACAGAGTGCTTACGCCGCGAACCGGGCGTCGGGCGAAGTGTCATTGTTCCGCCGCGCCGCCCGCTCCCTGGGGCTGTGCCGGCCGCGGGATGGTGATGTCGATCGGCTTGGGCGGACCTATGCCGAGAGCATCAAGAGGCGGCTTGATGTCGGGCCCGTTGCCAACCACCAGCACGGCCAGCTTGTCAGGATTGATGTATGTCCTGGCCGCGGCGGTCACGTCGGCCAGCGTCACTTTTTCGAGCGCCGCGTGGTAAGTCTCAAGGTAATCCGCCGGATAGCCATAGAACTCGAGCTTCTCGCGCTCAGCCAGGATCTTGTCTCTGGTGTCGTAGCGGAAGAGGAACGAGTTGAGGATGTCGTCCTTGGCGCGCTTGAGCTCGGCCTCGGTAAACGGCTTGGTCTTCAGATCGGCAATCTCCTCGAGCGCCAGCTTTGTTGCGTCGACGGTTGAGGCGCTCTTGGTGAGCACTTCGACGCGGAAGGCGCCGGGGTGATCGTAGGTGAAATCGAAGCCGCCGCCTACAGCGTATGCCAATGCCTGCTCGGTGCGGATTTTCTGGAAGAGACGGCTGCCAAAGCCGCCGCCGAGGATTTCATTCATGACCGCCAGCGTGGGCACATTGGGATCATGACGGTCAATGCCCAGGCCTACGATCTGCACGTTGGACTGGTTCACATCCTCTTTGTCGATGAAGTAGAGGCCAGGCGTGGGGCCGGGGAATTCATCATGGCGAGGCGGCTCCGGCTTGACAGACGGCAGCCCTTCAAAGGCGGCGCGCACCTTGGCCTCCATGGCAATGGGGTCAAAGTCACCCGAAATGCCCACGATCAGCTTCCCTTTCAAAGTGCGGTCGTGCCAGGCCTGCAAATCGGCCAAAGTGACTGCGCCGATGGTGGCGAATTCCGGCTGGCGCGTATATGGACTGTTGACGCCATAGACGAGTTTCGCCGACTCGCGATCGGCGATTTCATTCTCGTCGTCGTTGCGGCGGACGATGGCGGTAGCTTCCTGCCGCTGCGCAAGTTGTAGCTTTGCCGCGCTGAAGCTGGGATGAAAGAGCAGGTCCATGGCCAGTGAAAAGACCTGGTCGGCGTCGCCTTTGAGCGAATCCCATGACAGCGCGGTGGAGTCGTCGTCTCCGTCCGTTTCGATGTGCGCGGCTTTGGATTCGAGCAGGTCGTCCATGGCGTCGCCATCCATTTTGGCGGTGCCGCTGGTGCGCCATGCCTGGCTATAGAGGCCTACTAATCCTGCTTTTGCCGGATCCTCATCGCGCGAGCCGCCGGGAATGAGCACGGAACCGGAGATAAACGGCAGCTCGTGGTCCTCCTGAAGAAAAATCACAATCCCATTTTTCAGCTCGATGCGTTTGGGCTGCTGCGGATGAAAGGCGTGGAGGGGCGGAATGGGAATCTGCTCCCAGGGCTTGCTCTGCTGCGCGGTCGATGCCGGCGGCAGCGCCAAAGCGGCAAGTATCGCCGCGGCCAACAAGGCTTTGGAAATCGTACTTAAAGCGGGTCTCCTCATTGCGCGCCTCCATCCTTCTTTGTGGTTCCGGCTGCCGGCTCGGTATCGATCTCCGCGCTGGTCCGGTTCGAGGCCACGAACACCTGGTTCGCCACGCGGCGGATGTCGGCTTTGGTCACCTTGTCCACGCGGTTAAGCTGCAGGAACAACTCCCGCCAATCTCCGTATCGCGCCTGGTACTCGGCGAGCGAGTTGGCGAGGCCCTGATTGTCAGCCAGGCCGCGCAGCAGGTCGGCGCGGGCGCGGGTCTTGTACATCTGGAGTTCCGCGTCGGTGACGTCAGTGGTCTTGAGCTTGTCGATTTCCTTGTGGATCGCGTCGCGCATCTCGGCCGGAGTGTGACCGGGGAGGGGAACAGCGTAGAACGCGAAGAGACTCGGATACTTTTCTCCGGGGAACGGGCTGAACCCCTCGGCTTCGGCCGCGATCTGCTGCTGCTCGACCAGGCTGCGGTAGAGCCGCGAGACGCGCCCGTTGGACATGATGTCGCTGATGGCGTTGTAGACCGCGTCATCGGGATCGCGGTAGCTGGGCCGGTGATAGCCCTCGATATAAAACGGCTGCGTTTGCTCGCGGATGACCACGGACTTCTCGGCAAACTGCCTGGGTTCGACGGTGGTCATTTCCTCCGGCCTGGACCCGCCGGGAACGCGGCCGAAGTATTTCTCCAGCATGGGCAGCTCGGTCTTAGGGTCGACGTCGCCGACGATGGATACGACGATGTTGCCGCCAACGTAGTATTTCCCGTGAAAGGCCATGGCCTCAGTGGCCGTGATCTGGCTGACCTCGCTAGGCCAGCCGATGGAACTGCGGCCGTAATTATGCGCGACATAGGCTGTGGCCAGGAACTGCTCAACCAGCCGTCCGATTGGGTCAGAGTCGGTGCGCATGCGGCGCTCTTCCATCACCACATCGCGTTCCTTATAGAATTCGCGCGGGACAACATCGGCCAGGCGGCTCGACTCCATCCAAGCCCACAGCTCGAGGCGGTTTTCCGGCATCGACCAGAAATACTGCGTGTCATCGAGCCCGGTCTCCGCGTTCAAATCGTGTGCGCCGTTCTCTTCCGCGACCTCGGTGAACTGGTTGGGGATGACGTATTTCTCCGCATCCGCCTGCGCGGCCAAAAATGCTTTCTTCAGCTCATCGAGTTTTTCCTGGCTGCGCCCCACCGGCTTTAGGTACTCGGCCTCGTAGGCGTCATTGGCCGCTTCAACCTTTTCAAGGGCCACCTTTTCGTCCGCATAATCCTTGGTCCCAATCAGGCTGGTTCCCTTGAAGGCCAGATGCTCGAACATGTGCGCCAGGCCGCTCTCGCCGGACGGGTCGTTCACGTCGCCTGCGTCGATGAATGTTGTGTAGCTGAAGACCGGCGCCTCAGGCCGCACGCAAAGGATCAGCGTAAGCCCATTGGGCAGAACCTTGACGGTCATCCGCTGCTCAAAGCTCTTGAGATCCTGGGCTTGCGCTGCGTTCCATGCGAGCAGCAGCACAAGAAGCCAAAAGCCATTCAAAACCCCCGGGGATACCTTGTGTCGCATCCAACCTCCTTCTTCCAGGCAACCTGATTGACGCATATTCGCTCTCTTCCAAGCTATTGCCCACGGGCGGGGGCGTCAAACGCGGATCTGGCCCGGTGGGCCACCAAAGCAGGGCGAGGCGGCGGGTGGCAAAATCATCAAACGGTATAATCGGAGGCATGGCGGCAAGCGCGCAAACGAAGGTTCCGGAGGCTACGGAAGCGCGAACGAGCGAGGCGATCGCGCCGGACACGGCGGCGAAGCTGAGTGTGCTCGAGGCGCGGCTCAAGCAGTTGGGAAGCTTGATGGTGGCGTACTCGGGCGGCGTGGACTCGGCATTTCTGGCGGCTACGGCGCATCGCGTGCTGGGCTCGCGCATGCTGGCGGTGCTGGCCGACTCGCCTTCGCTTGCCCGACGCGACATGGAGCAGGCCTGCGCTTTTGCAAGCTCACAGGAGATACCGCTGCAGGTGATCGCCACCGAAGAATTGGACCGGCCAGAGTACGCACGCAACGACGCTGATCGCTGCTTCCATTGCAAAGACGAGTTATTTGATGTGATGGAGCAGTTGGGCGCGAAGCTGGCTTTCAAGCACATCGCCTACGGGATGAACGCCGACGATACGAGGGATTTTCGCCCCGGCCAGCGCGCGGCGAAGCAACACGAGGTGCTGGCGCCCCTGGCCGAAGCCGGGCTGACCAAGCTGGAGGTGCGGACGCTGGCCAAAGCGGCCGGCTACCCGGTGTGGGACCGCCCAGCGGCGCCGTGCCTGTCTTCGCGCGTGGAGTACGGCCGCGCCGTGACACGCGAGGTCCTGGAGCAGGTGGAGCGCGGCGAAGAGCGCTTGCGGCAGTTGGGCTTTCGCGAGCTGCGCGTGCGTCATCATGGCGAGCTGGCGCGCGTGGAGATTGCCCGCGATGAGCTGCCCCGCGCGCTGACGATGGAGATGCTGGACGCGATCACTGCGGCGCTGAAGCAGGCCGGGTTCCAGTACGTGACGTTGGATTGCTCGGGGTTCCGGTCAGGTTCTCTGAATGCAGTCCTGCCCGCCGAGGTGCTGGCGCGGCGGGGCGCATAAGGCGTCTCACTTCCCTGCTCAGGCCTCCGGCAATTTAGAATCACAGAGCGATGCGAATCGGCTATCTGGAGTGCTTTTCCGGGATCAGCGGTGACATGCTGCTAGGCGCGCTGGTCGATGCTGGCGTCCCGTTCAAACTGCTCGCCGACACGGCGTCGGCCTTGAACGTGGGCGCGCGCCTGGAGATGCACAAGGTGAGCCGCGGCGGGCTGGCAGCGATCAAAGTGGACGTGCTGGCGCCGGAGCAGACGAAGTCCACGCAGGAAACGCATCCTCACGAGCACATCGGCGACCACACCCACGAACACCACGCGCACCAAGCGGAGCCCGAGCACCATCGCCACGAGCATGCGCCGCATCGGCCGCTCTCGGCGATTCTGGCCATTATCGAGGCTGCGCCCGTGGCAGATGCGGTGAAGCAAAGATCTGCTCGCGCTTTCCAATTGCTCGGCGAGGCGGAAGCCGCGATTCATTCCATCCCGGTGGAGAAGGTGCACTTTCATGAAGTGGGCGCGGTGGACACCATCGTAGACATTGTGTGCGCCGCTGCGGGGTGCGAGGCGCTTGGCGTGGACCGCTGGATGGCCTCTCCGCTGAACGTGGGCAGCGGAACGGTGAAGTGCCAGCACGGCACGCTGCCCGTGCCGGCGCCGGCCACATTGGCGCTGCTCGGCGATGCGCCTGTGTACGCCGCCGGCCCACCGATGGAACGCGTGACGCCGACCGGCGCAGCGGTGCTGCGCATGCTGGATGTGAGCTATGGGCCGCTGCCGGCGATGCGCGTGGCGGCGCACGGCTATGGAGCTGGAGGCCGCGACACACCGGGCGAGCCGAATCTGGTGCGGCTCCTTGTGGGCGAGGCGCAAGATGAAGCGGCAGGCGCCGAGGCGATTGCCGTGATTGAAACTGTGATCGACGACGCGACCCCGCAGTTGCTGGCTTACGTGAGCGAGCTGCTGCTGGAGGCGGGCGCGTGGGATGTCTACCGGGCGGCAGTGCAGATGAAGAAAGGGCGCACCGGCGTGCAGATGACCGTGCTCTCGAGTCCCGATCTGATGCCCGCGCTGCGTGATTTGCTCTTGCGAGAAACCACGACCATCGGCTTGCGCTGGCGCCTGGAAAACAAGATGGCGCTGGCCCGTGAGTTTGCGGAAGTGGAGACCACCTGGGGCAAGGTGCGGATCAAGATTGCCCGCTGGCCCACCGGCGAGGTGGCAAACGCATCGCCGGAGTACGAGGTTTGCCGCAATCTCGCGCGGCAGCACGGGGTTCCGCTCAAGCGTGTGATGCAGGAGGCGATGCGGGCCTTCGGCGAGCAAAAGGGCGCGTCGACAAGGAAAGGCGCTGATGAATCGCTTGCAGATTGAAGCATTGTTGAACGAGGTGCGCTCTGGGTCTGCCAGCGTGGCCGACGCGTTGGAGCGGCTGCGGCACCTGCCCTTCGAGGATCTTGGCTTTGCCAAGCTCGACCATCACCGCGCGCTGCGCACCGGCATGCCGGAGGTGATCCTCGCCGAGAGCAAGACACCGGCGCAGGTGGCTGCAATTTTCACGCGCATGGCCAAGGCTGGCGGCAACGTGCTGGCCACGCGTGCTTCGCGCGAGGTTTATGAGGCTGTCCAGAGCGCGGAACCGCGCGCCGAGTTTCACGAAATGGCGCGCGCAATTACGCTGAGGCAAACCGAGCCTGCCGCGGGCAAGGGGGTTGTGGGCGTGGTCTGCGCCGGAACCAGCGACCTGCCCGTGGCCGAGGAAGCCGCGGTGACCGCGCGGCTGATGGGCAACACGGTGGAACTGGTAGCCGATGTGGGGGTGGCCGGCATTCATCGTTTGCTGGCGCAGCAGCATGCGCTCCAATCCGCCCGCGTGCTCATCGTTTGCGCCGGCATGGAGGGCGCGCTGCCGACGGTAGTTGGCGGACTTGTGAATGCGCCGGTGATCGCCGTTCCGACGAGTGTGGGCTACGGCGCTTCGCTGGGCGGCGTGGCCGCGCTGCTGGGCATGTTGAACACCTGCGCACCGAATGTTTCCGTGGTGAATATCGACAACGGCTTCGGCGCAGCGTGCATCGCGTCGCTGATCAATCATTTGTGACGACCGCCCCGCACCTCGCGCTTATTGCGCGCCGTTGAACCGCGTGAGGTCCGTTCCCCTAAAACGTGATCCAGGTCACTGTTGGACCCTCCCTGGGCGATGATGATCTTCCTTTATGGCTTGAGTTCAAATTGCGTCTCTTAAGCTCGCGCGCGGCGTGTGGAGGAGCTTGTGACCGGTTCCCGATGGCAGCGATGGCGCAGGATTTCGCAGATCTGCTTTCTGCTGCTGTTCCTCTTGCTGCTGATCTTTACGGCATTGCGCCCCATGCCCGGCACCACGAGCGACCTCCATGTCAGTGCGGCGGTGCGATTGTTCTTCGATTGGGATCCGCTGGTCGCGTTGGCGAACGCGCTTGCCAGCCATGCACTCTACCGCGGCCTGGCGTGGAGTTTGATCATCCTGCTCCCCACGCTGTTTCTGGGCCGGTTTTTCTGCGGCTGGATCTGCCCCATGGGCACGCTGCAGCACTTTGTGGGCTACATGCCGTCAGAATCGAAGCGCGGCAAGCAGCGCATCGAATCGAACCGATACAAGCGCTGGCAATCGATCAAATATGTCGTGCTGATCGCGGGGCTGGTCGCCGCGGCACTCGGGTCGATGGCGATTGGCTGGCTCGATCCTTTCAGCCTGCTGGTACGGTCGATCGGTCTGGCGATTCTGCCGGCTTTCAATTTCGCGGCGCGCGCCGTGCTGGAGCCGCTTGAACAGAGCCACATAGGCGCGATCAAGGGCGCGGGCGAAGCGATTCACGCAGTCCTAAGCGCTCTTGTATTTGATTCTCGGCAAGCACACTTCTCGCAAAGCCTGGTGCTGGGGATTCTGTTCCTCGTGATTCTCTTCGTCAGCCTGCGCGTCACGCGGTTGTGGTGCCGCGCAATTTGCCCGCTGGGCGCGTTGCTAGGCGCGGTTTCGCGCTGGTCGGTGCTGGGCCTGCATAAAGATCCCGAAAGCTGCAACAACTGCAATCGCTGCCTGCTGGACTGCCAGGGCGGCGACGACCCAATCGGCGGCGCATCGTGGCGTAAGGCTGAGTGCGTGATGTGCATGAATTGTGTGGGCAGTTGCCCTGAGCACGCGCTCGGCTTCCGCTTCTTCAGGAAGGAAAAGGAGGTGGCCTCGCCCGACCTGGGCCGCCGCAGAACGATCACGGGGTTGGCGGCTGGAGCGGCAGTTGTGCCACTGATGCGCGCCAACACTGGCCTGGGCAAGAGCCGCCACGATCGGCTGTTGCGGCCACCCGGCGCGCTCGATGAGCCGGATTTTCTGTCACGTTGCATTCGCTGCGGCGAGTGCATGAAGGTGTGCCCCAACAATGCGCTGCATCCCACGCTTGACGAGGCGGGCCTGGAAGGATTGTGGTCGCCGACCATGGTGCCGCGCATCGGCTATTGCGAGCCGAGTTGCGTGCTCTGCTCGGAAGTGTGTCCGACGGGGGCCATCTGGCAGATGACTCCGAAAGAAAAGGGGTGGGTGGTGGGCGTGGGCGCCGGGCATAGTCAGCCGGTGCGACTGGGCACGGCGTTTTATGATCGCGGGCGCTGCCTGCCCTGGGCGATGGCCACCGAATGCATCGTTTGCGAGGAGTGGTGCCCGGTCTCGCCCAAAGCGATCTACGTTGAGGAGGCACAGGTTGTGGATTCGGCGGGCAATACGAAGACGCTGAAGCAGCCGCGCGTGGATCCCAGCCGCTGCGTGGGCTGCGGCGCATGCGAATTTGCATGCCCGCTGCAGGATCGCCCCGCCGTTTACGTGACAAGCATCGGCGAAAGCCGCTCCCCCAGCAGCCAGATCCTGCTAACGCGCAAGTAAAGGAGACTCTCTTGAGGACGTTTGGGCCAGCAAAACTGAATACAGCCAGCGTGGTGCTCGCGATTGCCGCCGTGGCCGCTTGCGCCGGATGCAAGAAGAAGAATGTCGATCCGTTCCCGGCGTCAAGCGCGGTGGCGGGATGGGAGAAGACAAGCGACACGCGCGTCTATGCCGCCAAGGATCTTTGGCAGTACATCGACGGCGACGCCGAGCAGTATCTCCAGGCCGGCGTGGTTTCAACATCGACGTCGGACTACAAGTACCAGGGCACGTTAGAGGCAGTGGTGGATGTCTACACCATGGAAGATTCCGCAGGGGCGCGCAAGATTCTCGAGGCCGGACAAACAAGCGATGCCAAGAGCGTACCGGTGGGCGATGCGGGCCTGGCGTACGAGCAGAGCGTGACTTTTCGCAAGGGTCCTTACCTGGTGCGCATCGTTGCCTATGATTCTCCGCCGGGCACGCAGCAGGCGCTCATGGCGCTGGCGCGCGGCGTAGAGGCGAAGGTCTAGGGGACGCGGTTGCGGACCAGGCTGCATGAGAGAGGCGAGGAAGCGATGAAGAGCCGTCGGGAGTTCTTGAAAGAGGCAGCCACGGCCGCCGACGCCGCGCACCAGTTGGGCACCAACGATCCGCAACGGATGAGGCGTGTGGAAGTGTGACGAGGAGAACGGCCATGGCTGGCGAAAACGAGGGAAGGACGAACACGAAGCCAGGTGCGGCGCAGCCCGCGGCCGGCATGACGCGGCGCGAGGCAATGCTGCAACTGCTGCGCGTGGGCGGCGTGGCGGCGGGTGCGGCGGGCGCGGGCATTTGGCTCAGTGAGCGAAACCGCCGCCCCATTCCCGCGCAGGCCGCACAAGCACGGCGCGACCATCGCGTTGCCGTTGATGCCGAGTGGCCGCAGATTACGGTAGTGCAAAACGGCGAACCGCGGGCGCTTGCTGCGCAAGCACTCGATAATCTTGGTGGAATAAGCCGCTTTGTCACCAAGCAGGACGTGGTGGTGCTCAAGCCGAATATCGCATGGGACCGGACGCCGGAGCAGGCGGCGAATACGAATCCCGATCTGGTCGCAGAGATGGTGCGCCAGTGCTGGCAGGCGGGCGCGAAGCGCGTGATTGTCACGGACGTCAGTTGTAACGAGCCGCGGCGGTGCTTTCAGCGATCGGGCATTCAGGCTGCGGCGCGAGCCGAGGGCGCGGAGGTGATTTTGCCTGATGCCGACCATTTCCGCGAAGTCGATATCGGCGGCGTCGTGCTCAAGAACTGGCTTGTCTTCACTCCGTTTCTCGAAGCGGACAAGGTGATCAACCTGCCCATCGCCAAGCATCACATTCTGACCGGGGCCACACTGGGAATGAAGAACTGGTACGGGATTCTGGGCGGTGAGCGCAACCGGCTGCACCAGCAGATCCACCAGAGCCTGGCGGACCTGGCCAGCTTCATCCTGCCGACATTGACGATGCTGGACTGCTACCGCGTGCTGGTGCGCAACGGGCCGACGGGCGGAAATCCCGAAGATGTGGCGATGAAGAAAACGCTCGTCGCAGGCACGGATCCGGTAGCGATTGACGCGTATGTGGCTAAAGCCTACTGGAACCTTGACCCCGAGCAACTGCCGTATCTCGCGATGGCCGCCGCGCGCGGACTGGGAACCACAGACTACGCTTCGCTCAACGTGAAGGTGAGCCAACTAGGCTAAGGGGACGGACCCTGCGCTACTATGGCCTATCGTAAAAGCGGAAGAACAGCGACGGCTTTGCCACCGGCTCAGCCTTGGCCACCAACGCCGCAGCCTGCGCGTCGCTCAGCGGCGTAAACTCGCGGGCAAGCCTTACGTTCTCTTCGAGCTGCGCAATGGAGTCGCAGCCGATGATGATGGTGCTCACGGGGCGCGAGAGCGTGTAGTACATGGCCTCGCGCATGGTGAGCGTGCCGGATGTAGGCGCCGGAACCATGCCTTCCCATATGTGCGCCTGCACCGAAAGCGGCTGCGGCGTCCAGTTGGAGAGCAGGCGGCCGCGGGCAGGCACCTTCATGCCGATGATGCCCATCTGTCGCTCGACGGCCAGCGGCAAGAGTTCCGAGTTGAAGCTGTAATGGTGCGGGTCGGCAGCGTTCATGGCCATCAGAATGGTGTCGAACGGATAGCGCTGGATGCCTTCGATGAGCGCGTCGGGGCGGTAATGGCCGGTGAGGCCCAGGAAGCGTACGACCTTCTGCTCCTTCATCTCCAGCAGCGCTTCCATGGCGCCGCCCTTGGCGAAGACCTCATTCACATCGGTCAGGGTGCCGATGTCGTGCAACTGCCACAGGTCCACGTGATCGGTCTGGAGAAGCTGGAGCGATTTCTCGATCATGCGCAGGGAGCCGTCGCGCGTGCGCTCCCTGGTTTTGGTAGCTAGGAAGGCCAGGTCGCGCCGATTAGCCATCACCTTGCCCACGTACTGCTCGCTCCAGCGCTCCGGGCCGCCGTAGATTGACGAGGTGTCGATGTAGTTGACGCCAAGGTCGAGGGCGCGCTCGATGATGGGCACGGCGACGTCGAAATTGTTCGCCTGCTCGAGAGCGGCCTGGCCACCGAGCGAGAAGATTCCCACCTTGTAGCCGGTCTTGCCCAGGTTGCGCGTGGGCATGGCGTTAGGAGTGGAGGGATTCGAAGGAAGACCGGGGAGGGTCTTCGGCGTCTCTGCCATCGCGGCCTGCGCCAGGATTGCCGCGGTCACCGCGCCACCGGCCTTCAGAAACTCGCGGCGCCCCTGCCCGCTGCCGGAAATCTTTTTGCGATCGCTCATACCCGCCTCCCGGTTGAACAGTTTGAAGACATCATATCCCCGGGCGCCCGGCAAGAGGAAACAGGGTTCGAGCAGAATAGACGTTTGAGGGACGAGGCCGTCCGATGCGCATCGGCTAGACAAGAGAGCGGGAGAGGAAATGGCGAACTTTGCAGCGATCAAGATGAAAGTGAGTGAGCCGAGACGACGCGGCACCGCTTTCCCAGGTCTCAGATTTGAGACCTGGGGATCCCCGTTGCTCGATCCTTGCGCTTATGCCTGGGGCTGCGAGGATTGCGGCTGGTGGTTGTGGTGAGAGCGGCGCTGGGCAAGCATCTGCTCGAACTGCTGCTTCTGCTTATCCGTCAGGACCGATTCGATCTTGCAGTTCGTATCCTGCCTGATGGCCAGTGCCTTGGCGTGGCGATCCTGCTGGCTGAGCGAGGTGTCGGCGCGCAGGGTCTGCATCTGCTGCTGGCGAGCCGCGAGGAAGGGCGTAATCTGCGCCACCTGATCGCTGCTCAAGCCCAACCGTTGGCCGAGATGCGCAGCAAATTGTTGGGGCGAGAAGTTGTGGTGCTGGTAGCCCGGCTGCGCGGGCGCGGCTTGCGGCGCATTGGCAGCGGGGGTCTGGTTCGAGTCAGGCGCCTGCGCGAGCAACATGCCCGCGGATAGCAGCGCGCCCAGAACGATGGTTGCTTTGGCTGCGTTCATTGGTTGGTTTCTCCCTTGCGGCCTTGATGATGCTGACCGGCCGTTGGGTGTGTAGACACGTTTGCGCGAGGAAAAGTTTCAGTGGTGGGAGTGGTGATGTGCGCAGTGAAATGAAGTGACGCAGCGCCGCAGATTGGTGAAACTAACGCTGCGGCAGACGCGTCTAATGCGGTTCGCGTGCGCGCTAACGCGGTTCTCCTGCAGGTGTAGACCAAGGCATAATCGTTAAGTGGCTTTTTCACCAAGAAAAAGCCACCTTGAAATACGTCGGAAATGGCACATAGTTGCAGGAGAACCGCCTTAAAATGCGAAGGCCGTCCGCGCTGCGGACGGCCTTCATGTGGAGAGAACCAAGGTTGAAATCAGTCGCCCTGAGCCGGGTGGACTGAGACAAGGGCTTCAGCCGGCTTTTTCGAGCAGGCAAAGGGAGAGGTCGCGGCGCTCGACCATATCTTTGGTGATCTCGAGGTCGCGGACGCGCTTGTTCGACGGCAGGTGGTACATCAGGTCGAGCATGAGCTCCTCGAGGATCATGCGCAGACCGCGGGCGCCGACTTTGCGCGCCATGGCCTCGCGTGCGATGGAGCATGCAGCCTCCTGCGTGAAGTGCAGCCGGACGTTTTCGTACTCGAAGAGGCGCTGGTACTGCTTGAGGATGGCGTTGCGGGGTTTGGTGAGGATTTCGATGAGCGCGGGTTCATCGAGCTCGTCGAGAACGCCAACGACGGGCAGGCGGCCGACGAATTCGGGAATGAGGCCGTACTTGATGAGGTCCTGCGGCTCGGTCTGGCGCAGCAGCTCGGTGTCGCGATGCGAGCGTGTAGTGGCCTGGTCGGCATCGACATCGATGGCGCGGAAGCCGAGAGCCTTTTTGCCCACGCGGCGGCCCACGACGCGCTCCAGGCCGACAAAGGCTCCGCCGCAGATGAAAAGGATGTTGGTGGTGTCGACGGCGGTGAACTCCTGGTGCGGATGCTTGCGGCCGCCCTGCGGAGGAACATTGGCCACGGTGCCTTCGAGGATCTTGAGCAGGGCCTGCTGCACGCCCTCGCCGGAGACGTCGCGGGTGATGGAGGGGTTCTCGTCTTTGCGGCCGATCTTGTCGATCTCGTCGATGTAGATGATGCCCTGCTGGGCGCGGGTCACGTCGCCATCAGCGGCCTGGAGGAGCTTGAGAATGATGTTCTCGACATCCTCGCCGACATAGCCGGCCTCAGTGAGCGTGGTAGCGTCAACGATGGCGAAGGGCACGTCGAGCATCTTGGCCAGGGTGTGGGCGAGGAGGGTTTTGCCGGAGCCTGTGGGGCCTATGAGGAGGATGTTGGACTTGGTGAGCTCGACCTCGTTGGAGCGGGCGCGGTTCATCTGGATGCGCTTGTAGTGGTTGTAGACCGCGACGGCGAGCTTTTTCTTGGTCTGGTCCTGGCCGATGACGTAGTCGTCAAGGAAGCTCTTGACCTCAGTGGGCTTGGGGAGATGGCCCGCGGTGGTGGCGGGAGCCTCGCCGCTGCGATCATCTTCGAGGATGGAGTTGCAAACGGCCACGCACTCGTCGCAAATATAGGCGCGAGGGTAGTCGCTGGGCGACGAGATCAACTTGGCTACGGCGTCCTGCGACTTGTGGCAGAACGAGCAACGTAGCGCTTCTTCAGGCCCCGTGCGCGTTTTCATTGTGATGGCTCCCCCAAGACGAGTTTAATCCAAATCCGAATATCCGGCTACGTGCGGAGCCGGTCGATGATCTCGTCCACTATCCCGTATTCCTTGGATTGTTGCGCGTTCATGATGAAGTCCCGCTCGACGTCGCGCTCGATCCGTTCGAGGGGCTGCCCGGTATGACGGGCGATGAGGTTGTTGGTGATTTCGCGAATGCGCAGGATTTCGCGCGCGTGAATGTCGATGTCGGAAGCCTGACCGCTGAGGCCGCCCATGGAAGGTTGATGAATGAGAATGCGTGAATTGGGCAGCGCAAAGCGCTTGCCCTTGGTTCCGGCCAAAAGCAGAAATGCGCCCATGCTGGCGGCCTGGCCGATGCAATAGGTGACGACGTTGTTCTTGATGAACTGCATGGTGTCGTAGATGGCGAGGCCGGCGGTGATGGAGCCGCCCGGCGAATTGATGTAGAGAGAGACGTCTTTCTCGGGATCTTCACCCTGGAGGAAGAGCATCTGAGCCACGATAAGATTGGCCACCTGATCGTCAATGGGGGTACCAAGAAAGATAATGTTGTCGCGCAACAGACGGGAGTAAATGTCGTAGGCGCGCTCGCCCCGGCTCGTCTGCTCAACCACCATGGGAACCAATGCCATTACCTTGTCAGCTCCTAGCTTTCAGCTATTTGGTGCTCGCGCCGCCTGTGCGATCAAGGCTCCGAAGATGGGAACCTTGACCGTTCACGCCGCCTACGCGGGCAGCCGTTCGTACAGAATCGATGCCGTCTTCTCTCGTCTCAATTGATCCCTGAGCCTAGCAAGGCCGCCATCCTTGGTCAATCGCACCTTCAGGGCATCCAGGGGCTCGCGGGACTGGAGAGCGGCGAGTTGCAATTCATGGTCCAATTCTTCGTCGGTCACCGTAATATTTTCTTCGCCGGCGATGCGGTCGAGGAGGATCTGGGTTTTGACCTCGGCCAGAGCGGCGTCACGCTGGGCGGCGCGCAGGCGGGTGAAGTCGAGCTTGCGCATCTGATCGGGTTGCATTCCCTGTGCCGCGAGGGCGCGCAGGCCGCGCTCTAGACGCGTGTCGACCTGGTCCTGTACCAGCGACTCGGGAACAGGGAAGGTGAAGCGAGCAGCGAGCTCGGCGAAGAGCCGGTCTTTGGTTTCGGCCTCGACGTTGCGCCGCTTGCGGTTGGCCAGATATTCACGGACGCGGGCTTCGAGATCGGCATAACTTTCGTAATGGCCGAGCTCCTTGGCGAAGTCGTCGTTGAGCTCGGGCAAGGTGCGTTTCTTGATGGCCTTGACTTCGACGTCATAGGCGACGGTCTTGCCGGCCAATTTGGACTCGGCGTAGTCGGCGGGATAGATAACTTCGACCTTCAGCTCCTGGCCGGGCTTGGCGCCGCGAAGAGCAGAGGTGAACGCCTCGACCGTGTCTTTGCCGCCAATTTCGACCAAGGTGTCTTCACCGGTGACGGCACCCTGAGGTTTGCCGAGGCTGGCCGGAGCTTCAGCTTCCGGCGCCGCTGCAGCCGGGTCATTCTGGATTTGGCCCTTATAGCTGATCTGCGCCCAGTCGCTGTCTTTGAGGGCGCGGTCTTCCTCGACCGGCTCGATGGTAGCGCGGGACTCACGTAGGTGGTCGAGTTCGTGCTGGAATTCCTCTTCGGTGATTTCGACCGCTGGTTTTTCCACCTTGACGTCTTTGTAGCCGTCGATAGAGAAGGCGGGGATGTATTCGAAGACTGCCTTGGCGTGGAGCGGGGAGCCTTCTTCGAAGGTGAGCTCGGTGACCTGGGGTTGGCCGACGGGGCGAAGACTTAGCTCGTTGATTGCCTTGTTGAAGCGCTCGGGGAGAAGAGTATCGATGACCTCCTTGCGGATTTCGGCGGCGAAACGGCGGCGGATGACGGTTTCAGGAACCTTGCCGGCGCGAAAGCCGGGAATTTTGGCGTACTTGCGATAGCTGGCGGCGACCTTGAGCCAGGACCTGGAGACATCCTCGGCGGGGACATCGATAACCAGCTCACGGGTGCATTCGGGATTGAGAACCGGACCGTGCGCGTGCTCGTGAGCTTCTTCGGCGTGATCGTGATCGTGCTGGGGGTCAGCCGTTTCGGATTTGCTTTCGAGGGTGCTGCTGGAACTCAACGTTGTACCTTCCGGGCGCGCGCGCCGATCTGACTGCGGCCACGGGCTGCCTTTCGAGGCAATACAGCACCGTTTGGCCGGGGGAATACCTGCTCTTATGGTACGGGGGTTTGCAGGCAGGGGTCAAACCGGCGGGACGGGCTGCGGAGGCGACGAGCATCACGAAAGCCACGTTACTGTTCTGCGGGCTGGGGCTTACGAACGTAAGGGAGAAAGCGGGGATGGGATGCGCCGCACTGGGCAAAGTGCTGGCGGGCTTCATCGAGGCTGAGCTGGCCATTGACGGTGAGACGGACTTCGGCGGCGTCATCGTCTTCCTGGCCGTCGTCCTCCCACCAGCAAACCGGGCACAGTTGCAGCGTGCCGGGTGCTTCCAGGGTTTTGTATCCACAGCACGGACAACGATAGCGCACTTCAGGCGCAGCTCTCACATTGGGATGGACGGCGAAAGATCGTTGCGGATTACAAAAGGAAGCAAACAGCGACGCCGCTTCCTTCCCGACTGAGAACCGCCTTGAAGGCGTTTCAGAGTGGGAAGGTGACGGCGACTTTTCACGACTACGTGGGCGGCGCGAGATTGAGGGGAGTGAACGACGGGCCAGGCGGCGAATCCGTATCGCTGCCATATACGTTGCCACTCGAGTCGATCCAGTAATGGTTGTAGTTCACATCATCGGGGACAATGTATTCGGCTCCGGTGCGAGTGTCGACACACGTGTGGACGTAGCCATTCCGTATGTCCCAGCCCCCCATGATGATGTTTGAGATCTCGTTATTCGTCCGCGTGGCAATTTGCGAGACCTCAGCGGCAGTTTGAGATTGGCGCGCCAGCCATTGCGGGCTGATGGTGAAGGATTTAACCATCTGCGCGAGCACGTTGGCGGCCGGGTCGGCGATGGGAGCGGGCGCGACGAATGCCACCATCGAATCGGCGTACCAGAGCGCTGTGACCGCAGTGGTTCTGAGGACGGTGACACCGAGAAAAGCATACGCGCTCATCTGCATTCCGTTGCGCTGGCAGCCGAAGGTCGCGTCGCCGAAGCTTTCGCTCATGCCCGGCGCGGTCGCCACGCTTCCGAGCTGCTGGGCGACGTCGGTCCGTGCGCGGCTCCCGGTCACTTTCACGCCAGTACAAATCCCCTGCAGCTTGCGCGTGCCCCAGGTGACGGCATACTGTTGCGCCGATTGAAGCGGCTCGACGACGTAGTAGGTTCCGCTGGCGTTGTAAATGCTGCCCGGAGCGAAGCCCACCATGGGTGTGGCATAAGCCGGCTCGTTGGGGTCGCCGATGGCGAGAATGGTGTTTCCGTCAGGCGAGACGGCCGTGGCCCAGGCGCGATACTGCAGGGCGTCGTAGCGTTTCAGGCCGCCCGAATCTTTCCAGCCGGCGGGCAACTGGACCTGGAAGGAGCCTTCGTTGGGATCGGTGAGAACCTGCCAGTGCTGTACGACAGGCATGGCCGCAACGGGGTGGCTGCCGCTGGACGGCGCAGCAGGAAGACTCCCGACCTGGCCTCGGACTGACTGGGCCGCAGAAAGATTCCCGATGGCGAACAGGAAGAGAGCGACGAAAACTTGCCGCATGGCAGACCTCCTGGAATTGCAGGAATACGCGCGGCGGGGGGCGCCGCTGGGGACAGCAGGATTATACGACAGACGCAATTCGCTCGTGCCGAACCGATTCGCGGGCCTGGCGGTCAGTCGCGTTTATTCGCTGGATCAGCCCTCTTCTGCTTCGCGGAGTTTGGCGATAACGGTGAAGTCTTCCAGCGTGGTGACGTCGCCCTTCACTTCACCGTGGGTGGCGAGCTCGCGCAAAAGGCGGCGCATGATCTTGCCGGAGCGGGTTTTGGGCAGAGCCTCAGTGAAGCGAATATCGTCTGGCCGGGCGAGCGAGCCGATCTCCTTTGCGACCCACTTGCGCAGCTCGTCTTTGAGTTCTATAGAGGGCTGGTGGCCGGATTCAAGCGTGACAAAGGCGGCGATGGCCTGGCCCTTGAGATCGTCGGGGCGCCCGACAACGGCGGCCTCTGCGACTTTGGGATGGGCGACGAGTGCGGACTCGACTTCCATGGTGCCCAGGCGATGGCCGCTGACGTTGATGACGTCGTCGACGCGGCCCATGAGCCAGAAATAGCCGTCGGCGTCCTGGCGAGCGCCGTCGCCGGTGAAGTAGCAGCCGGGGACGTCGGACCAGTAGGTTTTCTTGTAGCGCTCGGGGTCGCCGTAAATGGTGCGGGCCATGGAGGGCCAGGGCTTCCTGATGACAAGAAGCCCACCGTGGCCTGCTGGGACGGGCTTGAAGCGGCCCTGGGAATCGGGACGCGTGACCACTTCAGCCTGGATGCCGAAAAAAGGGCGCGTGGCTGAGCCAGGCTTGGTGGCGATGGTGCCGGGGAGCGGCGTGATCATGATGGCGCCGGTTTCAGTCTGCCACCAGGTGTCGACGATAGGACAGCGATTGTGGCCGATCTTCTCGCGGTACCACATCCACGCTTCAGGGTTGATGGGTTCGCCGACGGTGCCGAGGAGGCGAAGCGAATCGAGTTTGTGCTTTTCGACGTGCTCGTCGCCCCACTTGATGAAGGCGCGGATGGCGGTGGGCGCGGTGTAGAAGACGGTGACGCGATGGTCGTCTACAATCTTCCAGAAGCGCGAAAAGTCAGGATAGTTGGGGGCGCCCTCGTACATGAGGACGGTGGCGCCGTTCTGCAGTGGCCCATACACCACATACGAGTGGCCCGTGACCCAGCCGATGTCGGCCGTGCACCAATAGATGTCGTCATCGCGCAGGTCGAAGACGTATTTGGTAGTGAGGTAGGTTTGCACGGCATAGCCGCCGGTAGTGTGGAGCAAGCCCTTGGGCTTGCCCGTGGATCCGGAGGTGTAGAGGATGTAGAGCGGATCCTCGGAGTCCATGAGCTCGGCGGGACAGGTGGGCGCGGCCTTGGCGACGAGATCGTGCCACCAATGGTCGCGGCCGGCGACCATGTTGATGGGCGAGCCGGTGCGCTTATAGACCACGACGTGCTTGACCGTGGGGCAGGCAGGCATGGCTTCATCGACGGTCTGTTTGAGCTTGATTTCGTTGCCGCGGCGGTAGCTCGTGTCTTGGGTGAGGATAGCGACGCAGCCGCAGTCGGCAACGCGATCGGCGATGGCGTTGGCGGCGAATCCGCCGAAGATAACGGAGTGGACAGCGCCGATACGGGCGCAGGCGAGCAGAGCGATGGCGAGCTCGGGCGTCATGCCCATGTAGATGGCGATGCGATCGCCTTTCTTGATGCCGAGGGATTTGAGGGCGTTGGCGAAGTGCTGAACTTCAGCGTGGAGCTCGGCGTAGGTAAGGCGGCGAATTTCGCCGGGTTCGCCTTCCCAGACGATGGCGGTTTTGCTCGCGCGCCCGCCCTGAATTTGATAGTCGAGACAGTTGTAGCTTAGGTTGAGCTTGCCGCCGACGAACCACTTGGCCCAGGGCAGGTTCCACTCGAGAACCTTGTCCCAGGGCTTGAACCAGTGCAGCTCGCGGGCCACGCCGCCCCAGAACTTCTCGGGATCTTCAATGGATTGCTTGTAGAGCGATTCATACTCGGCGAGGCTCTTGATGTGGGCCTTGGCGCTGAACTCCGCAGGCGGGGGGAAGACACGGTTTTCGCGCAGCGTAGAGTCGATATCCCGGTTGGCGACGGAAGCAGACAAGCTAGACATGCAGGGTCCTCTAGGGAACCAGGTTGTGGTTTGGCAAATTGAGTGCAAGCAAAGCGCTTGCGCGGGGAGAAGCCTCGATTGACACTTTATCGGGCCGGAGGGGGGAGAGGCAAGTGATGCCGCGCAGGGACGGGCTCGCGGGGTTCTGCTAGGATGTTGCGCTCAAGAGGGAGAGAACGATGAAGAGGCTCATGATTCGTGACTTGGCGATTACGCGCTTGTTGAGCTCGTCCAAAACCCAATCTCCCGGCTTCTCCAGGTTTGTCCAGTCCTGAATGCGAGAACGAAACAGCTCGGAACCGATGTAACATCTGGTCTCTTCGCGCGTACTCTCGGTGACAATTGGGTTCAGTCCTGAATGCGGAGATCGAAACACCTCGGAACTGGTGTAACATCTGGCCTCTTCGCGCGTACTCTCTGTGACAATTGGGACTATGGACTTCCAGAGTCTTTACGAGAAATACGCACCAGAGGTGCGGCGATTTGCGCTGTTTCTGTGTGGCGACCGCGCGCTGGCGGACGATATCACCTCAGAGACTTTCCTGCGCGTTTGGTCCACGCGCGGTCGCATTCGGGAACTCACGGTGAAGAGCTATCTCTTCGCAGTTGCAAGGAATGTTCACCGCGACTTGCAGCGGCAAGGCTGGCGAAGAGCGGGGCTGGACGAAAAGCACACGGACCCAGGAGCTAGTGTGCACAAACGCCTGGAACACAGGCAGGAATTGGAGACGGTGTTGGCAGAGCTGCAGAAACTGCAGGAGACCGACCGTGCCGCGCTGCTGATGCGTGCGCTCGATGAAATGCCGTATGAGGAGATCGCTGCTGCGCTGGACATCACGCTGGCAGCGGCCAGGGTGAAAGTGCACCGTGCGCGGGCAAGGCTGATGGCAGTTCGAAATCCGATCCGCGGGCAATTCAATGTTTCGGGAGAAAAGCGATGAATGTAACACGCGATGTGATAACCGACTTACTGCCGGTCTATTTTTCTGGTGAGGCCAGCGAGGATACGAAACAGCTGGTGGAGATATATTTCCGGGAGAACCCGGACTTTGAGCGGATCGCGCGAAGCGCTGCGATGCCTCTCGAACAGTTGCGCAGGACAGCGCCGGTTCGAGCGGAGGCGGAAAGAGAAAAGTGCGAATTAGAGTGGGCTCGCAAAAGATTCTTGGTGCGTCGCGTGTACTTTGGAATGGCTCTCTTTTTCACTTTGGCGCCACTCATGACCGTCTACGAAAATGGGCGGGTGGTTTGGACGGCGTTTCTAAACGATCCCTGGCTGCTGGCGCTCCTCTGGTGTCTCGCAGGGCATTTCTGGTTTCAGTATGTCGTCCGTCTAAGCAGGCGAACCACTGCGATAACTTCAACCCTCTTCTACGCTCTACTGCCAATTGTGTTTGTATTCCATCTATTTCTGCCTGGCTGGCAAACCGGTCTGGGCTATAGGTTGTGGCTCGGTATTGCGATGTGGTTTGCCGCAACCATTCTCTGGGTGAGCTACCTTTGGTACGTTTGGTGCAGCCGCAAGCACAGGATACGCATGCCGTGAACGGCAATGCGCATACTTCGATCTCAGTTGTTGTCTTCAGGGCAATGTACCCATCGCTGGGTTCCGGGCAGAGGGAATCAACAGCAACCTGATGCAACCATCGCCGAATTAGCGGGCCTATTATCTGTCAGCGCCGATAGCCGGGCCACAAAGAAATTTGCAACCGTGGGAACATTTGATTTTTACCCAAGGGGGAAATGATGAAAGCAATCGTGATCCGATGGATCATGTTCGCGACGGTTGCGGCCGCGGTGCTTGCGCCAAAATGCCCCGCCCAGTCGCAACTGGCCGGCGACTGGCAGGGAACGCTCAGCGCCGGCGGCGCTGAGCTGCACCTCATCCTGCACATCACCGCCGGCAAAGACGGCGCGCTCACTGCCACGCTCGACAGCATCGATCAAGGCGCGCTCGGCATCCCGGTCATCTCCATTGCGCTCAAGGGGTCCGCGTTCAGCATGACCGTTGACGCCGTCCACGGCGCCTATGAAGGCACAGTGAATAAAGACGCGAGCGAAATCGACGGCACATGGACCCAGGGCCAGCCGCTCACGCTCAACTTCAAGCGCGCCACGCCGCAAGCGGCCGCCCAGCCCGCGCCTCCTTCCGACGTCGACGGCACGTGGATGGGCACGTTGACCGCCGGAGCCATCCAGCTTCGCATCGTATTCAAAATCGCGAACACGAGAGCCGGGCTCACCGCGCGCATGCAGAGCCCTGACCAGAGCCCCGCATGGGTTCCGGCCAGCGCAGTCAAACGCGATGGCGCTATGCTCACCATCGAGGTAAAAGGAATCGGCGCCACGTTTGCGGGCAATATCTCGGCCGACCTCAACTCCATCGACGGCACCTTCACGCAGATGGGGAACGATCTGCCGCTCCTGCTCAAGCGCGTCAAAGACGAGTCGGTGCTCCAGCGTCCGCGCCCGCAGAATCCCGTCAAACCTTATCCTTATCGCGAAGAGGAAGTGACTTATACCAACCAGGTGGGCGGCAATACGCTTGCCGCCACGATCACGCTGCCGTCCGGCAAGGGACCGTTCCCGGCGGTGCTGCTCATAACCGGCTCGGGCCCGAACGACCGCGACGAGAGCCTCATGGGCCACAAGCCGTTTCTCGTTCTCGCCGACTACCTTACCCGCCGCGGCATCGTGGTGCTGCGCGCCGACAAACGCGGCGTCGGCAAATCCACGGGCAATTACGCCACGGCCACCACGGCTGATTTTGCAGACGACGCGCAGGCCGGCGTCGATTATCTCAAGACGCGCCCCGAGGTGGATGCGCGCCGCATCGGTCTCATCGGCCACAGCGAGGGCGGCGTCATCGCGCCCATAGTGGCCGCGCGCGACCGCGACGTGGCCTTCGTAGTGATGATGGCCGGCACCGGCGTGCCCGGCGACCAGATCATTGAGGCGCAGCAGCGGCTGATTGAAGAGGCCAGCGGCGTGCCTAAAGACAAAGTGGAAAAAGACGCCGCGCAGGAGCGCCAGTTCATCGAACTGGTCGAAAAAGAGAAGGACCCCGCCGCGCTCGACAAGCAGTTGCGCGCGCTGCTCGCCAGCAACCTGCCCGAGGCGCAGGCCGGCGCACAGGTCAAACTCGCCGAATCCCCCTGGTTCCGCTACTTCCTCACTTACGATCCGGCCACGGCGCTGCGCAAGCTCACCTGCCCGGTGCTGGTGCTGAACGGCGAAAAGGACCTGCAGGTGCCGCCCGCGCTCAATCTTCCGGCCATCCGCAAGGCGCTCGACGAGGCGGGAAACAAGCACTACGAGATCGATGAATTGCCGGGGTTGAACCACCTCTTCCAAACAGCCAAGACTGGCTTGCCGGCGGAATACGCGCAAATCGACGAGACCATGTCGCCGGTCGTGTTGGATAAAGTCGCGAATTGGATCCTCCACCGGTAGAGAGCAGCGAGCGAACCGGCCACGCAGACGAAAAAGCCCTGCTCATGAGCAGGGCCTTTTGCTGAAGCGGATCGAGCGATTCCGGTTTAATGCGTTTTGATCACCTCGCCGGACGAGGCGATTTTGGCTTCGGCTTCGGAAATGACGCGGAGGGCCTCGTCGTAGGCGGCTTCGCTTTCGCCGGCTTCCTTCCACTGCTTCAGGCCGCGGTCGAGTTGCTGCTCGGCGCGTTGCACATCGATCTCCTCGGGCTTGAGCGCGTCGGAGGCGAGGATGGTAACGCGGCCGGGAAGAACTTCGACGAATCCCCAACTGACGTTGTATCGTGTGATGCTGTCGGGGCCACCCGATTCGGTGCTTGCCCCGCCATGGCCAGCCCCGCCGTGTATCGTCACGTCGCCGGCGCCCAGCTCGGCAACCAGCGGAGCGTGGCCAAAGAGCACTTCCATGTAGCCGGACTTCGAGGGTAGCTCGACGGAGGTCGCGTCGGCCTCGAAGAGCGTGCGCTCGGGAGTGACGAGGCGGACGCGGAGTTGGTCGCTTTCTTCTGGCATTTCAGTTCTCAGTTCTTAGTTCACAGTTCTTAGTTTTCGGCTCGTAGCTCGCTTCGCCGTGAACTACGAACTGTGAACTTGGTTCACACACTTGCTTTCAACTTCTCTGCCGTCTCCAGCACTTCCTCGATGCCGCCTTTCATGTAAAACGCCTGCTCGGGAACATCGTCGTGCTTGCCCTCGATGATCTCCTTGAAAGCGCGCACCGTGTCGGCGATCTTGACATACGCGCCGGGAATGCCTGTGAACTGCTCGGCCACGTGAAACGGCTGCGAGAGGAATTTTTGTACCTTTCGCGCGCGCGCAACGGTGAGCTTGTCGTCCTCAGAGAGTTCGTCGATGCCAAGGATGGCGATGATGTCCTGGAGATCCTTGTAGCGCTGCAGAATGCGCTTGACGCCCTGCGCCACGTCGTAGTGATCTTGGCCGACGACGCGCGCGGTGAGGATGCGCGAGGTGGAGGCCAGCGGATCGACGGCCGGGTAGATGCCGAGCTCGGAGAGCGGACGGCTGAGCACGGTGGTGGCGTCGAGGTGAGCGAAAGTGGTGGCCGGCGCGGGATCGGTGAGGTCGTCGGCGGGAACGTAGACGGCCTGCACGCTGGTGACCGAGCCCTTGCTGGTGGATGTGATGCGCTCCTGCAATTCGCCCATTTCGGTGGCAAGGTTGGGCTGGTAGCCGACAGCCGAGGGCATGCGGCCCAGCAGCGTGGAAACCTCAGAGCCGGCCTGGGTAAAGCGGAAGATGTTGTCGATGAAGAGCAAGGTGTCGGAGCCCTCCACGTCGCGGAAGTACTCGGCGACAGTGAGCGCGCTGAGGGCGACGCGGAGGCGGGCGCCGGGCGGCTCGGTCATCTGGCCATAAACGAGGGCGCATTTCGAGTTGGCCCAATCGCCGGGCTTGATGACGCCGGACTCGGTCATTTCGAGCCAGAGGTCGTTGCCCTCGCGGGTGCGCTCGCCCACGCCACCAAACACCGAGTAGCCGCCGTGGTTCTTGGCGACGTTGTTGATGAGTTCCATGATAATGACCGTTTTGCCCACGCCGGCGCCGCCGAAGAGGCCGATTTTGCCGCCCTTCAAGAAGGGCTGGATGAGGTCGATGACTTTGATGCCGGTCTCGAACATCTCTTCCTGCGTGGACTGTTCGTCGAAGAGCGGAGCGGGGCGGTGGATGGGCATGCGCATCTTCTCGCCGATGGGGCCGAGCTCGTCGACGGGCTCGCCGATGACGTTGATGACGCGGCCCAGCGTCTCCTTGCCCACCGGCATCCGGATGGGACCGCCGAGGTCGGTGGCCTTCATGCCGCGGACCATGCCGTCGGTGGCTTCCATGGCCACGGTGCGCACGCGCCCCTCGCCCAGGTGCTGCTGCACCTCAAGGATCACGTTGATGGGCGTGGGAACCTTGAAGCCCTCGTCGGTGACGCGCAGCGCCTGATAAATGGGCGGCATGGTGGCTTCTTCAAACTGAACGTCTACGGCGGGGCCGGAGACCTGGATAACTTTGCCGATGTTTTCTGCCATAACTTTGCTTTCCTAGAGCGCAGCTGCGCCGGAAACGATCTCGATAATTTCCTTGGTGATGGCCGCCTGGCGCACGCGATTCATGTGCAGCGTGAGCGAGTCGATCATGTCGGAGGCGTTGTTGGTTGCTGAATCCATGGCCGTCATACGGGCCGCGTGCTCGGCGGCGACCGACTCGGTCATGGCATGGAAGAGGATGGAAAAGATGTACTGCGGGAGCAGGCCGGCGAAAAGTTCCTCGGCGGGCTGCTCGTAGATGTAGTCAACATTGGCGGTGCCGAATTTTTGCGCTTCGTCGTCGGCCTCGGTGGTGTCGGCAGGCTCGAGCTCAATGCCCGCGGAGAGAGCGGCCTCAGCGATGCGCTCCTTCTCTTCGGCGGAAGGCTCGATGGCGCCGGTGATCTGCGGGCGGCCCAGCTCAATGAGCGGGAGCAGGCGCTCGACGACGAGGCGCTGCGCGATGACCGACTTGAACTCGTTGTAGACGATGTAGGCAGCGTCTATCTCCTCGCGAACGTAGCGGGAGATGATGTTGTGCGCGAGATCGAGGACGCGTGAAGCTTCGAGCTTAACCAAAAGGCCCGGGTGGTCGCCGGTGAGCTCGACGTTACCCTGGCGCGGCGACCGGACCTGGCGCAACTGCGTTGGGTCGTCCTTCTGGGCAGGCTGTTCGGTATAGCTGGCGGTGGGATAGCGGCGGCGCAACTGGTCGCGGCCCTTGCGGCCGACGGCCTCGATGTCGATTTCCTTGTCAGGGTTGCCGTTGATGAACTGGTAGGCGGTCTTGAGGATGTTGGCGTTGAAGGCGCCGGCAAAGCCTTTGTCGCCCGAGACGACGATGAGCAGGACGCGTTTTTCAGGCCGAGTGAGGAAGAGTGGGTTGCAAAGGTTGCCAGTGGTCTCGTCGTAGAGATCGACGCGGCGCCGGAGCGATTCGAGGACGCTCACAATCATGCGCGCGTAGGGACGGGCCGCGAGGGCGCGTTCCTGCGCGCGGCGCAGCTTGGCCGCCGAGACCATCTTCATGGCCTTGGTGATCTGCCGCGTGTTTTTCACGCTGCGGATGCGGCGCCGGAGATCGAGAACATTGGCCATGGCTTTACGCCGTTGCGGCGGCTAACTCCGCCTTAAAGTTTGCCGAGTACTCCTTCATGGCCGCGTGCAGGCGGCTGCGGAGGTCGTCGTCCAACTGCTTCTTCGCCGTCAGGTCGGCCACCAGCGCTTGCTGCGAGATCGCGAAGTATTTGTGCAGGCCATCCTCGAAGGCGCGAATGTCAGAGACCTGGAGATCGTCGAGATAGCCCTGCGTGCCGGCGAAGAGCACCACCGCTTGCTGCTGCCAGGTGAGCGGGTGGAACTGCGGCTGCTTGAGCAGGCTCGGTGAGACGGATGCCGCGGGCCAATTGCTTTTGCGTGAGCGGATCGAGGTCGGAGCCGAATTGCGAGAAGGCGGCGAGCTCGCGGTACTGGGCGAGATCGAGCTTGAGCGTGGAACCGATCTGCTTGACCGCTTTGATGGCCGCCGAGAAGCCGACGCGCGAGACCGAGAGGCCGACGTTGACGGCGGGACGGACGCCGGAGTTGAACAAGTCCGTTTCCAAAAAGATCTGGCCGTCGGTGATGGAGATGACGTTGGTGGGAATGTAGGCCGAGACGTCGCCGGCCTGGGTTTCGATGACGGGCAGCGCGGTGAGCGAGCCGCCGCCGCGTTTGTCGCTCAGCTTGGAGGCGCGCTCGAGCAGGCGCGAGTGGAGGTAGAAGACGTCACCGGGATAGGCTTCGCGGCCGGGCGGGCGGCGCAGCAGGAGCGAGATTTCGCGGTAAGCCTGGGCATGCTTGGAAAGATCGTCGTACATCACCAGGGCGTGCTTGCCGTTGTCGCGGAAGTACTCGCCCATAGCGCAAGCCGCGTAGGGCGCGAGATAGAGCAAGGGCGCGGGCTCTGAGGCCGATGCGGCGACGATGATGGTGTGGCCCATGGCGCCGTGATCATTGAGCGTTTGAACCACCTGGGCGATGGAGGAGCGCTTCTGGCCGATGGCGCAGTAGATGCAGATGAGGTCGTTTTTCGCGTTGTTGATGATGGTGTCGAGCAGGACAGCGGTTTTGCCGGTCTGGCGGTCGCCGATGATGAGCTCGCGCTGGCCGCGGCCGATGGGGATCATGGCGTCAATGGCCTTGAGACCGGTGGCCATAGGCTCGCGCACGGGCTGGCGGTCGACGATGCCGGGAGCGAGGCGCTCGATGGGCAGCGAGTCGGAAGTGGCGACGGGGCCCTTGTCGTCGATGGGTGCCCCAAGGGCATTGACGACGCGGCCGATCATGGCGTCGCCGACAGGGACGGAGAGAATCCTGCCGGTGCGCTTGACCTCTTCGCCCTCCTTGAGCTCGGTATAGTCGCCGAGGATGACACAGCCGACCTGGTCCTCTTCGAGCGAGAGCGCGAGGCCGGCGATGTCGTGCGGGAAGCTGAGCAATTCGCCGGCCATAACCTTGTCGAGGCCGTGGAGGCGGGCGATGCCGTCACCGAGCGAGGTGATGGTCCCAACCTCGTCGACCTGGACCTTCGCGTCGTAGTTCGCAATCTGCTCGCGAAGAAGTTGTGTAATTTCGTCTGCCTTGATTTGAGCCATTGTGCAAGTTCCTTGCAATTCTTACTTCACAGTTCTTAGTTCACAGTTGTAAGACTGCGAACTTCCCGCTTCAACCGGCGGTGAGAGCTTCTTTCAGGCGGTCAAGGCGGCCGCGGACGCTGCCGTCGTAGACCGTGGAGCCGATGCGCACCACGGCGCCGCCGAGAATGGACTTATCGAGTTTGAAACTGGCGTCGACTTTGGCGCCAGCAAGTTTTGCCACTTCAGCCACCAACGCATCGCGTTCGTCCCTGCTCAGCTCACGCGCAGTAACGATTTCGGCAGGGCGGATTCCCAACTGTTCCTGCAGAATGCTGCGATAAGCTGCCGCCACCTCGGCGACGTGGCCGATGCGATCGTTTTGGATGAGCACGGCGAGCAGGTTGCGTAGCTCCTTTTGCATGCCGAGCTTGGCGTTCAGCTTGTCGAGAATCGAGATCTTCTGCGCCGCGGGAATCGCCGGGTTGACGAAGAACGCGCGCAGCTCGGGGCTCGCGTCCCAGGTGGCGAGAAAATCGTTGAATTGCCGGTCGATGGCGGCGCTATCGAGCTTTGCAGCCGTGACGACATCGGCAAAGGCGCTGGCGTAGCGGACGACGAAGGCGGGCATTTAGCTTGCTCCTTCCTTGCCCTTGCCGTCAGGGGCAACGCCGGCAATGAACTCGGCGATGAGGGCGCGGTCGGTTTCCGGCGTGAGCGCCATTTGCTTGGCCGCCTGCTCGATGGCGAGATCGGCGGCGAAGTTGCGCAAGCCGCGCCGGGCCTGTGTGGCGGCTACGCCAATCTCTTGCTCCGCTGCGGTCACGATGCGGGCGCTTTCCTCACTCAGGGCAGATTTGATGCGCTTCTCTTCTTCGAGGCTCTCCTGCTCGATCTGGGCGCGGAGTTTGTGCATCTCCTCATCCAGCCCGGCCAGCTTGGCCTCGACGGCGCTGAGGCGGGCCTGGGCGTCAGTGGTGGCCTCGCGCGCGGTCTGGAGGCTGTGGCGCAGGGTTTGGGAGCGCTTGCGAACGATGCGCGGCATGAGCCGGCCCAGGGGTACCGCAATGAGCAGGAAGATGATGGCGAAGTTGATGCCAAGCAGGATGTCGATTGTGGTGTCGACGCTTAGGTGCAGCACGCGGGCGACCGATTGCACGATGGGCGCATGCAGAAAGGCCTTTTCCTGATCTTCTTCGGATGCGGGGGCTTTTGCCGCAGCAGAGTTGGCGGACGGCGCGGTAACGGCGGCGGGCGACGAGCCGGGAGCGGGGGTGGGCGCCTGCGCGGCGGCGCGGAAGGGCGCGGTGACCAGGGTGGCGGCGAGTATTGCGACCAGGAACGAGCGAAAGAGATAGACGAAAAAGCGCGCCTTCGGGAAGGAGTGTTTCAACGGGAGCCCCCGGCAGCGAGCGGCAGGACGGCGCGGACGGCCTGGCCGGCGAGATCGGCGGCGGCGGCATGAATCGCCTTGCGCGCGTATGCGGCCTCGGCTTCCAGCTCGGCCTTGGCCTGGCGGACTTTCTGACCGGCAGCCTTGCGCGCGGCATCCAGGGCGGTGTCACGCTCGGCGCCCCACTGTTTGACGCGCTGCTCGCGAAGCTTATAGGCGTCGGCGCGGGCCTGGCGGAGGCGCTCGGCATATTCGGCAGCTTTGGCCTCGGCCTGGGCAATCGCCTTGCGGGCGTCTTCGATAGCGCCTTCAGTGAGGGCGCGGCGCCTTGCGAGGACCGCCGTCAGCGGGCCCTGAATAAGAAACTGATAGGCGAGGACCAGCACAATGAAGAGCAGCGCCGTGGGGATTGCTTCAACCAGAAGCTGTCCGAGTTGTTGCAGGATGTCTTGCATGGATGAACCCGGCCGCTGCGCCTGTCAGGACAAGAATTTTGGCAAGTGAACACTTTTTTGTATCAGGGGCAGCCCGCCAAGTCAACGCGGAGAGGGCAGGTGAAACAGCATTTTGTGACACCAGTCACGAAGTGGGAAATTCATGCAAAAAAGGGCTTGCAATTGCCCAAAACAAGCCTAGACTTAAGTTACCACCTAGACCCGGTCCAGGGTCCAGCGGGCAGCCGGTTTCGGGAAGACCTTCCACTCCCGATGCCGGAGGCCCGCTTCTTAGTTTCTAAGCAGCTTTCAGCTCTCAGTCTCCAGTCCATCCCTTCCAACTTCTAGCAACGTGCTGCGCCTTAACAGCGTTGGCGCGGTGAAAACCGTCTTTCATCGACCAAACAGGGCTGCGTTCGTTCATTCAGCAATAGCTGAAAGCTGAGAGTTGTTTCACGGTTTGGCGCCGACGGCCTCTTTGTCCACGGTGAGCAGGCCCTGGGCGCGGAGCCAGTTCTCGAGCAGGTTGGGCCATTGGTCGAGCGCGGGATCGCCTTTTCCCAGGCCGCTGCCGTGGGCGCCGTTGGCAAAGATGTGCAATTCAGAGGGAACGCCGGCTTTGACCAGCGCCTGATAGAACTCGAGGCTCGGCTCTACTGACGCGGTCTTATCAGGAAAGGTGTGGTAGATGAACGTGGGCGGCGTGTCTTTGGTGACGAACAAGTTAGGAGCGTAGGCTGCGCGAAGCGCTTCGCACTCGTCCATCAGGTTGAATATCTTGCAGTAACTCAAGAACGTGGTGTCGCGGGTCAGTGCGTCCAGCCAGGGATAGCCGAGGACCAGATAGTCGGGGCGGCTGGAGGCGCGGTCGATGGGATCTTCGGCGTCGGGGCTGCCGGGAACGAACTGGGTTCCGGCAAGCGCGGCGAGATGGCCGCCGGCGGAAAAGCCGATGACCACGATGCGATGGGGGTTGATGTGGTAGTCGAGGGCGCGGGCGCGAACGGTTTGGATGGCGCGGCGGGCGTCGAGGAGCGGAACGGGCAGGAAGTAGCCGTTCGAGGAGAGCCGGTAGCTGAGGATGAAGGCGCGGAAGCCGCGGGCGCTGAACCAGTCGGCCACCTCGCGGCCCTCGAGATCGCCGGCCAGGCGGACGTAGGCGCCGCCGGGAAAGATGATGACGGCGGAGCCGGTTTCGCTGCCCGGGCGCGGCTCGAAGATGGTGAGCGCGGGGATGTCGTCGCAGGTGGCGCCTTTGGCTTCAGGAGCCTTTCCCGGCCAGAGGCGGACGGTCTGGATGCCGAGGAAGGCGTTGTCGGCGCCGGGCGTGGTGCAGGAGGCTGTTTGTGCCTGGGCGGCGGGGATGGCCAGCGACGCCGCGATGAGCAAGGCGAAAAGCTGCTTCATGGGAGCCTCGACGTGCTTCGCGAGGATTATACGACCATCTACAGGGACATAGGGACTTAGGGACGCAAGGGCGCGGATCGGCGATCGTTGTGACGCGAAGCTCAGAAACTAATCCCTGACCCCTGAACCCTGTTCCCTGCCGCCTACAA
Source organism: uncultured Acidobacteriaceae bacterium (assembly GCA_963799155.1). GTDB lineage: Bacteria > Acidobacteriota > Terriglobia > Terriglobales > Acidobacteriaceae > Telmatobacter. Next base: position 58,003 of record CAWCWB010000009.1, read on the forward strand.
CCAGAGCGCAGTGTGGCCGGCGCAGGAACTAGGGGTTTGCGCGCAGAGAGTTTCGGCGAGGTCCGCCGCACTTCTGCTTCATCGCGCTACAATGGCTCCATTGCATTTCCGGGCCCTGCTCCGCAATGGAGGACTCCCGGCCATGAATGGGAAACTCTGGCGTTTCGCGGCTGCGCTTTTGCCCATCTGCTTCCTCTCTGCGCAGGAACCCAGTCCGCAAAGCCCGCAGCAGCCGAATCAAAGCCCTCAGCAGCTCAATTTTCGATATCAGCCGCCGAGCCCCGAAGTTCTGCGCCACGCCGCAGAATTACGCCGGCAAATGCGAGATCACTCCATCGCCATTGACGACCTCGCCAGCAATATCCAGTCGCTCGACGACGCGCGCAAGCTCGTTGACCTGGTCGCCACGGAATTCTCCGATGAGCTTCCGCCCAAATGGGCCACACGCTCCGTCCGCGAACGCATTGCCCGCGCCGAGTACGAGTCCGCCGCCGATCCCGGCTCGCTCATCCCCGAGCAGCATATCGCCGACGTCTGGAACGATTTCGTCGAGAAAATCGGTGCTCCCCAGGAAACCATGCTCAACGCAGCCGAGATCCACTACCTGCGCGACGCGCAATATGTCAGCGCTCGCCTCGGTTGGAGCGAGGGTGAACAGCAAATTTGGACGATTCCCGGCATCTTCGCCCTCGGGCCGGACGGCAAAGTCGCCAACGGTTCGCGCGCCTTGGAAGCGATCAGGCTTCTCTGGAATCTCGGCAACCTCACCGACGACTTTGCCGGCATCCACGAGCAGGTGCAGAAGGGAGTTTTGCTCTCTGACCTCTTCCCGCATCCGGAAAAGCCATGGAAACCGGCAGGGGGTTACATGACCGCTCGGGTTGTGTCATATCCCGTCCAGCAGGCGGCCTTCCGCTATATGCACGACCACGGCGCCCGCGCCCTCGATCACGCCATCGAACGCCTGCTCAAGGACCTCCTCGCCGATTAGCCGCGGAAGGCGTCAAGCCTTGACGTCACTGTCCTTTCACAACCAGAGCGCAGAGTGCCCGTTGCAGGAGCTGGCAGCCTGCGCGCACAAAGTCTCGGCGAGTTCCAATCCGTAGCGAGCGAAATAGTACGCCGCGCCGTGGACGCGCTCCTGCAGCACGCCGCCGGGATAGAGCGCGTTGATGAGGGCGTTGGCGTGGCGCGTGAGCGTGGCTTCGCGCTGGAGCTGAAAGTTGGTGGCGAGGGTGCGCAGGCGGTTCATCTGGTAGCGCATCTTGCCGGCCGCGGTCTCCGCCGACTGCCCCAGCCCCTTGTCCTGCGACTGCAACCACTCGACGAGCACGGCGAGCTCGGCGTCGAGGGCGTTGCCGGCGGCGGCGAGCTTTTGCTTCGTCTCGACAGGCATGGCGCGTGCTGCGAGGCGCAGGGCGAGCGAGGAAGCGCTCTCTTCGGTGAAGACCTGCTCGAGTGTGAGCTCGTGGCGGCGGAGCAGTTCAGCGACTGACGGCTCGATGAGCGTGGCCGAGAAGCGCGCGATAGGCGGCGTCTGGTGACCGAGAATGCGCTCGAAGAGAACGGCGGACTGTGCCAGGTAGGCGATCTCGGCAGGGCCGGCGACCTGTGCCGAGGTCGAGAACAGAAAGTCCTGAAAGACGGGGCGGAGGAGCGCAGCAGGCGAGATACGCTCGGGCTCAGTGTCGAGGATTCCGAGGAGATCGGCCGTGGAAAAGGGCTGCTGATCGGCGTGCCACAGGCCGTTGGGCTCGTGGGCGCTGGGCGCGATGCGCCGGAGCGCGACGCGTGCGCCAGTGCCGGAGTCGATCAAAAAGAGGAGGCTGGATTGCGGAGCGACGGCGACCTGGGTGTGGTAACCGGCGGTTTCGAGGGCCTGGCTGCGCTCGATGAGGGCGGCGTGGAACTCGTCGGCGCGCTCGAGGGCCGCGCGCAAAACAGGCGCTCCGAGGCGGTGGGACTCGCGGTTGGCTGCGTCGACGATGAGGAGGCCTTGCGCGGCAAAAACACGGGAGTAGAAGCCGGCGAAGGCCTGAGCGAAGGTGCGGCCCGGCTTGTAGGCTGCGGCCAATGCGTCGGTCGCCTCGGAGGGGCCGAGGAGCTCGAGAGGCGCGGTCGACCAGCGGCGTGATGGATTCGTCGAAGACGATGCGGCCGGCGGGTAGCGCCGATTCGGGCGCTTTGTCGTAGGCCAGTTGGGCCAGCTCGCGTCCAGCGGGAAACGCGACCTGACGGATCTCGGCGAAGTCGTGGTCCTCGCTGGCGAGCCAGAAGATGGCTGCGTGAGGATGGCCTGCAGCAGTGGCCATGCGGGCGCGGGCGATGGCGGTTGCGGCTTTGAAGGGTGAGAAGAGCGGGCCGCCGAAGAGACCGACCTGCTGGCCGGTGAGGACGGCTCCGGCGCCCTTGGCGAGGCCTGCAAGCGCGGGCGTGGTGTGGGGTCTTGGGTTTTGCGCGGTGAGGAGCCGGAGCAGCTCAGGCCAGTGCGCGGGAAGGGGTGGACGCGCCGGTTTTGGGTCGTCCGAGGGGAGAAAGGAGCCGAGCGCCCCGGCGCAGAAATCCACGAAGAGACGGCTCTGCCCCGGCATTACGGTGGCTGGATAACAATCGGCTTTCAAGGGTTCGTTCACTCGTGGCTCGCTTGTCTGGGGTAAAAGCGCAGGCGCGGAATTTTGCATTTGATGCTCTGTTAAGGATGCCATGGCAGGCCGGCGGGATGCAGAGCAGAAGTGGAAAGATCGCTGTTCTGCGTATACTCAGGATGAATTGAGCTCGACAAGCGCTCGCATACGAAGAGGTGGAAATGCCCAAGAGGAAGATGGGGAAGACGGCGGAGAAGAAGGCGGCGAAGTCGGCCACGATGGCGGAAAGGGCAACCGTGCTGAGCTCGGAGGTGGTGTACCAGGGACCGCTATTCCGCGTGCTGCGCGACAAGCTGATCGAGCCGGGAGGACGACAGAATGAGCGCGAGGTGATTCGTCACAACGGGAGCGTGGTCATCCTGGCGCTGGACACGTCGAAGAGCAAGAAGGATCCATGGATTGTGATGGAGCGGCAGTACCGGCACGCCGCCAACCAGTATCTGTGGGAGCTGCCTGCGGGGAAGCTGGATCCCGGCGAGGAGCCGCTGGCTGGGGCAAAGCGCGAGCTGATCGAGGAGACCGGATACCAGGCGAAGAAATGGCGGCCACTGGTGGAGTACTACGCCAGCCCCGGTTTTCTGGGCGAATCGATGAAGGTTTTCGTTGCCGAGGGGTTGCAGGCAGGCGACGCGCGGCCGGAGGAAGACGAAGAGATCGAGCTCCGGATGGTAAAGCTCAAGGAAGTTCTGAAAATGATCGATAAAGGCGGGATTCAGGACGGTAAGACGCTGACCAGCGTGCTCTTATACGAACGGCAGAAAGCCCGCCGGGGAAAGAAATAGTCCTCTGACGCGAATGTTTTTCCACAGGCGCCCATGCTTTTCCGGCGCGTGCGGGCGAGATTGCTGGTTTCACTTTGTGGAACAACAAGAAAAGAATCAACCTTTCCTGGGTCTTTCGCGTCTTAACGACTATCAGTGGGAAATTCCCCTCAATGCTCACCGTACCCACACAAGGGAACAAGCACGAGGAAAAAGGAAGGCAGGAACCTGTGGCTCAGTACAAGGGAAAGGTCAAGTGGTTTAACAACGCTAAGGGCTACGGATTCATCGGACGCGAAGACGGGCCGGATGTATTCGTCCACTACTCGGCAATCCAACTGGATGGATACAAAACGCTCAAAGAAGGCGATGAGGTCGAGTTCGATATCGTTGAAGGCCAGAAAGGCCCGCAGGCGGATGCCGTAGTCCGCAATCGGGATAGTGCAGCCGCCCACAGCGCCGCTTAGGCGCGAGTAGGGCCCCGGGCGTTCCCGCAAGACCGCCGCCCGGCGGTAAAGGTGGGGTGCGCCCGTCAGAGACTCAATCGTCACATTCCAAGGTCTTGCTTCCGCGGTTGTGCTGCGCCGGGACCGTTCGCAAGGCGCTTTCCGGATTGGAATAAGCCAATTGGCCTGAATGACCGCAGATGTCCGATACTGCGGAGGGAGGGCCATCCCAATGGACAACAAGACTATGGCCCGCCTGCTGGCGGAGACGGCCGATTTGCTGGAGATCGACGGCGCCGATAGCTTCCGCATCCGCAGCTACCGGCGCGCAGCTGAGGCTGCGGAACAAACCACCGTGGACCTGACGGAGGCTGCAAGTGATACCGCGCGGCTGCTGGAGATCGACGGGATCGGCAAAGGGATGGCAGCCAAGCTGCAGGTCATCGCCGCGACGGGCAAGCTGGAGCAGCGAGACGAGTTGTTGGCCAAGTACGGAGCCGGGGTCCTGGAGCTGCTCAAGCTGCCGGGCATGGGGCCCAAGACGGTGGCGCTCGTGTGGGACGCGGCAAAGATTGGGAGCATCGACCAGCTCGCAGAGGCGATTGAGGCGGGGCGGCTGAAGGGCTTGCCGCGGATGGGCGACAAGCAGATTGAGAAGCTGCGCAAGGGAATCGAAGACTACCGGCGGAGCGCGGGACGGTTCCGGATTGACGTGGCTGACGAGGAAGCCGGGCGAATTGTGGCCTATCTCCTTAAATTCAAAGGGATTGAGAGAGTGACTCCTGCAGGCTCGCTGCGCAGGGGACGGGAGACCGTGGGGGACCTGGACCTGCTGGCGACGGGCCGGGGATGTGAGCCGGAGAAGACGCAAGCCGCGGTTGAATACGTGGCCGCATATCCCGGTATCCACGACGTGACCGCCAAGGGCGAGAACAAGGTGAGCTTCAACGTCGAGCAGGGCCTGCAGGTGGATGTGCGGCTGCTGCCTACAGCCTCCTATGGCGCTGCGCTGCAATACTTTACCGGATCGAAGGCGCACAACGTGGCCCTGCGGCAGCGAGCCTTGAAGATGGGCTACACGCTGAGCGAGTGGGCGCTGGCGCGGCTGGATGACGGCGCAACCATCGCGGCGGCCACGGAGGAAGAAATTTATGCCGCGCTGGGAATGGACTGGATGCCGCCGGAGATGCGCGAGAATCTGGGCGAGATCGACGCGGCGGCCGAACACAAGCTGCCCCACGTTGTGGACCTGAAAGACATTCGCGGCGACGTGCACATGCACACGACCGCCAGTGACGGGCACAACTCGATACGCGAGATGGCCGAGGCGGCACGCAACTGCGGCTACCGGTACATTGCGATCACCGACCACTCCAAGAATTTGGCCATGACGAACGGCTTAGACGAGAAGCGGGCGCTTGAACAGATCAAGCAGGTGTGCGCGGTGGATCGGGAGATGGAGGGAAAAATCCGCGTATTCACAGGGATCGAGGTGGATATCCTGGCGGACGGCGCGCTGGACCTGGACGATGAGGTGCTGGCGCAGATGGAGGTAGTGATCGCCGCGGTGCACACGCGCTTTGAGCAGAGCCGCGAGGAGATGACGGATCGGGTGCTGCGAGCAATTGAGAATCCGTACGTGCGGATTCTCGGACATCCCACGGGGCGGCTGCTGTTGCGCCGCGAGCCATTCGCGTTGGATATGGGAGCGGTGCTGAAGCGCGCCGCGGAACTGGGCGTGGCCATGGAGCATAATGCTGCGCCGGAGCGGCTGGACCTGAACAATCGCAACTTGCGCCTAGCCAAAGAATTGGGCTGCCGGATTGTGATGTCCTCGGATTCGCACGACAGCCGCAACCTGGGAAAGATGGGATATGGCGTGAAGCAGTTACGGCGAGCCTGGCTCACGGATGAGGATGTGCTGAACACAAGGCCAGCGAAGGGCTTTCTGGCGGGGCTACGGGCGAGGCCGTGAAGAAATCATCATCAGCCTTCCCAAGGTCCGGCGGCATCCCACAAAAGTCACCTCGCTGAGCACAAAGGAATTGCGGCGCGACGAGGGAATCCTTGGCTTGTGAGGCGCGATTGGAGATAAGATAAGGCGCAACGAGGGTGAGGTCGCCATGAGCTTGCTGCAGCAGGATTCAACAGAAGTTGACGATGCCGCGCTGGGCGAAGAGCTGACCAAAGGTTCCAGCCACGTGGTGTGGGCGACCATCATCGCCACCGTCGTGGTGAGCATCGCCATTGCGATTTACGTGATCGCGGAGCAGAAGCCGCCCGTCGCCACGGGAGAGATCGTTGCCGTGTGGGCGCATCCGCAGCACACCGAGACATCAGGGTTTGACGCCAGTGGGGCGCCCATGCCCAAGCAAGTCGTGGACCAAGTGATGGTCTTTACCCAGGTAAGGCTGCACAACCAGAGCGATCACCCACTATACCTTGTGAACGTGCTGACGAATGTGACGCTGGGCGATCGCATTCACTCCAGCTATGCGGCCAACAAGGCCGACTACGACCGGATTTTTATCGCTTATCCCAACATTCCCGTGCCACACAACACGCCAATCTCGCCGCTGGACACGACGATCGACCCGGGGCAGACGGTCGAGGGAACGTTTGTTTCAGCCTTCATGATGACCAAACAGGAATGGGACGCGCGCAAAAAGCTGGACTATACCTTCAGCTTCAGGTACCAGCCCAGTCTGACGCTCGCGCCCCAAGTGGCGATCACTGAGCAGTAGCCGGAACGGGCGCGTTCTTGGGCGTGGAAAGATAGCCCGAAATCTGATTCCTCGAGTTGATGTTGTTGACCACAATCTCGTAGAGCGCCGGTTCCTTGCCGCTGTAAAACTGCAAGGGTTCGTTCACGTTCCGGTCTCTCTTCTCATACAGCTTGTCGTCGGCAAAGATGTCGAGGGTGAACTTGCTCCGCTTCGGGTCAGTCCTTTTCAATTCGAGGCTGACTGTGCCCACTGGCTTCTTCTGGCCCTTGTTGAGGCTGAACTCATAGTAGTTGCGGTCACCCTTGTGCTCGAGCAGAACCAGCTCATCGTGATTGCGGGCAATGATGCTGTTGGTATTGCTCAGGTCTCCCTTCACCGACTGAAGCTCGCTGATGGTGGTGGCCAAGTCGCCCTGTGTCTTGCTCAGATCGGTTTTCACCCCGCCGACATCGTTTTGCACGGTGGTGACCTGGCTGGAAACATTGCTTACTTGCTGTGCGGTCTGCTTCTCCGCGCTCTCAAGGCGCTGACTGTCGGCTTCCTCTTTCTGGATGATTGCCTGGGCGCGCTCGTCGAGTTCCTTTTGCGTAAGGCCAACGGATTTGCCGAGTTCATCTGTGGCGACCTTCAAGCGAGCATCGGTTTCGCGCAAACTGGCGGCAAGTTGCGTGTTCTGCTGCTTGGCGTCGGCCAGCTCCGTCTGAGCGGTGGATAACCGGCTGCCTAGCACGAAGCACCAGATAAGGCTTCCAACGGCGGCCAGCAGAGCAACGGCGATTGCAGCCAACAGGGCGCCGGAGTAAGTTCGGGGGGCATCGTCAAGTTCGCTCATTCGTTACCTTTCCTGCACAGGCAGGTTCTTTGGAGCCAACCGCGCCTGGCGTAATGGCGACATCCTGTCCGGTTAGACGCCGCACTGGGTGAAAAATGTCTCAATCGGTCCGGAACCCACTACGATTCACAATCTTACCGACCGGAGTGCCCGCGAAGAAAGCGCAGGGGGCGCTCATCCGCACACCTGCGCCATATACAGGATAAATCGAACGGACGGCCGCTGTGCAGGCTTTACTCGGTATCTCGGCTCGGGAGGGGACCCTTCGCCGCGGTTTGTCCACGTTCCGTGACAAGCACGGAATGGCTAAGTTATAAAGGTCTTTACCGCACTTTTTGGCGCCGGGCCTCTTTTCCGGGTCCGGAAGTCTACCGCAACGGCCAAACTGCCATCGGATTAAGGGGAGAAGCAAAGGCTATGCCGACAGATGTCGCAGGAAAGGGCTTGGAAGGAGTTGTCGCCGCGAACTCCGGCATTTGCTGGATCGACGGAGAAGCGGGGATCCTCTCCTACCGCGGCATCGACATTCACGAGCTGGCCGAGCACTCGACCTTCGAGGAAACCACGTACCTGCTGTGGAACGGGATCCTGCCGAACGCGCTGGCTCTGCGCGAGTTCCAGTCGCAACTGGCGCTGGCGCGGTCGCTCGATCAGCGCGTCATCGACATGCTGCTGCAGCTTTCCCACGTCGGCCACGCCCATGGAGGTGCTGCGCACGGCGGTCTCGGCTCTGAGCTTTTACGACGCCGACGAGAAGGACAACTCCCACGACGCGAACGTGCGCAAGGCCTATAACCTGACCGCGCAGATCGCCATGATTGTGGCGATCTACGACCGTCTGCGAAAGGGCAAGGAGATTGTGCCGCCGGACCGGTCGCTCTCGCACGCGGGAAACTTCCTTTGGATGCTGAACGGCGAAAAGCCTTCGGAGACGGCCACTCGAACTTTGGATATCGCCCTCATTCTGCACGCCGACCACGAACTCAACGCCTCCACCTTCGCCGCCCGCGTCATCGCCGCAACACTCTCCGACATTCATTCCGCTATTACCGGCGCCATTGGCGCCCTGAAGGGTCCGCTGCACGGCGGGGCGAACGAAGGCGTGATGCGGCTGTTGCTGACGATCGACAAGCTGGGTGCCGATCCAGTGGAGTACGTGAAAAACATGCTGGCGGCGAAGCAGAAGATCTCCGGTTTTGGGCATCGCGTGTACAAGACCGAGGATCCGCGGGCCACGCACCTGCGCAAAATGAGCGAGCAACTGGGCAAGGATGCAGGCGAGCCCAAGTGGTACGAGATGTCGCGGGCCATCGAGCTGTACATCAATCAGGACAAGAAGCTGAACGCCAATGTGGACTTCTATTCGGCTTCGACCTACGCAACGCTGGGCGTCGATATCGACCTCTATACGCCGATCTTCGCGGTGAGCCGCATTGCCGGGTGGGCCGCGCACGTGATCGAGCAACTGGACGACAACCGGCTGATCCGCCCGCGCGCCGAGTACATCGGGCCGGCGTATCCTTCGCCGTGGATTCCGGTGGACGAGCGGCTGTAAGCATGCGGCCTTGTATCAGGGCACGGCTTCAGCCGTGCCGAAAGACGACCAAAAAACTGACGCGAGCTTCAGCCCCTGGGCATTCCTTCAATACGATCCATCAGCCAATCCACGGCCGCATCTTCATCGTTGATTTCGATTCGGAGCTTGACGGTTTGGATCGGCTGCGGCGTGGAGAGCCCGCCCAGCCGCATGCGGTCTTTTTCTGTCGTCAGCAGCGCAGTGGCGCCGGTGCCTCGGGCTTGCGATGTAAGCCGTTCGAGATCGCGAGCCGTGTAGCGGTGATGGTCGGGAAAAGCGGCGCGCACTGCGAGCTTCACGCCTGCCGATTCCAGGCCCTGAAAGAACTGCGCGGGCCGCGCGATGCCGCAAAAGGCGGCGATCGGTACGTCGAGCGGCGGAATTTCCATGACGCGGCGCAGGCGCCAAATCTGCGCTTTCCAACCATGCGCCTTGATCTCACCTTCCACATCGGTGTCGTCCGCAAGAATCGCGATCACCTGCGCGCGCTCCGCCGCACGCAGTGGCTCGCGCAAATTTCCTACAGGAAGCAGATGGTCACTCAGATCGCGACGGCTGAGAAGCAGAATGTCCACGTCGCGGGCGAGCTGGCGATGCTGAAAGCCATCATCCAGGAGATGCACGCCTGCTTGTTGCGCCGCATCGCGCTCCGCTAATAGGCCTGCTTCATAGCGCTCTGACGCAACATAGACGGGAACTTGTGCCTCGCGCGCAATCACAAGCGGCTCGTCGCCAAAGTCTTCTGCTGTGCCACCGGGGTTGACCGGGAGTGGGAGCGCGGAGCGCCGGCCGTAGCCGCGTGAGAGTACATCGACGTGCAATCCGCGCGCAGAAAGAGCTTTGGCCAACGCAATCGTGAGAGGAGTTTTTCCCGAACCGCCGGTGGAGAGATTGCCGATGCTGACGACGGGCCATTTGAGTTGTCGAACGGGCTTGAGGCCCGACCGTAGTTGCAGATCGCGCAGAGCGAGGCCGAGCCGGTAGACGGGCACGAGAGGCCAGAGCAGCGGGCGCGCGGCGGGCGTAAACGTCATGGCGTGCGCTCCGGGCCGGAGTTTCCCGCGAGCAACTCGCGGATCGCCTCGACGCAGCGATCCGTGGCGCCGGCCTGGCGGTCGAAGACCTGCTTGGCGCGGGAGCCCATGGCTTCGGCGGCGGCGCGGTCGCGAAGGAGTTCGATGAGCCTCCGCGGCCAATTCATCTTTCGCGGCGATACGCAGCGCGTCCTGACCGCGCAGGCTGTCGGTGATGGCGGCGAAGTTGGCGTAGTGCGGGCCCATAACGATGGGGACTGCGAACTGGGCCGGTTCCAGCGGGTTGTGGCCGCCCGCCGGAACGAGGCTGCCGCCGACGAAGGCGACGGAGGCGAGCGAGTAGACAGAGGCGAGTTCGCCGATTGTGTCGAGAAGAACGATCGTCCCGGGGCGGAGCGAGTATGGGGCGGGCTGCGCGGGCAAAGGTTCTGAGGGCCAATCGGAGCGCCTGCACCATGGGAGGCCGGATTTTTCGAGGAGGGCCGCGACGGCGCTGAAGCGCTCGGGGTGGCGCGGGGCAAGGACGAGGACGAGTTGCGAATCGGCTGCGAGGAGGGTGGGCCACACCTCAAGCAGCGCGGATTCCTCGCCTTCCAGCGTGCTGCCAGCGACGATGAGCCGCAGGCCTGCGGCCATCGACTTCAACTTGCGTGTGGCTTCGGCTTCCTGCACGGCGCGTACGTCGAACTTGAGATTGCCTGCGACAGAGACGCGATCGGGGCGGCAGCCGAGCGCGAACAGGCGATCAGCGTCGGTCTGGCTTTGCGCAAGCACGCGGCTGAGGCGAGAGAGTAGCGGACGCCACAAGCGGCGAAGCCTTTGGTAGCGCGGCCATGAACGATGGGAGACGCGGGCGTTGACGACGGCGATGGGGATTTTGCGACGGAAGCAGGCGCTGAGCAGGTTGGGCCAGAACTCGGTTTCGGCCAGGATGAGCAGGCTCGGCTGGAGGGCATTGAGGTAGGCGGGGACGGCCCAGACCAGGTCGAGGGGGCAGTAGAAGACGCGATTGGCTCCGAAGCGCTCACGGGCCAGCGCCTGGCTGGTGCGGGTAGTGGTGGAGATGGCGATGAGGTAGTCGGGCAGCGCGCCTTCAAGAGCCCCGACCAGGCGTGTGACGGCCAAGACTTCGCCGACGGAGACGGCATGGAGCCAGATGAGCGGGCGCACTCCCGCCGAAGTGGGGCTTGAGACAAGACGTGGCGGAACGCGGCCTAGGCGCTCGAGTAGCCCTTCGCGGTACTTGTGGGTGGTGGCCATGCGCCAGAGCCACCAGGGCGCGCCGGCAACCAGCGCCGCAATCAAGACCACGTTGTATAAAAAAAGGATCATCCGCAACCGAATCTGTTTTCTAACGGTCTAATCCTAGGGTTTCGAATCCGCTCCAGGTTAGACGGCAGACCCTAAAATGATACAGTCGCAGACGATGAGAATCTTGCGGGGAGTTCCGCTGGTTTTGTTTTGCCTTGTTCTGCCGGCGACGGCGAGCGATCATGCGCCGCCTCCGGTGCAGCCGGCCACGTCGTTCCCGGCCGTCGAAATCCATCCCGATGAGCACGTGGCTATAGCGGTCGAGCCGTACGACACCAGGGAAAAGGAGTCAATTTTCCGCGTCGATTATCTGAGCCACGATGTGATGCCGGTGCGGCTGATCGTGACCAACATGGGCGACCGGCCGATCTCGCTGAGCGACGCGCGGATTTTGTTTGAGACGGCGGACGGCGAGCGGATCAGGGCGGCCGAGCCGGAGGACGTGGAGCGGATGATGACGCGCAAAGAGCGGGAGGGGTCGAGAGTTCCCTTGCCCGCGCCGCTGCCGCCGATCCATGTTAAGCCAAAGGGAAGCATCAAGGAGATTGAGGACGACTTTAATACCTTCGAGTATTCGGCCTTGGCGGTCGAACCGCACACCACGCGCGCCGGCTTCCTGTTCTACGACGTCTCGGGGCTGACCAATCCGCTGGCGGGCGCCAAGCTTTACCTACACGATCTGCGCAATGCCGACGGCAAACAGCTCTTCTACTTCGAGATTCCCTTCAACAAGTATCTGCAATCGAAGTCGAACCAGATGAATTGAGGGGTATTTCGCAAAACCCGTGCGGTGAATGCGCTCGCCAAGGTCTTGGCTGCCTCCACCCCGTTGACGAAGCACTGCCCCCGGGCGGCCCTGGTCCCCGAGGGTTGCTCGGACTTGAAGGCCGTAAATGCACATACAATAGATTCGGTACGGCTGCAATTCTCCGGATTGCGGTCCGGAATCTTTCCGGTCCAACTCCCCTGCGGACTTTGCGCGGCAAATGCTTGACCCGTTCCCGCGCGAATGTGGAAGCGAGGTCGCGAGATGATATCCAGTCTGCTGCAATCGCAAAGAGCCAAGGTATTTTCGGCTCTCTTTCAGGATTATAAAGGCCCCGCTTTTGCCATCCGCATGTGGGATGGATGGCAGTGGACGCCAATGCCGGGGGGCGGGCCGGCCTGCACGCTTGCGATCGAAACCCCGAAGGCGCTGGCGGCACTGGCGGCAGAGCCGAACGAGATCACCCTGGGCGAGGCGTTCATCAATCGGGAATTGGAGATCGAGGGAGATATCTTCGCGGTTTTTCCGGTCGCAGAACACCTTCTGAATCGCCCTCAGCGGCTGAAGCAACAGTTGCTGGAGACACTGGCGCGCACCATTGCCGGCGCCGGGCGATGGCTCAAGCACGGCTCGCGGCACTCTACGGTACGAGACCGCTCCTCGATTTCCTACCACTACAATCAGCCGGTTGAATTTTTCCGGCCGTGGCTGGGCGAATCGCTCGTATACTCCTGCGCGTATTTTCGAAGCGCAAACGATTCTCTCGATTTAGCGCAAACGCAGAAGCTTGCCATGATCTGCCGGAAGCTGCGGCTGCAACCCGGCGAGCGTTTTCTCGACATCGGCTGCGGATGGGGAGGCCTGGTTCTTTATGCCGCCGGCTCGTGCCGTGCGCGCGCGCTGGGTATCACGCTCAGTAAGGAGCAGGCCACGGTTGCGAAGCGCAGGATCGAAGAGGCTGGGTTGAGCGAGAGCTGCGCGGTTGAACTGCGCGATTATCGTCAGTGTGAGCATCTACATGAATCCTTCGACAAAATTGCAAGCATCGGCATGTACGAGCACGTAGGGCTGAAAAACCTGCCTTATTACTTCAGCATTGCGCATGGTTTGCTGAAACCCGGCGGCGTCTTTCTCAATCACGGCATTGCACGCGCACCTAGCTCCGCCGTGCGTAAGGATTCATTCATTGACCGGTACGTATTTCCCGATGGAAAGCTCGTGACGTTGACCCAGGCCATTCAAGCTGCAGAGTCGGCGGGCCTGGAAGTACGCGACGTGGAAAATCTTCGCGATCACTACGAACTGACCTTGCGCCGCTGGGTCGACGGGTTACGGAAGAATGCCGAGAAGGTGCGCGCGTACGTGGACGAGCCGACGTACCGCATCTGGCTGTTGTACATGGCGGGGTCGGCCGCCGCCTTCTCCAGGGGAGATCTTGCGGTCTATCAGGTATTGCTCGGCCGGCCGGACCGCGGCAAGAGCCGGCTCCCGCTTGTTCGTGAAGACTGGTATTCCGGAAGTGCGCAGAAGCAAGCCTGCGGCAACTGAATCCGGGCGGTGGCCGCGAAGCCCGAACGCCGCCGGCTAGAGTGCTCGAAGACGCTATTCCAAGTAGGTGGCCGTGGTGGTGTCGGTTTCCCAAATCGTGCAATCTTTCACGCGTACTCGGCCCGCAGTCATTCCGGCGAGCTGCTGATTGGTCTGGTCGTAGAAGTACTTGGCGATGTTTTCCGCCGAAGGGTTGAGCGCAGTGAAGGGCTCAAGGTCATTGAGCATCTGGTGGTCGAGGCGGTCGATGATCGGGCGCAGCACGTGCTTGAGCAGCTTGAAGTCGAGGAGCAAACCAGCCTCGTCGAGCGCGGTGCCGGCTAGCGTGACGCGGACTTTGTAGTTATGGCCGTGCGGGTTCTCGCACTTGCCTTTGTAGTTGCGCAGATAGTGGCCGGAGGAAAAATCCGCCTCCACAGTGACTTCATACATTGGCTTTTGCTCGATCCTATGCGGGAGTGACCGCTCGTCCTATTCTAGTTCCTTTCGCCCCGGCGCTTTCCACCCCACGGATGAAGACCTTTCCGCCACCCGTGCAAGCAAAGTGAGCTTGCCGGGGGCCCCGGTTATCCGTGGGGACCACGGCGCTTGCGCCGCGCCGCGCGACGGGCTTCTTCGCTGCGGCGGTCCACTTGCTCGAAGAGGTTGCTCATGACGCCAACGAGGGCCGAAGCAAGAGCAGCAAGGAGGAGAAGCAGCGCCATCGTGCGCCAAAGGGATCCATTAGCGGGCAGGCCGGGCTGAAAGCTGGATGGCACCAGTGTCATTGCCCCGGAGATGAGGGCGAAAAATCCCAGCGTGGCAGCGAGGATGTAGAAGTTGCGGGACATGCGCGTGGATATGACGAGCAGTTCGCTCGGCTGAAGTGATTCTACGGCGCGCGGCTTCAGGCGAAAAGCTCTGCCGCTTCGATGAGGGTAACTCCCGTTTCGGAAAACCGGGCTTCGATCGCGGCCACGGAACCGTTCAAGTCGATGGCGCGACAGGCGTCGCGCAGGACGAATGCGGGCAGGCTGAGGCGGCGCGCGTCGAGAGCGGAGTAGCCCACGCAGTAGTCATAGGCGAGACCGACCAGAAAAATGCGCGCAAAGTTGCGCTCGCGCAGATAACCGGCCAGACCCGTGGGCGTTGTGCGGTCATTCTCAAAGAATGCCGAATAGGAGTCAACGTCTGGCCGAAAGCCCTTGCGCAGGATGAGTTCGGCTTGCGGAAGGTGCAGCGAAGGGTGGAATTCCGCGCCGTAGCTGCCTTGAACGCAATGCGCCGGCCAGAGCGTCTGCGTGCCATAGGCAAGCTCGATCGACTCAAACGGCTGCTTGCCGGGGTAGGATGCGGCAAAGGACGAATGGTTGGCCGGATGCCAGTCCTGAATGAGGACGACATGCTCGAACTGCGGCGCGATGCGATGAATAGGCGCAATGACCTCGTCTCCGCGCGGAACGGCAAGCGCTCCGCCGGGGCAAAAGTCGTTTTGCACGTCGGTGACGAGAAGAACGTCGTGTGCGTCGATTTGCATCAAGGCTCCATCGGGCAGTTGGGGCAGTTCCGATTATGCCAGAAGGACTTCAATGCCATTGTCGCGGAGCAACGCAACGTATTCGGAGCTAAGCTCCGTGTCGGAGACGACGATGTGCGCGGCGTTGAGCGGGGCCACGGGAATCATGCCGCCGCGGCCGAACTTGGTGTGGTCGGCCACGATGATGACGCGGCTTGCAACCTCGATCATCTTCTGCTCCGAGCCGACGACGAGCGTGTTGTTGTTGCTGAATCCGGCTTCGGTGATGCCGCCGATGCCCATGATGACGGCGTCGGCGCGGATGGCGCTCAGCATCTGCTCGCAGAAGGGCCCGAGCATGACGCGAAGGCGCGGATCGAGATAGCCGCCGGTGAGCGTCAACTCGATGTTGCGCAGCGATTCGAGGCCCTCGGCGATGGGCAGACGAGTTGGTGACGATGTGCAGCGATTTGGAGGCCAGCTCGCGGGCCACGGCGGCCACGGTTGAGCCGCCGTCGAGGATGACGGTTTGGCCGTCTTCAATGAGGCCGGCCGTGAGCTTGCCGATGCGGCTTTTCTCGTCGCTCAGGCGCACGCTTTCGACCGCGTAGTCGAAGGCGCGATTGGGCGGAGACTGCACGGAGACCGCGCCGCCATAGACGCGCTTGAGCGAGACCTTCCTGTTCCAGGATGTCGAGATCGCGGCGCACGCTGGATTCGGAGGCGTCCAGCTCGCGGCAGAGAGTCTCCGAGTCGATGAAGTCCCGGGACTCGAGCATCTGGCGGATTCTCAGTTGCCGTTCAGCAGCCTTCATCGTGTGTCAGCGTTGCATCTCGCCAGCGGCGCTTGCACTCGAACGACGTGCCGCCGTTCGTCCTCGAATTGGATTCCTCTAGCCGGCGGCGATTGCTTCCATCACCGCGTCGGTGACCGATTTGACCAGCGCTTCCAGATCCGCGCCGGAGACTTTGCCGTTGCCGGCGGGGCCGTCGCACGGGGTTGGCTCGAGCGCGATCGAACTCGGGCACTTCGAGATCGGAGAGCTGGCACTCCTTCATGCGCGAGGTGTCGAAGCGAATGTCGGGCAGGCCGAGTTTCTTCTTGATGGCCAGCAGATCGGAGGCTTGCTCCTCAGAGATGCGGGAGATGGGAACGCCGAGCTGCGCGGCCAGCATCAACGTCCAGCAGTAGGTTTCGAGCACCTCGGCGTACCACTCGGCGTGGGTGACCGTGTCGGCCCAGCAGACGATGCCGTGGTTGGAAAGAAGCACAGTGTTGTGCTGCTTTACATAGGGCAGAACGGTTTCCGCAAATGCCTTGGTGCCCGGCGTTTCGTAGGGCGAGATGGCGACCTTGCCGACGAAGACTTCGAACTCCGGAATGACCATATTAGGCGGTACACGCCCGGTGATGGCGTAGGCCGTGGCATGAGGCGGATGGCAGTGGAGAACGGCTTTCGCCTCGGGGACGGATTTGTAGATCTCAAGGTGCAGCAGAAGCTCGCTGGTGCGCGGCTTGCGATCCGGCGATCTGATTGCCTTCGAGATCGACGAGGCAAATGTCCTCGGGCGTGAGGTCGAATTTGCTGACCAGTGTCGGCGTGCAGAGAACTTCGTTGGGGCCGATGCGATAGGAGATGTTGCCGCCATTGCCATCGACAAACTGGCGCATCCACAGCTTGCGGCCCACGGCGCAGATTTCTTTCTTGATGGCTTCGGCCTCGGGGCGTAGAAAAAAGGCGGCGATTGACCAGGACTTTGGCTCGGAGGCTGCTGCGGCGCGCCGAAGAGGAATCCGGCGGCGCGGATTGCCTTGCGCTGCTCGCCGCTGGCCTCGTCACCAACTCGATGCCGTGCTGCTGCAGAAAGTCGCGGGCCGAGGGCGTGACCACGCAGTTTGCGGCGGCGAGTATGCCGGTGGCGCCCGCCGCCAGAGCGTCCTGCACGTCGCGCATCGCGATCAGCCTGCGGGCGCCAAGATCGATGCTCTTCTGTCCGTTCTTCACTTCCGCACCTCAGATCCCATCAAGACTCTCTACGGCGCAACGTCGACTGTGTCGACAATCAGCGCCAAATATGCGTCGACGGGCACCGGATCAGGCCAAAAGGGATTCGACGCCTCGCGGCCCTCAGTAAACGCGACCATCTGGCCCGTAGCCGCGCCCAGCTCATCGATGGCGACAAGAGCCTTGCCCCCGCCCTGGCCGTTCTTCGCGCGCAGGTTCTCCATCGTCACCGGCTCCAGGATGGCGAGCGTCCTGGAGTGAAAGGACTCAACGGCCGGAGTGAGCGTGAGATGCCCGCGAACGATGCCGAGTCTCATGCCTTGCTCCTTTTGGCGCCGCCGGGTTCCTGCACCGCATCGACGATGCCCACCACGACCATGCGCGCGGGCGTGTTGTTGCCCAGCTTTTCGCGCGCAATGTCGCCGTCGGTGGAAACCATCACTGTGGCTCCGCGTGCCGCGCCCAACCAATCCACCACCACGTTTGGCTCTTCGGCCGCGGTACCGTCCGCTTCAAGACGGCGCGCGACGAGAAACCGGCATCCATCCAGGGTGGGATGCTTAGCAGTTGCAACGACGGTGCCTTCAATACGCGCCAAAAACATAGCTAGATAATCCGCAAAGCGTCGCCGACGACCATCTGGCGCTCGCGGGTGAACGTGAGCGGCGTGGTGATGCCCTCGCCGGTAGGGGTTGCAATCGTGTGACTGAAGTATCCCGGACCGCCCACGCCCAATGACGCAGGCGAGGCCGCGTTATGAATGAAAAGCGTTGTGTTCACGGCCCGCGCCATGCGCGTCGCAGTCTCCACATTGTTGGTGTGGATGATAGCGGTGTGCCGGTAGCCGTGCTCGGCCTTGACGGCAGCAGCGATGGCCGCGTCGGCGTCCTTGACGCGAACGACAGGAACAAAAGGCATCATCTGCTCCTCGACGACGAAGGGATGATCTTCGTCGGTCTCACCAAAGAGGAGATCGGTATTTGGCGGAACTTGCACGCCAGCCGCAGCGGCAAGCACGGCGACGTCCTTACCCACGAGATCCTTCTTCACGTGGGCGCGAGCACAGCCGCCTCCGCCGCCTTCGAAGGTAAACGCAGCCTTGGTGAGGCGATCGATGGCTGCGGCGTCGAGCTGATAAGCTCCGGCACGGCGCATGGCGGCGATAAAGGCGTCGGCGACCGAGGTGACAACAAAGACCTCTTTTTCGCCGATGCAGAGCAGATTGTTGTCGAAGGCAGCGCCCTCAATAATGCACCGCGCAGCACGATCCAGATCCGCAGTCTCGTCGACAACGACGGGTGGGTTGCCGGGACCGCCTGCGATGACGCGCTTGCCGGATTGCGCGGCAGCTTTGACAACGGCGGAGCCGCCGGTGACGCAGAGCAACGCGACCTTGGGATGATTGAAGATTTGGTCGGCGGCTTCAATGCTGGGCTCGGCAATGGTGGTGACCACATTGGTGACGCCAAGCTCGCGCTCGAATTCGCGATTCCAGAGTTGCAGCGCATACTGTGCTACCTTTGCGCCCGAGGGGTGAGGCCCGAAGACCGCGGTATTGCCTGCTGCGATGATGTTGATGGCGTTGGAGGCCATGGTGGGCACGGAGTGCGTGACGGGCAACATCATGCCGATGACGCCCCAGGGCGCGCGCTCGATGATGCAGAGGCCGGAGCGATCACTGTGCGCGTCGCTGCGCATGGCCTCGACGCCGAGAACGAAGCGCATGTTGGTGAGCTTGAGAATCTTGTGATCGAGCCGGCCTACCTTGGTCTCCTCGAGTTCCATGCGGCCCAGTTCTTCGCGGCGGTCGTTGCAGATGCGGCGGATGATATCCACCAAGCGCCCGCGATCGGCGAGACTCATTGCGCCGACTTTCCTCTGCGCCTCGTAGGCTGCGTTGACGGCCTCGTCCACAGTGGCGAAGACGCCGTCACGCGCAGCGGCGGACCTGGTCGCCCACCTCTGCGGCGCAGACCTGCCGCCGGGACCGGGTTGCCGGCGATTGCGCCGCCGGCGCAGGCTGAATCTGGACGCGAAGCCGCGCGACGACTTCTTTGGCAATCTCCGCAATGACCTGTGGCGAGACTTGCTGTTGCGTCTGCATGGCCGGCTACTCCCTCTTTACGGCTTGGCTACCACGGCGCCGCCGACCTCGATGGTGTCGACGATGCCGACGATCACCGCGTCCACGGGCGCATCCTTTGTTGCGGGTGTAAGGCGCGCGGAGCTGCCTTGCGTGAATAACACGCACTCGCCCACGCCAGCTCCCACGCTATCCACCGCTACCACGGAGCTGCCGGAGATCTGCAGCTTCCCTTCCCTGCTGATGTAGGGCTGGATCAGGAGCAGCTTCATGCCGCAAAACTTCACGATCTTCTGCGTGGAAACAACATTACCGATGACTTTCGCTATGAACATGCCGGCTCACCTCGTGCGCCGCGGCGCTCAAATGCACGCGCCGCGCGCGGTTACTTTGGCACTATGGTGCCGAGCGTATCGTGCGGGCGCGCGATTACGTGTACGCTCATGACCTCGCCGGCTGCTCGGCCCGCGCTGGCGCCCGCGTCCACTGCGGCGCGGACCGAGCCCACGTCGCCGGTGACATACACCGAGCAGAGGCCGCTGCCGACCTTGGCCCAGCCCACAAATTTGACGCTGGCTGCTTTGAGCATCGCGTCCGTTGCCTGCACCAGAGCTACCAGACCCTTGGTTTCGATCATTCCAATTGCTTCATTCGCCATGTGCGTTCTCCAGGTTCCTCGCTACTTCAACATGCTGTCGACAAGCGCATCGTGGGGCCGGGGAATCACATGCGATGACACCAGCTCTCCCACTACTTTTGCCGCGGCTGCGCCCGCGTCTACCGCGGCGCGCACGCTGCCCACATCGCCGCGCACGATCGTGGTGACGTAGCCGCCGCCGATCTGCACCGTCTTAACGAGTTCCACGCTGGCGGCTTTCACCATCGCATCGCTCGCCTCGACCAAACCGACCATGCCTCTGGTTTCGATCAATCCGATTGCTTGACTCATCTTGTCTCCTCTATTTGCGGGCCGGCGCCGCTTTGTTCTGTTGAACGAAAGATGGCAGCTCGTCATGAGGCCGCGAGATGACTTGCACGCTCACCACCTCGCCGATCCGGGATGCCGCTTCCGCGCCCGCGTCCGTAGCGGCTTTCACAGCCGCCACGTCCCCTTCAACGAAGGCGGTCACCAGACCTGCTCCTACGGTCTGCCAGCCGGCGAAGGATACGTTTGCTGATTTGAGCATGGCGTCGGTCGCCTCAAACAGCGCGACCAGGCCTTTGGTCTCAATCATTCCAAGCGCTTGTTTCATCGCTTCCTCTCTTGTTGCGTAGCGTTACTGCAATTCCTGTTGCGTTACTTAAAAAGCTCGATGTCTTTGGTCAGGTGCAGGCCGCAGGCGTTCGCCTCATCGGTGTCCATGTGGACGTTGAGGCGGGATGTGGGATCGATCCGCACGTGAACATTGTTGAAGGTGACGCCGGATGGGCCGCCGACGCGCAGCTTCATCAGGTCACCTTGCTTGACGCCGAAGTAAGCTGCCTCCCTGGGATTCATGTGCGCGTGGATGGCGGCGCGAATCACGCCTTCCTTGAGCTCGACGACTCCTTCAGGCCCGATGATGACAGCGCCGGGCGTGCCCTTGATGTCACCTGAGAGCCGCACGGGCAGATCGTTAAAGCCGAGCATGATGGCGTCAGTGAATGCGAGCTCGACCTGCGACTGCTTGCGCATGGGCCCAAGAATGCGCAGGTTGGAAATGAGGCGGCTGCGTGGGCCGACGATGGTGACCGTCTCCTTGGCGGCGAAGTTCCCTTCCTGGAAGAGCGGACGATCGAAGGTCAGCCCCGAGCCGGGACCGAAGAGCACGTCCATATCCTCGCGGCAGACGTGCATGTGGCGCGAGGACGTCTGTACGCTGAGCACCGGCGCGGCGCCGTTCTTGTCGCGACCCAGGTATTCGAGCGCGACCTGCCGAACGATGCGCTCGACTGTGGCTCTGTCAATGGAGACCGGGTTTGCTGCGCTTGCCATCATCGATCCTGCGTGGGCGCCCCAGGTCTCGTCCGCTGCGGCGGAGGGGCCTGGGAGACGCCAGTTACGTTGCCTGCCCCACCAAAGTCTGTGCCGCGGCGCGCGCACGGCTGACTACGGCCACGGTTTCGCGCGCGACGATGGACTCTTCATTGGCGGGAATGACCAGAACCTTGACTGCAGAGCGAAGGGTTGAGATTTCGCCCTCGCCCTTGATGGAGTGATTGGCTTCTTCGTCGAGCTCGACGCCGAAAGCCGCGAGACCCTTGAGAACTGCGGCGCGGATCTCCGGGCTGTTCTCTCCAATGCCGCCGGAGAAAGTGATCGCGTCGACTCCGCCTGATTCCAGAAGGAAAGCGCCCACGTAATGCCGGATGGCGCGGATAAAAACGTCGAGCGCGAGGCGGGCGCGCTTATCGCCCCTGGCCGCGGCCTCATCCAAATCACGCAGGTCGCCGCTTGTGCCGCTAATCCCCGCCAGGCCCGATTGGCTGCCGAGCAGCGCCGCCATCTCGTCGGGCGAGAGCGAGAGCTTCTTCATCATGTGCAGCACGGCGAAGACGTCGATGTCGCCCACGCGATTGTTCTGCGGCAGGCCGGACTGCGGCGAGGCGCCCATGCTCACATCGATGGCCACACCCTTGCGAAACGCGGCCACACTCGAGCTGCCGCCCAGATGACAGGAAATGTGGCGCAGATCGTTGCGCCCGAGGAAGGCCTGGGTCCGTTCGCTCGCTGAGCGGTGACTGGCCCCATGAAATCCGTACCGGCGGATGCCGAATTCTGTCCGCCAAGCGTAGGGAACGGCGTATGTCGTCGATGCCTCGTCCATAAACCGGTACGGAAAAGGCTCCATGACAGCAACCAGCCGAACGCCGGGCAGCTCCTGCCTGAAGGCCTTGATTGCGGCGATGTATGGAGGATTGTGCGCAGGTGCAAGAAAGGAGAACTCCTCCATGACGGCCAGAAATGCGTCGTCGATGAGCTGTGGCGCGTTGAGAGGGCCAGTGTGCACCGCCTTGAAGCCGACCGCGCCGATCTCAGAAAGACTGGCGAGGGGCCTGCCCGGGCCGACGATTTCTGCGACGCACTTGCGGATGGCAGAGGCGTAATCGGCGCACTCACCGCCGGACTGGCCGATACGCTCCACTCGGCCTTGGGCGAGGACGGATTCGGCCGGGCGGCGGCCTTCCTGCGCGGCACCCTCCGGAATCTCAAGCAGACGGTACTTGAACGACGTGCTGCCGATATTTGGGATCAAGACCTTCATTGTTGAATGTTCTTGATTGATTCTGAATAATACTATATAGTTTTACCCAGAGTCAATCGTCATTTTTGGCTGATTCTGAGTGGGAAACTAAAATATGGCACCAGAAAGAGGCATATCCGGGTCAGAACGCGGCGGCTCTCCATCCAGCGGGCACCCCTCTCTCAGCCGATCATCAATCGATCGAATCGACGAGTTGGGCATTATTGGGGCCGGCGGGGGTGGTTTCCCCACGGCGGCCAAGCTCCGCACCCGGGTTTCGCTGCTGATTGCCAACGCGGCGGAGTGCGAGCCCCTGCTGCACAAGGACAAGGAGCTGCTGCACCACCACGCCGAGCCCTTCCTGCGCGGCATGCAGATGGCCATGCAAATGGTGGGCGCGCGCGAAGGCGTCATCGGGGTCAAGGAGAAGTACCACGACATCATCGCCGCGCTCGAAGCCGCAGCGCCCGCCGGCATTCGCGTCGTCCCGCTGCCGGACGTTTACCCCGCGGGCGACGAGTTCATCCTGGTGCACATGGTCACGGGGCGGGTGATTCCGCCGGGCGGGCTTCCCAAAGATGTGGACACCGTTGTCGCCAACGTCGAGACGCTGATGAACATCGGGCTCGACCGGCCGGTGACGCACAAGGTTCTGACCGTGGCGGGCGCGGTGGCCGAGCCGGTCACGCTGCGGGTTCCCGTGGGCATCACGATCGGCGAGGCGATTGAGGCAGCCGGCGGACCGACGGTGGCGAACTTCGGCGTGCTGCTGGGCGGCGTGATGATGGCCAAGCCGGCTGCGGACCTGGACGTTCCGGTGACCAAGACGCTCGGCGGCATCATCGTGCTGCCGGTC
The DNA here is from genome assembly GCA_963799155.1 of uncultured Acidobacteriaceae bacterium. GTDB lineage: Bacteria > Acidobacteriota > Terriglobia > Terriglobales > Acidobacteriaceae > Telmatobacter. Next base: position 81,312 of record CAWCWB010000009.1, read on the forward strand.
GAGCACGCGCTCATCCGGCGGCATAACGCGCCGTGGATGCACGTGGCGAAGATCGGACGCTCGGCTTGCGACCAGTGCCGCTTCTGCACGGAGTTCTGCCCGCGCTATCTGCTCGGGCATCCCATCGAGCCGCACCGCGCCATGCAGTCGCTGGGGTTCGCCGAGGGCGCGAACGCGATGGTGGCGGGAACGCTCTACTGCTGCGAGTGCAACCTGTGCACCATGTTCGCGTGTCCTGAGGATCTCGACCCGAAGACAGTGTGCGTGCAGTCGAAGCCGGTGGCGCGCGAGCGCGGGCTCACGTGGAAAGGAACGCCGGAGTCGATCGAGCCGCATCCCATGGGCGAATACCGGCGCGTGCCCATGCGGAAGCTGATCGCCAGGCTGGGACTGGGCGAATACCGCAACCAAGGTCCGCTGAAGGAACACACGTTTGCGCCGCAGAAGGTGACGTTGCCGCTGAAGCAGCATGCGGGCGCGGCCGCGGTTGCGGTGGTGAAGAGCGGGGATCGCGTGCGCGTCGGCGATCTGATTGCTGCGCCGGAGCAAGGCAAGCTGGGCGCGCGGATTCACGCGAGCATCGATGGGCGCGTGACGCTGGCGAGTGATGCGGTGATCATCGAGGCCTAGATGCGAGCGTCGATGCGAGCCTTGGTGCGAACGTAGGTGCGAACGTAGGTGCGAGCGTCGATTCCGGCGTCCGACAGTGAGCGAAGCTCGCGTCAGACGCCGAAGGCGAATAGTAAGACGGCGTAAGACACGGATTCAGGCGTGTAAGACGCTGTAAGACGCGAATTCGGGCAGTGTTGGCGGAGTGCAAGACGCGGCGCGCTGTACGGTTGACGCGGAGGGGATGGAAGAGTCGAACGCAGGAACGCGTGAGTTCGAGGGTGGAGCGTTTTCAGTTGCCCAGCGAACGGCGCGGGACGCGAGCCGGAAGGAGCCAAGGTGGCGGAAGAGATCAATTCGATTGGACTGATTGAGCTATCGAGCGTGGCCACGGGATTCTTGGTCGAGGATCTGATGCTGAAGGCGGGCTCGGTGAAGCTCTTGCTGGCGCGGAGCATCTGCTCGGGCAAGTTTCTCATCGTCGTCGCCGGGGATGTGGCCAACGTGCAGTCGGCGCTGGCCGGGGGCGCCACGGCGGCCGGGGCGTCGCTGATCGAGCGGCGGCAGATCGCGCGGGTGCATCCCATGGTGTTGCAAGCGATCTCGCAGACGGTGGAGATCGAGCCGAGCCAGATGCAGTCGATCGGCGTGGTCGAAACATTTTCCGCGGCCAGCATCATCGAAGTGGCCGACGCGGCCATCAAGACGGCGAACGTGACGCTCTTGCGCGTTCACCTGGCCATGGCTCTGGGCGGCAAGGGCTTCCTGCTGATGGCGGGCGACGTCGCGAGCGTGCAGGCCGCGGTGAATGCCGGATGCAGAGCCGCCGCGGACGACGGCATGCTGGTGGGCAAGGGCGTGATTCCGGCGCCGTCGGCGGAGCTGTTTAAGGAGTACGTGTAAGTACAGAGATCAGGGATCAGAGATCAGAAGAGCAACAACGACGGGCAGCTCATAGCTTGAAGTTAGTAACTTACTGTTCTCATACAGCAACTTGCAGCTTCCATCCGGTAGCCGGAGGCAGGAATCCATTGGCTAGCAGTTAGTAACTTTAGTCTTGTGGCCAGTCGCTGGCCGACGGCACCAAGCAGCCGATAACTCGTCACGAGTAACTCCAAGCCAGTAACAAGTACCTTATAACCGGTAACATGTACCTTATAACGGGTAACATGTAGCCGGCAACAGACGGCCAGCAGCTAATAGACGGCAGTTATCAGTTGCCTGTGGGGCTGGATTGGTCGTCGTCGCCTTTGCCTTCGCCTTCGCCTTCGCCGTCGCCGTCCTCGTCTTCTTCGTCTGGGTCCGGGCAGTCTTCGCGGTAGGGGCAGGTTTCGCATTCGTCGCCATCAAAGCACTTGATTGTGTCGGGCGCGAGCTCCTGGCCGTCGCTGGAGCGGGTAAGGGATTCGACGGGTTCGCTGGCGAGTGAGATGGGATAGCGAGGCGAGAACTGTGCCGCAACCTGAAACCCATAGAGAAGTTGGCGGGCGCGGGAAGGGTCGATGCGCCCGTCGGCGAGGGCGCAGATGACGCGGGAGAGGGCCAACTGAATGGAGCTGCGGTCTTCCAACGGTTGAAGCTCGATGCCACCCTTCGGTAAGGACTTTTGCCTGGAGCCGGAGCGGTGCAGCCGGTCGTGGTAGTAGCAGTAGGGCATGTCCTTGAGGGCGGAGGCCTTGCATTTGGCCCCGTCCGGCAAGATGTGCCGACATTCCTTATACATTGAAAGAAGCTCCTCTCAGGTTTGCCCCGGTGAGTTGAGGGGCGGCCGTATGACTTCCAGGTCATATTTGAGGGGGGCGCCCCCCCTCCCCCATCTCTGAAAATAAATTCCCTAGATTCAGCAGGTTGGCGCAAATATTGCGCTATAAGTGACTGATTCTAAAGCCACTTCCTTGCAGAGATTAGACCGCAAAGGAGTTATGGGCGTTTTGGCGGCCTTTCGGCGCGTTCTTTAGGATTCTGCACTGTTTGCAGTGCAATCCGCTGGGAAGAGCGGCTCCCGAAAAAGGAGGTGGGCGGCTCGAGGAGCGCCGGAATCCCCAGCCAGCGCCCCTCCGAACCGCCCGCCGGCTCTCAGAAGGAGAACAACCCTATCCAACTAAGAACCAGTGTAACGAAACGGCGGAAATAATCTGCAAAGTTTGGGGAGGAAATAATTGGTTTGGAATCAAAGAGTTAGTGAGGAGTGAGGCGGGTGAGGGGGTTGACAGCAGGGTCAGCCTCTAGTTTTTAGCTTCCAGCTGTCCGGTTTTGTTGCTGCGGGCTGGCGGGGTTTGGGGCGGGCTCGGTTTTGCGCGTCGAGGCAGCTTTAACTTCACTTGCTTCCCGTGATGCTCCACTGGGTGCCGGGATTCGGCAGGTACTGCTCTATTGGTTTTTTGACTTCCGTCCACGTCGTTGGGTCGACGACGCGAAGCTCGCCGAGGCCCGGAGTATCGGCCCAAAAAAGCACACGGCGGCTTCCAGAGAGGGCTTTCCATGAGGGGAGTGCGCTGAAGAGCGAGGGGAGGAACTTGGGGTCACGTTCTGGCAGGCCGCGCCAGACTTTGCCCGAGTCTCCCCTAATGCATTGGAGAAGCCAGTAAGCGGCTTTATGTGGGTCGGAGAGGATCTCCTCCCTATGCGGGACAGGGTCGATCGATTTCTGAAACGTCAGGTCGCACCAATTTCTTGCCGAGGTGGTCGCCTCCCTCACCAGGGGGTGGTCGCGATTCCATACGACCACGGGTTGGTCATACCCGGCGTACAAATGAAACTTTGCGCCGCAAAGTTCGCGCCACTGGGGCGGGAACTTCGATACGATCCATGACGGCTCTGGTGAGGCCTTAGGGCGCCGAAGCCAGATTGGAGCCATGCCAAAATACCAGGTCTTTAGGTAGACCACGCGGTCCGGCGGGGCGAGGCGAGGGTTCCATCCAATCGCCCCCAAGTATTCCGAGAGAGCGGGCGCCGGATTCGACCAGGGGATGAACAAGACCGACTTTTTGTTGAGCATGAGCTTGGTGTTTGCACTCAATTGAGGTAGGTACCCGAAGGAAGACCTGCTGATCGCGGGAAAGTCGACCTTTCCCCAGTGCAGCTCCGCGCTTTGGTTGTTGGCGGCAACGCGGTCGCCGCTATTGCGTAGCCATTGGCAATCTCTTGCCCGAAGGGTACCCAAGTTCGCGATTCGCTCGTTTAGCCAGGCGAATTTTGAATCCTTGGACTCCTCAAGAAAGTCCGTAAGCATCTTTTCCCAATGCTCTTGGAATTCCCGTAAAAGCCTTTTATTGGCTTTCACCAGGAACGCGTCTCGGCCGGCCGTAATTTCGCCCGCCGCGTCCGAGGTCCAGTTGATTCGAAAGAAGGAGCCCTGCGGGAGCGGTGGCCCTTGAGTTAGGGTCTGGGATCCTCGCGCCGCCATTCCTTTCCATGCCTGTTCCAGCCATTTCTTGGGCGCGAAGTGTGTGCCGTTGAGAAACTGGTGCACGGCTATTCGTCCTTTGTCGGCCCGGTCGGTTCGGAGGAATGCGAGTGATGCGTCCCCGCCCAATTGAAAGTATGGGAGGCCAATAACGTAGTGCGCTGAGTTGTCAGAGAGGGCGGCCTCTTCTGTGCGCCACCTGAGACTGGACCTGATTTCCCGCCCTAGTTGGTCGATTTCGTGCTGGGCCGCGAGCCGTTCTTCCCTTTCAACGCTTGAGAGGATGCTCACGTCCTCTGGGCCGCCTGGTCTACTGCTTCGCCTGAGCCCTAGGAGGACCAGGGCCGCATAATCGCGCGGGGTCCAGCCCGGCTTGAATTCCAACGGTTCGCATGCGGGCAGGGGGGAGCTGAGATAGAATTCGCACGGGCATCGAACAAGTGTGTTCTCGAGGTACCGGCGCAGGTTTTCGTACCACTCTTTCGGATTGGAAAAGACGTCCGGTCTCAGTCGCAGGCGGACTCGGGTGCCCGGAAGGTCGCCGTGGAGTTTCCGCAGTTCCCCAAAACTTCCGATCCCTCCGGTTTCGAAATGCCACCTTGTGAAATCGGAATCGCCGGCTTCCAGAGCACGGAGTGTCTCCATCTCGACATTCGTCGCGATCATGAAGTAGCTCAGGATCCCGATGCCGAATTGGCCGGATCGCCCCAAGTCAAAGCCTGCCTCCCTGCACCGGCGATCTAGCGCTCTGACGTCGTGGCGCGGGCTGGACCCGGCTACGAGCACGCGATCCTGGATTACGGCTTTTGTCATGCCGATGCCGTTGTCGGTGCAGACTAGATATGCGTCGGAACCGTCGATCTCAAGCGAGAGCGTCACCCGATGCTGTTCCGCGAGTTGCTCAGCCAGGGTGACGCTCGCTGGATTGACCTGGGCGAGCCTCAGGTACGCGATGCGCTCCGCAACTGCGTCAAAGGCGTTTTGCACGAGTTCTCGGACTGCGTGGAGGGGCGTTTGATAAAGCGAGGTGCCGGATAGGAGCGATAGGAGCTTCTCTGTATCTGGCCGGAAGGCCCCATCTATGTACTCGTATGTGCCCTCGCGGGGCTCGATATCGCGGTGGACGGTCGACGGAAGCGCCCACGGATAACAAAGCGGTTGCTCTCCGGGTATCGCGCCGAGTGGGGAGTCATCGGCAGCTTTTCTGCAAAGTGTCATTTCTGCATCGATCGCGCTTGCGGTTTCTTCGATTGCCTTGTGCAATCTTGCGGTGGATGGTCGTGCGGTGATTACGATCTTTCCGTCGGCCATTGTCAAAACGATTTCTTTGTCTTTCCACCAATAGATCTGGCTCTCGGGGGAGATGTCCCTGTGCCGAAGAAGTATCTCCGGGGTTCGCTCGGGGTCGAACTCGAGGATGTCCGCAAGCCGCAGGACAAGCGCGAGAAACCGGAGGTTGACCACCGCTGGCGGTTCAGCTACTCTGCGAGCTCTGAAGGACGACTGCATGAGCCTTCCAAGGCCAAAATGGTGGCTCTGGCAAAGTGAGATGAGATCCTCGATCCACCCGCTGTAGTTGCTTAGGGCTTCGTTTGATAGATTAGCCCGGATCCATTCTGCACCCCAGTCATTGTGGCGGTCCCGGCAATAGTATGTTGAGATCTCGCGCGCGAGGCTCAATCGATCAGCCAAGGGCATTGCGTCCGAGATTGGCGGGACGACTTGGTAGCCGTTGTCATCGAGCCACATCTGGAGATCATCTATCTCGTTGTCCGTCAGGAGGTGCTCCTTGGCGGTTAGTAGGTGGTTAAAATGGGCGTCGACCTTTTTCACTTCTGGTGTCATCCCGATGTCGTGCAGGTAGGCCGAGAGGAGGAGGAGGGATAGTTCGAAGGGGCTGAGTGCCCCCATTGCGTCCGATGCGACGCGTTCCATGCGCTGGGCGACGCGGAATGAGTGGCCCGCGTCATGGAGGGTGAAGTCCTTGGGGGAGGTGCCCCCGGACGAGAGAACGGTCTGGATTTTGGGCATAACCCGGCGCAATGTCGTGCGACATTCTTCGGCGTGGCAGTCCGTTTGCGATTCCAGGACTCTCCACAGGGCACATTCAGTCCAGTCTCGAAGGCTCTCCATGGATTTCCGCTTTAGCGAACCATTTTAGCCCTAACTGGTCGGAAAATCAGCCCCATGGGGAGGACTGGTCAAGGCTTGTCGAGCTGTTCGCGAGGTTGGAGGCCCCCCCGGCCGCATCGCTCCTTATTTGTCGGCTTGTGGGGAGCGACTCTGGGTGATGTTGGCGGGGAGTTTGCGGGGCTGTTGATCGGGTTGTAGGGCTGGGTTTGAGCGCGGCTTCGCCGCGTACTTTGTTTTTCAAATTCGTTGGGTGGGTTTGTGCGGGGGTTGGAACCCCGAACTGACAGTTGTCAGTGGTCAGTGGTCAGTGGTCAGAGATCTGGGATCGGGGCCGGAACGAGGTGATGGAGGGCGATGTTGGCACCCTTCGACTGCGCTCAGGGCGGGCTTTCAAGCCGTGCCCCTTCAAAGCGCATTTATGCAGCCAGCTCTACGGTGATTTTTGGCCGGCAGGCTGCCACAGTGCCTGCATCTGCTCGAGCGAGCGGCCTTTGGTTTCGGGCACGACTGTGCCCATAAACACGGCGGCGAGAATGCCCATGACACCATAAATCCAATAGGCGAATCCATGCTTGAAATGGTCGACCAGCCAGGGATTCTTATCGAGAATGGGGAAGGTCCAACTGACGAGATAATTGGCGATCCACTGCGCCGCGACGGCGACGGCCATGGCCTTGCCGCGAATCTGGTTGGGGAAGATCTCGCTGAGAAGCACCCAGGTGACCGGTCCCCAGGAAACGGCAAAACCGGCGGTATAAACCAGCATCGACACCAGCGCGACCATGCCCTTGCCGCCGAGCCAGAAGTCGGTGCCCAGAGAGATCATGCTGACGGCCATGACGAGGGCGCCGATGATCTGCAGCGGGCGGCGGCCGAAGTGATCGACGGTGAGAATGGCGACGACGGTGAAGGCGAGGTTGACCGCGCCGACGATGATGGTTTGGAAGAGCGAGGCATTGGTGGTGAGGCCCATGCCTTTGAAGATGTCGGTGGCATAGTAGAGCACGACGTTGATGCCGACGAATTGCTGGAAGACGGACAGCATGACGCCGATGAAAACCAGAAGCACGCCGAAGGAAAACAATTTGCCGGAGTGATGCCGGCTGAGCGAGGCGCGGATTTCGGAGATTTCGTTTTCGCCTTCCTCGGGCGTGACCAGCTTGGCCAGCACGGCGCGCGCGGCGGCCTCATTTTCCCTGAGCATGAGGTAACGCGGGGTTTCAGGCACAACGAAGAGGAGGAGCAGAAAAAGGATGGCGGGAATGGCGCCGGAAAGAAACATGTAGCGCCAGCCGATGGAATTGAGCCAGGCATCGCCGCTGCCGGTTTTGGAGATGCCGAAGTTGACGAAGTAAATGACCAGCATGCCGAAGATGATGGCGAATTGGTTCCAAGCGACGAGATTGCCGCGGACTTTGGGGGGCGCGATTTCGGCGATATACATGGGCGACAACATGGAAGCCAGTCCCACGCCGATGCCGCCGAGGATGCGGTAGACAACGAAGTTGGCCATGAATGCGGGGCCGCCGTGGCCGATGGGGGCAAAAGGAAATTCCGGCGCGGCGGCGCCCAGGGCGGAGATGAGGAAAAGCAGAGCGGCGATGATCAATCCGCGCTTGCGGCCGACGTGGGTCGAGACCCAGCCGCCAACGAGGCCACCGGCGATGCAACCGATGAGGGCGCTGGAAACGACAAAGCCAAGCAACGAATTGGCGGCGTTGGCCTGGGCGGGGTTGGCGAGATCGGCGAAGCGCGGATTAATGAAGTAGGCCTTGAGACTGTCGACGGCGCCGTTGATGACGGCCGTGTCGTAGCCGAAAAGCAATCCGCCGAGGGTGGCGATGAGGGTGAGCAAAACGACGTAGGGATTCAAGCGCGACATAGGGTCCTCAAAGATTACCAGTGGACTGAAGGGGGTTGCGGCACGCTTTGGCTGCGGTGCGGGCGTGCCTAGGAAGAATGCTTTTCCTTCAATCGCTTCTCGACGTCCGCAAGCGTTCCCTTGAAGGGGCCGGGGGTTTCCATTTTGATGGAAACCAGCGCGGCAGCGAACTTGAGGGACTCACGGACATCGTGATCCAAACGCCAGGACAGATAGGCGGCGAAGGTGGTGTCGCCGCGGCCGGTGCGGCCTGACATGTTGCTGTTGGAAAACTTCTCGTAGTAGGTGACTCCTTTGACGCGGGCGAGGACGCCCTGGGCATGGGTGATGAGCGTCTCGGGGCAACCCCACGACTCGACGATGATGGCGGCTTTCTCGAGATCTTCAGTGCCGGTGAGAATGCGGGCTTCAACGACGTCGAGCTTGAGCTTGGACATCATGGCGGCAATTTCTTTCTTGTTGGCGACGTCGCTGAACTCGATGTCATGTGTGACGGGGGTGACGTGGCGGACGAAATTCTGCATGTCGGCGGAGAGGCTGGAGTCGCGGGATTTCAAGCCCTGCATCAGCGGCATGTCGAATTCGGTGTCGGAGATTCCGGCCAGGTGAATGCAGGTGGAGGGCAACTGGGGAACGTCGTCGATGGAAATGAGGCCGGCGGATTTGACGAGGGTGAGTTTGCGCTCGTCGACATTTTCGGACTCGTGCAGGACGCGGGAATAGGTGGTCTCGGCGCTGGGGATGAGGTAGGTGTCGACGCCGGCATCTTTCATGGGTTCGAGGATGTGTTCGTCCTTTTTCGCCATCTTGACCACCGCGGCAACTTTCTTTCCGATGCGGGCGGCGACCATGGCGCCGCACAAGACGGCGCTTCCGGGGGCGATGTGGGGCTTGCCGCCGAAAAGGATGATCTCGTCGTAGCACATGTGGCCGATGAACGTGATGTCGTACTGCTTGGGCATGTCGATTGATTCCTTGGTTGAGGGTTAGCCCGCATTTCTCACAGCCGTTTCGACGGTGGGGAAAATGGCGGATTATTCGCCGTTATTTGCCTTGCGGGGGTCTGGAGACCCCCGCGACAGCCGGTCTGGAGACCGGCGGTACGAGTTTTTGCGCCGCGTGGGAAATGCGGGTTAGAGTTTCCTGTGGCAAGGTGCAGATTCGATAAAAACCATCCCTCAGGGGCTCAAGCCCCGCGATTTTGCGATGGACTTTCGGCACGACTGAAGTCGTGCCCTGACACTTCTTGCTTCACCAGCGGAGTTTTTCCGCAGCCTGTTTAGCCGTGCCCTTTCAAAACCGGGCTTCGACGACGAACTGATCTCAGCGTCCATTGCTGTCGATCCGGGATCGGGTTTCATTTTCCGCTGCCCGGCCCCTTGAGCAGCGCGGGGAAGAACGGAATCAAGTCCTCGGACTCGATGGTTTTGGATTTCTTCGCCGCCTGCAGGTCCTTGATGTAGTTCATGACCAGATGCGTCCAGACCGCTCCGGGCCGAGGATAGGCGGCGACGATGTAGTGCGGGCCGGGGGCCGTCTCCCCCATTTCCTTTTCCAGCTCGGCGCGGAGATTGTCGGGAGTAATCATGGAATTGGCGTAATCGAAGACGACGCGGTCCATGTACTTGTAAACTTCCTTGCTCTCTCTCGACATGCCGTAATAATCCAGCAGCTCGGCGAAGACGTAATTGGACGTGGTGTAGACGTCTTTCCCCTGATCGGACGCGACTGGTTTGCCGTTCTCGGTCTTGCACATGGCCCAGCCCATGAAGGAGCGGTTGTTGCGGAAGATCGTCCTGAGGATTTTTTTGGCGCGGTCCTCGGGGATGGAGGGCTCTTCACCAATGGAGATCATGTACCACAGGGCATCGAGCTGGTTGGTCCAGACATCGGTGTTCTTGTTTCCGGTCTTGGGATCGAAACAGGTAATGTAGTACTGGAGTTTCTCGCCCTTCTTGTTCTTGCCATCGCGCCACAATTCCTCGAGGCTTTTCCAGCCCTTATCGAAGACCTTTTGGATGTGCGCCTCGCCGGCTTTGTCGTTGAGCATGCGCGCCATTTTGATCATGGCCTGGCAGCCGCCGAGGAACTGCGTCGCGTCGTAAGCATCGGCGCCGAAGAGGACCAGGTTGTCAAAGGTGTTTTTCACCTCGTCGGGATAACCTTCGGGGATGCCGTCGCCGTCGAAATCGAGTTTGAGCAGCCGAATCGAGGCCGAATTTGAGCGTTTTCCAATTCTTCTTGAGGAAATCGATGTCGCCGGTGAACTTGACGTTGCGCAGCACGCGCATCATGAGCTTGGGGAACAGGTCAACCCAGTAATTGTTGTTGTACCAGGCGTAATCGCTGACGTTGCGCAGGGGATGGCCCTTGGGCATGGCGCCGAGGTCGTGCGCCACGCTGCCCTTGGTCTTGAAGGCATCGCGGATTTGCGTCATCGACATGCCTTCGTATGCTTCCGGGTGCTCCTCAAAATGCATCCGCGCTTCGACGTTCGAAGCGTGATGGTGGTAAAAGCGCAGGCTGGGATCCTCGGCCAGAATGGAATCGATGAAGCCCTGGCACAGATCTTTTTCCACGCGCGGGAAGAGCATCAAAAGCACCATCGAATACCAGTCCACGTCGGACGGGTCGATATAGGCGTAATCAAAACACTCCAGGAACCGGGCGCGCTCATTTCCCTTCTCGTCCTCGATCCAGACGATAGCGTTGGAGAGAGGGAAATGGAGTTCGTTGAGGATCAGGCGGGTGAGGCGCAAGGCGCCGGCGCGGTCACCTTTGTAAGAGGGGCTGGACTGGATCCGTTCAAAAATTCGTTTTTGAATGGTTACGGTGCGGTCCCACCATTGCGGATAGCTGTCCAATGCGAGCTTGGCCAGGTCGACCGTACGTGACGCGGCGTCGGTGAAGCTCTTGAGGTATTTGCGCGGGAATTTCTTGCCGTCGATGTAAACCTGCTCCGGGAAATCCAGCACCACGGCCACGGGGATTTTGATGGAGGCTTTCGGTTCCAGGGTGAAGGTGAGGCCGATGGCCGCTCCGTAGTCGCTGCGCAGGACGGGCTGCCGTTTTTCGTAGAAGCTCCCGTTGGCGTTTAACAGCAGATCGCCGGTGTACCGGTTCAGGCAGAAGTAAGGCTGGATGTCCACCGCAACGCCGGGCACGCCGGGAACAGCGAGCGCCATGCGGTTGGGGCTTTCCACGCTGCCCATGACCACGCCCCGGACGCCCGCGGATTGGAACTCCTCATGCTTCTGGCCACGGATTGCGGCGGAGCAGACGTAGACGCTGTCCTGGTCGGTTGGCTTGAGCTCCTTCTCCTGGAGGTTGACGAGAGACGGCCGGGGCACCACGAGCGTGATTTCCTGAGCCTCTTTGGAGGCGTTTTCCACCTCGAACTCTTCGACCCCGAAGGGCATCAACACCTGGTTTCCCCCGGACAGGAGGGGGGAAATCAGCCTGCGGGTTACTTTCACCTTCTTGAGCGTGTAGGCGATTTCCAGAGACGGTGTGGCGATGGTGAGGGCAACGTCTTTTTCGGGGACGGGCGGATAGTAGTAGTTCTTGACCGCCGGGATGTCGTCGGGCTGTTCGGGAACTCCCGGCTGCTTCTGGGTCAACAGTGTGCACTTATCGCCGATGCGGATGAAGGGCGCGGAGGCGAACTGGACCGCCGGTTGGTTGAGCATGATGAGCCGGCCCGCGTCGTTGAGGCGGTTGTACAGCCCGTAGGGAGAAATGCCGATGGAGCACGTGGGCGCTCCTTCGAGGGCCACCGTTTGAGGAAATTGCAGGGTCTTGGACATGCCCTGGAAGTGGACCGCCATTTTGTTGTGTTCATAGATGGCGGTGACCTTGGGTCCGGGGATGGTATAAACATCGCGCACGTCGAACGCAGTGGATTTCGGCATCAACCTTTCCCTCATTCGTTGTTTGTGTCTCGCCCGCAGGGGCGGGACCTAGTTTGTGTTTCGCCCGCAGGCGCAGGACTTGAAATGCTCTCGCGTCCTATTGCTGTTGCGAGCGCCGGCCCGGAATCTCAAGCTCGCCGCCGACGCCCGGAATGCCGAATTTCACTCGGCGAGTGAAGAGTGCGTTGCCCTAGCACTGGTTGCATAGATCCCATCAAGGTAACCGAGAAACATCCCTCAGGGGCTAAAGCCCGCAATTCTATTGCTTGTCCTGCGGCACGGCTAAAGCCGTGCCCTTTCAAAACGCATTTATGCGACCAGTTCTAGCACTTTCCTCCCCATGGATTGGAGTCTTTCGCCGTTTTCTTTGCTGGCTTCTTGGGAAGAACCACAGGCGCCTCGTCGGGGAGATTCTTCTCGGCACTCAGGTCGATCGGCATCTTGGTCGATGGATAAGGCTTGACCGCACCGTAGACAAGATCCGCGGCGATGCGGATGGAATCGGGCGAGCCCGAGAAATTGCAGATCACGGCATCAGCTTCCTTGGTGACGCCTTTCCGGTAGGGGAAGTTGGTGACGACGATGACCGTATGCCCGGCGTCTTTCAAGGCCTTCACCAAGTGCTTGTTGTTGCCGCGCTTTTCAATGCGCGCGTAGTAGTTGGTCATGACCACCAGGTCCGCTTGCTTGGCCAGGCTCAGCGCCTCCTCCACTTCCTCATCAGCGGCGAAGAAGGCCGTGTCATCGAGGATGAGGTTGATGGAATGCTTGGCCATCTGCTCAGAGAACATGTGCGGGTGGCTGTAAAGATCCTTGCCCAGGAAGGAGTAGGGAATGACCTGTTCGACGACCAGGACCTTCTTGTCCTTGCTCACCGGCAACAGCTTCTTGGGGTCGCGCACCACGAGCAGGGCTTTGTGCGCCACTTCGCGGGAGAAGTCCTGGACTTCCTTGCTCCGAACGTTGGCGGCGGTTTTCGCCGGATCCATCTTGCCTGCTTTCTCGAACAGGCCCTGGTCGTACTTCATCGACAGCAAGCGCCGGACCGCGTCGTCGAGCCGCTCGATGGGAAGCTCGCCGCGCTCCACGGCGCCCTTGATGCCGAAGAAGCACTGGGAGCGGGATTCGTCGTCAGCCTTGAGCAGGATGGTGTCAACGCCGGCCTTGATGGCCATGGCGCACGCCAGCGGCAGCGGCCACTTTCTGAGGACGGCGGCCATGCCGATGGCGTCAGAAACCACGACTCCCTTGAATCCCATTTGTTTCCGTAGAAGATCGGCGAGGATTTTGGAGGACATGGTGGCGGGAAATTCTTTGTCGAAGGCGGGGAAGATGGTATGCGCCGTCATCAGGGCCTTAGCGCCGGCATCAACGCCCGCCTGGAAGGGAACCAGCTCGACCTCGCGCATGCGCTTGAGGTCGCCGCGGCAGGTGTCGAGCACGTCGTGCGCGTCGGTGGACGAATCACCGCGCCCGGCGAAGTGCTTGACCGTGGCGACAATGCCAGCGTCCTGATAGCCGCGCACCGTGGCTGCAACAAACTTCGCGCAAACCTTGGGATCGTCGCCGAAGGAACGCACGCCGATTTCGGGGTTCAGCGGATTGATATTGACGTCGCAGACCGGATGATAAAACTGGGTGACACCGATGAGGGCCATCTGTTTGCCGAGCGTATTGGCCACCTTATAGGCCAGATCGAGGTCGCCGATGGCGGTCATGGCCATGGGCGGCGGGAACTGCACGACATGACCGGCGGTGTAATCGTTTTTGAAATCGCCTTCCATGTCGATGGTGATGTGCAGGGGGATTCCCGACGGCCGTTTCATAGCGATTTCCTGCAATTTGTTGAGCTTGACGGTGAGCTCTTCCGGAGTGACGCTGACGCCGAAGCTGCGATCGTCGAAGTAGGTATGCGCGATGTCGAACCAGTCCTTGGGTTTTTTAAAGTTGGGATCGACCTGGGAACGTCCCCAATATTTGTTCTTGCATGTCTCCAGTGCATACGGTTCCAGACAAAGGCCGCCGGCGTGCAGCTTGGTGATCTGTTCGATCCCCGAGGGCGTCAGGTAAGCCCCGCGCCAGGTGAAGGTGAGGACCTGGCCGCATTTCTCCGCCAAGGTCATTTTCGCCAACTTGGCGGCAACAAAACTGTCTCGTTCTTTCGACATCGAGTTTCTCCTGAGGGTTTTTTGAGCGACTCTGATTATATACACCAGGCCCCTGGGTCCGTTGCGGCCCGATCGTGCCGGGCGAGGGCGAGGCTAGCTGCACCTAGAGCAGTTTTGGATTGAGAACAGGGGTGAGTTAGCAGAAACCAAGCTGCCCCTGCGAGCATCTGCCGCGGCGGGCGGGACGTGGGGCACCCGGCAATCGCGGATCCCCATTCGACATCGATCGCTTCGCGATCTCCGCTCAGGGCAGGATTTCGACTCGCTCGCCACGGCGAGCCCGCCCAGGATGACAGCGCATCGATTTCACGGAAATCGATGGGCTGTCACTTCACGCGCACCTTGGGCTCGACGGACAATCCCGGCCTGAAGCTCGTGGTGCGGATCTTCCTTTGCCAGGTCGGTGAAGTCGATGCGCACGGGGACGCGCTGGACGACTTTGACGTAATTTCCGGTGGCGTTTTCCGGCGGGAAGAGCGACAGCACCGATCCCGGTGGCGCCGCCGATCTGCGTTACGCGGCCGTCGTAGTCTTTGCCGGTCGCGTCCACATGAATCTCGACGGACTGGCCGGCTTTCATGTGGCGCAGTTGCGTCTCTTTGAAGTTGGCCGTGATCCACAGATCCTGGAGCGAGACGAGAGTGAGCAGATTCTGCCCGGCAGCGACGTTCTGATCGATCTCCACGCTCTTGCGGGTGATGATGCCGTCCTCGGGAGCAATGATCCTGGTATAGCTCAGGTTGAGCCTGGCCTGATCGAGCTGCGCCTGGGCTTGCTGGACCTGGGCTTCGGCCTGCTTGGCCTTGGCTTCCTGGGCAGCCACCTGCTGTGGAGCAGTCTGCGCGTACTTCTGCATCGCCTGGGCCTGCGTTTCGCGATCATGAGCCACGCGAACGGCGTCGGCGGCAGCTTGTTCGCTGGCGCGCGCGTTGGCTAATTGCGCTTTGGCGGCATCTGCGGCGGCGACGGCTGCGTCGAACTGCTGCTTGCTGATCACATCCTTCTCAACCAGCGGCTTATAGCGTTCCAGGTCCGACTGCGCTTTGAAGTTGTTGGCCTCGGCCTGGGCTACGCCCGCCTTCGCAGCGTCCAACTGCTTTTCCGCCTGCTCCACGCCGGCGCGCGTGCCCAGCACATCGGCGTCGGCGGCGCGCAGGTTACTGCCGGTATTGATGGTCACGATGGGCACATTCACCCTGGCCGCCGCGGCGTTGGCCTTGGCGCTGGCCAGCGCGGCCTCAGCGTTCTCCACCGCGACCTGGTAATCGCGCGGGTCGAGCTCGGCGATCGAGTCGCCCGCCTTGACCACCTGGTTTTCTTCCACGTCCACCTTCATGACCTGGCCGGAGATGCGCGAACTCACCTGGATCAGGTGGCCGTTCACCTGCGCATCGTCAGTATCCTCGCTGAAGGTGGAGTGCCACCAGATACCGAGGGCGACGAGCGCCGCCACCACGATGGCGGCCACAAGAATGCCCCTGCGGCGGGACGGCGGCGCCTCGATCTCTGTCTCTGCAGCCGATTCGTTGGGTTCCGGTGTTGGATTTGGATCCGCCACGTTCACTTCCCTCCTAAGTATCTCTTGTAGCTCTGCCCGTCGCCCAGCGCGCGGGCCAGGCTGAGCTTGGCCACGTTATGGCGGTAAAGGCTGGCCACGTATTGACTGTCGGCCTGGGCCACGGATTGCTGCGCCTGGCTGACCGCAAGGTTATCGCTGACGCCGTTGGCATAGCGGTCCTGGGCTTCTTTCAGCGCCTCGTTGGCCAATTCCATGCTCGACTGCGCGACCTCGACTTGTTTTTGCGCCGAGGCGATATCGAGCAGCGCGTCACGCACGTCGGCTTCGACTTGCGCGTTCTTGTCGCTCAGTTGCGCCTGGGTGGTATCCAGTTGCGCCTGCGCCGTCTGCGCCAAGCCGCGCAGGGCGAATTCTTCAAAGACCGGCACGCTCAACGACGCCGTCGCGTCCACGGTGCCGTGCGAGTGCGCCAGCGTGGTGCCGATGTCGCCGTAGTCGGCGTCAGCCTCGACTGCGGGCAGGCGCGCGGCGGTTGCCGCCTTGCGCTGCTCGGCCGCAGCTGCGGTTTCCTCGACGAGAGCGGCGAGATCTTTGCGATTGGCTTTGGCCTGCTGAATCAACTGATCCGCATCCAACTGGTCGAAGGGCGCATAGGGCGCCTTGTCGGTCAAATTGAAGCTCTGCGCCAGCGGCAACCCGATGGTGCGCGCCAGGGCCAACTTGTCCTTCTCGAGGGCATTTTGCGCCGCAATCAACTGCTGCTCGAGCGACTGATAATCCACGCGGGCCCGCAGCTCGTCGAGGAGCGGCGCTGTGCCCGCCTGGTGATTGGCCACAGCCTGATCGAGCGAAACCTTTGCCGTGGCCACTTGCGCTTCCACGCTGCTCACCTGGGTCTCGTCGGCCAGCACAAGAAGATACGCGTTGCCCACCGTCAGGACTACAAGGTCGCGCGCGTCCTGGGCCGACAACTGCGCGGCGGCAAAGTTATGCCGCGCGGCCAGATAATTGCGAAGGGATACCACGTTCACCAGCGACCAGGTAAATGATGCGCGCACATCGGTAAAACCGAACGGCCCGATAATCGTGGGAAAGCCCGGGATGCGCAGTCCTTCGGCGGGCAGATCGGTTTGCATGTCCGCTTCCTTGGCGGTGAAATCCACCGAGGGAAGCAGCGACTGTAGCTGGCTCAACCGCTCCGCGCGCGCACCGGCGGTTAGCGTGCCGCTCAAAATGACGCCGAGGTTGGACTGAAGACCGCGCTGGATCGCATCGTCGAGCGAGAGGCCGATGGGCTGTGCGGATGCCTCGCCTTTGGTCACGCTGCCCTGAAAGTTGGTTGCTGTTGGGGGCGATGGCATGGGCGGGGGCGGGATGACTGTCGTCTGCGCGGACATACCGCTCCGGCCCTGAAGACAAAGGCACAGCAGTACGCCGGCGGCGCAGGGACGGAGTGAACTCTTGATGGAATGCTTTGGCAATTTGAACCTTGCTCAGGAACAGCGAACGCGGTTTCCCACAAGCGGCTGTACCACATTTGGATGCACGGAAAGCGCGGCGCGGTTCTTAAATGTAGTGTATCGAACTGGCGCCATTCTGGCCTGTCCTTGAGCTCCATTCAGACGGTTGGAGCTGCCGGGGCTGGACGCGCTTTTCCGGCGCTACGATCCCAGTGGCGTTCGCACACCCTAGTACGTTCCCGGCTGGCGGTAAGGCGAGCCGGCAGCGTACCGGCGCTCCTCGCCGCGCGGGTCCTTCTCGATGTGGGCGGACTGTCGACCAGACCATCGTGTTGCGGTCCTTCAGGTCGTAGGCGGGCCAGACGGGAAGCCCGGGATGATTCGGATTGCCGGTCGCGGCGTAGTGAATAAGCATCCCCGACATGGCGTCGGCCAAAGGCTGCGCCGCCGTCAACTCTTCCGGCGAGGCGCCGATCTGGCCCGGCGCGGCGGCGAGATTGTCGAACATGAAGGGGATGTCGATGGTGTGCACGGCGCGAGCGCCGGGGGCGTCGCGATGCCAGTTCATCTGATAAACCCATGTGATCGGCTGGCTCTTCGGGTTACTGGCGCGGCGCTCCGCCTCCATCACCTGGCCGGGCCACGCGCGAAAGGCCGTGGCCGCCGCGACCACGATGTCGATGGGCGACCTGTCGGGATAGATGGTGCGATATTTGGCGATCACTTGTTCGGCGGAATAGGGGCCGAGGTAGATGGCGACCGCATTGCGCAGCGCCGCCGGGGCATCGTCCCAGGAGATCGTGCCGCTTACGGGCACAACAGTTTCATCGTGGGTGTTGCCGAGGATCATGGGCACATCGGCGGACAGCGGGGGCGCATCGGGCGTGAAGGGATCGCGCGAGAGCACCACGCCGTCCACCACCGGCAGCCAATCGGAACTGGTTGCGGCGGCTGCGGCCTGAATCTTCTCCCATGGCATGGTTTTCAGGTCGGCGAGATTCGCCGGCGCGATGCCGAGCTTGCCGAGCATGACGTCCGTGCGCCTAGAAGCGATCTCGATGGAAGCGCCTCTCAACTGCTGGCCGCTCATCGTCATTACCCGATGAAACAGCCCATGAGCGGCGGGCATGGCCATGAGCGTGGCGCATTTGGCTCCCCCACCGGACTGACCGAAGATCAATACGCGTGAAGGGTCGCCGCCAAACTCGGCGATGTTCTCGCGTACCCACTTGAGTGCCAGCACCAGGTCGAGCATGCCGACATTGCCAGAGTCGGGATACTGCTTGGGATCGATGGCAGCTAGGTAGAGAAAACCAAAGGCGTTGAGCCGGTGGTTGACGGTGACGACGACCACATCGCCACGATGACAGAGGCGATTGCCGTCGTAGAGCATGCTGTTGACGGAGCCGTTGTTGTATGCGCCGCCGTGAAAGTAGACCAGGACAGGCCGCTTGCGACGATCGCGCAGGGCAGGGGTGAAGACGTTCAGGTGAAGACAGTCCTCGCTTTGCACTCCGCTTTCCGGCGCGATGCGCGGAGGTGTTCCCGCCGGAGTCACGCCAGCCGATCCGAGGCTCGGCGCGCCACCAATCGCTTGCAGACCGCGTAACGCGGTAAGCTGCGGCGCACGCGTGCTGAAAGCGTCGCACACCTTCACGCCAGTCCATGGCGCAGGAGGCAGCGGCGCCTGGAACCGCACCGGCGCCGTGTCCGCCCCGTAAGGGATGCCGCGGAAGACGTTGATGCCGTTTTCGAATGTGCCGCTGATCGAGCCGTATCGTGTTTTGGCGATGGGAGCAAAGTCCTCTGCCGTTTGCGGCGTGGAAAGCCCGCCGGCAAACGCGAAGACGCTTCGCTTGGCGGCGAAGGCAGCGGCTACGACTCCTGCGGAGCGCAAAACAGTGCGGCGATTGACGGCGATCATGCGATGGCCTCCACGGGGATGGTGAGTGGACGACAATCCATACTACTCTGGCGTGGTTCTCCGGGTTAGGAAGGAAAGTAACGGGTAGCGGCCTGGCGGCGGGCGCCGGCCTCTTCTCTGGCCACGCTTTTCTTCTCCGTTTAATTTCTCAATGCGGCTGCTTCCTGTATGGATGGCTTTGTGGACCTGTGAGTTCTCAACAGGACCTCTCTCACCATGCTCTGGAGGCGGGAACCCGTAGCAGGAACGTTGTAGGCAGAGGAGGCGAAGCTGGGGTGTCGCGACGCGGCAAAACGCTGTAGACTGCCAACACAGCGCATTGGACCGGCAAATGGCCAGAAGTACGCAAAGAATCAAGCTTTTCAACGGGCGGGACCACTCCTGGATGGAGTTCAACCGGCGTGTCCTCGAGGAGGCTGAAGACCCGTCCAATCCGCTGCTGGAGCGGGTAAAATTCCTAGCCATCACCGGTTCCAACCTCGATGAATACGTCGAGGTCCGCCAGGCCGGCCTGATGCAGCGCATTGAAGACGGCTACCGCGAGCCAGGCTACGACGGCTTGCGCCCCGACGAATCGCTCGCCGCTCTCACCGGCGAGATTCACAGCTTCGTGGCCGCGCAGTACCACTGCTGGAATGCGCAATTGCTGCCCGAGCTGCGCAAGCAAGGCATCCGCCTGCTGGAATGGCGTGAGCTCAGCGAGGATGCCCGCGACTTTGCCCGTGGTTATTTTCAGCGCGAGGTCGACCCGCTTTTGACGCCGATCACCATCGACCCCGCTCACCCCTTTCCCCGCGTGCTCAACAAAGCTTTGTGCCTGGCTTTGCTGCTTCGCGCCAAGCGCCGCAGCTCCGGCCCTCAGGTGCTGGGAGTGGTCACGGTGCCGCGCGCCCTGCCGCGCTTTGTCCGCTTGCCCTCCGAACAGGGCCACTACGACTATCTGCTGCTCCAGGACCTGATCGAGCAGCACCTCGGCGGCATGTACCGCGGCTACGAGGTGCTGGCCTCAGGCTCGTTCCGCGTCACCCGCAACTCCAACCTCTACTTCGAGGAGGAAGAAGCGCGGTCGCTGCTCGAAACCATCAGCGTGGAGCTGCACAACCGCCGTAAAGGCGACGCCGTGCGGCTGGAGATCGAAAGCAACGCAGATTCCGGAGATCGTGGAGCGTTTGCGAGTGAATTTTGAACTGGAAGAGGACCAGGTCTTCCGCTGCGAGGGCCAGGTGAATCTCTCGCGGCTCATGTTCTTCTACGGCGACGTGCAGCGGCCCGAGCTGAAGTTTCCAGCCGTTCACGCCCAAGCCGTTATTGCTCAGCCGCAATTCGAGCGGCATCTTCGACGAGCTGCGTCATCGCGACATCCTGCTCCACCACCCCTTCGACTCCTACGATCCGGTGGTCGACTTCATCCAGCATGGGGCGCAGGATCCGGCCGTGGTGACCATGA
This sequence comes from uncultured Acidobacteriaceae bacterium, assembly GCA_963799155.1. Lineage (GTDB taxonomy): Bacteria > Acidobacteriota > Terriglobia > Terriglobales > Acidobacteriaceae > Telmatobacter. Next base: position 101,771 of record CAWCWB010000009.1, read on the forward strand.
AGCAGACGCTCTACCGCACCAGCCACGACTCGCCCATGTTCCAGGCGCTTACCGAGGCGGGCGCGAGCAAGGAAGCGACGGTGGTGGTGGAGCTGATGGCGCGCTTCGACGAGGCTTCGAACATCCGGTGGGCGCGCAGCATGGAGGACGCGGGCGTGCAGGTCTTCCACGGCGTGGTGGGCCTGAAGACGCACTGCAAGCTGGCCATGCTGGTGCGCCACGACGAGGACGGAGTGACCCGGCGCTATTGCCATCTGGGCACCGGGAACTACAACCCCGAGACCGCGCGCTTCTACACCGACCTAAGCCTGCTGACCAGCGACCCGCAGATTGCCGATCGCGTGCACATGGTCTTCAATTACCTGACGGCGCACGCCGAGGTCGACGACTACAGCCCGCTATTCGTGGCGCCGCTGACCATGGCCGAGAGCTTCCTCCGGCTCATCCGCCGCGAGCAGGAGCACGCGCAGGCCGGTCGGCCCGCGCACATCGTGGCCAAGATGAATGCGCTGCTCGAGCCCTCCATCATTCAGGCGCTCTACCAGGCCTCACAAGCCGGAGTGGAGATTGACCTCATCGTGCGCGGCCTCTGCGTCCTGCGGCCCAGCGTCAAAGGCCTTTCGGAACGGATCCGGGTGCGCTCGATCGTCGGCCGGTTCCTGGAACACTCGCGGATCTTCCACTTCGCCAATGGCGGCAACGACGAAATCTACGTTGGCTCGGCCGATTGGATGCCGCGCAATCTCTTCGAGCGCTGTGAAGTGGTCTTTCCAGTTCGCGACCCGGCAGCGCTCGGCCAGGATTCACGATGAGATTCTGCCCGCGTACCTGGCCGACACCGTGAAAGCCCGCATCCAGCAGCCTGATGGGAACTACGGACGCGCCAGCAAGCTGGTGAAGGATGCGCCACCGTTTTCGGCTCAGGACTTTCTCATACAACTGGCTGAAGGGAAGGCGGATCTGGACGCGATTCCCGCGCCAAAGGTCAGGCGCCCAGCCAGGGCCGCACGAAAACAAGCAACCGCGGCCGACTGAAGCTCAAGAGGCAGGCACCCACTCCGATATGCGTAGCGGCTCCCAAGCTTGCCGACCCGGGAATCACTTGAGCTTGCTTTCGGTGGCGAGGTCTACAGCGCCGTCTTTTCGGGAGTGACGGTGATTCCACTCTGCTTGAATTGAAAGTGCAGCAGCCATACGCTGGGGACGGCCCGGCCGCTAACCTGCGCAGGCTTGAACTGCCAGCGTCGAGCGGCTTCGAGGGCCTTGTTGGCAAAATACTTGCTCGGCCCAGCCGATTCGAGCGTGGCGCCGGTTACTTGGCCGCTCTCGTCGACCGCTAGACGAACTTCCACTTTGACTGTGCCCGTGATGGTCTTCAATGCGCTGGGCAGCACGTCGGGTAGAACCTGCCGCGTCACGGCGCCCTTTGCCGTCGCACTGCCGGACGCAGGGCTCTCCGCTGTTTGAGCCTGGGCGTTAGCTTGGGGCGGCGGAACCGCTGCCGGGACCGTGGCAGAGGCCGGGTTGGGCGCCGGAGCCTGAATTGGAGCCTTGGCAGAAGCCGGAGTTGCTGCCGGCGCTTCAGTTGGAGTTGCTGCCGGCGCTTCAGTTGATGTTGCGGGCGGCAGATTCTGTTCTTCCGTGGCCGGCGATGGCGGCTGCGCCTGATGCGATAGAACTTTCCAAATTCCGATTGCGACAAGCAGAATCGCCATTGCGGCAATGAGCGCCATCACGCGGCCCTTTGCGTGCCCAGCTTTGCCAGCTTTGCTGGCGGCGTGCTGAACAGCCGCGCCCGGCTGCAGACGAGCCTTGATCTCCTGCAACGTGCACCGGTGTGCAGGATCGGTGCGCAGACAGTCCCGCGCCAAGGTAGCGAAGGGCTGCGGAATGAATCCCGGCACCACCGGTTCGGAGGTTGCCGCGCCGTCCCAAACCGGCGGGCGCTGCCTGAGAACCTCGACGAGGGTGGCTCCCAGCGACCAGATGTCCGCAGGCGGACTGATCGGCGCGTGGGTGGTTTCCGGCGCATCGTATATGGTTCGCTCCGAAAACGACTTTCCGATGGTCCCCGCAAGGGAAAGACCATCCGTGGAAATCTTCAAGCGGTCGCCGACGGCCATGATGTTCGAGGGCTTCAGCCGGCTGTGTACAAAACCGTTGCCATGCAGGTAGGCAAGCGCATTCAGAGCCGGGCCGAGCATCTCACGGGTTTCTTGCGGCGTGAGCGGCCGCTCGCGAAGAATCTCCGCGAGAACCTCATCGGCAAACTCCGTGACCACGTAGACGAGCGGCACGGAGTCGATCTGACACCGGCCGTGGGTGAAGACCTGCATCAGGTTGGGATGGGAGATAGCGGTTGCTGCCTCCCAGGCGGCCATGCGGGTCTCCGCATCTTCAGCATCGGCCAGCACCAGTTTGATGATGGCTTTCTGCGACGGGCCGCTCAACTCCGTGAGAAAGACACTGGCCCGCGGAGAGCCTCCAAGCCATTGAAGGAGGGGAAATCTCCCGTCGATGGAGCGCCCAACCCAGTCGCGAAGAATTGCTGGTGCATTCATGATTTCGATCATTCGAACCGACCTCAAGAAACATATTAGCCCTGAAAGCGCAGATTCGAGCCGGGTTATTGGTCACTTTAGTAAGGGGGCGGATCAGGGGGCGGGGCGGACGTTGCGCCGCCTCCTGCCCCAAAATTCGGAGCGAAGCGGACCTCCGGAAGGAAAGATAAAGCAGCAGCAACAGCCCGAGGGCCACGCCTTCAGGCACGGCTCATGATCTCAGCGCCAATCGCCCAAAACATACGCGCCGGGGCGATTGAACCCCTGCCCATGCGGTCGTTGCATCGCAATGCCCAGGGTCACGGGCCGGTATCCGTGCGAGCGCATGCGCTCAAAAGCATCCTCGCACGCAGTACTGACTCCAGCCTCGACCTCTGTGCCTTGCGCGAGGGCAAGGGCGTCGATCGCGTGCAACAGGCGGCGAAACCGTTCGCCGCTGCCGGCGGCACCGAATTTCACGTAACAGATCTTCGCGCCGCCCTCCGACCCAGCGCCATGCATACAGACGGCGAAAGCGTCCATCGCGCGGCGGCCCTCAAGAAGGATCACCTCGCCGATGCGTTGAGCCGCGACCGCGCGCATTTCGCCGCTCAAGTCGAGTCCCCGCTCTATTTGATTCGTGAGCTTCGTGCATGCCTTGATTGCCTGCTCGCATTCGCTCCGGCTGAGCGACGTGAGCAGCACCGGCAAGTTGGCATCTTTCGCCGGAGTCAACGAAGGCGCTGCCGGAGCGCGTTTCATGATCGCCGTGAGATATCCGGGCCAATAGCCGAACTTCTGGTACAAGCACACGTGTTTGGGACTGTGCGCGAAGGTGAACAGACCGGTGTGCTTCACGCCCCAGCGGTCGAAGACCTTCATGGTCGCGGTCAGCAGATGTTGCGCCACGCCGCGGTTCCAGTAATCCGGCAAGATAGTGAGCGGCCCGAAGTAGCCAAACGATCCCCAGCGCGTGGCCACGTTCAATCCGATCAGCTTTCCGGCATCGCGTGCCGCAAGCACCTTGGTGTTGCGCGCGCGCCAGCGCGGGGAGACGAAATCCCGATCGCCCATAAACTCCAGGGGATTGGGGAGTCCGAGAAAGGCGCCGAACGCCAGGCGCACGATTCGGCCAGCTTCTTCGAGTTCACTCTCGCGCAACAGACTGACTTGAATCGGCGGCTTCTTCGTCATGCAACACGCCCTCCTCTGGTCCGTGCAGCGGCCGTGGGGAGGAAACCGGGAATTCAGCCGCAAGCGCGCCTAGTGTAACGCATCGCATCGTACCGTCCTAGAACTGGTTGCGTAAATGGCATTGCGCAGGGAAAAGGCTTCCCTCAGGGGCTAAAGCCCCGCTATTTATGCATACTCTGCGGCACGGCTGAAGCCGTGCCCCTTCAAGGCCGGATTTATGCATTTACTTCTAACCTTTTCAGGGCCGCGCACCATCTTCAGGTGTTGCGTTCCGACAGCGCCAAAGATTGTGGGCGGACCGGCAAGGTGGAATTCAATTCCCAATCAAAACAAGCGGCGAGGGGGACATGCCCAGAGTCATGGGCCGGGTAACCGAATCGCCGGCGCTCTGATGAAGTGTCCGGCTCCACTGTCGGGAAACGGGGAGTGGAGCGTAAAATTGCGCTGTTCTCGATGTCGAGGAGTAACTCCCCGCTGTATCGTCCCTCGAAAACTCACGGGGACGAATTGAGACGGACGATTGCAATCCGGAGCTTCACGTTGTTCACGCAGGCTCGGCGGGCATTTTGCCAAACAAGCCAATAGGAATCTGTCCATGATGAATAGCCGGTTTTTTGTTTTGTTGTGCCTCTTCGCTCTCGGGCTCGGCCCGGTGCTGGCGCAGCAGCCGAAGTATCCGTTCGACGATCCGTCGCTGCCGATGGAGAAGCGGATCGACAATCTGCTTTCGCTGATGACCATCGACGAGAAGATCAACTGCTTGGGAACGAATACGGGCGTGCCGCGGCTGGGGGTAATGAGCTATGGCAACTCCGAGGGCATTCACGGGGTGGTACAACGCCAACCGAGAGGCAAACGCCAGCCGATTACCACGACACAATTCCCGCAGCCGCCAGGCATGGGCGCATCATGGGATCCGGATCTGGTGCGCGAGGCGGCGGGCGTGGAGGGATATGAGGCGCGGTTCATCACGCAGACAGCGAAGTACGATCGCCAGATCCTGATGCTTTGGGGGCCGCAGGCGGATCTTGCGCGCGATCCGCGCTGGGGCCGCACCGAGGAAGTGTACGGCGAAGATCCATTCTTAAATGGCACGATGGCCGTGGCCTTTGTCAGAGGCCTGCAGGGCGACGATCCGAAATACTGGCAGGCGGGGGCGCTGCTCAAGCATTTCCTGGCCAACGAGAACGAGAACAACCGCAATAGCTCGTCTTCGAACTTCGACGAGCGCCTGTTCTGGGAGTATTACTCCGTGCCGTTCCGGATGGGCTTTCTGGAGGGCGGCGCGAAAGCGGTGATGGCCTCCTACAACGCGTGGAATGGCACGGCGATGGCTGTCAATCCCATCCTGCGAAGTATTGTGCGGGATCAATGGGGCGTCGACGTGATTTCGAGCGATGGAGGAGCGGTGCATTTGCTCGTCAATCCGCGGCATCTCTTTCCCGACCAGAAGGCGGCCGTGGTGGCGTGCCTAAAGGCCGGGCTCAACCAGTTTCTCGACTCCTACAAGGACGAAACCAAGGCGGCGCTGAAGGATGGCGAAATCACTGAGGCTGAGATCGACGCGCTGCTTCGTCCCAAGTTCCGGATCACGATCCGGCTCGGGCTTCTCGACCCGCCGGAGATGGTGCCTTACTCCAAAATCAAAGACGCGCCGGAGCCGTGGAATACAGACAAGGACCGCCAGGTCTCGCGGCGGATGGCGCTCGAATCCGTGGTGTTGCTGAAAAACGAGGGCGGCTTCCTCCCGCTCGACAAAAACAAGATCAAATCCATCGCGGTGATCGGTCCGCTTGCCAACTCGGTCCATTGGGACTGGTACGGCGGAACGCCGCCCTACACCGTCACGCCCTTGCAGGGCATCAGGGATGAGGTTGGGCCCAACGTGAAGGTGAACTTCGCTCCCTATGACACGCCAGACGGCGAGGCCGACGCAATGAAGGCAGCGAGCGAGTCCGATGTCGCGGTCGTTGTGATCGGGAACGATCCCACATGCGGGCCCGACGATGCCCATGAATGGTACACCTCGCCGACAGAAGGCGGCGGAATCACTCTGCCCTGCACTGTGCCCAGCGACGGACGCGAAGGCCGCGACCGCGAGATCATCGACCTTGCACAGGAGCAGATCGTCAAACAGGTCTTCATCAAGAACCCAAAGACCGTGGTCCTGCTCATCACCAGCTTTCCCTTGGCCATCAACTGGAGCCAGGCCAACATCCCGGCGATCCTGACCATGGCACATGCTTCGCAGGATGAGGGCACCGCTCTCGGGAAAGTTCTTTTCGGCGACGACAACCCCGGCGGCCACCTGGTGAGAACCTGGCCGAAGTCGCTCGATCAGTTGCCGCCGAGCATGGACTACAACATCCGCGACGGTTACACCTATATGTACTTCAAAGGGGAGCCGCTCTACCCCTTCGGATACGGCCTGAGCTATACGACCTTCCAATACTCCAATCTGCGCACCAGTTCTCAGGACCTGGCCAAAGACGGCACGATCACCGTCAGCGTGGACGTGACCAATACCGGCAGCCGGACTGGAGACGAGGTGGTTCAGATGTATGTGAAGCACCTGGGCTCGGAAGTGGGGGGCTCGAAGGTGGAGCAGCCGCGGGAGGAGTTGAAGGGATTCCGGCGCGTGACTCTCCGGCCCAAGGAAACGAAGACCGTGGAGATACCGCTGAAGGCTTCGTCGTTTGCCTGGTGGGACGAGAAGCTGCCCGGATTCCGCGTCGAGGAAGAGCCTGTTCGCGTGATGATTGGGGATTCGTCGAGCGATATCGAGCTGAGCACAACCGTGAGTGTGAAGTAAGCGCTCAAGCGAAACTTCCTGCGGCTGGCTTGGAATTCACGCGAGCGATGTCGCGGCCTGCTGCCATGGAGCGGTAAAATGCGAGCGGCACAATGCAAGCGAATCGGCGCCCGAGGAGGTCAATCCCATGCGAAAGCGCTGGATCAAGGTCGCGATCGTAGCTGCAGCTCTGGTCGTCGTGATTCTCATAGCGGTTCCGCTCTTCGTCAACGCGGACACTTTCCGGCCCACAATCGAGAATCAGCTCTCCAGCTCACTCAACCGCAAAGTCACGCTCGGCCATCTGAGCTTCTCGCTCATCACTGGTAGCCTCGTTGCCAACAACATTTCAATTGCCGACGATCCGGCCGTCACCTCGACTCCGTTTCTTGAGGCCAGGGAGCTGCGCCTGGGTGTTGAAGTCGGCCAGTTGCTCTTCCACCGCTCGGTCGAGATCACAACCCTCACCGTCGATTCGCCGTCGATCCATCTCATCCATCTGGAAAACGGCACATGGAACTTCTCCAGTATGGGGAGCCCCTCGTCCCAACCGTCGTCAGCGCCAGGGAGCATGCCTGCCCTGTCGGTGAACGAACTTAAAATCAAGGAAGGTAGCGCATCTGTCGCGTCCGTCCCTGCGGGGGGTAATCCATTCACGTGCACTGCGATCAATCTCACCGTTCAGAAATTCTCCTTCCAGAGCGCATTTCCCTTTGAGCTTTCGGTCCAATTGCCGGGTGATGGATCCGTCAAGCTCAACGGGACCGCGGGGCCGATCGCACAGCAGGATGCCTCGAAAACGCCGTTTCAGGCGACACTCGAGATCAAGCACTTCGATCCGGTTGCAGCCAACGTTGTCGAGCCAAGTGATGGCGTCTCGATGGTTGCCGGCCTCGACGCAAAGATTGCCTCCGACGGAACAAATCTCACAAGCAATGGAAAGATCGCGGCTTCGCGACTGAAGTTGGCCCGCACAGGAACACCCGCCCCGCAGCCGGTCGACGTCGACTTCACGATTTCCGACAACCTCGGGACGCGCGCGGGAAACGTGTCTGATCTCGCGATTCACACCGGCTCTGTCGCCATTCACATCACCGGCGGATACCACGCCGCCGGACAAAGCGTCGCGCTCGACCTTCGCCTGACTGCGCCCAATCTTCCGATCGATCAACTGGAGCAGTTATTGCCCGCCGCCGGCATCATCCTGCCGAGCGGCTCCCGCCTCCGGGGCGGCACGCTCACGACAAATCTCGCCATTACCGGACCTGCCAACGCAATGACCATCGCCGGGCCAGTTGAGATCGACAACACACAACTGGCTGGCTTCGATCTCGGCTCGAAGATTCAGGGCATCAATCCGTTGGGAGGAACCAGCGGCGGCACCGGGATCGAGAAGTTGAGCACCGACGTGAACTCTTCGCCACAGATGACGAACTTCAGCAACATTTACGCGTCCGTGCCCGCAATCGGAACCGCATCCGGGAGCGGAACCGTTTCTCCTGCGGGCGCGCTGGACTTTCAGCTGGTCGCCAAATTCAACAATTCGTCGATGATCGGCTCGGTTGCGAACGCCGGCCTGAATACCATTAGCGGCCTCCTCGGCAACCACTCCAACACTACGGCGAACAACGGCATTCCTCTTGTAATTGCCGGCGCGGCGTCGAACCCGTCCATCCGCGCCAACGTTGGCGCCATGGTGAAGCAACAGGCGGGCAGCCTGTTAGGGAACTCGTCGGGCCAGCAGGGCAACAACCCGGTGAAAACGCTGAAAGGACTTTTCGGCAAATAGGGCCGGTGCCCAGGCTCATAGAGCGCACTGGGAATGACGTTGGACGGCGATTTCCAACCGCACTGATGCGTTTTGCGGCCGTAGAATGCGGTTCACCGAAATGTTACAAATCTGTTAAAATCAAGGCGCAAGGAGTTCGGCAAGGCCCAGCAATCCCCCACCGAATCGATCCCCATGATTCTCTTCCTCATGCGCCACGCCAATGCGGGAACCGTCCGTGAGAACCCCGTTCTCGATGCCAAGCGGGGCCTTGTAAAGGAAGGCAAGGAGCAGTGCATGTTGATGGCGCGGGTGATGGGGGCGGTGAAGGCGCCGATCGACGTGATTGTATCGAGCCCGTTGAAGCGGGCCAGGCAGACGGCTCAGCTGGTGGGAACGGAGCTGGGATATGACTCACAGGTAGAGGTTAGCCCGGCGCTGGGAATGAACGCCAGCTACGCCGATTTCCAGAAGATGCTGGCCAAGTACGCCGACCGCGAGGGGGTCCTGGTGGTGGGGCACAATCCCAATGTGTTTCAGTTTCTCGGCCGCCTGATCACCGGCAACGGCGCGGCCGCGATCCGCATGCGCAAAGGGTCGATTGCCCGAGTGGATATGGAGCAGCATCCGCCGCGGCTGCAGTGGCTTCTCGATCCGCGGACGGCGCGGGCCATCTATGCCAGCGTAACGAAGAGCTCGCGCCCGAAGACCTCGCGGAAGTAGGCGGCTTCCTTGCGCAGCGACCACAGCTCCAGCTCCGCGCCCGTGCGCCCAGGGCGCAACTCCAGGTAAACGCGCTTGGGATAGATCCGCGTCCCCACGCGGAGGACGTCGGAGGCGCGGTCCTGGTTCAATGCCACAGCCAAACGCAGCAAGACCACGGCACGGTTCACGTTTTTGTGCTCTTCGGAGGGGATGTTGCGGAGAGCGCGATCGCCGGGCTGAGGGCGGGTCTTGCCGAGGTAGCGGGCGATGGCCGAGACCAGCGTGCGCTGCAGTTGCGTGTAGCCGTAGATCTCGGAGCTGGAAATGATGTACTGCGTATGCCGGTGATGGCCTTGGTGGTTGATGAACTTGCCGGTGTCGCGGAGCATGGCGGCGGCGGCCAGCCAACTCTCGTATTCGGGCGCGAGTTCATGCACTGCCTTCAACTCTCGAAAGAGCTGCACGGCGTGGGCACGGACCGGCTCGGCCTGGCGGAGATCGACGCCGTAGCGCCGCGCCGTGGCCAGCACGCTCTCCCAGCGCTCGTGCTCGAACTCGCGGTGTTCCCTGGCGCGGGCATCCTGCTCGGCCAGCATCTGGGCGAGAATGCCGTCGCGCAGGCCCAGAGGCGAGTAGCGGAAGCCGTGCAGTCCAAAAGACTCGAGGATTTCGGCATAGACCTGAGCGCCGGCAACGATAATCTCGGCGCGGCGCGGGCCGATGCCGGGCACCGCCTCGCGCTCGGGGAGCGACATTTTGGCGAGTTTGGAGGCCAGCTTGCGCACCGTCCGGGCGGGCACCATGCCGGCCAGGAGGGCAGCGCGATCTTCGGCACGGTCGCCCGAGGAGGAGACTTTGGCGGCGAGTTTGCCGGCTTTCCTGACGCCGAGTTTGCCGTTCTTGGCGCCTAAAGCGCAGGCCGCGGAGAGCGCGGCAGCGGTGCCGGAGGTAGCGATGACGAGCGGCGCGCGGCCGGGCGGAATTCTGCGGTGAGCGCGGCGCAACTCGCGCGCGATGAATTGCCTCATGCGCGCCAAGCCGTCGGGCGGAGGGGGATCGGTGGGGAGGAACTGCTCGGTCAGGCGGACCGCGCCCAGCGGCACACTGACGGTCTCCCTGATGCGCTTGTGCTCAGAGAGCGTGAGCTCGCAGCTTCCGCCGCCGAGGTCGAGCAGGAGCACGCGGCCGCCGGCTCCAGGCTCGGCGCCGGTGACGCCGAGGTGAATCAGGCGGCCTTCTTCCAGGCCGGAGATGATCTCCATGTTCCAGCCGGTCTCGGCCTTGACCCAGGCCTGAAAAGCGGCGGAGTTGCGCGCGTCGCGCATGGCCGCGGTGGCCACCACGCGAATGCGGTCGACGCCTCGCGCTTGCACCGCGCGCTGAAAGCGCTTGAGCGCGCGCAGCGTGGCCGCCATGGCTTCAGGAGAGATGAGGCCGGTATCGAAGACGCTGCCGCCGAGGCGCGTGACCTCGCGGTCTTCGGCGAGAGTTTTGAGCCGGTGGGACTGGACTCTGGCGATCTTCAATCTGCAGGAGTTGGAACCGATGTCGATGGCGGCGAAGGTGGGCATGATTTTTTGCCGTGCGCTCCCAGGAGAGAATCGACCCATCGCCAAGATACACGACGGGGACGATGAGGCGTTGTGCCGGGTTGCACAGGGTGCAAAAGTGACGACCTGGAGGTCGTCGGTTTTGACTTCTGCGGCGCAGCGAAAAATCGTCGCATCGCGAGCTCGCAGAAAATATGACCTGCAGGTAGAGGGATTGGGGGTAAATGACGACCTACAGGTCGATGGAACGGGCGGATTTCGTCGCATTATGTGTTGTGCGGAGGGTCTTTAAGGGTACGGAATGAGGCTACGCGGCGTAGGTAAGTTGATGACGGTGAGGGTCCGTGCTTTCCCAGGTCTCAAAAGCGAGACCTGGGCACCCCAGGTTTTCGGTGGGGTCAGCTTGCCTGGGATGTAGGCCACCCGCCTCCGACACCCCGACGCTCCGGCGTGCCTCTTCAAGACAAATTCAAGCTGAGGTATCGCCAAATCCTTGTATGATTCGGCTGGCCGGGGAGAATTGACGGTTCAATGGGTCTGGCCGGGGGACGAACGCGCCCCCTGGGTCAGCGGATCGCGGAACAGGGAGGGGGAAAAGGAGGAAAAGAAATGAATCTGAGTGCAATGGATGACGATGGAAAGCCAGTTGACTGGTGGTTCATGTACAAAGTCGCTGGAAAGTCCAAGTCGAGCGGGTCGGTGAAGATGAAGGGAACGGAGTATGTGTATTTCGACGCCAACAAGCCGGCTGACGCCAAGCTCTCGCTATCCACTCACCATGTAGACAAGGATGGGGCTCTGCCCAACACCTTGAACCAGCTGTATGGCGAGGAGGGGATGTCGACCCAGCATACAGGCTGGATCTTCTACAACGATGAGAATCCGATCAACGGGACTGTGAACGGCGTGCGGGGGCACACCAAGGGAGTGCTGGCCTGGGATTCAGGCAGCAACACGGGCTTCTGGCTGATTCAATCCACGCCCAAGTTCCCTCCCAAAGGCCAATACAGTTTCCCTTCAACGGGCATGCCCAACGCGCAGACATTGTTGTGCATTACTCTCGAGAGTGCCGATGTAGCGAAATCGATTGCGCGGCAGATGTACGCGGCTCAGCAACCCAACGTGTATCTGGCATCGAAGTTGCCTGTCGATCTGGAGAATCAGCCGGACGATCCCCGCGCGCAGCTCATGAACGACGAGGTCATCGCGGGCAACTCGCCGGTCACAGCAGTGATCCCCTTTCTCTCGCGAGCGGGCACGAAGTTCATGTCCATCGCGAAGAATAAGTACTGGGGGCAGGATTTCTATAACGACCTAGTTGGGCCGGCCCTGCACGACGACCTGGATGTGGAGACGTGGGAACACGGGACCACCCCGCCCTCGGCGGATAGCGACAAGATTCACACTGTTGTGGATATGAAAGGCATCAACCTGGAACCGCTGGGGATTGACGTGTCATGGCCGGAGCCGGATGACCACGCGAAGCTGGCCATCTCCGCAAGGAGCGAGCTGACCCACTTTGTTTGCGTGGGCGACATCAATTTTACGGTCAGCATGAGGAAGAGGAGCGGCGGAACTGTGGCGTTCAAGTGCGAGCCGCTGTGGAGCAGTATTTCGGCGATCCTTGTCGGCGTGACGACGCACTTGAAACCAGGGTCGAAGGCGGCGAAGGTGCAGAAGGCCCACCAGTCAGCGTCGGCCCAAAAGGCAGCACGATGATTTGCTGCCAGCCAACTCGAATGGATTGGGGCTGTGGCCCCACGCTTTGAGCGTTCATCTCTCAGCTTTCAGCTTACCCGGGGCTCAAGAGCGAGAGCACGCGCGCGATGGATGTGGACCTGGCTCCATGCCTCCGAAAAGAGGCTGTTCGCCTCCGCTTCGCCCCGGATTTCGGTGGAAAGCGGGGTTTGTAGCGGGATATGTGACAAAAGTAACATATGTCCTACCGATTAGTGGGACTTAGTAATTCGATTTAGGTATTGAAAGCACACGCGTTTCTGGAATACGTTGGCCTCAAGACCAAGCAACAGGAGACCGGCATCGATGAAACGTCGCAGGCGCATCCCTGTAATTCCGGGCGTGGTGATCGCACTTGCGGCCATGCTATTGGGCGGTATGGCTACCGCCGTGCTGATGAACTTGACGTCGGCTCACGCGGCGACCCAGCGCATCTTCGGCTTCAGCCTTCTGGGAGCGGCAGAGATCGGAATGGGTCTGCTGCTGTTGGCTGTTGTAGGCGGGCTGGTGATAGTGAGGGCGCTGGCGGACCAGGAATGCAAAACGGAGCGGGAGTTTCTGAACGCATTCCTCGAATACATCCCGGACCATGTGTATTTCAAGGACCGCAAAAGCCGCTTTTTGCGCATCAACCGGGCACTGGCCAACTATTTTGGTCTGAGCGAACCCACGCAAGCGGAGAACAAGACCGATTCGGACATCTTCTCTTCAGAACACGCAGGCCGGGCGCTCGAGGACGAACAGAAAATTATCGAGACGGGCCAAGCGCTGACCGGCATGGAAGAGAAAGAGACGTGGCCCGACGGCCATGAAACGTGGGTGCTTACGACGAAGGTGCCGCTGAAAGACCGGCGCGGGCGGATTATGGGCACGATGGGGATCTCGCGCGACATCACGGACAGGAAACGGGCGGAGTTGCACATCCGGTACATGGCGCTTCACGATTCGCTGACGGGGCTGCCGAACCGGACGCTTCTGGAAGATCAGTTAGCGCAGGCGATCGCGCTGGCTGCGCGCAACAAGAAGCGCGTGGCTGTTTTCATGCTGGATTTGGACCGCTTCAAGAGCGTGAACGATTCCTTCGGGCACCAGATGGGCGACCGTCTGCTGGAGGCGGTGTCAGTGCGATTGAGAAGCACCCTGCGCGAAAGCGACATCGTGGCGCGCCTGGGCGGCGATGAGTTTGTGATCGGCCTGCCGATGGTGGAAGAGCACCAGGATATCGAGCCAGTGGCGCGGAAGGTGTTGGGCTCACTGAACGCGCAGTTTGCGATTGAAGGACACGACCTGCAGATCGGGGCCAGCATCGGCGTTTGCGAATATCCGGCTCATGGCGAGAATCCGAGGGACCTGCTGCAGGCCGCGGATACCGCGATGTATGAGGCGAAGAAGAGGGGGCGCGGCAATTATTCCTTCTTCACGCCCGAGCTTACCGATGCGACGCGGCAACGGCAGAAGCTGGAGTTCGACCTGCAGCATGCGCTGGCGCGAGGCGAGTTTGTGCTGTATTACCAGCCGCTGGTGTCGACGGATTCGGGCGAGATCACAGGCGTGGAGGCCTTGTTGCGCTGGCGCCACCCGGAGCAAGGGCTGATCTTCCCCAACCAGTTCGTTCCGCACCTGGAAGAACTGGGACTGATGGTCGAGGTGGGGAACTGGGTGCTGAGAACGGCATGCATGCAAAACTCCGCATGGCAGATGGAAGGACTTCCGCCGATTCGCATGATGGTGAATCTGTCGTCAACGCAGTTCTACCGGGGCAATATCGTCAGCACCGTGAGAAGGGCGATCTCCGAATCCGGCCTGGAGCCGAAATGGCTGGAACTGGAGTTGACGGAATTGCTGATGCTGGACGACTCGGAATCGACGGTGAAGCTCATGCGGGCGCTGAAAAAGCTTGGCGTCAGCCTCTCGCTTGACGATTTCGGCACCGGCTGGTCGTCATTGTCGTATCTGAGAAGGTTCCCCATCGACCGTATCAAGATCGATCGATCGTTCCTGCGCGACATTGCATCGGAGCCGACGGCGGAGGCGGTGGTGAGAAGCATCATCAACCTGGGACGCGATCTTGGCCTTGCCTGCGTGGCTGAAGGCGTGGAAACGCCGGAGCAGCTCAACTACTTCAAGCGGCAGAACTGCGAAGAGGTGCAGGGATTCCTGTACAGCCCGGCAGTGCCCGAAGCCGAATGCCGCGCGCTGATTCGCGGCGGGAAGCTGAACGTCGCGGAGACAAACCGGATCCCCTTCGTCAGAGCCAGAAGGTCTTCGCAATACGCGACGCCTGCGGCGTGACGCAGGGGCGTGAGTCGAGCGGCGGGCCCTTCCTGGGCCGCCGCTTTTCTGCAAGCGAGAAAGCGAACTGACAAATTGAGCTGGCGGTGGGCCGCACCTACGGCACGGTGACCATGACCGTGGTGCTGACGGCCTGACCCAGAGGCGTGACCCCGCTGAAATTGTCTGATGCGGTGACGGTGTAGGGATAGACGCCGGCATTCAGGCCGCTGGAGTGTGCGCCGCAGGCAGAGAGGCCGGCGGCGATGGCGAGCCCGCCGGCGGCGATAAGAAGGAGCGAGAGCCAGCGGCGGCCTTTGCGGCGAAGAGTGAAACCGAGCAGCAAGGCTGCGGCGAGCATGAGTCCCGAAGCGGGCGCGCGGCTGCGCGCGGCCGGCGTGCCGTGCAGAGTGGCGGGGATGGGCGTGCCCCAGGGAACGACCGAGAGGGCGCCAGTAATGGATTGGCCGGGTGTGACGGTGATGCCGACAATCGGGCCGACTCCACAGATGGGAAGCTTGGCCTGCTCCTGGAAGGTGGACGAGCCCGCATATTGGCAACTCACGATGAGGGTGCCGGCGGCGGGAATGCCGGTGACGGTGTACTGCACGGAGACAGTGCCAGACGAGCCGCTGTTGACGGGGGTAGCGGTGATGGTGAACGACTGCGCAAAGGCAGCCGGCGGGCCGAATGCCGCTAACAAAACAACTAGAACGAGAGGGGCGCGAAGAAAGGCGATGGGACCGGAGGCTTTCATGATGATTGCTCTCCCGGCAAGGGGGAAGTTCCTGCCCTTTTACGAGAATAGACGCAAAATGGGCTCAGGCGGGGACGGGGTGGGCGAGAATTTTCTCGAGAATTTTCAAATGGGGCGTTACCCCGCCTAAGCGGAGCTTGAACGGGCACCCGACGAGCGAGTCGAGGGCGAGGGCGTTCGAGACGGCGCAGAGAATTGCGGCGCGGCTGTGCGCTTTGTCCTGTGAAACGCCGTAGAAATGCGGCTGGTATTCTGATTCTGATAGCCAGAATCAGGATGAACGCAGACACGTACCCAGCTACGAAATCAGGCACCGCTATCGATCGGCCGCGGCAGGCGATCTCGACGCGCGCCGTGTGGCTGCTTTTCGCAGCCGTTTTCGCCACGATTTATTTCGCGACCTTGTTCTCTCCGCCGCTGATGGACGACGTGGACGCATCGCATGCGCAGGCAGCCCAGCACATGGCCGAGAGCGGGGACCTGATCACGGCGAAGACTGACGGCATCCGGTACATTGAAAAGCCGCCGCTGCCCTACTGGGTGATTGCGGGCATGTACAAGATCTTCGGCGAGAACACGTTTGCCACGCACTTGCCGAATGCGCTGGCGATGCTGGGGTTGGCGTGGCTTTCGTGGCTGTGGGCGCGGCGGGCGTGGGGCGAGCGCGCGGGGCTGTACGCTGGACTGGGCGTGCTGACTTCGGTGGGACCGTTTCTGTTTACGCGGTTCATCATTCCTGAGTCGATTCTGGCCCTGTTTCTTCTGATCGCGCTGTACGGGCTGATCAGCGGCCTGGAAGATAACCGGCCGACGATGATTTATTGGGCGTGGGCGGGCGTGGCGCTGGCGCTGCTGACGAAGGGGCTGATCGCGCCGGTATTTTTCGGCGGCGCGGCCATTCCGTATCTGCTGCTGACCGGGCAGTGGCGGCGGTGGAAGGCGCTAAAGCCGGTTTCCGGCTTTCTTTTGTTCCTGGCCATCGCTGCGCCCTGGCACATTCTGTGCGGCATTATCAATCACGATCAAGGGCACCCGGTGGGCAATCACCCCACCATCGGAAATGTCCACGGATTCTTCTACCAATACTTCATCAACGAACACCTGCTGCGCTTTTTCAACCTTCGCTATCCGCACGACTACAACAAGATGCCGGGGGCGTGGTACTGGCTGTCGGAACTGGTGTGGATCTTTCCCTGGAGTCTTTTCCTGGCCGCTGCTGCGGCGCTGGCGTGGCAGACGCGGCGGAGCTGGCTGAAGCACCTGCGGCACGATGCCGGGGACACGGTGGACTTCTATCTCGACCATGCCATGCGCGAGGACGTGGCCAGCTACGTGCGACGGATCAAGTTTCGCACCAGGACCATCTGGCTGCTGAGCCTGTTCTCGGTGTGGACGCTCCTGTTCTTTTCGATTTCGACGAATCAGGAGTACTACACGTTTCCGGTTTGGCCTCCGCTGGTGATGCTGATCGCGGGGGTGGTGGCAGGAATTGAGGAGAACCGCGGCGCGGAGGGCAGCGGGCCGGCGCTCTCGACGGCATGGCTGACGGGCGCGCAGGCGGTGTTTGCGGCGATCGGCGTGGCGGCCGCGGCGGCGCTGAGCTGGGGATTGTGGACGTCGCGCAATTTGCCGTACGTTCCCGACATCGGCACGGTGCTGGCGCATCGCGGCGTGGGAGATTACACGCTGTCGATGTCGCACCTGTTCGACCTGACAGGACCCTCGTTCGCGGCGCTGCGGCTGCCGGCGGTGATGGCGGCGATCGTTTTGCTGATTGGGCCGATGGCGGGTTGGTTGCTGCGGCTGAAAAAGAAACACTTGGCGGCCACGGTGAGCGTGGCTCTGACGCTGACGGTCTTCTTCGTCGCCGCGCAGATCGCGTTTGTGCGCTTCGAGCCCATGCTGAGCTCGAAGCAAATGGCCGACACGATCATGAAGGACGGCGCGCCGAACGATGTTTTGATCATTTACGGAGAGCAGTCGTCGGGGTCATCGGTCATTTTTTATACGAACGACTTCTTCGGGGGAAGGCCCGCGATGCTGGTGCTGCCGCGCTGCGGGCAGCATAACGAGGGAACCACGCTGCTGTGGGGCTCGTGCTACCCCGATGCACCCGACATTTTCCTGGGTCCCGCGAAACTGGCGGCGATTTGGGGCGTGGGCGAGCGCAAGTGGATTTTTGCCGAGGATCCGGACCGGGAGAAAGTGGAGAAGGTGCTGGCCGGGCGGCTATATCCGGTGCAGACTCTGGCCGACAAGACGCTGTGGACGGACCGGCCGGTGGAGTAGAACAGTGGTTAGTGGTTAGTGGTTAGTGGTTAGTTATCAGTTCTCAGTTCACAATTTGCGAATTCGATGGGCGGGCGGCGCGCATTTTGCCGCCGGGCAGGAGCTCGAAGACGCGGCCGCGCCAGAGGATGCGGCGGCTGAAGTAGCTCGCAACCCAAAAGCAGAAGCCCATGAGATCGCGAATGGGGTAGAGCACGAGTAGGCCGAACCAGCTTGTATCGTGGACGACACAGCGGCCGACGGCGACGGAGAGCGCGAGGCGCGTGGCGATGCTCCACGCGAGGAGCCCGACGCCCCACAAGGGATGGCCGAGCCACGCGGCGGCGGCCAGGGCGAGCAGACCGAAGGGCACGCTGAAGGTGGCCGCGGTGCCGAAGTGGCCCCTGGGGCGAGAGAATCGCGTGGACTTCATCCAGCGGACCTGGTGCTTGAGCGAGCCAATGAAGCTCGCGTGCAGAACCATGTGATCGATGACGTGATGGCTGAGGGCGACGGTCTGGCCCAGCTTATGGGTCTCGCTGCCGAGGACGAAATCGTCGGCGCAGTAGTCTGCAGTGACGCGAAAGCCGCCCATGCGGCGAATAGTCTCGCGGCGGAAGGCCATGGTGGGGCCGAGGGTGAAATGCATGCCTTCCATGGTGCGCGCGGCGAGGACGCCGGAGGTCATTTCGACGGACATGCCGATGGCTTC
Source organism: uncultured Acidobacteriaceae bacterium (assembly GCA_963799155.1). Lineage (GTDB taxonomy): Bacteria > Acidobacteriota > Terriglobia > Terriglobales > Acidobacteriaceae > Telmatobacter. The sequence goes on from CAWCWB010000009.1 coordinate 120,064, forward strand.
AAGGCGCGCCCAGAGACCGCCTTCGGCTGCGACGCCGCGATAGAGGCAGCACATGGCGCCGACGCGCAGGTCAGTGAAGGGGAGGGCCACGGCGCGCAAGTAGCTGGGCGAGACCCGGACGTCGCTGTCGGAGATGACGAAGATGGCGTGCGCGGCTTCGGCCTCCAATTTCTCCATGGAGATGACTTTGTCGTTGATGTAGCCGGGCTGACCGCCGGTGGAGAGGAATTTGGCGGAGATGCCGGGATGGCGCGAGGCGACGCGGCGCGCAGTAGCGAGGCCGGGGTCATTGGGGTCGCGGGCGCAGAAGAGAATTTCGTAGTCGGGGTAATCCTGCGCGAAGAAGGATTCGAGGTAGGATTCGAGGCCGGGCTCGGCTCCGTTGAGCGGCTTGAAGAGCGAAAGCGGAGGGGTGAAGCCGGGGCGCGTGGCGAGTGTGGCGAGCGCGAGACGGCGTTCGCGCAGATAGCCGGGAACGGCCCAGAGCACGATGCCGGCGAAGACCGTGGAGGTGATGAGGCCGAAGACGGCGATGCCGAGGAGAACGTAGAGCATGCTGGTAACAGCATACCCGCAGGTCAGCAAGTCAGCGAGTCAGCCCGCCGCGGCGGACGAGCCGACACTACGGTTTGCGCTGCGGCGTGGGTCGCGGCGGGGCGACGGGCTTGCGGATGGGGACGATGGCCGCGGATGAGCCCGATGCGGCTTGCTGGAAGCGGGTGAGCATCTCCGAGCGCACATACTCGACGAAGCTCTGCATCTGGCGGTTCATTTCCTCCATGCGCTCGCGCATTTGCAGGATGATGGCGATTCCGGCGATGTTGACGCCGAGGTCGCGGGCAAGGTTGAGGATGAACTCGAGGCGCTCCAGATCCTCGTCGGTGTAGAGGCGGGTGTTGCCCTCGGTGCGCGAGGGCTTGAGCAGGCCTTCGCGCTCGTAGAGGCGCAGCGTTTGCGGGTGGATTTCGTACATCTCAGCCACGGCCGAGATCATGTAAGCGCCTTTTGATTTGCGTTTTGTGGGCATCGTTCTTTCCCCAATTCAGCTTGACCGATCCATTGGTGGGCCAATCCTTGTTTCCGCGCGGTTCTTAGAGCTTGTCAAACAGGGCTTGGCGCGGGTCCTGGGGGTTGAGGTGGGCGAGCTCGCGCATGATCTCGCGGCTGCGCTCGTCGTTCAAGTGGGGCACGGCGACTTCGACGGTCACGATCTGGTCGCCGCGCTGGCCGGGATGCTGCGCGCTTTCGACGCCGCGCTCGCGCATGCGTAACTTTTGCCCGCTCTGCGTGCCAGGAGGAATTTTCAACTGCGCGCGGCCGTCGATGGTGGGGACTTCGACTTTGGCGCCGAGCGAGGCCTCGGCCACGGTGACGGGCACGGTGAGCTGGATGTCGTCGCCCACGCGGGTGAAGACCGGATGCTGCCCGGTGCGCACGATGAGGAAGAGATCGCCGGCGGGACCGCCGTTGATGCCTGCGTTGCCCTTGCCCTGGAGACGGATGCGCTGGCCGTCGCGCGTGCCGGGCTTGATGCGAAAATCGACCGACTCGGAGCGGGTGACGGTACCTTCGCCGCGGCAGGTGGGGCAGTCGTTCGCGATGCGGCCAGTGCCATTGCAGCGCGGGCAGGCGATGTTGAACTTCATGCGGCCGCCCATTTGCGTGACCTGGCCCGTGCCGTGGCACTCGGGACACTGCATGCCGCCGCCGGTGTGCGCCTGGCCGTGACAGGTGGGGCAGGTTTCCTGGCGGTTGATCTGGATGCGCGCCTGGCCGCCGCGAATGGCGGTCCAGAAATCGACGGTGGCCTGGTACTCGAGGTCGGTTCCCGGCTGCGGGCCGCGCGGCTGCTGCGGATGCTGCGCGCCAGAGAAGATACCGGAGAAGATGTCTTTGAAGCTGCCCCAGCCGGCGGTGCCGGAGCCCTCCTGCTGGCCGGGAAATCCGCCGCCGGAGAAGCCGGAGAAGTCGAAGCCGCCGAAGTCGACGGGACCGTGGCCGCCCGCGCCCTGCTGGCGCGCGTAGGCTTCGGCCTGCGCGGGATCGATCTGATCGGAGTAGAAGCCGACCTGGTCGTAAATCTTGCGCTTCTTCTCGTCACTGAGGACGTCGTTGGCTTCGGAGATTTCCTTGAATTTCTCCTCGGCGCGCTTGTCGCCGGGATTGACGTCGGGGTGGTATTTGCGCGCGGCCTTGCGGAAGGCCTTGCGAATCTCCTCCGGCGTGGCCGTCTTCTTAACGCCGAGCGTCGCGTAATAGTCTTTTTGGGTGGTGGTGGGCATGGGTGTTTTCTTATTTCAATTCCAATTCGAGTTTGCGTTGTGCAAGACGCCGCATGCGTTTTGCCAGCAGCCCCAGGCATTCATCGGCAAAGTCTCATTCGCCGCACCTACGATACCTGCTTCCATCTTCAATCATAAGAAACCGGGGTGAACGGCATCGCCGCCGCCCACCCCGGAGTTTTTCCGCCCGAAGGGCGGCATTGCCTGGACGGCCAGTCCCTTATTTCTTGTCGTCCACGTCGACGTATTCGGCGTCGATGACTTCGCCTTCCTTCTTGGCTTCGCCGCCGGGAGCGCTGCCGGGGGCTGCTCCCCCAGCGCCGGCGTCCGTCGGGCCCGATTGCGCCTGTGTGGAGCTGGCTTTGTAAAGCGCCTCGGCCAGCTTGTGGCTGGCGTGGGTGAGCTTCTCGTGCGCGGAGCGGAGCTGGGCGGTTGACGGCGAGCCTTCGAGCGTCTTCTTGGCATCGGCGAGGGCCGCTTCGACTTCGGTCTTGTCGGCGGCAGCCACCTTTTCGCCGGAGTCCTTGAGCATCTTTTCGATGTTGTAGACGAGGCCATCGAGCGCGTTGCGGGCCTCGATCTCCTCGCGCTTCTCTTTGTCCTCGGAGGCGTGGGCGTCGGCTTCCTTGGCCATCTTTTCCACTTCTTCCTTGGAGAGGCCGGAACTCGAGGTGATGGTGATGCGCGTGTCCTTGCCGGTGGCGTTGTCCTTGGCGGTTACGTTGAGGATGCCGTTGGCGTCGATGTCGAAGGTGACCTCGATTTGCGGAACGCCGCGCGGCGCCGGGGGAATGCCGCCGAGCTTGAACTTGCCCAGGGTGCGGTTCTGCGCCGCCATGGGCCGCTCGCCTTGAAGAACGTGCACCTCGACCTCGGTTTGCGAGTCGGCTGCCGTGGAGAAGGTCTCAGTCTTCTTGGTGGGGATGGTGGTGTTGCGCGGGATCATGGGCGTGGCCACGCCGCCCAGCGTCTCGATGGACAGGGTGAGCGGAGTGACGTCGAGGAGCAGAAGGTCCTTGACGTCGCCGGCCAGCACGCCTGCCTGCACGGCGGCGCCCACAGCTACGACCTCATCGGGGTTGACGCCCCGGTGCGGCTCCTTGCCAAAGAGCTTTTTGACGAGCTCCTGAATGCGCGGCATGCGGGTTTGGCCGCCGACCAGAACCACTTCGTTGATCTGGCTGGTGCTGATGCCGGCATCGGAGAGAGCCCGCTTGCACGGATCGACTGAGCGCTCGATGAGGTCCTCGACAAGCTGCTCGAGCTTGGCGCGGGTGAGCTTGCGCACAAGGTGCTTGGGGCCTGAGGCGTCGGCGGTAATAAACGGCAGATTGATCTCGGTTTCGACGGTCGTGGAGAGCTCGATCTTGGCCTTCTCGGCGGCATCCTTCAGGCGCTGCAGAGCCATTTCGTTGCCTTTGGAGGTGAGGTCGAGGCCATGCTCCTGCTTGAACTCGGCGATGAGCCAGTCGACAATGCGCTGGTCGAGGTTGTCGCCGCCCAGGTGGGTGTCGCCGTTGGTGGACTTGACCTCGATGACGCCCTCGCCGACTTCGAGGATGGAGATATCGAATGTGCCGCCGCCGAAGTCGTAGACGGCGATGGTCTCGTCCTTCTTTTTGTCGAGGCCGTAGGCCAGAGCGGCGGCCGTGGGCTCGTTGACGATGCGCTTGACGTCGAGGCCGGCGATCTTGCCGGCATCCTTGGTGGCCTGGCGCTGGGCGTCGTTGAAGTAGGCTGGGACGGTGATGACGGCCTCAGTGACCGTCTCGCCCAGGTAGGCTTCGGCGCTCTTCTTGAGCTTTTGCAGGATCATGGCGGAGATTTCGGGCGGGGTGTACTCCTTGCCCTGTGCGATGACCCCCACATGGTCGCCCTGCTGGACGACCTTGAAGGGCACCATCTTCATCTCGTCGGTGACCTCGTTGTAGCGGCGGCCCATGAAGCGCTTAATGGAGAAGATGGTGTTCTCAGGGTTGGTGATGGCCTGGCGCTTGGCCACCTGGCCGACCAGGCGCTCACCGCTCTTGGAGAAGGCGACGATGGAGGGGGTAGTGCGCGCACCCTCTTCATTGGGAATGACTTTGGGCTCGCCGCCCTCGAGGACGGCTACGCACGAGTTGGTGGTGCCGAGGTCGATGCCGATCATTTTAGCCATGGTTGTGATCCTACCTTTGGAGTCAATCTGACCGAACAGAATGCCAGATTGAGTGAGATATTGTCAACTTATTTGATGTGAAAAGCATAAGGAGGATGCAAATTCCTGGGGTTTCCTGGACCCACAGGAATTGGTGCGATTGGGGGCAAGACGCGTTTATACTGGGGGTCAAATCACCTCTCCGCGAGGTCACGCAGATGGCGCAGAGGCATGCTCTTGTCGCTACTCTCCTTTTCCTGATTGCCGCGGTGGTTGCCGGAGCGGCGGCGGGTTCCGCGGGCTGCCGGGCGGCGGCGCAGGAGGGCCAGGAACAGCCATCGCCTGCCGTCCACGGATATGTCACTGCAGTCCACCTGCCAGACGGGTTCGACATAGGTGCTGAACACGTCGTCTTGACCCGGGAAACGGGATTCGGGTTGATTGGCGCAAATGCCACCGAAAGCGGCGGGCCGATGCGCGACGCGCTCCAGCTCGGCGCATGGGTCCAGGTGTTCGGTGATTATCATCAGCGGACGAAGACCGTGACGGCTCGGTCTGTGTATTTTCGTGATGACCGGGACAGGAAGCTCGCCGGGTTGGGAGTCATCGAAAGGGTGATTTCGAACAGGCCGGATCTGGTTTTTGCAGCAGATGGCTACCGCATCCGCGTCACGCAAGCAACGGAGATTAGCTCGCCGGAGGACGTGAAATCGCAAGACGACGTGCGCACAAACCTCTGGGTCCGCTATGAAGGCAAGCTGGATAGAGATGGCACGCTGGTCGCTAGCAAAGCCCAGTTTTTGCCAGCCAAACCGGCGAAGTTCAAAGTCCTCAAGGACGTCGAAGATTCCGATTTGACAGTCAAGCCGCCGCAGCGTCCGCAGGCTGCCACCTCGACGTCAAATAATGGCGCGCAGCCGGCAACCAAAGCCCAGGCCCAGAATCAAGTCCTCGCCGCAGACGGAAGCGTCAAATTCGGGCCCTGGGGTCATACTTACAGGATTCCGGCTGACGAGGCCCTGCAGGCGCGTGTGCGGCGTGTGGGCATGAACGTGGTTCCCACGTACCAAAGGAAGCTGCCGACAAACGATCCGTCGAAGATTGATTTTCGCTTTTATGCATTCGATGCGAAGAAGATGCGCGCCCTGGCTTACTCGTCCGACGGGATCATCCTTATCCCGATGCAACTTGTGGCGCGGTTCAAGAACGACGACCAACTTGCGGCGGTGCTGGCTGACGGCGTCGCCTACAACCTGCAACGGCAGGCCGCGCGAATCGTGGAGGCGAATCGGGTGTTTCTGGGTGCCGAAGCGGCAAGCCTCACCGCCGGCGCTTTTATTCCACTTGTTGGATTGCCCGTTTTGATCGGCGGCGATCTGGCGGCGAGCAAAATCCAGCTGGAAATGCAGGAGCAGCGCAGTCGCGTGGCGCTGCAGCTGATGGATGACGCAGGCTACGACCCGTGGCAGACACCCGAAGCGTGGCGGCTCGCGGCTCCAAAGGAACTTCCGGCGGACACCAACACACTGATGTACCCGGACGTAACCGGCTATCAGTTCGCGATTCTGAATCTCGAATACAAGAGACCGGTGGCGAGCCATGCCACTGAGAGCGCTTTGGCGGCGGATGGCGGCGCGAGCGGAAAGCCCTAGTCCTGCTACACGTAACCGCGAAAAAACGGTTGGGAAGCAAGATGCGTTGGTCCTCGGGGCCGAGCGCTAGCGGCCGACGACGGCGAGGGCGGCGGTGAGGGCTTCTTCGGGCTCGGGGCGGACGCGGAAGTCGGCATGGGCCTCGGCAAAGAGGACGCGGCGGTCGCGGGCGAGGACGTAGGTGGCGGGGAGGATCAGACGCCAGGAGTCGTCGCCGTTGACGAAGGGGATGTTGACGAGGATCGAACGGTAGTAGTCGCGGTGGTAATCGGGGATGGTGTACGTCAGACCAAATTGCTCGGCGAGGGCGCAGCCGGGGTCGGTGAGCACGGGGAACGGCAGAGAGTGCTGGCCGATCATGAAATCGCTCTGGCGGTTGGTTTGCGGGCTGATAGCGGCGAGGAGTGCGCCCGACTCGCGGAGCCGGGGGTAGAGGTCGCGCCAAGCCTCAAGCTCGGTGACGCAGTAGGGGCACCAGCGGCCGCGGAAAAAGTTGAGGACGAGCGGGCCGAGGGCGAGGAGGTCGGCGGAGCGGACGGGGCGGCCGGAGGCGTCGGGGAGGGTGAATTCGGGGGCGATGGCGCCGACGGGGAGGATGCGGCCCTCGATGCCGGAGGCAAAGAGCTCGGTGACGGCGCGCTCGCTGACGGCCATGCGCTCCGGCTGCACGAGGTTCCGCGTGTTGGCGGTGATCTCGTCGAGCTGGTCCTGGAGGCCGGTCATGGTTGCGGCTTTCTTTACTTCTTCAAGAATGTCAAAACTGCGATCAGAGCTTGAATCGCGGTAACTGCGACCAACACCCAAGTTGCGCGATTAAGTGAGCTGGTTGACCTTGCCAGTTCTTTCGTCGCTTGGTTCATTGCCTCAGCGTTCTTTTCATTTTGATTGCTGGCTTGCTCGTTGCTCAATAATAGTTTCTCGGTGAGCGTATTCGCCTCGTTGCTCACGTCCAATTGTTTCCCGGAAATCTCTTGGCTGCGCTTTGTGAGGCCGATGTTCTCCCATTGCATTTTGGCCTCCGCCAAATGTAGATACTGCCCGCGAATTTCCGGATCGTTATCGAGCCTAGACTCCCCTGCAAGGGCAATTAGCTGCTCAGCCGTACGTTCGCTGTAGTTATTGCTCATGGTTTGTCTCCGCTTCCATTCTTGCCGCCTCTTACCGCCCAAACCTCTGCTTGCTGCCCATGCCGCTGAGGCCACCGCGCATCATGCTTTTGGCGAGGCCGCCGCGGCCCACCTGCTTGAACATTTTGGCCATCTGGGCGTACTGGCGCAGGAGCTGGTTGACCTCCTGCACGGTGGTGCCCGAGCCCAAGGCGATGCGCTTGCGGCGCGTGCCCGAAATAATCTCATGGTTGCGGCGCTCGCGGGGCGTCATGGAGTTGATGATGGCTTCGAGGCGGACGAATTGCTTTTCGTCGACCTGGCCGGCGGCCTGCTGCATGCCAGCGAAGGGGCCGACGGAGGGAAGCATCTTCAGAATCGACTCCATCGACCCGAGCTTTTTGATCTGGCGCAACTGGTCGCGAAAGTCTTCGAGGGAGAAGCCGTCGCCGAGGAGAGCTTTCTTGGCAAACTCTTCGGATTTTTTGCGATCGAGCGTGGATTCTGCTTTTTCGATGAGCGAGAGCATGTCGCCCATGCCGAGGATGCGGCCGACAATTCGATCCGGGTGAAATGGCTCGAAGGCGTCGGGTCTTTCGCCGACGCCGATGAACTTGATGGGCTGGCCAGTGACGTGACGAATGGAGAGCGCCGCGCCGCCGCGGGCATCGCCGTCCATTTTCGTCAGGACCACCCCAGTCAGTCCAAGACGAGAATGAAAATCCTGCGCGGAGTTGACGGCGTCCTGGCCGGTCATGGCGTCGGCGATGAAGAGAATCTCCTGCGGGTTGAGGAGCTTTTTGAGCTGCTCCATTTCGGCCATGAGTTGTTCGTCAATGTGGAGGCGGCCGGCGGTGTCGACGATGAGCGTGTCGCAGCCCATGATGACGGCTTCGCGGCGGGCCTCCTTGGCCAGGCGCTCGACTAATGCGGAGCCGGGGGGTTCGGCCTTCAGATCGCCTTCGTAAAGGCGGGTTTCGACTTGCTTGGCGACGACCTTGAGCTGCTCGCGCGCGGCGGGGCGGTAGACGTCGACCGAGACCAGCATGGGACGGTGACCACCCTTCTTGAGCCAGGCGGCGAGCTTGGCACTGGTGGTGGTCTTGCCGGAGCCCTGCAGGCCGGCCATGAGAATGACGGTGGGCGGCTTGGAGGCGAAGTTGAAGCGCGCGGTGTCGCGGCCGAGGAGAGCGAGGAGCTCGTCGCGAACAATTTTGACGACCTGCTCGGAGGGCGAGAGCGCGGTGAGGACTTCGGTTCCGACGGCCTTGACGCGAATGTGCTCGATGAGGTCGGTGACAACTTTGAGGTTGACGTCGGCTTCGAGGAGGGCGACGCGAATCTCGCGCAGGGCTTCGGCGATGTTTTCTTCAGTGAGCGTGCCCTGGCCGCGAAGGTTCTTGAAGACGCGCTGCAGTTTGTCGGTGAGGTTTTCGAACATGGGCCTGGAATCAGTTTACCGGAGGGGCTGCGGCAGAGGTCAGAGAACAGAGATCAGAGATCAAGGGTCAGAGATCGAGCTCTTCGTGGTGGGTCGGGCGCGAGGGCTCCCACCCCAGGCGCGTCTCTTGAGGACGCACCTAGAATGGGGCACCCCTTTTCATGTTTGGTTGAGAATGGCAGATTGAAATTTGTTCGATCCGACAGGGCTACTCGGCGGGCGCGATGAGGTATTGCTCGAGCTTGCCGTCGGGGTAGGTGTAGGTGGTGAGGCGAAGGTGACGGTCCGGGTAGGTGATGTCGAAGACACGGAAGCTCATGCCGCCGCGGAGTTCCTCGTGCGTTTGGCGGAGGCTGAGTGGCTCGCCGAGCGGGGCGAGGCTGGACTCAAAGTCGGCCAGCCCCTCGGGCGTGAAGTAGTCGTTGAGATTGGGCGCGAGCAGGCTACGGTCGATGCGGCCCTGCTGGAGGCTGCGGTAGATCGACAGGGCCTGCTGCTCGGCGGGAGCGAGCGGGTAGCCGGCAACGAGGGGCGCGGCCAGACGCGCGATGGTGGCTGCGGCGCCGACGGCGTCCTGATTGGTGAGGACGGCTACGGCGGCGCCGTCATCGATGAGGACTTCGTTGTCAGAGACGAAGCCGGAGACCTCGCCTGAGTGTTCGATGGAGCGATGGCCGTTGCGCTCCTCCACTTCGACGCCGAGGCCGTAGTGCGTGCCTTCGCCGTTCTTCAGCTTGACCTCGGTGAACATTGTTTTATAGCTCTCGGAGGAGAGAATTGATTGGGCAAGCAGGCTCTCGTTCCAGAGAGCGAGGTCGTGCGCGGTCATGGCGAGCTCGCCAGCGGCGAACATCCAGCCGGCGCCCTCCTTGGGCGCGGGGCGCAGGGGGCCGAGAGCGTGGCGATAGTAGGCGGTGGCATCGGGCGGGGCGAGCTGGTTCGCGTCAGAGTTCCAGACGGAGGTCATGCCCAGCGTGCGGAAGATGTGCTGTGTGAGGAAGTCGAAGAGCGGCTGGCCGGAGACGATTTCGACGATGCGGCCAGCAATGACGTAATTCGTATTCGAATACTGCCATTGCGTGCCGGGCTCGAAGTCGAGGGGCTTTTTCGCCCAGGTGTCGAGGATTTGTTGCGCGGTGGTGGGCTTGAGCATTGGCGTCATCACGTAGTCCTCGGGCCAGTAGTCCTGGTAGCCGGAGGTATGCGAGAGGATTTGGCGAATGGTGACTTCGTTGCCGCGCGTGAGGCCGGGGATGTATTTGCCGACTGGGTCGTCGAGCGAAAGTTTGCCTTGCTCTTGGAGCATGAGGATGGCGGCGGCGGTGAATTGCTTGGAGATCGATCCGATGGAGTAGCGCATGGTCGGCGTGGCGGGGACTGCGGGAGCGGAATCCGAGGCCAGGCGCGCGCTGCCGTAAGCGTGGGTGTAGACGAGCTTGCCGTGCTGGACGACGGCGATGGAGGCCGAGGGCACGCTGGTGGCTTCGAGCACCTGCGCGGCGATGCGGTCGATGCGGGTGAAGAGATCGGGGCGCGAGCGGAGATCGGGGGAGATGGAGTCGACGGATTGGGCCGGGGCATGCGGAGCCACGAGCATAACCAGCAGAAGGGAGAGGGTTGCGGGTAGCGAAGAGCTTTGCAGGCGATTCATGGAAGCCGTTTCCTCTCGAACAGGATAGTCGCCCCGGGTATGGCGGATCGATGAGTCCGGTTGCAGTGCGATAGGCTGGCAGAGGCGAGCGACGCGACTCCCAACGCGGATGAATTCGCCGGAGGCGAGGATGCAACGGCTGATTGACGGGCATAAGAGATTTTTGGCCGAGGTGTTTCCGGCGAAGAGGAGCCACTTTCGCCTTTTAGCGGAAGGGCAGGCGCCGGAGTGGCTGTTTATTACCTGCGCGGACTCGCGCGTGCTGCCGGATTTGATCCTGGGGACCGCGCCGGGCGATCTGTTCATCTCGCGCAACATCGGGAACGTGGTGCCTCTCGTGGGCCAGGACGGCGTGACGGCGACGATCGAATACGCGGTCGAGGTGCTCAAGGTGCGGCACGCCATCGTCTGCGGCCACTCCGACTGCGGAGCAATAAAAGCCGCGCTCGACCGCGCAGGTCTCATGAACCTGCCCAAAGCGCGGCGCTGGCTGGCGCATGTCGAGGCGGCTTTCACCCACCGGCAGCCGCTCGATCCGGCCGACGGCGAAAGCGCGGAGCTGGCGTCGCTGATCCGCGGCAACGTGGTGGCGCAGCTCGAGAACCTGCGTGCGCAGCCTGCCGTCGAGCTAGCGCTGGCCATGGGCCGTCTGACCGTACACGGGTGGTACTACGACATCCTGAGCGGGCGGATTGAGGAGTACGACGAGCACAAGCGGAAGTTCTTACCATTGGTGCGATGAGTACCTGGCGTCAACGCAAACCCTCGTCCTCAGCGGGCAATAACTTCCGCGCCGCTTTGCCCACGGCCACGGGGCGGTCGCGCTTCGCTTTGACGAAATCGTGCGCCAACTGAATGTGCACGGCCTGCGCCGCAAGAATCTGGCGAATGGCCGTGGGGAGGTAGGCCTCCATGGCTTTACCGTAGATCTCTGTGACGGCATCTTCGCCCTGCTCGGCGGTGACCAGCAACGTGTGATCTCCGCCCAAGAACTTCGACTTGAGGCGAGCCCAGGTGCGGTGAAGGGTTGCAGCCGTGCTGCCTCTCTCCCGGAATTTGCTCACGCCTCGCTGGCGAAGGGCCGTCTCCAGTTGGCCGATGAATCGCCCACGCAGGAGTGACTCAGCGAAGAAGTAGCGCTTGAGCGTTCGATCCTGAAGCCTTTCGCCCACTGTCGCAAGGCCTTCCTGGCTATCGATCAGGATCTCGATCACGCACTGTACTGCAGTCTCAGATTGCAGCGATTCTGCGCAGGGTTGCGGCATAACGCACCTCCGGGAAAGAACTTGATCTCGTTCTGACCCATACGCTTAAAGCCGCTAAGGATGACCGGCGACGCGTTGTTTGCTTGGGATGACGCGTTGCTGGTGTGGCCGTTCACCGCAAGCCTGGCGATCTATGTTGCGATCACCGATTGCTGCGGGCGATCCGAAGGGACCTCCAGCGGGGGAGGGAGAAAAGGCTCGAACCGCCCCGGCCCTTCATTTGACACCCGAACGCTTTCCCCGGGGCCACTCCATCCTGCTTAGTCTCTTAGACGCCAGACGAAGGCAACCCGGTTGTGTTATTATATTACGCCTTCTGGTCTATTTCCCGAAATTCGATCCTGAATTGCACCTTACATGACAGGCATCCTAAGTTGCGAAAAGGCTGCTTCTTGCGGAGCCCACCGCATGCCCACCGAGCTCGGAATGGCGGCATGCCATGTGGACCTCGCAATTGGATGTTTCGCAGGATTCCGTTTTGCCAGAAGCAACGCTGGCCGCCGTCCTCCGAGTGGCCCTTTCGTGCGGCCTCAGGGCATTTGAAGCACACTTACTTCGAATTGGCGGCGCGGACGGGCCGTCTGACCGTACACGGGTGGTACTACGACATCCTGAGCGGGCGGATTGAGGAGTACGACGAGGGACAAAGGATGTTTGTGGGGCTGGCGGGGTAGACAGACAATCAACTAGTTGGTAAACTAGTTTATGAGGAGCGTACGCTGTGACTGAAATTGGCCTCTTTGAAGCGAAAACCCGTCTGTCCGAACTCGTTCGCCAAGTAAAGGCCGGCGGGTCCTTCATCATTACCCAGCGCGGAGAACCAGCGGCTAAGTTAACTCCGATCCAGCATAAGGAGCATCGGAGTCCTCGGCGCATTGCCGAAGCGATCCGGCGCCTGCGCCAGATGCCAAAGATTGAAGGGGTCTCGCACGAGGAGTTGCGCTCCTGGATCGAGGAAGGCCGCGAGTGAAGGTGCTTGACGCTTCGATGGCGTTGGCCTGGCTGTTTCCTCGCCAGGATGCGGCCGAAGCAGCGCTGGCGGAACAGGCGCTGGACGAGTTGGATTTCGAGGAGTTCCTGGTCCCAACCATTTGGTATGGCGAAGTGGCCAATGCAATTCTTTGCGGAGAGCGCAAAGGTCTCGTCACAGCTTCTCAAACCGCCGCATTCCTCGCCGAGCTTGACTCGGCTGACATTGAGACGGAGACTGATTCTCCGAAATTCCGACAATCCGTTGTGTTGGCTCTTGCGCGCAGCCATGGCTTGACTGCCTACGACGCGATGTACCTGGAGCTTGCACTGCGAAGAGGCGCTCCGCTGGCGACGTTCGACCAGAAGCTGGCGGAGGCGGCACGCAAGGCCGGCGGACGGGTATTTGGGGATGCGGCGTAAAACCTGGCGCAGGTTATTTTGATTCGCAATCTACTTTGAAGCCTTCTTGCCTGGCGCGGCCACAATAGTATTTCCGCATCGCCTCAATGCTGCTGAAATCCTTCGGGCTTTGAGGATACATCGCGCGGAGGTCTCGTTCCGCGGCATCCACGATGTTGAGACAGGCATCGTCGAGAGAATTCTCGACCAGGTACGGAATTGCTGGCCGATAGCGGCACCTGCCGAAGCGCGCAACGGTCGGTGCCCAGACGATGCATCCCTCGGGCCGGCCGTGGCGTGGAGCTGAGCCATTTGAGAGCGCCCGAATCGCATCTCTTCGCCAGATAATCCGCAGGCCAATAGAGGTCGTCATCATCGCCACGTCCTACCGAGAGAACCCTTTTCATGAACGCTGTCGCTTCAGGTGATTTGAGATGGTATGCGACATGGAGGATTCCGTAACGCACGTTATCATCCGGCTCACTCCAATACCGAACCAGCAGCCGATGTGCATTGCTGCGGCGAGAAACTTCCTCAGACACAACCCACCCCGTGGACAGGTCATTCCCCACGCCGCAGACCTTCCAATCCGAAGAGCAGTTTACAAGTTCCTCCGTGGAGAACTCCGGCAGCCGACGCTCACGCTCATCCGTAATCGCGTCGACGTTGTCGGTACCGCAAATGCTCTTGTCGTTGTAGCAAGCTTTGAGCTGATCCGAAGAATACTTTCTTAAGTCGGGCCATGCTGACGGCGTCTTCGGTTGGGATGGACAAATGGATACGGCAGCGATTAACACGAGGAGAGAGAATGCGCGTTTCATGCCAGACTCCCTTTCGGCAGGATGATAGCACTAGGTCGGTGACAATGAACTACCGCGGTTCTCAGTGCGCGCCGGGGGGTAAGTCGGTGTGGCTGGGCGGCTTTTTGAAGAACCAGGCGCAGGCGGCACAGACGAGGGCCAGGACTGCGGTCCAGCGGAAGACGTCGATGTAAGCTAGCTGGCCGGCCTGCTGCTGCATGAGGCCGTAGAGCAGGCCGAAGGAGCCGGGGCGCGCGCTGGCCGGACCGATGTGGCGGCTGAGATACGCAGCGATCATTGCCGACTTCTGCTGGAGGGCAGGCGCAGAGGGCGAGAGGTGCTCGGCCAAGTAGGTTTGGTGCAGGTCGGCACGGCGAACGATCGCGGTGGTGGCCATGGCGATGCCGATGGAGCCGCCGATGTTGCGCAGCATGTTGAAGAGGCCGGTGGCGTTGCCCATATCGTTTCTGGAGATGGTCAATGTGGTCAGATTGGCCAGAGGCACGAAGACAAAGCTCAGGGCAAAGCCGGTGAGGGTGATGGGAATGAGGAGCGTGTAAGGGCCGATGGAGAGATCGACGTTGCTGAATGCGAAGGCGCAGACGGCGAAGCCGAGAAAGCCTGCGCAGAGCAGCTTGCGGTTGTCGATGCGGGAACCAAGGATGCCGATGACGGGCGAGCCGATGAATGATCCCACGCCACGCGGAAAGACGACCAGGCCCGCGGTGAAGGCGGTGTAGCCGAGGATTTCCTGATAGTAGAGCGGCAGAATGGCGATGGTGATGTAGATGCACATGCCGAGCATGGCGATCATCAGGCAGCCGGTGCGGAAGTTGCGGTCTTTGAGGACGTGGAGGTCGACAAGGCCTTTGGGATGGGCCAGGAGCGCCAGATCCACAACAGTAGCGCAACGATGAGCGCGGCCACCGCCCAGCGCACCCAGACAGCGCCGAACCAGTCGTCCTCCTGGCCCTTGTCGAGAACGATTTGCAGGCAGCCGGTCCAAACGGCAAGCAGGCCGAAGCCGATGTTGTCGAATGCGCCCACCTTGGCGTTCTTGATGTAGGGCGGGTCGTGGACGAAGCGGGTGATCATGATGACGGCCAGAATGCCGACGGGAATGTTGATGTAGAAGGCGTAGCGCCAGCTCCACGTGTCGGTGAGCCAGCCGCCCAGCGTGGGACCGAGCACGGGAGCGAGGACAATTCCCAGGCCGTAGGCGGCCATGGATTTGGAGCGGTCCCTGAGGGAGAAACTTTCGAGCAGGATGGATTGCGACAGAGGCTGGAGAGCGCCGCCTCCAGCGCCCTGCATCACGCGGGCGAGCAGGATAACGGCCAGCGACGGCGCCGCGCCGCAGAAGAACGACGCCACGGTGAAGATGGTGACGCAGGTAATCAGGAAGCGCTTACGGCCGAAGCGCCGGGCAAACCAGTTGGAGGCGGGCAGGATGACTGCGTTGGCAACGAGGTAGCTGGTGAGCACCCATGTGGCCTCGGAGTTCGACGCGGAGAGCGAGCCGGCGATGTAAGGCAGAGCCACCGAGGCGATAGCCGTGTCGAGGATCTCCATGAAGGTGGGCAGCATAACCGACACGGTGACCAGCCACGGATTGACGCCCTGGGTGAGCGGGTAGCGAGCTTGAGCGGCAGCCGTGGTCATGCGAGATGGCTCTTTTGAGGGTAAACGATGGGCCGCGCCGCCCAAGTGACCTGGACCGCTGCCGCGAGCGGCAAAACTTGCGGCCGTGGGCAAATTCAGTGCCGCACGCGCT
The DNA here is from genome assembly GCA_963799155.1 of uncultured Acidobacteriaceae bacterium. Lineage (GTDB taxonomy): Bacteria > Acidobacteriota > Terriglobia > Terriglobales > Acidobacteriaceae > Telmatobacter. Next base: position 135,543 of record CAWCWB010000009.1, read on the forward strand.
TTCTCTGCTTGACACAACGGGCCGATCCCTTGATGCTGTACAGTTCCGGCTTTTCAAGCTTTAGCGCCAGGGAGGATCCCAGGTTTTGCTGGTTCGCGTCTTTTACCACGACAATTGCTTTGACGGAGCTTGCTCGGCCTCGTTGTTTACGCGCTTTCACCGCGAATGCATCGCGCCGGGCGCGAGCTACGACTATCACGGGCTGGTGCACCGCGCCGGGGCGCTCTTCGATGAGAGCGAGTTCACGGGTGACGAGAATGCCGATCGTGGACTTCAAATATTCGGCATCGCCGCGAATCACATGGTGGTTCGATCACCACCTGTCGGCGTTCCTGACACCGCAGGACCATGAGAACTTCCTCAACTGCCAGCGCGACCCCAAGTGCGCGGCGCGCAAGTTCTTCGATCCCACTTACACGTCATGCACGAGTTTCTTGGCCCACATTGCCAAAACGCGTTACGGGTTCGATACGGCGCCTGTGACGGAGCTGATTCATTGGGCCGACATCGTGGATGGCGCGAAGTATGAGAGCCCCGAAGCGGCTGTGGAGATGGCGGCGCCGGCGATGAAGCTGACGATGATCATCGAGGCCGCGCAGGATCCCGAGTTCATTCCGCGGCTGATTCCGCTGCTTACCCAGATGCCTCTGGACGAAGTGCTGAGCCAGCCGTTTGTGGGGAGCCAGTTGCCGCCGCTGCTGGAGCGCCACCGGCAGGCGTTGGAACTGATCCGCAGCCGCGCGGAAGAGCGCGACGGGACGATCTTCTTCGACATCTCCGACTATCCGATGGAAGGATTCAACAAGTTCATCCCGTACTATCTGTATCCGCGAGCGACTTATTCAATCGGTTTGTCGAAGTCCAGCTTCCGCACCAAGGTGGCCGTGGGATCGAATCCGTGGACCAAGGCCGACCCCAAGAAGATGGTGAACCTGGCGCAGATTTGCGAGCGCTACGGCGGAGGCGGTCACGCGCGCGTGGGAGCCATCAGCTTTCCGCCGGATAAGGAAGCAGCGGCGCGGGCGGCGGCCAGGGAGATTGTGGCGGAACTGCGAGAGCACGCGCGCAGGGATCCTTCGGCTTCGGTCAGGACAGGCTCCGGAGCTTAGGGACGTAGGGACATAGGGACATAGGGCCTAAGCATTCTGCGGGGCGCGGACCGAAGAAACAAAATGAGCCAATATCTTTTTGTCTACGGGACGTTGCGGCCGGGGTGCGCGGCGGCGGAGATTGCGACCGCCGTCGCGAAGTTGCGGGCTGTGGACGACGGTTTCGTCCGCGGCGTGCTGTACGATCTGGGCGGTTACCCCGGCGCCGTTCCCGATGCGAGAGCGAAGAGCCGGATTGCCGGGACGGTGATGGAGCTGCCCGAGGACGAGAATGTACTTGCGCGGCTCGACACTTACGAGGGGTTCGATCCGCGGGCTCCGGAGACGAGCGAGTTTGTTCGCGTGCGGCAGACGGTGGAGATGAACGACGGGCGCATGATGGACTGCTGGATCTATCGCTACAACCGGGAGCCGCGTGACGCGCCCATCGTCAAGAACTGCGAGTGACCGAGATGAGCGGCTCATGAATCGCTTCGGGGGCTAAAGCCCTGATGCGTTTTTGGTCCCAATTGCGGCTTGGCTAAAGCCAAGCCCTGATACAAGACCTCGAAAAGGCATTCGCTAACCGCGTGCTAGAGTCCCAACTCCCCGGCGCGGGTTTTCATGGCTTGGATGCAGAACGCGATGTGGACGTCGAGATCGACGCCAAGCTCGGCCGCGCCCTGAACAATGTCCTCGCGGTGAACACCGCGGGCGAAGGCCTTGTCCTTCATCTTTTTTCGGACGCCTGCCGCTTCGACCGCGGCAATGGACTTGGCCGGTTTGACCAGGGCGCAGGCCGTGAGGAAACCGGCCAGCTCATCGCAGGCGAAGAGGGCCTTGGCGAGGTGGGAAACGCGCGGCACGCCGGAGTATTGGGCGTGGCCCAGGATGGCAGTGCGGAGTTCTTCCGGCCAGCCAAGCCGCTCCAGCTCGCGAACGCCGACAAAGGGGTGCTCCTCAGCGGTGGGATGGCGCTCGTAGTCAAAGTCGTGGAGGAGGGCGGTGGTGGAGTAGAGCTCAACGAGCGCCGCCCGCTGCGGGCCCTCGAGCCCGAGCCGGTTCGCCTCCTGCTCACCGCACGCCACTACGCAGGCCTCAACGGCGAGCGCGTGCTTGCGCAAGCTTTCGCTTTGGGTCCATTCGGTGAGCAGTTGCCAGGCTTGTTCACGTCCGTAGCGCGAGTTTGTGGCGGCCATTGTTCGCTCCTGTTGATCAACCTGGTTCGTTTTTTGTCGGGTTTCCAGGGATCTAATGGGACATTCTTCGGTTTGTCCCTAAATTTCTACTTGACAATTATGGTTCATTTCGTTAAGAGTAGCACCAATCGTGGTGCAAAAAAGCACCGCGGAGTCCAAGCTCTGGCACTCCGCACATCCAGGATGGCTACTTCCGTAGTGAGCGTGGAAACACGCGAAGTGGTGCGGTGTGAATACTGCAGGCTGATGCAGTATAGAACCAGTAACTCCCTTTGCAGAAGGTGCCGCAGGCCGCTCGATATCGAGGAGCCGGTGTATTTGGCCCCGCGGCTGGTGACGAGCCAGCCTGCGCCGGATGGCGCCGAGGCCGGGTTGCAGGTAGCCACGCAAGTGCGCGAGATGCGCCGGGCGCGCCACCTGAGCCAGCGGCAACTGGCGGGGCGGATGCTGGTGCCGCGCACCTACATCTCGAAAATTGAGAACGGCAAGGCGATTCCCACGCTGGGATCGCTGGAGCGGCTGGCCACGGCGCTTGGGGTGGAGATGCGCCAACTGGTTCGCGACGCGCGCAGCCGCCGCGACGAAGAGGTGACCTCGATTCTGAGCGATCCTTTTCTGGCGGAGATTGCCACGCTGCTGCCGCACCTGGATTCGCTGCACAGGACGCTGCTTTACAGCGCGGTGCGGGACGCGGCCATAGGCCGCCGCCGTACCGCGTAGAACGCTGCTGCGCCGGGGGCGCGCCGCGCCGGAGTTTTCTGGAGCGCTATCCTTGGCACGACTGGGGCACGGCCGGGGCACGGTTGGCGGCAGGCGCTGGGGCTCACGCGGTTTTGCTGATGTGTCGCACCGGGACGGCGCTGGACCGTTGTGGCACACCGGCGCCAGCGGCGCTCAGTCCTGCATTGCAGAATTCCGGAAAATGCATTACGGTCGAAGTTGTGACTCCTCGGATCCGGCCGCTGCTTCCTTCTTCTGGCCGGAGATTCGTTCACGCGATAAGCGGTTCCTTGTTCGAATCGGGCGTGAACGCCGTCGGCGCCACTTGGGGACGTCCTGTGGGCGCCCGCGTGGAAACCGCAAATGCAACCTAGAGGCGAGTCCTTATCTCCATCCCCCACGACGCGCATCGATGAGCTGACCGCGGAGGAACGCGCTGTTTATGCGACGCTGAAGCCCGAGCGCCTGCCCCAGCACGTGGCCATCATCATGGACGGCAACGGGCGTTGGGCGGGGCGCCGCTCGCTCAAGCGGCTTGTGGGCCATCAGCAGGGGGCCAAGACGGTACAACAGGTGACGGAAACGGCTGCCCGCATCGGCTTGCCATGGCTGACGCTCTACGCGTTTTCTATCGAAAACAGCCTGCGGCGGCCGCGTGCCGAGGTAAGCTTTCTGATGCGCCTGCTCAAGAGCTATTTGGACAACAATCTGCAGCGCATGAGGGATAACAATATACGCATGCGGTACATCGGGCGCACGCAGGACCTGCCGGACGACGTGCAGGAGAAGATGTTTTATGTCGAGGAGGCCACGGCGCAGAACACCGGGACGACGCTGACGTTGGCCTTGAACTACGGCGGGAGGTCAGAGCTGGTGGACGCTTTTCGCAGGCTTGCGGCGGAGATGAAGGTCAAGCATCTGAACCCCGACCACATCACCGAAGAGGACATTCACCGCCATCTCTACACGTCGTATATGCCCGATCCCGACCTGCTGATCCGAACCTCGGGCGAGCAGCGCATCTCGAACTTTCTGCTGTGGCAGATCGCCTACACCGAGATCTTCGTCACGGAGCGTTACTGGCCGGACTTCCGGGGGATTCACCTGCTGGAGGCCATCGCGGACTTCCAGCGCCGGGAACGGCGCTACGGCGGGATCGGCGAGGACGGCGGCGAGGTGGAAGAAGATCCGGACCGGATCAGGATCGCGGTGAGCTGAGGGGCCGTTTTGTGGATTTGTACCCATCATGAATTGGGGAGTGACAGGCTGGCTCCCTGCGCCCGCTTCAGACCGATATACTCCGCCGTCAGCCATCCCAAACCGAGCAGTGTGATGAGTGCGATGATGATCTGGGAAATGACGCAATAGAGGCACCAGACTCCCAATACATACTCCTCGATGAAGGTGAGGCGGAGGGCGAAGCCGAGCCCGATGAGCGCTGCGAGAAACAGCAGGAACCGCTGGCGCGCGAAGGCCAAGGCTACGAGGGCCAGATAGCCCACCATGCCGATAGCCGCCACAGGGATGCGTTCAATCTGAGCGAAGGAGCTGTGATTCACGATGCCGCAATCCCAACGTTCGTTAATCGAGCAGGGCTCGGTAGCGGTGGAGTAATGGACACGCAAAGCCAGGACGGAGACTACCGCGCCCGACAGAGCAACGAGCACGATCAGATATCGCACGATGTTCACTGGAGTCTTCCTTTCAAAGAGGGCCGATGATGGCGCCTGCGAGCCGGGACCGTGGATTTCCGTTGGGATCAGCTATGGCAGCATCCGGCAGCTTGAGACGTCGCATTGCCGGAGCAGCAACAGCCGCGGCCCGCACCCTGTCTCTTTGCCGAGCGCACTGCCGGCACCGGAGCTAATTTCCCATCCGCGAACATTCGGAGTGCTTCGTTTCCGGCGACTGGCCCCGGCGCAGCCCAGACGCGGATGTGCGCCGCCTGCAAATGCCCCAAAGCGCCCTCGCCAACATCGACAAGGATCACGTCTGTGCAACCGCAGCCGATCAGAAGATCGGCGGCGCTCGCGCCATTGAGTCCTTCATTCCTCGCGAATTCGGCCATTCCACTCGGCACTTCGACAACCATGATCCATTCGGCCTTTCCGAAATGCGGTGACATTGGACCATCGAGGTCATCGGTTGACATCATCACTGCAAGCCTGCCCATATGAGCTCCTTATTGGGCCGAGCGCCTACAGAATTCCGCACTGGGAATCTGCCGCTCAGACGGTATATGCATTTTACATCTAGTTTAGATGTAATTTACACTTACATGACGGTCTTGTCAAGAAGAGCTAAGCTTAAACGTGGAAAGCAGGTCTCAGTCTTTATGCCAGTGAGCTTTGGACATGCGGGGCGGGCAAAGCGCTCGTCATGGAACCCAGGGGCCCGGCGCTGCAAGCGACCCGGCCTAGGCCGTCCATGCACATGTGCCATGGGAAATGTCTCCCGCTTCATCGAGCCCGTGGCGCTGCGGATTCTCAAGGAGAAGAAGCGATCGTACGGCTATGAGATCGCTGATTGCCTCCCACAGTACGCACTCACTGACGCCACGATCGAGGGCGCAGCACTCTATCGCACGCTCAGAACACTCGAGGCAAATGGGTATGTGTCTTCGCGTTGGGAGTCCGGCGTCGGCCCCGCCCGGCGCAACTACTCCTTAACGCGAGCCGGCGAGGTGCATCTTGGCGAGTGGACGCATCTTTTGGAAACTCTCGGCCAGGCCATGATCGAGTTTGCCCGCGAAAGCCGTGCAAAGATGGCGAAGTGACCTTCGTAATGATGATGTGGCAACGGGTTACGGCACCCCGGCAGTGTATTCTCAACGCTGAATGAAACGCGTCATTACGGCTGTTGTTCTGATTCCTGTTGTCCTCGTTCTGGTGTTTCTTGCGCCCAGGTGGCAGTGGCTGTTTACGCTGGCCGTGGCCGGGGTTGCGGCGCTGGCCGGGTGGGAGTATCTGGGCCTGAGCCGGCGCTGCGGAGCGAACCCGCCGCGGATCGCGACGCTGGCGGCTCTTCTGGCGCTGTTCGCGGTTAACTTTGAATGGCCCGACCTGACCCCGGCCTTTTTCGGCATTCTGGGCCTGGCACTCCTGGTGTACTGCACGTTCTTCAAGCCGGTGGAAGAGACGATTGCAGATGCCTCGGCGTCGATCTTCTGCCTGCTTTACACCGGGCTCACGCTGATCGCCCTGCCGGCGCTGCGCGAGCAAGCCAATGGACCCTCGCTGGTGGCTTTTTTGCTGTGCGTGGTGTGGGTGGGAGACACGGCGGCTTACTACGCGGGCCGCGCTTGGGGCCGGCACAAGATGGCACCCACACTGAGCCCGGGCAAGAGCTGGGAGGGAGCCGCGGCATCAGTGGCCGGGGGCGTGCTGGTTGCGGCGGCGCTGGTAGGGCTGGCGACTCTGTTGCAGGAGCCGTGGGATTCGGCGGTTCTCGCCTGGCTGGAGCGGGCGAGTCCCTCGGCAGTCCTTTCGTATCCGGACGATTGGTGGTACTGGCTGGGGCTGGCTGCGGTGGTGAATGTGGCGGGGCAGGTGGGCGATCTGGCTGAGTCGGCGCTGAAGCGATCGGCAGGGGTGAAGGATTCCGGCGACCTGCTGCCCGGTCACGGAGGGGTCCTGGACCGCATTGACGCGCTGCTGCTGGCGGCTCCAGTGCTGTGGTACGCTCAGGTTATTCATCAGCGGTTCTGAGACGATTTCAGCACCTTGAAGCGACTCGCCATCCTCGGTTCCACGGGCTCCATCGGGCAGAGCACCCTCTCCATCGTCGAGCAGTTTCCTGAGCGTTACGCAGTGGCTGCGCTGGCTGCCGGCCGTAACGTGGATGAGGCGTTTGCGCAGGTGATGCGCTGGCGGCCGAAGGTGGTTTCACTGGCCACGGAAGAGCTGGCCGGCGAGCTGGCCGGGCGGCTTCGCCAAGCCGGCTTGACCGGGATTGAGGTGGCGCACGGGACCAAGGGCACCGTTGCCTGTTCAACGCTGCCTGAAGCCGACTTTGTGGTTTCGGCAATTGTGGGCGTGGCCGGGCTGGAGGCAACGCATGCGGCGATCCTGGCAGGAAAGCCGGTGGGCCTGGCCAACAAGGAGTGCATGGTCGCGGCCGGTGAGATCCTGACCGCGGCAGCTCGCGAGCGGAAAGTACCCATCCTGCCCATCGACAGCGAGCATAATGCGGTGCACCAGTGCCTGCGCGTGGGTGCACGCAACGAAGTGAAGTTCATCTGGCTGACGGCTTCGGGCGGTCCGTTCCGCCACCTTCCGCTGGAGCAGTTCGAGAGCATCACGCCGGAGCAGGCGCTGAAGCACCCCACATGGGTGATGGGGCGGCGCATCACCATCGATTCCGCAACCATGCTGAACAAGGGGCTCGAGGTGATCGAGGCTTGCCGGCTCTTCGATGTGAAGCCAAGCCAGGTGAGGGTGACCATCCATCCGCAGTCGACGGTGCACTCGATGGTGGAGTACGTGGACGGGTCGATCCTGGCGCAGATCTCAGTGACCGACATGCGGCTGCCGATCCTGTACGCGCTGGCATACCCGGAGCGGCCGGCGTCTACGCTGACCTTCGACCTGGCGGCGTTGCGGCATCTGGAGTTCGAGGAGCCGGATTTTGGGCGCTTCCCCTGCCTGCGGCTGGCCTTTGAGGCGGCGGAAAAGGGAGGGGCGCACTGCATTGCCCTGAACGCGTCTGACGAGGTGGCGGTGGGGGCCTTCCTCGAACGTCGTATTCCCTTTACGGGCATCCCGCGTACAATTGAAAAAGTGCTCGCGGCGACCCCGGAGGCGCACCCCGGCACGATTGCGGAGGTGCTTGCCACCGACCGGGAGGCGCGGGAACGGGCCTGGGCGTTGCTCGCATCAGCTCAGTGAGCGCGTACCTGTAGGGACGCGCATTGCCGAAGGAAAAACCGCACAACTATGCATGCATTTCTGATTTCTGCCGCTGCATTTATCGTCCTCATCGGCGTGTTGATCGTCGTGCACGAGGGGGGGCACTTCGTCGTGGCCAAACTGTGCGGAGTGCGCGTCGAGGCGTTCTCCATTGGCTTTGGGCCACGGCTGTTCGGGTTCAAATACGGCGACACGGATTACAAGGTCTGCCTGCTGCCGCTGGGCGGCTTTGTGAAGATGACCGGCGAAAACACGTCGGGCGAGAACATGTCGCTCGAGGGGTCCGACCAGGGGAAGATCGAAGCCGAAGTGGCGGATCCGGGCGCGCTTACTTCGCATCCGCGCTGGCAGCGGATGCTGATCGGCGTCGCCGGCCCATTTTTCAACTTTCTGCTGACGCTGGCGCTGATGCTGTTCTATTTCGGCTTCATCAACGAGGTTCCGTCGGTCACGGTGAAGACCACAACCGTGGAGTGGGTTGCTCCGGGCTCGGCCGCCGCAATGGCGGGGATGCAGGCTGGCGACGTGATCGTGAGCTTCGACAACGTCAAAAATCCCGACTGGGAAATGGTGTACAACCGTTTGCCATTGGACGCAAACCAGATGGTTCCGGTAACCGTCGATCGCGGGGGCAAGACGATCCTGCTGAGCCTGCATGTGCCGGCCAGCGCCAAGAGCGATAGTTTCCAGCTAAGCGAAGCGGGAATTTCGCCGCAATACCTGCCCGGCCCCATCGCTGTTGCCCAAGTGCAACCAGGGTTCCCCGCGGCACAGGCGGGGCTGCGCGACGGCGATCAAATTGAATCCGTCGACGGTCATGCTTTCCATAGCGTGAATACGCTGCTGGCCTATATGCAAGCAGGACAAGGCAAGCCGATTGTGCTGACGGTGCTGCGCAACGGGGCCACGCTGCAGATCACAGCCACGCCAGCCAAGCTGGATACCCTGTGGAAACTGGGCTTTTCTACCAACCCGATTCCCATCCGCGATGAGCCCTTGTCTTTGCCGTCAGCGTGGAGCAAGTCGCTGGGCTTTTTCAAGGACAACTCGCTGATGGTGGGAGAGGTGTTGCAGCGGCTGTTTACGCACCGGCTTTCGGTGACGCAGATGATGGGCCCGGTGGGGATTGCGCGCGTGGCAGGCGAAGTGGCCGAGATCGACGGGTGGTATCCCAAGTTCGCGCTAGCCAGCGAGATTAGCCTGCAACTGGGCATCCTGAATCTACTTCCCTTCCCGATTCTCGACGGAGGCATGATCCTGCTGCTCCTGATTGAGAGCGCGTTGCGGCACGACATCAGCCTGGCCATCAAGGAGCGCATTTACCAGGCAGCTTTTGTGGTGCTGATGGCCTTCATGACGTTCATGATCTTCCATGACGTGAGCCAGCTGCCGTTGTTCACCCACGTGAAGCCGTGAAGAGGCAGGGACCGAGGGAACAAGGGACCGAAAAACCTACGACCCGGGTCAGGGATCAGAGTTTGGGGATCAGTCTTCCACGCGAGCGACAACGTACGATGCCAGTGACCACGCAGGTGCGGGTGCGGTATGCCGAAACCGATCAGATGGGCATTGTCTACTATGCCAACTACCTGGTCTGGTTCGAGTTGGGCCGCGTGGAACTGCTGCGCTCGCTGGGATTGGCGTACAGCAAGCTGGAGAGCGACCACGGATGCATCCTGCCGGTGATTGAGGCGCGCTGCCGCTATCGCGCGCCGGCACGCTACGACGAAGAGATTCTGATTGAGACCTGGCCCGCCATGATGCGCGGGTCAGTGCTGAAGTTCGCCTACCGGATCCTGCGCAAGGGACATGGGCGCGGCAAGAACACGCTTCTAGCCGAGGGCGAGACGGTGCATGTGGTGTGCGACGACCAGATGCAGCGCAAGCCTCTGCCCGAGCGGTATGCGGCAGCGCTGAGGGCGCTGATGGCGGAAAAATAAAGGCCGGCGGCCCCGTTGTTTTGGAGACCCTGAAGAAGCTATCGTGCCCCGTCAGCTTCCCTCGAGCGCACTCGCAGACGCCCGCTTGTTTCTCTTGGCGTTGCAATCGAGGCAGGCCGTGACCAGATTGTCGATGCTGTTGTCGCCGCCCTCGGCGACCGGCTTGACGTGGTCCAGCGTGGCGGTGAAGCGAGTGAGCTGCTTCTGGCAGTAGCGGCAGACGTAGCCGTCGCGCTCGTAGACCTTGATGCGGTTCTGCTGCAGGCTGTCACTGTCTGCACCGGAGCGCGGAAACTTGAATTCCGGCTCCGATGCCACGCTCTCGGCGCGGTATTTACGGCAGGCTTCAATCTCGTCCGGGATCAGGACCCGGTACAACGTGCCATCGCGGTTGGGCTCGCCTTCTTTGCGGATGGCGCCAATGGTTTCGAGGGCGCGGAGCGTGTCCTGCACCTTGCCCAATGAAACCGGGTTTTCTTCGAGCTGCGAGTAGGAGGATTTGACGACGGCGGTGCGCAGTTGGCGCGTGCTGACGCGAAGATGAGGATCTCCGTCTTTGGCGATGGAGTGGCGGAAAAGGAACCAGTAGAACGCCGCGTCGTAAGGGGAGAGCTGCGGCTGCAGGTCGTCGACGATTTGCTGAATGATGAGCGGCAGCTCCAAGGCGGAGAAATCGCGGTCGCCCGCCGGAGTGCCCACGTTTGTTTCGCGTTCAAGTTCGTTGAGGAGCTTGCGTATCTGCTCAAGACGCTCGTTCATCTTGCACAGCATTCTACGCCGAATTCCGAGGCATGGGCGCAAAATTGAATGCTCAGCGAAGGACCACGGCGAGGGCGAAGCCGTCGAGGCCCTTGATGCCGACGGTCTGCAGCGCCACGGCGCTCAGGCGCGGCTCGGCAGCCATCATCTTCAGACAGCGGCGCGTGCCCTGAATGTCGGGTTTGGCGCTCTTGGCTTGAATGACTTTGCCGTGGCGGGCGACGTTGTCGACAATAATCACGGTTCCGCGGCGCGAGAGCTTGAGAGCCCACTCAAGATAGCGCGGGTTGTTCTCCTTGTCCGCATCAATGAAGATGAGATCGAACGGACCGGTGCCCGATGCTTTGAGAACAGGAAGGCTCGCGAGGGCGGGACCGACCCGTATGTCGACACGGCGGAGGAGGCCGGCGCAGCGAAGATTTGCGCGCGCCACCTCAGCGTGCCTGGGGCTGAATTCGAGCGAAACGATGCGACCGCCTTTGGGCAATGCGCGGGCCATCCAGATGGTGGAGTAGCCACCGAGGGTGCCGATCTCAAGCACGCGCCTGGCCTGCGTGAGCTGCACCAGGACGTGGAGAAACTTGCCCAGGAGCGGGGAAACATCGATGGCGGGAAGGCGCGCCTTGCGATTGGCCTTGAGCGCGGCTTCAAGTGGTTGGTCAGACGGGGCCAGCAAATCGGCGAAGTAGCGATCGATAGCGGCCCAGAGCGGTTTTCCGGTTTTGCTGCGCGGCATCTACTTCTCCCGCGCGACGACAAAGTCGGGCACCCAGAGCAGGGCGCGCTTGAATTCGGTATCGGCGAGCGGGGCGAGAGCCTGGCGGGACTGCTCGGCGTAGCGGTCGGCGGCGGCCATGGCATATTCAACCGAGCCGTTGCGGACGAGGATCTCGCGAATCTGCTGACGGCTGACGTTCTCAAAGCTGCGGTCGTCGAGAACACGGCGGATGGCTTTGCGATCGGCGGCGGTGCCGTGGTCGGCGGCGTGAATCACGGCCAGCGTGGCCTTGCCTTCGCGCAGGTCGCTGGCAACGGGCTTGCCCAGCACTTCTTCGGTGGCAGTCAGGTCGAGCACATCGTCGACGATCTGGAAGGCCAACCCCACGGCCCGGCCGAACGCGCCCAGAGTCGTTTCCTCGGCCTCAGTCGAGTCCGCCAACACCGCGCCCAGGCGCATGGAGATGGAGAAGAGGCAGGCGGTCTTGCGGTAGATCAGGTCGTAGTATTCGGCCTCGGAAACCAATTTGCCCAGCTTTTGGATCTGCAACAGCTCGCCCTCGACCATTTGCTGCGTAAGACCAATGAGCAGATCGAGAACGCGCAGATTCTGCTCGTCGAGCGCCACCTTGAAGGCCTGCATGTAGAGCCAGTCTCCGGCCAGGACGCACTTTTCGTTGCCCCAGGTGGTGTTGGCGGAGGGCCGGCCGCGGCGTGTGTCGGCACCGTCGATGATGTCGTCGTGGACCAGGGTGGCCGTGTGCACCATCTCGACGACCGCGCCAAGGCGGATGGCGCCCTGGCCAAAGAAACCCAGTTGGTGCGCAGAGAGCAGCAGGAGCGAGGGCCGGATGCGCTTGCCGCCTCCCTCGCGCAGGTATTCGGCGATCTCAGTGATGGTGCTAACGCTGGAGGCTGCGTCGCGGCCCAGCTCCTGCTCCACCGCAACGAGATCCTCCCGTAGCAGCTCAAAGACCTCTCTGGCCGTGGCTATGGTGAGTGTGCCCAAAGTGTTCCGATTTTATAGCATCGACAGGGGGACTGGCGATTGGTTTTGCCGTGCGGCTATCTGTTGAGCGCCGCAGCGGAGTTTTGAAGCCGGGGGAATGAGCCGCTCCGGTCAATTGGTGCGGTAGTTCGTGAACTGCAGCTCGAGGCCCAGGTCCTTGCCGCGCAACATGGCAATAATCGCCTGCAACTCGTCGCGGTCTTTACCGGAGATTCTGACGGTATCGCCCTGGATGCTGGCCTGCGCCTTCTTTTTTGAGTCTTTTACGAGGCGCGCGATCTCCTTGGCCTTCTCGATGGGAATGCCTTGCTGGAGGCTGATTTTCTGGCGCACGCTTTGGCCGGCGGCGGGTTCAACCTTGCCGTAGGTCAGGTTTTTGAGCGAGACGCCGCGCTTGACCAGCTTCTGACAGAGGATGTCCTTGACCGCTTCAAGCTTATATTCGTTGGCCGAGGCCAACTGGATCGCGTCGTGGCCCTCCAGGTTGACCTCGGAGTGAGTGTCCTTGAGGTCGAAGCGCTGGCGAATCTCTTTCATCGCCTGATCGATGGCGTTGCGAACCTCTTGGAGATCGACCTTGCTTACCACGTCGAATGAATTGTCCAGAGCCATGGCTTTCCGATCCTCAAAAGATTTGGGGGGCTGCCGCAGGCAGCGCCTGTATCAGTTTCCCACGTCTGGCTGGACGGGAAACAGCCGAAAGAAGTTTCTGGTGGTTGCGGCGGCGATTTCCTCGGGTGTTCGGTTGAGAAGCCCGGCCAGGACTTGAGCCGTCTCGACTACCCAGGCGGGCTCGTTGCGCTGACCACGACGGGGGGCGGGCGCGAGCCAGGGCGCGTCGGTTTCGACCAGGACTCCGTCGAGCGGGATGCGGGCGGCCACGTCGCGGAGCGATTGGGCCTTGGGATAAGTGAGATTGCCGGCAAAGGAGACAAGAAAGCCAAGGTCCATGGAGCGCTGCGCCTGCTCCCATCCGCCGCCAAAGCAGTGCATGACGCCGCCGAGTCCCGTTCTCCTCCAATACTCCTCCAAAACCAGAAAAAGATCGTCCCAGGCGTCGGCGGACTCGTTTGTGCCCCGGCAATGGATGAGGATGGGCCGCTTGCGCGCCGCGGCAATCTCGAGCTGGCGGATCAGCGCCGCTCGCTGCACGTCGTGAGGTGCGCCTTGGTGATAGTAGTCAAGGCCGATTTCGCCGCAGGCGATAACCTCAGGCTCCGCCAGAAGGGCGTCGAGCCTGGCAAGAGCGTTGTCATCGGCTTGGGTGGTGCTGTGGGGATAGATTCCGGCGCTCGAGTAGAGCCTGGGGAGGTTGGGGCGCCCATTGAAGTGGCGGCAAAGGTCGAGCGCCTGGTGCATCTCGGACGGCCCCTCGCCAATGCCGATGGAGAGCACCGCGCCCACGCCCGCAGCCCAAGCGCGGCCGAGCATGGCTTCACGGTCGCCAGCGTAGCGCTCGCTGTCAAGGTGAGCGTGAGAGTCGATCAGCAAGCGAACCTCGCGAATTGCATGGGAAGATTTGGGGGCAACAAGGTCTAGTTTAGTGCAGCGGGATCACAGTCGATGAGGGGAGCGCCGCCACAGCGAAGCCCGGCCCGGCTCGTCTACCATCGGAGCAGCAGATGCCAGCAAAACCCAAGCTCGGGCAGAATTTCCTAGTGGACGCGCAGGCCGCGCAGCGGATCGCGGCGGCGCTGGGCGAGATTGCCGGCCGCACAGTGGTGGAGATCGGCCCCGGCCGTGGCGCTCTCACGGGAGAGCTCAATAAGCGCGCCGGGCACGTGCTGGCCATTGAGCTGGACCGTGAGCTTGCCGTGAGCCTGCGCGGGCAATTCGAGCCGGAACGGGTGACGGTGGTGGAGCAGGATGTTCTGCGGTTCGATTTTGCCGCGGCGGCAGCGCAGGCAGGCGAACGGCTGCGCGTGGCGGGCAATTTGCCCTATTACATCACCTCGCCTATTCTGCTGAAGCTCGCGGGCAGCCACGCAGCGCTGGACCTGGCGGTGCTGATGGTGCAGCGGGAAGTGGCCGAGCGTGTGACGGCCACGCCGGGGTCGCGCGATTACGGGCTGCTCTCGGCGACGGTGCAGATGTACGGACCCGTGGAGCGGGTGTTCGCGCTGCCGCCATCGGCTTTTTCTCCGCGGCCACAGGTTCATTCGACTGTCTTTCGCTGGCGGTTTGCGCCGCGCTTCGCCGAGCTGGGGGTTCAGGAGGCTGGCTTTCTGCGTTTTCTGCGCCAGGTCTTCGCGCAGAAGCGAAAGACGCTGGCCAACAATTTGCGGGCCGCCGGGGCGGCACCCGCAGCCGCGGCGGATGCCTTGGCCCAAGCGGGAATCGAGCCAAAGATGCGCGCCGAGGCCGTGCCTGTGGAGGAGCTTGCGGTACTGTGGAGGAGATTGGAGGTACAGAAATGAAACGAATTGCGTATTTTGTGACGGCGCTGGCGCTGATGACCGCCGCGGCGACGGCGACGGACGCGCAGCCGCCGCAGGCCAAACCGGTTACCGGGCAGGGATGCGTGGAGGCCGGCGTGGAGGCGAAGTGCCTGGTGGTGCGGGACGTGAAGAGCGGCGTCCTGTATAACCTGCTGATTAAGGGGACGCAGCCTGAAGTTGGCACCGGAATCGAATTCACCGGGACGCCATTCAATGGCATGACCATCTGCATGCAAGGCACGCCACTGAGCGTGACGAAGTGGGCACGCGTAGAATCGCTCAAGTGCGGACCGGGCCAGACAAGCAAGCCATGAGCGAGGGCGCGGACGGCGCGATGGGCGACGTGGGAAGCGAGTTCCGGCACCGGGTTTCGCGCGGATAGCGGTGCGCGTAAGCTATCAAGTAGGGGAGGGCCCCCGAACCGGCTTCGACGCCGATTTAAGCCACGATTCCGGAACCGGCGCAGCTCTCGCGAGCGTCTAATCCACAAGGAAGCGATGAATCCGATCACTCAACAGACCCGCCCTCACACGTTTCAAGAAACGCTGTTGAGCGCCCGCCGAACCATGCTGATGAGCGAGATCCTGAAGCTGGCCGGAGATAGCTTCCGCGCCAGCAAAACGCGATTCGCGTTGACCGCACTGGGCATGGTCATTGGAACCGCGTCGGTGATTCTGGTGGTCACCATTGGCATGACGGGCAAGCAGTACGTCCTCGAGTTGCTGCAGAAGATCGGCACCAACTCCGTGGAGGTGGAGTATGCGGGTGGGGGCGCAACGGCGGCCGAACGTGCCCGCTACAACGACTACCTGACCCGCGAAGATGAGAAGGCAGTGGACCAGCAGGTTCCCGGCATCATGTACTCCTCGCCGGTGCTGACGATGCACAATCGCATCAGCTTTCCGGGCGGGATTCAGAAGGACACAGTGGTGCTGGGCGTAAATGCGCAGTACAAGAACATTCGCAACCTGATAGTGACGGACGGACGGTTCTTTGATGAAATCGACGACACCGAGCACATCCGGTGCGCCGTAGTGACCACGATTTTTGCCAAAGATCGCTACGGAAGCACAGATGCGGCGATCGGCAAGACATTCGAGATTCTGGGGATTCCGTTCACCATCATCGGCGTCTTCAAGGAGAGCGTGAGCGACTTCGGGCAATCAGAGATAGAGGACGAGACGGTGCTGGTTCCGTATACTGTGGCGCGCTACTTTACCGGAACCGACAGAGTGAACCAGATCTATTTTTCCCTGCAGAGCATGAACGAAGTGCCCGAAGCCGCGAGAGAGATCGTGCACGTAATCAGTTCCAGTCCCCAACACCGGCCGAACTCCATTTATAAAGCGCAAACGCTGACCGAGCTGTTGGTGACAGCGGCGCAGATCGCCGATGCGTTGACGGCAGTTCTGGTGCTGGTGGCGGCAGTGACGCTGGCCGTGGGCGGCGTGGGCATCATGAACATCATGCTGGCCAATGTGCGGTCCCGCATTCGCGAGATCGGCATCCGCAAGGCGCTCGGCGCCACCTACCGCGAGATCAAGCTGCAGTTTCTCACCGAGGCTGTCCTTATCTCGGTCACGGGTGGCATCGTGGGCAGCATTGTCGGCCTCGCGATTCCCTTCTCCATCCGCATATTCAGCGGCTACGACTTCCCCATCTCGTGGCTTTCGGTGCTGATTGCCCTGACCGCGGCCACGCTGGTGGGGGTCGTCTTCGGGACCGTCCCTGCGACGCGAGCAGCGCAGATGGATCCGGTGGAGTCGCTCAAGTATGAGTGACGATGCGCGCCGGGACGCGGAACAGCAAGACATGTCGAGTGACGAATCGACAAAGGGGCCAAGCCTCACGCTTCTCTATAGCCTGATCGCGCTGGCTCTGGCCGCGGCGATTGCCGTCGCCGCGATGATTGTGCTGCCGTTTTACCGGCGCCGCTAGCAAAATGAAGTCCCTTGCGCCACATATCCCTTTCGGGGAGATGAGCAACCAGAAGTCCTGAGTCCGGCATCTATCGTCAGGACCCTTAAGAAGGGGGAGCTTGATGAAACACAAGGAAACAGCCATGGGATCGTTGTTGAGACACTTCAGTCCACTCCTGCTCGCAGCGGCAATTGCGGTTCCGGTGGTATGCGCGGGGTGTGCGGCGCACGTGCGCGTTTACGATCCCTATTACCACGACTATCACGTGTGGGCGGGTGAGACGCCATACTACTCCCAGTGGGAACACGACACTCACCGCGACCATATGGATTTCAATCGGCGCAGTGACGCGGATAAGAAGGCCTACTGGGACTGGCGGCACAGCCAGCACTAGGGCCTGTTAACACTACCAGGGCGGATGGCGTTGCGAGCGAAAATCCGGTCAGACGAGGCCGAGCCCGAAGGCTTTGGTGACTCCAAGGTCGAGGGCGAGAAACGAAGTATGGCCGAGTTTTCGCCGCAACCCGAAGGGACGGGGCCAGTTTTTCCCATTTCTTCGTCGATCGCCGCTAGCAGACACCCGGTATGCCTCGCTCCGCGCTTCTCGAACTGGAAAAAACTGGCTCCCGTCGCCGCCGTCTGGGTAGTGTTAACAGGCTCTAGGGTGGGTCGAAGCCGTCCCTCAGGAACCTTCTTCAGCTCGTTCTGCGCGCTCGATGATCAGCACGGGAATGCCGTCGACGATGGGGTAGGCGCGATGGCAAGCAGCGCAAACCAGGCGGGCGTTGTCGCGACGAAGATCGCCATGGCACGCAGGGCAGGCGAGCTGGCTCACAACGTTCTCGTCAAACTTCCCTTGCGGCGTGGGCATGGCGGCTAAGTTCACCACGAAAGCCGTTGGTGTCTGAGCGCCGATCCCTGACCGCTGATCATTGGATTGTGGCGTCGGCGCTGAGGCCGTGATCGGGATGCGGCTTGGGCCGGCCGGCAAAGGCCTGCTCGATGCGCAGGTTGGCGCCGGAGCGCGAGAACTCATGGGCGACGCGAATGCCGTTGTAGATGGCGACGTCGTTCGAGGAGCCGTGACCGATGATGCAGACGCCGCGCACGCCAAGCAGCGGCGCGCCGCCGTATTCGGTGTAGTCGAGGCGGCGGCGAAAGTCATTGAAGGCGCGGCGCGAAAGCAGCGCGCCCACTTGCGCCGTCACGGTGCGGTTCAGCGATTCGCGCAGCACGTCGCGGACAAAGCGGCCAATGCCCTCGCTGGTCTTGAGCGCCACGTTGCCTACAAAGCCGTCACAGACGATGACGTCAGCCTGGCCGTTGAAGATGTCGCGGCCCTCCACGTTGCCGATGAAGTGAATGGGCAGGGCCTTGAGCAGCGGAAGGGCCTCGCGGGTGAGCTCGTTGCCCTTGGATTCTTCCTCGCCGATGGAGAGCAAGCCCTACGCGCGGCCGGGCGATCTTGAGCACGCTGCGGGCATACATCTCACCCATCACCGCGAACTGCTCGAGGTTCTGCGCCTTGCAGTCGACGTTGGCTCCCACGTCGAGCAGGACGCAGGGATTGCCTTTGGAGGTGGGCATGGGCGTGGCCAGAGCCGGGCGGTCGACGCCGGGCAGCGCGCCCAGCACCATTTTGGCCGTGGCCATGGCGGCGCCAGTGTTGCCGGCGGTAACGAAGCCGGCTGCCTTGCCCTCACGCACCAGCTTGAGGCCCACGCGCAGCGAGCTATCGCGCTTAGCGCGCACGGCGTGGGCGGCCTTTTCATCCATCCCGATGCGCTCAGAGGCGTGGTGGATGACGATGGGCAGGTCTTCGTCTTCAAGATGCTCGTCGAGCAGGTCGCGGAGCTCCGGCTCGGGGCCGATGAGATGGACGCGCACGGGCAGGGCGCGGCAGGCGAGGATGGCTCCGCGAATCTCCGGCTCGGGAGCCTTGTCGGAACCAACGGCGTCAAGCGCGATGTCGGTGAGCATCGGAGTCAGTGTTTGCTACTTTTCTTCCTTCACTTCCAGCACGGCGCGGCCTTTATACGCTCCGCACTTGGGGCAGGCGCGATGGGGCAGCTTCTTTTCGTGGCAGTTCGGGCACTCGGAGAGCCCGACTGCGGAAAGAAAGTCGTGGGCGCGCCGGTTGGCGGTACGGCGCGTGGAATGGCGCCTTTTCGGATTCGGCATGATGCAATTCCTTTCGATTTTGGCCGCCAGGATTGGTTGGCGGGTGCCGAGGCGATGGAGCACCGCAGGATTTCTGCCGGCGCCAAAACGCCTCTAAGGGGCTGATATTTCAGGACTTGATCCGTCCGCGAACCCTGGTCAACGCCTCCCAGCGCGGGTCGGTCGGACCCGATTCGCAGGAGCAGGGGTGAGTGTTGCGATTGGCTCCGCAGCGCGGGCAAAGTCCCTTGCAGTCGGGCTTGCACAGAGTCCTGACCGGCAGGGACAAAAGCACCTGCTCCCGCAGCACATCTTCAAGCGACAGACTGTCCTTTTGATAATACCCGATTTCGGTCTCCGACGCCGTAATGGACCGCTCGGGTGGGCCGGCATCGACGCCGATGGGGCGAAAGATGAGATCGAATTCGGCGGCCAGCGGAATCTCGACCGGCTCGATGCAGCGGGCACAGGGAACCTGGAATCTGCCCGCAAAGCGGCCCCTGAGGCGGATGTCGGCGACGATGTCGTGGGGTCCGCGGTGCTCGTGGATCACTTCAGCGCGGCCGGAGGTGGCCAGATCGCCCATCTGCTCGGCTTCATCGCCGAAATCGATCGCGCCTGAAGCCAATTCCAGGTCGAATTCTTGAGGCTCGCGCTCCAGGTCAAGGATTTTGAAGTCCATGGTATGAGGGTAAAGCAGGCAATGGGGATTAGGGAACAGGGCCCGGTGAGCAGTGAGCCGCGGAGCCGGCGTCGTTCGTGGCGCTGGCCTTCCGAGGGATTGGTAAAGAGGTCAGACCACATGTTGACAGCGGCTCTTCCTCGGGCGTACAAAGCGAGCCATGCGCCGACACAGCCAACCAACGCTCTTCCAGCTCCTGGCTTTGCTCGCGGCCCTAGGCCTTCCTCAAACCGGATCAGCCAAAGTGATTGGCATGAACGCGATTGCGAAGCCGGTGACACGCGAGCGGATCTCTACGTTGGCGAAGAAGGAACAGAAGGCGTGGCTCGAGTATCTGAAACGGTCGGAAAAGCAGAAGGCGAGCGATAAGCAAACGCTGGCCGATGAGCAAAGGGCCGCCGGCAACGCCCATCCCCAACATGCGCCGATGGGTTTTGGCGCGTTTGCCATGCGGGCCAACCATCCTGCGGAGTGGTGGACCAGCGACGACGCGCTCAAGGCCGCGCGCAACATCCTAACCTATCAGGTGGCCGATGGCGGCTGGAGCAAGAACATCGACATGGTGAGCAAGCCGCGGGCGCCCGGCGACCTTTACGACGCCGACAATGAGAACCGCTTTCCGGATGCGGCTGACTTTGACAAGCCGGCCGACCCCAACTGGCACTACATCGCCACACTGGACAACGACGCGACGTGGATGCAGATCCGGTTCCTGGCGCGGGTGACGACGGCACTCCTAGGGGCGCATCGCGACACGGAAGCCGCGCCGTTTCGCGCCTCGGTGGAGCGAGGCGTGGAGTATTTGCTGGACTCCGAGTATCCCAACGGCGGCTGGCCGCAGGTTTGGCCGCTGGAGGGCGGCTATCACGATGCGATCACCATCAACGACGACGCCATGACACACGCGGTGGAGATTCTGCATGACGTGGCGGCGGGCGCGGACCCATACAAATTTCTGCCGCCGGGGCTCAAACGACGGGCGGGGCCGGCGGCCGAGCGCGGCATCGACTGCCTGCTGAAGCTCGAAATCGTGGAGAACGGAGTGAAGACGGCGTGGGCTCAGCAATACGATGCGCTGACGCTGGAACCGACGTCGGCGCGCAATTACGAGATGGCTGCGCTGATCAGCGACGAGAGCTTTCCCATCGTGGAGTTTTTCATGAGCTTGCCCAACCCGACTCCGGCGGAGGCGGCGGCGGTGCATGCGGCGTGCGCGTGGTTTACCAAGGTGGAGATCTTCGGGTACCGGTTCGGGAGTGGGAACTTCTTCGCCGACCGCCGCAGCCCCGAAGGCCGCAAACTGGTGGCCGTAGCCGGAGCGGGTCCGATCTGGGCGCGGTACTACCAAATCGGCACCGACAAACCGATCTTCGGCGATCGCGACAAGGCCATCCACGACGACGTGAACGAATTGAGCCTGGAACGCCGCAATGGGTACTCCTGGTTCAACACGGCAGGCGTCGCCGTGCTGAACGAGTACAAGAGCTGGGCGCAAAAGCATCCGAAATAGACTGAGGAAGATGAACGAGGACGAAGCAACTGTGGCAGCCAGGGGGATCCGCTTCCGCGACGCCGTGGCTGCCGACCGGCCGCGGTTGATCGCGCTCATCAACGCTGCATTCTCGGTGGAGACATTCTTCGAAGGCACCCGCACCGACGAGGAGCGCCTAACGGCCATGATGGCCAAAGGCGACATCCTGCTGGCGGAGGATGGCGATGGCCGCCTGCTGGCCTCGGTGTACATGGAGCGGCGCGGCGCACGGGGCTATCTGGGGATGCTGGCGGTGGATCCCGCGCGGCAGGGCGCAGGGCTGGGACACAGGATGGTGGAGGCGGCGGAAGAGCGCTTTCGCGAGCAGGGATGCGAGGGAGTCGACATCACCGTGTTGAGCCTGCGGCCGGAGTTGCTGCCCATCTACCGGCGCTTCGGCTACGTGGAGACGGGAAGCGAGGAGTTCAGACCCTCACAGCCGCTCCGGCCGGGGGTCGAATGTCATTGCGTCGTGATGTCAAAGGAACTTTGAGCGCACTCGCCGCGGGTTACGAGCCGCACGCCCCAAAAAGGCGCGGATAGCTTCCCGGAAGGACCGCTAGGCCGCCCGCCTGGACGACTCCGGTAACGAAAACCGCTTCTCGAGTTCGGCCGGGTTCAAGCCGTTGGTGCAGCAAAGGCACTCAAGGTGAGCCGCAATTCGCCGATACAACCAGTGACATCCATTGAGAAAGGGTTGCGCCATGTCCTGGGCAAAGAATCTTCCCATGTCCCGCAAGTTCACGTTTGCTTTCGGAGTGGTTTGCGCTCTGTGTCTCATTCTGGGAATCTACACCTTCGCGACTTTTCGAGGTATCGCGCAAAAGAGCGCGGAGGTGAGTGGAAACCATCTTCCTTCTCTCATCCACATTGGCGATGTCCGCAACGGCGTCAGTATCGAACGGCGGGAGGATTTGGAGCTGATGCTGTGCCAGACGCCGGCGTGCACGGCGGATCATACTGCCCGGCGCCAGAAGGCAATTGCCGGCTACCGTGAGGCGCTGAAGGAGATGGAACCGCTGATCGTGCCCGCGGAGCGGGACTATTACCTTACGTTCGTCGCCTCCATCGAGAAGTATCAGGATGCCAGCGACCGCGCCGTTGCTTTGCTGGCGGCGGGCAAGGCCGGCGATGCGCTGGACCTGCTTTCGTCAGACGCGATGATGGGCTGGATGAACGACGCCCTCAATGCAACCGACAGTGACGTGCTGCTGCACGCAAAGATGGGGATGGATGAGGCGCAAAGCGCGACGGCATCCAGCAATCACGCAGCGTGGGTGAACACGGGAGTTACGCTGCTCATCCTTGTGCTGTGCGCGCTGACCGGCATGGGATTGACGCGCGTGATCGCGCCGCGGATTCAGCGCGTGACGGCGGCTTTAGAACGCGTGGCGTCAAAAGACCTGACCGCAAAAGTAGTGGTGAGCGCGAGCGATGAGATCGGGCGGATGGGCGAGGCGCTGAACACGAGCGTGGCCTCGATGCGCGCGGTTCTGCAATCGGTGGCACACGGCGCAGACACGCTGTCCACGGCAACGACAGAGATCAGCGCCCGATCGGTGCAGAGCGCGGGCAATGCGCGTGCGGAGTCGGGCAAGATCAACCAGATTGCCGCCGCGGCGCAGGAGATGACGGCGACCATCGGGGAGATCAGCCACAACGCCGAGAGCGCGTCGAACGCAAGCCGCGAATCAGCCCAGACGGCGGAGCGTGGGGGCGCCGTGATGCAGGCGGCAGCGGTGACGATGGAAAAGATTGCCGCCGCCACCAGCCTGGTTTCAGAAAAGATGGCTTCATTGGCGCATCGCTCCGAGGAGATCGGAAAGGTAGTGAACGTGATTCAGGAGATCAGCGAGCAGACCAACCTGCTGGCCCTGAATGCGGCGATCGAGGCGGCGCGCGCCGGGGAGCATGGGCGCGGGTTTGCAGTGGTAGCGGGCGAGGTGCGGCGGCTGGCGGAACGCACCAAGAGCGCCACGGAAGAGATTGCGGGAACGATCCGCAGCATCCAGGAAGGGACGCGGGAGACGCTGCAGGTGATGGAAGAAAGCCGGACGGCGGTGGAGAGCGGCATGAATGAGACTTCGAACGCCCGCCAGAGCCTGGAGGCGACCATCGAGGCGTCGAAGCAGGTGGAGCAACAGATTCACCTGATCGCCACCGCAGCGACGGAACAGGCATCGGCGTCGGGCGAGATCTCGGAGTCTGCCAGCCAGATCTCGCGATTGGCACTTGAAAACACGCAAGCTGCCGAGGAAGCCGTGGAGGCGCTCAAAAACCTGACCTCGCTGGCCGCGGAACTGGACGGCCTGATCCGCCAGTTCCAACTGCAGGAGGAGACGCAGAGCGGCGGGCAATTCGCCGGAAGAAGGCAAATGACGCCGCAGCCGGCGCTAAGCGCCGCACGCACGTAACGCCGATTGCATCGGCCCTAACCGGGATTGTGCCGGCGGGAACCCAGTTCTGCGGCCTCGGCGAGTGACCTCAAGTCGCTTGCCGGGGCTTCCCGCCTTTTGGTCGAAGGCTCTGGCGCCGGAGGGTCCGGCTGCTACCGAAACTCTACCCGTCCTAAAAGGAAGTTCCTCATCCATTCACTTCCCTTACCGCCTGTGCAGTTATTCTGGAGATGCAACCGGCCCGCCTGTTGAGCGGCGGCCCATCCCAGCAAAACGCCGCAAGACTGCATCCAACCCAAGAGAGACTCGTCATGAGCGCGGTACAGTATGACCTGGTCGTGATCGGTTCCGGACCCGCGGGGCAGCGAGGCGCCGTGGCCGCAGCCAAGATGGGCAAGCGCGTGGCCGTGGTGGAGGCGCGATCCGTGGTCGGCGGCGTGTGCATCAACACCGGGACCATTCCCTCCAAGACCATGCGCGAGGCGGTGCTTCACCTCTCCGGCTACAACTACCGCTCGATCTATGGCGTGAACTACCGGGTGAAGGAAAAGATCACCATGGCGGACCTGGCCTTCCGCGTCCAGGCGGTAATCAAGACCGAGGTGGACGTGACCGAGGCGCAGCTCTCGCGCAACGGCATCGACGTGGTGCACGGCATTGCGCACTTCCTCGAGCCTCACCAGTTGCGTGTGGAAGGTCCGCAGGCCGATTCGACACTTGAGGCAGACCAAATCATTATTGCCGTAGGCACCAAACCTGCCGTGTCGGACAAGGTGCCTGTGAATGGCAAGACCATCATCAACAGCGACCAGATTCTAGGCCTGAAGGCGCTGCCCAAGTCGCTGATCGTCGTGGGTGGCGGCGTGGTCGGCGTGGAATATACCTGCATGTTCGCGGTGCTGGGCGTGCGCGTGACTTTGATTGAAAAGCGCAACCGGCTGCTCGAGTTCGCAGACCAGGAGATCATTGAGACGCTCAGCTACCACCTGCGTGACAGCCGCGTGACTATGCGCCTGGGCGAGGAGGTGGAAAGCGTGGAGGAGCCGACTCCTGGCACGGTGGTTGCCAACCTGATGAGCAAGAAGAAGGTCTCGGGCGATGCGCTACTCTACGCGGTGGGCCGGCAAGGCAACGTGGACGACCTGAACCTGGCCGCCGCGGGGCTGGAGGCCGACAAGCGCGGCCGCATCGCGGTGGATGAACACTTCCAAACCAAAGTTGAACACATCTATGCCGCAGGCGACGTGGTGGGCTTTCCCTCGCTGGCCTCGGTCTCGATGGAGCAGGGACGCATCGCCGCGGTACGCGCCTTCGGCGACCGTGCAGCCAGCTCCAACCCCAGCTTTTATCCCTACGGCATTTACACCATTCCCGAGATCAGCTTCATCGGCAAGACCGAGGAGCAGCTGACCGGTGAAGACGTGCCGTACGAGGTGGGAATGGCCTACTATCGCGAAGTGGCGCGCGGACAGATTCGCGGCGACACCACGGGAAGGCTGAAACTGATCTTTCATCGCGACACGCTCAAGGTGCTGGGCGTGCACATTATCGGCGAGGGAGCGAGCGAGCTGGTGCACATTGGCCAGGCGGTGATGACTCTGGACGGCACGATGGACTACTTCATCGACACCGTCTTCAACTACCCAACGCTCGCGGAGTGTTACAAGGTCGCCGCATTCAACGGCCTGGGGCGGTTGCACCGGTACCAGGCGGAGTAGAAGTAAGCTTCCAGCTCTCAGCCTTCAGCTGTCAGCTCTTAGCTTTTTCTTGCGGAGGCGAGGTCATCAGTTCGCAGCTGCGCGCATCAGAGGCGAGCGGCTGGTTGAGCGCGAAGGTTGAGGCAAACGAAGAATCTCTCTTCATTTCCCAAGGAGGCGCAATGACCACGGCAATTGGCATCGTCATGACCGAACATGTCCTGACCGGTAAGCTGGAAGATCAAAAGTTGACCGGCAAGGTGCTGCGATATCCCAGCGACCCTGAATCGATGGACGCGCTTTCTTCCATTCCCGATGGTGAACTGGTGGAGATTCTCGCGGAGCATATCGGCGTCCTTGCGGACAGTGGGGCAGGCTCGATCGACGCGATCGGCGTGGCGGTGCCGGGGATTGCGCGCTCAGGGGTTGTGCAGGAGTCACCCAATCTGCCGCAGCTTAAAGGAATGCGTCTGGCTGAAAAACTGACCAGGGCGCTGGAGGGGTGCGGCATCGCGGCGCCGGTGCACGTGGCCAATGATGCCGACGCCATCGCCGCCGGCGTGGCCGCTGCGCGCGGACGCCTGGACAAACTTACCCGCGTGTGGACCATCGGCAACGGCATTGGCTATGGCCGCTGGCCCTACGTGGAAGGCGTGTGGGAGGGCGGGCACATTACCGTGACTCTGGACCCCAAGGAACGCTATTGCGGCTGCGGCGGAGCCGGCCACCTGGAGGGCATCATGGGCCATCGCGCTATGCGCATGCGCTTTCTCGATCTGGAGCCGGAAGAGGTGTTTGCCAACGCCAAGAAGGGCGATGTGCGCTGCCGGGAGTTTGTGGACCTGTGGCACCGCGCTCTGGCCGCGGCGACGGCATCGTTTATTCACCTGGCCGGTCCGGGGCGCTTTTACTTTACCGGGTGCAATGTGGGCTTCCTGGATCTGGCGCTGCTGCGCAGCCACCTGGAAACCATGGTCAGGATGAGTCCGCTGCAGAGCTTTTCGCTGGAGATCTTGCCGCAGGACGATGAAACCGCGCTCATTGGGGCGGGAGTGAGTGCGTTGCGGGCGCTGACGGGGTGAACTCTCAGCGCTTGCGCAGGTAGGTTTTCGAAAGGCGGTCGTGCCAGGTGAGGCGGCAGTCGTCGAAGAGAGCCCAGACCAATCCCAAGCCGAGGGGCAAGACCGACAAGGGCAGCGCCATCAGGCGCCCGCAACGCTGCGCGCGGCTTGGGCTGTCGCCCGCAAAGGTGCTGAGGGCGATGCCGGCATACCTCATGCCCGGCGTGGCCCTGGCCAGGGTTAGGAACAGCGTCTGATAGGCAGCGCCAATGGCCAGCACGCTGAGTGCTGCGGCCAACTCGACGGCGCGCAGGCCGGGCAGCGCACCAGCGTTGGCCACAATCGGCACCGCAACTGCCAGAAAGACCGCGACGATGAGGCTCAAGTCAACCACGAGGGCCAGAAGGCGGCGGCTCAAGGGCGCGGGCTCCAGGGGCGCGGGAGCCAGATTTGGGGGTGAGGGCTCCTCGACGAGATCTTCCTCCAGGCTGCGGTTCCAGTTCGATGCTCGATAACTTCGTGCGCATCCACACCGGGGCGGCAGGTTCGTCAACCGCGGCTGCAGGCTGGGTGGAGATGGTTCGGGGGTCAACCTCGAAGATGCTCAACTGGGCTTCAGGCGCCACGGCGGCCAAGGGACCCTCGGCCCGCCGCGGACGGATTTTGCGCGTGGCAACCATTTCGCGCGGGAATTGGATGAGGTTGGCGTAGATGGGCTGAGCAGCCTCGCGGGCATGCGGATCGTCGTCGCTTTCAGCGGCCGGGGCGGGTGAGGCTGACTCGCGCCGGCCTTCGGCCCGGGCGGGCACGGCGTCAGGAGGTGCTGCCGGCAATTCCGGCTCCGTGCGAGGAGAAAACAAGGGACTTTCGTCGAAAAGAACGAGCGAATCTTGCGGAGCGGGCGTCACGGCAGGCTTGGACCGGCGTTCAGGAACGCGTTTTGGCGGCGCCTTCGGCTCCCACGCGGGTTCGGATGATGAGGCACCCTCAAGTCCTTCGAGAACACACTGAATGGCGTCGTGGGCGTCAAGCGCGGCCTTCGACGCGGCTTCGGCAGCGCACACCGCAGCACGAGCCTCATGAGCCAGCAACTCGCTGTAAGTGGGAGCATGGGCGTACCGCTCGGCTACCCGCGCGGCGGCCTGAGCAGCACGGCCGGCGGGGGACGACCGGCTCTCCTGGGCAGTCGTGGACTCGTTCGCTGGAGTCGTCTTGTGGCTCATATGGGCGGCGACGCGCCGATTGATTTCCTGCTTCCATGGCGGGAAGAGAGTTGCCGTGCTCTCCGATTTGCTCAATGCTCCTGTTTCCCTTCTGCCGCGGCAGGGCCGGCGCACAGACTCATGCCGCTGATTTCGCCCGTAGCGAAGCCCAAATCGTGATCGGGACAACGCGGACGTTGCCCATGAACCAAGGAAAGAAGATTGCGGAGAAAGGCGGATGCGGCCACGGGCTATCGGTTCGTTGGCGTGCGGTCGACCCGGAATTTTAAGTTACCAGAGCAGCGGGATGCACGTCCCATTCCATGCCGCTGGCTTTGCTATGCTGAGCCTTACACCGGTGATGGAATCGGGATGCGTCCTCGTAACTTAGTATGTATCACGCTGTTGGGCGTCTGTCACCTGACATTGGGCGCACAGGCCCCACAAGTGTTGACCAATGCGTTACCCTCGCCGCAAGGTGAGACGGGCGTCGACGCGGTGCGCCCCTCGGTTCCGGATTTGGATGCGCTGCCCGACGATCCAGGTCAGGAGTTGGTGCCGGTGGCCAAGCCGGAGCCTGCGCCCGCAACCGGAACGCCTGTGGAATGGGAGGCGAAACGCCAGGAGTGGGCTGGGGATACTTTGACCCTGACCGGCGATGTGGCGGTTTACTACCGCGATTACGTGATTCGCGCCGACCACGTGGTCTACAACCGGGATACGACCGAGCTTGAGGCCGACGGCCACCTGCAGTTGTCGGGAGGGCCCAACGACGTCCTCATCAACGCCACGCATGGCGATATGCGGCTGAACATGCATACCGCGCGCTTCTACGACGTAAGCGGCTCGCAGGGCGTGCGCACGATGGGACGCACGGTGGTGTATTCCACGCCGACTCCATTGCTTTTTTCAGGCCGCGTCCTGTTGCAGACCGGTGAGGGCAGCTTCAAGGTGATCGACGGCTCGATCACCAACTGCCGGCTTCCACGCCCAGACTGGCGCATCATCGCGCACTCGATCAGCTTGGACAACGACAAAGCATCGACATCGAACGCCCTTTTTGAGTTTCTCGGCATCCCGGTTTTCTATTTTCCTTACCTGCATCATCCGGCCAATGAGACGGGGCGGGTGAGTGGGCTGCTGACGCCGGTGATCAGCGCCGGATCCTCGATCCGGGGCTACACCTTTGGCGAGCAGGCGTACTGGGTCATCAACCGAAGCATGGACATGGTAGTCGGCGCGGAGTACTACAGCAAGCGCGGATGGGCGCCCAACGGCGACTTTCGCTACAAGGGTCCGGGGCTTGACCACCTGACCGCGCGCTGGAATGCGCTGCTCGACCGTGGCATCGAAGAGCCGGTGGGCAACCCGCTGGCGAGCACGGCCTCAGCGCCCGCCGATCGTCTAGCCGGGCCGGTTGGCTATCGAGCTCGTGAACCAGGGCGGGGTGGACATATCCGTAGTAGGACGCAAGGATCTGTCGTCCAGGACTCGCGTCGCGGGCGCGATGGAGTATCTGTCGAGCTATGTCTACCGGCTGGTTTTCGACGATAACTACTCGCAGGCCATCAGCTCTGAGGTGTCAAGCGATGTGGTGCTGACACACAGTCACAACGGGATCATGCCGTCGGTCTGGCTGGACCGCTTCCAATCGTTTGCCGGCACCACGAACGGCGACGAAGTGAAGATTCTGCGCCTGCCGCTGCTCCGTTACGATGTGCTGGACCGGCCACTGGGAAGCTCGCCGTTCTATTGGAGCCTGGGTTCGTCCGCGGCCTATCTGAACCGATCGGAGCCTTTCTTCCACTCGCGTAACGTGGGGCGGTTGGACGTCTATCCGCACCTTTCCATGCCGTTCAGCGCCGGAGGCTGGAGTTTCCTGCCTGAAGTGGCACTGCGCAACACGGCTTACACCATCAGCCAGACCCCCACTTTGACAGGCCCGTTTGTGGTTCCGAAGATCAGTCACAGCGCGCTCAACCGCAAGGACCTTGAGGCGTCGGTGGACATCCGGCCGCCCGCCCTGGAGCGCGATTACGAGCTTCCCCGATGGCATCGCGAGCTGCGGCACGTGATCGAGCCCGAGTTGAACTACCGGTATGTGGGCGGAATCGGCAAGCAGGCTCAGGATGTGCTCCTGTTCGATAGCGCCGACATTGCTTCCGACGTGAATGAAGCAGGCTTCTCGCTCACGCAGCGGTTTTACCTGCGGCCCTCCAGCGATCGGCCCTGCGCCAAGGACGATGCGGCGGAAACCGACGATAAGGAGACGGCGGAGGCGCGCCCCAACGCGCCGCGCGAATGGGCGACATGGCAGATTGCGCAGGAGTACTTTATCGACCCCAACTTTGGCGGCGCGCTCATACCAGGGCGGCGCAATGTCTTTGATGCGACGCTGGATTTGATGGCGCCAACCTTTCTGACTTCGCCGCGTAACATCGCGCCCATTGTTTCGCGCATCCGCTTTGAAGCGATTGATAACCTGCGTGTCCAATGGGATCTGGATTACGACACGATAGCCGGGCGAATCGCCGCGAACAATCTATTCGCGGGTTATAGCTTTGGCCGGACGACCCTGGGAATTGGCCACGCGCTGCTGAGTGCTCCGGACGAGCAAACCAGCAGTAACAGCAGCGTTGCCTCAGTGATCAAGAGCCAGCAGTTGCAGCCCTTCCTGGAGTTCGGCAAGCCGAGCGGCAACGGATTCAACCTGGCGCTGAACGGCGGCTACGACTTTGTGCAGCACGAGGTGCAATACGGCGGCGTGCAGGCGGTCTACAACTGGAACTGCTGCGGTTTGACGGTTGGATACCGGCGCTTCGAGCTGGGCACGATCGGCTCCACCAGCCGCGACGAGACGCAGTGGCTTTACAGCTTTACCCTGGCCAACTTCGGGGCCGTGGGCGACATCCGCCGCGCCAACTCGGTCTTCCGCGATCCCACGCTTCCGCCAGCGTATTAAGGATAGTGGTTACTGGCCGGTGGCCAGGTTTCGGCAATCGGAGCAAAAAACCGATCGCTGGCAGCATGGCCGCGGTTGCCTTTCGCCGTTTCAGGCGTCCATCCCGTACGGCCAATGAAAACAGCGCGCAGGGGCCCGTTCAACGCCCTGCTGGAGTATCCTTTCCTGAGAGGAAATCGCTTTGCTGAACTTTCGCTTTCTGGCCGGACTGCTGGTTCTCGGCTTGACTGTGGGCTGTAAGGCCCAAAGCACGCCGCCTGCGGCGCCCGATCCAGCGCTCGACCGCCGCATTGAGATTCTGGTCCGCTCTCAATTCGAGATGCCGCCGGAGGTTACTATCGCCATCGGCGTGCGGAGTCCCAGCCAGTTTACGGGCTATGAAACGCTGCCCATCACCATCACGCACGGCTCCAAGTCCCAATTGGTCGACTTCCTGATCTCGAACGACAACACCAAGCTCGTCCACCTGGATACGTTCGATTTGACAAAGGATCCGGCTGACGCCATCCCCATCGCAGGACGCCCCATCCGGGGCAATCCGGCGGCAAAGGTGACGGTGATCAATTTCGACGACCTGGAATGTCCATTCTGCGCGCGCATGCACCAGGAACTGTTTCCGGCCACGCTCGCCCATTACAAGGACCTGGTGCGGTTCGTCTATAAGGACGACCCGCTGACGGAGATACACCCCTGGGCGATGCACGCGGCAGTGGATGCCAATTGCCTGGCGGCGCAAAGCGGCGAGATTTACTGGACCTACGTGGATTACCTCCACGCTCATGCGGATGAGATCACGGGCGAAAACCGCGATCCGGCGAAGAGCTTTGCCGCATTGGATCGTGTTGCCCGGCAGGAGGCCACGCTGGGCAAGCTCGACGAGGCCCGCCTCGACGCCTGCCTCGCCAAACAGGATGAAACGCAGGTGCGAGCCTCGGCCAAGCTAGCCGAAGACCTGGGGATCGACGGAACGCCGGCGGTGTACGTCAACGGCGAGCGGGTGAACGGCGGCGCCGTTCCTCAGGATGAGCTTTGGATGGTGATCGACCGCGCCGTACGCGCCGTGGGCCAGCAGCCCCCGGCCATGCCGGCTCCGACAGCATCGGGGGCGGCCGGCGCCAGCAGATAACGGGAATGGGGACTATCCCCGCGCCGCAATCGGGATTTATCCTAGATTGCCTGGGGTTTTGCGAAATCCCACAGGAGAGATCAGCTTGCAAGTCGCTTCGAGTTTTCGCGCGCGTTGCTTTTTTGCCGCCGTTGTTCTGTTCGGCGGCGCTCTGTTGTGTGCCTTGACGGGCTGCCATCGGTCACCTTCGGCCGATGTAGTGGCTACGGTGAACGGCAAGGAGATCATGCGCTCCGAGCTGGAGAAGGACTACCAGGTGAACCTGGGAGACAATCCGCAGACGCCTTCATCGCAGGAAGCCGACATCCGCCGCCTAAGTGTCCTGCACCAGATGATCCAGGACGAGATACTGCAGCAGCAAGCCGCGAAGCTGAACCTGACCGCCAGCGACGAGGACGTGAATGCAAAGCTGACGGAGATGAAAGCGAACTACACCGAGGACCAATTCAACAGCTTGCTCAAGCAACGCAACCTCACGCTGGACGAATTGAAGCTCGAAATTCGCCGCGGCCTGACCGTGAACAAGTTGATGAACAAGGAAATCGAATCGAAGATCAACATCACCGACGCGCAGATTGCCGCCTTCTATGCGGCGCACAAGGCGGACTTCAACGTGATCGAGCCACAGTATCATCTGGCACAGATCGCAGTGTCGACCACGCCGGCGCAGCAGTCCGGCGATCTGCAAGGCAATAAGCCATCGGGCGACGCCGACGCAAAAAGGAAAATCGAGGCTGCGTACAGCCAACTGGAGAGCGGGGTGGATTTTGCGACCGTGGCGATGAACGTCTCAGAGGATCCCAACACTGCATCGAACGGTGGCGATATGGGCTTTGTGCGCGAGTCGGCGTTGCGCAGCGATCCGGTGGTCTTCGACGCAATCAGCAAACTCAAACCCGATCAGTTCACCGACGTGCTTCCTGTCTACGACGGCTCGGGGGCCGGACACAAAATCGCCGGCTACGCCATCTTCAAGCTGATTTCTCGCGAGCCCGCGGGGCAGCGGGAGTTGAACGATCCACGCGTGCACCAGATCATTCACCAAACGCTCCACGACAGTCAGAAGCAACTTCTGCAGACCGCATATCTCGAGACGCTGACGGATGGCGCCAAAGTGCGCAACTTTCTCGCCGAGGAGATTCTGAAGCAGGGCGGACAATAGGGCGCACCGGCCGCGCGCAGCACGTTTCAGGCTCGGCAGCATAGTGGGAACAGAGGACCGATAGAATGTCCCGCTCCACCCTTGCGCTTCTGTTTGCCGCCGCCGTCACTCTGCACAATCTTGAAGAAGCGTTGTTCCTGCCCGCCTGGATTCGAACCCACCTGAAAGTACGCTTCGACCCCAATCCAAAGGCCTATTGGATCGCAACTTCGCTCGCAAGCATTCTCATTTGGATTCTTGCGCTAGGCGCAACGCTTCGACCGGCAACACCGCCATTTCATCTTGCATTGTCGGGTTTCGCCTTGGGCGTGGCCATCAATGCATTCCTGCCTCACCTTGTCGTCAGTGCGATCAAGCGCTCCTATTCGCCCGGCACAGCTACAGCTGTGCTTCTCAACCTGCCGCTCTCAATCATGCTGATCGGTGTGGAATCAAGGTCCGGTTTGGCGTCTCCGGCATCCTTTTGGATCGAAACCATGGCTTATGCGGTACTGCTCGGCGCTGTGGTTTTTGGCAGTTTGTACACGATGCTCGCCGTTTTCAAGAAGTCCGACGAAACTTAAACGGCGCCCAACATTATTCTCTAAAACTTGAGCTCGATCTTCGCGCCGGAATCCCGGATCGTCTTGTCGGGCGCGGCAGTCACATCGGGGCCCACACCGTGCCCCCCGGACACAATCACCACGTTGAACGTGTGTTCTTGAGCCATCCCCGCGTAACTCCCTTGCCGAGCTCCCAACGTCAGCGTTCGCGCAGAGTCATCCCAGTGCATCGAAATCGTGGCATGCGCTCCCTGTTCATAGCCATAGCCGTCGCCCTCGTCCTCATAGAAGGTGAAGTCGCCATCGGCGCCAGGATAGACGCGCAACTCGATGGGATCGGCAGCCTGGCCGGCATATTCGATGACCGGACCGAGGGGCAGGATCGATCCCGCGCGCACGCTGAGAGGAATACGGTCGAGCGGCGCCGGGACAGTTACTGTTGCGCCGCCCGCAGTGCGTTCCCCGGACCAGAAGTCGTACCAGCCTGTGCCCAGGGGCAGATACACAGAGCGGGAAGTGGCGTGCTCTATGAGGACCGGGCTTACCAGCAGGCCGGGCCCGAACATGAACTGGTCGCCGATCTCCCAGGTGGCGGGATCCTCGCGGAAATCCATCACCAGCGGACGCTGGACGGTCGAATCCTCGCTGGTGACTTTCCACGCCAGTGAATAGATATAAGGCAGAAGACGGTAACGCAGGCGATCCACGGCCACAAGCGTGGGAAAGACCTGGTTGTAGACCCATAGCTCGTTCGAGTCGCGATGGCCGTGGGTGCGAAAGATGGGGCAAAAGGCGCCGTACTCGAACCAGCGCGCGTAGAGTTCCTGATAGGCGGGCTGATTGGCCTGACCGGCGAACATCGGATGATAGCCGCCAATGTCGGTGGTCCAGTAGGGGTAGCCTGAGAGAGCGAAGTTGAGGCCTGCGGGAACCTGGCGGCGCAGCGCCCACCAACTGCTGTACACGTCGCCGGACCATACCGTGGCGCCGTTGCGCTGTTGGCCCATGAATGCCGAGCGGGTGAGCAGAAAGACGCGCTTCTCGGGGTTCGTCTCCTTCCAGTGCTCCTGGACGCCAGCCGGTGTGTTCCAGCGGAAAAACATTGGTATACTCCAGGCCGCTGCCGATGTGGAGCTGCTTGTCGCGGAGAACTGCGTCGCCCAGATGCGGCCAAGCCTCCTCGGGCTCCGAGCTGTCGAGCCAGAAGGCGTCCCACCCCTGGGCGAAGAGTTTGCCTACAAACTGATTCCAGAAGAAGTCTCTGCGCGGCGGGATTGGTGGGGTCGTAAACCTGCGTGCCGGCGATCTCAAAGCCCTTCTGAACCATCTGCTTGTAGTTTTCCGCGGTCGAATCCATCAATGGCCCAGGCCGAGATCATGGCGTGGATGTGCTCGTCATGGAGGGTCTTCAGCTCGGCGGGAACGTCGGTGTATCCGGAATTGAAGACCGGGTCGCCTTTGCCGCCGCTCTTCCACCAGAACCAGTCCTGCACGATCGCATCAATCGGGATGTGGCGGGCGCGATACTCGGCCGCGATAGAGAGGATCTCGGCCTGCGTCTTGTAGCGGTCCTTGGACTGGAAGAAACCGTAGGCCCACTCGGGGAAGAGCGGCACATGGCCGGTCATGGAGCGGTACAGGTGGATGATCGAGTCCATCTGCGGGCCGTAGAGGACGTAGTAATCGATTTGGGGCGAGGCCATCGACTCCAGATTCAGTTCGAGCGGGAAGCGGTTGTCGAAGTAGCTGAACGAGGCCGTGTTCCACAGGATGGCGTATCCCTTGCTGGAGACGAGCAGGGGGATGGCAACGTCAGTGTTGTTCTGGCCGAGCTCGACCATGCTGCCGCGGTAGTTGAACATCCCGCTCTGGTGCTGACCGAGCCCGTACAAGGCCTCGGTCGAGTCGGGGCCAAAGCGGTCTTCGATATGAAAGAGCCCCGGCGCTTCAGAGGGCAGATAGGTGCGCGGCAGATTCGGCCTTTCGTGCATCAGGGTTTCGCCCTGGACGGTCTTGACGGTGAGGTTGCCGTTGGGCTCCGACAAGGAAATGGTGAGCTGAGCGGTGGTGAGGCTGGCGGCGCCGTTCGATTCGCCGAACTGGAAGGCCGCGCCGGGGCAGGTCTCAGCCTTCGTGAGCATCCACGGCTGGAATTCCGCGGCAGGCGGCGCGCCCAACGGCCGCGCCGTAACGTGGATGAGCGTTGCGCCGCAAACCGTGACCTCAAGCGTTTCGCGATCGTTGGCCGCGACGAAGCCGCCGGGCGACTGGACGGCGCGCATCGGCGACGGATGAGACACTTCTCCGGTAACCAACTGGCCCGGTACAGAGACTGCGCACAACGGGCTGCAGGCAGCAAGCAACAAGGCGATGCGAGTGATGCGGCCAAGCTTGATCAAAGTGCACCTCGGAAGAGGGAAAATGCCGGGTCAAGAAAAACGGCCTCCGCGTTGGGCAGAGGCCGTCTGGTGTCTATGCCGGATGCAAGCGTATCGGTTAGTGCATCTGGCCGCTGGAATCGATGGTGATGCCTCCGGGCCCGGCGTTCTTCTTTTCCTCGTTCGCCTTCCGGGCGCCCATGGCTTTATCGCGCCAACTGTCAGCTTGAGCGATGTCGTCGGTGACAGCAGTAGCATTGCCGTAGTCGACATCGGCCTTGCGCCGGTAGATCAGGTTCAGGTAGGCCATGGCGTCCTGGTTGTTTTGGCGTTCTTGGTTGGCCTTCAAGAGATAAGACAGGCCTTCATCGACCAGAGGCGCGTTCTCCTGGGCCAGGGGCTCCATCACCTTCTTGGGCGCCTTTACGTTCCCTTTGCCATCGTCGTTCAGGCCCGCATCCTGCAGCGCTTTTAGCGTATTCTCGTGCGCCTTAGTCCAGTCGATCACGCCGATGGTATAGGCTGCATCGGGATCGTTGGGGTCGACCGCCAGAACCTTCTTCTGCCAATCCTCAGCCTGGTCCAGATCCTTGATGCTGAAATAAATGCCCGCGATTTCCTTCATGCTGTTGACATCGTCAGGCTTCTCGGCCAGAACCTGCTTGAAGATGTCGATGGCCTGGTTGGCGGTTTTCAGGTTGTCGGGCGTCGTCACTCCGGGAGCTACATTCTGCTCAAGCGCTTTACCCAGGTAGGTCTTCGCCATGGGCAGGGTGGGATCGAGTTCCGTGGCCTTCTGGAAATGCTCGATGGCCTCATCGTAGTGACCGCTTTTGAAAGCATCCACTCCCTTATTCAACTGATCGCGGGCCAAGAGCTGGTTGCAGCCGCTCATGCCAAGGACCATGCCGGTCAAAGTCACCGCGAGCGCCCAAAAACGTGCGGTTCCGTTCATGTTCGTATCCTTCTCCTTCAGGCTTGGGCCTGGAAGCCTCGCCTGTAAACTCTAGCAGCCGGTAGCGGGCGGGAGTACCGCAACCTGGGCAGAAGAAAAATTGTACTCTCCTCCGCGCCCGGATCAAGTGTCTCCGGACACGGCCGGCCTACTGGCCTTCCTGGATCTTGGGCGTCATCAATCCGATGTGATCGACGTTGGCCGCCTTGGCGATATCGATGACATCGGCGATGTAGGCAAAATTCACATCGTCGTCGCCCTTGACGAACATCACGCGCTCGGCGCGATTGGCATAGATATCGGTCAGCTTGGGCAGCAGATCGGCGTGGTTCACGTCGGTCTCATTGATTTTGTATGCCGGGGCCTGGCCGGGGCGATACAGAACCTGAACCACGATGGTGCGATCGTTGGGCTGCTGCTGCTGTTGCGGATTCTTGGGCGGCTGCGGCACCAGCGCATCCAGACCTTTGGGGGTCACCGGGACGATGACCATGAAGATGATCAACAACACCAACAGAATGTCAATCATCGGGGTGATATTGATGTCAGACATGCTGCCGCCGGCCCCGCCCATAGACATTGCCATGGCTTAAACTCCTCGTTTCCTCAATATCGTTAAACTACCAATTCAGGCCCTGCTTCATTGACCGCCGATGGTGCCGCCTTCGCGCTTCTGAGTCAACAGGCCCACCTCTTCCACGCCAGCCGTGCGCACATCATCAATGGCGTCTTCCACCACTTTGAACTGGGCACGCGCATCCGCCCGGACATAGATCATTTTGTCGGTCTTGTCCTGCAGCTTGTCGCGCACCAAGCTGCCAAGCTCCGCGGGATCGACCGGGTTCTGGCCGAGGAAGACTTTCCCGTCGCGGGTGACAGCGACAACGACAGCGTCTTCCTTGTCGGCGTCGGGCATGTTCTGGGGATTATCCACCTTGGCCAAGTCGATAGCGACCTTGTTTTGCAGCATGGGGGTGATGACCATGAAGATGATGAGCAGCACCAGCATCACGTCGCACATGGGGGTGACATTGATGTTGCCATTAACCTTGCTGCCTTCGTTGCGAACCGAAATTCCCATTGTGGGGCTCCGTGCGTTTGAATTTTATGCCGGATACGGTCCGGCCCTGCTCGAATTCAGGCAACCCGCGCGAGCATCAAACCGCCGGGCGGAGGAGATTCAGCTCTCCCGCCCGGCGAGATTCTCGCCCAAGCCAAGCCGCTTCGCTCTTAGCGCTTATGGCTTTGCTTGATGAAATAGTCCACCAGCTCACTCGAGGAGTTATCCATCTCTACGTCGAAAGCCTCGACCCGTCCGGTGAAGTAGTTGAAGGCCATGACGGCGGGAACAGCCACGAGCAGGCCGAACGCCGTGGTGACCAGAGCTTCAGAGATGCCCCCCGCGACCGCGCCGATACCCGCAATCTTCTGGGTGGCGATGGCATCGAATGCGTGCAGAATACCGACCACGGTGCCGAACAGTCCCACGAACGGGGCCGTGGCGCCGATGGTGGCCAGAACCGCCAAGCCTCTCTTCAGCTTGGCGTGGACAATGGCCTCGGCCCTCTCCAGGGCGCGGCCCGCGCTGGCGATGGTTTCCTCGGTCGCCGTGCCGGACGATGCGCGGAACTCCTGCAGACCGGCCGTGACTACCTCGGCCAGGTGCGACTTCTTGTTGCGATCGGCGATCTTGATGGCTTCTTCGAGCTTGCTGTCCTTCAGGGCGCCGGCCACCTTGGGCGCGAACTCGCGCGACTGCTTGCGGGCGGCGGAGAAGTACAGGTAACGGTCGATCATCACCGCCAGGGACCAGACCGACTCGATGAAGAGGAGGACGGCCACTGTGCGCGCCATCCATGCCATGTGAGCCCAAAGTTGCAGGGGGCTGAAGCCAACTGTCTGCTCCTCCTGGAACAGAGCCAGACTGTTGACCGTGTGCGAAGCGAAATGTGCGAGCTGAGCGAGAATCACTGAATCGTTCCTCCTAAGGAGATTCTTGTGGACTGAAGTAACCCGCCGCGGCGGGTGGTTGAGTTACCGGGAATGCAGCTCCTCGGGAATCCGCATTCGAGCCAAAAGCAACGCTCCCTGCTAAAGACGCGGCAGGGAGCCCAAAGTACCATTACCCACCCAGGGTGAAAATCACGTTGATGGTGGTCTCGACCTCAACCGGCTCATTATTGAGCAGGTAAGGCCGGTAGCGCCATTGCCTTACAGCCTCCAGCGCCGCTTGCTGCAGCATGGCCGGCCCGCTGATCACGCGCAGGTTCTCAATGGTTCCCTGCTTGGAAATCTCGGCCTGCAAGACTACTGTGCCGGAGACGCGAGCTGCCTTGGCGATAGGCGGATAGACGGGGATGGTCTTTTGAATCAGCATACCCACCGCCACGCCGGCTGAGATGTTCACCTTCTTGGGAGCTGCAGCCTGTACTTTGGGACCATTGCCGCTGCCGAAGAAGCTGCCCATGACACCGCCGCTGCCGCCCATGCCTTCCATGCCGGCCACGCCAAAGTTCGAGGGCGGCGCTTCTTTTTGCGAAACCATCTCAATGTTCTTCGGAATCCTCGTGGGCGCCGTGAGCTGATTGTTCATCATCTCCGACTGCACGTGGACGACGTGCACCTCTGGCGGCGGGGGTGGCGGAGGCGGTGGCGGAGGCGGTGGAGGCAATGTTAATACCGTTAACATCAACGCCGACGGAAGCGCCTCAGGATAGATGAGCGGGATTAAGATCATTGTGATGATGATCAGCGAGCAGCACTGGAGCGTAAAGAAAGCCCACCGAAAAACCTTCTTGCTCTTGATCCTGCCTCCCGATTCGAACGTTGAGTCAGCGAACATGCCCGTGGGCTCGGGCAGCGGTTTCTTGAACCAGGCCAGAAGCAACGCCACGATCACTCCAATCAACCAAAGGGCGCAGCTGGCGATGCCAGCTTCCTGGGAGACATCGCCGCTTGCGGTTGCCACAATGCAGGCAATCACCACAAGCGCCATGAACTCCACCGAAAAAAGGACGCCCGCAAGCTTGTCGGCTTTGGTGATGTAGTTAAGCACGGCAAGCAACCCCAAGTAGATGGCCCACCCTATTAACATCTCGATTAGCATTCCGATCCCCCTTGCGCCAAACCAGCTCGGCGTCTCCTTCGCCTCAGCCGGGGATAAGCACTCCTGCTAAATTAGACACCACGAGAACGGCAAATGTTCCCGAGCCTTAAAGCCCTCCCATAGCAGCGAGTAAACCTTATCAGAACTATGCTCCCTCTGAAAAGAGTGCTGCAAAACAGGTGCAATTCTCAAGTACCCAAAGTACCGGTTCCAGCCGGCCCAAAGACCCCCGCGGCGGACCTCCGGCAAAAGGGAGTCCCATTGTAGGTTGATGCAAAAGTCGAGCGACGCGTCCATAGATTCTCAGCCTTTCGATCGTCTCGCGGCGGGAAGCGAGGCGGCCCTGCCTCTTCCCGCGCGCGTCTCTTGCCAGGCCACCAGCATGGGGGCGGCAATGGCGATAGATGAATACGTTCCGATGAGAATCCCCACCACCAAGGCAAAGGAGAACCCGTTGAGCACCTGGCCGCCGAAGATAAACAGCGAAAGCACGGTGAGGAAAGTGAGGCCTGAAGTGAGCACGGTCCGGCTCAAGGTCTGGTTGATGCTGCGGTTCACGAGGTCAGGCAACGGCTCGCGGCGGCTGAGGCGCAGATTCTCGCGAATGCGGTCGAAGACGACGATGGTGTCGTTCATCGAGTAGCCCACCAAGGTAAGGATGGCGGCGATCACCGTAAGACTGATCTCCCGGCCGGTGAGGGCGAAAGCGCCGACAGTGATGAGAGTGTCGTGGAAGCAGGCCACCACCGCGGCTACACCGTAGATGAGCTGGAAGCGGAACCAAAGATAGACCAGCATGCCAGCCATGGAGTAGAGGGTGGCCAGCGTGGCCTGTTTTTCGAGCTGGTGACCCACCGTGGGACCAACCACATCCACTTTCACCCCAGTGTTGGGGTTGAAGTAGTTGTTGTAGTGGGCCTGGAGCGCCGATTCGATCTCCTGGCGGCCCGTGTCAAGCGCCGCCTCATTGGTCTGTTCGGGGAGGCTAATGAGCACCTGATGATCGGTCGCCGGCCCGAAGCTAGTAATGATCGCGTCCTTCACGCCTGCCGCTTCGATTGCGCGCCGGATGGCATCAATGTCCGGGGGGTTCGTAAACTGCACATCCACCTGCGTGCCGCCGCGAAAGTCCACGCCCAGCGGGACTGGACTGCCGATATGCGACGAGTTCCAGACCATCTTGGTGATGCCTGCCACGCTGAAGATCATGGAAAAGGCGAGGAAGTACCACTTCCATCCCAGCCAGTTCACATTTGGGTTGCGAAAGAATTCCACTGCTTGTCTTCCCCCTACTCCCTAATCCCTGGCTCTAAATCGACACCATCTCGCCGGGTTTCAAGTGGTTCAAATGGGCCTCGAAGATTACTCGCGAAACAAACACGGCCGTGAACAGATTGGCCGCAAGACCGACGGTCAGGGTGGTGGCAAAGCCCTTCACGGGACCAGTGCCAAACATAAATAGGATTGCCGCCGAGACGATGGTGGTGACGTGCGTGTCGAGGATGGTGACCCAGGCGCGGGCGAATCCCTGATCCACGGCCGCCGAAGGCGCCTTGCCGGCGCGAACCTCCTCGCGGATGCGCTCGAAGATGAGCACGTTCGAATCCACACCCATGCCGATAGTGAGAATGACGCCAGCAATGCCGGGCAGGGTGAGCGTGAGGGTGAAACCTCCGCCGCCCGAGGCGCTGGAGATTGCGCTGGAAAGGCCCATGATCCCCAACAGGATGACCAGGTTGAAGATCAATGCCAGGTCGGCGTTGATGCCCGAACCACGGTAGTAGATGAGCATGAAGGCCATAACGACGAAAATCCCGACGATGGCGGCGGTGACGCCCTCGCGGATAGAGTCGGCGCCCAGCGTCGCGCCCACGGTGCTGGCTTCGATGTAGTTGAGCGATGCGGGCAGCGCGCCGGTGCGCAGCAGCTTGGAGAGCTCCATCACTTCGTTCTGGCTGAAAGAGCCCTCGATCAGGCCTTGATCGCGAATCGCGCCTTTGATGACCGCTACGCTGCGCACCGTGCCGCCCATCACCACGGCCATGTCCCGGCCCACATTGGCGCTGGTATAGTTCCAGAACTTATCGCCGGCTTCATCGGTGAGGGTGAAATTCACCGTTCTTTGCCCCGTATTCTGGTTCATGCCCGGCTGGGCGGAACGGAAGTCGCTGCCGGCCACGATAGAGGTGCGCTGCAGAACGTAATACGTGGTGCCGCTCGAACCGGCCAGATCACCTGAGCTGGGCAGAATCTCTTCATCGGGTGGGAGCGCGCCGTTCAAGCTTTGCAGAGCCGCGTCCTGGCTGGGAAACGGGCCGCCTTCGACGGCATGAATCTCAAGGCGGGCCGTGGATTTGATCACGGTCTTCACCTGGTCCAGGTCGCTGATGCCGGGCAACTCCACCAGAATTTGGTATTGGCCCAGGCCGTACTCCTGGATGAGCGGTTCACTTACACCCAACGCGTCCACGCGGTCGCGAATGGTCTCGATCGCTTCGTCGACCGTCCGCTTGTCGAGATCGCTCTCGAAGAGCGGCTTCATGGTCAGCGTGAAGGTATTGTCGGAGCCGCCGGATAGGTCGTACTCATTGGCATACTTGGAGCCGCTGAGCAGCGTGTTAACAGCATCGGACTGCGCGGGAGACGTGCCGTCGATGCGAATCACGTCTGGCTTGTTGGGATCGGGTTTGTATGCCTGGGAAAAGCTCAGGTTGGCTTTCTTCAGATCCTGCTGGATCTCCTGTACGGAGTTGTCGGTCTCGGCATTCACCGCTTCCGACACCTGCACCTGCAGGATGAGGTGGGCGCCGCCCTGTAGATCGAGGCCGAGATGAATCCGGTTAGAGATGGCGCTCAGCAAAGCCTTCCCGCTGACGCCGGATGGGATCCCGAAGATTCCATACAGACAGATCAGAAGAACCGCGACGATCAGGGCAATTTTGTTTTTAAGGTTCTTTTTCATCGTTCCGATTCACTCGTCAAAAAAAGTAAGAGCCCGGAGGCCCCTTAAGAGTTCGAAGAGGCCTCCTGAGTGGTGACCGAAGCAATCGCGGTCTTGCTCACTT
Organism: uncultured Acidobacteriaceae bacterium; assembly: GCA_963799155.1. Classification (GTDB taxonomy): domain Bacteria; phylum Acidobacteriota; class Terriglobia; order Terriglobales; family Acidobacteriaceae; genus Telmatobacter. The sequence goes on from CAWCWB010000009.1 coordinate 178,265, forward strand.
CAAGCTTGAGATTGTCGGGCGGGACGCGAATGATGATCGAATCGTCCTTGATGGAGAGGATGGTGCCGCGAATGCCTCCCGCGGTGGTGATCCGGTCGCCGGATTTGATGCTGGTCAGCATCTGCTGCCACTGTTTTTGCCGCTTCTGTTGCGGCCGGATCATGAGCAGATAGAGCAGCGGGATAAAGAGCAAAAGGGGAAGCAGCATGGAGAAGCCGCTCCCCGCTCCGGGGGCGGGCGCAGCCACCCACCATGCGAAACTTGCCGCAACATTCATGCCTGGCTCGCGTCCTTTACTCGCCCTGGCGGCTTTCGGCAGCTTCGGGCACAGGCCTACCCGGCCATTGCCGCCGGTACCTGACAGAGAGATTTGTCTCCGGGAAAAGTTCCCAGGCCTCGGTCTTCTCCGGCCCAGGCTCTGGAAGGAGGGTCCGGTCACGGAGGCCAGGATCGGATTCCCGTCCCTGCCCGCACGCAGCGCATGGCCCTACTGCCGCCTACTTCCTGTTCGACACAGCATTCCACCTGGCATCCGGGCGCGAAAAAGGCAGGTTGAGCCACGCCAGTCCCGCCCGGGTTGCCAAAAGAGTGCCTACAAAGATAAGAAATGCGCGGCCGGTTCGGTGTCAAGGCGCGGCGGGCGGCGAACGAGAGCTAGACGTACGCGCTCCCTCCTTTATAGAGCCCTTACGAATTGGCTACTCCTTCCTTACTAAAGAGGGCGTCATCTGGAAGCACGAGGCCTTCCGGCGCGTTTGAGAGATGCCCGCGCGCAGCAGACGGAAGGCGGAAAGAGGAATCGTCTCCATGACGGTGGAGTTTCATGAAGAATCGCTGTGGCTGATTCCTGTAGGCCTGGCGTTGTGGTTCATGCTTTGGGTGCTCTGGAACTGGTGGAGAGAGGAGAAGCGCTGAGGCGACCTTGACGGGCTCACTCTTCCGTTGCGCCCGGCTCCCAGCAGCGCAGCCCGGGACGGGCGCAGGTGAGGCAAAGTGGCATCAGCCTTTCGGAGAAGTTCGTCAAGAGATTCCATACCGTTGCTGTTGTGCCGATCTGCTAACTTGCCGACTTGTCCGCCGCGGCGGACCGATTTGCTACTTCGCCGGAGGTGCGTCCGGGGTCTCTTCTTCGTCACCGGAGTCTTCGACCAGCACCGCCGAACCGGGAACGATGTCGTAGCCTACTGCATTCGAGCCTGCGGGATGAAATGTGATGCGCAGCGGGTCGCGCTGCCAATCGGGCGCGGCGCAGACCGGGTTGGGATGATTTTCGGGATCGAAGGCCGAGAGCTTCTTGGCCAGAACCGGCTTGCGCGCGGCCACCTGAGCCACCACGGCATACAGGCTCTTGCCGCTGGGAGTGAGGCCGCAGTAGGCGGCGTAGTCGCGGAACCAGCTTATCTGGCTCACGCCGGGATCGTAGTCGGGTAGGTGAAGCGCCGTCACATGGCCGGTTACGCGGTCCACCAGCAGCCACGGCCCGCGCTGCCACACCCAATGGCTCTGCTTGTCGCCAGGCACGGGCTTGTCGGTGGGCAAGGCGTCGTTGAGCCGGATGACGCGGCGCACTACAAAGCTGCGATCGGTGACGTCGTGCGCGTCGCCGGTGGTCCACTCTTTCAGGACGCCGTCGACCAGGAGGGCGCGAATCGTGAGCGCGTCTTCGCCCGGGACCGCGCCGGAAGGGTCGCCGGTCTTGGAGTATGGCACCTTCCTTGCCGCTCCAAGAACCACGCTGTGCGCCTTGCGCGGCGCGGCGTGCGCTAAGGACCCAGCGCCCATCATCACGAATCCTGCTACAACCGCGAACCACGTGGCCCTCATCATTTCCCTTGCACCTCGATTCCAGCCGCCTCCACGGCCCGCGCCACGCGGAAGGCGGTGCTTTCGCGCAGATGGCGGGCGAGAATCTGCATGCCCACGGGCAGGCCAGCATGGGTCGCGCCGCAGGGCACAGTGACTCCGCAGATGCCGGCCAAGCTTGCGGTGACGGTGTAAATATCGGCGAGGTACATGGCCAACGGATCGCCGGTCTTCTCGCCGAGCTTGAAGGCCGGGAAGGGCGAGGTGGGCGTAACGATGGCGTCGACCTCAGCGAAGGCGCGCAGGAACTCCTCGGCCAGAAGGCGGCGGAACTTTTGCGCCTTGAGGTAGTAGGCGTCGTAGTAGCCGGCTGAGAGCGCATAGGTGCCGAGGAAGATGCGGCGCTTGACCTCGGCGCCGAAGCCCTCGTCGCGGGAGTGCGAGTACATGCCGGAGAGGGTGGCGGATGAGGGCGAGCGGTAGCCGTAGCGCACGCCGTCAAAGCGGGCGAGGTTGGCGCTGGCCTCGGCTGTGGCCACCAGATAGTAGGTGGGAACAGCGTATTTGGTGTGCGGCAGCGAAACCGGCTTGACCGTGCAACCGGCGGCCTGGAGCGCGGCGATGCCCTTCTCAATGGCCGCGCGCACCTCGGGGTCGAGGCCCTCGGCGAAGTACTCGGCGGGAACGCCGATGCGCAGGCCGGCGGCGGGCTTGTCGCTCTCGGCGGCGTAATCCGGGACCGGAGCCAGCGAGCTGGTGGCGTCCCGAGGGTCGTGGCCAGCAATGATGCTGAGCAGCGTGGCGGCGTCGCGCACGCTCCCGGCAAGCGGGCCAATGCGGTCGAGCGAGGAGGCGAAGGCGATGAGCCCGTAGCGAGAGACGCGGCCATAGGTGGGCAGCACGCCGACGACGCCGCAAAAGCTGGCCGGCTGGCGGATGGAGCCGCCGGTGTCGGTTCCCAGCGTGGCCACAGCCAAGTTCGCGACCACGGCCGCCGCCGCGCCACCGCTGGAGCCGCCGGGAACACGCTCCGGATCGACGGGATTGCGCACCGGCCCGTAGGCCGAATTCTCGTTGGACGAGCCCATGGCAAACTCGTCGCAGTTAAGCTTGCCCAGAAGCACCGCGCCCGCGGCCTCGAGCCTGGCGACAGCCGTACAGTCGTAGGGCGGCCGGTAGCCTTCAAGGATCTTGGAGCCCGCCGTGGAAGGCGCACCCTGCATGACCAGCACGTCCTTGATGCCGACGGGAATGCCAGCCAGCGGCGGGAGCGGGTCGCCTTTGACGGCCATGGCATCGATGCGCTCGGCCTGTGCGAGCGCGCGTTCTTTCGTTAGGCTCAGATAGACGTTCAGCCGCGGGTTGAGCTTCTCAATGCGCTCGTAGTAGCTAACGGCGAGGTCGGCGGCCCTGGTGCGGCCCGCGGCAATCTCGGCGCGCAGAGCGGCGAGAGCTTTTGGCTTCTGGACAAAGCTTTCGGCAGTCTTGACTTCGGTCGCCAATCGTCCTCCCTCTTTGGATTCGCGCTCCCCGATTTGACGGGCAGACCTGTTCTCTATCGTTCGATGACCTTGGGCACTTTGAAGAAGGCCTGATCGGTCTCAGGCGCCTGGGACATGACGGCGGCTCGCTTGAGCGAAGGTTCCAGCCGGTCGGCGCGGGATTGGGCAGCGCCGGCATTCTCGAGCTCGCCCACTTGGGCCAGCGGCGCTACGCCAGATGTGTCCAGCTCATTCAGCTCGGCCACGTAGTCCAGGATCGCGTTCAAGTCGCGCAACATGCGCCCTGTCTCCTCCGGCGCAAGCTCGAGATGCGCCAGCTCAGCCACGCGTTCCACGTCTTCGACGGTTACTTTGGCGGTCATCAGTAAGTCCCTGTTCCGAAGCTCAAGTATAGCCGTTCCAGAATTGCGGACCACGCTGCGCTCAATCGACCGTCAAGGTCAGGCTGACGGATTGCGTGATGCCGGTAGACGTGACAGTGACGGGAATGGTGTAGGTGCCCACGGGCGTGCCGGAGCCGCCGCCCTGGCCGCCGGAACCCCCGCCTCCGCCACCGCCCGTGCCTCCGCCGGAGGTGGTGCAACTGGAGACGCCGCCCGCCAGAATTGCGGCCAGCACAACGAGCAGAAACAGCTTGCGGCGCTTGCCCAGAGCGAGCGGAAGCAGGAGCAATACGCAGGCCAGAGGAAGAGCGCGCCAGAAGGCGGGACGGCCAGGATTCGGTTTGGCGGTATCCGGTTTGTCGAGCCTGGCTGTAGACCCGCTGCCAGTGGAGATTTCGACCGAGACGTTGCCCTCAACGCCGGCGTTGAGCGACTCCATGGCAGGGTTGAAGATGCAGAGCGCATTCGCCGGCAGCGTGCCGCACTGAAAGCTGAACGTACCCCCGACGGGCAGGGACGGATTCTGCGCACATCCACCGGCACCGCAGATCAGTATGCTGTAGTTCGCGGTCTGGCCGCTGGCCACGGTCTGGCTGCTGAGGCCGGAAAAGCCGACCGAGAAGTCAAATCCAGTCCCAGTGAGCGCAACGGTGGCCGGCGCGGCGACGGCAGGGGAGCTGACGGTTAGTGTTCCCGTGGCCGTACCGCTGGCAGTGGGCTGAAAGACGACCGATGCGGTGCAGTTGGCACCCGCAGCCAGGCTGCCGGTGCAGGTATTCTGCGTGACGCTGAACTGCGCGGAGGCGGCTAGCGCAACCGAGCCGATGGCGTAGCTCGAGGAGTTGCTGACGGTGACGGCCTGCGCGGCGCTGGACTGGCCTACGCCAATGACGGTGGAGAACGGCAGCTGCGACGGATTCGTGGCCAGGCCGGTGGCAAGCTGCCCGGACCCGTTGAGCGGCACCGAGACCGGCGCGACGCCGGCGGTGGACGATGAGACGGCGAGCGTCGCCGAGATCGCGCCCGTCGCGGACGGCGTAAAGACAACCTGGGCCGCGCAACTGCTTCCGTTGGCGAGCAGCGCTCCACAGGTGGTGGCGGCGATGGAGTAGCTGGAGGCCGCAGCGCCGGTAAAAGCAAAGCCCACGTTGGCCATGGGCGCGCCGCCATTGTTGATAATGGTCAGCGTCTGCGGAGCGCTGGGTACGCCCGGCTGCTGATTGTTGAAGGTCAGGCCCGAAGGGTTGACGCTGAAGGAAGGCGCCGCAAGTCCCGTTCCGCTCAAGGCCACGGTTTGCGTGTGCAGAATATCGATGATGGTGAGTGTGCCGGTGACCGCGCCTGTCTCGCTGGGAGCAAACTGCACGCTGATGGTGCAGACTGCTCCCACGGAAAGTTGCGTCGTGCAGGTGCTCGACTCCTGAAACTGCGCACTTGCCGTGATGGCGATCGAAGTGAGAGGCAGGCCGCCTGAGTTCGTAATGGTGACGGACTGCGCGGTGGAGAGCTGGTCAACCGGTGTGGCGGGAAAGGCGAGCGACGCGGGATTGAGAACGTCAGCTGGTGGAGACATGCCGGCGCCGCTCAGTTCGACGGTTTGCGTTCCCTTGCCATCGGTGAATGTGAGCAGTCCGGTGGCCGCGCCGGCTTCGGTGGGCGCGAACTCAACTTGCACCTGGCAATCGGTGTTCGGCGCCAGGCTGGTTGTGCCGCATGAGTTGCCGTTGGGGGGAATGCTGAACGGCGGGGTAACGGATAGGCTGCTAATGGGAATGGGCGCGGCGCTCGAGTTGGCGACGGTAACCTGAAGCGGCGCAGACGTGGCTCCCACTTCCACCTGGCCGAATGCGACGGTAGCCGGGGTCAGATTCACCACACCTGCCGGTGCGCCGGTTCCGCTGAGATCGACCGTGAGCTGGCCGCCATAGACGTTGGCGAAGATGGTCATCTCGCCGGTGAGAGGGCCGGTGGCCTGCGGCGTAAATGTGACCTGAACGGAGCAGTTCGCTCCCGCGGCCACTGTTTGATTGACGCAGTTGTCGATCTCGCTGAAACTCCCCGTCATCGAAATGGCGGTGGGCGACAGCGGAAGGCTGCCGGTGTTTTCGAGGGTGACGGTGAGCGGGCTGCTGGAGGTATCGAAGACCTGGCTCGGGAAGGCCAGCGAAGCGGGACTTGGGGCCGCGGCGGTCAATGCAGTTCCCGCACTCCACAGTGGAGTTTGCCAGAGGCCGCGTCCATAGGTGGCAGCGACCAGCGCTCGCCCGGAGGCACCACCCGAAACGGCGCTGAGGGCAACAGCCGGGGCGCCGGGCAAGCCGAAGCCAAATGCCGACCAGCAAGTGGGGGGCGATTGCCCGCAGCTCGCGATCTGCGTGGTGAAGTAGACGCCCTGGTCCGTGGCCACATAGACCACGTTGGCGTTCTGCGGGTCCACCACGAGGCTGTTGGCAGGCGCGTTGGGCAGGTTGGCTGGGATGTCGGTCCAGGTTGCCCCGCCATTGGTGGAGCGATAGACCGTCTCCACTTTCTGTGCCGGGCTTTTGATTCCTGACACGGTGACGTACACCGTGTTGCCGGTGGGGTCGTGCGCGTCGATGGTCACGCTGGAGATGTCAAGGCCGTAGTAGTTCAGCGTGTTGATGTCGTTGACGACGGGATTTGGCGTGAGATCGGTCCAGGTAGGCGCGGTGCCGGAGGAGGGATTCAGGGTGGCGCTCAAAACATGGCCCGGCAGGTTGGCGCCGTCGTTGGCGGAGCCGTACATGCCCACGTAGATGATTTCGCCGCCCCCGGGGAGCGGCATGGCGGCCATGGAACGGATGAGGGCATCGCCGTTGCAGGGAACGGTTGTGGCGCCGCTATCAAGGATGGGGCTGATGGCGTTGCCTGCGCTCCATTCGACGCCATCGGCCTTGCCGCGCCACACGCGGCAGGTTCCGATGAGCAATTGGGTCGTGTCGACGGGGTCAACCAGGAACGGCGCTGGGGTGGGCATGGCATCGCCGTCGCCGCCGACATCGGCGTCGTTGACCGCAGGGATTGTGCCAAAGTCGGCGGGGGTGCAGGGCGCGTTCTGCGAGCACAGGTAGATAGCGACCCCGGGCTCGTCATTCACGTACCAGTTAATGAAGTTGCCGGGGTCGATGGCCACCGGGCCACCGTAACCGGAGAGAATTTGCGGCCAGTCGGCAACCGCCGCGGTGCTCTTTGTGCCGGCTGTGCCGTTCACACCCAGCCCAGCCATGAGATTGTACGGTGAGGTGGCGAAGGGAGAGAGGCCGACGACTTCAGCCAGCGAGCCCAGGCTGCCGTTGAGGTTCTGGAAGTGCGTGGAGTCCGTGGAGGAACACGCCGATCCGGTTTCGCCGATGGCATCGATCGAGCGCCAGAGGCCACTGTCGTTGCCCAGGAAAATTTCCAGGGGATTGGCCGTGTTCCACGTCAGGGCGTGCTGGAATTCGGCTACCTGCGCGCTCATGCAGGTCGAGGAGTTGGTGGTGTTGCGCCACACGCAGCCCATGGCTAGGCTGCACTTCCACAGATCGTTGGCTCCAGCCAGCAGCAGCGTGTCCTGCGCGGAGGGAACCGCAGCAAGGGTGAGATTATAGTTTCCGTCGGCAATGGTGGCGGGGCCTTGGAGCGTACTGGTTTCAAGCGCCGCCGTACTCCATTGCGCGGCAAAGGCGATCGCCGGATTGCCGCACGTGCCGGAGCTGATGCCGCACTTGTCCTGCCAGAGGCCCTGATCCTGGTTGTTCAGGTCGACGGTCCAGGCGAAGGTGTCGCCGGTTTGCGGATTGACGGCCAGCGCGCCGCGAAAGATGGGACAGGCGATGGAGCCGGTGCCCTCCTGATTGTTGTTGGGGCACATTTGCGCGGTGAATCCGGGGCCGGGCTGCGCGGCCATGCGCGTCCAAGTGACCCCGTCGGTGGACTGGTAGTAGCCGTGAAAGCGCACGGCAGCCACGAATACCTGCCGCACCGGGTTCCAAACCACCGCGGTGACGGCATTGCCGGGCGGCACCAGCGGATCGAGCGGTCCTTGTAAGTCTTTGCCGCTGCCGTCAGTGATGGTGGCCAGGTGCCACGTGGCGCCGCTATCCGTGGAGTAATAGAGGCCTTCGTAGCTTGTGGGAGACCAATCCGCATCCACCAGGGTGCCTTCATACGCCTGCGACACCGCAGCCACAACCAGTTGGGGGTTCGCCGTGCTCCAGGCAAATCCGGCAAAGCCCTGGCCGACGAAGCTGAAGTCGACGCCGCTCAGACCCTCCTCCTTGTCAGCGGTGTTCTGGATCAGACTCCAGGTGTTTCCGCCGTCGGTGGAGCGCAGGATGCCGGCGCCGTAATAGGAGTCGAGCACATCGTTGGGATCGCCGGTGCCGGCCAGAATCACGCCGGTTTCGCCCGGCTGGACGGTGAGCGCGCCGATGCTGATGGAAGCGTCCGCGATTCCGCCAAGCGCGGCCACGGTGTCAGTGAGCGGGGTAAAGACGATCGACGAAGGCGTGGAAACGCCGGCATTGTTCGCCATCCACACACCGCCGCCGGTGGTGCCAACGTAGAGAAGGTTGCCGGTCGGGTCGGAGGGATCGAGGGCGAGCGCGGCTACGCGGCCGGTGACGAGGCCAAAGTTGGGGGTTTGGACGGCGGTGGGGCCGAGCGGCTGCCATGTGGAGCTTGATGCCGTGCTTGGCGCGGTCTGGCTCTGTGCCGCTGCGGCGCTCAAGGGAGCGTCGGAGAGCGAGGCGCTGAACCGTCGGACTGCAGTTGCGTGAGCGGCAAGGCGATGGCCAGGCGTGAAGCCGCGTTGGGCGAGAAAACGCTGCGCTTCAAGAACGCGAGGGGGCACGCGAGGAGGGACCGGGGGAGGCAAGCGCGAAGGCTGCTGCACTTGCTGCGGCGATGGTTTGGCTTCCGTGGCCGGAACCGGGGTCTGCGCCAGGGGCGGAGAGCCAGGCAAGAGCAGCGTGAATAGCCAAGCGGCCGCCGCTACGCTGATCCATGCGTCACAAGCGGCGTGCCTCCGCGGACGCGGGACTCGCTTCCCCGCCCTGCCGCTGCGCCTAGGGCCCTTCCACTTCGGATCGAACATTGGATTCGTCACGCGTATCCGGAATCAAACTCCGGCTTCCCCTATTCTGAAAATCTTCCAATGGGGATGAGCGCGGAATCCATCGGATAACGCTCAACGAAACACGCAATTTCCGGGAATGAGATTGCGGCCCATTATAGGACAGGGCCGAGGGCGAAAATGTGTGATCCAGGATACAAGGCACGGGCCGGGTTGATTTCCGGCGAAGTTGCGCCTTTTCAGCGCTGAGTTGCGCGGGTTAGGATGAGTTGGTTGCGCGATCTGTGTGCGGTCTTCCTTGCAGCGCGATCCGTGGGCGGCCTTTCCCGATTCGATTAAGTCCATATCTACGCCTGAGGTTTTTGATGAGACGAATTCTCCTCGCCTTACTGCTCGTTTGTGCCTTGGCTGTCTCCGGCGCCGAGGAGTATACACTTGGCCCGGATTCAGAGCCGCACCATGGCGTTCCTAATGGAACGGTGACCAAATTCACGCTGGCGCCGGGAAAGTATTATCCGGGCACGCCGCACAACTGCGCTGTCTACGTGCCCGCGCAATACGATGCCAGCAAGCCGACGCCGTTCATGATCTTTCTTGACGGCAGCCAGGCGCTGGGCGACAGCATGCGCGTGCCGGTGGTCTTCGACAACCTGATCGCCAAGCACGATTTGCCGCCCATGATCGCGATCTTCGTCGATCCCGGCATTCTGCCTGTGATTTCGGATGCAGACCAAAACCGCTACAACCGCATCTACGAGTACGACTCGCTGACGCCGCGGTTTTCCGAGTTTCTGCTCAACGAGCTGATCCCCGAAGTGGCGAAACACTACAACCTCTCCAAGAATCCCGACGACCGGGGTTTGAGCGGGGTGAGCACGGGCGCTGTGGCCGCATTCATGGCGGCGTGGAATCGGCCCGACCAGTTTCACCGCGTGCTGAGCCTGATTGGAACCTACGTCTCCATGAAGGGCGCGGACGCGCTGCCGGCACTGGTGCGCAAGACCGAGCCCAAGCCGATCCGCATCTTCATGCAGGACGGGACCGCGGATCACATTGTCCCCGCGGAGCCCTACGGAACCTCCTTTGCCGGGAGCTGGCCGATCAACAACCAGGTGATGGTCGAGGCACTGGAGTTTGCCGGCTACGACGCCAAGCTGGTGATGGGCACGGAGGGCCACAACCTGAAGCAAGGCGGAGCGATTCTGCCCGACGCACTGCGCTGGTTGTGGCGCGATTATCCCGCGCCGATCGTGGTGCACGAGCCGGCGGCGGCGCAGCAGGCGGGACGGGATCCGTCGGCGTCGGTTTTTTCGACGATCTTCGTTGACAAGCCGTGGCAGCAGATCGGCGGAGACTACGGGTCCATCCCGAGCCTGACCTCCGACCGAAATGGGAATGTCTACTTCGCGGACGAGGCCGCGGGAGGAATCGACCGCGTGGATGCGGATGGCAAAATCACACAATTCGCCGAGCCGCCCAATGACTCGACCATTCTCCGCATGGGCGCAAACGATCGCCTCTATACGTACCAGCCGTCCACGGGAGACATTGTTTCTTCGAACACGGCAACCGGGGTGGCAAGTGACCAAAAGACCATCGCCAGGAACCTGACCGCGGTCGAGGACTTTGTTGTCACACAAAATGGCACGATCTACTTTCTCGATGGATCAAAAGCCACGATCGGTGTGATCGATTCCTTGGGCCAGCCGCGCATAGCGCTCAAGTGGACCGTTTTGAACGGGGAATTGACCGCTCCCAGGGAACTGACGCTCTCGCCCGACCAGTCGATGCTGGTGGTGAGCGATATTGTTTCGCGCTATAGCTGGTCGTTCCAGATTGCGGCGGATGGCTCGCTTGAAAATGGCGAGCCGTTTTACCGGCTGGAGCTTCCGGAGACGACCATGCTGAGCTGGCAGAGCGGGACGCGAGGCGCGGTGGAGGACGTGAACGGCATGGTGTACTTCGCCACGCCGCTGGGCATTCAGGTCTGCATGGAAAACGGCCGCGTGGTGGGGATTCTGAACCCGCCGGCGCCGGGCGCTACGGGAGCCCCGATCACTGCGATCACTTTTGCGGGCGGCAGCGATGGGAGCTGGATTTACGCGGCGCAGGGCGGCAAGCTATACCGGCGGCCGGTAAAGGTGACGGGGGCGACGGCGTGGACGCTGGTGAAGCCGCCGAAGCCGACGCTCTAACCCGCATTTCTCACGGCCGTCTCGACGGTGCGGAAAATGGCGGATTTGCGGCCGTCGTTTGCCTTGCGGGGGTCTGGAGACCGGCGCTACAGGTTTTTGCGCCGCGTGAGAAGTGCGGGCTAAAGGCTAAGAGCTAATGGCTAAGAGCTCTTTTTCTACCACCGTCCCCAGGCGCGGCTGATGTAGTCGGTCAGCGTCAAGCTGATCAGCACAAGGAAGACGAAGACGCCCGAAACCACGGTGAGTTTGGTGAGCCTCGGGCTGTACTTCACGTGCATGAAGAACAGCACCACCAGCAGCATCTTGCCGGTGGCGATAGCCAGCGCGGCGACCGGGTTCCATACGCCCATATCGACATAGGAGGCCACTACCGTACTCGCTGTGCCCACAAGCAACGCCAGGAATATGACCACGTAAATCTTCGGGCTGACGATGTGATGTTCGTGTTCGCCGGGTTTTGATGGCTCGCTCATTCGCACGTGTCCTCAGGCATGCCTGCTGATCAGATACAGCAGGGCGAAAAGATAGATCCAGATAATGTCGACAAAGTGCCAGTAGAGGCCGAAGTTCTCAACAAAAGTGACGTGACCCGAGGTGTACGCCCCGGCCTTGGCGCGAAAAATCATGAAAACCAGGATCGATACGCCGATCACCATGTGCAGCGCGTGCATCCCGGTCATGGCGAAGTAAAGAAAGAAATACTGCTCGGTCTTCTGAGCCATGTCGGGGGCGAGAGGTTTGTCGTCGGGATATTGTTTGTGAACTTCCGGGTCGGAGGCGGGATTCAGGAACGCCTGTTCACTGTATTGGTGGATGCCAGGAACGTGATGCTTCTCCCACTTCTCGTGCCACTCGATGCCCTTGATGCCGAGGAAGATGAGCCCGAAGATCAGGGTGAGGCTCAAGAAGAGCAACAGCGCGCCTTTGCGGCGCATCTCGGCGGACCAAACGCTCATAGCCATGGTGAAGCTGGAGGCAATGAGGACCGCGGTGTTGGCAGTGCCCCAGAAGATGCTCAACTGGTGCGAACCCTCGACGAACGCCGGGTAGTACCAGTTGCGCATAACCAGGTAGGACATGAAAAGTCCGCCAAAGAACATGATCTCCGTCAGCAGGAAGAGCCACATGGCAAAGTTCGTGGCATCGAACTGCTGTTCGACGGTCTCGAAGTGATGGCGCTGGTACGGCGGGTGCTCGTGCTGAGCCTCCGTCAAAGCGCCGTTGGCAATCGTGGTGCTATCCGACACTCGCCACCTCTCTCTGTTGCTGGTGCTCGAGCCATTCGTAGTCGTAGGCCTCATGATCCATGATGGGAATCTCGACGAAGTTTTCTGTGAGCGGCGGCGACTGGGTCTGCCACTCGAGTCCCGTGGCCTGCCAGGGGTTGTCGCCGGCGATGGCGCCATACTTCAGCGACCATGTGAGGTAAAGAATCGGCAGCAGGTAGCCGACGCCGAGGATGGTGGCGCCGGCGGTCGAAAAAACGTTCAACGCCTGAAACTCCGGCGGGTAGGCGGCATAGCGCCTCGGCATTCCCAGCATGCCCAAAATGAATTGCGGGAAGAAGGTGAGATTGAATCCCATAAAGGTGACCAGTGCCGCCAATTGCGAGAGCTTTTCCGGATACATGCGGCCGGTCCATTTGGGCCACCAGAAGTGAATGCCGGAAAGGAAGGACATCAACATGCCGCCGACCATGACGAAGTGGAAGTGGGCGACGATAAAGTATGTCTCCGTGAGGTGAATGTCGGTTCCCGTGGCGCCGAGAAAGACGCCTGTCATACCGCCGATGGTGAACAGGCCCAAGAAGCCGAAGGCATAGAGCATGGGTGTTTCGAAGGTAATGGATCCCTTGTAGAGTGTGAAGGCCCAGTTGAATACCTTGATGGCCGAGGGCACCGCGACCAGCATGGTCATCAAAGAAAACACCAGCGCGGAATAATTCGAGATGCCCATGATGAACATGTGATGGGCCCACACAAAGAAAGCGAAGACGGCGATGGCCACCGACGAAAATGCGACTGCGGTGTAGCCGAAGACGCGCTTGCGGCTGAAGGTGGAAATGACCTCCGAAATAACCCCAAAGCCGGGCAGAATCATGATGTAGACGGCGGGGTGGGAGTAGAACCAGAACAGATGCTGGAAGAGAATCGGGTCGCCGCCATAGGCGGGATCAAAGACGCCGATGTGCATGGTGCGCTCGAGGACGACCAGCACCAGAACGATGGCTAGCACCGGCGTGCCTAGAACCATAAGAATGCTGGCCGCATAATTCGACCAGATGAACAGCGGCAGGCGGAACCAGGTCATTCCTGGGCAGCGCAACTTGTGGATGGTCACGATGAAGTTCAGGCCGGTAAGGATGGAGCTGAATCCAGCCACAAACACCGCCGTGGCGGCGGAGGCGACGTTGGTATTCAGATAGTGCGTCGAGAGCGGTGTGGTAAAGGTCCATCCGGTATCGACGCCGCCGGCGCACATCGTATAGATCATCATGATGCCGCCGAGAACATAGAGGTACCAACTGAGTAAGTTGATCTTTGGCAGCGCCAGATCCTTGGCCCCGACCATCATGGGGACAACAAAATTGCCGATAGTGGCGGGAACTGAGGGCACCAGAAAGAAGAAGACCATGATGAGGCCATGCATGGAGAACACCTTGTTGTAGGTGTCTGCAGCCATTAAGGTGGTCTGCGGAGTGAGCAGTTCCAGGCGGATGAGTCCTGCCAGGGCTCCGCCGATGAAGAAGAAGAAGGTAATCGAGATCAGGTACAGGGTGGCGATCCGCTTGTGGTCGCCGGTCAGCAGCCAGCTCAGCAGACCATTCTCTTTGGTCAGGAAGTTCATTTTGGGGATCCTGGCCGTGGACTGGTCGGGAAGACTGACGATGGTGGTGGAGCTCATGGTTTGACCTCCTTCCGCGCTGCGGGCACTGTGGCCGCCGGCGCTGCTTTTTGCTCGACATTGGGAGCGAGTTCGGTGGTGTTCAGGGTTTGCTGGACGCGGTAGTCAGAATCGAGATTCTTGATGTATTCCACGAGGGCGATCACGCCTTCTTCGCTGATCTGGCCCTGGTAGGTGGGCATGATGGGCGCATAGCCCTGCGTGATGTGTTGCGACGGGTTCAGGATCGCATCGCGCAGATAGGCGTCGTCGGCGGTGACCATCTGGCCGGTGGAGAGCGTGAGACGGGCGTCGTAGACGCTGGCCAAGCTGGGACCGCGGGCGTCGGGCCGCGCGTTGTGGCAGGCGTTGCAGCTCAGACTGGAGAAGAGCCGTTCGCCATCCTGTGCCAGCGAGTTGCCGCTGGTTGAGCCTTGCAGCCACTTTTTGAAGTCGTCCGGCGTCATCACGACCACGTCGCCGATCATCTGCGAGTGGTTGGTGCCGCAGTACTGGGTGCAGAAGAGGTGATAAGTGCCGGGCGTGGTGGCCTCAAACCAAACCGTGGTGTAGCGGCCCGGAATCGCCTCGCGCTTGACACGAAAGGCGGGGATGGAGAAGCTATGAAACACGTCCTGCGAGATGAGCGTCAACTGGACGGGCTGGCCCGCAGGCACGTGCAGCGCATTGATCTCATGCTGCCCGCCGGGATGCTCTACCTTCCACATCCACTGCTTGCCCACAACGTAGATATTCATGGCGTTGGCCGGCGGCGTGTAGATGCGGAAGTAAAGCAGCGCGCCCCACACAAACATGACCAGGAAGAGGCCCAGCGGAATGATGGTCCAGGTGGCTTCGAGTATTGTTGAGCCCTCGATCTGCACCGCCTGCGGATGACGCGCCTTACGGTAAAGAATCGAGAAGCCCAGGATCAGCAGCACAACGATGGTGAGCCCGACGAGGCTCACCAGGACCATGAAGAAATAGAGCGCGTCCATTTGGGGCGCAATCTTCGACGCCTCGGGCGGAAAGAGGGCGAAGTGCGTCAACCACTTGACGAGAAATTGCCAGAGTACCGGGCTAATGTGGTCCATTCCGTTATCCGTTCGCTTTCCTTACTGTCCCGTGAGCCGCTGAACCGATCTCGTGATCGTGCCTATAGTCGCGGCGAAACATCACCAGCATGAATCCGCCCAAAAGCACCAGCGTGAGGAACCCGCCGAGCTGCATCACGCGCGAAATGATGAGGTCGTGCGTATTGGTCGCGGGATCGTAGTGGTAGCAGTAGGTGAGGATGTTGTCTACCGGCGATCCGATGCGGTTCGACGAGGCCTCGTCCAGGCCCAGCAGCATGTCCTTGGGCGAGTACTCGACTCCCATGTAGTACTGCGCCAGCTTGCCCTCCGGGGTCACGATCTGGATGGAGCTGGCGTGCGCGTATTGCACCTGGTTGCTGCCCGGCACCTTGAGCTTGACGTAGCGGAAGCCGACCGCCTGGGTCAGCGCGTCGATGTTCGGCTGCGTGCCGGTGAGGAAGTGCCAGCCGTTTGCCGTCTCCGGGCGCCCGTATCGCTTCACGTACTCTCGCTTTTTCGCCGCGGCCAAGTCCATGCCCTCCGTGGGGTCGATGCTGACCACGACGATGTTGAAGTCCCTGCCGGGAATGAACCGGACCATCTCCAACGCGCTGGTCAGGCCGTCGAGCTCTTCGGAGCAGAGTATGGGGCAGCGGTAGTAAACCAGCGCCAGAATCGCGGGACGCCTGCCGAAGTAACTGCCCAGCGTCACCTGCTTGCCGGCGTCGTCAGTGAAGGTCAGGTTGAGCGGCAACTGAGTATTGAGATGTTGATCGATGCCCACGCCGTTGAGAAGCGATGGTGGCCTGTCGGTGACCGGGCCCGCCTCCTTGTTTCCATAGCTGGAAACCTGCGCGACGAGCAGCGGGGCGGCGAAGAGGCAGAGGGCCATCGTGGCAGAAATCAACGGCGCCGCGTTTCGCCCGCTTTTCCCGATTGTGCTTCTGTGGCGCATGATTTTCTCCTTCCTCAAGCCCTTGCGACTGAAAATTTTGGAGTCAAAGCCTCCAATTTCATTTCGCGCCTATCCCTCAAAAAACCATCGCGACAGCTTTGCTTCCGCGGCTTAACCATTCAGTTTTGCCGCCTGAATCCTCACTGCTCTCCGCGGTGGGCCCTCACGGCTTCCTGCTGCGCCTCTTCCTGCTCGAAGCTGGTGCGCGCAAACCCGTTGGTCAACGGCAAGGTGATCACCGGCCGGATGTCACCGGTCATCGGCGGCTGGGTTTCGACCGGCGGCGCTACCGGCAATCCGCGCTGTGCAATCAGCTCCATAGCGCGCTCGATGGGAATTCTCACCGTCCCGTTTGACTGATCGATCCAACTGTAGTTCGAGAGCAGCAGGTCCTCGCGTGCGTGCAGATCGGCAATATCCTGGTCGCCGTTGTCGATCTGCAATCGCGGTGTGGGAAAGGTCTGCGTCAGTTCCGCGACCTTGTTCTGCAGCTCAGGGCTCGACGGCATGTTGCCAAGCTGGCGCACGTCCACCGTCTTGGTCCATTTGCTGTTAGGACCGTCTTCTTTGTTCAGGTGCGCGTTGATCACCTTACCGATGCCGTAGCAGAGCAAACCCGTGACCGCGGCAAAGATAGCCAGCGCGGTAAGAAACACAACGATGCCCACGACGTTTGCGTCGGTGCGCTCATAGCCGGCCGATGCGTCGACTTCGTGCTTTTCCGGCTCGTGGCCGGGATCGGGTTGGTTATGCGTGGGCATGTTGAGGCTCCAGAATCTCCACCAGATGCGGGTCGTTGACCTGCACCAGCGGCCGCGTTTTCAGGCGGGTGCAGAAATAGGCCACCCAGAAGGCGAACATGGCTACGGGCACCGCGATGTACTCCAGGATTCCCCAACTGAAGTGCAGGTTGCGCGCGGCGTCTTTGAAATTGGGCTCGATAAGCCAGAACATGTCGAACGCCCTGGCGAAGACCATCCACTGGCACACACGCACCAGGCGCTTCTTGTTGCGCTTCAGGTCGCGCGAGAGCAGCATGGTGAACGGAATCAGCCAGTGGAAGATGAAATCGAGCGTAATGATGACACCCCAGTCGCCTCGGATGCGGTCCAGGTACCAATTGATCTCGTCGGGAAGGTTGCCGGACCAGATAATGAGGAACTGTCCGAACGCCAAGTAGATATTCAGCATGACGAAGGCGAATGTGAGCTTGCCCAAGTCGTGCTGTTCGGTTTGACGCAGGATGGTGCGGAACGGCTCGGCTTTGGAGAGCGACACGGCGACGATGATGGAAAACGCCAGCACCGCGTAGCCTTGTCCGACAAGGAACAGCAGGCCGTAGACCGTCGAGAACCACGTGGGGTCCATCGACATGACCCAGTAAATGGCTGCAGCCGTCATGGTGACGGCGTAGACCACGATGCCGGGACCGCTGATGTTCTCGAGCTTCTTGATCCAGTGCGGCGTCGTCTCCGGGCCCTGCGCATCGCGCAGCGCACCGAGGGTGTTGAGGCGCCACGCATAGTAGCCCCAGATGGCAAAGCAGAGTAGGCTCACCCAGACGAATGCGAAGGGGTTGAGCATAGGGCGCTTGAAGTTGAGGCAGTGCGCCTGGAATTCGTTGATGAGGCCTGCCTTCAGCCCCGCAGCCGTGTCGCCTACGCTGGAGTAATTCGCCCACAGGTAAAGCTTCTTCATGGCAAAGGCCACGCCGAGCCAGTAGACGAAGACCAGTGGCAGCGTGCGGCTCATGGCCTCAAGCGGCCTGCGCAAAAGCAGGCCCCACTTGCCACCGGAGCAGTACTGCACCATGAGCATGGCCAAGCCGCCCACGCAAAGCCCCCAGGTGACCATGGTGCCGAGCGCCCAGGCGCGATAGAAATGGTCGAAGCCCAGATGATCCTGCGCCTGAGCCAGAACGATCAGGATCACAGCGACTGCCATCGAGATCACTCCCACGGTCAGCGCACGAGACTTCCAGACGTCTACAAACGCGGGTGCACCGAGATCGGCGGGGAGCGCCTTGGCGTGCGATGCGGCTTGCGGTTCGTGAGCCATTCCTTTGCTTCCTCACTTCTGGGCTGCAGGGGCCGGTTTGCTTACGGGAATCTTGATCGCAGGTGGCGCGGGATAAGCCGGCGCCATGCCCGGCGTTCCCTCGCTGGTGATGGGCTTGTTCGGCTCCACCGCCGTTGACGGCCTCGGCCAGGGCTGCGCGTACTCGGGATGACCTTCAGCCGCGGCCAGGTCCTTGAGGTTGTTGATCTGGACGCCGGCCGGCACATCCTTAACCGTTGCTGCCTGACTGAGCTGCAAGGCGCGAATGTAAGCCGCCACGGCCCAGCGGTCCTCAGGAGGCAGTTGCGACGAGTAGTCGGGCATGGCGCCGTAACCGTGCGTCATCACGTAAAAGTAGTGCGAGAGCGGCTGCGACATGCGCACCTGATCGTGGAAATTGGCGGCCGGCTTGAAGCCGCGCTGCACGATCTCGCCCAAGCCGTTGCCGACGCGCGAGTGGCAAGGCGTGCAGTAGATGTTGAACCGCTCCTGCCCGCGCTTGAGCACTTCCATGGTCACCGGGAAGGGCATCTCATCCAGTTCCTGGCGGTAGCCGTTCGGGCCCTGCACGACGCCGGTATAGAAGTAGCTGTCCTCGTGGAGTTGGCCGCGGGCCACAGTGTTCAACACCTGCGGACGCGCGCCGCGATGGTCGGCAAAAAAGTCTGTACCGCGCTGCGGATCCATCTTGGGCTGGTCCTGCATATCCTGGCGGCAGCCAGCAACCAAGAACAGCACGGCCATGGCGGCCGGCGCAGCGAAGAGCCGAAACCTGCGACCGGACAAATTGAGGTGGGTAGTGCGCATTAGTACTCCACCTCCACCACCGAATTCGGCTTGAACTGCTGCAGGTAGGCCTTGGCCTCCGCCAAATCGAATTTCGGATCGAGCGCCTCAAGACACAGAAAGAATTTGTCCGTCGTGGCGCCGTTGCGGAAGTTGGGCGCGTTGAACAGAGGGTGATAGAGCGCAGGAAGTCCGCACAGTGCCAACATCCCAAATCCTGCCGAAAGGCCCGCCCAGAGAATGGTCCACTCGTAAGCGGGAACGATAAAAGCCGGCCAGGAGTACGTGGGGCGGCCCGCGATGTTGAGCGGATAGGCGAGCACGGAGATCCACGTTTCCAGCGCGAACATGGCCGCTCCGCCCATCAATCCTCCAATGAGCGTGATCAGCGGCACCTTGTTGCTATGGAATCCTATGGCTTCAGCCGCTTCCTCCACCGGGTAGGGGGTATAGCAGTCCATCCGGCGCCAGCCGTCCTCGTGCGCCTGCCGCGCGGCCCGCACCAGGTCGCCCGGCGTATCGAATTCGGCCAGCAGGCCGTAGGTTCCTTCGCGTGCGGGCATCAGTCTGCAGCCTCCGCTACCTTGGGCTTGATTTTGGCCGCCGGCAGCAACATGCGAATCTCGTTCATGGGCATCATAGGCAGGAAACGCACGAACAAGAGGAACATGAAGGTGAAGAATCCCAGCGTGCCCACGAAGGTCATGTAGTCCCACTTGGTTGCGCGGTACGTGCCCCACGCCGACGGCAGAAAGTCGCGAGTGAGGCTGGTCACAATGATGACGAAGCGCTCAAGGTACATACCCGTGTTTACGATGATGGAGAGGATGAACATGAACGGGATGTTGGTGCGCAGTTTCCGCGACCACAGGGTCGTCAGCGGAATGGCGAGGTTGCAGGTAATGAGGGTCCAATACGACCAGCCCATGGGCCCGAAGGCGCGGTTCCAGAACGTGAATGCCTCCCAGTGATTCGCCGAATACCATGCCATGAACGCTTCCATGCCGTACCCATAGCCGACAATGAAACCTGTGACAAGCATCAGCTTGCCCATGTTGTCGATGTGCCGTTCCGTCACCAACGCTTCCAAGTGGTAGAACTTGCGCAGCGGAATGGCCAACGTGAGCACCATGGCGAAGCCGGAATAGATCGCGCCCGCGACAAAATAGGGCGGAAAGATGGTCGTGTGCCAGCCGGGAATAACCGCCACGGCGAAATCGAAGCTGATGACGGTGTGGACGGAGAGCACCAGCGGCGTGGCCAGACCTGCCAGCAGCAGCGACCCCGTCTCGTACTGCATCCAGTGGCGCGTTGAACCGCGCCAGCCCACGCTTAACAGGCCGTAAAAATACTGCGCGACCTTCGACTGCGCCTTATCGCGCAAGGTGCCGAAGTCCGGAACCATGCCGATGTACCAGAACACAACTGAGATGGTAGCGTAAGTCGAAACCGCGAACACGTCCCACATCAGCGGCGAGCGGAACTGCGGCCAAACGGTCATGGTAAAGGGAAGAGGAAACACCCAGTAGGCCACCCACGGGCGGCCGAGGTGAATCAGCGGGAACAAGGCGGCGCACATGACCGCGAAAATCGTCATGGCCTCGGCGAAGCGGCTGATGGAGTTGCGCCAGCCCTGCTTGAACAGCAGCAGAATGGCCGAGATCAGCGTGCCGGCATGGCCGATGCCGATCCACCACACGAATTCGATGATGGCAAAGCCCCAAGCCACGGGCTGGGCAACCCCCCAGATGCCGACGCCCTTCAGGAAGAGCCATGTGAGAGCAACCATCAGCATCGTGGCGCCGCCACCAGCCACAGCAAAGAGGCCAAACCAGCCCATCGGCGTGTGCGGCGTGAGCACAATGCGCGCGATCTTCTCGGTGATCGACCGGAAGGACTGGCCGGGCGCAATAACCCGGAATTCTCCAGTTGCCGGATCGATCGCGGGATCGTTGGGTTTCACTTCCCTGGTTGCCATCGTGAGCTCAACCCTTTGCCGGCGTGTGCTCCACCGGCGTCTCTTTGAGTTCCTGGTTCACATTCAGAACTTCGGCCAGATACTGCGTCCGCGGACGGGCGTTCTGGTCGGCGATTACCTGATAGCTGCGCTGCTGGGCCCTTAGTTTCGATACGCGGCTGGCGGGATCGTTGATGTTACCAAACACGATCGCCTCGGCCGGGCATGCCTGTTGGCACGCGGTCACGATTTCCCCGTCGCGGATGTTTCGATTCTCCTTGTCGGCATCGATCTTGGCCGCGTTGATACGCTGCAAACAGTAAGTGCACTTCTCCATCACGCCCCGCGAGCGCACAGTCACGTCGGGATTGCGCATCAGCTTCAGGCTCTCGGTCTCATAGTCGGAGAAGAGCAGGAAGTTGAAGCGGCGCACCTTGTATGGGCAGTTGTTGGAGCAGTAGCGCGTGCCGATGCAGCGGTTGTAGACCATTACATTGAGGCCTTCCGGCGAATGCACCGTGGCGCCCACGGGGCAAACCTGCTCGCACGGCGCGTTCTCGCAGTGCTGGCAGTTCATGGGCTGGAAGTGCGCACGCGGCGCTGCCAGATCGCCCTCAAAATACGAGTCGATGCGCAGCCATTGCATGTTGCGGCCGATGCGCACCTGCTGCTTGCCCACCACGGCAATATTGTTCTCGGCGTAACAGCTCACGATGCAGGCATTGCAGCCCGTGCAACTGTTCATGTCGATCGACATGGCCCAGGCGTTGGCCTCGTTGTACGCCCAGTTGGGGAAGAGCGAGGTGTCGCGGCTGGGTGTGTCGTAGCGCTCGCCCTCGTGCGCAAAATTCGGATTGGCCTTGAATTCGTCGAGCGTGGCGTAGCGGATGATGCCGCGCGGACCCAAAGCCTCGTCGGCCTCAAGAGAGTTGTTGCCCTGACCTTGTTGGCCGAAGGTTGTGCCGCGCTGATCGTGGTAGTGGCTCTTGGTGATGGCAATGCCCCACTTGCCTTCCAGCTTGCGAATGGAGCCGGTGGCGTAAAACGGCGCCCAGGTGTTGCGAATGAGATAGGCATTGAAGCCCTGGCCTGAGCCGACGCGACCGGCGAACTCGCGGCCGTAGCCCAAATAAACCGTTACAGAATTATCGGGATGGCCGGGAGCCACGATCACCGGCGCATTGACCTTGCCATTGCCCACGCACAGCTCGACGATGTCGTCTTCTTCGAGGCCGAGCCTGGTGAGCGTAGCGCCGGAGACGATCGCAGCATTGTCCCAGCTCAGGCTCGTGACCGGCTTGGGCAGTTCCTGCAGCCAGCCGACGTTGTTCCACCGGCCGTCGTAGATATTGGGATCGGGGCGGAAGATGATCTCCAGCGAATCCTTCGGCGTGGGCGCGGGAACCTGAGACGACGGGTGCCAGAGGAAATTTGCGAAGCCGAGATTGACGCCGGCCGTATCCGCTATCCAGCCGTCGTGCAGCGCCTTGCGCCAGCCCGCCTCGAAATCTCCTTTGATGACCGGCTTCCACGTCTCGCGCACCGCATCGTACGGGCTCACCATCGGCTCGTTGAGCAGCGCCTGGAGCACGTGGTGAGCCGTGTGTCCGCCATACAGCGGATCGATCATCGGCTGCACGATCGAAACCGTTCCGTCGTAGGCGCGGGCATCGGACCAGGACTCAAGATAGTGCGCGGCGGGAATGTGCCAGTGAGCCTGCTGGCCGGTTTCGTCGTAGTGCGAGCCGAGGTGGGCCACGATGTTGGCCTTGTTGAAGGCGTCGGCGAAATTCAGATCGGCGGGCGCGTCGTAGATGGGGTTAGCGTTGAGAATCACCAGCCAATCCACTTTGCCCGCATTCAGATCGGCAACCAGCGACTTGAAGTCGGCAAGCTGGTCGCTGGGAATGGGAATCGCCGGATCGGAGGCAACAGAAACCGTCTTGCCCACATTCCCCAGCGCGTTGTTGATGGCCAGCGCCAACACTGCAACGGACTGGTCCTGATACAGCCCCTGAAGCACCGCGCTTTTGCCGGCATTGGCCTTCAGATCCTTTGCAACCGCGGCAAGAAACTTCTTCTGCTCGTCGGTCCATGCGTAGCTCGGAGCATTGATTCCCGTCACGCCCACCGCAGCAGCAAGCGCGGCCGCAAAGGCCGGAATCTCGCTCGCTCGCAATCCCAGCCTGTGCTCGGCCTTCATGCCCGTGGTCGTGGTCGTGCTTTCGACTGCGTACAGCCGGTTCATTCCGTTCTCCGGCTGCTTGCGGCGGGCGGCGTAGTCGCGCACCAGCTTGTGGAAGCCGGGATAGCTGGCGCCGGAGAGGAAATCCGCGTCGAGCGAAACGATCAAATCGGCGCCGGTCAGGTCGTACTGAACGTTGATCCCGCTGGCGAGAAACGTTCCGACCAGCGCGGGATCGTACTGCACCAGCTTTGCCTTGGGCCACGCCGTCTGCACTTCTTTCCACTGCCGCGCCAGCGTCGGCGACAAAATCGTCGCGCTGAGGAAGTAGATTCCCGTCCCGTCCTTCGTCGAAGTCACCTTGTCGCGCAGCGCCTCGGCAAACTCGGTCCACTCGCGGCTTTCGCCGCGGTAGGTCACGTGCTGCGAACGGTCGGGGTCGTAGAGATCGAGCAGCGTACCCTGCGAATAAGGATCGGAGCCGCCGTGGTTGTAAGCGTGCTCGGGGTTGCCGTCGACCTTGATGGGGCGGAACTCGTCGCTCTTCACCAGCAGCGGCACCGCGCCAGTGGTGAATGGGTGCGCCGTGGCAAAGTACATCGGCTTGCCGAGAATCAGGTCTTCCGGCGCTTTGATGTAGGGATATATCGGCTCGTCGGGCTGCTTGGTACATCCGGCCAAGCCGGCCAACGCCATAGACGCGCCCATCAATTTGAGGAAGCCGCGCCGGGAAACCGGATCAATCCACTCCTGCGCCGCCGAGGGAAACTCGCGCTCCACCGCAGCCTGAAACTCCGGTGTGTTGGCCAGCTCATCGAGCGAACGCCAATAGCGCTTTCCTTTGGCGTTCTTCAGCTCGCGGCGAACCGCCTCAAGCGTCATCGGCTCGGCGCCCGCGTCTTGGGAGGCAACGGCCTTGCCCGCGTTCGGATTCGCGTCGTTCACGGCATTCCCCAAGGGTTTCTCCACCGCGGGCGAGTTTTTTCTCTTCACGCTCATCGGTGGCACACCTCGCAACTGGTCAGGTCCTTCGGCGTGCGAATCTTGTAGTGATCGACCAGGAAGAGCCCCAACGCATCCTGGCTGGTGAATTTCTGATAGGTCGGGGCGGCAACGGGCACCGCCGCAGCCGTAACGTCTCCCGTCGGGCTCTTGGCGCCGGCTGCAGGCACCTGCAAGGCCGCAAGCTCGGCGCCCGGCGCGCCTTGCGTGCCGCTGGGATCCTTCCTCGTGCAGCTCACGCTCTGGGCCGTAGGCACGTCCGGCTTGTTCTCAACCGCCGTGCACCACACTGGATGGTCCTCGGCCGGCGACTCCCAGGCCAAGTTGTAGATCTCGCTTGTCGGGCGCAGGTTTTTCGCCGGGTTGCGATGGCAGTTGAGGCACCACTCCATCTGCAGCGTGTTCTGCTCATACATCAGCGGCATCTCGTCGACGCGTCCGTGGCAGCTTTCGCAGCCAATGCCCTTGTTCACATGAATCTCGTGGCTGAAGTAGACGAAGTCAGGCAGGTCATGCACTTTGATCCAGGGGATGGACTGTCCGGTGTACCAGCTCTGGCGAACCGGCTCAAGCAGCTGCGCGTTGGTCCAGATCTGCGCGTGGCAGTTCATGCAGGTGCGCGTGGGAGGAATTCCGGCGTAGCTCGACTTCTCCACCGTGGTGTGGCAGTACTGGCATTGCAGGCCCAGCCCTTGCACATGATGCTTGTGGCTGAAGGGTACCGGCTGATCGGCGCGCTGGCCCTGCCGCGTGACCCATGGCGAGCGCTGCAGCTCATCCAGCGTGACCCCCAAGGCGATGACGATCAACCCCGTCAGCACAAGGCTCATGCGAGCCAGTGCATTGGAGCTGCGGTCGAAGATTTGCGCCATGAACGAATCCCGATTTGACTTTCGTTTTGCATGCGCCGCGTGTGCTGGCGGTCACATGGGTCATGTACAAGAAACGCTCTTCGATAGAACTCTCAGGTGGGGCGGGGAAGCCCGAAATTTCAATATAGCAGCCGGAGGCCCTTCGGCATCAAGCGCCGCGTGCCACATCGCGAGAAATTTTTTGTGGGAATCCGGTTTGCAATCGCTTGAAAAGAAACTTGGTTGTGACAAGGGCGATTTCGGGGTAACCACCACCATTGCCGCTGGTTTTTGCGCCAGAGGTTGGGCTGTTTAACGACAAAATATCATGCCGCAAGCCGGGCGCGCCACAATGCAGAGGACAGTGGCCGAACTCAAACGTCTCCAACACGGAAAATCCATCCGGCTGAGGCAACGTTTACCCTCCCCAGAACGCCATCAATAGCCCGCCGGGGACCATCAGCCCGTCGCCCGGGTAGATGGGCGTGGTGGGCGCGTGGCCGAAGCGGATTCTGTCCAAAACTTGCGCCATGACGAAAAACAAAGCCACACAGACAGTGATCAACCGTTCGAAGTTCGGCCCGTTAAAGATCGCTCTTCCCTGCACGGCCCCGCGCAGCGTTCGGCACATGACGCCGAGCAGGCTTCAGCAAAGGAGCTGTCTCGAGACGTCACAGGCCAGCCGAGAATCACCAGAAATACGTCGACGACAAAGAGAGCGATCGCAATGTCGTTGAAGAGTGTCGCCTGCGGCAGATCGGGCCAGAACTGGTTGGCCGCCCAAAAGAGAAAGGCAACGGCCAGCAGAATCGCTTTCAAGAATTCCTTTACAGCAGGCCGATGCACAGTCTGGTAGATGAGGTATGCCAAGGCGGTCATGGCCAATGAAAAAGCTGCAAGAAAACCATGACTTCCTTGAGGGAACGACCTCGGAAAGGCGTCCCAGGCCAACAGCACCACGACGGCCGCAAGCGTGACGACACCGAGGATTAGAGGAACGAACCTCTGGGATCGGCCAAGACGAAAATACATAGGTCATTATTGCCCGCATATCGAAAAGAAACCGTAAGGACCCGCCGCAGCATCCCACGAGACCGCGTGAGCCGATGCTAACAATCGGATCATTTAGAATTCATAAGGACGCAACAGCCGCTTTCAAAAACATCTCAAAACGCGGGACGCATCAGCTCGGCTCCGTGGGAACAGTTCCCCCTCCATCGCTGCCTGATGAATGCTCGCGCAGGGCCCGTCAACGATAAAGGAACAAAGGATGAAGTACGCGGGATTGCTGGTCATGCCTGCAGGATTCTTTCTCACCCTCGCCGCGCTGGTGCTGTTTGCCGACCCGCCGCGGCGGGAGGCGTTTGTAATTTGCGGTCTGGCGGTCGAGGCGATGGGCCTGGTCGTGGCCGTTCGCGGCCACATGCTGCAGCGCGGGGCAAGCCGCCCATGAACCCGATCCCTCCCATGGCGTCCGCATCCGTTCCCGCGATGAACGACGCTGCGTTCGCGCTCACGCTTGGGCTGCTGCTGCTTGCGTCCATGGCGATTGCCGGCGTGGCGCTCATCAACACCGGCCTGGGGCGATCGCGCTCAGCGGCGCAGGCGATGCTGGGCAATCTGGCGCTGATTGCGGTTGCCGCCATTGTCTTCGCGCTTGTGGGCGCAACGCTGACCGGCACGATTCCTGGCGTCCCGGCCAAGGCGGGATTCACCTTCTATGTGGCAGGCAAGGCCTGGAACTGGCTTGGCGCCGGCTCGTTTCTGCTTCACGGCCTTGGCGCCGCCGCACCGCAGGCTCAGCTTGCGCTGCTCTTTGAATTCCTGGCCGTCGCCATGGCTGTGCTGTTGCCGTGGGGCTCGGGGGCGGATCGCTGGAGGCTGTCGGGCGGCTGCGCGGCGGCGGCGGTACTTGCGGCTATTGTCTTCCCTCTCACCGCGCACTGGATCTGGGCCGGCGGCTGGCTGGCGCAATTAGGCGCAAACTTCTCGCTGGGCGCCGGCTTTCTTGACGGCGGAGGAGCGGCCACTGTGCATGTGATCGGCGGCTTGAGCGCGCTGGCCGTGGTCTGGATCGCCGGGCCACGCCGCGGCAAGTTCCCCAAGGAAGGCCTTTCCACCGCCATGCCAGGGCACAACGCCATCTATGTGCTCTTCGGCTGCCTGCTGGCGCTGGTGGGCTGGCTGGCCTGGAACGCCGCAGGCGCAATCCTCTGGCTGCACGCGCCGCTGGCCGCGCTGCCCGGCACGGCAATCAACACGTTGCTTTCAGCGTCAGGCGCGCTCGCCGCCACTTATTCGGTGACGCGCTTTCGCTTCGGCAAGCCTGATGCCAGCCTGTGCGCCAACGGCTGGCTGGCCGGCCTTGTCGCCTCGAGCGCATGCGCGGCGCTTGTCACGCCCGTCGAGTCGCTCTTCACCGGCGCCGTCGCCGGCGTCTTCACGCCGCTGCTGGTCGAGGTGCTCGAACTCGCACTCTCCATCGACGATCCCTCCGGCGCCATCACCGTCCACGGCGCCGCGGGATTGTGGGGACTCTTTGCCGCGGGCCTCTTTGCGCCGCAAACGGGGCAGGTTCTTGCCCAACTAGTCGGCATTGCCGCGCTGCTTGGCGTGGTTCTGCCGCTTGTCTATCTGCTTTTCTCGCTGCTCGACCGCCTAGTTCCCTTCCGTGTGGATCAAGACGGCGAACGGATCGGCATGGATTTGCACGAGCTCGGCGGCGGCTCCTATCCCGAATTTGTCATCCACCGCGACGAGTCGTACCGCTGAGTAGGAATTCACTTCGGGCTCCGAAGTTTCGCCGTAGGATGGAATGCGCATGGGGTTCTTTGGTTCGCTGATTTATCCGTGGGGCCTGTTGCTGCAGGCAGCGGCCATCGTCCACTTCATCTGGCGCCGGCCCGACACCTATTGGATCTTCATCATCATCTTCCTTGGCCCGCTCGGCGCGCTGATTTACTTTTTTGTCGAGGCGCTGCCCGATGTTGGACTGTTGCGGCAATCCTTCAAGACCTTCCCGCGCCGCAAACGCATCGCGCAACTGCTGATGGAGATTCGCGACAATCCCTCAGCGGGGAACTGGGAAGAACTCGGCGATCTTTATATGGATGAGGGCAAGCTGCAGTTGGCCCGCGACGCATTCAACAAAGCGATCGCCGCCCGCTCCGACACCCCCGACTGCTTCTACCACCGCGGCGTGTGCGCAATTCTGCTGGGCGACGCGGCGACCGCTCTTCCCGACCTGGAAATGGTTGTCCGACGCGATCCCGGCCACGACTTTCATCACGCCGTGGGACTGCTGGCGCACGCCTACGCGCAAACCGGGCAAAAGGACAAAGCCGAGGCGCACTTTCGGCAGGCGGTGGAGCGGTCGACGCTGTCAGAGACGTATCTGAACTTCGCGGACTTCCTCGCGTCAGAGGGCCGCAACGCCGAAGCCCGCACGTGGGCGCAGAAGGTACTGGATAAGCGGCCGACGATGCCGCGCTACCTGCGCCGCCGCGAGCGGCCTTGGTTTCGCCGCGCCAACGCATTGCTGAAGCAACTGCCAACGTGAGCGGCCGCGGTTCGCAAGCGCGAATGAAATGCTCAAACGTCTGTCTGACTACGGCTTTGGCGCTTGATTGGTGCGCTCGCTCGGATACGCGCGCTCCACTGCATCCTTGAATCGCGTAAAGAGTCGCAGTTGAGGAGTGTCGAGGCCGCCCGCGAGCCCGTCTAACCATATCGGATCGCTCAACGTGCCGTCAGGACGCAGCAGGCACACACTGAAGAGATCGTCCGGCGTGTGGACGCCGCGTGTCCCGGGCGGCATCCCCGGTATCGGGTTCCCCAGAGGGCTGGAATCGGAATTCATGACCGGGATGGCATCAGCTCCCGTAGGCCGAATCTTGCTCACTACAATCACGAAGTCGGCTTGTTCCCGCCGCTTGGTCAATGTGTAACGGTTCCAGTGACGCAGGGCCTCCTGTACGTCGGCAATGGCCTGGAGATCCTCCTGAACGAGCGGTGGATCGGCCGGTCCGCCGCCGGTCGCCTCGACATAAACATAATGAGCGTCCTTGAATACCTCAGGGACGCTTGGCGGCTTGCTCTTATGCTGCGAGAAAGCGAAAGCTGACAACAGGAACACGAACGCGACAAGGCATCGAAAGGGGCTCATATGCACCTCCGGTTGAACAAATGGAAAAACGGCTTGTGCCCGGCAAGTGAGATAAGGTTACTCTGGGACACTCCGACGGACAAGCGCAGCCGAGCAGGCAACGGGATTCGTTTCGTCTGGATTTAGGGTCCGCCGGAACGCGACCCGCTCTACCGCTTCGCGAGCAGCAGCATCACCACAAAAAGCAGCAATGGAACCAGGACCAGCCCCGCATAGAGCGCCATCTTGCCGCGATTGATCGCAAATCGCCCGATCCGAATTGGACGGTGGTGGCCGCTTTCGACCCCGACCAGCTCCTGGTGCTCCAACTCCCAGGCCATCTCTGCGGCCGTGGCGTAACGGCGGCGAGGGTCACGCGCCAGCGCGCGGAAAAGAATCTCTTCGACCTCGGGTGAAATCTCAGGCCTCAGTTCCCGCACCGGGGCGGGATCGATCAACAACCGCTCATTCATCACCGCCAGCGGATTCGATCCGGTGAATGGCGGCTGGCCGGTGAGCATCTCATAGAGCATCGCGCCCAGCGCGTAGACGTCGCTGCGCTGGTCGCCGCGCTGGCCCTTCACCTGCTCGGGCGAGATGTAGTCGGGCGTGCCCAGCGCCGGCGTGAGCCCGACTTGCGTGATGCGTCGCGCATCCTCCTTCAAAGCGATGCCGAAGTCGATGATCTTGATGCGGTCGCCTTCGCACACCATGATGTTCTCCGGCTTCAGATCCCGGTGCACGACGCCGTGCTTGTGCAGGTTGTCGAGGGCGTCGCAAATGGCCAGGGTGAGCGCGACCGCCCGGTCGACAGGCAGTTTGCGCTCCTCGTTGAGGCCCCGCTCGTTCAGGATCGTCCGGAGCAGCTTGCCCTCCACCCACTCGATGACCATGTAGCGGCGGCTGCGCTCCTCGCCGTCGTAGGTTTTCACCACGCCGGGGTGGTCGATCTCCTGGCCGATCTCCTCTTCGCGGCGGAAGCGCTCGAGCAGAACCGGGTCGGCCTCCATTTCCGGGTGCGGGACTTTGACGGCCACTTGGCGGCCGTTGCGGAGGTCGGTGGCGCGGAAGAGCGTGGACATGCCGCTGCGCGCAACCTCCGCGTCAAGACGGTAATGGTCCAGGGTGTCTCCGGCTTCCAGTTTCGTCATGACTTCTGTCAGCATCGCAGTTTCGATTGTGTCATGCAATTTGTAAGAAAATCGCAAGGAAACGCGGCTAAGGTGATGGATTCGAACACGGGTCCATTGCGGGTCTTGTCCGCCACTGAAATGGCGCACGGCGGCTGCGGCCTGTGTCCTCCTGGTCGCGCCAAAAAGAGCCAGATAGACTGCCGGGAATCATTATGATGGAGAATAAGATGTCCCGGTTTTTTCGCATATTCGCGGCCTGCCTGGCGCTGGCCTGTGCGACACGGCCCGCCGTTGCACGCGCATCCGCGGTCCCTAAGCAGCAATTCTTGTTGCTTGGGGTGGGCGCATCCGCGGCCAAGGTTCATCCGCCCAAACCGGAACCGCCGCAGGATACGGGATTCCTGAACCGCCGCATCGAGGTGCACGGAATCATCTATCGCTTTCAGGTCTACCTGCCGGAGGATTGGCGGCGCGACGACGGTAAGCAATGGCCGATCATTCTGTTTTTGCATGGCCGGGGCGAGCGCGGTTCCGAGGGCATGTGGCAAACGCAGATCGGAATTGCCGAAGCGGTACGCAACCACCCCGACCGCTGGCCCTTTGTCATTGTGATGCCGCAGTGCCCGCAGACTGCCCACTGGACTGATCCCGCTATGCTCGATCTGGCGATGGCTGCGCTTGACCAGGAATCGGCCGAATTCCACGGCGACCCGGCGCGCACCTATCTCACGGGCCTTTCGATGGGCGGTTACGGCGCCTGGGAGCTGGCGCGCTTGCATCCGCATCGCTGGGCCGCCATCGTTATTGCCGCTGGGGGCGTCTTCTGGAGCTATGAGCCGGAGCGCTGGCAGGAGGCGTCAGTGCTGCCCGCGGAGTATGCCCGAGCCGTGGGCCGCACGCCGGTCTGGCTCTTCCACGGCAGCCTCGATCCCGTTGTGGCGCCTCGGCAAAGCGAATTGATGTTCGACGCGTTCAAGGCCGCGGGCGGAAACATCCGCCTGTGGATCTACCAGGGACTCAAGCACGATTGCTGGACCCGCGCCTATGACGAGCCGGAGCTGCCGCGCTGGTTGCTGGCGCAGCGCATTCCCGCAGCGCCTGAGGTTTTGGCGGAGCGCATCTTGGTGCCGCAGCGCCCGCCAACGATCAAGCTGTCTGCGGCGCAGCTCGACAGCCTGGCGGGCGAGTACCGCGAACCGAACGGACACGCCACGGAGACCATTTTCCGGCAGGGCGATCAGCTCTTTGAAAAGGGCCTTGGCGGCGAAATCGCCGGGCTGGAGGCGGAGACAGCCGACACGTTCTTCCGTCCTATGGATATGACCGGCGCGCACAATGTCCATTTGACCTTCGAGCGCGATGCGGAGGGGCACGTGACAGCCTACTTGCTCCGCGACAGCCGTCACGAGGAGCGCTGGGTGAAGGTAGCGGCGGGCAACAAATGAGAATTGCTACGGCAAGCTGCGGAAGCTGGCCTCCAGCGCTCTGCCGTTCATTGAAACCTCGATCCTTTGAACACCGTCACGGGAGATCCTTCCGCAAGAAACGCGGAATCCGGAGGGAGCATCAATGATGTCCCAAGCTCAGCGCCATAATAACGCGTCGCATCTCCCGAGAACCTGGCTATCTTTGCTTCCCTCACCAGCCACCGTGGGTGTTGAACCTCATATTCCAGGCAGCCCCCGTCCGACTGGGCAGCATATCCCCAATAATGCTCGGTGATGAACTGGCTCAGGGAGCCATCGGCGGGAAGGAAGCCTGATTTCTCACCTTCTATGCGCATCGAGCACCGGCCCAGTCCGGAGCCCCAACAGTATTCCGCTTCTACAACGCCAGCATCCGGCTGGGCATGAATCGAGTGGGACATGGGCACACGGACATATTTCTCGCCGAACGCAATCCGCGCAATTGCAGCAACGGCAAATTTCGGTACCAGCTCCCGGATGAACACAACACCCCGTCGCCCCGAACGTTTCACATAGAAGCGGAGGTTAACCTCTTCAAAAGAGCGGTGAAACGGAATTGCGAATCCGGCGACGCGCGTGCGGTTGAATTCGAATCCGACGAGGCTGACATAGGTACGCCCTTCGAATGCATCGAGCTCCGTTCCCCGAGGAACAAATCGCTGAAGCAAGCCAGGGTCAACTGCGTAGTTCAGCATCAGCAGGTTGCGCCAATCCGCGGTCAAGAAGACACCGGGCTGCTTCACGCAGTTTCCTTCCTTTCCTACAGAATTGTCTTAGGCTAGCCGCCAAAACCCCCGTGGAACCTCACGGGGGTCTTCTGCGTAGTATCCTCACAAGCAACAAGATACTCGCAGCCTGCGGGGCGAGGAGGCAACATGTTTTGCAGTGGATGCGGCCGTGCGTTAGAACCGGGCCAGCAGGTCTGCCCTCAGTGCAACCGTCCTGTGGTGCTCGCTGCTCCTGTTCCACCTCCTGTGCCCGGCTTCGAATTCGTTTTGGCAAGCTACGCCAGCAAGATCAGAGTGCTCGGCGTCCTGTGGTTGGTCTACGCCGGGTTATCTCTGCTCTTCGGCTTCGCCGGAATTGCCATTCTTCACTCCATCTTCTCTGGGGGCACTGGCCCCTGGATGCACGGCCCTATGCCGCACATGTGGTTCTTCCCGGCGCTTCTGCGTTTTGCCTGGGTGTTCCTGGTGGGCCGGGCGATTCTGGCAGCCGTCGCCGGTTGGGGTTTGTTGGAACGCACGCAGTGGGGACGGATCGTCGCCATTGTTGCGGCCATTCTGAACTTGCTCCATTTCTTCCCCTTCGGGTTGGCGATGGGCATCGCCACGCTCATCATTCTCATCGGGGCACGCAATTGGACGCTGTACGAACAGCTGTGAAAGACAGCTTTCAGCTTTCAGCCTTCAGCTTTTTGATTCCAGCTCCTGGCCGCCTCCCGGATGATCTGGGAAATGGCTGAAATTCTGCTTGCGAACCAGCAAATGCGGATTGAGTGGTTTCTTCCAAGGAACCGCTCCCAGAGGCCCCGTGCATTCTCGGATTCCGAACGCTGGAGCAGGATGGGTTGAAGGTTGAAAGCTGACGGTTACGAGCTGTCTTACAATCGAAGCATGAGCTTCCCAGCCATGCGGATGCGACGGATGCGCCGCAGTGATCCGTTGCGCGCGCTGGTACGCGAGACCGCGCTCGATCCCGGCGACCTGATCTATCCCCTGTTCATCTGTCCCGGCAAGGGCGTGCGTAACCCGGTCGGCTCCATGCCCGGCGTCTTCAATCTCTCGGTGGACGAAGTGCTGCGCGAGGCCGAGGAGGCTGCGAAGCTGGGCCTGGGCGGCTTGCTGCTCTTTGGTCTGCCCGAATCCAAGGATGAGCAAGGCAGCGGCGCCTGGGAAGAAAACGGCATCGTGCAGCAGGGGCTGCGCGCGCTAAAGCAGTCCGATGCCGCGAAAAAGCTAGTTCTGATTACCGACGTCTGCCTGTGCGAATACACCAGCCACGGCCACTGCGGCGTAGTCGTCAAATCCGGCGACGGCTTCGACGTGGACAACGATCCCACGCTGGAGCTGCTGGCGCGCACCGCTGTGAGCCAGGCCAAGGCGGGCGCCGACGTGGTGGCCCCCAGCGACATGATGGACGGCCGCGTGGCCGCCATCCGCCGCGCTCTCGACGGCGCAGGCTATGCGCAGACGCCGATCCTCAGCTACGCCTCAAAGTTCGCGTCCGCTTTCTATGGGCCCTTCCGCGAAGCCGCCGACTCGGCGCCTCAGTTTGGCGACCGCAAGAGCTATCAGATGGACGGAGCCAACCTGCGCGAGGCGCTGCGCGAGATCGATCTCGACATCGAGGAGGGCGCGGACATGATCCTGATGAAGCCCGCGATGCCTTATCTCGACGTGGTGCGGGCGGCGCGCGAGCGCGTGGGCGTGCCCATCGGCGCCTATCAGGTCTCCGGCGAATACTCCATGCTCCAGGCGGCGTTTCAAAAGGGCTGGCTCGATCCTGCGCGCGCCATGATGGAGTCGCTGGTCGGCATCCGCCGCGCTGGGGCTGATTTCATCGTCACCTATTTCGCCAAGGAAGCCGCTAACCTCCTCTGATGAGTCTCGGAAGCCTCGCTCCGCGCTCCCGGCCGCCACAACTTCAATTCCGCCGTTTCTCCCTAGATAGGCGGCTTTCGCACTGAACAGTCGCCACACTAAGATGCCAATATGCCGCTAAGACTCAGGAAGCTGAACCTGCCCCGCGCAGTGTACTGGTTCGCAGCTCTGGCATTTGTCCTGCGCATCGCCGCGCGGCTTCTTTACACCGGTATCGCCGGCTTCTGGATTTACGGCTACAGTTTCTTCTTCAACTTGGCTCAGAGTATCGCTCAGGGAAAGGGGGTTGCTGAGGGAGGCCCCCCCTACAGCATTCCGTGTTCCTCTGTATCCCATCCTGCTCGCTGGACTGACGCTGGGTCATCAGGCCTTCTGGCCAATCGCGATCGCCCAATCGCTGATGGGTGCCGGAATCGCGATTTGCGCAGCTCTGCTTGCATGCCGGATGTTTCACGGGGCGGCCGCCGACAAAGCTGCAACCCTGGCTGCCGCGATCACTGCCGTGTACCCGTACTACGTCATCCACGACACCGCACTCCAGGAAACCTGCCTCTTTGCGCTGATGACCATTGTGGCCGTGCTTGTTCTCGAGCAATCAGCAGCCGTGGGCAAATCAACCACCGGCGTGTTGGCAGGTCTGGTGCTTGGGCTCGACGTGTTGACACGTCCGACCATCGCACCCTTTGCGGCGCTTGCGCCGTTATGGCTCATCTGGCGCCGCCGGACCCGTGCTGGCGTGACATGCGCTCTGCTTTTGGCTGCAACCATCTTGCCCTGGATCTGGCGGAACGCCGTCGTGATGGGCGAGCCGACGCTGAGCACGGAGACAGGAATCGAGTTTTGGGCTGGGAATTGCGGTTTCCTCTTCACTCATTATCCCGAGGAGAGCAGCGATGTGAGCAAGATTGAGGCCACCAATTCCCTTACGGCTCAGGATCGTCAGGAGCTGGATCGCCTGGCGGGCAACGAGGCGTTGACAAGCCGATGGTACCTTCACAAGGGTCTCCAATACATCCAGTCGCATCCGTGGCAAACCGTGGTGGATGGTTTCCGTAAAAATGCCGCGGCCTTTTCCTGGCTGCCAAGCCCGCGCCGAGGCCTGGCACTCGATCTCGCGCATCTGGTCTCCTATGGACCCGTGATGCTGCTGGGGATGTGGGGAATGTGGCGGCGCCGCGCCCGCTGGCGGGAAGATTCCGTGATCTATCTTCTCTTCGCGGTGTTTATGCTGGTCACCGCAGTTTTCTGGGCCCACACCAGTCATCGCGCCTATCTCGATGTTTATTGGATCGTCTTCGGCGCAGGGACATTGGCCGAGACGGTGCCGGGTGCACGCAATTGCCGGTCTGCGGCGGCGCAGAACTGACCAGCTCTGCAGGCGCACACATCCGAGCTCCGCTCAGGCTACCGGGATAGCGGCGCCGGCGCACGCCAACGGTGCGGCAGCACAAGCGTGACCTCCCGCCCCGTCCACTCTCGCGACGCGAATCACGGCCTTTCTTTTGCACAATTCGCTTTGTATCTGCGCCGTGTTGTGTTTTTCTAGCTAGAACCCACTTATGCGGCAGCAACTCGAAAGATATTTTGAATTTGTCCGTCTGGGAACCAATTGGCGCACGGAGATTCTGGCCGGCGTTACAACGTTCCTGACCATGGCCTACATCGTGCTGGTGAATCCAGCCGTGCTGGCAGATGCCGGCGTACCGCTGCCCGCGGTCACCGCAGCCACGTGCCTTTCGGCGGCATTTGGGTCAATCCTGATGGGCATCGTCGCGCGCTATCCCATTGCGCTCGCGCCAGGCATGGGCCTGAACGCCTATTTCACGTACACCGTATGCCTGAAGATGCACGTGCCCTGGCAGACGGCGCTGGGCGCGGTGTTTCTCTCCGGCGTCATCTTCCTCGCCATCACCGCGCTCGGCATCCGGCAGATGATCCTGCGCGCCATTCCCCACCAGCTTTACGCCGCAGTCGCCGGGGGCATCGGACTATTCATCGCTTTCATCGGCTTTCAGCACGCGGGACTGGTGGTGCGCGACCCGAACACGCTAGTGGGCATGGGCAGCATCCGCAATCCCACTGCTGGGCTCGCCCTTCTCGGCCTCATTCTGATGGTGGCGCTGGAAACCAGGAAGGTGAAGGGGTCGATTCTCATCGGCGTGCTCACCGTAACCGGGATCGCCTGGGCGCTGCACATGGTGCACTGGACGCCGTCGACGGGCGGCATTCGCGCGCTCGCCGGGACCGCATTCAAGCTGAACATCATGGGCGCGGTGAATAAGGGGCTGCTTGAGATTATTTTTGTCTTCTTCTTCGTTGATCTCTTTGACAACCTGGGCACGCTGGTTGCGGTCACCAAGCGCGCCGGGCTCATCGAGGCCGATCACTCTATTCCCCGGCTGAACCGGATTCTCTTCGCCGACGCGACTGCGACGGTCTTTGGCTCGCTGACCGGAACCTCAACCGTGACCAGTTATGTGGAGTCTACGGCGGGCGTCGCCGCGGGAGGCCGCTCCGGCGTCACTGCGATCGTCGCCGGACTGCTGTTTCTGGGGGCCATCGGGGCCGCGCCGTTCATCGGCATCGTGCCTCCGGCGGCTACGGCGCCGGCACTCATTCTGGTGGGCTCGCTCATGCTGGCTGCCATCACTGAGATTCACTGGCACGATCCGCTGGTGGCTGTTCCCGCATTTCTCACTCTGGTTCTCATTCCATTTACCTATTCCATCGCCAACGGTCTTGGCTTCGGCATCATTGCATGGGCGGTTCTGCACCTCTTCGCGGGAAAAGTCCGGCGGCAGGACTGGCTGCTCTACCTGATCGCCGCACTCTTTCTGGCTCGCTTCATCTACCTCGGCGCAAACTAGGTTCTGTTACCATGTTGGCCGTTCATCGGAGGGAGCCAATATGCACTGGTACCACTATGTCGCCTACTTCTTCGGCGGGGCATTCTTTGCCAATTCTCTGCCCCACCTCATCAATGGAATCTCAGGGCGCGCCTTCCAGAGTCCCTTTGCAAAACCGCCGGGGAAGGGCCTGTCATCCTCGACGGTGAATGTCCTGTGGGGCATTTTCAATCTCGCCGTCGCTTACCTGCTCATCGTTCGCGTGGGCAGCTTCAGCCTGCACAACACCTGGCAGGTGCTCTCGGTTGGCGCGGGGATGTTGCTCATGTCCGTCACGCTTGCCCGCGCCTTCGGACGATTCCATGGCGGGCTTTGAGTCTGCTCACGATTTCTGACCCTGCGGGTCTTCGGCTTTGCCTCATCCGGCATCGCCAAAAAGTCGTAAACTCATCTCATTCTCTCCATGTAGTATGAGTGGGAGGTTTGTGACCCTCGCGAACATGCGCGCCATGAAGTCGACCGGGAACCTGAGAATGGAGAATGCGCGGCAGTTGAGCCTGCCCCGATTCGCCGTCGCGGTTCTGATTTCGCTGGCGCTGGCATTTTCGCTCTCTGCCTGCGAAAACGTGGCCACCTACACGCAGCCGAGCCTGGTCCGCTTCATCGACGCCTCCTACATCGCGCCGGCTGCCAATGTTACGGTCGAGGGCCAGCTCGTGGCCGCCAATGTGGGCCAGGGAACCATCACTGCCTACGCCACTGTGCCCGGCAACAACGCCGCACTCATCCAGATCACTGCTGCAACCGGCAGCTTCCCACTGGCCTCCACCAACGGAACGCTGCTGCCGGGTCATCAGCACTCGGTCTTCCTCGCCGATAACGGCGCGGCGCCCAACGGCTTCCTGGTGACCATCCTTGAGGATCAGCAGATCCAGGCGGCGAGCGACCTCTCTGCCTTCCGCTTTCTGAACCAGGCGCCCAAGACCGGCGCGATCGATATCTATATGGTCCCGGCAGGAACCAATCTCGCCGACGCCATTCCGCTGGTCAGCGATCTCGCCGTGGGCGGAACGGCGGGATACATCAGCTTTACTTCGCAGACCGTCACCCTGGTTGTCACGCCCACGGGCCTCACCAAGCCGCAGTACACCTCCACGCCCATCACCCTCATTGGCGGCGAAGTGCGCACCGCGCTCATCATGGATACTCAGTTGACCAGCAATCCGCCCGTCATGGTGACCATAGCCGACGACGCCGGTCCGGCGGACTAGCCACGCTCATCTCCCCATGCGCATTTTCCCCAGTCATCGCATATTCGCAGCAGCGATTCTCGTCGGGGCCGCACCGCTTGCCTTCGCGGCAGACGGCTACCGCATCGTCCACATCTATCCGCACGACCCTCAGGCCTATACGCAGGGTCTTCTCTACGAGGATGGGCACCTATATGAGAGCACCGGCCTCAATGGGCGTTCCTCGCTGCGCATGGTGGATCTTGAAACCGGGCGCGTCCTGCAACGCGCGGCCGTGCCGGAGAAGTACTTCGCCGAAGGGCTTGCCTCCTGGGGCGGCACGCTCATTCAGCTCACCTGGCAATCGCACATTGCATTCGTTTACGACCGCTTCAGCTTTCGCCTGCTGCGTACGTTTCCCTACGAAGGAGAGGGCTGGGGCCTCGCGCAAGATGGCAGGAACCTGATTATGAGCGACGGCACCGCGGAGCTTCGCTTCTTCGACCCGGCCACCTTCCGCGAGGTGCGGCACATTAACGTAAAGGATCACGGGCAGCCGGTGACTGAGCTGAATGAGCTCGAGTTCATCCACGGCCAGATTTACGCCAATGTGTGGCATACCGACCGCATTGCGCGCATTTCGCCGTCAACCGGGCAGGTGCTGGGCTGGATCAACCTCGCCGGGCTGTTGCCGGAGAATCAGCGCACCGATCCGGAAGCCGTGCTCAACGGCATTGCCTACGATGCCGCGCACAACCGGCTCTTCGTCACCGGCAAGCTCTGGCCCAAGCTGTTTGAAATCAAGGTCGTCCCTGAGGCGGCAAAACTCGTTCCCGCGCGGCACTCGAAGTAACAATTTGGAACTGCTCGCCGGCGGCTCAGTTGCCGTCACAGTCCAGCCAACCGCCGTGCGCGTATACTTTTCGGCAAGGTCAACCACCTAACGCCATGGATCCGTCCTC
This sequence comes from uncultured Acidobacteriaceae bacterium, assembly GCA_963799155.1. Classification (GTDB taxonomy): domain Bacteria; phylum Acidobacteriota; class Terriglobia; order Terriglobales; family Acidobacteriaceae; genus Telmatobacter. Next base: position 217,361 of record CAWCWB010000009.1, read on the forward strand.
GCTCTTGACGTCAAGCACGCTGCAAAACGCGGCCGTGCTCACCATTGTGCTGGCCTTTGCCGGCTACCTGGTCACCTTTATGAGCAACCGCATGATGGCGCGCCGCTCCGACCGGCTGCGGCTGGCGAACCAGCGCCTGAATGAGTTCTACGGCCCGCTCTATGTGGCCACGGTGGCGGGCAACATCGCCTACAACTCGCTCCTCAAAAAGCAGGGCAAGGCGCAGTGTCATCCTATCCGCGACGAGGATTTGAAGGAGTGGGTGCTGTGGATGACTACCATCTTCATGCCCCTCAATGACATGCGCGAGAAGATCATCATCGAGAATGCCCACCTGATCGTCGAGGAGCAGATGCCGCAGTGCCTGCTCGATTTTGTGACTCACGTGGTGGGCTACAAGGCTCTGCTCTCGAAATGGGCCGAGGGCGATTACACCGAGCGCCGCTCGATGATCGGCTGGCCGCCGGAGTTCGACCTCTACGTCGAGCGATCGTATCAGGCCCTCAAAGCCGAACAGACGCGGCTGCTGCATAACTTTCTTTGGCGGTTTTGGCAGCGCTTCGCCGGGCGCAAGAACCGGTAAGATCGCCCGGAGCCAAATTTGCTGGCCGGCCTACTCCGCGGTCAGCGCCGGGTTGAGCGAGGTCACGCGCGCCACGGCCTTTGTGAGCCGCGCTTCGTGTGGCCGCGTGCCCTTCGATTCGGCAGGCGTATAGATGTGCTCGATCGACTCGACCAGGTAGGCTCCCGGCAAAAAGACCGAGGCTGCACCCACCCCATCGCCCGGCAGCAACAGCACATCACCCTCCCGCGGCAGCGAGTGCAGCGTTTCCAGCGGCACCAGGTTGATGCAGGTTCCGTCGCCGGCCACAAACTCCAGACAATTCAGGCTATGCAGGGTACCCTCTCGCGCGCGCCTCAACTCGCGTCGTGCCTTCATCGACTCATAATAGGTGCCCGCCATGATGGGCAACCCGATCATGAAGCCGACTACGCTGCTGTACTGCGCAATGAGTGCTATCCAATGGTGGGTCATCCGGCCTCTTGCCTCCCACGCAAAGGTTAACGCATATTTGGGGCGCTCACGTAGTTGCCCCGGCTGGCGCAGCTTCGTGGTTAACGGTGCACCTGCAGCCGCAGGTTTTCCCACAGGCGCAGCGTGGGCCCGGCCTGATTGATGGTGTAGAAGTGCAGGCCGGGCGCGCCATTGCGCAGCAGCGTTTCGCATAGTCGCGTCACCACGCTCAACCCGAAATCGAGCAGCGCCGCTTTGTCGCCTTGCAACTCTTCCAGGCGCAGGCGCACCCAGCGCGGCAGGTCGGCGCCGCATCCCGCGCAGAAGCGCACGGTGTTGGCGTAGCCGGTGATGGGCATGATGCCCGGCACGATGGGAATCTTGATGCCGGCCTTGGCGCAGCGCTCCATGAAGTCAAAGTATGCGTCGGCGTTGTAGAAGAGCTGGGTCAGCGCCGCGTCCGCGCCCGCCTCCACCTTGCGGCGAAAGTGGTCGAAGTCCTCGCCAGGTCTTGCCGCCTGCGGATGCATTTCAGGGTACGCGGCAACCTCGATCCTGAAAGCGTTGCCGTGCTCCTTGCGGATGAAACTGACCAGCTCGTTGGCGTAGTGAAACTCGCCCGGCGCGGCAGCGCTCATCGCCGTGGCCGGCAAATCGCCGCGCAGCGCCACAATGCGCTTGACGCCCGCGTCGCGGTAGCGCTGGAGGTGCGCCGCCACGTGGGCGCGCGTCGAGCCCACGCAGGTAAGGTGCGGAGCGACCTCGATGCCGGAGTGCTCCACCACCGTCAGCAGCGTCTCGTACGTTCCCTCTTGATTCGACCCGCCCGCGCCATGCGTGACGGAGAAATAATCCGGCCGCACCGCGGCGAGCTGGGCGATCGTGGCCGGCAGCTTGGCCTGCGCCTTCGGGCGTCCGCGGCGGAAATAACTCAAACGAGAAACTGAGCGGCGTAAACATAGAGTTTCAGGATCAATGAACCAAGGAAAACGAGGGAACAAGGCTGCCGACTCGGTCCCTTGTTCCCTCGGTCCCTTGGATTCTGTTTTTCAGTACCGGTAGTTCTCCGCCTTGTACGGCCCTTCGACCGGCACGCCAATGTAGTCGGCCTGCTTCGGGCGTCAGCTTGGTCAGCTTGACGCCGATCTTCTCCAGATGCAGCCGCGCCACTTCTTCGTCCAGCTTCTTGGGCAGCGTGTAGACGTTCACCTTGTAGCTGTCGCGGTTCTTCCACAGGTCGATCTGCGCCAGCGTCTGGTTGGCGAAGCTATTCGACATCACAAAGCTGGGATGACCCGTCGCGCAGCCCAGATTCACCAGCCGCCCTTCGGCCAGGATGAAGATCGAGTGCCCGTCGGGGAAGGTGTATTTGTCCACTTGCGGCTTGATGTTGATTTTGGTCACGCCCGGCGCGGCGTTCAGCCGGTCAATCTGAATCTCGTTGTCGAAGTGGCCGATGTTGCAGACGATGGCCTGGTCCTTCATCTTCTGCATGTGCTCGAGCGTGATGATGTCGGTGTTGCCGGTGCAGGAGACGTAGATGTCGCCGCGGCCCAGCGTATCTTCGACCGTCGTAACCTCGAAGCCCTCCATCGCCGCCTGCAGTGCGTTGATGGGATCGATCTCGGTGATGACAACGCGCGCTCCCATGCCGCGCAGCGAGTGCGACGAGCCTTTGCCTACGTCACCATAGCCGCAGATAACCGCGACCTTACCCGCCACCATGACGTCGGTCGCGCGCTTGATGCCGTCGGCCAATGACTCGCGGCACCCGTAGAGGTTGTCGAACTTACTTTTTGTCACGCTGTCGTTCACGTTGATGGCCGGCACCAGCAGCTTGCCCTGCTCCATCATTTTGTAGAGCCGGTGCACGCCCGTGGTGGTCTCTTCCGATACGCCGCGCCACTCCTTCACGACCTTGTGCCAGTGCTTCGGGTCCTCGGCAAACACTTTCTTCAGCAGGTCCTTGATCACCTGCTCCTCATGATTGCCCGAGGAGCTTTCAACCCACCTGTCGCCCTCTTCCAGCTCATAGCCCTTGTGGATGAGCAGCGTGGCGTCGCCGCCGTCGTCGACGATAAGCTCGGGGCCTTTGCCGCCCTTGTGGCTCAGCGCGCGATACGTGCATTCCCAATAGTCTTCCAGCGTCTCGCCCTTCCACGCGAACACCGGCACGCCCGCCGCCGCGATCGCCGCGGCTGCATGGTCCTGCGTGGAGAAGATGTTGCAGCTCGCCCAGCGCACCTCGGCGCCTAGGCTGACGAGGGTCTCGATCAGCACCGCCGTCTGAATGGTCATGTGCAGCGAGCCGGTGACGCGAACGCCCTTGAGCGGCTTCTCCGCGGCATATTTGTTCCGGATGGCCATCAAGCCCGGCATCTCCTGCTCGGCGATGATGATTTCCTTGCGGCCCCAATCGGCCAGGCCGAGGTCAGCCACTTTGTATTCGGTCTCGAGCTTGCCGATTTTCGTCCCTTCGAGGGTTGCGGTTGCCATGTAGATCTCCTTTTTATCGTCGTATCGTGATATGTTGATATGTAGCAGAATTCTCCCATGGCGTCAATTGTCAAAACGTTGCGTGTTATAGCCGACCCCAATCGGCTTCGCATCTTGTTGCTTTTAAAGGGCGAAGAGCTTTCCGTGGCGGAGCTGCAGGAGAGCCTGGCGATGGGCCAAAGTACCATCTCCACGCACCTCTCGCAGCTCAAGCAGGCAGGCCTGGTGGAAGATCGACGCACAGGCAGGAGCAACCTCTACCGCCTGGCCACTTCGCATGCCGGGGTCTTGGACAACCTGATTGCACAGGCAGGCAAGGAAATCGCAGAGGCCGCTGCCGACCAGGCAGCCATGCGCCGGGTGCTGCGCAAGCGCCAAGACAAGATGCGCGCATTCTTTGACAGCGTGGCCGGGCGCTTGGGTAAAGACTACGTTCCCGGCAAATCGTGGAAGAGCCTGGCCGAGGCGCTGCTGCGCCTGATGCCGCCGCTGGTTGTCGCCGATCTGGGCGCGGGCGAGGGCGCCTTCGCGCTGCTGCTTGCGCAGCGAGCGAAGAAAGTGATCGCCGTCGACAGCTCAGCCAAAATGATCGAGGTGGGCCGCGAACTCGCTGCTCGCCACGGCCTTAAAAATGTCGACTACCGCATGGGCGACATGGAGGAGATCCCCATCGGCGATGACGAAGTCGATCTGGTCTTCTTCTCGCAGTCGCTTCACCACGCGCTGCACCCTGAGCGTGCGCTGACTGAAGCGGCGCGCATTCTGGTCCGCGGCGGACGCATCGTCATTCTCGATCTTCTTCGCCACCGCTTTGAGGAGGCGCGCGAACTCTACGCCGACGAGTGGCTCGGCTTCAGCGAAGCCGAACTCGAAACGATGCTCCAGAACGCGGGCTTCGCCAACATCGAAACCACGATTGTAGACAAGGAGCTGGAGACACCGCAGTTTCAAACACTGCTTGCTGTGGCAGACAAGGAGAATTAAGGCCTGGAAGCAATCCTGGACGCCCCATCCATGGCGTGGCATGCTGTGGCAATCCGCCGAGGCGGTCGTGAAGAGTGGCGGCATGAAACTTAATCAGACCATCCAGCGTCATCTGCAAATGGGGATTGTGCCGCACGCCAAATTCTTCTCTCTGTAATCCGCGGAAAGATGCTATGATCAGGTTCGATCAGCGGAGTACCCGGGACAACGGCATAGAGACGAGTGTTACGTCGTTCAGGCTCCATCCAAAGATCCAGGTTCCCCCCCAATCAAAACGGAGGTACGAAATGAGTACATTGCTCAGGTTTGTTGGGCCGATGCGGAGCCCAGTCGTTGTCCTCTGCGCAGTCTTGACGTTAAGTGCTGCGGCATTGGGCCAGCACTCGAAGGGATCGGAGTCGGCGTCGGGCTCTACCACACCGCCGGAAGGCAACGCCAGTTCCGCGAATCCAGAAGGATTCGCCATCGAGTCGGAGATGCTGACTTACACTGCGATGGACTCCGAAGGCACGGCAGTCGCCTGCGGTATCGCACACAATGTCGGCGCCGCCGACGCCGGGTGCAATCCACAGGCAATCACAGGTCTGCCAGTAGGCGTCGTGGTCGTCTCGTCGGGGTCCAGCGCGCTGAATGAATTTCAGCTCTGGCGCACCGACATTTCCACGATGGACATGCTCACGCTGCGCGCCGATCATTACTGCCCTCAAGGTCCGGCAAGCAGAGCAGCCACCACTCTGTCCGGCACACTTCTGTCGATGTTCCCTGAGAGCCAGGCGGCGTCATTTGCGGCGTCACTGCTGAGCGCCACCGCAGAAGCTTCTCCGCTCGAAGGGAACATCCTTGATCGGACCCTTGCGAATGACGTGGCAGGGCACTTGAGAGTGCTTGGCCTGGATGTCGTGATCCCGGATCACTACATGCCGTATTCGCTCACCGCAATCGACGTAAACCACTCCCCGTTTTTGACAAAGTACGTTGCACTCATCAAGGCGCGCGCATGCGTTGCTCCAAACGCGGCGGCGACGCCAGAGGCCGTGACGCCGGGCGCTGCGGCAGGTACGCCTGAGGATAAGGCCGCAGAGGCTGACAAGGCGGCAATTGCGAAGGCCATCGACGAATACCTGAAATCGCTCACCGAGCCCGATGTCTTCGACGTGCCCAAGCCGCCGCCGGGCACGCAGCCTGTTGTGCAAGCGCCGGTCATTTCTCATTTGAACGCCGTTCTTAGAGCCGACGGCCTGGCGCAAGAACTCGACGCGGCTTCGCCCGACGCCCGATCCGGGGCGAACGAAATCTGGTATGTGCTCTCGCTCAAGGCGCTGGAATCAGGTGGGACTTTGCTGAAGTCTGGAAACGCCATCTCAGGCACAAAGACCAGTTACAGCGGCGGGGCCGTGGGAACGTATGCGCTATTCCGTTTGAATGGGAATGTCGCGTGCTCGGGAGTCTTCTTTAACTACGAACCGCCGACGCTAACAAGCAAAATCCCGGACCTGCTGAAGACCCCAGACCAGGCGGGCGGAAAGGTGGTTGGCGGCTGCCGCTAGGATCAACGTCGCTTGGGTTGGGAGCGGAACCACGAACGGGATTCGCTGAAGGGGGCGGGCATTCAACCCGCCCCTTCTTCATTCTGCGACTTCCTGAAGAACTTCTCCCCGCCGCGTCGCCGGCGCCTCGCGGATTGACCAACGGCCGATGAATCGAATCCACTCCTATTCGATCTAAAATAGGTTCCAACACCTGCTTGGCAATGAACGGATCAGATGGCAGACTTCCGAAAGGCCGCGCGAACAACCAAACCAACGAAGCCCGCGCGCCTGGGCCGCGAGCAACGTGTGGCCATTCTGAAGGCGCTGGCCGATCCCAGGCGATTCGAGCTCCTGCAGCAAATTGCCAGGGCGGGCTGCCCGTTGGGCTGCTCTCAGGCCCTAACCGCGTTGCCCATATCTGCCGCTACGCTCTCCCACCACATCAAGGAGCTTGAAATGGCAGGCGTCATCGAGGTCCGGCGCGAAGGCAAGTTCCACTATCTCTCTCTCCGTCCGGGAGTTCTTACGTCCCTGGCCACCGGCTTGGCTGCGCTCGAACCAGCCTCGCTTCCCGGCAGCTGACAGCGCGCCCAGGAAAGATTTCCACAAACCTTCTGAATCCTCCTTCGCACTCCTGAATCAATTCGACAGTTATCGAAATGTCGAACCGATGGCATTCCGGTCAGGGAGCACACAAATGAAGAATCTTCAGGGGAAAGTCGCGCTGGTTACCGGCGCATCGAAAGGCATCGGCGCGGCGATCGCCCGCGAGCTGGCGGCCCGCGGCGCCGCTGTCGCAGTCAACTACTCGGGCAGCAAGGCCGGCGCGGAAAAAGTTGCCGCCGAGATTCAGGCCGGCGGCGGCAAAGCCGTCGCCTTCCAGGCCGACCTGTCGAACCCCGACTCGATCGGTCCCTTCGTCAAGTCCGTTGCCGAGCAGCTCGGCCCCATCGACATCCTCGTCAACAACGCCGGTATTTATGAATTCGGCGCGCTGGAACAGATCACGCCCGAGCATTTCCACAAGCAGTTCGATCTCAACGTTCTTGGCTTGCTGCTGACCACAAAGGCTGCCGTCGAGCAATTCAATCCCGCAGGCGGAAGCATCATTAACATTGGATCGGTTGTGGCTTCAGGTTTCGCGAACGCCGCCGTCTATAGCGCGACCAAAGGAGCAGTCAACACCATTACCGGCTCGCTTGCCAAGGAGCTCGGCCCCAAAAGGATTCGCGTCAATGCCCTGAACCCCGGCATGGTCGAGACGGAAGGTGCGCACAGCGCAGGCTTCATTGGCAGCGAATTCGAAAAACAAGCTGCCGCTGACACGCCGCTGGGCCGCATTGGCCAACCGCGAGACATCGCCGAGGTCGCAGCTTTCCTGGCCTCGGAGGATTCGGGTTGGCTCAGCGGTCAGACTGTCTATGCTTCTGGTGGCTATACCGGCTGAAATCTGAATGGGCTGTAAACGCGGGCCTGATCGTTGCTCGTTCAGGCTCGCTCGGCTTTCAGCAGCTGGCGCTTGCGCTCGACGCCCCAGCGGTAGCCGGTGAGCGAGCCGTCGGCGCCCACCACGCGATGGCAGGGGACCAGCAATGCAACCCGGTTTGTCGCGCAGGCCCGCGCCACGGCGCGAGTGGCCTTGGGATCACCCAGATTACGCGCCAACTGGCTGTAGCTGCGTGTCTCGCCTCGGGGAATTTGCCGGAGCGCCTGCCACACGCGAAGTTGGAAGACGGTTCCGCGTAAATCCAACCGTTTCGCGGAGGTCTGGTTTTGGATGAGTGAAGTGCCACTGCCAACGCTCTGCAAAGCTTTCTTGATCCATTTCGACAATGCCGGATCGCGGCGCAGCCCGGCCGCGGGAAATTCTTCTCGCAGGCTGGCCTCGGCTGCAGCGCGCGTCGAGGCGAGCGAGAGCCAGCAAAGGCCGCGCTCCGTGGCCCCCACAATCATCCATCCAAAACGTGAAGGGGCGGAAGCCCACAGAATCCGCTCCCCTTTGCCGCCCTCGGCAAACCGCGACGGCGTCATGCCGAGCTGGTTTCCCTCGTAGGCGCGGCTGGAGGAGCCGAAACCGGCGGCGTAGATGGCGTCGGTCACGCTTTCTCCTTGCTTGAGCGCGCCGCGCAGCCGGCCCGCGCGCAGCGCGCGCTGGTATTCGAGCGGACTCGCGCCCATTTCGCGCTTGAAGAGGCGCTGGACGGTGAAGGGGCTGAGGCGCGCTACGCGGCCCAGCTCCTTGAGCCGCACCGGCTGATCGAGATGCTTCTCAATATAGGTGCGAATCCGGTCCAGAGGGCTGATGGAAGCAACGTGGCCTGGCGCAACGGCGCCCGGCGCAGTGGCACCCAAGAGTCCGCCGTCCACTGGATTGCAGCGCTTGCAGGGGCGAAAGCCCGCGGCTTGCGCTTCCGCGGCGGAGCGGAAGAAGCGCACATTGGTGCGCAGCGGGCGGCGGCTGGAGCAGCTCGGGCGGCAGAAGACGCCTGTGGTCGTAACGCCATAGAAGAAGCGCGCCTGCGGATCGCGGGCGGCGAGCTGATGCCATGCGGTTTCGGGATCAAGCTTCGCGGGCGAAGCTACGGGCGGAATGGCTGCGTGCATCCTTGCGTTGAGTGTTGCGACTTGCGGAATGGTGCTCATGGAGTCCATCGTCGCCGTTGTACGCTTCCTACGCTATCCGATTCTTGCGCGCAATTCGGAATTTTTGCGGGATTTTCTGGTGCGCGAAGGCGATCTGCGGCTGAGAGTTCAGCTGTCAGCTATCAGCTTTCAGCGCCGATTCGCCGCGCGAAACCGAAGCGGAAGGAAGAGTCAAGAAGGATCAAAAACGGAACTGTGAAACTGTGGAGCGAGTAGCTGGAAGCTGAGTAGATTGAGCGGGTTAGAGCGTGCTCACAGTTTAGAGCCCGGTTTTTCGAGCGTTTCGAATCCGGGAAACGACTTACGGCGGTTCCAGGCTAGCTATACCCATTTTTGAGTCACTTTAAGGTCGCTGCTCGCTCCACCCCGCGGACCAGGACCTGTCCGTGGGGACCCCGACCCTGATGGTCGCATCGACTTGAATGGAACGGCTTCGGGGTACAGTAACCCTGGAACCGCTATAGCGAATGCGCGAAAGCGGAAACGCCGGCACTCCGTTCGAATTCAACAGCGAGCAGTCCGGGGGCTCGACAAGCGGCTTCACAAAGAATGCTGGACGATTTCGAGATTTCCGATTCGCCCGAATTGGGCGCCGCATGATCTAGAATGGCCTGAGTCCAGTCGCAGGAGGCCCTTATGAACCACGCGCAAAAGCGTGCGTTGGCGATGTTCCTGAGCCTTCCCGTTCTTGCTTTGTCGGCGTTCGCACAAGCGCCTTCGCCATTTACCTCGAGCGAACTCAACGTGACGCCTTCCCCCGCAGCTAGTTCAGAGTTGCGCCTGCCTGCCGGAACTTCCGTAGTGGACTTTGACATCTGGCCCACAGGCGCGGATGCGGTCATCCTGACGCACGACAAAGCCGGCAACCACGTGGTTAGCTGGCACGCGGGCTCGAGCAGCACCGTCCCGCTCCTCGATTTACCCGCGACCTTTACCGCCGCTTCCATCGCCGTCCATCCCATGGGGCAGAGCTTCTTCATCGAGGGAAAAACCGGCCAGCAATCCCAGATTCTGGTTGCAAACAACGTGAATGGAAGCTGGACGCAGCACACCATCTATCAGTCCTCTGCTGACGTGCGCCGTCTTCTCGTTGCCCCGAGGCCCTTTGAAATCGGCTTTAACGACACAACGAACCAAGCCATCGAGAGTTACCGGCTGTTCTTCGCGGAGCGCCTGCCCAGCGGCGTGTACTCCACGCGTTCTATCACTGAAGACGGCCAGCGCGAATACCAGGTGATCGGCCCGGAGGCCACCTATCAAAAGATTCCCAACGAAAATGAAGATCCAACACTAAATTTTGTCGCTTCGGCGCTGCCAGAGTCGTTTCACCCGGACGGACATTTGCTGATCTGGGAGGATGGCAACGGCTGCTTCCAGCAACTTGCCTACGCGGGCCAGAACTGGGATAAGCCATCACATATAGTGGGCAATCCATGCGGCGGATCGCTGACGGTAACCCCAAATGGCGCCGCTTTGCTCCATTGGAAAAGTGGCGTGCCGGGTGTCGCCGTGATCGGCGACCATGGCCGCACAATCTCAACGCAGGCCGGCGGCTACCAGTTCATTTCCACGCCTTCCTCTGTGCCCGACGGCAAGGGAATTGTCGGGCTGGTGGAGAAGGCGGGCGCACAGGCACTGGTTTACGTGCCGATTCAGGTCCCGCTGGCCGACGTGATCAATGCGTGGATGTTTACCCAAGACGCCACCGACCGCAACAGCTTCACAGCCAGAGCCGGCCTGCTTCGCACAACCGGCGAAGACCAGATATACGAACTCTACGACACGGAATCGTATGCCTGCGGCAGCTACGATAGCGCAACGCCAACGCGGCCCTATCTCGTGACCACAGATATCTTCTGGGAGCTGGTTGCCTCGGCCTACGAAGGCACATTCATCGTTCAGGAGCGCCAGCAGGCGATGCCCGCGTTCTGGGCGTTTGTTAGCGCGGCGCGCCAGTCGCTCGACGCCACCGCGCCCAGCTCCACATGGGCCATGGCCTTCAATGCAGTGGCGGATTCCGAAAGCACAACGAGCCCATCCGACACTGAGGCTCTGCACATTCAACAAGCGAAGGGGACATTTAATTCGCAGGTCTTTGGCAAGCCGTTCGACTTTACCGAACTGACGCCACGCGGTTACTACACCGCTACGCCGGAGATGCAAGAATACTTCAAGGCGGTTCATTACCTCACTTCTGTTGCCGCAGCGATCGATGCCACTCCTTTGAATTCGCTGCCCGACGATGCCAAAGCGAAGGCACTGAAGTGGATCGCAGCCTATATCGCCTACATCGCGCCCAGCCGCTCACCACTGGTGTGGAATGCCGGAGCGTTCGTCCCGCCCGAGTTTGCCCTGCATCCCGGCAACAGCCCGCAGATCTTTCCCCTTTCATGGGGCTTTGACAACGAGGTGCTGCTTTCTACCGTCTACCACTCCGATTGGCCTGCCGCCGAACAGATCACCGGGCCCAAAGGCCCGCGCGCGCTGCCCTCGGGTCTCGACCTGGCGGCAGCCCTGGGCAGCGGCTACGCCCGCTCGTTGCTGAAGACCGACTTGGCAGCGTATCTCGCACTCGGTCCCGCGCTCGATGCGCTTGAAGAGCGTAAGCCGCAGAGCGCTGCGCAGACGGACCTCTATGACGCGTGGATCGACGCGCTGGCCGTGCAGTGGGCCGACGATGCTACCTTTCCCGGCAACGCGCAGGACACACTTTGGAATACGAAAAGGATCCAGACAGGTCTCGCTTCCTGGGCCACACTGCGCCACGCCACCGTGCTCGTCAACGAGAGAACAACCGCAGAGTGCGGCGAGGGCGGCTTTGAGGCAATTGTCCTGCGGCCGCCAAGAGGCTACGTCGAGCCGGACCCGAAGACTTTTGAAGCCATTGCATCGTTGTTCGATGAGATGGAGCAGGTGGTCGCGAAATCGGCGAACTTTACTGGAAATCTGCCCCAGGATCCTTCGAGCGACAAAACAGCTCAGCCCCTGCGCGACGGCATCATCCGGCGCCTGCAGGCAACTGCAAGCAAGGCGCGCCTCTTCGAGACCATGGCCGAAAAGGAACTGCAGAATCAGCCGCTCAGCGATACCGAATATGACGAGATCCTGCATGTGGGTGCAGTGGCCGAGCATGACTTCCTGGTTTACAACAGTCTTGCCAGCGCTGATCTCGCGCTCTCCACGCCCAACCCGATCATGAAGATTGCCGATGTCGCCGGCGGAGGCGAAGTGCCGTACCTTGAAGCGGCTGTCGGACGCCCGCTCGAGTGGGACCAGGTGGTTCCCTACTTTGGCCGCCGCGAAATTGTGAAGGGCAGTGTTTACTCCTACTACGAGTTCCCCTCGCCCACGCCGCTAACAGACCTCAACTGGGCCGGAAAAAGCGCCAACCCGGACGCCGATCCTGTGAATCCATCACCGGCAGACAAAGTGATCCCCGGCAAGGTCGAGGTCCAGCCGCATCCGGCGTGGGTCAGCTCTTTCATCTCGCGGGAGACGCTGTCATGTCCGGCAGAACCGCCCTTCTAGCCGTCGCCGTTGCTACATTCCATATTGTGCCGGCGGCATCGGCACAGCCGGCCCCCGGAGATTTCCGCCTGCTCTTTACAGGCGACGTGATGATGTCGCGCCTTGTCAGAACAGAGATGGAGCAGCGAAGGACAAGCCCGTGGACTGGCTTTTCTAACCTCTTTCGCAGCGCCAGCCTCGTCGGCGGCAACTTCGAAGGTGCTCTCGGCGACCCGGCAAACTGTCCCGCGGAGGACAAGCTTTGCTTTGCCGTGCCCGACTCTGCTGCCGAGTTGATGAAGCAGGCGGGCTTCCGTCTGGTGACCGCGGAGAACAACCACTCTGGCGATCTGGGCCAGCCGGGCCGAATTGAAACACGCGCAGCATTTCAGCAGAGCGGCCTGCTGGCGCTGGACTTCGACAGCTCCCCACAGTTTTTTCGCTTCGGCGAGCTGACTGTTGGTCTTGTCGCGGTGACAACCATCAGGGCCGCCGATGGCCGCATACAGCAGGTCCCCTCTGTCGAGCTGGCGCAAAAGCTGCGGCTGGCCCGCCAATTGGCGAACCTAGTGGTGGTATCCATTCATTGGGGCAACGAATTGCAGGATTGGCCAACCGATGCCGAGCAGCAGCAGGCGCGCTGGCTGGTCGAGCACGGAGCGGACCTTATCGTCGGGCATCATCCCCATGTTGTCCAGGCTCCCGCATGTGTCGAGGGTAGACCAGTCTTCTTCTCACTCGGCAACCATCTTTTCGACCAGAAATATGCCGAGACCAAGGACGGTCTGATCGCCGACTGCAGCGTCCACGCCGGCCGCCTGCACTGCGGAGCGCTTAGCACGCATACCGATGAGACCACGGCCTTTCCCAAGTTGGCGGGCAGAAGCGCAGCAGCCGATCAGGCGCTCGCAGGCTGTTCTCCACAGCTTGGTCCGAGTGTGGAGATTAATGGAGTCACCATCCGCCCCGAACCATGGTCTCCCGATCAGCCGGTCGATGGAATCATTCTCGATGGCTACCAGGCAGGAAAGCTGGTGTGGCAGTCAAGACGCCAGGCCCTGGTCTCCCTGCAACTGGTCACCTCCATGGCGGCCGAACCGTTGCTGCTCTCGCTGGAACGCCATCCCTCATCCATTGACGATGAGGCGGGTCTGCGGCCCTATGTCTACGCCGCCGGTCCCCATGGCCTCATTGCGCGATGGCGAGGTTCTGCCCTAGCTTGGCCGCTGATCGATGCAGTTGAAACCGAACACGGCATCCTTTGCGCGCTGCATCGCGGCGACTCCTTCCTGCTTTCCGATCCCGCCACGAAAACAACCCGCATTGCGGCCTACCGATGGAACGGATTCGGTTTTACCGGCATCGAAACTCCACCGGAATGCGAGCCGATCCTTCGTCAGTCCATGCGATGACTTCTGTTCCCGCACCCAATTCTGATCCTCACTGAGTCAGCATTTTTCTCTTCACTGTGATGAGGATTTTGCCATGATCCCGAATTGTGCCTGGTTAGAGCGGTTTCGGAAATACTGTGTCCGGTCAAGGTGGTGTTCAGGGTCGTCGCTTCTTGGGGTCGCGACGACCTGGATGTCGTGAATGCGGCTACACCATTTCCGAAACTGCTGCCGCCAACCCGGCAGTTCCCTTGTGGTTAACCTCTGCGGTGAGCCGGCGCCGCAATGGACCCGCGCTGGAGTGTGGACCAGCTTCGCGCTACGCCAGGATCGGTCGAAGTGCAGCCCACTAGGCAGGATCGGGATCGAAAAACGCCGTTGTATGGCCCGATTCCACGGCAGAACGTCACTATTGGTGGCGAATCACCAGGGCACGCAGAGAGGGATCAGGCCGCTTTTCAGGCTGCCGCGCGCCTGGCAAGGCGCACGAGGCCGAGAGTCAGAGTCACTCCACATGCAAGCATGGTCATGTGGAAGGCAATTTCGATGAAGAGCAGCCCATGCATGTTGAGACCGTTGTGCATGTGCAGGTTGTCGTGCGCCCACCAATTGCCCATAAACCAGACAAGCGTGATGAACATCAGTTTGTTGAGCCACGGCGCCCCAAGACTCAAGCCGCGGATCGCCGGCCATCCGAATATGGCGAAGGCTACGGCAAATCCAAAGGCCAGCGCCTCAATGGCCGAGAGTGCAATGTAGCCAGGCAAAAGATTTGCCGGCGGCATAGGAACGTCGGGGCCCGCAGGCCAAATCTTTGGTCCTGTGACAAAGGCCGCGACGCCGATTACAACGGTCACGACAAACATCCCCCATGCTCTACTCATGATTTTCATCTCCTTCAGTCGAAGTCTCCATTCTGGGGCCCGATGCCGTTGAATTTTATCGTTCCTGAGGGATTTTGCAAGGGGAAAAAGTGCATTTGCGCGAGGCTATTTTCCCGCCGCAGACCCGCTGCCGGGCTGGAAGCCGGCCACCCCAAACTGCCACAACAGAAAGCTCCAGCGGTCCGCTCTCTCCTCGTCGTTCTGCACTTTTGTGGAACCGAAGCCGTGCCCGGCGGAGTATTCAACGCGCAGGAGCACGGGTTTTCCGCTCCCCGTGGCTGCCTGCAACCGCGCCGCCATCTTCCCCGGCTGCCATGATGCAACGCGCGGGTCATTCCACCCCGTGGTCAGCATTACCGCCGGATAATGCACGCCGTCGCGAACATGCGCATACGCGCTCATCGCGTACAGGTCCTCAAATCCCCACTGCGTCTGGACAGATCCAAACTCCGGAATGTTGGGAGGACCGTTGGGCGTGTTCTCGAAGCGCAGCGCGTCCGACATGCCCACCTGGTCGATTGCCGCCGCGAACAAGTCCGGCCGTTCGGTAATCGACCTGCCGATTGTGATTCCGCCTGCGCTCCCTCCCTGGATGGCCAGCTTTGCCGGCGAGGTGTAGTGGTTATCGACCAGGTATTCGGCGCAGGCGATAAAGTCGCGCCACGTATTCGGCTTGGTCAGCTTCTGGCCGCCCTTGTGCCAGTCCTCACCGTACTCGCCGCCGCCCCGCGGATTGGCCAGTGCAAAGATGCCGCCTTTTTCCAGCCACCCCAGCAGTGTCGGATCGAACGCGGGATCGATGGAGATTCCATATGCTCCGTAGCCCCACAAGATCGTGGGATTGGTCCCGTCCATCTTCAGCCCGCGCTGGTGCACAATCGACAGCGGAACCATTACGCCGTCCCAGCTCTTGACCTTGACCTCTTCCGAGACCACATCGGATGGATCATCGTTGGGACCCAGCGGTTGCAGCTTCGTGTCGGTAACCGTGCGCTTCTGCGGATCGAAGGAGTAGATTCGCGGAGCTCGCGCCCAGGAAGTCATCACAAGAAGAGCTCCGGGAATCCGCTCATCCATGCCCGACAGGCCAACTGCTCCTTCAAACGGAAGCTCGACTTCTTCCGGCGTTCCCCCTTGATAACTCACCCGTTTCAGCACTCCCAGAATGCCGTCTGTCTCCTGCACATACAGCGCGTCCTGGGCAGCTTCGATGTCTTTGATCACGTGGTCGCTTTCGGGAACAACCACTGCCGCGTGTTCCACGTCGGAGTGCGAAATACTCGTCCGAAGCACCTTGAAGTGCGGCGCGCCTTTATGACTCAGCAGGTAGAGCTCGTCGCCGTGCACGGCCAAACTCGTCACATCGTCGCCTACATCGCAAATCTTTTCCCACGGCGCGTCGGGCTTTCCCACCTCATCCACCGGCGCCTTGTACATCGTTGCTTCGCGCAGCGTCCCGTGCGCGACAACGCCGATTGCCCACCGCGAATTGACCGTAGTAAACACAAAGGGAAGATCGGTCGCAACAAGCTCTGCACGCGACGAGAGCCCGAATCCGAAAACCGGCACATCCTTGTCGACGTCGGTCCCCACCACGTGCAGATAATCGATGCTCTTCTCCTCTTCGTCCGTTAGAGGCTGGCCCGGCGCGAGCTTCTGCAGCCGGTTATAGAAGAACGAGCGATTGTCGGTCCGCCACCCAATCCCCCCAAAGCGCGCGCGATCGATCGTCTCCGGCAACTCCTTGCCCGAGTCCACTTCCAGAATGTGGATGATCGCGTTTTCCGAGCCGCCCGCGGAGACACCCACTGCCACCATCTTGCCGTCCCACGACGGCGCGTAGTAGCTGATCGAATTGTGTGATCCTGCCGGGGCGGGATACTTCGCCGGATCCAGCAACAGGCGCTCCTGGCCGTCAAGCCCGTCGCGCACGTAAAGCTTGGGTACAATCTCGTTCGCCAGCATCTTCTCGTAGAAGTAGCGTCCGCCCGGAACGCGATTTACATCGGTGACCTTCGCCGGAGTCGACTGGTCCAATTCCTGAATGCGCTTGAGCAGCGCGTCCCGCCCCGGAATCTTGTCCAGCACCCCGCGCGTGTAGTCATTCTGCGCCTTGAACCAGGCCTCCACCTCGGGATCGTTCAGATCCTCCATGTACCGGTACGGATCGGTGACTGTGATGCCAAAGTACTGGTCCGCCACGGGTCGAACGGGAGCTACCGGCGGCGCGGTTGGCGCCGGCGCATTCTGCCCGTAACTGGCTGTCGCAGTCATCGAGCCGGCCAGGAGTCCAAAAACGAATACCTGCCTGCTCACTCGCGGCAACCAACTTGGAATCCCCATTCCGCTTACAAGCTCTCTCAGGGCCCCGAGCCTCACTGCCCAGGTCGTCATGACTTTCATCGCATTGACCTCCGGATGATCCTCGAATCCATATAGGCTAGCATCTTCATTCCGGGTCCCCGCTCCAATTTAACTGGGCCGTGACGGGTTGCGCCTTTCCCGGACGCTGTTCGCGAAGATTCTCAACTTGTCTCAGCTCTGGCCTTCCGACAGGCCGGTTTCCCGATACAATTCGGCTCCTCGATGAGCGCATTGGCGATGACGTGTCAATTGAGTGTTGCATTCAACCCGAATACCTTCTGCCCGCCGTTCTCAGAAATGCTGAGCAGGAGTTCCCTGGGTTGAGGGAACTCCTGCTGGTGGGTGCTGCGTTGGATTCAGTTGCCGAAGGCCCGCTCGGGGACGAGGGTCAGGGCGACCTGGGAGGGCTTCGAGCCGCTCATCACGAACTCGCGGTTGGCGGCGCGCCGTTCGGCGTTCGACTCGTTCACGGTGATGTGCTTCCCGTTGGCGATGACAACTTCCTCAAGGAAGTAGCGATCGCCGTACTTGCTGAAGATGGCCTGGCTCGTGCCCGGCCGGGTGGAGTCCATGGCAGTCTCGACATTGGCTATGGCGCCAACGCGGGTGCCGCGGACGATGAGGGAATCGGCGCTGTCCATGGTCAGGGTGTACGCGCCGGGCGCGAAGTGAGTGGTCCCGTAATCGAACGCGAAGGGCACGTTGACGCGGACGGTGAGGGTCGTTTGGGCGTGCATCGCCGGGGTCAGCAATGCAAGGGCCGCGACCAAAGTCGCGAGAGCGGTGATACGGAAACTGGATTTCATGGTGGCTTCTCCTTGGAGTAGCAGTCTTGATGACCGCCCTCACTTAGGAGTGCGCCGTGGCGGGGAAAAAGGGGCAACCGAGGAGGGAAATTATTTTTCGGGGCCAGCGTCGCTGTCGTCGGTGGGCGCGGGGGCGCCTGGACGCAGGTGGCGAAAGAGCGCGATGCGGGCGAGGGACCAGTCGCGCTTGACGGAGCGGGGAGAGACGTCGAGGATGCGGGCGATCTGGTCGACCGAGAGGCCGCCGAAGTAGCGGAGCTCGACGACGCGGGCCTGGCGTGGGTTGGCGGCGGCCAGCCGGGTCAGGGCTTCATCGATGGAGGCGACTTCTTCGAGGCGGCCGGGGGAGATGGCGAGGTCGTCGTTCATCTCCACGCGATGCAGGCCGCCGGCCCGGCGACCTGCCCGGTGCTGCCGAGCGTAATCCACTAGGACCTGGCGCATGACGTGAGCGGCGAGGCCAATGAACTGGGCGCGGCTACTCCAGTCGATGTCCTCGCCAGCGAGGCGGAGGTAGGCTTCGTTGATGAGCGCGGTAGCTTGAAGGGTGTGGTCGGGGCGCTCGCGGCGCATGTAGGCCTGAGCCAGGCGGTGCAGTTCGGAGTAGATGAGTGGAAGCAGGCGGTCGGCGGCGCCGGGTTCGCCAGCGTGCATGGCTTTCAGGAGCTGGGTGACTTCGCCTGGAGTTGATTCCATCGCTGCCCTCACGAGGGACATGGTACTCTGAAAGCCTCGTAAGGGCCTCATCGATTTTTTGCGCCATGACGAGCCCATTGAAAAACCAGGACCAGGCGGCGGAGCAGCTTTTCGGCGATGCTCTCGATCTGCCGCCGGAGCAGCGGTGCGCCTTCCTGGATCGGATGTGCCAGGGACAGCCGGACTTACGCAAGATCGTGGAGGAGCTGCTCAAGGAGAACGACCGGCTGCAGGGGTTTCTGTCCGAGCCTGCTTTCGCGCCCGGCGACAACTCCGACGATGGCGCGGCGAGCCAGGGTTTGGCGAAGGGGACGCGGCTGGGGCGCTACTCGGTGGTCGAGCCGCTGGGTTCGGGCGGCATGGGAGCGGTGTTTCGCGCGGTCGATACCGACCTGCACCGCGACGTGGCGGTAAAGGTGCTGCGTCCTGACCTGGCCGGCGACGCCGAGCGCGTGTCGCGGTTCCGGCGTGAGGCGCGCGCCCTGGCGGTGCTCAACCACCCCAACATCTGCACCATTTACGAGATTGGCGAGCAGGACGGCCGGGTGTTCATCGCCATGGAGTTGATGGAGGGAATGACGCTGCGGCAGCGCATGGCGCAGACGCCTCTGGACCTCGAAACTGCGCTGACGCTGGCCATTGAAATTGCCGATGCACTGGATGCGGCGCACACGGCGGGCATCGTGCATCGCGACATCAAGCCCGCCAACATCTTCGTCACCCGCCGGGGCCACGCGAAGATTCTGGATTTCGGGCTGGCCAAGGTGGATCATGCCAAGGCCCGCGGCGATGCGGCGACGCCATCGCCGGAGCAACTCACCAGTCCCGGATTGGCGATGGGGACCGTCTCCTATATGTCGCCGGAGCAGGTCCGCGGAAAGGAAGTGGACACACGCAGCGACCTGTTCGCGTTTGGCATAGTGCTGTACGAAATGCTGACCGGTGCGCGGCCGTTCCAGGGAGAAAGCACGGCGCTGATCTACGAAGCGATTCTGAATCGGGCGCCGGTGGCGCCCACGCGGCTGAATCCGAAGTTACCCGTGAGTCTCGAAGACATCATCCATAAAGCGCTGGAGAAGGATCGCGATCTGCGCTACCAGCACGCCGCCGACATGCGCGCGGACCTGAAGCGGCTGAAGCGCGACACGGAGTCAAAGCCCCCCGCCGTCTCTCAAGTCACCCCGTCCGCCGCAGGCCGCATCGCCGCCCCTGCCGCCTCCGCTGCGCCCGCTCCGGCAGCTCGCAACAGGAAGTGGATTGCGCTCGCCGCGGGTTTTGCGCTCCTTAGCGCAGCAGCAGCGACCTGGTACCTGAGCCGCCCGTTGCCGGCGCTCCGGGTTAGCTCCTACACGCAACTCACAAACGACGGTCTACCGAACGATGCAGCCGGAACGGATGGAGTCAGCCTTTATTTCAATATCCGTGGGCCCTGGGCCATGGAGCGGTGCCGGTTTCCGGCGGGCGAGTCACTCCTCTTTCCATCGACCTGCCCACATCCAAGGATTCTCCCAACGACTTCCCGCTGATCCAGGATGTGTCTCCGGATGGAACTAGTTTCCTGGTCAGGAGTAATTGGGTTCCACTGGCGACGCAGAATCTATGGGTGGTTGACGCTCACGGCGGCGGAGCGCGCTTTCTGGCCAAGGGCGATGATGCAACCTTCTCTCCCGACGGCAAAACAGTGCTGTATGGAACAGCGCACGGTGATCTGTACACGATGCCGACCGACGGCGGAGACCCTCGACTATTGCTCGCTTCACCAGCGCCCGCCGGCGCGGAGCTTAATGTAAATGGCCTGGCATGGTCGCCGGATGGAAGCAAAATCAGATTTGTCCGCAGCGGCCGGTACTGGGAGATTACGGCAGAGGGAAAGAACCCGCACGAGATTTTGCCCGGCTGGCACACCTCGAACCCAAAGTACTTTATGTGCTGCGGACGTTGGACACCGGACGGCGATTTCTTTTTGTTTACTGCGGGAGGTTCGTGGTATGCGACCACCGCCCTCGGTGGCTGGGTGCAGATATGGGACTTAGATGAGCGCCGGAGCTGGCTGCATCGCTCAAATCGCGAACCAGCGCAGCTGACCGACGGACCGATGCTCTGGGCTTATCCCATTGTCTCGAGGGATGGGAAGACGCTCTATTCCACCGGTGCCGCTCCGAGAGCTGAGCTCGTTGGCTATGACGCCAAATCCAAAAAACTGTTGCCTTACCTGGGAGGAATCTCAGCCGAGTATGTTGCCTTTTCCAGGGACGGAAAGTCTTTGGTCTATGTCACCTACCCCGAGGGGACGATGTGGCGAGCCAATCGCGACGGCAGCGAGCTGCAGCAGTTGACCAACCCTCCCATGCATCCTGTGAACCCATGGTGGTCTCCTGACGGCACGCAGATCTTGTTTTCCGACATGTCGAGATCCGATCCGCACGTGATGTATACCGTATCCAGCCATGGCGGCGAGCCAACGCGTTTGTTGCCCGGCGACAAAGAGATCGAAGTTGATCCAAGTTGGTCGCCGGACGGGAAGAAGGTTGTTTTCGAGCAGGACCAGGTGGGGAAGTTTGCGCATGTGGGAGCGCAGATACGTATTTTGGAGATGGATACAAGGAAAATTACCGACCTTCCTCCTTGTCCCAAGGATTGCTGGTCGCCGCGGTGGTCGCCCGACGGCCGCTATATCCTCGCTCTGGCAAGTTTAGATATGGACGATCTGGCCCTTTTTGACCTGCGAACGAATCGATGGTCTCTGCTGAACTTGAAGCTGGGCGCAATTGGTTACCCCACATGGTCGCACGATGGCCGCTTTATTTACTTCGAGAGCAGCAATGATTTCTATATGTTTCCAAGCAAAGACCCAGGGATCCATCGAATCCCGGTTAGCGGCGGAAGGGTTGAAAAGCTGGTCGACCTGAAAGGCTTCAAAGACGCCGGATTCCTGAATGTTTGGTCAGGGCTCGACCCGGACGACAATCCTCTCCTGTTGCGCGACGCGAGTATTTCAGCCATCTACGCGCTGACGCTGGAGCGGAAATAGGCATTGAGAGTTGCGCCTTCGCGCGCGAGACGGCAACCCCACCCAGGAAATCAACGCCCTCGACGTGAAGTTTCCCTAGATTTCAATGGTTGCGGGCTCGTCCGGTAGCTCAGCTAGCGAGCTTCAGCCCATGCGTTACCCGCAAGCTCTGCCTTCATTCCCTCAATAAACTAAGTACGCTTAGGCGCGCCCGGGGCTGATTCCATCGCTGCCCTCACGAGGGACATGGTACTCTGAAAGCCAAGTCAACGCACCATCGAGATTCCTGCCAGGACTTGCGCGATGAGCAACCAGGACCAGGCAGCGGAGCAGCTTTTCGGCGAGGCTCTCGATCTGCCTCCGGAGCAGCGGTGTGCCTTCCTGGATCGGATGTGCCAGGGACAGCCAGCCTTGCGCAAGATGGTGGGGGAGCTGCTCAAGGAAAACGACCGGCTGCAGGGGTTTCTGTCCGAGCCAGCTTTCGCGCCCGGCGATCACTCTGCCGATGGCGCGGCGAACCAGGGATTACCGAAGGGAACGCGGCTGGGGCGCTACTCGATTGTTGAGCCGCTCGGGCATGGCGGCATGGGCGAGGTGTTTCGCGCCATCGATACGGATCTGCACCGCGACGTGGCCGTAAAGGTGCTACGCCCGAACCTGGCCGGCGACGCCGAACGCGTGTCGCGGTTCCGGCGCGAGGCGCGCGCGCTGGCGGTGCTCAACCATCCCAACATCTGCACAATTCACGAAATCGGCGAGCAGGACGGCCACGTCTTCATCGCCATGGAGTTCATGGAGGGAATGACGCTGCGGCAGCGCATGGCGCAGAAACCGCTGGAACTGGAAACCGCGCTGACGCTGGCCATTGAAGTCGCCGATGCCCTGGATGCCGCGCACACGGCGGGCATCGTGCATCGCGACATCAAGCCGCCGAATATCTTCATCACCCGCCGGGGACATGCGAAAATCCTGGATTTTGGGCTGGCCAAGGTGGTCGACGCCAAGGCCCACGGCGATGCGGCGAAGGCAATCGCGGAGCAGCTCACCAGTCCAGGCTCGCCCATGGGGACGGTGTCGTACATGTCGCCGGAGCAGGTGCAGGGCAAGGAAGTGGATACTCGCAGCGACCTGTTCTCGTTCGGGGTGGTGCTGTACGAGATGCTGACCGGCGCGCGGCCGTTCCAGGGAGAAAGCACGGCACTGATCTACGAAGCGATTCTAAATCGGGCGCCGGTGGCGCCAACGCGGCTGAATCCGAATCTTCCCCTGAGTTTCGAAGACATCATCCATAAAGCGCTGGAGAAGGATCGCGATCTGCGCTACCAGCATGCCTCCGAAATGCGCGCGGATCTGAAGCGGCTGAAGCGGGACACAGAGACGGGACGCATGGGTGTGGCTTCGGGCGCTCGGGCCGCAGCTGTGCTGCTGGCGGCCAGAGCCGCGAAAAGAATTCCCGTTTGGGTGTGGCTGTCCGCCGCGGCTGTGGTGCTGGCCGGCGCCTGGATGCTGCGCCCCACGCTGCCCCCGCCCCAGGTGACAGGAACCACGCAACTGACCCACGACACCAACCGGACACTCAGCGCATCGCCCTTTAATACCACCTTCAGGCTCCTCACCGACGGTACGCGGATTTACTTCCAGGAGAATCAGAATGAGCAGCTGGCGCTTGGCCAGGTTGCCATCGAGGGCGGGGATTCCGCTCCGGTGGGCGCGCCCTCCTGGTTTGACGGCCTGCACGATATCGCGCCCAACCGTCCCGAGCTGCTGGTCGCGGGGCCGCCCATTCTCGTTTACCACCGCGGCCTTTGGAACCTGCCCCTTCCTGGCGGCCAGCCGCGCCGCCTCGGTAACATGCTGGCCTTCGATGCCGCATGGTCGCCCGACGGCGCGACCCTCTACTTAAGCTCCTACGGATCCATCTTTGCCGCCGACGCGGACGGCAATCATCCGCGGAAGCTGGTTACCGTGGCCGGCAATCCCTTCTGGATACGGCTCTCGCCGGACCGGCGTTTTCTCCGCTTCAGCATCACTGACAACGGCCTAAACACGAGCTCTTCTTTGGGAAGTACGAACGGACGGCACCCATCTTCGCCGCCTGCTGCCCGGTTTCACCCGACAGCCCAGCGACTGCTGCGGCAGTTGGACCGCCGACGGCAAGTACTACGTGTTTCAGGCCACCAGAGACGGTGTCACTGCGCTCTGGGCGATGCGCGAGGCGGGCAACTGGTGGCATCGCATCAGCCATGCCCCCGTCCAGCTCACCCCGGATCTGATCGCCGCGACCCGG
Source organism: uncultured Acidobacteriaceae bacterium (assembly GCA_963799155.1). Lineage (GTDB taxonomy): Bacteria > Acidobacteriota > Terriglobia > Terriglobales > Acidobacteriaceae > Telmatobacter. The sequence goes on from CAWCWB010000009.1 coordinate 240,973, forward strand.
CCCTTGCCCAGCAAAGACGGCAAAAAAGTCTTTTTCATCGGCACCACGCTGCGCGGCGAGCTCGCGCGTTACGACCCGAAAACGAAGTCAATGCAGCCTTTTCTCCCGGGAGTTTCGGGCCAGTTTCTCACCTTCACTCGCGACGGGCAGCACATCGCCTGGGTTTCCTACCCGGAAGGCATGCTCTGGTACGCCCGCAGCGACGGCACGGAGCCTCGCCAGCTCACTTTCGCGCCCATGCAGGCCGCCTTTCCCCATTTCTCGCCCGACGGCACCGAGATTGCCTTCTGCGGCCGCAACCCGGGGTCGCACTACCAGATCGACGTGGTTGCTGTCGACGGAGGGCAACCGGAACCGCTGACATTGGGAGATTCCGAGGCGTGGGAGCCCACCTGGTCGCCCGCCGGCGACGCACTCGCCTACGGACCTAGCTGGGCCGACGCGACCACCGGCAAAACTTCTCTCCATATCGTGAATCTTCGCAGCCGTCAAACCACCGAGGTGCCGGGCTCAAAAGGCCTCTACTCGCCTCGCTGGTCGCCCGACGGACGCTACCTGCTCGCGATTCCTCCCCAGGATCCTCGCTTGACGCACCACGACTGGCCCTTGATGCTCTACGACTTCAACCGCCACGCCTGGCAGGAGCTGATCAAGGCAGCCGGGGTGGCCCAGTATCCGGAGTGGAGCGAGGATGGGAGGTGCGTCTATTTCCATGCGCAAGTGCCGAAGAAGGCCCCGGAACAACGGGTTTGCCTGGCCGATCGAAAAATCGAGACCATCGTGGACATGGGGAGCGGCAACACTCTGGTCTGGGACGTCGGCATCTGGACCGGCGTCGGCCCCGACGGCTCCATTTACGCCCTGCGCGACATCAGCACCGAAGAGATCTACGCGCTGGACGTGAAGTTCCCCTAGCAGAGGGCGGCTCCCTCAGCGGAGCACGCGACAATGCTGCAGTGTGCGGACAAAAGGTAGTTCCGCACAGTCCATCGCAGGATCGCCTTGTCTGAAATCGATTCCTCCTGTCGGCTGGCGGCAACGGACCGGATCATTTATCCCGCGTTCTCGCCAATATATGATTGCCTTCAGTTGGCAAACATTCTCAGGGCCGTATCGATAGCGAAAATCCCGCTTGCGCTCATTGAATGCGAAGCGCACTGGCATCGAGAAAACAGCGAAGGAATTGATGAAACCGTCCCCACCGCAAGCGCAACCAATCGCCCGGACTGACGGCGAGGGGGCCGCAACGTTGCCGCAAACTCCTTCGGCCATTCCCGAGCGAACGCCGCTGCGCGCTGCCCTGCTGCTGGCCGGGCTGTTTGCCGCATTGACATTTCTGGTCCATTTCGTCAGCTCGCTCTGGGGATCGCATCTCGGCTACGGCTTCTTCCGCGACGAGCTCTACTTTCTGGTTTGCGGCCATCATCTGGCCTGGGGCTACGTGGATCAGCCTCCACTGGTGGCCCTGCAGGCGCGTCTTGCCGAAACGATTTTCGGTCTTTCGCCGACCGGCATTCGCATCTTCAGCTTTGCCGCCGGCGGCGTAACCGTTGGCTTGACCGGCCTGCTGGCGTGGCAACTGGGCGGCCGGCGCAGCGCGCAAGTGTTGGCCATGATGGCCGTGCTTGCCGCTCCTGTGATTCCTGGGCACACCAACTTTCTGTCAGATGAACGCTTTCGAGCCGGCTTCTGGATGGGCGCACTACTGGTTGTGCTGCGCATCGCCGAAGGCCCGGCCAGCGGCCTCGCGCATGGATGCTCTTCGGGCTGCTGGCCGGACTGGGAATCGAAAACAAGGACACGATCGTCTTCTTCCTGGTGGCGTCGTGGCCGGGTTGCTGCTGAGCCCTCAGCGGCGCATCCTGTGGTCGAAAGGCTGTGCCGCCGGAGTTGCGCTGCTGCTGCTGCTGGCGCTGCCTAACTTGGTCTGGCAGTGGGCGCATCAGTTCCCCACATATGAGTTCCTGAACAACGTCGCCCACTCCGACAAGAACGTGAAACTGCCACCGATCGAGTTTCTTGTGCAGCAGGTGAAAGTGCTGCTCATCGTCAACGCGCCAATCTGGATCGGCGGCCTGGTATGGCTCATCTTTGCCCGCAGAGCGCGTCCATGGCGCTTTGTTGGGTTCACTTGTTTGCTGCTCCTTGCCATGATGATGGCCATGCACGCCAAGAATTACTATCCGGCGCCCATCTATCCGGTGGTCTTCGCAGCCGGAGCCGTGGCCTTCGGGCAGATTACGCGCCGCAGTTGGCCACTCATCGCCTGCACGGTGAACCTTGCCGGCGTGCTTTGCTTCGCCACGGGTCCCGTGGTGCTGACCATCCTGCCGCCGGGCAAGTACAACGCTTACGCCGGCCGTTTTGATCCCGACAGCGTCAATTTCGACAAATTCTACGGGCCTCTGCCGCAAATCCTCTCTGACCGCTTCGGCTGGCCGCAGATGGTGGAAGGGTTTGCCTCACGCTACAACGCCCTTCCGCCCGACATCCGCGCCCGCACCGGCATCTTCTGCTCTAACTACGGCGAAGCCAGCGCGGTGAACATTCTCGGCCCCAAATACGGCCTTCCCACCGCCATCAGCGGCCATCAGAACTACTTCTACTGGGGATGGAACAACTACACGGGCGAATCTGTGCTTACCCTTGGCAAGGACGCGAAAGACTACGCCGGCGCCTACGCGGAGGTCATCGACCTGGGGCCCTTTGACGCGCCCTGGATCATGGACCGCGAACGTCTTCACTACTTCTGGCTGCGCGGCCGCAAGCGCACCTTTGCCGCCGACTGGCCCGAGCTCAAGTATTGGTACTAAAGCAGTTTCGGAAATACTGTGTCCGGTCAAAGCGTTTGCGAGGGTCGTCGCTCCCTGCTGCTCCCACCCCAACGACAGAAAGCCGTCGTTGGGGACCCCGGGGTGGTCGCGCCGACTTGGCTTTCGTGAATGCAGCTACACGATTTCCGAAACTGCTGTAATGGTCAGGAGGATCCGCTGAGCAGCCGCATAGCATGCGCGGAAACCTGGCGAATAGCCCGCTGCGCCGGGATATCACAGCCAACCTGCCGGGTTTCTGCTACACTCCCTGCGTTTCCCGCTTGGAGGAGTTCCATGGCTTCATTGAGAGTGCCAGCCTTGCGGAAGCGCTGGTTGATGCTGGGCATATTGGCAGCATTGGCTTGCGTTTTGGCAGGCTCGCGGGCCAACGCGCAAACGCAAGATCTCATCGATGCTGCGTACAAGGGCGATTTGCCCCATGTCAAGGCGCTGCTCGCGGCCGGGGCCGATGTGAACGCCGAGGGCGACCATGGCTGGACCCCACTGTATGCGGCCTGCGTTGGCAACCACTTCGATGTGGTGCAGGTGCTGCTTGCCAATAAGGTCGAGGTCGATGGCCACGCGAAAAATGGATTTATCCCGCTGATGATGGCCTCAGAAGAAGGCGAACTCGATATTCTGCAGGCGCTGCTTGCCAAGGGAGCCAACGTCAATGCCAGGACCACCGAGGACGATGGCACGACCCCGCTGATCATGGCCTCAGAAGAAGGCCACGCTGATGTGGTGCAGGTGCTGCTTGCCAAGGGAGCCAACGTCAACGCGAAGAAGAAGGATGGCGGGACCGCGCTGATGATAGCCGCCTACAAGGGCCGCCCTGAGGTGGTGCAGGCATTGCTCGCCAAGGGGGCCGAGGTCAATGTCCAGGATAAAAGAGGCTGGACCGCGCTGATGTATGGCGCCGATAGCGGGGACCTCGGTGTGGTGCAGGCGCTGCTCGCCAGGGGGGCTAACGTGAATGCCAGAATGACCGATGGCGGGACTGCACTGATGGATGCCGCGAATAACTGCTACATTGATGTGCTCCAGGCGCTGCTCGAGAGGGGGGCTGACGTCAATGCCAGGACGAACGAAGGCGAGACCGCGCTAATGGATGCCGCCTACAAGGGCTGCCTTGAGGTGGTGCAGGCGCTGCTCGCCAAGGGCGCCAATGTCCATACCAAGGATAAGGACGGCAAGACCGCTCTCGATGTGGCAACGGCAGAAAAACACGCCGATGTCAAAGCCTTGTTGGAGAAGGCGGCCGCCAAGCCATGACCGCCGTCTAAATGGCTCCTCTTTTCGTCGTGCTCGACACCATCGTTACTGCCGGGTATAAACGTCTGTAACATTATAGGTGGGATTGAATCTCGTAATTGAGGCGCCGCTTTCACTGATGGTATTGGTTGCATCCCGGCAGCCGAGCCTTACTTCTTCGGGGCGGCAATGTTCAGTGAACATGGTTCCTTGAATGTCGAAAATGGACCCTGTCCCCATTACATTTCCGTTATCAATGACGCTCCTGATCGCTTGATTCCCTCTTATTTCAATGACAAACTTCACCACATGCTGTTCGCCGCCTTCTATCTGATTCACGGAATATACAAACCTCGCTCCGTCCAGACCCTTGAGCCAGTTTGCGTACCTGTCCTGTTGCTGCTGGGCCGCGACCACTGCTGGGCTGGGTTGTCTGGCGGCTTTCTCCTGCTCGGCCTCAAGGGCATAGATTTTGTCCTGAGCAGTCCTCGCGTCAGCCTCGGAGAGCTTGAACAGGAGGTAGAGCTTCGCATTCGATACGGCTGAGTTGTAGTCCCCTACTGCTTCCTGTGCCAGCGCAAGGTTGTAGCGCGCTTCCGGCCACCAGGGGGCAAGATGAACTGCCTGCGCGAATTCATCGACGACCTGCTTGTAGTCGTCCGAGGATTTGGCATCTTTGAAGAGCGCCGTGCCGCGCACGAAATGCCTCCGCGCCTCCTCGGGAATCGGCGGCAACTGGTCCATCGCCGCGGCCATCCGGACAACCTTCTCGGCTGTGGCGTCGGAGGGCAATTGCTGATACGCCGCAACTGCCTGCTGAAAATCGGCATCGCTTGTCTGCGCCCGCGCCGGAACGGCGACTGCGCAGAACAGCGGAAGAAGCATAAGTCCCGTAAAAATCGTTCTCGTCTTCATGGTTTCCTTCTCCTCGGTATTGCGTGTTCCGGAAAAACCACACCCTCCGCTGTGCAATATATGGTGTGCCACCACTCCAGACTTAGTGATCTTCACCTCGGCCGACTTCGGGTTGCCAGTAACCTCCAGAGAATTCCAGGTGGTAATGCGTGCCGTCGACATCACCGAGGTCCGGGTTGTTAAAGTTCACATTCTGGTCACCACGCCGGTAGTTGACGTTGGCCACAAGCATGGGCATCAGATCTTGCACTGAGCCTTTCTCGAGCAGGCCTTTTATCTCCAGGGGGAAGAACAGTAGGCTTCCCACTGCAGTTGCCTGGCCGAGAACATAGAACTTCCTGCTTCCTATGGTCTTTGTTGTGCCAGCATATACGGCCTGACTTGCGCGTTCCTTGAGCAAAGAAGCGAGGCTTGTTCTGATAGAGGCCGAGGCGTTGTTCCCTGGCGCGATGGTTATGTTGGCGTCCCCATCGCCGTAGGGAGTCACGGTAAGCGTCATCCAATCCCTGTAGGGGCCGCGGTCATCCAGCCAGAAGGACTTAGTGCCTGTCCAATTGGCATCGAATTCTTGCCCGAAGGTGTCGTTGTGTGAGGTAATGTCGTAGACCGAGAGGTAGTTGTGCAAGAGTCCGTTCTCTTTCTTAGTACTTATCCTTAGAGATATGGCGCGCTCATTGCCGCTGGCGTCGAACGCCATATTCTGGACGACAGCCCCGTAACGAAACAGACAGTCGAAATCGCAGCCGCTGCCGCGCCCGCCGCCGTACTTGGCGACCATCTCTTCCTCGTGTTTTCTTTGCAGTTCCTCCTTTGCATCGATCTCGTAGATTTTATCCTGAGCCGCCCTCGCGTCGGCGTCGGAAAGCTTGAACAGAAGGTAAAGCTTCATGTTATCAATGGCACCATCAAAGTCGCCCCACGCTTCCACTGCCAGCGCATAGTCATAACGCGCTTCTGGCCACCAAGGGGCAAGATGGACTGCCTGTATGAGTTCATCGACGACCTGCTTGTAATCGCCCTGAGTCTTGGCGTCCTTGAAGAGAGTTGTGCCGCGCACAAAGTGTTGCCGCGCCTCCTCAGAAATCGGTGGCATTTGATTCATCGCCGCAGCCATCTGGATGACCTTCCCGGCGGTGTCATCGGAGGGCGATTGCCGATACGTCGCAACCGCCTGCTGAAACTGCTGCATCTGTTGCTGCCTAGCCTGTTCCTCCCTTGCGGCTTGCTCCCGTCTGGCCTGTTCCTCTTTCGCGGCTTGCTCCTGTCTGGCCTGTTCCTCCTTCGCGGCTTGCTGCTGCTCAATATCCCGTTGCAGGGATTCGGCATCAGTGGTGTCCACGCCTGGCCGAACGGCTTCCATAAAGAGAGCAAGAGAGCGTTTGGCGCTTTCTAAGTCGGCGGCCTTCGCATAGGCCTTTGCGGCGTTCAAGTAAGCGGCTGCCCACCAGGGAGCCTGCGCCGTAACCTGGTCGAAGAGGCTGGCCGCGGCCTTGAACCCTTCCGCGGTCGATGCATGATCCAGTTGTGCTGTGGCTGTGGCGAAGTCGACTTGCGCAGCCCGCGGAACCGCTGGTGCCGGCTTCAAGGTCTTGGCCAGATCGATGATCTTATCGCGCAGCTCGCTATCTTCCGGATGGCTGCGGAAGTCCGTCATGTATACCGCAAGCTGCTTGCGCGCTGCTGCATCGGCTGTCTGCTGAGGAGATGCGGCACCAGGCTTGGTCGTCTGCGTCTGCGCAGGAACGACGATTGCACACAACGACGAAAGAAGCAGGAGCCCGAAAACCGCTCTTATCTTCATGGTTCTTTCTCCTTGTTTCGGTGTGCCTTACTTAGGCGTGGCGCTTGGCGGAGCAAGGTCGGGGTACTTGGAAGACAGATAGCGGGCTCGCGCCAGCATAGCACCGACGTAGGCGTCGTTCTGGTCCAGTTGCTTGGCCTTCTCCATGAACCTGATTTCGGTACGATAGTATCCCAATCCTTCCGCAAGATAAGCATTTCCGACCAGCTTCTCCACGTTCCCTAAATCTTGGCTGGGAGAGGCGTTCTTGAAGTTTGATGACATGACACTAATTGACAGGGCCAGATCATGGATATCTTGATTCGCGGGAGCGAGCTCTTCGGCATGTTTCACGTACTCACTAGCCGCATCCAGATCGCCGTTCGTCAAGGCCACCAGGGTGTGAAGCACCCCCAGCTCGGATTGCTCGTCGGCTTGCTGTTGGCGCTGCGTCCGCTCTGCCAGAATGTCCTGCGCCAGCAGCAGGGCGTTGCGCACCAGCGGATCGTTGGGATGATCGAGCAGCGCCCGCTTGAAGTACTGGACAGCGGCGGCAGAAGAGGCGAGATCGAAATGCATCTCCGCCTCCATGGCTTTCTTGTAGTTGACATCCTCAAAGATGGCCGGATCGATCTGCGCGGCAAAGACGCGTTCCTGACCGCGAACAACATGAGGGTCGATAACAATGGGCTTATCAGGGTCTAGGCCTAGACAGCGCAGGTCGACTACGGAGACATCCTGGTCGCCCCATTGGCAGCCGGACGGAGGAGGCGGGCTAGAGGTGCCCTTGAGACCATGGTCATCAGTGTCCCCAAGGCCCTTAAGACCAGAGTCGCTAGTGTCCCCAAGGCCCTTAAGACCAAGTTCGCCTTCGGCGATTCCCTTCATGCTATTCAGGGTTTCCTGCTTCTTGCGCTCGAACTCGGCCTGCCGTTGTTTAGCTTCTTCTTCCTCACGCAGCCGCTGCTCTTCAGCCTCGCGCTGGCGCTGCTTCTCGGCTTCAATCTCGCGTTGCCGCTCAGCTTCAGCCGCGGCTGCCGCTGCGGCCGCGGCGTTGGGGTCATAAGAGGGTTGGTTTCCGCCCGTTGAAGGTGCTCTCCAGCCGCAGGCCTGCTTGCATGCATTGTCGCTGCAAGGAGGACGGATCACCTTTCCGCAGTAGCAACCGCAGGCTGCAACCTGTTGCGCCCCGGCCGGGGAACTCACGGCCGCCAAGCCCAGCCCAAGAAGAAGAGCTACTAACAAAGACGATCTCATGACTGCCTCCATGCGCGAAGCTCAACGCTTCGCGCTTGTTACCGTTTCGTCATTGCCGGAGGCTGCGATCATTTGGTCATCCAGGCTGCCAGGGACGGCCTGGCCTGCCGCCAGGCGGCTCAACAAAAGATCGGTTGGAAATAGGATGGAACCAAGGACTTTCATCACCGCTGTCTCCTCACCCGCACCGGGGAAGAGTGTGCGACGCAGTTTCCTGTTCGAAGCCGAACCGGTCTGCGAACAGGTGACCTCGCTCACGACATTGGGCCGAAATCCGCCGGGAATGCACGCGTTTCGCCGCGGGTCTGCTTCAAAGCTGGTAACTGCACGGAATGATACACCCGTTTTGCAGCAGCGAATGCAAATCTTTCTGGTCAGGTGAAACTCCTGATTGAGTGTTCAGACGCGCGCAGCAACGCTCGTTTCCATTCGCTCCGCTCAACGGCCACATTGACCTGGAACCAGGCCGGCAGAGGATGCAGCGGGCGAGACGCTGGTGGCCAGCAATTCGCAAGCCGTGAGGCGCGGGAAGAGAAACCGGAAATGGCTGTGGTCCAAATCGACTCAATCGCTACCGGCAAACCGACTGGAAGCAGAGATTCTGGCTGAAGAATGGCAGCACATGATTCTGGAACCGATCGGCCACCGCGCTGGTATGCGTGCCGTGGTACACTTCAAAGCTGTTCGCGATTCCATACTTATCGAGAACGTCGTGCAGCTTGCGGGTATCGACCCGCAAGCCGTCCTGGTCACCCACATCGATGGCGATGGCGCGATACTGGCGCAGATTGCCGATGTACTGGTCGATGAAAGCCAACGGCGCGTTGGCCGCCCATTTGGCGAGGACATCCGGCTGAGGAGCGCCGTCTTTCATCGGAAGGTCGAGATAGAGCGGGGGATTCTTCGGATCGGGCGACCAGGCCGCTGCCGAAGCAAGCTGAGCCCGGGCGAAGAACGGCAGGGCGGCTGAGTCGGCCGGCGTCTTCACCGCCTCAAGACTCTTTTCAAGTTCTCCGGGTTGGGCGGTCCGGCGGGCCGCGGCCGACAGGCAACACGGGCTCATGATGTATAGGCTGCCGAACACATCGGGATGCTTCATGCCGATGCGGGCCGCGCCGTAGCCTCCCATGGAGTGGCCAACCAGGCCGCGGCTCATGCGATTGGGAATGGTGCGGTAATGAGCGTCGATGTAGGCGACCACATCGTGGGCGATGAATTGTTCGAAGTCGCCCGTGGTCACCGAACTCGAATACATCGAACCGTTGTACGCCGTCTTCGAATCGGGCAGAACGACGATCATTTCTTTCGCGCCCTGGGCGAAAGCGCCTTCGATGGTCTGCGGCACATGGATTTCGTGCGTCCATTGCTCGGCGCCAATGGAATATCCATGCAGCGCGTACACGACGGGATAGCGGCGATGCTTGTCGTTGTTGTAGCTGGGCGGCAGGAAGACGATCACGTCGCGGTCGACGGCTTCGCCTTCCAGGTTGCCCTCCAGCGAAGCTCCATGAACTTGATGTGCTCCACGGTCACCGGCTTCGCGCCGGGAACGACCGGAGGCACTTCAGTCTGCACCTGCGCAAAAATCGGCCCGACGTTGGCGATCGCCAGCGGAAACGAGAACGGCAAATATAACGAGGTTCCTCTGTCCCATCATGATCTCCTCACCTCAAAGTCGCATCAGCATTGTGGTTGTTGCATCGGCGGCACGGCAGAATCAGAATGGCAGGCCGCGGATCGTTATTGCGCGGCCTGCACGACGGGAAAGCGATAGATGTCGACGCTGATCGGCGCAACGGACGAGCTCTGCGGGGCCTCGCCGATCGCGATTTCTTTCACTTCGACCTGCGGCTGTCTGGCCCACGTGGTTGGCGGCATCGAGATCTTTCCCGGTCATCTGCCACAGCGTCGCATTGCCGGCCAGGCGTGCGCCGTTGACGTTCAGATCGAACTTCTGTTCCGATTCCGTCGCATTCACGACGGCGAGAGTCAGGAACTTGCGGTCTGGAGTGAGCGCAGCGAACATGTCGAGCGGATAGGTCGGGCTGCCTGAGTTTGTTTTCGGCTGGTCGCCGCCGATGGGATACTGCGGCGCCGGTTGAGGCGAGTTGCCGGAGAGCGGCGACTGGGATGGAGCCGGGCACGAAGTGATCGCCATACATCTTGAAGAGGAGGCCAGTGGTGTTAAGGGTTGCAGCGGTGGGGTTGTAGTCGAGCGTGGAGACGCCCATGGTGAACGCCGACATGCTCAGGAAATCGGTGTGGCGGAGCATTTCGTTGAACACCATGGCGTAGGCAAGGGCGAGTTTGAGATTCGACGCCTCGACCGAAGCCGCCGCCGAAGTAGGCGTACTCGTCGATGGAGAGAAAGATCTTCTTGTCGAGCATGGCCGGGAAGCGCTGCTGGTATCCCTGCCACTCCTGGGCTTTCAGGTGCACGATATCGGCTGGATAACGCGCCCACTCGAGCGGTGTCTGGTCGACCTTGTCATAGCCAGCGTCGGTGGGTGCATCGAGCGGGAGATTTCTTGCGCGCTCGAGATCGAAGCGCCTGCCTGGCTGCGCGTACCAGTGCTCCGTAATGCCGTCGAAGTTGCCCCAGCAGTGCTCGAGAAGGCCGCCGGTCCAGTCTTCATCCGTGCCTTCCAGCGCCTTCAGGTTGCCGGCATATTTAACGCGTGCCTCGCCTCGCAGGTTCATGTCCTCCAGCATTGAACCCGATGCGAGCAGAGTGATCGACGGGTCGGCTGCGCGCATCGCTTTTGCGAATTCATTGTGCTTGAGGACGTAGTACTTGAGATCGGTGCGGCCCAGTTGCCAGGCGCCGTAGGGCTCGTTGCCGATGTCCCAGAACTTGACGTGGTAAGGCTCGGGATGGCCGTTGCGCGCGCGCATGGCGCCGAGGCGCGTGTTCGTGGAGCCGTTCATGTACTCGACTTCTTCGGCGGCCGAGTGCGCGTCGCCGAAGCCGGCGTTGACCGTGATGTAGGGCTCAGCGCCGATGAGCTTGCAGAGGGTCATGAATTCGTCCATGCCGACGTCGTTCGTCTGCATGGCGTTCCAGGCGTAGTCGAAGACCGGCGGACGCTTGTCGCGGTCGCCGACCGAGTCGTACCAACTGAAATCGGAGATGAAATTTCCGCCGGGCAGACGCCAGAAGCCGGAGTGAAGTTGTCTCAGAAGCGCGATGGTGTCGGGACGGAAGCCCTGCACGTTGTCAGCGGGCATCAGCGAGACGGCGCCGATGTGGAAGGCGCCGCTGCCTGTGCCGGTGATTTCGAGAGCGCCGTCTTCGGTGTCGGCCTGGGCAGTGAAGGTGAACGGAAAGGATTTATAGGCCGTGGCAAGAGGGCCGGCGTGCACCGTCTGGCGATCGTTTTTGCCGTCGCCCCAGATGAGCGCCACTTGCACTTTGGCGCCGGGCGTGCCGCGCAGGTCAGATGTGGCCGGTGTACTGCTTGCCCTTCACCAGAGCAAGGCCGGATTGACGGATGCCGTGGGGTGTGGAGGCGTCGAGCGCGATGCGCGGGCTCTGATCGCCGGCGAAGGGATGGTCCTTGTCCATCACCACGACGTCATCGGGGCCAACAGGACGCCACTTGCGCAACATCATGCCGCGGAATCCGCCTGCACGGTTGGTGATGTCGTCCGGCTTCGAATTAATCGCGAAGTAGAACTTGCGGTCGTCGAGCATCTCGGACCAGAGGCTGCGATAGATGAGCGAGCCGATGTGCTCGATGAACATGCCCCGCTCGTACTGCGAGATGGGCGCCGCGGTTTGTTCCGTGTCAAGGGTTGCTACGATCCGGCTCGCAGCCGCCGTTCCGTTTTGTTGAGCTGCTGCGGCGCCGCAAATGAGCAGAACTGCTGCCGCGCCAATGAATGTGGTCCCTAACTTCATTCAGTCCCTCCGGAGATATTCCCGTCTGCCGGCCGAACGCCGGACCCCCGGCTTGGCTAAACAACCTCGCAGCGAGGCCTCCGCAAGCACGGCTACCCAAACGGAACGAGTATACGCTTTCTCGCAGGCCTCAAAACTCAATTCGCGACCCGCCAGCCTCGCCATCACCGGACCTGGCCAATGCCCGTGTTTCAGGCAATCCGGATTGTTTGGTTGGGTTCGATGGTGAGCATCATCTGCCCTCCGGCCACGTGTTCGAGGACAAAACTAATCCATTCGGCGCCAGTGCCCGTCGCGCTCTCCAGCGTTCCGCTCCGCGTCCTCATTGCCCGATCCGCCCGGCTGGGCATGCCCGCGTCTTTGGCCCTGGAACCGATGCAAAAAAGATTGCGAGCGGAAGCGGCCGACAGTATATTTGTCTTCAGCCAAGAGGCGAAATGGAAACCCAGGTCACGATGCGTCGGCCCTGGAATTGATACGGCTTACATGCTAATCGAACGGCTGCATGACCGACGCGACTTCAAACCAGTCTCCTTCGATGGCTTGGTGTCGTGGTGGGCCGGGTCCCGCGATGCCAACCGCCTGCGCCATCGAGTGTTGGCTGTGTTGCTACTTCTGGTTTGTCTTGCTGTGGCCATCGTCGGAGTCCCGGTTCTGCAGGTCTTCGGTCACGATATCTTCGTGTCGCTGGACGGCGGCTGGCGCGTTCTCCATGGGCAACGGCCCGGAGTGGACTTTTACAGTCAGATGGGTCCAGCCTATTACCTCTTGCATGCGACGGGACTTTGGCTGGCGGGCGGCGACGCGCGCGGCTTAGGGTACGGCAGCGCCCTCGCGACCTCGCTGATCAGTTTCTGGGCCTTTTTCCTGCTTCGATCGCGCATGAGGCCCGCGCCGTTTTTCGTCGCCTGCCTTTTCCTGGCGCTCCTCGCAGCCGCCCCGTTTCCGCTCGGCCGCCATTTCTCTGAAGCCGCTTTTTCCATGAGGCACAACCGCTATGGTTATGCCTTGACGGCTCTGGTCATGCTCGAGTCCTTCCTTCCGCAGGACGCCAGCACGCGCAAGCGACGTTTCCTGGGCGGTTTCTCCAGCGGGCTGGCCTGCGCACTGCTGCTGTTTCTAAAGATCAGCTACGGATTCGTGGCGTTGACATTTGCGGCCGTCTCGTTGCCGCTTTGTTCCGGCGCACGCAAGCGTCTGGCGGGAATGGCGGCGGGTTTCGCAGCTTTTAGCGTTCCCATGATGGCCTATCTGCGCTTTGACCTGGCTTCGCAGGTCTACCAGTACCAGTTACTGGCCAGAGTGCAGGGCCACAGGATTGGCTTTAATTCGGTGATCGGCAGGCTCAACCAAGATCGGTTGGAGATTGCGCTGGTGGTTATGATGGCCGCGCTCGTGAGCCTGCTCCCCGGGGTTCCGCTTCGCCGCAGCTTTACCTTGCTGCTGACCGTGATGATGGCGGCGGTGGCAAGCGCGCTGCTGCTGCTAACGAACACGCAGCCCTTCGGCCTGCCTCTGTTAGGCGCGGCCACGCTGCTGCTCCTGAACGAAGTAACCGTCGCCATCCCGGAAGCCTCAGTGCTTCCGCAGGCAGCCCCGCTGCTGGCCATGGGTTTACTCGCCATCGGATTTCCAATGTGTGCCGACGCTGCGGGTCTTGCAGTTGCCATGGAGCACAAGGTTCTGCCGGGAATGCCCAGCTATCACTTTCATGAGGCACATCTGGCATCGATCGCGTTCGCCGATTGCCCAACGCAGAATTTCGATCAAGCGTGCTCGCCCAACGACAATGGCCAGAACCTTGTCCGGTACACCGAGGAAGGGATTGCGCTGGTTCAGGCGTACGGCCGGCCTGGTGAATCCGTGCAGGGCATGGGCATGAGCAATCCGTTTTCGTTCGCGACCGGGCGCCCTCCCGCCCACGGTGGCGCGGTGAACCTCAGTTATACAAACATTTCCCAGTCCGCGATGCCGCCGAAACAACTCCTGTTTGGGGACGTTGCCCTGCTTCTGGTGCCGAAGTTCCAGGCTAGCGAGAGAGACACTCTGGCTACGATCCGGCAGGCATACCCCGAGCTGCTCGGCGCCGAATATCTCCAGGTGGCGGAGTCGCCAAACTGGATCCTGTACCGGCGAGCGAACTGACAGTCAAAAAGAAATAGGCATTCGCTGCACGCGCTGTTGGAGGCGGGAGCGGCTAACGGGGCGGGGGTGCTAGCGCGATTGCATATCGGGATCGCGAAGAGACGCGATCATCCTAGCGGCTACTTGATCGGGATTGCGGCCTGGCGCAGGAAGTCTTCCGCGCGGGCGAGGTCATCTTCGGTGTCCACGCCGATGGTGTCGCGGGGGGCATCGGCCACATAGATGGCGATGCCGTTTTCCAGCAGACGCAACTGCTCGAGGCGCTCGAGCTGCCTCGAGCGGCGTAGGAGGGAGGGCGGCGAAGCGTTCCAGCGCGGCCTTTCGGTAGGCGTAGATGCCGAGATGTTTGCGGTAGCCGGTGAAGCCGATGGCGTCGCGGTCAAAAGGGATGGTGGCGCGGCTGAAGTAGAGCGCGCGACCGTCGAGCGCGGTGACGACCTTGACGGCGTTGGGATTGGTGAACTCGTGCGGCGGGCAGTGGACGGCGAGCGTGGAGACCGCGACTTCGGGGCGGGCGAAGAGATCGAGGAGCGGAGGAAAGAAATCGGGCGTGAGGGTGGGCTCGTCGCCCTGGATGTTGACGTAGATGTCGGCGTCGATGTGGCGGGTGACTTCACGGACGCGATCTGACCCGCTGGGGCACTCGGGCGAGGTCATCACCACAGGAATCGCCCGCGCGCGGCAAGCCTCGGCGACCTCATCGGCATCGGTGGCCACCACAACCGGATCCATCAGCCCGCTCGCGTGCGCCGCGCGCCACACCCATTCCAACATGGGCCGGCCGGCGATGGGGCGCAGCACCTTGCGCGACATGCGCGTGGATTGGAGCCGCGCGGGAATGACGGCTGCGATGCGCAGGGAACTCATGGAGACGAGTGTACATGGGCGTGGGGTGGGCGGAGTGGGGAGTCAGGCGGCTCGCTGAGCCGGGCGGCGAGGTCACGCGGCGAGCGCAGCCAAGTCGCGTTCGGCGCGGGCGAGTCCTTCGGCGGCGGCTTCGGCGCCTTCGCTCTGATGCTCGGCGTGGATGAACTCGATCTCGGTTAGGCCGATGAGGCCGAGGATGGTGCGCAGGTAGGGCTCCTGGAAATCGAGAGCATGGAATGGGGTTCCCGCGGGATAGGCGCCGCCGCGCGCGGTGAAGACAATCACCTTTTTGCCGGGCGGCACCAGCGGGGCTACGCCCTGCGGAGTGAAGGCAAAGGTGCGGCCTTCGCGGACGATCAGGTCGATCCAGGCTTTGAGCGAGGCGGGAATGGCGAGGTTCCACATGGGCACGCCGAGAACGATCACGTCGGCGGCGAGGAGCTCGTCGACGAGGCGGTCAGAGAAAGCGAGGGCGCGCTGTTGCGCGGGGGTGAGAGATGCGGCCGGGGTGAAGAATGCGTCGATGGCGGCTGCGTCGAGGTAGGGGATGCTTTCGAGCGAGGTGTTGCGGCCGATGACTGTGCCGGCGGGGTGTTGCTGCCGCCACCTGGCGACGAAGGCGGCGGCGAGGCGGCTGGAGACGGATGCGGCGCGGGGGCTGGAGTCGATGTGCAGGAGCGTGGGCATAAGCGTTCTCCGGAAGGAAAGGATCGGTGAGGATATTGTTGCAAGGACCGGCGCCTTCCACACGGGGAAGCGGAACGGATGAGCGCGGGAAGCCGGTGGCGCTAGAAGACGGAGAGCACGACCGGCTTTGCATCGTGGTAGGGCGCGCGCGGGCGCGGGGGGCGGTGTTTGACCTGAAATCCGAGCGCCCGTATCATCGAATTTGGTGCTGTGGCGCGGGGTTTTTTGGCGTCTCGGCGCCCCCTCCGGGCGGAGTAGCTCAGATGGTAAGAGCGACGGATTCATAACCCGTAGGTCGGCGGTTCGATCCCGCCCTCCGCCACCACTACTGCCAGGTTCTCTTTCCGTCTGGGTCCTTCGCCCGCCGCGGCGGACTCAGGATTTCGCCTGCGGGCTCGGACGCCCGCAACTCGGCTCAAGTTCGATCCCGCCCCCCGCCACCAATTCAAACCCGATCCGGCAGCGAAGCATCCGGCTGAAGGGCGCGGCCACCCGCGGGCCGCCCTGCTTTTTGGTATCAAATCTCGCCGATGCTGCGTGCTACAATTTGCGCACGTTGGAAGCCATGGACGAACATTCCCCGCAATCAGAACCGGTACTCGAAGTGATCGCTCCCGATAGCTCACGCGAGCGGGTCGCGGTGACGCAGTTTCCATTCAACATCGGACGCGGAGGCGAGGTCGATAACCTCCTGCAGCTTGGGGACGGGCGCATCTCGCGGCGCTGCGCCGCGATTGTCGCCGATGGGTCAGGCTACCGGTTGGATGACCGCGGAAACCGCTACGGCGTGTTTGTGAACGGCGCGAAAGTGCTGCAACAGGCGCTGCGCGATGGCGACGTGATCACCTTTGGCCTTGATGGCAGCTACCAGATTGTTTTCCATGCGGCGTTGGCCGGCGCTACGCCCGCGCCGCAGGCGTCGGTAGCCAACCTGCTGACGCGCATCGGCACGCTTTCAGACCTTACCGGCTCGGGGACGTCAGGCGGATTGAACAGGCTGAATCTGCTGCTGGAGGCGACCTCGCTGCTGCACTCGCAGCTCCCTCTGGAGTCAGTGCTGGGCACGATGCTGGATCACGCTATATCGATCACCCACGCCGACCGCGGGCTGCTGATCGAGCCCGACGCCACGGGCACATTGCGTGTGCGCCTGGCGCGCAGCAACAAGGGCGAAAACCTGCCGCCGGAGAGCTTGAACCCCAGCCAGACGGCGATCAACCAGGCCATCAGCCGGCAATCGAGCGTGATAACGGAGGATCTGAACCTGGCCGGGTTGGACCTGAAGGCGGCGGAAAGCATTGTGGTGCAGGGGCTGCGCGCCGTGGTTGTGATTCCGCTGTATGCTTCATCGCGCTCGACGGTCGACACGGGCGCCAAGCACGAGCGCGGCCAGTTGCTGGGCGCGATCTATCTTGACTCGAGGCGCATCGCGGCGTTCTCGGCGCTGGACCGGCAGATTCTGGACGCGCTTGGGGTGCAGGCGGCCAGCATTCTGGACAACGCTCGGCTTGTCGAGCGGGAGCGCGAGCGCCAGCGGCTGGAGCAGGAGTCTGTCGATCGCGCGCACCATTCAACAGGCGCTGCTGCCGCACGGATTGAACGACTTTCCGCATCTGGCCGTGACCGGCTTGCATGATCCCTGCACTGAGGTGGGCGGAGACTACTTCGATGTGGTTCCGGTGACCAAAGACCGGACGGCGATTCTAATCGCGGACGTGAGCGGCAAAGGGCTGGGCGCGGCGCTGCTGACCACGATGCTGCAGGGCGCGTTGTCGGGCATGACCATGGGCACGGATCCGGTGACGGTGTTCAACCACATCAACCGGTTTCTGTGCCGGCACGCGGAGGTCGGCCGCTACGCGACGATGTTCATCGGGCTTTTGAGCAAGGACGGCATGCTGGAATACATCAAGGCCGGGCATCCATCGCCGCTGCTGCTGCGAAAGGGCACGGTCAGCGAGCTCTACACCGAGGGGTCGTTCCCGGTGGGACTGATTC
The DNA here is from genome assembly GCA_963799155.1 of uncultured Acidobacteriaceae bacterium. Classification (GTDB taxonomy): domain Bacteria; phylum Acidobacteriota; class Terriglobia; order Terriglobales; family Acidobacteriaceae; genus Telmatobacter. The sequence goes on from CAWCWB010000009.1 coordinate 258,590, forward strand.
CCGAGGCGGAGTACACGTCGGCGCGGCTGAAACTGGAGCCCGAAGATACGCTGGTGCTCTTCAGCGACGGCGTGACGGAGGCAGAGAACACCGCCCACGAGCTCTTTGAGGTGCCGCGGCTCAGCGAGGTTCTTGCCAGTCATCCGGGCGCTTCAGTGGAAGAGCTGCAACAGGCAATCCTCGACGCGGTGCGCGCGTTTACAAAGGGCGCCCATCAGTCCGACGACCTGACGCTGCTCATAGTGCGCTACCGCAAGGCGGCCTGAGCCCTGCTCCGGCTTGCTCCGCCGGGGCGAGAGAGCTTTGGATGGCGAAAAATTCAGTCGCGAAAATTGGCTGAAACCCTCGCGGCGGATTGATACAATCCACAGCATGAGCGACCCCAAAGTCATTGGAAGGTATGAGATTGTCGAGGAGTTAGGCCGGGGCGCCATGGGAAGCGTATTCAAGGCGCGCGACCCCGCCGTGGGCCGCATTGTGGCTCTGAAGACCATTCATTCGGCGGCGCTGGAAGGCGCGCAAAGCGATGAGTACCGGGCGCGATTCTACCGCGAGGCGCGGGCTTCGGGGGTTCTGGCGCATCCGGGAATCGTGCCGGTGTTCGACGTGGGCGAACATGAGGGGGCGCCGTTTCTGGTGATGGAGTTTGTCGCGGGACGGACGCTGGACAACGTGATCAAGAAAGGCGAGCGCTATTCGCTGGATCGCGTGTGCGAGATCGGCCAGCAGATCGCCGAAGCGCTGGGTTATGCGCACCGCCAGGGGGTGATACACCGCGACATCAAGCCGGCCAATATTCTGATGACCTCGCGCGAGGTCTATGGCAGCGAGCGGCCCCGGATCACTGACTTCGGCATCGCCAAGCTTGCGGCCAGCGAGATCACGACCACCGGCCAGTTGCTGGGGACGCCTTCGTACATGCCTCCGGAGCAGTTTACGGGAGCGCCCATCGACGGCCGCGCCGACCTGTTTTCGCTGGGGGTGATTCTTTACTCGCTGGCCACCGGCGAGCAGCCGTTCCCCGGCGAGACCATGACGGCCGTCTCCTACAAGGTGGTCCACACGGAGGCGATTCCGCCGTCAAAACTCAACCCCGGCATACCGGCGCGGATGGAAGCCGTGATCATGAAATGCCTGGCGAAGAGTCCGGCGGACCGCTTCCAGACCGGCGAAGAGCTGGCGCAGGAGCTGGCCGCGCTGCGCACGGGCGCTACGGCGACGGCGATGCACGCGCCAGCGCTGATGGCGGGCGGGGCCGATATGACGCTGGGACCGACAGCCGGCCCCACAACCATCCCGCCGGGCGCGGCGACGCCCGCGACGGCAAACGCGCCTGGCGCCAAGGCGGCAAAAACGCCCGGGAAACCGGCGCGGGTTCAAGCCGTTTTTGCCGTGGCTCTGCTGTCGGTGGCGGCTCTGGTGGCAATCACGGTCGGCGGATGGTTCTGGCTCCAGCATCGGAAGCACGCGGCTGCAACCCAGCAGACGGCCACGGCCCCCGCATCGCATCCGGCCGCACCCGAGGTGCAGCCTCAAGGCACTGCTCCGGCCGGGGAAACTCACCCGGCGCCGGGTGCGGCCGCCCCCGCTGCGCCTGCCGTAGCGCCACCCGCAGCCAAGACCCCCGCGGCTAAACCCTCCGCGGCCAAACCGTCTCCCACCAAGGGAACACCCTCCCCGGCGCAGCCGGCGGCTGCGCCGGCGACTCCTCCCGCTGCCACGCCCGCTCCAGCGCCGGCTGCCAAGCCCCAGCCCGCGGCTCCGGCTGCGGTGGCCTTCGATCCGCGGAAGGCCGACCCGAACAAAAACGCCAAGATGAAGATCGACGTCAGCAAATTCCCAAAGGGCCTTCCCTTCACCGTGGAGATGAATAATCAGCCGTATATACACTTCGTCACCGGTGACGGCTCGAGCCTGAACAATTTGTATGTTCCGCCCGGCATGCAGGTGTTCCTGGTCTCGTTCAAGAGCGGCGGCCAGGCGTGGAACGCAAAGCCCGTGGGCTCCGATTTCAAGGCCAAAAAGACCAAGACCCTAAAGGTTCAACTGTTGGAGAACGGCATGGCGGATTCGAAAATCACCCTGCCGATTAGCAAGGATGCTGAACTCTCGATCTCTTTCTCCTCCACCCTCGGCGATCTCTTTTGATCTTTTGCGTTTGTAACAGGATTGTCACAATCGGAAAGTACCATCACGCTAGTTTGCGCCGGCCGCGCAAAGCAGTTTCGGAAATGGTGTAGCCGAATTCACGAAATCCAAGTCGGCGCGACCAGCAGGGAGCGACGACATCGGTAATCGGTTTGACCGGACAGAGTATTTCCGAAACTGCTCTAGAATGCGGGCAAGGATGCAGCGGAAACAGAAGATCCCCAGCAATTGGCAAGGCAAAGAAGGAAGAACGCAATGCAAATCTCCACGGAAGAAATGGATGGCGGCGTCACCAAGGTCGCGCTGGATGGGCGCATGGACATCGAAGGGGCCGCGGTTGTCGACCTGAAGATGAATCTGATCGCGGGAGGCGCCAAGAAGTTGTTGATCGACTTGCAAAAAGTGTCGTTCCTTGGTTCGATGGGTTTGCGGTCGATTGTGATCCCCGCGCGGGCGGTGCGCAGCCGCGGCGGCAAGGTCGTCCTTTTCGCGCCCACGGATATGGTGGAAACGGTTCTGAAGACCAGCGGAATCGATTCCCTGTTTCCGGTTCACCACGATATGGCCGCCGCAATGGCGGCGTTCGAGTGAGCTCAACCCGTGGTCCGGCGGCAATCATGCCCGGAGAAGATACAGTCATGCACGCGCCCCGGCTGACCCTGCAAAGCCGGCTCGACGACCTCGCGCTGGTTTGGCCGTGGGTTGAGACTCTGGCCGCCGAGCACGCGATTCCTGAGGATACGCAGTTCGCCATGCATCTCTGCCTGGAGGAAGCGCTCTCCAACGTCATTCGCCACGGATACCGCGGCGAGCCGAACCACGCCGTCACCGTGGATTGCACGGTGAGCGGCGCGCCGGACCAAGCGCACGAGCTCGCGTTCGTGGTTGAAGATCAGGCCCCGCCGTTCGATCCCACGACGTCGCCGCTCAAAGAAGCGCCGGTTGCGGCGTCGATCGATGATCTTCGGCCCGGAGGCCGGGGCATCCGGCTGCTGCGGGGGTTCGCCGGCAGCCTGGCTTACCAGCGCCTCGAGGGCGGCAACCGGCTGACCATCCGCTTCGCGATCCCCGGTTGATTGCCCCATGGCTGGCCGTGGCGAGGCCGGCGGCTTCACTGCTCCAGGTCGTTGATTTGCGGCTGTTGCGCGGCTCCAGCGCTTTGCCGGCGCACCACTTACGGCGGCTTCAGAAATACTGTGTCCGATCAAAGGCGTATTCAGGGCCGCCGCTTCTTTCCACCCCAACGACCCCGGCTCTTCGAGCCACCCGTCGTTGGGGACCCCGGTCTTTGGGTCGCGACGACTTGGTTGCGGTGGATGCGGATACACCATTTCCGGAACCGCTTTAGGGTATGATTGCGTCTATAGAGTGTGAGCGGCCGGCTTCCCCTTGCGGCTGCCGCGGTGGTGTGTGTGTCCCGATTCTTTCAACGCTTTGTGTTTGCCATCGCCTTCGTGATATTAAGCGGGCTCGGCGTTTGCTATGTCCTGGGCGAGTTCGGATGGATTGGCGTTCATGCCGGCGACGAGCAGGATGGCGCTTACCGGCAGGTCCAAGTCTACGCCGAGGTTCTGCGCAAGATTCAGAACTACTACGTGACCCCGCCCAACATCAATGAAGTGACCAACGGCGCGCTGCACGGCCTTCTTGACTCGCTCGATCCGGATTCCAGCTATTTGACTCCGGCCGAGTACAAGATCTACAAGGACCGCCCGGACACGGACAACGCGCAGGTGGGATTGACCATTTCCAAGCGCTTCGGCTACGCCACGGTGGTGAACGTGCTGCCCGGCTCGCCCGCCGACCAGGAGCACCTCCGCGACGGTGATGTGATCGATCTGGTCGATGGACAATCGACCCACGATCTGCCGTTGGTCCTCATCCGCTTCATGCTGGCGGGCAAGCCCGGAACCACGGTCACGCTCTCGGTGGTGCGGCCGTTCAAGCCCGACCCGGACAAGATGACGCTAACCCGCGCGGTGGTTGCGCCGCCGCCGCTGGGCGAGCAGTTTTACGAGAACGCGACCATTCTTTATCTGAAGCCGGGCGTTCTCACTGCGGCTCGCGTGGACGACATTGCGGCCAGAATCAAGGCCGCGGGCAAGGGACGCAAGATTCTGCTCGACCTGCGCGATACCACGGGCGACGATCCCAAGCAGGGATTGCGCCTGGCGAACCTCTTCATCAAGCAGGGGACCCTGGCCACGCTCGAAGGCCAGAAGTTTCCCGAGCAGACTTTCACCGCCGATCCCGCGCAGTGGCTGACCGACGCGCCAGTGGCAGTGCTGGTGAACCGCGGCACTTATGGCGCGCCCGAGCTGACCGCGGCGGCGATCGAGGATCTGAAGCGCGGCGACGTGGTGGGCGAGCGCACCTTCGGTGAAGGGACGGTGCAGAAAACGCTCGACCTGCCCGACGGAGCGGCCCTGATGCTGACGGTGGCGAAGTACGAGGATCCGGACGGCAAGAAGATTCAGGACGAGGCCGTCACGCCGAACGTTGTGGTGGCCTCTCCCGAAGATGATGGCGAGCCCATGCCTCCGCAGAGCGGCGACGAGCCGCTGAACCAGGCGCTGGCGCTGCTCAAGGCGAAGAACGGATAAGCGGCGGGCCCGGCGAAACGCAATCGTCTCCTCAATTGGCGCCTGATTCCCGCTCTTGCACTGCGTGGTGCGCGCCGCCAGCGGCGCAATGTGTCCGCATCGATCCAATGCTAGCCTTATAGAGAGAGGCATTCCTCCACCTCACAGGGTGGAGACCTGCCCGCGAGGCCGGACCTGCCTTGGTTGTCACGTCCCATCCGAGCGTTGAACCGCGCGTTTCGCGCCGGGCGCGCCGCTCTGCCCGTCCGCCGCTTCCCGAGCATCGCCGCCGCAAGGTGGCGGGCCGTTCCGCCATCGCCGTCTTGCTGCTGCTTGCGGCGATTACCGGCTCGCTGGCCGGATTGACACTCGTATACTCCGTCGATCTGCCGCAGATCCAGGACCTGGAGCAATACCGCCCGTCCACCATGACCGACCTTTATGACCGCAAGGGACGGATCATCGGATCCTTCGCGCTGGAGCGGCGTGTGGTGGTGGGCTACGACGACTTCGCGCCCGTGCTGCGCCAGGCCGTGATCTCGATCGAGGACAAAAACTTCGAGTCGCACTGGGGCATCAATGTGTTTCGCGTCGTTGGCGCAGTCTGGCACGACATCCGCAGCCACGGCCGCGCCCAGGGCGCATCCACGCTGACCATGCAGTTGGCGCGCAACCTGTTTCTCTCCTCCAACCGTACCGTCAAGCGCAAACTGCAGGAGGCGTTCCTCGCCATCCAGATCGAGCGAGCCTTCACGAAGCAGCAGATCTTCACGCTCTACGGCAACCAGATTTATTTGGGCAGCGGGAATTACGGCTTCGAAGCCGCCTCAGAGTATTTCTTCTCGAAGCACGCAAGGGATTTGACCCTGACCGAGGCGGCGCTTTTGGCGGGACTGCCCAAGGGGCCGGCGGCGTTTTCGCCGATTCTGAATCCGGAGCGCGCGCTGCATCGCCGCAACCTGGTGCTGAGCGAGATGGAGTCAGATGGCGTGATCACGCACGCGCAGGCCGAAGAGGCGCGCAATGCTCCGCTGGGGCTGCACCTGGCGCCGCCCGAGGGCTCGGTGGCGCCGTGGTTTCAGGAGGAGGTACGCCGTGAGCTGGAAAAACACTTTGGCGCCGAGGAGGTGCACGAAGCCGGGCTGCGCGTCGATACGACGCTCGATCTGGATTTGCAGAAAGTGGCCAATCGCGCCGTGCCGGACGGCGTAGCTGCCTATGAGCGCAAGCAGGGTTGGCGCGGCAAGCTGGAGAATGTTCTGGCCAGCGGCGCAACGCTTGACGCTTACAGGCATCCCGATTGGCCGGTGACGGCAGCCAACGGCGACTACGTGCATGCGCTGGTTACGCGCGCGCTTCCGCTTGAGATTCACGCGCGCATCGGGCCGCCGGATCAGGATGGCTCGGAGATTGTGCTCCTGCCCGCCGACTGGCAGTGGACGGGCGTGCGCTACGGTGACGCGCTAGCCAAACCCGGCGACATCATTTATGTGCGGTTGAGCGGAGCTACCGAGAGCGGCGCGCGGCGCGCTTCGCTGGAGCAGGATTCGGGAGCGCAGGGCGCGCTGCTGGCTGTGGATGACACCAGCGGCGACGTGCTGGCCATGGTGGGCGGCCGCGACTACGCGCTGTCGGTCTTCAACCGCGCCACGCAGGCCGAGCGGCAGACCGGATCGAGCTTCAAGCCCTACGTGTACACGGCTGCGGTGGAGGACGGCGTCAAGCCCACCGACATCATCGTCGACGGGCCGGTCCGCTTCGGCGACTACGTGCCCCATAACTACGAAAACGACTACCGGGGCGCGATGACCATCGCCAACGCGTTTGCCGAGTCGCGCAACATTCCCGCGCTCAAGCTGGCCGCGCGCGTGGGCATTCACAAGGTGATCGACGTGGCGCACCGCTTCGGCGTGACCACGAACATTCCCGCCTATCTGCCGGTGGCGCTGGGCGCGGTGGAGATCACGCTGGAAGAGCAGGTGGCCTCCTACGCAGTATTCCCCAACGACGGCATTCGCGTGGCCCCGAGGCTGATCCGCAAGGTCTCGAACGCCGACGGCATTACGCTTTGGCAGGATACGCCCGCCGTTGACGAGGTCATCGACCAGCAAACCGCGCGCACCATGATGACCTTGCTGCGCGGCGTCACCGAGCACGGCACCGGCGCCGCGGCCGCGCAGTTGAATCACCCGCTGGGCGGCAAGACCGGAACCACCAGCGACTTCACCGACGCGTGGTTCCTGGGCTTTTCGCCCTCCGTTACCTGCGGCGTGTGGGTGGGCTATGACAGCCGCGAATCTCTGGGCAAGAAGGAGACGGGCGCAGCCGTCGCGCTGCCCATCTGGATCACCTTCATGCGCGCAGCCATCGCCGGGAAGGACGACGAGGAGTTCCCGGGAGACGAGGAAAACGGCCAACTCCTGAAAGCAGAAGCAAGGCTGCCCGCAATTGCAATGCCTCCACAGCCCACCCTCAAACCGTCGGTCAAGCTGGCGACAGACGGCAGGCGCGTCAAGCCGGCCCTGCCCACGCAACCAACTCCCGCCAAACCTCGCGGCGTCGTCAAGCCCGCGTTGGATTCTCGCCGGCCCTGACAATCCGAAGAACCGGCGACGAGGGGTGAGCCGTTTCCGATGAGCCGACGATGGCCGTGAGGGGTTGTGGGCGTGGGGCCTACGGCATGGCGAGGCCAAGGTACGGCCGCACCCGAATGTGAACTAAGCTCGCGCCGACCGGAAATACCGCTTCGCGCGCGCCACGTCCTTGAGGATTTGCGCCTTGAGCGCCTCGGGCGACGGCCACGCCTGCTCGCCGCGCAGACGGAGCAGAAACTCAAGCTCGATGGGCGTGTTTTCGTCGAGGTCAATCGGCTCGAAGTCGAGAATGTGCGACTCGACGGCGAACGATGCTTCGCCGAAGGTTGGGCGGTTGCCGACATTAGTCACGGCCTGAAACGCGCGCCCGTTGACTTTGAGCCGCGTGACGTAGACGCCGAAGGCCGGGAGTAACCCCTCGTAGGGCGCGAGATTGATGGTGGGCACCAGGTGCCGCGAGCCGATGCCGCGCCCCTGAGCCGGCGAGGAGAGCACGGCAAAGGGACGCCCCAGCATCCAGCGCGCGCGGCGCACGTCGCCTTGGGCAACCAGCGCGCGAATGGCTGAACTGGAAACCTCAAGCCCATGCACGTGAACCGCATCGTGAAGGTGTACGGCGAAGCCCAGCTCAGCGCCCAGCGCGGCCAGCTCGCTCACGCCGGCAGTGGCCCCGTGTCCGAAGTGGAAGCTTCGCCCTTCGTGGACGCTGCGGATGCCGAGCGCCGCAATCAGAATCCGCTCAACAAATTCGCGAGGCGAGAGATTGGCGAGGGCGGCGTCGAAGGTCAGCAGGAGCACGGCGTCGATTCCGGTTTGGGCCAGCAGGCGCAGCCGCTCGGGCAAAGGCGTGAGCAGCCGCGGCGCCTGCGCGGGGCGCAAAAACTGCTCGGGGTGCGGATCGAAGGTGATGGCCACAGCGCGCGATCCCGCCGTCCGCGCCTCGGCTGCCGCGGCGGCGAGAATCTCGCGGTGGCCGAGGTGCACGCCGTCGAAGTTGCCCACGACTGCCACCGTAGGACCGAGGCCGGCGGGAATCTCAGCGAGCGAGCGAAAGACGGCGATTGCGCCGGACTCCGGCCCTGACGACAAAGACGTGGGCTCAGCGGCCACTGGGGCGCGCGGCGCCGCGGCTCGGTCAGACGTGATGGCATCGCGGCTCATAGCGTTACGGGCACACTCAGCCCGTCGTAGGCCAGCTTGGCGTCCTCAGGCAGGTTGCGATTGGTTTCTTCGTGGCCCAGGTCATGGGAGATGTGCGTGAACCAGGTTTGCCGGGCGCCGATGCGGCGCGCCCACTCGAGCGACTGCTCGACGGTGGAGTGGCTGGGGTGGGGCACGTGGCGCAGCGCGGAGAGCCCCAGCACCTCAACACCTTTGAGCAGCGTAAAGCTCGGCTCGGGGATGGCGCTCACATCGGTCAGGTAGGCGGCGTTGCCAAATCGGAATCCGGAGATGGGCTGCTCGCCGTGGAAAAGCGGAATGCGTACAAATTCGACGCCGTGGATCAGGTTACGCCCGGCGAGCGGCTTGAGTTCGACACGCGCTCGGGTTGGATACGTGGCATGGGGCGAAAACGTATAGGAGAAGGTTTGTTCGAGGATGACGGTCGCCTCGGCATCGGCGTAGAGCGGGATGGGCCCGCCTCGCCGCGAGGCAATAAAGCTCAGCGGGCGCAGATCGTCCATGCCGAGAATGTGGTCGGCGTGCGCGTGGGTGTACAACACGGCATCGACGTGCGTGAGGCGCTCGCGGAGGGCCTGCTCTCGGAAGTCCGGGCCGGTATCGATGATGACGACGCGGTCGATTTCGTGGCCGGGAGTGTCGCCGGGGCTTGCCGCAGGATCGGGGCCCCCGCGGATGGGTGGCTCGAAGAGCCGGGGTCCGTGGGGTAGAGGATCGGGGCCCCCGCGGATGGGTGGCTCGAAGAGCCGGGGTCCGTGGGGTGGGGGATCCGTCCAGCGCAGCAGCACCGACGGCCGCAGCCTGCGGTCGTGCGGATCCACCGAGGTGCACACCGCGCAAGCGCAGCCCAGCGTGGGAACCCCCATCGAGGTTCCCGTGCCTAGAAATGTGAGCGTACCTTGCAAACTTGTTGCTCCTGGCTGCCAGTTACGAGCTCTCAGTTTTTCAGCCGTCAGCCGTCAGCTTCTGGATTTTCGCTCCGAGCAAGGAGGCGGATGCCTGCAGCCCCATTGCTCTCTGTTCTGTCACATGAAGTGAGTTGCAGCAAAAGGCCAGTGGCCACCCTTCCCAGGATTCAACTGAAAGCTGACAGCTGATAGCTGAAAAGCCGTCTTTCACTTCTTCGCGGGCGGCGGAGGCGGCGGCACGTTGGTTACGGTCATCATTTGGGTGAGCTCGAGAAAGGCCATGCGCGCCTCAAACAGCACCGACTGCAACACGCGATCCTCGGCATCAGTCAGGTTGCCGCGGGTTTTTTCCGCCAGAATTCCCAGCAGGTCGATGGTGGTGCGCGCGCCCACAATGTCGACTCGTGGCCGCTGGCCCTCCTGCGTGCCAGCTCCCATCTGCAGCATGGCGGTGACGTAGAGCTGTTGCACCAGGTGCTCGAATTCCACCGGCGCCTGCGGCCCCACGGCGGGGTTCTGCGCGCGGATCATATCTTCCAGCCTTTGCGTCGAGGCGTCGTAGGCAACTTTCTGCTCGTGGCTCTCCTCGGCCGTCGGCGCCGGCGGCAATTGGTCCGCCAATCCTGGTTCCTCCTCGGCTTGCGCTGGCTGTTGCGCGGCGGCCTCGCGCCGGGCTTCATTCACCACCAGGCGCGGGCCGGGCGGCGGCTCCTGCAGCGCAGACGGGGTGGGTTGAGCCGGCTCCTGTACCGCCGTTTGCGCGCTTTCCTTTTCCTCTTCCGCCTTGATCTTGCGGCGGTCAATGACCTCGAATTTTGGCGTATCGCTCATAGCTTCCAGTTTCTCATCGTTGCTGCCCGCGGCTCCATCGTGACGCCGAAGATGCGCGTGCTCGCGTGTCCATCCCCGCGGCCCGATAGACTACACCCGTTTCTTGCCCAGGTTCGGCGGCGCCTCAAGGATTTGCGCCGTTCCCTCTTGAATCCCCGCCTTGTAGCGGAAGACCGGGCCACGCGCCTCGGCTTCGGTGCGCATCATGCCCAGGGCGAACACGCGGCGACCGGCCGCAAGCTGCAGCTCGGCCGCGCTGGTGATCTGCCCGGCAACGGTTCCGTCCCCGGCGGCTGCTCCGTCCCCGGCGGCTGCTCCGATTTTGATCGTCAACTCCGCGCCGCCCGGCGGCACCGGACCGGACAGCTCCAACGGCCGCAGATGGCGGTGAACGTTGCCGCGCGAGCGGATGCGCTCCACAATCTCCTGGCCCAGGTAGCAGCCTTTGGCGAAGTGCAGCGCGCGCATCTGGGAGGTTTCCTGGGGCAGGTCGCGCTCCACCATGTCGATCCCGTAAGCCGGAATGCCCTCGGCGATGCGAAACGCCTCCAGCGATGCGCAACCCACCGGCGTCGCTCCGCCCGTGCGCAGGCACGACCACAGCTTGGTCAGCCCTGCCGACGGCAGCCAAAATTCGTAGTGTGTGGCGAGCACGCCGTGGGTGCGCAGAATTCTCAGCTCCCAGCCGTTCCACTCCACGCTGGTTCCCGCCATCGGGCTCCCGACCACCGGCAACCCGACGCGCTCCAGCACATCGGCCGCAAGCGGACCGGTGAGGCCGATCGCTCGTCTCCGAGCCGGCCTCGCCTACCTGCTCGTCGCCCAGCGGCACCAACTCCACATCGTCCATGATGATGAAGCGGTTCAGGTGGGCCAGCAGCCTGTCGAGCTGGTCGGCTGCAATTTCTAGCTCCAGCCCGGACTCTCCGGCGAAGGGCGTTCCCAGCAGGCGGTCGCCGTCCTGGGAGCCTGCGCCGGAAGGGCTACGCCGCTGCGGCGAGGGATCCTCGCCTCCGCGCCAAACCGTCAGGTCTCCCTGAATGTGGCCCTGGGCGTTCAGCACCAGGTTCCAGGCGCCAGTGTTGGGAAAAAGGTCGTTGACGGTGTTAGTGACCATGCCGCTCAGCCAACGGAAGCGGTCGACCCCGTGAACGGCTACGCGCCGCATCCAGCCCAGATCGTGGATGGCGGCCCCCGATGCCAGCGCCGCTGTTTCCGCTTCCGGCGCGTCTAACTCTTGTGGGGTCAACGCGCCGCGGTAGACGGTAAGTTGATGGGGCGTGCGCGCGGATTCAAGCATGGCAGCCACCGCAGTGGCCTGCACGTTTGCGGCGAGATCGGACTCAGGCATGGGGACCGTTCCGCGGTCCGCGCCGGAATTTCTCGAAACTTGGCGCGAAACCGCATCCTGATTATAGCCTTGAAGAGAGAAGCGGGAATTTGAGACCAGCAACCCGGCAATGGAGCCAACCGCCGCGGGGAGAATGGATGAGGAATCGGCACACCAACGCGACGCGGATCGGGCGTTGGGGAACTCTTGCCCTCCTGCTGATTCTGGCGGCGGCACAGGTAGCCGGAGCGCAGCAGCCTGCCCCGTCCACGCCTCAGCCGGGGACTGCTCCGCCTGCAGCGTCCGCAAATTCCGCCCCGTCCCATGGCGATCAAGGCAACAGGTCCGTCACTCACATCACGCCCGAGCAGGCCCAACAGCTTTTCGCCCTTGTCGACGAGCTGCATCAAGTTCTCCTCAGACGACACCGGCCTGCCCATCAAAAGCACCGTCAAGCGCCAACTGACCACGCGCGCCGCCGTGGAAAGCTACCTCGACGAAAAATTCAACGAGGACGAGGGCGCGAAGCGGCTGGAGCGCGACGAGATCGTGCTCAAGAAGTTCGGACTGCTCGACCGCGACTTCGAGCTCAAGCCCTTCCTGCTGGCGCTCCTGAAGGAGCAGATCGAGGCCTACTACGACTCCAAGACCAAGACCGTGAACCTGCTCGACTGGGTCGATCCCGATGAGCAAAAACCGGTGATGGCGCACGAGCTGACCCACGCCCTGCAGGACCAGCACTCGGACCTGGAGAAGTGGGACGACCAGACGCCCGACGACGTTTCGCACGATGCGGCCGGCGACCAGGATCACCTAGCCAAAGACGAGATGGACACCGCGCGCGACGCCGTGGCAGAGGGCCAGGCGACGGCAGTGATGATGGACTACATTCTCAAACCCTGGGCAAGAGCCTCATCAAGGATCCCGAGGTGCTGGATATCGTCAAGTCGCAGATGAACTCCACGCGAAGACTCGCCGGTGATGGCGCGCGCGCCGCTGCTGCTCTCGGAGTCGATGCTGTTTCCTTATCGCGAAGGCCTTAGCTTCGAGCAGGACGTATGGATGGACCAGGGCCAGACCGCGGCCTTTGCCGGCGCGCTCGATCGCCCGCCGACCTCAAGCTGGGAGATCATCAACCCGCGTGAATACGAGAAGAAGCGCATCCCGGCCATCCCGCTGCTGCCCGACATCCATCCCCTCGTCGATCCGCTCTACCGGCCCTACGACATCGGCCAGATCGGCGAGCTCGACGTGCACATCATCACCGAGCTCTTTGGCGGCGACAATGCGGCCCGCGACCTGACTCCGGCCTGGGATGGCGGCCTCTACTGGGCCGGCCAGTTGCGCAGCGCCACCACCCCCGCCGAGCAGGCGAGCACCAAATCCATCGGCCTCTTTTACCTATCGGTTTGGAAGAACGCCGACTCGGCCCAGGTCTTCGCCAAGCTCTACGCCAGGAATCTGGCACGCAAGTATTCCAGCGTGCACCTCGAGACGTCTGCAGATCTCTCTGCTCCGGCCGATGACGGGTCGGTCGAACAGGTCTACTCAACCGACGAGGGCCCGGTCGTGATCACGACTCGCGGCAAACTGGTCTTCGTCGCGGAAAGTTTCCCGCTGCCGCTGGCGCGCAAGCTCACTGCGCTCATCCTCGACGCCCAGGGCGGCGGCGCGATGCGCATGACCTCGTTGGACCGGCCGAGCCGTGAATCAGTGCAGGCCGCGCTGCCCCTTAGCGCCGATCTCGTCCACTTCTTCGAAGACTGCGGCGTAATGAAGGCCGCCGTCGACGCCGCCCTGCAGGCCGGCACGATAGCGTTCCTGCGCGTCCCTCATTCTTCGAGATGCAGTGGAAAAACCCTCCCCAACCTCGCCCATTCGCCCCGGCTTCTCAGTCCTCTGCCGCGTTATGATGAGAAGCCGAAAGCGGCGCGCTTCCTGGAGCGCAGCCCGCTTTTCTTGAGGCAAGGAGACTGCACGTGCAAGGCAAGCTTGAACTGATGATGGGACCGATGCGCAGCAACAAGACCGCGGAGCTGCTGCGCCGCGCCGACATGCGCCGCCACTACGCCAAGCAATATGTGATGGTCCTCAAGCCCAGCGACGACACCAAGGGCGGTCCGGGCGTGGTGGAGAGCCGCAATCCCAACGGCGGCGGCAAGATGAGCGCCGTCGAGTTCAAATCCAGCAACCCATGGGAGGTGCTGCGCGCCATCCGCGACACGGAGCAGGAGATCGGCAAGCGCGTGGAGTGCATCGCCATCGACGAAGGCCAGTTTGTCGATCAGCTCTTTCTCTTCACCAAGCACCTGCTCGATGCGGGCCACGACGTTCTGGTCGCCGGGCTCGATCTCGACTTCCGCGCCATGCCCTTCGGCGAGATGCTGAACCTGACCTGGCTGGTGAACGCCTACGGCGGCAGCATCACCGAGTGCATGGCCTACTGCAGCTGCGGAGCCCGCGCCCTCTACTCGCAGCGCCTCATCGACGGCAAGCCCGCGCCCTTCGACAGCCCCATCAAAATTCCCGGCGACTCCTACGAGCCGCGCTGCGCCGAGCACTTCGTTCTGCCCGGCCGGCCACACTAAACGCGGAGATCGATCTCTCGCGAGCGACATGGGGCACAGTTCCAAAATGACAGTGCCCGGCAGCGTCCGAAACGCGATGGAAGGATGGATTTTTGGTGGATCGCGTGGTGCCGGGAGGGGGGGTCGAACCCCCATGGCCGCGAGGGCCGGCGGATTTTGAGTCCGCTGCGTCTGCCAATTCCGCCATCCCGGCCTGGGGTGGGGATCTGCTCCCAAAGTATCGCATAGCCTTTGGCTGATCCGCCAGAAGCGCGGGCCGCGCTGCCGGTGGCGCGCAATGAATCCGTCCGGCCAACTGCGGCCGCGATCCGCAACACCCGCGGCCTTCTTCCCCGCATGGCCCAGCCGAAGGTGACCGCTCCGTGCCTTGGTTTCCACATCGTCTCATCCCCCGCGCAACCCCTGTGCGAGAATGGAGGCAACAACGATGACCAGCGCCCCCTCCGCCGTCGTTCCTGAGCCAGCCACCATCACTCCGCAGATGCTCGCGCAACATGGCATCACCGCGGAGGAGTACGACCGCATTCTCGCGGCCCTCGGGCGCACGCCATCGCTCACCGAGCTCGGCATCTACAGCGTGATGTGGAGCGAGCACTGCTCCTACAAGTCGAGCCGCGTGCACCTGAAGCGCCTGCCCACCAAAAGCGATCGCGTGGTGCAGGGGCCCGGCGAAAACGCCGGCATCATCGACGTGGGCGACGGCTGGGCTTGCGCCTTCAAGATTGAATCGCACAACCACCCCAGCTACATCGAGCCGTATCAGGGCGCGGCCACCGGCGTGGGCGGCATTCTGCGCGACATCTTCACCATGGGCGCGCGGCCGCTGGCGGTGATGGACTCGCTGCGCTTCGGCCCGATCGAGCCTGATGCCAGGCCGAGCGCGAGACTGGTCCATAAGAATCACTCCATCCTCGAAGGCGTAGTGAGCGGCATTGCCGGCTACGGCAACTGCTTCGGCGTGCCCAACCTCGGCGGCGAAACCAAATTCGAGCCCTGCTACAGCGGCAACCCGCTGGTGAACGCCTTCGCGCTCGGCCTCGTCCGCAAGGACGAGATCTTCTACGCCAAGGCCAGCGGCGCGGGCAATCCCGTCATCTATGTCGGCGCCAAGACCGGCCGCGACGGCATCCACGGCGCGACCATGGCGAGCGAAGAGTTCAAGGAAGGCTCGGAGCAGAAGCGGCCTAACGTCCAGGTCGGCGACCCGTTCATGGAAAAGCTGCTGCTGGAAGCTTGCCTCGAGGCCATGCAGACCGGCGCCATCGTCGGCATTCAGGACATGGGCGCGGCCGGGTTGACGTGCTCCACCTGCGAGATGGGCGCGCGCGGAGGCGTGGGTCTCAATGTCGAGCTCGATCGCGTGCCGCAGCGCGAAACCGGCATGAGCGCCTACGAGATCATGCTCTCCGAAAGCCAGGAACGCATGTTGCTGGTGGCCGAAAAAGGCCGCGAAGACGAAGTCCTGCGCGTGTTTGCGAAGTGGGGCCTTGATGCGGTGATCGTGGGCACGGTCGAGCCCGAGCCGCGGCTGCGCATCCACCATCACGGCGAGCTGGTCGCCGACATTCCCAACCGATCGCTCACTGACGATGCGCCGCTCTACCACCGCCCCATCGGCGCCTGGAATTCGCCCGCCCCGCTCGACCCGCCGGCCGAAGTTCTCGCCGAGCTCGAAAAGGATCGCGACTTCACCGCCGACCTGAAGAAGCTGCTGTCCAGCTCGAATGTGTGCTCCAAGCGCTGGGTGCATGAGCAATACGACAGCATGGTGCAGACCAACACCGTCATCGGGCCCGGCGGCGAAGCCGGAGTGATGCGCATCAAGGGTACCGGCAAAGACGGTCACGAGCACGGGCTCGCCATGGCGCTCGACGGCAACGGCCGCTGGTGTTCCCTCGATCCCAAGCTTGGCGCCATGCACGCCGTGGCCGAGTGCGCGCGTAAAGTGGCCTGCACCGGCGCGACGCCCGTGGCCGCCACCAACTGCCTCAACTTCGGCAATCCCGAGAAACCCGAGATCATGGCCCAGCTTTCGGCCGCCATCGACGGCATCGCCGAAGCCTGCACGGCGCTCTCGACGCCCATCACCGGCGGCAACGTTTCTCTCTATAACGAGACGCGCGGCGAGGCCATCGATCCCACGCCCGGTCCTCGGCATCGTGGGTATTCTGGAGGACGTGACGAAGGCCGTCCCCGCGCACTTCCAGCGCGAGAAAGACGCCATCGTTCTGCTGTGGCCGATTCCCCGCGGCGAGGAGCCGGACCCAAAGCTGAAGGTTCCGTTTCAATCCTCCGCCCATCAGCCAATATCCGCTGCCCGCGCTGGAGCGCGAACCAAGAGACCGTGAGCAGCCCGATGCATCCGACGCCGAAGTCGCGGCGAACCTGACCGCTTTCGGCTCCTCCGAGTTCGCCAAGGTTATTCTGGGCGGGTTGTGGGGCCGGCCGCCTGCGCTCGACCTCGACGCCGAAGCCAGCTTGCACGATCTGCTGGCGGTGCTCGCCTGGCGCAAGCTCATCCGCTCGGCGCGTGACATCTCCGACGGCGGTATTGCTGTCGCCCTCGCGCAGGCCGCATTCCCCAAAGGCATCGGAGCTACCGTCGAGCAGGATCCGTCGCTCCTCGCCCACCCGCTCTTCGGTCTCTTCGCCGAGCCCGCATCCACCATCCTCGTCACCGCCAATCCCAGCAATCTCTCTGAGATCGACGCCATGGCGAGCGAACATAACTTTCTCTCCGCACGCATCGGAACCACCGGCGGCTTGCGGCTGGAGATTTCGGTGGATGGCGAGCCTTTCATCTCCGCGCCCCTTGCCGAGCTGCGTACGCTCTGGGCTTCCGCCCTGGAAGCCAATTTGCATCATGCGGAGGTCCACGCGTGATCGCAACGATCGCCACGAGCACATGCGGCGAAGCCGCTTTTCGCCGTACGCGAAGTACCCGTGCGCGCAGCACCGAGGTCCCCGCATGAGCCGGTTGCTTTTCCAGAGGGTCCCCGGCGTCCCCGACCACACTGATCTGATCAATGCTGCCGCGAGCTGCGCGAATGGCCGCGCGGCGGCGAGCCTACTCCCTACTCCCTACTCCCTACTCCCTGGCGCAGTTGCTGCAGGCGACAAGCTTCGCGAAGAATGTGGCGTCGTGGCCATCTACGGCCATCTGCACGCCGCGCGCGAAGCCTATCTCGGCCTCTACGCGCTGCAGCATCGCGGTCAGGAGTCGGCCGGCATCGCTACGGCCGACGGAGCACACCTGGCCAACATCAAAGGCATGGGCCTGGTGTCGGAGATCTTTACCGACGACGTGCTTGCCAAGCTCCCCGGCCACCTCGCCATCGGCCACACGCGCTATTCCACCACCGGCGATTCGGCGCTGCTCAATGCCCAGCCCATTCGCGTCGACTCGACCAAGGGCCTCATTGCCATCGCGCACAACGGGAATCTGGTCAACCTCGGCAACCTGCGCGAGCGGCTGGAGCGTGAGGGCGCCTACTTTCAAACCACCTCCGACTCCGAGATCATTGTCCAGCTCATCGCGCACTCTCGCGCCAGCACGCTCGTTGACGCCATCGCCGACTCGCTCTCGCAGGTTGAGGGCGCGTTCTCCATCGTGATGATGACGCGCGACCGCATCTTCGCCGCCCGCGATCCGCGCGGCTTCCGTCCGCTTTCCATGGGCCGAATGAAACATCCAAGCGGCCCCGACAGCATCGTATTTGCTTCCGAATCCTGCGCCTTCGATCTGCTCCGCGCCGAGTTTGTGCGCGACATTCTTCCCGGCGAGCTGGTGATGGTGTCGGAGGGCGGCGTGACCAGCCGACAGTTCGCATCCGGCGCGGTGCAAGCGAGCTGCATCTTCGAGCACGTCTACTTCGCGCGGCCCGACTCGCGCATCTTCGGCCGCTGGGTGCAGGAGTCGCGCGATCAGATGGGCCGCCAGTTAGCCCGCGAGTCCGGCGTGCCCGCCGATGTTGTGGTGCCCGTCCCCGACTCGGGTGTGACCGCGGCACTCGGCTACGCCGAACAAGCCGGCCTGCCATTCCGCTTCGGCCTCATCCGCAACCACTACGTCGGCCGTACATTTATCGAACCTGAGCAGCGCGTCAGAGACTTCGGCGTGCGCCTCAAGCTCAACCCGGTGCACAACCTTCTCGCCGGCAAGCGCGTGGTGCTCATCGACGACTCCATCATCCGCGGCACCACCTCGCGCAAGATCGTCCGCATGGTGCGCGGAGCCGGCGCCACCGAAGTTCATCTCCGCATCAGTTGCCCGCCCACCATCTCGCCCTGCTTCTACGGCGTCGACACGCCGTCAAAACGCGAGCTCATCGCCGCCAATCACTCCGTCGAAGAAATTCGCCAATTCATTGAGGCTGACTCGCTCGCGTATCTCTCGCTCGATGGCCTGCTGGCCTCTGTGCGCGACGAGCGCAACACGGGCTACTGCACCGCCTGCTACACCGGCAACTACCCCACGCAGTGGGTCGACGTCGAAGAAATCCTCCCAGCGACGGTGAGTTTGTAGTTTCGATTCGGCTTCTGGAATCAACATCAGCAGCACCTTGACCAAAGGTGTCCAATGGAGTACAAAGGGAGAGTGCAGACCGTCGTCGAGATGCCGGGCTATCTCAGGACTGCCGAAATCATCTTCTCCAAAGCGGAACTTGAGCGGATCGTCTCCATGGTTGCTGCGGACCCGGACTGCGGCGAGATCATGCAGGGAACCGGCGGGTTCCGCAAGGTGCGGGTTGCACGGGGCGGCAAGGGAAAGCGCGGCGGTGCCCGCGTGATCTACATCGTTCGCAGCCAAGCGTTTCCGATCTTCCTCGTCGCCGCCTATGCAAAGAGCGAAAAGGATAATCTGACCAGGAAAGAGCGCAATAAGCTAGCCAAGCGCGCCGACGAAATTTTCACGGAATACCGGAGATAAGCCATGACAAAGCTGTTTGACGACCTGATGACCGGACTGGACGAAGTGGACGCCTTTTTGGCAGGAAAGACGGCAGGCTACAAGGTTCACCTGCCCGCAAAAGTCGATGTGAAACGTATTCGCAAGCGGCTGAAGATGACCCAGGCCCGCTTTTCACACACATTCGGTTTCTCGCTCGACGCGGTCAAACACTGGGAAGGTGGACGTCGCACTCCTGAGTCCTCAGCCAGAGCTTTTCTGACCGTCATCGCAAAGAATCCAACCGCAGTCGTCGCAGCCCTGCATTCGATCCCGCAACCTAGGAACAACTCACCCCGCCGTCTTTCACCTCAACGCTGATTGGGCGATAATCCCGCGCAGGGTGCCCCAGATCTCGATTCTGAGACCTGGGATAGCAAGATCCCAACCCAGCCTAAGCAAATGTAGCTAGCAGCTAGTGGCTCGCTCCTCGCGGTTCAATGATCCTGAACTCCCCGCTCGCGTGCATCATGCTCATCAAATAGAGCATCCCGTCGTAATATCTCCGCTCGCCCGATGGAATCGGCATCTTCCACAGTGCGTCCACGAACGCCTTCGCCGTAGGCTCGTCCGTCGCAGCCAGGCTGCCCACCGCAGCCGTGGCCACCATGCCGGCGGAATGTGTCGTCGAAAGCGGCTTGCCCTCCGGCGTATACCGGTCGACGAATGTATCGATACCCTGACTCGACAGAAACTTTTGCACGCGATCGCTCAACACCGTCTCGCGCGGGTCCTTGTGCCACCACGAGTAATCCACGCTCCAGTTGCTTACGCAGCGCCATGAGTCCGCGCCGAAGATCTCCGTCCTGCCGCCGAAGCCCGTCGTCGTGGTGCCATCCAGGTTGCTGCGGTCCGGCGTCAGTCCCGTCTGCGGCGCGGCCACGCGGTTGAAGAAATCCCGGCTCACATCAGCCGCCGTAGCCCAGAACGTGCGATCCTCCACCGGGCCCCACCGTGCCCACAGCTCATAAAACGCAGGCAGATGATACGACGCGTCGGTCACTCCATCCGGCAGGCTGGGCACAAACTTGATCATGAAGTGGCTCTCGTCCACCATTGGCCCGATGGTCTCCTCGCGCGGCCCGCGCGGGAACCGAAAAACAAATGGCGGCCTTCCGCTCACCTTCGCTTCCTCCTCCATTCTGCGGGTATTGGGACTCGGCCACGGATGATCCGGCGGGATGAACGGCGGATCGTTGGGATGAATCCGGAACGGGCTCGTTCCTGTCAGCACCGGATGGTGCCGCATGCCGCGCAGAATCCTGTCCGCCTCCGCCTGGTAGTTGTAGATGCCCTCGCCATTGCCCCAGCGGTGCGCGGCAAAGTAAAGCGCCATGGTGAAGTACTCCTCCCCATCCGGCGCGGCGCCCGTGGAGCGCGGCGTGCCATCGGTGTTCATCGACCACGCAAAATACCCCACCGACGGATTCTTCGCGTCGGTGATGAGCATGTAAGTGTGCGCCCAGTTCCAGATGGCGTCGAACTCGCGCTTCTTGTTTAGCTCCACGGCGACGATCATGCCGTAGCTCATGCCTTCGGTGCGCGCGTCGTTATTTGCCCAGTCGGTGACGTAGGCCAGCGGCCCGTTCTCGCTGGCTCCGGTCTCAAAGTAGATGCGCTCCTCCTGTCCGTCGCCGTGAAACAGTTGCTGGAAGGCCTTCTCGATCTTGGCGCGGCTCTCGGCCGGTGAGTGACCCTGCTCGGCAAACAGGTCGCGATAGCGGTGCGTCTTGTACGCGCCCTGGCCGTCGCCCGGAAAGCGCTCGATCTTGCCCAGCGGAGCGTTTACATGCGGCGCGGGCATGGGGAATGCCGGCGGAGCAACCGCCGCGCCCGAGGGCGCATGCGCTGGTGCGGTTGCCGGAGTGCTGGGCTCAGCCTGAGTCGCCCCGCCGCCCCCGACTTGAGCCCTCAACGCGCATGCCGCCAACACAAAAATACCTGCCGTAAAAACACAAACCTGAATTCGCACCGTTTTTCGATGGTCCTTTCCCGCAGTGCGTGGCGCACTGCAATTTACGATCCGCTACGATGGGACGTAACCGCATATATGATGATCTCGGCCGCCATCCTGATTCTGCTCGTCCATTTGATTTGGATCGCGCTGGTCGTCTTCGCCGCGCTTTGGACGCGCGGCCGCCCGTTTTGGAGCACCCTGCACATTCTTGCTTTGCTCTGGGGAATCGCCACAGAAATCGGCCCATGGCCCTGCCCGCTCACCCTCGCCGAACAGTACTTCGAAACTCGTGCCGGGTTGGCCGCCTATCAGGGCAGCTTCCTGGCCCACACCCTCGACGCCATTGTCTATCCCAACCTTCCCGACTGGCTCGTCACTGTGTTGGGAGTCGGCATTTGCGCATTCAATCTCGGCATCTATCTTTGGCGCTTCCGCACGCATCTGCTCCGCAGCCGCCCACCAGCCACCAAAGATAATTCCTAGTCCCTAGTCCCTACGTCCCTAGTCTCTGCTTTTACGCCCCCTTCGTCGCCGTGAACTGCGCGCTCCAGCTCCCATCGTCCGTCCCAAACGTAAACTCAATCTGCCCGGCGGCAATCTTCCCCTCGAACACCAGTTTGTACGTCTGCCCCTCGTAGCCGGCGTTCAGCCAAAAAGTGATCGTATCGCCGTCCACCTTGCCGTCTTGAATCTCGGCCGGCGCCGTCGACGACCCCTCCATCGTGCCTGTCACCACGCCGTCCGGCGCGCTCGCCAAATGAAACGTCAGCGGCATGCTGCTGCCGTTAAGATCGAAGGCGCCTTTCCATGTCCCGGTCACATCCGTTGCGGCGGGCGCGGCAGGCGCAACGGGCGCAGCGGCAGGCGCAGCAGCAAGCGCCACATCCACGCTCTTCGCCGCCGTCAACTGCGCGTTCCAGCCTCCGTCCTCGGTGCCGAAGGTGAACGCAATCTGGTCGCCCCCAACCGAAATCGTCCCCTTATACTCCAGCTTGTAGGTCTGCCCCTGGTAGTCGGTGCTCACCCAGAACGTCACCGTGTCGCTGTCCACCTTGCCGTCGTGAATCTCGGCCGGCGTCGTCGGCAAACCCTCCACCGTCCCCGTCACTGCCCCGCCCGCAATCGTCAAGTGAAACGTGAGCGCCACATTGCTGCCCTCGAAATCGAATGACCCCTTCCACGTTCCGCTCACGTCTCCGGCGTGAGCCGCCGGCAACACGGCAAACAAAGCAATCAGGCAACCCATGCGCAACAAATCCCTCATCCACAGCCCTCCAAACGCAAAAAGTCTACCATGACCTCCGCCGCATCAGCTCATCGTCCTCGCCGACTCGCCCCGTGGCCTGTCCTGAGCGCAGTCGAAAGATTCCTACTCTCTATTCCCTACTGCCTACTCCCTGTACTTGCAGTCACAGGACGTTCACACTCTCGCTGTGATAGCATCCGTCTTTCGAGAAAAAGGCGCACGGCGGACCCCTGTTTACCCCGTCCGCCACGCCTCGGACGACCCTCCGCATGGAAGAGGAAGAAGCCCGACCGGGAGCTCGATCCCGGCAATCCGGCCTTGAGAACGCCGCTCGGGCGTCGAACCTTAACCCCTGTGCATGCGAGCCGATTCGGGCGTACGAAAAGATTTCGACCATAAACCACGCAATTCCAATCACGAACCAACAAATCCCGCGCCTTTTGTCTGGCGCGGGCCTGCCGGAGGCGTGGGTGCCCCAGGTCTCGCTTCTGAGACCTGGGAATCGAATCCCCCCTTGCCCGCAAACCGGCCATTCGCACGAAGGAGAACCCAATGAAAACGTACCAGGGAAGTGAGATCCGCAACGTGGCTGTAGTGGGGCATGCACACTGCGGCAAAACCACGCTCATTGCCGCTCTGCTGCATGCCGCCAAAATGACTCCCACTCAGGGCCGCGTCGAAGACGGCTCGGCCGTCACCGCCTACGACGAAGAAGAAGTGGCCCGCGGTATCACGATGCAGAACGCCGTCGCCTTCGCCGAGTGGCAGGGCGTCAAGATCAATCTCGTCGACACGCCCGGCTTTCACATGTTCACTCACGAAGCTCGCGCCGCGCTCTTCCCTGTTGAATCCGCTATCGTCGTCATCAATGCCCAGAACGGCGTGGAGCCCGTCACCGAGCGCGTGTGGCGCTACGCTGAAGAGGCCAACGTTCCCCGCATCGTTCTCGTCAATCAAATGGACCACCCCAAGGCCGGCGGCGGCGGTGGCCTGAGCGCGCTCATCGACGATCTCATCGACCGCTGGGGCCGCAACTGTGTTCCCGTCCAGTTGCCCATCTCCGATGCCCAGGGCTTTCACGGTGTCGTCGATCTCGTCACCATGGAGGCGTACACCTACACGCCCGGCGGCGATGGCCGCGGCAAAGTCTCCGCTGAAATTCCCGCCGCGCTCGCTGCTGACGCCAAGGCCCGCCACGAAGCGCTGGTCGAGCTCGTGGCCGAAGGCAAAGACGAGCTGATGGAGGAGTTCTTCGATAAGGGCACGCTCGCCCCCGAGCATCTCGTCTTCGCTCTCCACGAAGCCATCCGCGAAGATCGTATCTTCCCCGTGCTCTTCTCGAGCGGCCTCTCCAACATGGCCCTCGATCATCTCCTCGATTTCGTCAAGACCTACACGCCTGCGCCCACTGAGCGTGCCCCCATCGCAGGAAAAGCTCCCGGCGCCGCCGCTGATGCCCCCGTCACCTTCCGCAAGGTCGACGACGCCGAGCCCGCCGCCGCCGTGGTCTTCAAAACCATGTCCGACCCCTTCGCCGGCCGCATCAGCTTTTTCAAAGTCATCAGCGGCGTCATCAAGAACGACGCCACGCTTGAGAACTACACCCGCCGCAGCCAGGAAAAGCTCTCGCACTTGAGCGTGATGCAGGGCCGCAAGGCCGTCGAAATTCCCGAGCTGCACGCGGGCGACCTGGGCGCCGTGGCCAAGCTCCGCGACACGCTTACAGGCGACACCCTCGGCCAGAAAGGCTCCGAAATCCAGATCCCGCTCGCCGCCATGCCCGAGCCCGCCATGACTTACGCCATCGAGCCCAAGTCCCGCGCCGATGAGGACAAGCTCGCCCCCGCCATCCACAAGCTCATGGAAGAGGACCTGCTCATTCGCTTTTTCCGCGATCCGCAGACCAACGAATTTCTCATCGCCGGCGCGGGCCAGCCCCACATCGAGGCCATTGTCAGCCGCCTCAAGCGCCGTTACCACGCCGAGGTCACGCTCAAGGCGCCCAAGGTCCCCTATCGCGAAACCATCCGCGGCAAGGCCGACGCGCAGGGCCGCCACAAAAAGCAGACCGGCGGCCACGGCCAGTTCGGCGACTGCAAAATCAAGTTGGAGCCGCTGCCCCGCGGCGCAGGCTTCGAGTTCGTCAACGACATCTTCGGTGGATCCATTCCCCGCGGC
>CAWCWB010000010.1:0-124109 GCA_963799155.1 uncultured Acidobacteriaceae bacterium
GCTACTTCCTATGACAGCCGCTAGCAACTGTCTAACTGGTTCAGTATAGGAGCCGTGCGCCGCTCGGAACGAACGGGCCAGGGCGCGAGCGGCTCAATCTCTAAACAGCGCGGGGCTTGCGCGACTCAAAAGACACGATCAAATCCAGACACGCTACCGCAAGCCAGACGCACTATCGCAGCCCCACCAAGCCTGTGACCGACTGGATCAGCTTGGCAGGATCGTAACCCACTCCATCCTTAAAGACTGTGTCGACTTTTTCGATGTTTTCGATGTTCTCCGCGGGATTGCCGCCCAGCACAACGAGGTCGGCTGTCTTGCCCGCAGCGATGGATCCGATGGTCGCGTCTTTGCCCATGTATTTGGCGCCATTCAGGGTGGCAATCTGGATTGCCTGGACGGGCGGGAAGCCCGCTTCGACAAGCAGTTCGATGTTGCGCTGATCGCCAAAGCCCGGGACAACAGCGCCGTAGCCTGTGGGATCGCAGCCAGCCATGAGCAGCCCGCCGGCGGAAACGAATTCGCGTTCAAACTGCATTTCGACCTTGAGTATTCTGGAGGGGCTGCCGCGCTCGAGCGGGTTGGGATTGGCCGCCTGCTCGGCTAAGCGCGCTCGCGTCGCCAAATACCTCCTCGCGGCCTCGGGTGTGAGCATCTTCAGCTCAGTATTCTCAAACGCCAAAGGCGGGCGATTGGGAACGAAGGGCTCGAGAATGGCCAGCGTAGAGGTAATGGCGACATGATGCGCAACCAGATCGAGGATCATCTGCAGTACCTCGGGTCCGGCAACATCAACCCTCGTCTCCAGGTCTCTCTCTGCGGCTTTAGGATCGGGGCAAACGCCGGGTTGCTTGCCGGGATAGAACTCGGTGTCGACGACGATTCCGTGCTCGAGGTTGTCGATGCCCATTTCGGCGGCTTCCTTGAATCCGATGGAGCAAAGATGGCCGGTGATTTTGAGGCCGCGGAAATGCGCGTGGTGGATGGCCATTCTTAGCTCATCCGCGGTGATGTAGTTGTAAGCCTTGAAGGAAGTCACGCCTTCAGAAGCCCAGTAGTCGACGGTGCGCGCGGCGTCGTCGGCGTCGGTGAGTTGATGCATTTGAACAGCAAATGTGCCCATGCCCTCGAGGTAGGGACCGGTCACGTCGAGCTTGGGCCCGGGAATCAGTCCGGCGTCAATCTGCTTCTTGAGCTCGAGGTCGGTGTAGGGTTCCACGCTTCCCGCGGTGCGCGCCGTCGTGACGCCACCGGCCAGATACAGGCGCGGCGCACTGTCGGCCATCTCTCCATAGATGGCGTTTCCGGCGTCGGGTCGTTCCGGCAACGGATAAAAGAGGTGCTCGTGCATGCCGACGACGCCGGGGATCACCGTCTTGCCTGTCAGATCGAGGACCTTCGCATTCGGCGGATAGGGGATGGACGGGCTGGCCGGTTGAACGGCAATGATCCTGCCGCCCGCAACCTCGATGCGCATATCCTGCTGCGGCGCGGCGCCGGTGCCGTCGATGAGGGTCACGTGGTCAAGCACCAGCACAGGCGCGTCTTCCTTGATATAGGGGGTTAGTGGCGAGGGTTGCTGGGCCGCTAACGAAACTGCAAGCGGCAAAACGGTGGCGAGGAATGCGGTGCGAAGCAATATTTTCATGGCAGGACCGATCACGATGAGATTGAGACCAGTTTCTTGAGTTTCAATCGGCGCAAAGGAACTGTCAAACGCAGACCGCGCAACGGGCGTGATTTCTGGCCCCCTTATCCACAAAGGCACCTTCGATCGGCGTTGACCCTGCGATTCAGCGCTCGTAAAGTCAGTAGTGAAGTGGCGAGTCGTTCCGTGCGTGCGGCGTTTGGCGAAACTGCTGCCGGACGGGAAGTGTTGGTGTGCGCGGGCCCATCGATTCTGGATCGGGCCGGAGTAGAGATGCTGAAACTAAAGAGGATTCACATCCTTGGATTCAAGAGCTTTTGCGACCGCACGGAGGTGACGGTGGCGGGCACGGGGATGGCCGTGGTGGTGGGGCCGAACGGGTGCGGGAAGTCGAACATCCTGGACGGGGTGAGCTGGGTGCTGGGCGAGCAAAGCGCGAAGAGCCTGCGCGGTTCGCACATGCAGGACCTGATCTTTGCCGGGACGCGTGACCGCAAGCCGCTGGGTATGGCGGAGGTCACGCTGACCATGATCGATCCCGACGTTTACGAGGGCCCAGTGCCGGTGGAACCGGAAGTGGTGGCCGATCACGAAGGGCCTGCCGATTGGGACGAGGAGGACCTGCGCCGCCGGCGCGCAGCCGAAGCCGACGAGATTATCGCCAACGAGCAGCCCGGCCAAGTGATGGAAGAGGATGCTCAAGGAGATTCCGCGCCGGCTGAAGGGGCTGAGAAATCCGGGCCGAAAGCTGCTCCCGATCAGGAGGCCGCTCCGGATCAGAAAGCCGGTCCCGCTGGGGGCGTGGTGCTGAAGATTCGCCGCCGCAGATTCCGGAGCGCACCACAAAAGGGCGAGGTGGTGATCACGCGGCGGCTGTTCCGGACCGGCGAAAGCGAGTACTTGCTGAACGGCAAGCTCTGCCGCCTGCGCGATATTCAGGACATCTTCATGGGCACGGGGCTGGGGCCGGAGAGCTACGCCATCATTGGGCAGGAGCGCATTGGGCAACTGCTCAGCTCAAAGCCTTACGAGCGGCGGGCCATCATCGAGGAGGCGGCCGGCGTGACGCGCTTCAAGACCAGGAAGCGGCTGGCCGAGCTTCGCCTGGAGAGCGCGAAACAGAATTTGGCCCGCGTGGACGACATCTTTGAAGAGGTCACGCGGCAGATGAACAGCCTGAAGCGTCAGGCGGCCAAGGCTGAGCGATATGCCGCGGTGCGCGACGAGCTGCGTGGACGGCTGCGCGTGGTGCTGGCCAGCCGCATGGCCGCGATGGACGCCGATCAGGCGCGGCTGGAACAGGAGATTCGGGCGCTGACGGAGCGCGTCAATGACTCGGCGGAAGCGATCGCGCAACAGGAGGCAAGCCAGCACGCGCTTACCGAGCGCGGATACGAGCTGGACCACGAAGGCGAGGCGGCGCGAACCAAGGCGGGCGAAGCGGCCGTCGAGCTGGAGCGGGCCACGGCGCGAGAGCGCGGCAATACGGAACGCGTGGGCGAGTTGGATGCGCGGATTACGGCGTCCGGCACGGAGTTGGAGCAGACCCGGGCGCAGATAGCGGGAATCGAAGAGGAACGCGCGCAACAACGCAGCTTCCTTGAGACGGCAGCCGGAGAGGCGCGCGAGTTTCACCAGAAGGTTGAGGCGCGGCAGCAGGAGGCGCGAACCGCGGCGGAGGAAGTCTACACCGCTGAGCGGGAGCTGGAAGCCGGGCGCCGCCACACCATGCACCTGCTTACGCAAGCGAGCAATGCGCGTAACTTCATGGCGCAGGGCGAAGAGAGCCTGGCGGCGCTGGAACGCGAGGCGGAGCGGCTTGACGGCGAGATGGGCCAGGCGCGCGGCGAATTGGAGGGTCTCGGCGAACAGACCGGCGAGTCGCGACTGCGCTTTGAGACGGCGGACGCGACCCTGAAGCGCCTGGAGGAGGAGATTGCCGCGCTGCGCGAGAGCTTGCAGAGCAAGCGCGCGGACGAGGCCGCGCGGCGAGCCCTGGCCAACCAATTGCGCAGCGAGCAGGCGGCCGTGGCGGGACGGCGCGACTCACTCAACGCCTTAATCCGCAATCACGGCTACGCCACCGACACGGTGCGGCGGCTGCTGAAGCCGGGAGCGCTGGGGCCTTCGGTGGCGCCGGTGGGCACGCTGGCGGACTTCGTGGAGGTGAGCGGCGAGCACGAAGGCGTGGTGGATGAGTTCCTGCGCGAAGAACTGAATTATGTGGTGGTGGAGAGCTGGGGCGCGGCGGAGGAGGGCGTACGCGTGCTGAAGACCAGCGATGGCCGGGCGACGTTCCTGGTTCACTCCGATGCGCAGGGCGAGCTCTTCGAGACGGGCCAAGGCCAAGTGAACGAGCCGGGCTTGACGCCCCTGCGCGAAGCCGTCAAGGTGCTGAACGGGTTTGGGCCCTCGCTCGAATCCCTTCTGCCCAAGCTGCGGCACGGCTATCTTGTCGAGAATGCCGTCGAGGCACAGCGGCTGGCGTTGCGCTATCTGCACGCCTACTTCCTTACGCCAGAGGGCGAGTGTTTCCATCGCTCCACGGTGACGGGCGGCAAGCCGGCCAGCGAAGGTCCGCTGGCGCTGAAGCGCGAGCTGCGCGAGACCGAAGGCCGGTTGGACAAGCTGGAGCGAGAGCTGGCGCAGGCGGAGAAGGAAGCAGAAGCGCTGACGCGGGCAATCGAGGAGCTGACGGCGCAACTGGAGACGGGCGGCGAGGAGCGGCGGCAGGCGGAGAGCGAAGCGGCCAACATGGGCGCGGCGTTGAAACAGATGGAAGCCGAGGCACAGCGCATCGAGCGGCGCATGCAGGAGTGGCAGGCGCAGGCAGCGCGGAACAAGGACGCAAGCGAGGCCAAGCGGCAGTCGATTGCGGAGAAGCGCACGGAGGCCGCGCGGCTTGAGGCCGAGCATGCGCAGGCAGAGAGCAGCCTGAATGCGCAGCAAGCGCAACTGGAAATCCTGCGGCAGAAGCGCGAGACGCTGCAGCAGGAAGCGGCGCAGATGACTGCAGAGCTGGCCGGCCTGGAAGAGCGGCGGCGCGGGGCGGAGGCGGCGTTCCAGCGCATCGATAGGCTTTTTGGCGATCTGGACCGGCGGATGGAGGCGATCGAGCAGCAGCGCACCGCGGCGTCGGCGGAGCGCGAGCAGCGCGTAAGCGAGAACGCAGAACTGGTTCAGCGCCAGACGGAGCTTTCCGCCGCGCGGGAGGAAGCGCTCAAGAAGGCACAGGCCCTTGCGGAGCAAGCACAAGCGCTGCGCCTGCAATTGGCGGAGATGGAGACGCAACTCAAAAGCGGGCGGGCTGCGCTGGACCAATTGCGCGAGGATCGGGCCGGACTTTCGAGCGAGCTGGCCAAGTTGCGCTCCGATCTGGAGCATCTTGAGGCGGAGCTGCCTTGCCGAGGTGAATGTTGAAGCGCAGGTGCTGCGCGCCGACGCGGAGATTGCGCGGCTGGCCGGCGAGGAACTGGCCGCAGAGGAAGAGGCTTGCCACGCGCTGCGCCAGCGGCTTGACCAGATGGGGCCGGTGAACATGATGGCGCTGGACGAGTACAAGGAGACAGCGGAGCGGCACGGGTTCCTGATGACGCAACGGCAGGATTTGATCGAGTCGATCGAGAATACGCAGGAAACAATCAAGGAGATCGATCAAATTTCGCGGACGAAGTTCGACGAAGCCTTCACGCAGATCAACGAGAACTTTGGCAAGGTGTTCGTGAGGCTGTTCCAGGGTGGGCAAGCGTTTTTGCGCGTGAGCGGCGAGGAGAATCAGGACGAGAGCGGACTGGACATCGTGGTCTCGCCACCGGGCAAAAAGCTGCAAAACGTGCTGCTGCTCTCGGGCGGTGAGAAGGCGCTGGCAGCGCTGGCTCTGCTGATCGGCATCTTCCAGTTCCGGCCCAGCCCGTTCTGCGTGCTCGACGAGGTGGACGCGGCGCTGGACGAGACCAACGTGGGCCGGTTCGCCGACCTGCTGCACTCGCTGAGCCACGACACGCAGTTCCTTATTGTGACTCACTCCAAGCGCATGATGCAGGGTGCCGATATGATCTACGGCGTGACCATGCAGGAGCCGGGGGTGTCGAAGATCGTGAGCGTGCGGCTGGGGCACCGGGAGCAGAAGCGGGCGACGGCGTGAAGAGCAGCTATTAGCTTTTAGCTGTTAGCTCTTAGTTTCGGCGGTTGAAAGGTTGGCGGTTGTGGATTCCAAGGTCTCATCCGCCGCGGCGGAGAGACCGGGGGCACCCGGCGAGTTTCGGTTTCGAGACCCGAGGCGGCTTAGCGATTCTTCGGAGACGACCGTGCTGGGCAAACTGGAGATGATTGTCGGGCCGATGCGGAGCAACAAAACCGCAGAGTTGCTGCGCAGAATTGAGACGCGCCGCGAGTATGCCAAGCAAACCGTGATGCTTTTGAAGCCCAGCGCCGACACTAAGGCCGCTGCCGGGCTGGTGGAAAGCCGCAACCGCAACGGCTGCGGAAAGATGGCAGCCGTCGAGTTCCCTTCTGCCAATCCGTGGTCCGTGCTGCCGATTATGGAAGCCACGGAACAGCGGATCGGCAAGCGGATCGAGTGCATCGCCATTGACGAGGGCCAGTTTGTTCATGATCTCTTTTCGTTTACCAAGCGGCTGCTCGACTCGGGCTACGACGTGATGGTTTCGGGCCTGGAGCTCGATTTTCGCGGCATGCCGTTTGGCGAGATGCTCGACCTTTCGTGGTTGGTGCGCACCTACGCGGGCAACGTCACCGAGTTGGTGGCTTATTGCAGTTGCGGGGCCAAGGCGCTGTATCCGCAGCGGCTGGTCGACGGGAAGCCGGCGCACTACTCTAGCCCGATCATCATGGCCGGCGACAACTACGAGCCGCGGTGCGAGGAGCATTTTGTGCTGCCGGGGCGGCCACATTAGCGGGGCGGCGGAGCTAGTAGCGCGGCACTGAGTGGCGGGCGGGTGCGTTTCAGGCTGGTTGCTGAGCCGGCTTGAAGATGCGGGCGGCGATCCAATCGATGATGAGGCCGGCGGCCTTTTTGAGCGGCCCGAGCCTAGTCGGGTAATAGTAATCAGCCTCGAACCAGCCGTGGTTGCGATAGTAGGAGTAGTCGAGGTTCTCGCCGGTTAGCGTCCGCCGGATGCCGGTGCGCGCCATTCTGAAGAACATAAGCTGGTAGAGAGATGGCGTTGGGTGAGTTGGTTTGAGCAGCCGTTTATGGAGGCGCCGGCCCAGGGCGGCAGCCGCCTTTCCCATTTTCTCCCGGTCTTTTTCCGACATCGGTTCGAGCGCCGTAACGCAGGCGCCTTTGACGACGTTGAAGCCCAGACCCGCGCCCACATATTCGAGGTAATTGACGATCTTGCCGCCGCCATGGATTCCCTGCGCGACAACAGCAGTGAATGTCTTTCCGTGGAAGCATGGACGATGGAAGACGAAGCCGAGCCGATCGAGGAAGAGCTTCAGATTAGCGGAGACCTGAAAGGAATAATTAGGCGTAGCGAAGACAACCGCATCGGAGGCCATCATTTTGGCGAAGAGCAGGTCGCGGTCGTCGTGGAGAGGGCAGCGTTCTTCTCCCCGCTCGAAACATGTCTTGCAACCGCGACACGCGCCGAGCGCGCAATCGCTGAGAAAGACAATCTCACATTGGACGTCACCGCAGGCCTCCAAGTTGTCGAGCAACAGGCGCACAGCCTTGTAGGTGAGGCCGCGCTTGCGTGCGCTGCCGATGAATGCGGTGACAGTCTTCATGTGTATGCTCCCTCATACCGCTCAGCTCTGCGCTTTTATCGGACGACTGTTGACAGCAAGGTGAGCCGGCCGCAGAATTTTGGCACGAAGTCTAGGGCCGACGTTCCGATGGCGCGGTGATGAGAGATACAGATCGCTGTGATTCCGCCGAATACAGCGAGGCGGTCAGGGTCCGCGGGTAGTTTTAGGGCCGCTAATGGCCGAATCTTTGCGCTGGCCTAATGGCTTCCGAGCCAGCCGATGACGCGGCGTTCGTACTCTTGAGGCTCAGCGCTAAGTGCGCCGGTGTGACCAGCATCGGGCGGCTCCCACAGAACCACGTCGTTGTTGCGGCCGCGGCTCTCGGCGAGGATTCTCTCGGAATTACTCGGAGGGAGGTTGTCGTCAAGAAGTCCGTGGATAAGGAACACGGGGACATGGCTGCGAGCGACTGCCTGAGCAGGATTGTCCTGGGCCAAGTTGACGGCGTAGCGCAAGCGCACGTAAAGATAGCCGATGTCCACCACGGGGCGCAGCACAGTGCGCCCGATCAGCGGCCCGATTTGCGGCCCGGCGCCGAGCCACTCGCCGATGCGGTCGTAGGAGGCTTCGCGGAAGCTCGAAAAGGGTGACTCGGCCACGACCGCGCAGAATCCGGGCTCCGTATTCAGCGACTGAAGGAGCTGAGCGGCGCCCATGGAATCGCCGAGACCATCGATGCAGCGCGGGGCCTGTGTTTGGGCGAGCCAGTCGAACCAGCGGCGAATATCATCGGCCTCCTTGATTCCGTAGGTTGCCAGGCCGCCGCCGCTGATGCCTTGCGCGCGGGCGTCGGGCATGAGCACGGAGTAGCCGTGACGCAGGAGCAGGGCGGCGGGGCCGAGCATGCCGACGCGATTGTCTGCCTGGCCGTGCAGGAGGATGACGGCATCGCCATTTCCGGGAGCGGGGCGAATGTACCAGGCGCGGAGGACGACTCGGTCGTTGGCCGTGATGGCGGCCTGCTGAAGAGTCGCGTGATCAGAATCGGCCATTGCGGTTGCCTGAGCTTCGTCGGCCGGCGTGAGCGCGCGCCGAGCCGGGTGCAAGGCCCAGTCCGCGGATTGGACGGCTGCGACTGCACACACGGCGAGCCAGAGGGCGACGATGGCCGCGCCCGACCAGAGGGCGTTCTTGAGGAGTTTCATACGGGGTCCATTATGCATTGCGGGGCATCGGAGTTGCCGCATGGCGGTAGGAGTCGATTGTGCAACGGGCGAATTGCGGGCAAAAAACCGCCCCCGGAGGAACACGTCGCTTCGGAGGCGCTTGTAGAGCTACTAACACAAGATAAAGACGGGGACCAGTAGCCGGCACTGGAGGTCGGTAGCGCGCGGCTACTGGTGATCCCTGCATTAAACGAGACAAGCCGCGGCTTCCCCTTTCCACTGCTGCCTCGTGTCGCCCGGCTCAAAGAGGGCTTTTCTTACACGCCCTCCGAACCATGTTGACACTGGAAGTGTCTCCGATGCTGAAAACGCATTCCGTGACGGCCGTCACAGGGGTTTGTGTTAAGGGAAAAGGTGGGAAGTTGAACCGATTGCGGGGTGAACCCGGAGCAGCCCCGGCTCCTTTGGAATGAGCGATCCGGCTCTTGCGGGCCGCTCGCCAGGTGATTGACAAAGCGGGTTTGCCGCCCGACAATCGGAGACTCAGTTCTCTTGGAGGGAGTTTCCGCGTGACGGTTCTCGTGAAAACGAACCTGGGTGATGTGCCCCTGCTGGGGCGAGGCAAGGTTCGCGATTTGTACGCCGTGGACGGCGCACTGCTGCTGGTGGCCACGGACCGGATTTCGGCTTTCGACTACGTGCTGGCCACGGGGATTCCCGACAAAGGCAAGATCCTGACGCAGATTTCGTTGTTCTGGTTCGATTTGCTCAAGAACCTGGTTCCCAATCATCTGATCACGGCAGAGGTTCGCGAGTTCCCTGCCTCGCTGCGGCCGTATGCCGATCAGTTGGAGGGCCGGTCGATGCTGGTGAAGCGGGCGCAGATGTTTCCTGTGGAATGCGTGGCGCGCGGGTACCTGGCGGGATCGGGCTGGAAGGAATATCAGGCGTCGGGAACGGTGTGCGGGATTGCGCTGCCGCCGGGGCTTTTGGACGGGTCGCGGCTGCCGGAGGCAGTATTCACGCCGGCGACCAAGAGCACGGACGGCGCGCACGACGAGAACATTCCGTATGAGACCGTAAAGAGGCTCGTGGGAGCCGATGAGGCCGCGGAGCTGAGACGGTTGACGCTCGAGATCTACCAGAGGGCGGCCGCGCACGCGGAATCGTGCGGATTGATCCTGGCCGACACAAAATTTGAGTTTGGCAAAATCGCCGAAGGGGTTATCCTTGCCGATGAGGTTCTGACGCCGGACTCTTCGCGTTTCTGGGACGGGAAGGCGTGGAAGCCCGGAGGCGCGCAGCCATCATTTGACAAGCAGTTCGTACGCGACTATCTGGAACAGATCCGCTGGAACAAGCAGGCTCCGGCGCCGGGCTTGCCGGACGAGGTTGTGGAGCGCACCCGGGCCAAGTATCTTGAAGCCCTCCGGCGCTTGACTGGCCGGGAGATTGGATCGTAGGGTTGTTGGACAGACCGGGGAGTGAACGCGGAGCGGGATTATGACGTGGGTAGATTGGGTGATCCTGGCTGTGGTGGCGGCGGCGACGGTGGGCGGGCTTGCGCAAGGGTTCATTCGCACTGTCTTCTCGCTGGGCGGGTTGATCTTCGGTTTGACGCTGGCGGCGTGGAACTACGCGCACCTGGCGGCGCTGTTCAGGCCGATCGTGAAGGTTGATGCGGTGGCCAATGCCATCGGGTTCCTGGTGATCGCGCTGCTGGTGATGGGGATTGCGAATTTCGTCGGGGGCTTCGTAGCCAAGATGGTGCACCGCATGGGGCTGGGTTGCCTGGATGGCCTGGCCGGGGCGGTCTTCGGATTCGTGCAGGGGGCGGTGCTGGTGATGGTGTGCATCCTGGTAACGGTGGCCTTCTTTCCCAGCGAACACTGGCTAGCCGAGGCTAAGCTGCCGAAGATGTTCTTCGGGGCCTGCCACCTGAGCACGCACGTGACGCCCGGAGAGCTGGGCGACCGCGTGCGCAACGGCTTGATGTTGCTGGAGCACGAGTCGCCCCAGTGGATGCACTCCGGGGGTGTATCGTGATGAAATGTGCTGCAAGACGGAACGGGACGGGTTAGACTGATTGCTCAAGAGAAGCAAGAGGGCCCTGTGAAACGAGAACTGGACAGCCTGGTGACGCAAATGCACTCCAGCGGCATCCGCTACGAAGAGGCGGTGCGCGAGTTCAAGCGCCAGTATCTGCGCGAGGTGCTGGTGGCGCACCGGGGGAACCAGTGCAAGGCGGCGGAAGAGCTGGGCATGCATCGCAACACGCTGAGCCGCGCCATGGCAGACCTGGGGCTGGACCTGGCCGAGGTACGCGCCGAGCTTAAGCGTCCGCCGCGGAGCGAACGTCCTGTATACAGCGCGTTTCGCCAGGGCTACCGCCAAGGCTGACGGCGCTGCCCCCAAATGATGCAGACAACACAACCGAAGACCGAAGCCCGCATCGCGATCGAGCCGGATTTCGTGTGGGACGAGCAAGACGCCTATCTCTTCGATATCGACGGAACGCTGCTGCGCAGCCGGGACCGCGTGCACATCGACTCCGTGGCCTCGAGCGTCGAGCGGGTGACGGGATTCGAGATTACGCTGGCCGGAGTGCTGATTCACGGCAGCACCGACACCGCCATCCTCCGCGAGGCGTGCCGGCAGGCGGGGATCCCCGCTAAGGTTCTGGAAGAACAATACGACGCCATTCTTGAAGCGATGCGCAATTGCGTGGCTGAGCGGCGCCACGAGCTGGCACCCGGAACTGATGCCGGGAGTGGAGGAAGTTTTGCGCCACCTGGCCCAAAAGGGCGCGCTGCTGGGCGTGGCCTCGGGCAATCTGGAGGCCATCGGGTGGATCAAGATCGAGAAGGCAGGCCTGCGGGAGTGGTTCCGCTTCGGCGGATTCAGCGATCACTTCCCGATCCGCGCGGAGTTGATAGCGCATGCGGCGCGGAAGGCGCGGGAGCTGGCCGGACCCGAGGCGCGCCCGCAGCCCAAAATCTGCGTGGTAGGCGATACGCCGCGCGACATTGAGGCGGCGCGGGCTAATTCCCTCCCGGTGATTGCGGTGGCTACAGGGAAGTGCAGCTTCGACGAGTTGGCCAAGTGCCAGCCTGAGGCCTGCGTCTCGTCGCTGGCGGATCTATTGGCTTGGGCGCCTAGCGCACGATGAGAACGGAACCGGCAAGAACGGGGCGAGTGGCGCGCATGCGGGCGCGGGCGATGGTGTGCGTGGCGGGATTGATGCTGGCGGCCGTTCCAGGGGCGCTCGTGGCGCAGACGGCGAGTCCGGCTGCGGCCAGCGGGCAAGGCGCATCCGGCGGCACGAGCGCGACGCCGGGCGAAAGCAACACCGGCGGCGCAAGGGGGCGCAGCGGCCAAAGCACCCCTGCGGGCCCGAGCACGCCGGCAGGCCAAAGCACGCCTGCGGGCCCGAGCACGCCGGCAGGACAGGCGGCGCCGGTAGGGCCGGCGCCGGTGGCAGGCGAGATTCCCGCGCCCGCCAAACAGGCCAAGGAGCCGCGGGGAAGCGCCCAGCGGCGGGCGGCGAAGCTTT
The DNA here is from genome assembly GCA_963799155.1 of uncultured Acidobacteriaceae bacterium. Taxonomy (GTDB): domain Bacteria; phylum Acidobacteriota; class Terriglobia; order Terriglobales; family Acidobacteriaceae; genus Telmatobacter. The sequence goes on from CAWCWB010000010.1 coordinate 12,080, forward strand.
ACCTTGAATCGAGCAAGATGTTCCTGAATCGCCAGTTTGAAGAGGCGATGCAGGGGTTTGAACAGGCCGCCACGCTTGATCCCACCAACGCCGATTACAGGCTGGCGGCCAAGGTAGCCCGCAGTCACGCGGTGACCGCGCTGATCCAGACCGCAGCCAAGGACCGGCTGCTGGGCGATGAATCGGGCGCGCGCGCCGCTCTCACCCGCGCTCTCGCGCTCGATCCCACAAACTTCGAGGCCAGCCAGCATCTGGACGACCTGGCCGATGATGCTGTGCGCAGCAAGCCGAAGTCGCTCTATGCGCAGAGTGCCAGCGAGATTCGCAACGTGGAGGCACTTCTGGCTGGCGCAGGGGTGCACACGTTCCACCTCCGCACCGACCAGCGCCAGGCGATCGAGCAGGTGTTCAAAGCCTACGGGGTGATAGCGATGCTCGACGACAGCGTGCGCGCCATTCAGGTGCGGCTGGATATGGATGACGTCAGCTTCGAGGAAGCAGCGCGCATCCTGAGCATGGCGACGCACACTTTCTACGTCCCGCTCGACGCGCATCACGTGCTGGTGGCCAACGACACGCGCGAGGCTCGGGAGCGGCTGGTACCCCAGGAGACGGAAACGGTCTACCTGGCGGGGCTGAGCGAAGACGACATGAAGCAGGTAGAGGCCCTGGCCAAGAACGTGTTTCAGGCGAAGCAAGCGCAGCTTTCGGCGTCGCAGCAGACCATCACCCTGCGCGCGTCGGCGTCGACGCTGGACGCATTCAATGCCACGATGCGCGGTCTTCTGGAGGGGCGCAGCCAGGTGCTGCTGGACGTGCGCATGATCCAGGTGGCGCACACCAGCGATCGCAACACGGGAGCTCAGCTCCCGCAAAGCATCTCGGCCTTCAATGTGTTTGCCGAAGAGGAGTCGCTGCTGAACTCAAATGCGAGCCTGGTGCAGCAGATTATTTCGTCGGGGCTGGCATCGTCCAGCGACCCGCTGGCGATCCTGGGCATCCTGATCGCTTCAGGACAGGTTTCGAGCCCGCTCCTTTCAAGCGGGTTTGCTTTGTTTGGCGGAGGGCTGACGGAATCGGCCCTGGTGCCGGGCAACACCACGTTCAACCTTAGCCTGAATACTTCAGACTCGCGCGAGCTGGACCAGATTCAGCTCCGCCTGGAGGATGGCGAGGATGGCACCATCAAAGAGGGCGAACGGTACCCGATTCAGACCTCGACCTTTTCGAGCGCGTCGCCCAACATTCCGAACATTCCGGGATTGACAGGGGCGGGAAGTTCCAGCAGCCTGTCGTCGTTGCTCTCGTCGCTCAGTTCGAGCGTGCCGGTTATTCCGATGGTGCAGTACCAGGATTTGGGCCTGAGCCTCAAGGTGACGCCCAAAGTGCTGCGCAACGACGACGTTGCCCTCACCGTGGATATGAAGCTCGACGCGCTCTCAGGAGCCATGGTCGACGGCAATCCGGTCCTCGACAACCGGGCATACTCCGGGGTGGTCACGCTGAAAGAGGGCGAGGCAGCGGTGGTGGCGACCGAGATGGACAAGTCGCAGAGCCTGGCCATCAGTGGAACGCCGGGAATCAGCGAGATTCCGGGGATGAACGACCTGACCGGCAAGGATTTGCAGGAAAACTATGCAACGTTGGTGATCGTGATGACGCCGCACGTGATTCGCGGCCCCCAGGCGGCGGGACATACGGCGATGATGCGGGTGGAGAGGGGCGCGCAGTAGGCGGGCGATTTTCTCGATGAAGGTCGCTGACCAGAAAAAGAACACCCCCTAGCAAAGGCAGGATGGGGCTCGTGTTTCCATATCTCAACCGCGAGAGCTGGAATATCTGCTCGCTCTTAGAGCGGTTCCACCCCGGGAGCCAGATTGGGCGGGTCCATCTTGGATATTCTCCAAGTCCCGCTTTCCACCACAAGGTCGAATCTCACTGACACCACCATTTGGGTGGACCCGCCCTTGAACACCGCTTCAACCGCAATGGTGGCTTTGCCCTCCGCTTCGGAGACGTTTTCGCTCACAATATGCGAATCCGCGCTGGAGAAGGTCCATCCTGGAACCTGAGCTGTCGCCAGATAATTCATCACTACTGCGCGGGCTGTTCCTGGCTTGGCCCCCTCGGCTGAGGTTATCGCAGCGGCTCCCCCGGTGGCCTGAAATCCGGCCAAACCGTCTGCCTTGATCTGGTAGTCGATGATTCGCTTCAACATGTCGTAGGGCACGGTGGCGGGGATGGTGCGACCGTTCACGGCGAGGGTGGGCACCTCGTTGATGCCCAGATCTCTTCCCAACTGCATGGCGGCATCCACGTTCGCCTTAACCTCGGGCGTGGCGGCGCAGGTCGAAACCTTGGCAGGATCGAGGCCGGCTTTGGCTACGGCGCTGTTGAGAGTGAGCGTGGCGCCATCGGACGTGGCGAGCCCATCCTGGCCGTCAAAGACCGCGGCTGCGTACTGGAAGAACGCGGAGCTGCCGCCCAGCTTGGTCACGCAGACACCGTATTCCGCCGCAGTGACCGATTCCGGATGGATGGCTGGAATGGGAAGGACCTGAAACACGATGCGCGCGTTCGGGTAATCCACGGCCAGCTTGTCCATGTTGGCTTGCGCTTCTTTGCAATGGGGGCATTGAAAATCGGCAAACTCGACGATTTCAAGGTTTTTCGACGCCGAGCCGCGATAGGGGCCGTCAGCGCGCTGCTGGAGCTGCTGGCGGACGTCGGCGAACGGATGCTCGCCGAAGTTGATGACGTCTTCGCCGGCAATGATGTGCTTGCCATCGGGAAGGGCAAAAAATATCAGAACCTGCGGCTTCTGTCTGCCGGTTTTATCGCCGAAGAGAACAATTACCTTGCTGACCCCCTCCACAGGCGTCTTGAGAATGGCCTGCACTTGCCACATGCGGTCGGCGTCATAGCCCCAATTGGCCTCGAGGAAAGCGTTCACGACCTCCTTCGTCGGCGCCAAAGCCGTGAAGTTGGCGGGGTCAGGCTGGGGAAACACGGGCGGACCCGACGGGGCCGGCGCCGTGGGCGTTGGCGCAGGCCCCTCCTGCGCGGGCGCGGCAGACGGCTCCTCCGGGGGCGGCGCAGGTTGAGCGGCGGTGGAATCGGGCGCTGGCGGAACGTGTTGCTGGGCGACGATCTGGAGTGCAGAAACGAAAAAGGCAAGCAGCGCGGCGGCGCCGAGGAAACGGGCGGACAGACGGATCAAGCGGTTCTCCTTAAAGGCGGGAAAACTCCCTCCCTTTAGCTTATACCTGGACGTCGGTCATTCCTGGACTTTGACGGCGATGGGGAACCGGCGGCCCATGCCGAAGGACTTGGAGGTCACCTTGAGGACCGGGGCGGCCTGCTGGCGCTTGTACTCGGAGCGCTCGACCAGGCGGACCACTTGCCGGACGAGATCGAGAGGAAAACCGTGCTCGTCGGCGATGCGCTCGGGGGCCTCGTAGCGCTCGACGTAGGCCTCGAGGATGGGATCGAGGACGTCGTAGGGTGGCAGCGAATCGGTATCCATTTGGCCGGGACGGAGCTCGGCGGAGGGCGGCTTGGCCAGGATGGACGCGGGAATGATCTCCCGCTCGCGATTGAGCCAACGGCAAACGGCGTAGACACGCGTTTTGACGAGGTCGCCGATGACCGCCAGGGCGCCGACCATATCGCCATAGAGGGTGCAGTAGCCGACGGCCATCTCGGATTTGTTGCCGGTGGTGAGCACCAGGGCGCCGAACTTGTTGGAGAGCGCCATGAGGATGGCGCCGCGGATTCGTGGCTGGATGTTCTCTTCAGTGATGTCGGCGGGCCGTCCGGCGAAGAGCGGCTGGAGCGTGCGGTTGAACTCGGCGAAGAGCGAGCTGATGCTAATGGTCTCAAAGCGGATGCCGAGGTTCGAGGACAACTGGCGGCTGTCGTCAACGGAGCCGGCGGAGGAATAGGGGCTGGGCATGCCGACGCCGATCACGTTCCCGGCGCCGAGAGCCTCAGTAGCGATGGCCGCCACCAGGGATGAGTCGATGCCGCCGCTGAGGCCGACGATGGCTTTACTAAAACCGCATTTGCGCACGTAATCGCGCGTGCCCAGCACGAGGGCGCGGTAGGCAGCTTCGGTCGAGTCGTCTTCCGGGACGGGTACAGGCGGCGCGTTGAAGGGGTCGACCAGAATAAGATCTTCCTGAAACGAGGCGGCCTGTGCGATGAGTTCTCCGCGCGCGTTGAGGGCCAGCGAGGAGCCGTCGAAGATGAGGCTGTCGTTGCCGCCCACCTGGTTCGACATGAGTACCGGGATGGCGTCGCGCCGGGCGATGGCGGCCAGCATCTCGCGCCGGATGGTGCGCTTCGAGTGCCAGAAAGGGGATGAAGACAGGTTGATGTGCAGCGCCGGATTCTGGCGCATGAGCTCTTCCATGGGATCGACGGTGTAGAGGCGGCGCGGCCAGAAGTTTTTGTCGTTCCAGGCGTCCTCGCAGATGGTGACGGCAACGCGAACGCCTTCGAATTCGATCACCTTCTGAGGCGCGGACGGGGAGAAGTAACGCTGCTCGTCAAAGACGTCATAAAACGGCAGGAGGCGCTTGTATTGTTCGAGGAGCAGGCGGCCGCGGTCGAGGAAGACGGCGGCGTTATACGCTGGTTTACCGTCTTCGCGGCCGCTGGGCAGGGCAACGCCAGCCAGGACGGCGGCGGGCAAATCGCGCGTGGCTGCAGCCAACTCCTCGACCGCGGAACGGCAGCGGGCTAGGAAACTGGGTTTTTCAAGGAAGTCGGCCGGCGGATAGCCGCAGATGGCAAGTTCGGAGAAGATGGTGAGGCGCGCGCCCAGATCCGCGGCGCGGCGGCTGGCGGAGACGATTTTCTCCAGATTGCCGGTGAAATCCCCGACCGTTGGATCGATCTGGGCGAGCGCTATCTTCACAGAACCAGTTTATATGGCGGGACAAGCGCTAGAGCAGTTTCGGAAATGCCCTGTCCGGTCAAAGCGTTTGCCAAGGTCGTCGCTTCCTGCTTTTCGCGCCGACTTGACTCTCCCGAATGCGGCTACACCATTTCCGAAACCGCTGTAGCCGGCACGGGCTGCGATGGGCGGAGGCTCCAGGGCTCAAAGGGTCCGCAATTAACGACTTTCGGAAGGGAGACCCCCAAACGGGGGATTCCGTTGAACGAAAGTAACTGCCTAGAATCATTCTTGTAACTCTATGATCCCATCTTGGAAGGTACGTATGGGGCGTACCCGGAATTCCGCTTAAAGACAGATCGCTTGTCGGGAGAACACCATCGAACCGCAATTGCGATTGGGCGAGCTGCTGATCCGCGCAAATCTAGTCACGGAAAGTGACGTGACGGCGGCTCTCGAGCGAGTTAGGACGCAGGGCAGGACCCTGGGCGAGAATCTCGTGGCGATGGGGAAGATCGACCAGAGGGTATTGGACGGGTTCATCCACAGCATCCCCCAGGAGCCCGCGGACATTGCGGCGACCGGCATAAGCGACACCGATTTGCTGGGCCTGTTCATGAAGCTGATCTTTTCGGGCCGGCTGGAGAAGATCGGGCAGATCGCAGATGCGATCAAGCTACCTCAGCATATCGTGATGGATCTGGCGCACATGGCGACGGAGCGGCAGCTCCCTGTACACGCTCGGCGCGCAGAACTCGGGCAGCGTGCTGGACACCCGCTATGCGCTGACCGAGGAAGGCAAGCGGTGGACGATCGAAGTGCTCCAGAGATCGGGATACATCGGACCCGCGCCGGTGACGCTTGCGGATTTTATTGCACGGGTGAACGTACAGAAACCGACCAACGAACGCATTGCCATGGAGCAAGTCGTGGAGGCGATCAAGGAGTTGACGATCGACGAGAGCATCGTGGAGCAGGCAGGGCCGGCATTAAACTCGGGCCGGGCGATCCTGCTTTACGGACCACCGGGAAACGGCAAGACCTCAGTGGCGTTTTGCTTCGCCCGCGTTTTCCGCGATTTGATCCACGTGCCCTACGCCATCAACGTTGAGGGCCAGATCATCCGCTTTTACGATCCCCGCATCCATATTCAGGCCAGTTCTCCGGCGAAGAAAGAGGCCGACCCGGAGATTGCGAGCTTCCGGCGCGAGACGTATGACAGGCGCTGGGTCTCGTGCCGCAGGCCATTCGTTGTGGCGGGAGGCGAACTGACGCTGGACATGCTCGACCTGCGCTACGACGCCGCGGGCCACTTCTATGAAGCGCCACTGCACATGAAGGCATTAGGCGGTTGCTTTCTCATCGATGACTTCGGACGTCAGTTCGTGAGTCCGAGAGATCTCCTGAACCGCTGGATCGTGCCCATGGAGAGCCGGATCGATTACATGAAGTTGGGCACGGGGGCAAGCTTCAGTGTCCCGTTTGAAGAAGTCGTGATCTTTGCCACCAATTTAGATCCGGAAGAGCTGATGGATTCGGCTTTTCTGCGTCGAATTCCCTACAAGATCGAGGTGGGGCGGCCGAACGTGGACCAGTTTCGCCGCATTCTTGAGAAGGAGTGCGAACGGCACGCAATGACGTTGAGCGATGAGACCTTTAATTTCATGGTTTACATGATCAAGAAAGAAAAGGGTCTGGAACTTGCCGGATTCCAACCAACCTTCATCGTGGACCAGGTGGTGGCGACATGCCGCTTCCTGGGAACGAAGCCGGAGCTTAAGTCGCCCTACGTCGAGTATGCAATCAACAATCTGCGGGTTCGGCGGAACGCAGAACCGCGAACGGAGCGCAGCCAGCGATCAGGCGCTCAAGAAATGCCAATCGGAGCTAGAGAGCCGGCAGAGGTATTCCGCCAGTACCAGGATCTTGAAGCCAAGCGGGGCGAGGGCCTGGCGGGAACGCACTAGGTCTTTGGCCGCGTGAATTCGAAGCTTACGATTGTCAATCTCAGGTCCCAAAAGCGGGATCTCCACCCCACGGACGAAGACCTGTCTGTGGGGACCCCGGACCCTGGAGCACCCAAGTTACTTCCCAAAAAGCGGTCAAAGACCTAGGTGCCGGTGCCGGCAAAGACCACGGCGACGGTGCGCATGATGATCTTGAAATCGAGCCAAATGCTCCAGTTCTCGATATAGGTGACGTCGAGCGAGACGTAGCTGGCAAAGGAGGGGTCCTGGCGCCCCTGAACCTGCCACAGGCCGGTGATGCCAGGGGTTACGTCGAGGCGGCGCAGATGGCCGAGGTCGTATTTGCGCACTTCGCCCGCCAGCGGCGGCCGCGGACCGACGATGCTCATCTCGCCGCGCAGGACATTGATGAACTGCGGGAGTTCGTCGATTGAATACTTGCGCAGCAAGCGGCCCAGGCGGGTGACGCGAGGATCGTTGGAGACCTTGAAGAGCACATCGTCGCGCTCGTTCATGTGCATGATCTCGGCGCGGTGCTTCTCGGCATCGCGAACCATGGTGCGGAATTTGATGCAACGGAAGACAACGCCCTTTTTGCCGATGCGCTCCGAGTTGTAGAAGACCGGGCCGGGCGAATCGAACTTGATGGCGATGGCGATGGCCAGCAGAAACGGCGAGAGGAGGAGGAGGACGAGCGTGGAAAAGACAGTGTCGAAGACGCGCTTGAAGACCTGACCGATTTCGGGGACCGCGCCACGGTGCAACGGGATGGTGGGAAACTGGCCGATGTATTCGATGGGGCTGTTCCACGCCAGGCCGTCGTAGAGATCGGGTATGACACGGAGATCCACTCCGTGCGCCCGCGCCTGTTCCAGCGCATTCTGGACGATGCCGCGCTCACAGGGGGTAGTGAAGAAGATTTCGTCGATGAACTGCTTACGGGTGTGCTGGAAAAGGGTATCGAGGTTACCGACGATCTCGTTCGCAGCAACCCCCTCGCAGGGCGTGGAGCCGGGTAGCTCGACGAAGCCCTTAAAGGTGTAGCCCAGGTGGCGGATCTTCTCGAGGTGCTGGCGCAGGGCGTGCGCCTCAATGCCGGTCCCGACGATGAACACATTGCGCGTATCGAGCCCGCGATCGAAGCGGCGGTAGAGGAAAATGCGATAGACCAGGCGCCGCAGGCCAAGGATGATGGTGACCAGACCCACCGTGTTCAGCACGATGCCGCGCGGGATATCACCGGCTTGCAGGAGGTACAGCGCGCCAGTCAGCAGCAGGCCGGAGGTCAAGCAGGCCTGAGCGCTCATCCTCTGCTCGTGGAGGAAGTTGGTCATGTGGGTCGGCGTATACAGATGCAAGCGGCGGCTGGTGACGATCAGCGCGCAGGTGAATCCGCACAGCAGGGCCAGAAGAATCCACATCGAGCGGCCGTGAAAGAGAGTGCCGTGCAAAAAGCCTCTCACGCTGGCCATTGGGCTGGCGCGGAACTTGAAAAGCACAGCCGCCATCGCGGCCAGGCAGACGGTCACCGCATCTAGGAACATCCAGAGCTTGGCCGTGCCGCGCCCACCCCGTGCGGAACCCGCAACGACACTCGTCTCCCATTCGGCCGACGGAGTGAGGGAAGACGACAGCTTTTGCCAGAAATCCGAACTCGCCATAAGTGATGCGCAGACCTCAAACTTTCTGAAGCGCCTGGACTAAAGACTGCCGGGGTTACATTGCAACGCATGTGAAGCAAGACGAGATTGAAAAAGAAGACTGTGCTTGCGATTTCCCGACTGGAGTCTCTGCTTCCGGTCCTTGAATGACTGACCCAGCGGAACGCATGGAGTTGGGTGCATTACGCTTCTTCGGGTTGTTGCTGCCGAGGAGTAGCAATGCATTCGCGTATTGTTGCGCTGCTCGGCGGCCAGCGAGAGGCCACATTCGCCGCTGCGGCTGGCAGCAGGTGGATGCGACGGGAAGATGGTCCGATAGAACATTGTCTTGAACGGAGGGCCCGTATCGCGCCAGTAGACGCATTTTAAGTGCTGAAAAAAGACGAAATCAATGCAATGAGAGCAGTTTATTGTGTGCAGAGCCGAAGGGAAATCCGCGCATCGGTTTTCCCTCCCATCTTGGCGAATTGTCAAACACATTTGAATACTTCAAGCTTCGCCCAGAGAGAAGGTCATTCGCAAGAGAAATCATACTGCCGGGGATAACGGAGAATGCAACGTTTTGGTTACCTGAGCGTGCTCCCGGCAGTTAAGTCGATCATATAGCGGATAGGTTAAGAAACGTTAAACTATTTTTTATGATGGAGATGCATAGGCGTCCAAGGTAAGGAATTGGCGAATGGGCGGATCAGTTGAGGCAAGAAAGTCCTTCGCCGGGCCGAAATATTGCGCCCTGCCATTGTGCAGAAATAAGACACTGTCGGCAAGCGACTGTGCAAAACGCGTATCATGCGTGACCACAACGCTGGTGAAACCGAGTTGATGCTTGAGGCGCTGAATGAGGCCGCCGAGGCGGCGGGCGATGAGGGGATCGACCATGGTGGTCGGTTCGTCGTAGAGAACGATTTCGGGTTGTGCGGCCAGAGCGCGGGCGATGGCCACAGCCCGTTTGCGTCCGGTGGAGAGGTTGGAGGGAAGGAAGTCGACCATGTCTTCAGCGCCGACCAGACCGATCAGCCGGTCGACGATCTGATCCACCTGATCATCGGCCAGGCCGCCTTTCTCACGCAACGGAAAGGCAACATTTTCGCGCACGCTGAGCGAATCGAATAATGCGCCATTCTGGAAGACCATGGTGATGCGCTTGCGGACGGCCCGCAGACCCTCCTCAGTAAGGCCTGTGATCTCCTGACCCTCAACACGAATCGACCCGGAGTCGGGCTTGAGAAAGCCCATGAGCAGGCGCAGCGAGACGGACTTGCCGACACCGCTGCGGCCAAGGATGCATAAGGTCTCACCGCGGCGCACGGAAAAGCTCACATTCTCGAGCACGGGACGGCCATCGAAGGCAATCGAGACATTGTCGAAGACGATGATGGGTTCCGACAATTCGGAGGCGGGCGCGGCAGCCGGCGCTGGCTCCGTGCCGCTGCCGGTCAGCGCTTCGAGTTCCGCTTGCAACGGCTGCAAAGCCTCGGGATCGGCGGGAGATTCGAAGATCGCCATGCAATCAGCTTACGCGATGCCGCGCGCCAGGAGAGCCCCGGCCCGTTCCATGTCCTCAGGGGAGTTCAGGTTGAGAAACCAGAGTGCAGGAGGAGTCGCGAGCGGATGCGCGACCTGGCTGGATTGAGCGAGCAGCTCGACAGCGACAGCGCAGATGGGCTGGCCCAGGCCGGCCGCAGCAGCTTGAAAGGCGGAAAAGCAACCGCCGCGCCGGGCAGAGAACTCGGCCTGTAGGGCGGGCAGGACGGAGCAGTCGAGAACTGCGGGGAAGCTTTGGGTGAAGCCATTGACTATGGGAACGGTGACGGCGAGGCCGGTGATTCGCGCGTGAAAGAGTAGATAGACGATGAGCGAAGGCGGCAGAAGAGGCAGATCGATGGGTAGAAACACGGCGTGCCGCGCGGAGTTGGCGGCCATGGCGGCGCAAATGCCGGCCAAAGGACCGAGCCCGGGTTCGGCGTCTTCGATCACGGGTGCGTAGGATGCTAGAGATGCGCGGGTGGACGGGTTCGCCCCGGCGATCGAGGCTGGGAGGCCGGCCTCGCGCAGCGTGGAGAGCGCGTGCGCGATCAATGGCCGGCCGGCAAAGGGCAGGAGGGCCTTGTCGCGGCCCATGCGGCTGGATTGGCCGCCAGCGAGGACAAAACCGGCGGCGTCGGATTCGGGATAAACAGTCACGGCTCGGAACTCGTGGTGTTCTGCACGTCCCGGGAGAAGACGGAAAGCGTGAGTCTCAGTACAAACAATGTGCGGGCCTGGAAACCCGCACGACAGCCGGTCTTCCACCCCAACGACGAAGACCTGTCGTTGGGGACCCCGGTCTTCCACCCCAACGACGGAAACCTGTCGTTGGGGACCCCGGTCTTCCACCCCAACGACGAAGACCTGTCGTTGGGGACCCCGGTCTGGAGACCGGCGCTACGTTTGCCGGCGAGGGCCGCTGGTTAAGCCTGTTCAGGCCCCAACCTCCTCCATGAAGCGGATCAGCGACACGATGCCCAGTTCAAAGTTCTTCAGATTGAACTTTTCGTTGGGAGCGTGGAGATTATCGTCAGGCAGGCCGAAGCCCATCATGACGCTGGGCAGGCCGAGATGGCGGTCGAAGTCGCCGACGATGGGGATGGAGCCGCCGGAGCGGATGAAGACCGTATCCTTGCCCCAGACTTCATGCAGGGCGCGCGTCGCGGCCTGGATGTAGGGATTATTGACGGGGATCAGGCAGGCGTCGCCTGAGTGAATGAGCCGGATATCGACATCCACGCCGGCGGGAGCGATTTTCTCAACATAGCTCTTGTAGAGAGCGAAGGCCTTGGCGGGCGTCATGTTGGGAACCAGGCGCATGGAGACTTTGGCGACGGCTTTCGCCGGGATGACGGTCTTGGCGCCGGCACCGGTGAAGCCGCCGGGAATGCCGTGGACATCGACCGTGGGGCGCGCCCAGGTGCGTTCCAACACGCTGTAACCGGCTTCGCCCACGAGTTGCTTTGAGCCGACTTCGGACTTGCGGTATTCCTCTTCGTTAAACGGCAGGCTGCGCCAGGCGGCGAGCTCCTCGGCGCTGGGAGGGACGACGTCATCATAGAAACCGGGGATGAGGATGTGGCCGTTCTCGTCCTTGAGTTTGGCGATGATCTGGGCGATGGAGACGAAGGGATTGGGAGCCGCGCCGCCGTACATGCCGGAGTGGAGATCGGTCTTTGCGCCGCGGACCTCAAGCTCGGTGTAGATCATTCCGCGCAGGCCGACGCAGAGCGTGGGCAGGCCCGGCGCGAAGAGCTCGGTGTCGGAGACGAGGGCGAAGTCGGCTTTGAGATCGGCGGGCTTTGAGGCGACGTAGGCCGCGATTCCCTCCCCTCCCACTTCTTCTTCGCCCTCGAACAGGACACGCACGTTTAGAGGCAGAGCGTGGTTGGCGGCGAGCAATCGACTCGAGAGCCTTGACCTGCGCCACCACCTGGCCTTTGTCGTCGACCGCGCCGCGGGCGTAGATGTTGCCGTTGCGCTCGGTGGGCTCGAAGGGCGGAGAGAGCCACTCGTCGAGCGGGTCGGGCGGCTGCACATCGTAGTGACCATAGACAAGCACGGTAGGCTTGCCGGCGGCGTGCAGCCAGTCGGCATAGACCAGCGGATGACCCTCGGATTCGATGAGGCGCGTGTGCTCCATTCCGATGCGCTTGAGCTCGGCCAGGAGCGTTTCGGCGGCCTTGCGGCAATCTGCCTTGTGCTCAGGCAAGGTGGAGATGGATGGAATGCGCAGCAGGGACTTGAGTTCATTGAGAAAACGGGGGTGGTTTTGGCGGGCATACGTCACTGCAGAAGAAGACATTGAATTGCTCCCTTCAGAAAACAGACAGATGAGAGTATAGACCGGCGAGGCAGCGGGGAGCTGTCGCCGGCAACCGAAGTAATGCGCGTGCCGGCCGGATTCTTGGCCGGATGGGGCGTCAAAAAGGTAAGCTAATGGGGTGAACGGAACGCCTGTATGCAGAACGCCGTAAGGGTGTTGATCGCCGAAGACGAACCGAATGCGCTGGCCGGCCTGGCGGAGCTGATCTCCGGATGGGGATACCAGACCGAGACCGCGCGCGACGGCGTGGAAGCGTGGGAAAAGGCACTCGCGTGGGTCCCGGCAATTGTGGTGACGGACCTGAAAATGCCGCGGCTGGACGGCATGGGGCTGCTGGCCAAGCTGGCCGAGGGCAGCGAGGGGCTGAGCGCGAACATGGCCGTGGTGGTGCTTACCGCCATGGGATCCATTCAATTGGCCGTGGATGCCATGAAGATGGGCGCCTACGACTTTTTGCAGAAGCCTGTGGACGCCACGCGGCTGAAGACCATCCTGGCCAATGCCGCGCGGCAGCGGGAGACGGCAATCGAGCTGGAGGTGGCGCGGCGGCGGCTGCGCGAATCGGGCGTGCTGGGCCAGTTGGTGGGCAGTTCGCGGGCGATGCATGAGATTTTCACGGTGATCGAGCAGGTTGCTCCGTCCAACGTGCCAGTTCTGATCACCGGCGAGAGTGGGACGGGCAAGGAACTGGTGGCGCGCACGCTACACGACCTGAGCCCGCGCAAAGCGCGGCCGTTTGTTGCCGTCAACTGCGCGGCAATTCCGGAGACGCTGATCGAGAGCGAGATCTTCGGGCACGAAAAGGGCGCCTTCACGGGCGCGATGGAGCGGCGGGCCGGCTGCTTCGAGCTGGCCTCGGGCGGCACGCTGCTGCTGGACGAGATTGGGGAGATGCCGTCGGGGACGCAGGCCAAGCTGCTGCGCGTGCTGGAGGAACGGAAGTTCCGGCGGCTGGGAGCTCGCAATGAGATGGATACAGACGTGCGCGTGCTGGCGGCGATGAATCGCGATCCGAAGCGCGCCGTTACCGAGGGACATCTGCGCCCCGACCTGTTTTACCGGCTCAACGTCTTCAACATAGCCATGCCGCCGCTGCGGGAGCATATGGACGACCTGCCGCCGATGGTGGAGGCCATGGTGAGCGAGATGAACCAGAAGCACGGCCGCAGGGTCAGCGGGGTGACGGCATCGATGCTGGATCGTCTGATGGCACATAGCTGGCCGGGCAACGCGCGCGAGCTGCGCAACACTATTGAGCGGGCGGTGATACTTTGCCCCGATGGCGCGCCGCTGGATGCCGGGCACCTGCCGCAAGGATTCGGCAAAGACCAGTTGGCGGGCGCGCCGGACACGGACGGCAACGCGATTCTGGTGCGCGTGGGCGCCACCGTGGACGAGGCCGAGCGGCTGCTGATCCTGCGCACGCTGGAGGCGACCGGGCAAAACAAGACGCGCGCCGCCGAGATTCTGGGCGTGAGCCTGAAGACCCTGCACAACAAGCTCAAGGAGTACGGCCGGGCGCGGCAGGAAGCGGGAGCGTAAGAAGGGACGGGATCGGAGTCAGCGGACGCCCGGCGATTGTTCGTCGAAACAGGTACTCGCAACAAACCGCGCCGGCCCCGCGGACTGGCTGCGACCCCGGACATTTGCCGAGAGGTTTTGACCCATGCGCCTGAAGACCAAACTCGTGCTGGCCATTACGGCCCTGGTCTTCCTTATCGCCGGGCTGGTGTCGCTGGTGTACGTGCACCAGCTGGTCAAGGCGGCGGTGCTGGAGACCTACGACACCAACCTGATGGTAGCCGACCAGGTGCGGTTCGCGCTGCAAAATGCGCTCGAGGCGGGCCTCAAAAACCGTACGGTAGATCCCAATAATCCGGCTGAGCTGCGGGCGCTGGTGGCGGAGACAGTCGAAAGCGATCCGACATTGCAGGCGGCGCTGGTTTCGGTGAACCGCTATTCGTCCACCGTGTACGACGTCAACATCGGCGACAGCCAAGGCGCCACGCTGTTGAGCACCAATCCCGACAACGAAGGTAAGCCGCTGCCCGTGCGCCCCAACTATGACCAGTTGCGCAAGGCCAGTCCGGCGCGAATGATGATGCAAGTTTTCGGCACGCCGAAAGTCTTTGATATAGTGGCGCCGCTCGAGAGGAATGGCAAGCTCTTCGCCAGCGTGAATGTGGGGGTGCACACCTCGCTGCTGCGCGCAGTTTACGAGCCGCTGCTGAAGAAGGCGTTCTGGCTGATGGGCTTCGCGCTGGTGGCGGCGCTGGTGACGGCTTTTCTGCTGAGCAACCTGGCGCTCCGACCATTGGCCGAGATCAGCCGCCAGCTCGACCGACTGACCGCGGCCGGAGGGGCGCCGGTCGAGGACGAAGCAGCTTCAAAGCAAGACGTGGCGGCGCGGGTCTCCACCAAGATCGAGATGATCGGGCAGCGCATGCGCAACGTGGAGGAGGTCTACTCGGCGTTGCGGGAGAATCTCGACCAGATTCTGGGCAATCTGCAGGACGGAATCCTGCTCTTCACTGAAGACAAGCGTGCCGTGCTGGTCTCAGAGGCGGCGCGCCGGTTCCTGCAGATGGAACGCGACAACATTTTGGGCCGGCACGCACGCGAGATCTTCGACCGTTCCACGGTGCTGGGCCGGTCGCTGGGCGAGGCGATCGAGGCCGGCGCAAACATGGTGAAAGAGGAGATTCGCACCGAAGGCGGGCGACGAATCCAGGCCTCGGTGGACTTTATCTACGATGACGAAAGCCACCAGGGACTGGGCGCGCTGGTCACGCTGCACGACCTGGAATCGGCGGCGGAGATCGAGTCGGAGCTGGAGCTTTCGCGGCGCATGGCCGCGATCGGCCGGCTGACCTCGGGTGTCGGTCACGAAGTGAAAAATCCGATCAACGCGATTGTGGTGCACCTGGAGCTCTTGAAGGCCAAATTGGGCGAGTCAGACGGTGCGGCGGCCAAACATCTCGAAGTGATCGACGCGGAGATACGGCGGCTGGACCGCGTAGTGCAGACGCTGGTGGACTTTTCCCGCCCCGTCGAGCTGCAGTTCCGTGAGCAGGATCTTCGTCCGATCATCGGCGACGTGCTGGCTTTGGCCGCGGACGAGCTGACCATGCGCCGTGTCACCTTGATCAGCAGCATTCCGCAAGAACCGTTGATCGCCATTGTCGATGCCGACTTGCTGAAGCAGGCCGCGCTGAACGTGATCCAGAACGGCGCCCAGGCAATGCCGGAGGGCGGCCGGCTAGAAGTGATTCTCGAAGAGGATCGGAACAGCGGAGAAACGCATCCTTTAGTGGCGCGTCCAAACCGCATGGCCGGCGGTGGAGTCTGCGCATCCGGTGCAGCCCTCCGCAGTGTTGCGCGTCGCCGACGAGGGCCTCGGCATAGCCGAGGAGATTCGGGGGAAGATCTTCGATCTTTATTTCACCACCAAGATCGGAGGCAGCGGCATTGGCCTGGCCATGACCTATCGCATCCTGCAGCTTCACCACGGGAGCATCGAAGTACAATCGAGGGAGGGTCGCGGTACGGAATTCCGGCTGCGAATTCCACTCGGCGCAGCGGACCGGGGGCGCCGGAATCTGCAGCCGGCGACTGCTGAGAACGAAAAGGGGCTTGGGGAATGAGGTCGCCTACCAAGTGCGCTGCGTGGCTGCTGCCGCTTTTACTCGCGGGCTGCTTTCACGTGCCCGTTCACAATCCCTTTCACAAAAGCCCGCCCTTAGTGCCACTGAGCCAGATTCCGTTTGAGCCGCCTTCACAGCCAATCGAACTCGCGTCCATCGAGCTGCCGCCTGCCGAGACACTGATCCCCGGCAAACCTCTTTACAACATGAGGGTGCACGCCGAGCCGATGAAGCCGCCGTTGAGACACAGGAAGCCGCCGAGTCCGCAGGAAATCCCAGCCCCTCCGGACGTGGCGGCAAATCCGAATTCCGAGGTCAGCGCCATCGGCGAGCTTTCTTCGGGCGACGCCGCGGACTTTCGCCGCCAGACAGAGGAGTCCATTGCGGCAATTGAGCGCGGGCTGAACGGCTTGAACCAAAAGCTGAGCGACAGCGACCAGAAGACTGCCGGCAACATTCGGGAGTTCCTGAAACAGGCCAAGGCGGCTCTGGCCTCAGGCGACGTGGACGGCGCGCACACGCTGGCTGTCAAAGCCAAGGTACTTCTTGACGAACTGACGAAATAGAACCGTGCGTTACCGCGTCTCTTATAATTCACCCCAACTCAATTTGCTGCGCAATGCGTCGAAGAAGCCCGTATCGCCCAATCGGACCAGTTTGACCGTATGGCTGGAGCGGCAGCAGCGCACCTCGTCGCCGCGGCGAAGTTCCACGCCCTGCTGGCCGTCGATGGTCAGCAACGCCACGTTGGGGACGCCTACGACACGCACGGTCAGCGAGGCATCGCCGCGCACCACGATGGGCCGC
Organism: uncultured Acidobacteriaceae bacterium; assembly: GCA_963799155.1. GTDB lineage: Bacteria > Acidobacteriota > Terriglobia > Terriglobales > Acidobacteriaceae > Telmatobacter. The sequence continues at coordinate 28,912 of CAWCWB010000010.1, forward strand.
AGCGTGAGCAGATGAGGACAAATTGGCGTCACGACCATGGCATCCACATTCGGGGTGAGAATCGGTCCATTGGCGGCCAGCGTGTAGGCCGTCGATCCCGTGGGGGTGGAGACAATCACGCCATCGGCGCGGAAGCGCGCTACGCTCCTGCCATCGAGTTCCACGGAAAAGTCGCCCATGCGGGCGATGTCGCCCTTGGAGACGACGACCTCGTTGAGCGCCTCGAAGCTGGAGTGCGCGGCGCCCTCGCGCCACAGCACGGCGTGGAGCATGGCCCGCTCATCGAGGCTGTGGCAACCGGCGCACCAGTTCTCCAGCGTGGCGTAGAGGTCGGCTAGACGCACTTCGGTCAAAAAGCCGAGGAAGCCGAGATTCACGCTGAGGATAGGCGTGCCGACAGTAGCAAAGATGCGTACGGCCGCCAGCAACGTGCCATCGCCGCCGAGAACGATCACGAGCCCGGGACACCGCTTAGGCAGATCCGTGCGATCAACGGCCGGCGCAGCGTCGGTATAGCTGCCGCCTTCCAAGTCCAGCACCGGTTCGTAGTCGTGCTGGCGCAGCCATGCGACCAACTCCGGCAAAAGCCGCTTAAGCTCTTCCCGGTGCGGTTTGGAGACAATCGCGACGCAGGCCATGCGTCCCAGTGTAATGGACCACCTGCACCGGGGCCAATCTGTACACATGCTGGAGCGCGCTGGTGCAGCAACGCGAACCGGTCCAACATTACGGCGCGGAAAAGTTGCTGACTTTATCCGGCTTCTGTATGTATATTGTCTCAACGCCAAAATGTTGACGCTATTCGTTGGCTGTGCGTGTGGACAGGCGCTGCCAGTGCTACGCCTGAGCCATGGTGTTCAAGAAGCAACGAGGAAGGAAGGGTGCGATGGATTGGTATGTGATGGTCTGGAAGAAATACGCGGAGTTTTATGGGCGCTCGCGGCGCACTGAATATTGGATGTTTCAGCTCTTCAACGTCCCTGCTGCTCTCTTGCTGCTGTTCTTGGGATACGCGGGCGATGAAACTTGGGAGAGCGGCTTATGTCCTGGGTGCGAAGGTTGGGGCACGAGCGGCGAGAGCCTTCATAGGATATTGGGAATGAGTCCGGATATCGGAATGTTCTTCTATGTTCCGTACGCCATCTATGCGCTAGCGGTCCTCATTCCATCGTTGGCACTCTTCATGCGCAGGCTTCACGATTCGGGCAAGAGCGGCTGGTGGACCCTGATTATCCTGAGCTTATTCGTCCCATTCGTCAACCTGATAGGCATGGTGATTGTACTCGTGTTTATGTGCCTCGGCGGTGATCCGGGCCCAAACGAATATGGACCCAATCCGAGATTTCCGGAACAGGCAGAGGGGATGTTTGTGGGGCAGGGCGCCTTTACCACGCTTGGAATTACCGGGCAGCCGCAACCTTTCAAGGGCGGCAACAACTTTTGCAAAAACTGCGGCGCAACGCTGAAAGACGCATCGGAGCACTGTACCGCGTGCGGCGCACGCATTTGAGAGCAGCGGGGCGAGACGGCCCGACGTCCTTCCCCGTATCTCTTAGGCGCGGGCCGGGGCCACGGCCTCCGGCCAACTTGGCCTACGCGTAGTTTGAGGTCTCCGCCCGCCGCGCATACAGCAAAAACTCGCGGTTGCCTTCGGCGCCGGTGATGGGCGAGGGTATGGAGCCGACGACTGTCCATCCCAGCGAGCGCACGCATTCGGCGACCTTGGCGATGGCCAGCTCGTGCGCGGCGGGATCGCGCACGATGCCGCCCTTGCCCACATGCTCGCGCCCGGCCTCGAATTGCGGTTTGACCAGGACCACGGCCTCGGCAAGCGTTGGCGCCGCGGCGAGGACGGCGGGGAGCACGAGCGTGGCCGAGATAAACGAGACATCCATGACCAGGAGTGTTTTTTCCTGGTCTTGGTCGAGTGTCACCAATGATCGAGGCTCGAGCAGGCGGGCGTTGGTGCGCTCCAGCAGCCGGACACGCGGGTCGTTGCGAAGCTTCAGAGCGATCTGCCCGTAGCCGGTATCGATAGCGGTGACGTGCGCGGCGCCATGCTGCAGCAGGCAGTCAGTGAATCCGCCCGTCGAGGCGCCTACATCGAGACACGCCCTGCCTGCGACTTGAATCTGCCAGTGCTCCAAAGCGCCCGCGAGCTTTAATCCGCCGCGGCTGACGTAGGGCAGGTCTTCGCCGAGCAGGCGGATGGAGGCATCGCAACGGACGCTGGCTCCGGGCTTGTCGATCTTCTGATTGCTCACCAGAACGCGCCCGGCAAGGATGAGGGCGCGAGCACGTTCGCGGCTGACGGCGAGGCCACGATCGACAAGGAGCAGGTCGAGTCGCGATTTCTCAGGCCGGGATTTTTCAGGTCGCGATTTTTTCGCGTTTGCCATAGCCGCCGCGAACCGCCTCACAAAAACGCTAAAGGGCCATTCCGCACATGGAAATGGCCCTTCGGATGATTCCCAACCCATCGTTTCCAGACGCGCTATGGGATGGCCTGGCACTGCGCGAGCGAAACCAGTGACGCGCTGCCCGGCAAATTGCAGGGCTGTCCGTAGCCCGGGACGCGGCTGCTGTAATTGTCGTTGCCGCCGGAGCCGTTCTGCGTGGCGGTGCGCATATCGACCACGTTGCCCTCGACCAGAACGGTGGTGTCAATCAAGTCGGTGACCGTCGGGCTGGATTGGATGATGGTGATAAAGGGGCTGTCGGGCGAGGCCGCATAGATCTTGCTGTACTCGGAATTCTGCGTCGAGGCGATCTGGCGCGGATGGCCAACGACGGTAAGCGTCTTTTCCACCGAATGAGTTGACAGGTTCACCACCGTTACGGTGCCGTTCCCTGTGCCGCTGTCGTCGTTCTGATTCGCGCTGTAGGCCTTGCTGCCGTCGGCCAGGACGGTCACGCTGGCCGGGTTCGGAGTCCCGGTATTGCCTACCGGAATGGTGTAGGTCGTTCCAAAGGTGGTGCTGTCGTTGCCGTATTCATCCAGGCTGACGTCAATCACGCTGATCGTTCCGCCATCGTAATTGCCTACGGCGAGCTGTTGCGTGGCCGCGTTGTACTCGGCGTGAACCGGACCGGCGATGGAGCCCATGCCACAGGTTGGGTTCGCGGTGATGTTGCAGTTTGGCGGCGCGTTGGCGGCCGTGAGCGCCGCCGTGGAAAGCGGCAGGACGGGATGGTATGTGATGGGTTGGCCGTTCTGGTTGGTGTTGTACGGCGGCGGGCAGGTGGGCACGGTCGAGGGAGGTACTGTCACCAGCGGCACCGGACACTGATCGAGCGTGTTCTTGTTGCTATTGATGACCGTGATGGTATCGTCACCCCGATTCAGCACAAACAAACGCTGCTGGTCGGGAGTTTGCACCGCATAGACGGGGCATTTACCGACCGGAATCGCAGGATCGGTGGTACCGCTGGATAGCTCAATGGGAGTTGCGACGCCGGTTGGCGCGGTTGTGGGCGACACGTTGCAGGTCATGGGCGCGGTGTCAGGGACGTTCTGGCTGAGAACGTATTCGCGCTCGCCGCCACTGGTTGGAGCTCCGGCGACGAAGACAGGCATCGTGGCGGAACTCGCCGACGTGGCTAAAGGAATGGCCAGTTTGAAGGCCTGGGGCGATCCAGAAAAGAGATCGACGACGTTTCCGGCGAGGTCGGTGGCCCAAAGTCCGGAAGACGGCGCCGTCAAATTGACGGGTTGCGCCGTGGGAGGCAACGTGGATTCGGAGATGTTCTTGGCCTGCAAAGTGGTGGTGATGCTGAAATTCGACATGGTGCCGTCGCTGTTGACGGTGTAGCCCGTGGAGCTGCTCTCGTCCAACGTGAACACACGTGGTCCGGGACCAATGGGCGTCTCGTTCATGATCGCGTCGCCGGAATAATCAATGAACGTCACCACCCCCGGCGTGGTGGAACCAGTGGACGAAACCACGATCGTGTAGGAGATGGCCTGTGGCGCCGGGCCATTGGAGTTAATCGGATTGATCACCGGCCTGTAGTTATCGCCACAACCGCCAACGAGGGCCGCAACCGCAAGGGCCGCCCCTGCCTGCGCGAAGAGCATACGCGCCCGGCTTGACTTCAACGAAAAAAGCCTCATTCCGAATCTTTCCTGCATCCTTGGTGATTGTAAATCACGCGGGCGAGGACACCCGGGCGCCCGCGGCTTCTTCGGGAGTGCGACGGATGAAATGGAGATTTGTCAGCGCCTTTGGCCACAGGCAGCGCTTTGGTCCGTCGCGGCCGCAGCAGTTTCGGAAATCGAGGCGCCCATTCACGGAATTCAAGTCGGCGCGATCACCCCGGGGCCCCAACGACGGCCTTTCGTGTTGGGGTGGGAGCAGCAGGGCCGGGGTCCCCACGCAGCCGGAGTCCCCAAGAAGCGGTCTTTGCTTCTTGGGGTCGCGCAGCGGGGGCGACAGGTCTTGGTCCATGGGGTGGCGGGAGCGACGATCTTGGTAAATGTTTTGACCGTATACAGTGTTCCGAAACTGCTCTAGCGGTTACGATGAGGCGTGGCTCAAGAAAAACTGGCCTGGCAATCGAAGCTGGTGTTGCTTGCGGTGCTACCTTTCGCGGGTACGGATGTGCTGCTCGCGTGTTTCGCGTGGGCAACGGAATCCGCCACCGTGGTGGTTTGGGTCATCGGGTTGAGCGCATTACTGGGGCTTATCACCTGGAGGCTGCGTGCGGCCACACCAGCAGCTGCCGCCGCCGGCGCGCTGATCACGGCCAGCCTGATGTTCTCGACCGCCGAGTTCCCCTACGAGCCTTGGCATACGGCGCTGATTCCCACGCTGGCGGTTTCGTTGCTGGCGTTTGTTGCCACACGCGCAGGCCGAGGGAAAAAGGAACGGCTCGGCTCGGCAGAGGCGCGCCGGGGACGGGCCGCTTCGCAGGTTGTGGCGAATCTGGGCATGGCGGCGCTGGTTGCCAGCGATCCTGTGAATGTCTGGTTGCTGGATAGTCGATGGCTTCCACGCCCCGCCCACGCAGGAGCACTGTTGTTGGCAATGCCTTTGGCGGCGCTGGCTGAGGCCGCGGCCGACACGGTTTCGTCAGAGATTGGGCAGGTGCTCGGCGGACGGCCGCGGATGATCACGACCTTGCGCAGGGTCGAACCGGGCAGGGACGGCGCGGTAAGCGTCGCCGGGACACTGGCCGGAGTGGTTGCGGCGGCCCTCGTCGCAGGCGCCGGAAGCTGGGCTTTGCGGGGCGACTGGAAGCTCTTCGAACTGAGCTGCGCTGGTGCTGTCTTCGGCCTGTTCTTCGACAGCCTGCTGGGAGCGACGTTGGAGGAGTATGGCTGGCTGAACAATGACACGGTGAACTTCCTTTCGACGGCGAGCGCGTCGGGGTTTGCGCTGGCCTTGATAGCGATGTTGGCGCAAACCGGGATACAATGAATACATGTATTCAGTAGGGGTGTGACCCATGGCAACTTCGATCAGGCTTTCGCCGGAACTGGGCCGCAGGCTGGATCGGCTGGCCGCGAAAACAGGACGAACAAAGGCATTCTATCTTCGTCAGATCATCGAGACAGGCCTTCCCAGGATGGAGGACTATTACTTGGCTGCGGAAACGCGTGAGCGAGTGCGCAAGGGGCAGGAGAAAGTCTACTCCGCGGCTTCTGTAAGGAAAGACCTTGGCCTGGACGATTGAGTACGCGGAGACAGCGAAGAAGCAACTTCGGAAACTCGACAAAGCGGTTGCGCGGCGCATCGCCGATTTCATGGACGAGCGTATCGCTCCAGGAAATGATCCGCGCCGATTGAGCAAAGCGCTAAAAGGGCCGCTTGGCGATCTCTGGTGCTATCGCGTGGGCGATTTCAGGATTCTTTGCGACATTCGGGACGGCGTGCTTAAAGTTCTTGTTTTGCAGATCGGAAATCGGCGGGAAGTCTATCGACGGTAGGGTCACTCGGCCGGCGTCCCCGTTCATTGCTCTAATGCAGGTGCAGCCGCCAGAAGGTATAGCTGAGAATCTCGTGGGCGATGCGCTCGGCCTCGAGCATTCTGTCTTCGACGGCGGGGCGGGGGCGCGGCGAAGTGAGCACATCCAGGCCTTCAGCGGCGCAGATGGCATGAATGCGGAACATGTGGGTGCCGTCGCTGACCACGACCAACCGGTGCAGCCCGTTGACGCGAGCGATGACGGCGATGCGGCGGGCCGACTCTTCGGTGTTGCGGCTTTCGGTCTCGGCGATGATGTCCGCTTCGGGGACACCCTTACTGATCAGGTAGCCGGCGCCCACCGAACCCTCGGTGTACTGATCGCCGCCTGGGCCGCCAAGAGTGATAATGAGCGGCGCGAACCCGCGATGGTAGAGCTCGAGCGCGTGGTCCAGACGGGCGCGGTAGACCGGCGATGGACGGCCATCGTACTCGGCCGCTCCCAGAACACCGATGGCGTCGGCGGGCGCGGCCTGATCCAACTGGGCGTAGCGCTCAATTTGCAGGTAGACCCAGCGGCACCATCCCAAAACGCCTGCAAGCAGGACGCAAAGAACCAGGATCGCCGCCCGCAGTGGCCATCTGCTGTGCTTTCTCGTGGCCATCCACCCCATGCGGTCAATCTTACCGCTGCAGGGTCATGACGATTTCGTGCGTGGGGATGGCGCCTTCGCGCAGAATCTCCCAGCGTCCGGAACCGAGGGTGAGATCGACAATGGTCGTGGGCTGCGCACGGCCCGTCGGTCCGCCGTCGATGATGAGCGGAATCCGATCGCCGATCTGGTCGCGGACGCAGGCGGCGTTGGTGCACTCGCTGGCGCCCTGCAGATTGGCCGAGGTGGCGGTAATGGGCAGCCCGAGGCGCTCGACCACCGCGCGCGGAATGGCGGCGTCGGGCACGCGCAGAGCCACGTTGCCCGTGTTTGCCGTGGAGCGCAGCGGCAGCTTGGTTCCGGCGTGGACGATGATGGTCAACGGACCGGGCCAGAAGCGATCCGCGAGCTTGTCGAGAAGCGGGTCAGTGTCGCGCGCCAGTTCGTACGCCTGGCCCAGCCCGGAGATGAGCAGCGAAAGCGGCTTGTGCTTCTGGCGGGTCTTGATCTGGTAAATCTGCTCCACGGCGTAGAGGTTCACGGGGTCCACGGCCAAGCCGTAGAACGTGTCGGTGGGCAGTGCAACCACACCGCCCTTGCGCAGGCAGGAGACGATGTAATCGATCCGGTCCGGTTGGGGTTCATCGGGATGGACGCGCAATATCTCCGCGGACAAAGAGGCCTACCTCGGTTCCCGAATAGAAGAAGAGGCTACAAAACCGGAAGCTATCACAGCACCAGCCGTGGTGCAAGTTTGGAAGGGTGATCCGGCGTGTTCACAGGCGCTCAAACGCCGTAGAATCGGCACAGCACTCAGAGGTTGCCGAGCGATGCCGGTTCGCGTGGTCGAGAGCAGGCAAAACGCGCGCTTGAAGGAGTTACGAAGGGCGTTCGCGGCGGCGGGGCGCGAGGCACAGGGCCGGGTCGGAATCGAGGGGCCGAAACTGCTCGAAGAGGCGCTGGGCGCGGGCGTCCGCGTGGCGACAGTGTTTGTGGCCGATGGCGCCGAACGCTTGCTCGACGCGATGCCCCTGCCGGCCGCGACCGAGATTCTGCGGCTGCCGAGGAAGTTGCTCGACCAAGCGTTGGCCACCGAAACGCCGCAGCCGATTGCCGCGCTGGTTGAGCCGCCCGATTGGACCTGGGCACACCTCTTCAGCGCGCATCGGAGCGGGGCAGCACTCGTGATTGTGCTGGCCGGCATTCAGGACCCCGGAAATCTGGGCACGATTCTGCGCTCCGGGGAGGCATTCGGCGCAACGGGCGTCGTGAGCCTGCCGGGAACCGTGAGCCCGTGGAATGCGAAGGCGGTGCGCGCATCGGCGGGCAGCGTCTTCCGCATCCCGCTGCTCGCGGCGAGCGAAAGAGAGTGTTTTGCGCGGCTGCGCGAGGCCGGTGTGAGGGTCCTTGCGACCACAGTGCGCGCTGCCCAGCCCGCCGATCTCGTCGACATGGCAGGTCCGGTTGCCCTCCTCATCGGCAACGAGGGCAACGGAGTCCCAGACGATTTGGCCGCGAAGGCTGATGCGAGAATCACGATTCCCTGCCCCGGCCCGGTGGAGAGCTTGAACGCGGCGGTCGCCGCCAGCGTGCTGCTCTATGAGGCGTCGCGGCAGCGGTCGGCGCTCAGCGGCGGGCCATCGGATCATCGAGGAGCGCGGCGATGAGTTTGTTCGATACCGAGCCCGATCTTCCGCTGCACTCCTCCAAAAGCCCGCTCCATGCAATGGCGTCGGGAGGGGCGCCGCTGGCCGAGCGCATGCGGCCGCGCAGCCTGGACGAGTTGCTTGGGCAGGAGCATCTGGTCGGCCCCGGCAAGCCTTTGCGCGTGCAGATCGAGCGCGACGACGCCAGCTCGATGATCTTCTGGGGTCCGCCGGGCGTGGGCAAAACCACGCTGGCCAAGATCATCGCCGAGACGACGAAGGCCAGCTTTATCGAGTTCTCTGCGGTGACGAGCGGCATCAAGGAGATCAAGCAGGTGATGGTTACGGCGGCCAAGGCTGCCCATTTCCACTCGCGCACGATTCTGTTCGTAGACGAAATTCACCGCTTCAACAAGGCGCAACAAGACGCGTTTCTGCCCTACGTCGAACGGGGCACGATCCGGCTGATCGGCGCGACCACCGAGAATCCATCGTTTGAGATCATCTCTCCGCTGCTCTCGCGCTGCCGCGTGTACGTGCTGGAACCGCTCAGCGAAGAGCAGATCGTGACGCTACTGCGGCGAGCGCTGGCGGACCGGGAGCGCGGGCTGGGCCCGCTCGCGTTGACCGCGGACGACGATGCGCTCGAGTTGATCGCCGGCTATTCGAGCGGAGATTGCCGCAACGCGTACAACACGCTGGAAGTGGCGGCGCAGTTGGCTCAGGCCGATGGAAGCAAGCACATTACTAAATCCGTCGCGACAGAAGCCGCGCAGAAGCGCGTATTGATGTACGACAAAGCGGGCGAAGAGCACTACAACCTGATCTCCGCGCTGCACAAGAGCGTGCGCAACTCCGATCCCGATGCGGCGCTTTACTGGCTGGGGCGCATGTTTTTGGGCGGCGAAGACCCATTGTATCTGGCGCGGCGCATTGTACGCATGGCCGTCGAAGACATCGGGCTGGCCGCACCGGAGGCGCTGCATTTGTGCCTTTCCGCCAAAGACACGTACGATTTTCTCGGATCGCCGGAGGGCGACCTGGCGCTGGCCGAGGCAGTGGTGTATCTGGCTCTAGCGCCGAAATCGAATGCAGTGTACACCGCTTTCGGCGCAGTGCAGGAAGACATCGAGCACACGCGGCAGGAGCCGGTGCCCTTGCATTTGAGGAACGCGCCCACCCGGCTGATGAAAGAGCTCGGATACGCCGAAGGCTACCGCTACGCCCACGAAGAGGAAGGCAAAGTCGCTGACATGGACTGCCTGCCGGAGTCACTGACGGGGCGCAGGTACTACCACCCCACGCAGGAGGGACGTGAGAAGCAGTTAGCGCAGCGCATGGAGGAGATCCGGAGGATCCGTATAATGAAAAGAACAAATAAGAAGGGTGACTAACATGTGGTCAGATATCGTCCGGTACATACAAGATTGCCAGAGGAGGGCTAAAGAGAATGGGTATCCCCTATGGTTCAGGGGACAAGGCAACGCTAACTGGCCGCTAATATCTACAATGCATCGCGAGATAAATGAAATGGTAAATCTCGATCCCAAACGAACATTCACGGAAGCCGAATGCATCACGATGCTATGGGACGAATACAAAACCCTCTTTCACAAATTCAGGGCTAGGGCCGTGCAGATGCTTCCAGAATATGAAAGGTCCGACTGGGGGCTGATTTTCGCCATGCAGCATCTTGGGCTTCCAACATGCCTGCTTGACTGGACTGAGAGCTTTTCCTGCGCACTTTATTTTGCCCAGAAAGGCCGAAACCCCTCGGACGATGCTGCGATTTTTTTGCTCGCGCCGCAGCTCCTTAATAAGGAAGTCCTGGGCAACGAGGGACTGATTGCCTTGGGAGGCAACGCAAATGCGCGTACCGCCGTAGAAGTTCACCAATATCACCCTGGAGTGGCCCGCAGCACGAAGGGGGATGATGTAGAAGCATTGGCGATCGCGCCCGAGCTAACTAACGCAAGAATGATAGCTCAACGCTCCGCATTCATCTTATGCGGAACCTCTTTTAAGCCATTGGAAGAAAGATATCCCAAGGTTATCAAGAAGGTCGTTCTGCCTTCAGGGGATTTTAGTGCGACCCAGGAGTTTCTTGAGCTCATAGGAGATGATCACTTCGGGCTATTTCCAGATCTTGAGGGGCTTCGCGATTACCTACTCGAAGGGTTGAAACAAGAAGCCGAGCAAATAAGAAAGACTCTGTCAAGCCCTCCCTCTTCATAATCTCTAAAGCCGATGCAGTTCTTTATATCTCCCACGGATTCACGACCGACTTCGCGATGTCGTCGAAGTGCTTTGTGTTGCGCGTGGCGAGGGTGGCGTGGGAGGCAACAACGATTCCGGCGATCATAGTGTCGCGTGATTCGCGTGGGCGCCCCTTCTTCCGGCTTGCCGCCTCTAACTCAGCCGCTCGTTGAGCCGCCGCCGTATCAAATACGGCAATCCGCCCCTGAATCGTATTGTTCAGCAATCGCTCGAAAGCCATGGACAATGTGGCTTGACGCCTTCCAACTGGCATTGCGAGAAGACCAGAGCGAATCTCGTAGACATTGATCGAGGTCGTCCAGACGGATGAGCGCGGCTGAGAGTTCAGCCAGCGAACGACGCGCGCGTCCGGAGTTTGGATCATGAACTCCGAGATCACGTTCGTGTCGAGCACGATCATTATTTGAAATCCGGAATTTGCATGCGCATTCCGCGAATCTCCTGGATCGGCTCATCGAGATAGATGCCGCTGCCGCTGAAAAGTGCGACCATCTCCGAACCCAATCCGCCTTCTGGAGCATCGTCTTCCAGAGATCCGATCTTGAGAATCTCGCGAGCCTCGGCCTCCATGCTGCGGCCGTTGCGCTTGGCGCGGCGCTGGATGCGGGCTTTGACCCGTTCGTCGACTTTGCGGATGAGAATCTGGGCCACTGCGCCCTCCATTGATAGCATGATAGCACAAGCGGAGAATTCCGTTTCTTCTCAGCCTTCGCGCACCTATTCCTTCGCTGCTCCGCGCGGCAGCTTGGCCACTGCGTCGATCACAATGCCGGGGGTAAGAACCTGCGGCAGGAGCTGCGGCGTGCTCTGGCCCGGCGTGTAGAGCGCGTAGACCGGCACGCCGCTGCGGCCGAGCGTGGTAAGTGCCTGCGTGATGGCGGGGTCCTGGCGTGTCCAGTCGGCGCGGAGCAGGACGACGTTGGCGGCGGCAAAGGCTTGCATGACTTCGGGCCGGTCGAGAGCAACACGCTCGTTGACCTGGCAGCTCAGGCACCAGCTCGCGGTGAAATCGACAAAGACGGGTTGGCCTGAGGCGAGGGCGCGGTTGACTGCGTCGGCGGACCAGGGCTGCCATGTCTTCATTTCTGCAAGTCTGCCGCGAGACAAGGATGCCAGTACGCGCATGTCGTCAGGATTGAGGGTCGGTGGCAAAACCACCAACTCTCGCGGAGCTTCCATTGAGATGCCGACGACGCCCAAGAGGATGAGGCCGGCAACCGCCGTGGCCCAGCGTTTTGCGGGCCAGCGGCCGAGGAACCATCCGGCGATGGCGAGCAGCAGGAAACTGGCCAGAACAGAGGCCAGCAGCGCCGCGCCGTAGGCTTGCGCCACGACCCACGCGAGCCAGATGACGGTGACGAAAATCGGCACCGAGACGGCCTGCTTGAGAATGTCCATCCACGCGCCGGGCTTGGGCAGAAGGCGCGTCCAGGCGGGTTGGAGGCTGAGAGCCACGTAGGGTGCGGCGAGGCCGAGGGCGAGCGCAGTGAAGACGATGAAGGTGGCGGCAGCGGGCTGTGCGAGCGCGTAGCCGATGGCCGCGCCCATGAACGGCGCGGTGCAGGGCGTGGCGACAACGACGGCGAGCACTCCGGTGAAGAAGCTGCCGGCGTAGCCTTGTTTGGCCGCGAGCGAGCCTCCCGCGCTGGTGAGCGTGAGGCCGATTTCAAACTGGCCCGCGAGCGAGAGACCGAGGAAGAACAGCAGCCCGGCCATGAGCGTGAGAAAGACGGGCGACTGGAATTGGAATCCCCAGCCGAGAGTGGCTCCGGCGGCGCGCAGGGCGAGTAGCGCGGCAACGAGCGCCCAGAACGAAACGAGAATGCCCGCGGTGTAGACAAAGCCGTGGGCACGGAGCTTTTGGCGCTCTTCACTCCCGGACCGGCAGAGCGCCAGGCCTTTGAGGAAAAGCACCGGAAAGACGCAGGGCATGAGGTTGAGAAGCAGCCCGCCGAGGAAGGCGAGGCCGGCGATGCGCGCGAGCGCTGCGAGCGAGAATGACGGCACCGCAGCCGGCATAGACCCTATCCGCGCGACACCGAAGGACACCTCCCGCGTCGCGGCAATCTCATAATTGCGGCCGCCGGAGAGCTCGAGCACGCCTTTCAACTGCGCGGGGGCTGCGGTGAGATTCGGGTCTTTCTTCAGGTCGAGCAGCAGCCCGTTTTTTACAGGCGTCATCGTTTGCGGCGCGGGATTATCGAGGATGTTTTCGTCTTCAGGAAAAAACTCCGCCTGCGTCTCGCGCTGGCCGGTGGAGACGGCGAGGCGAAAGCCTGTGGCCGTGGGCTGAAAGATGGCGGTATCGGCTGAAGGAAGCGCTTGAGGTAGTGCGGCGTTCAGGCGCTTGAAGAGATCAATGACGATCCCATTGCCCATCGGTTTCGAGCTGACAACAGGAACATCGAGTTCGAGATTCGCTTTGCCGGGAATGCACACTTCGCGGCAAACCAACCATGAAACCTTTGCAGCTAGGTGCACGGTCGAACCCGGTTTGAAACTTGCATCCACACCCAGACGAATCGGGAACAGAACTTCATTTTCGTAGCCAAAGTCCATCAGGGGGCCGAGCGGAAGCCTCTTCGGAGCGGGGAATTGCATGGGATCGGCGGCTACACCCTTCGGCAAGGTCCAATCGATCTTTGGCGGTTCGCCGGAATCGCCCGCATTCGACCAGTAAATGTGCCAGCCGGGTTCGAGCTTGAAATAAAGCCCGGCATCAATCTGATCCGGCGCGTATACGGCGTACTCCTCGTTCATCAATTGCACGGTCAAATGCGGAGCGCTCACCGGCTGGCTGACCAAACTTGGCAAAGCCGCCGCAGGCAAAACGGCGGCAAGCACGGCAACGAGCGCGAAGATGAAGCGGAAACGACGCATGACAGCCGAATAGAAACCCCTGATCCCTGAACTCTGATCTCTTTCTTTGGACTCAGTGTATCGAACCAAGGTCGCAGAAGGTTGTGGGGCTAGGGGCGTGTATTGTGGTCGAGCATCGCGGCGTGGCGGCGGTAGATGCAGTCGTTTTGCACGCACTTGACGCCGGCCAAGCGGGCGCGGGCGATGGCTTCGTCGTGGATGACTTCGTCCTGCAACCAGAGATAGGGAATCTTTAGGCGGATCACATCGTCGACGATGGCGGGAACGTGCTCGGGCGCGCGAAAGACGTCGACGAGGTCGATTCCCCTCCCTGTTTGGGTAGAACTCGTTTCTTTCAGCGCGGCGGCCTGCGCGGCATCGAGGTCCGCGTAGCACGGCATTCCGAGCACTTCTTTGAGCGCGGGATTGACCGGGAAAACGCGGTAGCCGTTTTCAGTGAGGTAGCGGCCGATGTTGTGGCTGGCGCGCCAGGGCTTGTCGCTCATGCCGACGACGGCGATGTTGCGCGCGGTGCGGAGGATTTCATCGATGAGGGCGGGATCGTTCATCTGTGGACAGTGGTCAGTTCTCAGTTCTCAGTTTTCAGTTTTCAGTTTTCAGTTTTCAGCTCTCAGTTCTCTTTTCTGAGAACTAGACGTCCAGGTCGTCGCCGGCACCCGTCGAGACGGCCGTGCCGCGGCGCTTGGCGAGCAGATAACCCTTCAGGAATGGCTCCAGGTAACCATCGAGCACTTTGTCCACGTCGCCGACCTCGACCTTGGTGCGGTGATCCTTGGCCATACGGTAAGGCTGCAGGACGTACGACCGGATCTGCGAGCCGAAGTTGATGTCGAGCTTGGAGTCCTCGAGCTTTTTGGCGTCGGCACGCTTCTTTTCGAGCTCGAACTCGTAGAGGCGCGAGCGCATCATCTTCATGGCCTTATCGCGATTTTTGTGCTGCGAACGCTCGTTCTGGCATTGGACGACGATGCCGGTGGGGATGTGGGTGATGCGCACGGCCGAGTCGGTGGTGTTGACGTGCTGGCCGCCCTTGCCGCCGGAACGGTAGGTGTCGACGCGCAGGTCTTCGGGCTTCAAATCGACATGAATGGTTTCGTCGATTTCCGGCGAAACATAGACGGAGGCGAACGAAGTGTGGCGGCGCTTGGCGGAGTCGAAGGGCGAGATACGGACGAGGCGGTGGACGCCGCTTTCGCCGGCCAACATGCCGAATGCGAACTCGCCGATGATGGTAAAGGTGGCGGACTTGATGCCGGCCTCTTCGCCATCCTGGTAGTCGTTCATTTCAGTTTTGAAGCCCTGCTGCTCGGCCCAGCGCAGGTACATGCGCAGCAGCATCTCGGCCCAGTCCTGGCTTTCGGTGCCGCCGGCGCCGGGATGCACCGTGACGATGGCGTTGAGCGCGTCGGCCTCGCCCGAGAGCATGGTGCGGGCCTCGATCTCTTCGGCAAAGGCGCCGAGCGCCTTGATCTCGCGCTCCAGATCGCCAAGAACGTCTTCGCCCTCGCGCGCCAATTCAAAGTAGGCTTCAATGTCGCCGGTGCGGCGGACGAGCTCGTCGTCGTCGCGGATGAGGCCTTCGAGGCGCTTGCGATCGCGCATCAACGGCTGCGACGCAGCAGGATCGGACCACAACGCTGGATTGGCGAGCTTGGTTTCTATTTGGGAGAGTTCCCTGCGCAGGCGGGCAGGGTCAAAGATACTCCCGCAGGTCGCGCACCTGGTTGCGAACGGGAGCGTAGGCGAATTCGAGATCGTTCAGCGACATTTTGCTCTTATGGCCTGGCTTTGGATTAGCGAGTTGGCCGCGCTCAAGCGCGGTTAGCAAGTCAGCGAGTTAGCGGTGGCTTTCCGTCGCTTGATGCGGACTCTTCAGAGCGGTCTGCAGGCACCAGAAAACAACACCTACACACAGTATGGCACAGAGCCAGGCGAAGAGGTCGCCGTGGGCGGTGTAGAACGTGATGCCGTCGCGGAATCCGAACTCGGCGGGCAAGGCGTCCACCTGGTGGCGGGGAATCGACTGGCGCACGCGGCCGTAGGGATCGATGGCCGCAGTGATGCCGTTGTTGGTGTCGCGCAGCAGCCAGCGGCGGTTCTCGATGGCGCGCATTCGGGCCATGTTGAGGTGCTGCCATGGGGCGCTGGTGTCGCCGTACCATCCGTCGTCGCTGATGTTCACGAGCACTTCGGCGCCGTTGCGCGCCAACTGGCGGACTTCGTCGGCGAAGACCGCCTCGTAGCAGATGAAGACGCCGTAGCGATGGCTGCCGCCATTTTGCGTATCGAGGAGGAAGACCGTGTGCTCCGTGCCGCGCGTGAAGGACGAAACGCGGCCGGTCAGTTTGCGGGCGAAGGTGAGCAGGTTCTGGAAGGGAATGTACTCGCCGAAGGGGACGAGGTGGATTTTGTCATAACGGCCGACGATCTGGCCGCCGGCGTCGACGATGAACGCGGAGTTGTAGTCGTGCCAGGCCTGCTCCTGTTGAGAGAAATCGATGCCGATGCCGCCGACGACGAGCGGTGACTGCGCGGCGAGGGCGACGGAGCGCAATGCCTGCTTCAGCCTGGGGTCCTCCTCGATGAAGGGCGCAGGCGATTCGGGCCAGACGACGAGGTCGGGGTGCGTGGGGTACGGAGGGCAGACGATCTCGCCTGTGGGCGCGCCGGTTTGGGGGATGCCGGCGATGTAGGTCTTGCATTGCTCACCGGCCAGGCGCGTGAAGTCGGCAATATGGCGGCCCCACTCCGGGCCCTGCCAGTTGTTGGTGTCACCGACGTCGAGGTTGGGCTGGATGAGGACGGCGATAGCCGTGGGATCCGGCTTGGGAGATGGAACAAAAACGCCCACATAGCCTGAGATGAGCAGAACCGCGCCGCAGCCGGCCCAGGCCCAGCGGCCGGCAAGCGGATTCTTGCCTTCGCGCCCCGGCATCAAGCCTCCGGCGAGAAGCGCGTTGACGGCCACCAGCAAAAAGCTGATGCCATAGACGCCGGTCCACGGGGCGAGTTGGTTGATGAGTGCGTTGTCGACTTGCGAGTAGCCGAGTTGGTCCCAGGGAACGCTTGTGATGCGCGCAGCGGCGAGGTCCAGGCCGGTCCACAGGAAGGGCGCAAAGACGAGGGCCATGCGCGTGGAGCCAGTGGCGCGGCGCACCAGAGCAAGGCCCAGGCCGAAGAGGCCGAAATACAATCCGAGGACCAAACTGAAGCCCAAGGTGAGCAACTCCGGCGCCAGGGGCGGCATGTCGCCGTAGCGCAGCATGGTGTCGCGGATCCAGTAGCAGTTGCCGACGTACCAGAGGACGCCACAAAGATAGGCGACACAAAAAGCGCGGCGAAAGGGATGGCTCCGTTCGGACTGGGGGATGGAGAGGACGGCCCAAAGGAGTGGGACAAGCGCAAACCACGCGAAGCCCGAACGCCACGGCGGAAGTGGGCCGGCGAGCGGGAACGGCAACTCGAGCAGGCCGGCGGAAAGCACGGCGGCGGCCCACGGCCTCAAGGAAGATTGCATACAGGGGCGAGTTTAAAGCATTGAGGTGGGTTAGAATCGACAACATGCTGTTGGCCATCTTTGCAATTCGGCTCATGGAGGTGCTGTTCTTTTTCGGCCTGGTGGGGTCGGCGATCGTGGTTGTCATCAGCTTCATTGAGGACGGAAAAGAGCTGTTCGGCAAGGATTAGAGCAGTTTCGGAAATAATGTGTCCGGTCAAAGCGTTTACAAAGGTCACCGCTCCCTGCTGCTCCCACCCCAACGATCCCGGCTCTTCGAGCCACCCGTCGTTCCACCCAAGAAGCGAAAGACCGCTTCTTGGGAGCCGGTTGTTGGGACCCCGGGCCGGTCGCGTCGACTTGGATTTCGTGAATGCGGCTGCACTATTTCCGAACTGCCGTAGCCTGTCGATCATCGAAGAGACTTGACCCCCTTTCACAGAGCGGAACCGCCGGGGATCCGCTTGCACGGCTTTTTGCTTGGCCAAACAACGCAAGCCACGGTTCTTGAGCGGCAGGGATGGCAAATTCCTTGAAGGCGCTGAAAGATATCGGGTTGCCTGAGGTCTTTATTTCTCATTGACACTCGATTCATTTGCCACTAAACTCGGCGCAGGGCGGTGGTTTCGCTCTCAAGATTTTTACCACCGGCTGCGCCTCGCCGGCCCCTCGCGATGGCCTCTACCCGAACGATCGTAGCTCCGCCGAACGACCGCGTACGACTCATCGTGGCGTCCTCGGTGATGCTCACGTTCATTTCCTTCTGGCGCGCGGCGGCCATCGTCCTCAATGACCTGGGCTCTTCGGCCTTCTACGCCGGTGGCATAGCCGAGCAGGCGGTGGGAGCGGCCGCGCCGTGGTTCATCCTCGGCATCATGCTGTTCAGTTTTGCCGTGCGCGCGGTGTATGTCGAGAGCTGTTCGATGTTCACGCGCGGCGGCGTGTACCGCGTGGTGAAGGAGGCCCTGGGAGGCGGGTTCGCCAAGCTCAGCGTTTCGGCGCTGATGTTCGATTACGTTCTTACCGGGCCGATCTCCGGCGTGTCTGCCGGCCAATACATCACCGGGCTGCTCAACGAGCTGTTGACGGTGGCCAACCAAGTCCACTGGCTGCCGCCGGCTTTGATGAATGCGCACGGCCAACCCCTCCAGTTCGATATGAATTACACCTCGGCGCTGCTGGCTGCGCTGGTGACGACCTACTACTGGTGGCAGAACATCAAGGGCATCGAGGAGTCGAGCGACAAGGCGCTGCGGGTTATGCAGATCACCACGGTAATGGTGATCGTTCTGCTGGTGTGGGGTTGTTACTCGGTGGCAGTGCGGGGCGCGCACCTTCCTCCCTCGCCGATCCCCTCGCATCTGAAATTCAGCAATGACGCGCTCGGCTTCCTGAAAGGCAGCGGCCTGCCGATCTTCGGCTTGTTTGGGATTCTCATGGCCTTCGGCCACTCCATTCTGGCCATGAGCGGCGAGGAGACGCTGGCCCAGGTGAATCGCGAAATCCAGCATCCCAAGCTGAAGAACCTGAAGCGCGCGGCCATCGTCATCGCTATCTACAGCCTGATCTTCACGGGCGGCGCCACGCTGCTGGCCTCGATGCTGATTCCCAACGGCCCACGCATTCACGTCTACCAGGACAACCTGATCGCCGGACTGGCCATGTACATGGCGGGGCCGATGTTCTGGCGCATTCTCTTTCGCATCTTCGTGGTGCTGGTCGGGTTTCTCATTCTTTCCGGCGCGATCAATACTTCAATCATCGGCTCGACCGGCGTGCTGATGCGGGTGGCCGAAGACGGCGTTCTGACCGATTGGTTCCGCAGGCCGCACACGAAATTCGGAACCAGCTACCGCATCATCAACCTGGTCTTTATCCTGCAGATGGTCACCATCATCGCCAGCCGGGGCAACGTCGTGATGCTTGGTGAGGCCTACGCCTTCGGCGTCATCTGGTCATTCACCTTCAACAGTCTTTCCATCTTGGTGCTGCGCTGGAAGTACCAGGGGGAGCGCGGCTGGAAGGTTCCTCCCAATCTGCGCATCGGGAAGACCGAGATCCCCATCGGACTGCTTTCGGTGTTCGCCGTGCTGCTGGCTACCGCGACGGTCAACCTTTTCACGAAATCGGTAGCTACGGTGAGCGGCATTGTGTTCGCGATCGCATTCTTCATCATCTTCACGATCTCGGAACGGCAGAACCTGAGGAAACATGCCCAGACCGCCAAGGAGATGAAAGACCACTTCCAGTTGGAGCACCAGGAGACGGTGGACCTTGAGTCGGTGGCCATCCGTCCCGCCGGCGTGATCGTGACCATGCGCGACGCCGCGAATCCGCTGGCTTTGAAGTGGACCCTGGCGCGCACTAGCACGGTGGACCGCGACATTGTCGTGGTCAGTGTCCGCCTGATGGGCGTGGGCGGCCCGGAATACCTAAGCGCCGAGCAGCAGAGCTTTAGCGAACACGAACAGATGGTCTTTACCAAAGCGGTTGCAGTGGCCGAGAGCTTTGGCAAGAAGGTGGCGCTGCTGGTGGTTCCGGCGGGGGATATATTTGCCGCGCTGGCGCAGACCGCGAATTCGCTCGAGGTCGAGTCGGTGGTCTCAGGATTATCGAGTTCCATGACCGCCGAGGAGCAGGCGTTCCGCATGGGTCAGGCCTGGGAGGCTCTACCCGAACCCAAGCGGCAATTCAACTTTTATGTGATTGGACCTCGGGCGAGACCAAGGTGTTTTACATTGGGCCGCATGCGCCTGCCCTGGGACCCGAGGACGTGGAGCTGGTCCACAGGTTATGGCTGAACATGCGGCGTGATCCTCTCGCGGGGGATCTGCATCACAGCGACATCATCACCTATGCCCTGACGCGTCTTGCCGGCCAGTATGCCCGCGAGAAGCAGGAGATCCTGCGCGACCTGCGCAATTGCAGCGCCGCCAACTCGCGCGCCCCTATGCGACTGGGCATGCAGGATTCGCACGACCCGGGCGAAATCACGCCATCGCCCCGCGCGATCAAACAGACGCGCGACCAGTGAGAAGACAGTGGACAGTGAACAGTGGACAGTGGTCAGTGATCAGCGCTGGAACTCAACGCATCATCAAACAAACATGATGTGCCGGGGTTCGGCCGCAAGACCTGAGTCCGACGATTTCGCTAAACGGAGATTTCGTCTCCGGGCTTCCAATGGACAACTTTGACGCTCGGCCCCACGAGAGCAGCCAACTCCTCCGGCGTGCCTTTGAGCGGCGGAAATGTGCCGAAGTGGATGGGAAGGACCACCTCCGGAGCCAAAAGACGGCAAGCGAGCGCAGCTGCCCGCGGTCCCATCGTATAGTAGCCCCCGATGGGTAGCATGGCCACGCGAGGCTGGTAGAGCTCGCGAATCAACTGCATGTCGCCGAAGACCGCGGTGTCTCCCGCGTGGTAGAGGACGGAACCGCCGGCGACGGACAGCACGAAGCCGGCGGCGACGCCAACGTAGTGCGTGCCCTTATCGTCGGCCGCGGCGGCGGAGTGTTTGGCTTCGACCATCGTGGCCGTCACGCTGCCCAGGGTCACGGAGCCACCCAGATTCATGCCGATCGTGTCGCTCACACCCTTCGACGCGATGTAATCCGCTAACTCATAGATGGCAACCACGGTCGAGCCATGTTTCTTTGCGATGGGCACTGCGTCAGAGATATGGTCTCCATGGCCGTGGGTCAACAGGACGTAGTGAATCTTCGATGGCAGGACGAAATCTGGTGGGTATCTGGGGTTGTGCGCGATGAACGGATCGATCAGGATGTTCGTTCCCTGGGCAGTCTGGACCAGCACGGTCGCATGCCCCAGCCAGGTAATGCGTGTCGCCTGTGATTTGGTCATAGTGTCACCTTGGCCTTTTCAGGTCTTAACCCTCAGCTATCAGGATTCAGCTTCTAGATTCTAACTTCTAGCCAAAGCAATCAGGCCTTAGTTATGACGCCCGATGTTACGGAAGTTAATCCCCAATGCCCTCTTAACATCCGGTTGCTCATTTCGACGCTCCGAGGCGGAAGCGTTTTGGTTGCGGACTGAAAGCCGACCACTGCCTGTACGAGTTTCCTCTTGACGCGGTTTGCAGGCAAGCGTAGGCTCAGAAAAGGCGAATATATGGCGAAAACTGAACCCCTCTTCCCCATCGTGCAGGCGCCTGTGATGAGCCCCCTTGCTCGCATTGCGGCCGAAGCTCCTTTGGAATCAGCCGGATGCCTGACCGAGTACCGTCCGCTTGCCAGCCGCTCGATCCTCAACAAGGTGACCTCGAACCGCGGTATGCCCTTCACACACGCTATCAATCCCTATCGCGGCTGCGAGTTTGGCTGCCGCTACTGTTATGCCCGCTACACGCATGAGTTTCTGGAGCTCGGGCCGGAGGAGTTTGAGCGAAAGATCTACTTCAAACAGAACGCGGCCTGGCTGCTCGCGCAGGAGTTGAAGCGGCTGAAGCCGGGCACGGAGATTGCGCTGGGGACGGCCACCGATCCCTACCAGCCCCTGGAGCGAAAGCTCAACATCACGCGTTCGCTGCTGGAGGTCTTTGCGCGTCACAGCGGATTCCGGCTGGGCATCGTGACCAAATCCACGCTGATCGCGCGGGATGTGGATCTTCTCAGGGAAATCGCCGGCCAAAACAGGCTGACGCTCCACGTGACGGTGACGACGATGAACGCCAGGCTGGCGCGGCAACTCGAGCCGCGCGCGCCGCGGCCCGATCTGCGCATGCGCACTGTGGCCCAGTTGCGCGAGGCGGGGTTGCGCGCCGGAGTGATGTGCTCGCCGCTGATGCCGGGGATTACCGACAGCCCCCGTTCCATCCGCTCCGTGGCCCGAGCCGCCGCGTCGGCCGGAGCCAGCTTCTTCGCGGCGGGAGCACTGTTCCTGAAGCCGTGCTCGCTGCCTACGTTTCTCGCCTTTGTCCGCGAGCATTTCCCCGGCCAGCTTGCCGCCTACGAGCGGCGCTATGCGGCGAGTGCGTTTGTCTCGTTCGCTTACCGCCAGCGAATGACGGAGCTTGTCGACCAAATTTGCGCGGAGTTCAAGCTGGGGAAGCGGTACACATACGAAGATGCAGCCGAAGAGGCAGCATCGGAGGCCGGCCGGGTTGTGGAGATGCAGCCCTGGCTGCCCTTTGCTCAAGGCCCAGCCGCGCCAATGCGGCCGGGACCCAGGGTTTGTTAACCGGCGCTATCGCGTGACGATGACCTCCGAGA
Source organism: uncultured Acidobacteriaceae bacterium (assembly GCA_963799155.1). GTDB lineage: Bacteria > Acidobacteriota > Terriglobia > Terriglobales > Acidobacteriaceae > Telmatobacter. The sequence continues at coordinate 51,002 of CAWCWB010000010.1, forward strand.
GGCTGTCCTTGGCCAGGAACTGGCGATGGCCGGACCAGCCGGCGAACAGGCGCTCGATGCTGCGGTTGGTAAAGGCGCGCTGGATGGGGAATTGCTGGGTCAACTGCATCTCCACCTCGTCGCCCGGCGTGACATGGAAGCGGCAGCGCACCGCATCCTCGCCCTGCATGCTGGTGTGGAAGAAAGCCAGCACCTGGCCGCCGGGATTCATGGCGGCGTAGAGGTGCGCAACCACCGGGGCGACCAGAGGCTCGGGCAGATAGTCGAGCACGGTCCACAGCAGCACCACGTCGAAGGTTCGCCCGGAGAAGTTGAGGGAGTGGTTCACGTAGCCTTTGACATTCCACACCGGGTTGCCGTCTTCGTCTGTGCCCGTTTGCCAGTTCTCGGCGCCGGCATCGTAGACAAGGTCGGCAAGAAAGACGCTATGGCCCAGGCTGGTGAGGTAGTTGATGTTGGCGGGCGAGGTGTAGCCGGTGTCGATGATGTGCAGGCCCGGCTCGGCCTGAAGGCGCTTGCGCAGCAGAGCCCAGGCCCCGGAGTGTCGCGGCTCGCGCGGACCCGTGAGCCCTTGGGCCGATGCGGCTAACGCGTTCTCCTGTTTCTTGTCGAACCAACGGCGCAGCACCCTGAATCCCTCTCGCGGCCGGGCATTTGCTTCGGGAGCCGCCCGGCGAAGGTTATTCGGCCCTCTTGCGCTCTCAGAAGGCGCCGCCGGCGTGCGGAGCAGTTGCGGTTTCAAGACCTTTGGCAACCGCCTGCGTCAGGTCTACCTTGCCGCGGAAGACGGCATTGTCTTCGACGGCCAAGCGCAGGGCGCGGATGTCGCCCTCGAGGTTGCACCCGGAGCGCAACTCCACGCGGCCGGTGGCCACGACGTTGCCCTGTACCCGGCCCATAATCAGCACATCCTTGGCCGTGAGGTCGGCGGCAATATTCGCGTTGGGACCGACGGTGAGCCGGTTCTCAGACAGGCTGACGGTGCCCTCCACCCGCCCATCCACGATCAAGTCTTCACTGCCCTTTACTTCACCGCAGATCACGATGGTCTTACCGATTCGCGCGGGAGCATTATCTGCCATGATTTCGATCCTTCTGGAAGGGCTCAATAGGCCCTGCCCGCACTATATCAACACGGCCACATCGCTTCAATTCACAAGAGCAAAGGAACGTTAGTTTGGTAACCGCCAAGGTCAAGTTTCTGGCCGTGACGCCGCCTCGGTCAGGCGCCGGCCACGCCTGTGCGGCGAGAAAACCTGGGGTCGTCCCAGCTAGACTAACCATGTGCGCCCGCTCTTTTCTCTCCTCCTCCTGCTCGCCTGGGTGGCTCCCGTCTACGGGCAGCCCGCTTCCGGCCATGGAGAGAGTTCACCGCCCGCGCCAGGGCAGGCTCTCGTGGATCAAGCGCTCGCCAACGAGTACAACGCGGCGCAGGATGCGAACCACCCCATGCGCTACCAGTTGCGCAAAACCAGCCCGCGCCTGACCACCACCAAGGAAATCTACGAAACCAAAGACGGCGACGTCGCCCGGCTCATCGCCGTGAACGACCAATCGCTGCGCCCGGCCGACGAGCAGAAGGAGGAGGCGCGCCTGAACGCTCTCGCCGGCGACCCTGGGAAACAACGGCGCCGCAAGCAGGATGAAGACGCGGACGCCGCCCGCGCCTTGAAGGTGCTGCGCGCGCTGCCCACCGCGTTTGTGTACCAATACGCGGGCGCAGGCGAGGGCCCCACAGGAAAAGTGGAGAAATTCACGTTCCGGCCCAATCCCGCGTTCTCGCCGCTTGATCTGGAGACGGAGGCTCTTACCGCCATGGGCGGCGAGATCTGGATCGATCCCGTTCATCTGCGTGTCACACGGCTCGAGGGCCACGTGCAGCGCGATGTGGACTTTGGGTGGGGGATCCTGGGACGGCTGAACAAAGGCGGCTGGATCGTGATCGAACAGGAGGATGTGGGCGGAGGCCGGTGGAGGACAGTGCGCCTGCAAATGGTGATGAGCGGCCGCGTGGTCTTCAAAGCCAGGGTCTTCGACACCACGGAAGAGCAGACGAAGTTTGCGCCACTGCCGGCGGGTCTGGGTTACCAGAAGGCGATTACGATGCTGCGCGCCGAGCCGTGAGGCTTGAGGACTTGGCGAGCAGCGCGCTCTATCGCGGTTCCGGGGATACTGCACCCCTAGGCCACTTCACTCAAGCCGATGCGACCACCAGGGAGCAGCGACCCTGGAGACATTCAAGAATGGGTATGGCTACCCTGGAACCGCCGTAGGACAAGAAGCGGCACATCCCTCGGGATACGCCGCTCTTTGTCGATGAAGGGTTGGATGCCTTTTACATCTTGATGATGATCATGGCAAAGGTGAACAGGGTGAGGGACTCGATGAAGGCCAGGCCGATCAGCATGAACATCAGCAGACCGGCGCGGGTTCCGGGGTTGCGCGCCAGGGCTTCGGTGGTCGAGCCGACGGCCCGTCCCTGGCCCAGACCGCACAGACCGGCAGCCAGGCCCATTCCCAGGCCGACGCCAATGGGCACCAGGCTGGCAGCAGGCCCGCCGCCATCCGCGAAGGCCGGAATGGCGAAGCAGAGCGCCGCCAGGGTCATGAACACGTATTGAAGTTTCCGCATAGTTCTCCTGCTTCCCTTGAAATTGGCCGCCAGTGGGTGGTTGAGGCTCACCGTGCAGGCATTTTCGGAATGATGCGCCCGAGAATGCTTTTGGCCCCCTCACGCTTGCGGCCGTCCGTTTGCCCGGAGCGGAAGCTCCCTCCGGCGGAATCCTTTTCAGTGGTCAGTTGTCAGTGATCAGTGGTCAGAATGCGCGTCAGCCTGTGATCGGATTTGGCTGGCGCCGGCATCGAAGAACTGACCACTGACCACTAATCACTGCTCACTGCTCCTTAATGCTCGTGCGATACAGCCATGGCCACGTAAATGATCGACAGAAGCATGAAGACATAAGCCTGAATGAGTGCGACAAAAAAGTGCAGCCCCAGGAAAATGGTGGGAGCGGCAAATGGGATCAAAGAAAAGCAAATCAGGGCCAGCAAATCGCTGGCCAGCATGTTGGCGTAAAGACGGATGGTGAGCGACATCATGCGCGCAAGATGAGAAATGATTTCCACCGGGAACAGCAGCGGAGCCATCCACCACACCGGTCCGGCTAATTGCTTCAGATAGCCGATAGGCCCGTGCACGCGCACGCCCTGGTAGTTGTAATAGAGAAACGTGAGCACGGCAATGCCCAGAGGAACCGCGGGCTGGCTGGTCGGCGTCGTCATTCCGGGAAAGCCGATCAGCAGGCCCACTAGGTTGTTGAGCACGATGAAGAGACCAACGCACGTGACGAACGCCTGAAAGCGCTCGTAGCCGTGTCCGATCACCTGTTCTGCCTGGCCACCAACGAACTCGTGGATCATCTCGGCCACCTGCTGCGCGGGATTGGGATTCTCCACCGAGAGCGTCATGCGCACGATAAGGAAGAACACGATGAGGCCGCAGGCCACCAGGAATTCCATGGCAAACGTGTCATTGATGGGCGCGGCGGGGCTGGCGGGATGCACGCCCACGGCTTTCAGCGCAGCAGCCACCATGGGGCCGAACAGATGATTCAACAAGCGGGTGATTGCGAGCGATTCTTGCATGCAGATTTAGAGCTTTCCGTTCCCGACAGGATCGATCCCCAAGGACCGCCTGGGCCTTCAGTCCCGGAGCAGGCGAACCGCCTCCCAGACAATGGCCAGGACCGCCAAGGCCAAGCCACAAAGAAGTGCCACACCCGACCCTCTAAAACATTTCAGGCTAACATAAATCGCCGCCGCAAAGACGATGAGCCGGAGCAGGAAGAAGACGACCGCTACGGCTGTGCCACGCGGGGCCTGCTTTTTGTCCATTTTGGCAATGATGAACCGGACGAGCCGGCGCCATTCGAAGATGCTGGCGGCAGAGATCGCGGTTCCCGTGGCCATCATCGCCGCGTCGCGCCAGCTCCAGACCATCCATAGCACAAGCGCGGATAGGGCCCCGGCAATCAGCGTGTTACGGATGGCTCGCCGCAGCAGAGCCTCGAGGTCCGCGTCAGTGAAATCGGCAAAAGGGTGGATCTCTCCGGTCATGACGGGTTGCCGGAACTTCCGTTTTCGGTCCCGTCTCCGGTCTTGTCTTCCTGTTTTGAGCCGGCTGTATAGAACATCGCCATCTGGATTGCCCCGACCAGGCCGGCGATGATTCCCACCACGACTCCGATCATGGCGATCCACGATTGATGCAGGATGTGATCGAGCCAGGCGCCAATCACCCAGCCGATAAAAGCCCCGCAGGGCAGCACGAGCGCGATCTGGATCATCTTTTCGGCCTGGACCCAGGCGCCGAGAAGACCGGCGCCCCCGGCGAGGCCGTTCTTAGCCTGTTGGGGTGGGGGGATGCCGTCGGCCTTGCCGCGCCGTTTCTTCTCCGGAATGGGGCGGTGGTAGGGCATCCATCGTGGTTATACACGAGTGACGCACACCGGCGCGATGGCGGATTGCACCGCTAGCTTACTGCGCTCAATTGGACTTAGGGGTCGCCACACTTTGCTTGGACCGTGAAACGAGGAACGTACCCATGTCGGCAGAGATCGGCTTCAGGCGCATCGCAAACTCTCTGGTGCTACGAGGGCCGATTTCGATCTCAAAGTAATAGATCTGCCCGGCCAGCGCCTCAAGTTCCGTTAGTTCGATCTTGTTTTCGATCCTCGCACCTGGCGCGTCCCAAAAAGCGCAGACGTGGTGTTCGCCGGGAGCCGTCGTGACCGAGAAAAAACTGGCTCCCTTGTTCGCGCCGATCCAGGTTCCATCGAGGCCGACACGGGTGACAGAGCACCCGATGCAAGACTCGCCGAGTCGTTGGACGAAAACCAGCGTTGCGCTGGTTGTGTTTGCTGCTGGCAGCGCAGACGGCGGTTTTTGCACGGCGACGTCAACTTTGATCTTCTCGTCTCCGCAGGCATCGGGCAGGGTCGTGCAGCGCGCCTGCATGACCACGACCAGAAGAATAGCGAAGAAGAATGCACAGATCGATTGCTTCATGTGGGATCTCCTGAATGGCTTTGATTGCCATTGTAAGGGTTTGGTTGGACTGTCACACGCATGCGTGACAGCGGTCACGCGGCGGCACGCGGCTGGCGGCGCATTCGCGAGCCGGTATACTGGCGGTTGGACCCTGAAACGATCAAGTCAGCCATCGGTGGCAAAGGAAAATCACGTGTTCGACTCGGAGTTTGAACAGAATCTCTTCGAGCTTCGCAAAGAGAAACTCAAAGAGATCGAAAAGCTGGGGCAGGTGGCCTATCCCAACCGGTTCCCTGCCCGGCAGGACGAAAAGGCGATCTCGCTGGCCGAGGTGCGCGCGAAGTGGGACAAGGCGACCGGCGAGGAGCTTGAGGCCAAGCGCGTAACGGTAGCCGTGGCCGGGCGCATCATGGCCATCCGTCTGCAGGGCAAGGCCGGATTCGCCACGTTGCAGCAGGAGGGCGCGCGGCTGCAGATCTACGTCCGGCTCGACGCAGTCGGCGACCGAGGCTTCGCGCTCTACAAGCTGCTCGATCTGGGCGACCACATCGGAGTCACCGGCTATCTGTTTCGTACCCGCACCGGCGAGCTGACGGTGCACGTGGAGACGCTCACGTTTCTGGCCAAGGCCATGCTCACGCTGCCGGAAAAATATCACGGCCTGGCCGACGTGGAGCTGCGCTATCGCCAGCGCTACGTAGACCTGTTCGCCAACCTCGACAGCCGCGAAGTCTTTGTGAAGCGCGCCAAGGTGCTCAAGGCGCTGCGGCGGTTCTTTGACGAGCGCGGGTATCTCGAAGTGGAAACGCCGATGATGCAGCCGATTCGCCGGCGGAGCGGCGGCGCGGCCGTTCAAAACGCACCACAACGCGCTCAATATGGATTTGTTTCTGCGCATCGCGCCGGAGCTGTATTTGAAGCGGCTGGTGGTGGGCGGCATCGACCGCGTGTACGAGATCAACCGCAACTTCCGCAACGAGGGCGTGAGCACGCAGCACAATCCCGAGTTCACCATGCTGGAGTTCTACCAGGCCTATGCGAACTACCACGACCTGATGGATTTGACGGAAGAGCTGATCGCGTTCGTGGCGAAGGAAGTGAACGGGACGACGGTCCTTCCGTCCGGCGAAAAGGATGAGAACGGAAAACCGATTCCGAGGCTCGATCCACAAGGAAATCCGATTGACTTTGCGAGGGCTAATTGGCGACGGCGAACGATGATTCAGGCGATTGTCTACTACTGGGGAAAATTCGCCGAGCTGCGGCCGGTAGTCGCCTCAGTGAAGCCTTCGGAGGCGGAGCTTCAGAATAATGGCCTTACTCCCGCTTGGATTGACCGAGTTCTCAGGGCGATCGAGGAGCAGGCACAAGCAGCAGCCCTGTCCCACGCACAGTCGCCAAGCTTCGGCGTTTCGCCTGAGCCGCTTTTTTTCACTCACGCTCTTGAGACATTGCTATTAAGATTCCGGGGGCATTCGGTCCAAAATGAGCCGACTGGGAGAGATATATATGAGCTGTTTGAGATAGCCGCGGAGCCGTTCATCGTCCAGCCGACGATTATCTACGACTACCCGACGGTTGTCTCTCCGCTGTCGAAACAGAAGCCGGATGACCCGGATCATGTGGAGCGGTTCGAGATTTTTGCCGGGGGGTTCGAGCTGGGCAACGCCTTCAGCGAGCTCAACGATCCGGTGGAACAGAAGAAGCGCTTCGACGATCAGCTCGCTCAGCGCGCCGCAGGCGACGAGGAAGCGCACCAGATGGACGAGGACTATGTGCGCGCTCTGGCCTACGGGCTGCCTCCCACCGCGGGCGAAGGCATCGGCATCGACCGCCTCGTCATGCTGCTGACCGGTTCGAAATCGATCCGCGACGTGATTCTGTTTCCATTGATGAGAAATACAGGGAGTAGCCAGTAGGGAGTAGGGAATAGGAACGGCATTGAACATACTCTTCGTCGGCGATATCTTCGGCAGCGCGGGGCGCAGGATTGTGCGCGAGCATATCGGCCACGTGAGCGAGGCGCATAAGGTCGATCTGACGATTGTGAACGTGGAAAACGCGGCCGGCGGTTTCGGCGTGACGCCGGCGCTGGCCGAAGAGATCTTCGAGCTGGGCGCGGACGTTTTGACCACCGGCAATCACGTGTGGGACAAGAAAGAAATCATCGATTATCTGAACTCGGCTGCGCCTTTCACCCAGGAGCGAGCGCGACGGCTGCTGCGGCCGGCGAACTTTCCGCCCGGCGTGCCCGGCTACGGCATGTATGAGGGAAAAACCGCCGGCGGCGTGGACTATGCGGTGCTGCAACTGCAGGGGCGCGTGTTTATGACGCCGATCGACGATCCGTTCCGCACCGCCGACGGTTTCCTGGCCGCGGTTCGCGCCAGAGTGATCGTGGTGGATTTCCACGCCGAGGCCACCAGCGAGAAGGCGGCGATGGGGTGGTATCTGGATGGGCGCGTGACGGCGGTTCTGGGCACGCACACGCACGTTCCTTCAGCCGACGAACGCATTCTTCCCCACGGAACGGCATTCCAGACCGATGTCGGCATGAGCGGGCCTTATGACAGCATCATCGGCGTGGAGAAGGACCTTGTGCTGCACAAGTTCCTCACCGGAATGCCGGGCAAATTCGAGGCCGCCAAGGGAAACCCCCGGATGTGCGCCACCGTGGTCACGTGCGATCCCGCGACCGGGCGGGCGTCAGCGATTCAGAGGATCATGCTGGGCGAGTGACCATTTCATGGAGCAGCCTTTTGGACAGCGGGCGTGCACGCGCCGCCAGTGCCCATAATCAGATGAGCAGATGAAAACAGAAAAGGCAGCCCGCCGAAGCAGACTGCCTTGACGATCCCGGAAACACTGCGTTACGTGGCCTGCGATCACCGATGCGACACCGGCGAAAGGGGCCTGCCGGTTATTGCGCGTGGTGCGCGGGTGAAGGCTTGACGGGGTGATGCACTGGAGCCTTCTTCTCCAACTGCAAGAATCCGTCGCGAAGGACGATTTGGGCGGATGCGGTAACGGTTCCCGCCGCCGCAGTATGAGTGTAGGTATCGTAGGTGCCGTCCAACTCCGTCGCCGGCTGGAGTCCGAGCGCCGAGCCGGAGGCCGGAGCGTCCTTGCAGGAGACCGGGTCCTTCATGTTGACGGTAAAGTCAGCCGTGTGGGCATCCTTCGCATCCTGCGTGACGGCCACGTTAATCGTCGCAACCCCGGGGTCGATGGCGATCTTGCGGATGTGCGCAGGCGTATCGGTCAGGACGTCTCCCATGGCGTCGGTATCGGCCTTCACGCCATTGGCCAGAATGTAGGCCTGCGCGTCCTTGACGTGGAGCTCGGAGGGCGGCACCGGAACAGCGCTGCAAGCCACCGGATTCGAGAGCTTGACCACAAAATCCTTAGGCTTGACTGAGGCGGTGGTGGTGACGGTGACCTTCAACACCGATGCGGGGTCGGCGATGACAATGCCCGGAACCGGGGTCGGCTGGCCTTTCAGGAGGGCCCAAAGGCCGCTAGCGTCCTGGTCAGAGCCGTTGGCCAGAATGTACTCCTTGTCTTCGAGGCTCAACGTTTTGGGGTCAGTGCTCGTATAGGCGTGATGCGCCAGTTCCGCAGGCGTCGGGGCAGGCGCGATGGTGAAGTTTGCGGGCGGGAAGAGCGTTGCCTGAGCCTGGGCCTCGATTGATGCGATCTGCTGCTTGATGGCGGCGTCGCCGTCCAGCGTGCCGTGATACCGCTTGTACCAGTAATCAAGTTGCGGCTCAATCTGAGCCTTGTAAGCCGGCGGCGCGAAGTCCAATGCGCGGGCGTAAAACCAGATGGCCTTCACTTCGTCCCTTGCTGGACCCGGCTTGGCATAGGCCTGGGCAAGCTGCAGAGTGTCCGCCAATCCGGGACCGGGTTTTGTGGTGGCATCCGGCGGATAAAGCATCAACTCGGCGGTGTACTCCTTGATGGCGCCGGCGAAGTCCTTCTTCGAGACCGCGTCGTCAAAGGCGATGGCCGAGTGGAAGGCCGGGTAGGCGGTCGCAGTCAGATTCTTCCAGTCATCGTCTGACGTGCCGGCCGGCTTGGGAGCCGTGAGCCCCTTCTGAGCCAGGGCCGCGGCATCGTCGCAGGTCTGCGGATCGGTGCTCGATCCCGACGCATCCAGGCTCTGGCTGCACTGGGCCTTCTTCACGTAGACGGAGACGAAGATGGCCTTCAGATTCGTCGGGATCCACCTGCAGCAGGCGGGTGGCCGCGCTGAGAACCTTGTCAGGCTGGTTCGATTGCTGGTAGGTATCGATCAACTGATCGAGAACGGCCTTCTTGACCACGCTCTGGGGGTAGGTGGAGAGAAAGCTCTCCAGCGCCGAAGCTCGCTGCGCCGGATCGTTCTGGGTGCTGGCGATTTGATAAGCATTGAACTCGGCCGGGTCCTGGATGGTGATTTGGCCGGAGTCCTGAGCTCGCAGTGCTGGCGTCGAAACAAGGCTCATGCTTGCCAATGCCATCGCAGATGCAAAGACTAACTTCTTCATGCAATGCTCCTGGGAAATGCCGAAATGGAGATCAAGATTCACTCGTTCGCCAGCGAAAAGGCAACCATCCTGCTTGGCGTTTGAGTGGCGCGGCAACGGTTATACGATACCACGGCTTCCAATGCTACGTAGAAGGATTATAAAAAGCCATTGTACCCCTGACAAGCACCGTTCCAGAAACGAGATAGGCCGTCCTACACCACGGTAACGGAGCAGCACACGGCCCGCCCCACCCCGCCCCATAGCGACCATCCTGGACTGTATGTCAAGCCTATTGCAGCAGCCGCACCAGCTCCGCCTGTTCGGCCAGAAAGGCGTCGTGACCGTGGTCGCTGGTCATTTCGCGGTAGTCGACATGGGCACCGGCCTGGCGGATGGTCTCGGCAAAGCGGCGCACCTCCTCGGCGGGAAATAGCCAGTCGGAGCTGATGCCAACGAAGCTCAGGCGGGCCTTGATTCGCCCGAAGGCCTCCTGCGGCGAGGCATAGCCGCGCAGGGGATCCCAGGTGTCCATGGCGCGCACGATGGCCAAATAGGCGTTGGCGTCGAAGCGCTCGATAAATCGCTGGCCCTGGTAATCCAGATAGCCCGCGATGTCGAAGCGCCCCCCGGTCAGGCCGCCACATTTGCCGTCCGCCGTCCAGGGATCTTCGCCGCTGCGATTGGGGTTGCGACCGAAGCGTTCGTCGAAAAGCGGCGCGGATTTATAGCTGATCATGCCGATCTGGCGGGCCAGCGCCAGCCCGCGGCGCGGCGGGCGTTGCGGCAGATAGCGTCCGCCAGCCCACTCCGGATCGTGCTGGATGGCCTGGCGCTGCAGGTGATTGAGCGCCAGCCCCATGGCCGAGAGCGGCGTGACGCCGATGACCAGGGCGCGCTCGACGCGATCGGGATGAAGGATGGTCCAATCCAGCGCCTGCATGCCGCCGATCGATCCGCCCAGCACCAGCCGCAGCTTGCGGATGCCAAGCGAGTCGAGCAGCCGCGCCTGCGCGCGGACGTTGTCGCGGACGCCGACCAGAGGAAAATCCGGCCCGTACGATTCGCCTGTCTCGGGATTGACGGAACCGGGCCCCGTGGAACCGTAACAGGAGCCCAGCATGTTGATGCAGATGACGAAGTCGTGCTCCAGCGAGAGGACCGCGCCGGGAGCGAAGATCTCAGGCCACCAGGAGCCCACCAGCGCTGAGCCGGAGAGTGCGTGGCAAACCAAAACGGCATTGTCCCGCGCCGCATTCAGCCGGCCGTAGACGGCGTAATGCAGCGTGGGACAGACAAGCGGGCGACCGCACTCGAGCGGCAAGGAGCCATCCAGCACGAAGTCGCCCTCGTAGGTGGGCTCCACGATCTTGGACCCCGCGGACGAAGACCCGCCCACGGGCGGCCCCCGTCTTGGACCCCGCGGACGAGGACCTGTCCTCGGGGGCCCCGGTCTTCGATCCCGGCGGCGAAGCGCCACTGCGGCTGTAGGTGTCGGTCATTAGATCTATTTTGCCGCAACGGCCTTGGTTGACTTGGTTGAGCCGGTGAAGGCGTGCCCGTTCGCGGCTTCAATCGCCTGATCGAGGTCGGCCAAAATGTCGCGAATGTCTTCGATGCCCACCGAAAGCCGTACCAGCTCCGGAGTCACGCCGGTACTCACCTGCTCCTCGACGGAAAGCTGCTGATGTGTGGTCGAGGCGGGATGGATGACCAGCGACTTGGCGTCGCCGATGTTGGCCAGCAGCGAGAACAGCTTGAGCGTGTCGATGAGCTTCTTTCCCGCATCGTAGCCGCCCCCCGTAGGTCCAGATTTGATGCCGAAGGTGACCAGCGACGACTGACCTGAAGGCATGTACTTCTTGGCCCGCGAATAGTAGCGGCTGGAGGGAAGACCGGGATAGTTGACCCACTCCACGCCGGGATGCTGCTCCAGATGCTTGGCCACAGCCAGGGCGTTCTGCGAGTGGCGCTCCATGCGCAAGTGAAGGGTTTCGATGCCCTGCAAGAGCAGGAAGGCGTTGAACGGCGAAAGCGCCGCGCCGGTGTCGCGCAGCCCTTGCACGCGCGCTTTGAGGATGAACGCCAGCGGGCCGAAGGCCTCAGTGTAGCGGAGGCCGTGATAGGACGGATCGGGCTCGGTGAAGTCCTTGAAGCGGCCCGAAGCAGCCCAGTCGAACTTGCCGGCATCCACAATCACCCCGCCTATGGCCGTGCCGTGACCACCGAGGAATTTGGTGGCCGAGTTCACCACGATGTCCGCGCCCCACTCGATGGGCCGCGTCAGCGCCGGCGACGCGCAGGTGTTGTCAATGATGAACGGCAGCTTGTGCTCGTGAGCGATGGACGCGAGCCGTTCGATGTCGGCGACGTCGAGCTTGGGGTTGCCCAGCGTCTCGGTATAAACGGCGCGTGTCTTCGAGTTGATAAGAGCGCGCAGTCCGTCGAAATCGTCGCCATCGACGAACTTCACCCTGATGCCGAGCTTGGGCAGCGTGTAGTGGAAAAGGTTGTAGGTGCCGCCGTAGAGCGAGGTGGTGGAGACGATCTCGTCGCCGGCCGCGGCCAGCGTGGTGACGGTGAGCGTCTCGGCCGCCTGGCCTGAGGCCGTGGCCAGCGCAGCCGCTCCGCCTTCGAGCGCCGCCACGCGCTTCTCAAAGACGTCGGTGGTGGGGTTCATGATGCGCGTGTAGATGTTGCCGAACTCCTGCAGCGCAAAGAGTCGGCCGGCGTGGTCCGCGTTCTGGAAGAGGTAGGAAGTGGTTTGGTAAATGGGCACGGCGCGCGCGCCGGTGGCGGGGTCGGGCGACTGGCCGGCGTGCACGGCCTGCGTAGCAAGCTGATGCTGTTTTGGTTCCGACATGATGATCTCCTTCAGGTTCGTTTGGTCTTTGCTTCAGGGGACGGCGGGGATCGATAGCGAGCCGAGTTACCTGGGGCCCCCAACGACGGGTGGCTCGAAGAGCCGGGGTCGTTGGGGCGGGAGCCACAATGAAAACGGCCCGCATCCGCTTTGAGGACCCGGGCCGATTAAGTTCAAGATCGGTTGCGCTCAGCGCATTCGCCGTTCAAGAGCCGCACGGACGGGTCCGCCTGGCATACACATGGCCATGACCGCAATTCCGTGTTCCCGTGAGATCGGCATAAAGGCAGTATCAAGGGGCGAAGGCGCAGGTGTCAAGCAAAGAACGAGCCTGATGTGATCGGGCTTTGACGCTGAAGTGTTACTGGTCCCCGCCCAATTTTCTACTCTTCCGGCTTCCAGACGTAGGCGCCGGGCTGCGGCAGGCCGATGTGCGCCAAAACGCGGCAGACGAACTGGCGGGCTATGGCGGTGGAATCGGCGGCGGGCTGATAGAAGGCCGGGATGCAAGGAAAGATCGTGGCGCCGGCCTCGACGGCGAGCGTCATGTTGCGCAGGTGAATGCGGTTGAAGGGCGTCTCGCGGACGCAGAGGATGAGAGGGCGGCGCTCCTTGAGCGTGACGTCAGCGGCGCGAGCGATGAGTGAATCGGCGAGGCCGAGGGCGATCGACGCCAGCGTGCCCATGGAGCAGGGCAGGATGATCATGCCATTCGAGGGATGGCTGCCGCTAGCGATGGGAGCGCCAATGTCGGCGTCGGCATGCTGGATGGTCTTTTGCGGCGCGGCGCCGAGGAGCTTTTTGAGCAGATTGGTGCGGCCGGAAACGCCCAACTCTTCGGCGAGCACACGCAGCGAGTTCTCCGAAGCGACGAAGTGGACGCGGGCGACGCGGGGGTCGGCTTCGAGGGCGCGGAGCAGTTCGCATCCGAGGATAACGCCGGACGCGCCGGTGATGGCGACGGTGAGGTGCGCGGCTTCCATGTCAGCTTCCTAGCACGCGCGTGAAGATCGCATCGATGTTGGCGAGCTGACGCGTGGCGTCGAAGGTCCGCGCCAGCTTTTCCGGGCTGAGCAGCTTCGTAATTTGCGGGTCGCGAGAGACTTCCTCGCGGAAATTCAAATCCTCTTTCCAGGCGCGCATGGCGTGGGACTGCACCAGGCGGTAGGCGTCCTCGCGCAGCATGCCCGCCTCTGCCAGGTCGAGCAGCAATTGCCCGCTGAAGATCAGGCCGCCGGTCGATTCGAGGTTCTTCTTCATCCGCTCCGGGTAAACCAGCAAGCGGTCGATGAGGTCGGTGGTCTTGGCCAGTAGGTAATCGGCCAGGATCGTCGAATCGGGGAAGATGACGCGTTCCACGGATGAATGAGAAATGTCACGCTCGTGCCAGAGCGGGATGTTCTCCAGGGCCGCCTGTGTGTTCGAACGCAGCACGCGCGCCAGGCCGCTGATCTGCTCGCTCGTGATTGGGTTCTTCTTGTGGGGCATGGCCGAGGAGCCTTTTTGCTTTTCGCTGAAGTACTCCTGTGCCTCGCGGACCTCGGTGCGCTGCAGGTGGCGGATTTCGACGGCGATCTTGTCGAGGGTGCTGCCGATGATGGCGAGCGTGGCGATGTAAGCGGCGTGCCGGTCGCGCTGGATGACTTGCGTGGCCACCGGCGCGGGCCTGAGGCCGAGCCGCGCGCAGACTTTTTCTTCTTGTTTTGGACCAAGATGTCCGAAGGTTCCAACAGCGCCGGAAAGCTTGCCCACGCGCATGTCTTCGGCGGCCATGTCGAAGCGGTTGAGATTGCGCTCCATTTCGGCATACCAGTTGAGCAGTTTGAGACCAAAGGTTGTCGGCTCGGCGTGGATGCCGTGCGTACGCCCAATCGTCGGCGTGTGCTTGAACTCGAGGGCGCGGCGCTTGAGCACGGCGAGAAGCGCGACGATGCCTTCGCGGATGAGCGCGGAGGCTTCTTTCACCTGGAGGGCCTGGGCGGTGTCAACGATATCGTTTGAGGTGAGGCCGTAGTGCAGCCACCGAGACTCGGCATCAAGGCCCTGAGCTTTAAGCGATTCTGCGACCGCAGTGGTGAAGGCGATCACATCGTGCTTCACCTCGGCCTCGATCTCCTGCACGCGCGCAGCGGAGACGGTGGCCTTGGTAGCGATGGCTTCGGCGGCGGACGCCGGAATGACGCCATCCTCAGCCAGCACGCGGCTCGCCGCCGACTCCACCTTGAGCCAGCAGCGGTACTTGTTCTCGTCCGTCCAGATGCGGCCCATCGCCGGGCGCGTATAACGTTCGATCAACGGAGAACTCCTTGCGCAGCCTTGAGTTGCGGCCCAACACCCACTTTCAATTGTACGAGGGAACGGGACTTATCCGCGAGGGATTCCCAGTCGTCGGTGCAATTCGTCCACGAGCAGCCCGCGGCCGGGCTTGTAGGGCTGGAACCACTCGCCATCGATGACCAGTTGCGGGACCGCGCGCTTGCCGACGCGCCGCACGACCTCGGCGGACACCGCCGGATTGGTGTCGACATTGATTTCGGTGTAGGCCACGCCGTGAGCGTCAAGAAACTGCTTGGCAGCCCGGCAGTCTCGGCACCACGCTGTGGTATAAACCTGCACGTTCATAAGGGGATTTTACTTCGGTTGCGATGTTACGATCTGTGATGATGACCACTGAGAACGACGATGACCACAAAAGAGATTAAGGCGCTGCTGGGGCTGGAGCCGCACCCGGTCGAGGGCGGCTGGTTTCGCCGCACTTACACATCCGGGGGCACAGTTGAGCTGCCGCGCGGCGTGCGCGCGCAGAGCACGGCCATTTACTACCTGCTTGAAGCTGGAACCTTCGACGAGATGCACATGCTTGCCTCCGACGAGATCTTCCACTTCTATCTCGGCGATCCAGTAGAGATGCTGCAACTGTTTCCCGATGGGCGCTCCGCGCTTTTCACTCTTGGGCCGGATTTGGCGGCAAGCCAGCATGTGCAGCTCGTCGTCCCCGCCGGCGTTTGGCAAGGCACGCGCCTGGTGGAGGGCGGCAAAGTTGCGCTGCTTGGCTGCACCGTGACGCCCGGCTTCGATTTTGCAGATTACCGCGGCGGAACCTACGCTGACCTGGCGGCAAGATGGCCGGCAGAAGCCGAGCGAATCAGGAAGCTGACGAAAGGCTAGCGGTAGGACCGAGGCCTCATTACTCGACGGAAATGCCGGCGGCGGCAAGCTCTGCGGCGGAGAGCTCGCGTCCGTGCAGCAAAGCGTCGGTAAGGTAATCACTGGGAACCCACACTTTTGAGCGCGAATCCCACGTCTCCCGGATGCACCTGTCGCCGTCGACACGCACCCGCTCAATGACGCCAGGATCGGTGAAGGAAGGCGGAACTAGCAGTCTTGGCGGCATAGTCTGATCTCCAGAATTCGCAAACACCCTATTACGGTTGTCGTCGGTCCAGGTGGTGCGCGTTTCATTCCAGACGAAGGCAGAAAGGTCAGTTTATTTTCCGTCGCGCAGCCGCCTTAGCCACCTCGTTGAACACCTTCAAGCGAGAGTTCTCGCTCGCCTCTAGGGTGACTCTGATTTCTTCGGGGCCAACTGGCCCTACCTGGCGCGCAAATTCTTCGGCTGCTTTGTCGAACTCTGTCTCTGACTTCTTTCTCTTAGTTTGCTTGATGCGGTCGGCTTCCAACTGCGCCGAGCGCATTCGTTCCATGACCTGCTCGACTATTTCCGGCGCGCAGACCCCGCCGGAACCCTCCGAGCGCGCGTAAGCCGGGAACTTCTCCACGCTCCTGATCGCTTCGTTTGCCTCGTCGAGCCTGCCAATCAGAGTCAATAATTCAGCAATATCCAAAAGAACCATCGGATTCAGGCCGCAAATCCAAGCCTTCAAATAGGCCGATATATTCACCCGCCAATTTTCTGGAACTTTTCCAACGAATTTCCAACCAGAATCCCCTACCTGTCTCAGTCCCTGTTCGTATACCATTCGTTCCAACTCTTCGGCGCGATCTGGATGGATAGCAAGCGACTCGCCGCCCAGCTCGCTTGCGACCGCTTGAGACGTACGCTGAAACTGAGAAATCGAAAACCTAATCGCCTCTGCCTCTTCCTCTGTATATCCAGGAGGCCCGTTCTGCCAGTCAACTAGGGGCAACTTCTCAACAAGGAGACGAGTCAGCTGATCGCCAGCAGCGATATACGATCCAGGCGCCGATTTCTGCCGACGGAAGAGACGTCCGAGGAATGCCATTTCTCACTCCTCCTTGGCTTCAGGAGAAACCTGGGTTGAAGTTTAGCACTTGCTTACCGGCGTTCACGGAAGAAGTTGCGGAGCAGCTCCGCCGATTCCTCAGCGGCGATTCCTTGCTCCACCTGCATCTGGTGGTTGAGCTGGGGATGGTTGACGACGGAGAGCACCGAGCCGCACGCCCCGGCCTTGGGATCGGCAGCGGCAAAGACGAGCCGATCAAGCCGCGCGTGAATCATGGCTCCGGCGCACATCGCGCAGGGCTCCAGCGTCACATAGAGCGTGCAGCCAGACAGGCGATAGTTGCCTAGCGCCGCGGCCGCCGCGCGTATGGCCACAATTTCGGCGTGGGCCGTGGGGTCCACATCGCGCAGGACGCGGTTCTGCCCGCGCGCGATAATCTTTCCCTCGCCAACGATCACCGCGCCAATCGGCACTTCGCCTGCTTCACCCGCCAGGCGCGCCTCGGCCAGCGCCGTTTCCATCGCCTCGCGACTGCCAATCATGCTCATGATGCTAATGCCGCCGGCTGCTGCTGCGTCATGCAGTGCAGCGCGCCCAGTCCCCAGATCAGGTCCACGCTGTAGATGCCAATGACCTCGCGGTCAGGGAAAACCTCGGCTAGAGTGTTCATCGCCACTCGGTCCTTGGGATCGTGAAAGGTGGGGACCAGCACCAGGCCGTTGGCGATGTAGAAATTCGCGTAGCTGGCCGGCAGGCGCTGCCCGCGGAAGATGACCGGCCTCGGCATGGGCAACTCGACGACGGTGAATTGCTTGCCATCGGGAGTCCGCGCGGCAGTCAGGCGCTTCAGATTCTCTTTGAGCGGCGCGCGGTTCGGGTCGTTCGCGTCCGTTTCAACGGCAGCGACGATCGTCGTGGGTGCGACGAAGCGCGCGATGTCGTCAACGTGGCCGTGGGTATCGTCGCCGGCGACGCCGCGACCCAGCCAAATCACCTGGTCCACGCCGAGAAAATCGCGAAAGACCCGTTCCATTTGCTCTCGACTCACTCCCGGATTGCGCTGCTGCACCTCGCCCAGCAGACATTCTTCGGTTGTCAACAGAATCCCCCCTCCGTTCACGTCGATCGATCCGCCTTCGAGCACGATCCTCTGCGCGCGCCCACCCGCCGACTGCGCTTCGGGCTGCCACTCCGGCAGGCCGAGCAGCTTCGCCACCCGGCCGGGCAGCTTGTCGTCCAGATGCCAGTCGGAGTATTTGGCCCAGGCGTTGAAGCGCCAGTTGGTGAGGCCGAGCAGGCCTTCCGCGTCGCGGACCCCATCTTTCTTGATAAAGATTGGACCCGAATCACGCGTCCAGCCGCGGTCGGTGGGCCAACGATGGAAGGTCACCTGATCGAGGTTCGCGCCGGCGCGGTTCAGCATGCCAGTCACCCGCCTCTGCATTGCGGCATTCTCAACGATCAGATGCACGCGCTCGCGCTCGGCAAGCAGGCGCACAATCTCCGCGTAGAGCCAGGGTATGGATTGGAATTTGCCCGGCCAATCCTCAGGATTGTGCGGCCAGGCGAGCCATGTGGCCTCGTGCGGCTCCCACTCAGCGGGCATGAGATAGCCCAGTTCGCGCGGCGTCTTCCGTGCCTTCACGCGAAAAGCGGGCTTGCTTGGAGCCCCGGTCTTCGTGGGTGGCTGAACCGGCATGGCTATTTGCGCTCTTTTTGCCCGGCGAGTGTCTGCGCGGGATCGAGAAACCGCTGGGTGATGGGCGCGTAGGCGTCAACGCGGCGGTCGCGCAGGAAGGGCCAATTGCGACGCGTCTCTTCAATCAGATAGCGATCGATTTCGCCCAGCACGATCTCTTCCGCCTCGTGATCCGCCTTGGCCACGATGCGGCCGAAGGGATCAGCCAAAAAGCTGCCGCCCCAGAACTCGAGACCCGGCCCGGCGGCGCGATTGGCCAGAGTGTCGCCGTTTGCAAATTTGACGTCGCCATGCTCGTGGCCCACGCGGTTGACCGCAGCCACATACACGCCGTTGGCGATGGCGTGGGCACGCTGGATGGTCCGCCACGCATCGAATTGTGCGGCGCCAAACTCCTCCTTCTCCGCCGGATGCCAGCCGATCGCCGTTGGGTAGAACAGCACCTCGGCGCCCTGCAACGCCGTGAGCCGCGCGCCCTCCGGATACCACTGGTCCCAGCAAACCAGCGTGCCCACTCGGGCAAAAGCGGTATCCACAGCCTGAAAACCGAGATCGCCCGGTGCGAAGTAATACTTTTCGTAATAAAGGGGATCGTCCGGGATGTGCATCTTGCGGTAGATGCCGGCGATCTGGCCATCGGCATTGAGCGTGACCGCCGTGTTGTGGTAGAGCCCCGGCGCGCGCCGCTCGAAGAGCGAGGCAACGATGGCCACGCCGGTTTCGCGCGCGGCTTCAGCCAGCTTCGCAGTGGAAGGGCCCGGAATCGGCTCCGCCAGTTCGAAGAGGCGCAAATCCTCGCGCTGGCAGAAATATTGCGTGCGGAAGAGCTCGGGCAGGCACACGATCTGCGCGCCCCGCCGCGCCGCCTCGCGAATGTGGCCAAGCGCGGAGTCGAAGTTGGCTTCAGGATCGGCTCCCATGCGCATCTGCACGAGGGCGATCGTGAATTTGCGCGCAGTCGTCATTTGTCGTCCGTCATGCCTCCGTCGCAGCCACTCACGGTCCACACAACAAGGCCAACCCCGACGGGCGGAATTGGCCCCAACTGCCTTTCCAGGACGCGGCCGTCACTCTTCCAGGATCAGCACCGCCGCGGCAATCGTGGTGGTCCACTTGCCGCGCTTATCGCCCACGGCTGACTGGGTAATGTTGCTGGTGCGAACGATTTTGTTGGAGATGCGGTAGATCTCCTTCTTCTCGTCCCAGCTCTTGTCGGGGTCGAACTCGACATCCAGGGTGGTGGCGAGCATCTCGGCGGCCAGCTCCTCGGCGTATTCTCCGGCCTGATCGTCGGTCTCGCCGTAGCTGTGGTGCTCGCTCAGGTAGCCGTATGTGTTGCGGTCGGCCGGAATGGCCACTCCGATGCTGCAGGCGACAAGCCGGTGCGGCTCGCACGTGGAATTCTCCGCGATCACAGCGAAAACGACCTCGCCTTCATTCAAGTATTTGAGGCCCTCCTTGCGGGGAATCACCTTGCATTGCGGCGGGAAGATGGACGAGACGCGCACCAGGTTTTGTGAGGCGATGCCCGCATCCCGAAGCGCCAGCTCGAAGGAAGTCAACCGCTCCTTATGTTTACCGACGCCCTTGGTGAAGAAAATTCTCTTCGGGACCATGCTTTTTCCCAATTTCTATGTGCCCTCCGTGCGTGAAAGATTTGTGGCAACTTTCGAACGTTCCCGCATGAGTCTATCGCATCCTGGCGGGTGCGAACAGAGTTTCTGCAATTTTCATTCGAGGTTCAAGCCGGAGGCTGGCGTGGGCGGCGCGAGGTCGCCCCAGACCGAGCTCATGCCGGCACGAGGGACTGGCGGAAATAACGCTCGTGTCGAGCTTGGGGGTTTGCGACTTTCTCGGGTTTTGCGCGTTTAATAGGGCATGAGGAACCGAGCGTCTTGGCTGGGAATCCCTGTCTTGAGCGTCGTGTTAACCTGTGGCGCCGTGCTGGCGCAAAGTCCTGCGGAACCCTTGGCGTCGCCGGAACTTGGTAGCGCGCCAGCCGGTGCCGCTCCGCCTCCCGTGACCGATATCGGCACTGTCATCCTGGAGTGGGTGCCCCCGGCTCTGACGCAACTGAGCGCCCAGGCTGTGGCGAAAGAGAGCTTCACCCTGGATCGGACCATGCTCGCTGCAGCAGTCGGGCTCATGCCGGACACGGACGCAGACCTGAAGCAGGCGGTCGCCAAACTCGACGGCGTGAGCGTGCACGTACTGCGATTCGCCGCTGACGGCGCTGCCGACCCGGCACAGGTTGAGGCGATCCGTGAGGCTTACCACCTGCGCGGCTGGATGCACGTGATGAGCAGCGCCAGCGCCGGCGGCCCGGATCACAACGACACAACCGACGTTTGGCTGGTGCTGGACGGCGCCAATGTGCGCGGCGGAGTTGTCCTGGTGCAGAGCCCAAGGAGCCTCACGCTGGCAACCGTGGCCGGCAATCTGAGTCCGGTGGACCTTCTTCATCTGCGCGGCCATTTCGGCATTCCGCGGTTTGAAGGCGACGGAATAAGCGACGACAAGAACAGATGATCGCCTGCGGCGGTGAGGAAACTTGAGAGCAATCCACTCGAATCGTCAGGGGATTGTTCACAGCCCGGCCGAAGTTTTGCCAAAATAAAGATGTTATAGTCGTGCGTAACATCCGTTCCGGGGATTTCAATCGATGCAAACCAGGAAGCTGACGTGTGCCCTCGTGATTCTGGCTGCCGCGGGAGGAACGACACAGGCCCGCGCCAAGGTGGTCGAGGACGCAAGCGGGTCTCTCAAGACCCTCACCAGCATTGGGGATGTGCTCGACTCTGCTGACCGGCATCCGGTGCACATTCTTTACGTGCATGGGATCGATCAGGTGGGGGCCGGCGATTCAGCGAAGTTGCGCGAGTCCATATGCACCAAGCTGAAGCTCTGCGCGGTGAGCGACTGGAAAAATGCCGGCGCCGAATTTGCGGACAAAGGCGAATTCTCGAGCAACGTTGAGCCGCCCACGCTCGCGTACTTGGGCAGTCCGGTGTGGAACAGCCCCGAGGAGTGGCATGCGGCAGCGCCATTTGTGGTGCACTGGGTTGTTCATTTGCGGCGACATCCCGCCGTCCTGGTGCTTGATGAGATCAACTGGTGGCCGCTGGTCCTGGCCCTCAAATGCCGCCGCGTCGTGGCCGCTGAGGCGTCTCTTTCAGGCCCCGACCAGCATCTGCTGCAAGTTTGCTCGGAACAATCCGTTCAGGATCCGGGCGGGCTGGGTCGTTTCTATCCCTGGATTCCGGCCGACGAAGCGGCAAAACTCGCAAAGATCCGGCCACGCGCGGTTCTGATCAATCGCGCGGTGAAGGCCAGCCTTGTCGACTGGGCACTTTCGGACGTGCTGTTGGCAGTGGGGCCGATGGGCGGCATTCTGCGCGACGGCCTGCGGCAATTGATGGCCAAATCGGCCGCGTTCGATCCCAACGAGGCAGGCGCCGCTTCTGGCGGAAGTGACGGACAAGAAAAATATGACTGGAAGGCGCAGTTGAGCCGCGACAAGATTCTGGACCAGGAGTTCATCGGCGTCACGCACAGCCTGGGCAGCTATCTACTCTTCAATGCACTCAACCCGGAATATGCCGGCGCGTCGGTGCAGGACCTGTCCGCGGCTGAGGCCGCCCGGAAAACGGCGGAAGAGAACGCAATGCGTTACATCTTTGAGCGAACATCGCTGGTCTATTTCTTTGCCAACCAGCTGGAGATGCTGGAGATCACGAATCTCGAGAAACGCGCCGAATACTTCCGCGAGCGCCATGAAATCGCGCGGACTGGCGGCGGCTCCGCCGGTTCCCACCACGCCGGCGGCCAACTTCAGAGCGCTTGTCAACCGCTGGAAAGAGATGCAGTCGAACTTCCAAACGGTCCTGCACCCAAGCGACGAGACGGCCCGGGAGAAGGTTCAGGTGGTGGCCTGGAGCGACCCCACCGACGTGATCACCTACCGCGTGCCGAGGATCGGCGATGTGGAAGTTGTGAATCTTTATGTGCGGAATGCCACGCATTGGTTCGGGATTTTCGAATCGCCTACCAAAGCGCACGGCGATTACGCCAAAAACATGGATGTGCTGCGCGTGATGTTTGGGGACACGAGACATCAAGGCTCAGTTCATTGAGGCGATGTCGCCGCGATCCGTCCGCACTTAAAATTGCCACCGCTAAATTGCAGATGGTAGCCTCATCCTTGGAGCATTCACGGAAGGGACTTCCCACAAAAACATGCAAAGCAATTACAACGGCCTGGAATTGCCCAAGAACAGCCAGCCGATTGAATACCGGAACGGGCAATTTGCTGTGCCTGACCATCCCATCATCCCTTTCATCGAGGGCGACGGCACGGGCCGCGACATTTGGAAGGCTTCACAGCGGGTCTTCGACGCGGCCGTGGAAAAAGTCTACGGCGGCAAGCGCGCCATCCGCTGGTTTGAGATCTTCGCCGGCGAAAAAGCCTTCCGGCAGTTCAATACCTGGTTGCCCGACGACTCCGTAGCCGCAGCTCGCGACCTCCGCATCTCCATCAAGGGGCCACTCACGACGCCCGTCGGCGGCGGCATTCGCTCGCTCAATGTGGCGCTGCGACAGATTCTCGATCTCTACGCCTGCGTGCGGCCGGTGAAGTATTACCAGGGCGTGCCCAGCCCGGTGAAGCATCCGGAGAAGCTCGACATCGTCATCTTCCGCGAGAATACCGAGGATGTGTACGCAGGCATTGAGTTCAAGCAAGGCTCGGAAGATGCGGCGCGGCTGATCTCCTTCCTCAACGATGATCTGCTCAAGGGCGGCAAGAAGAAAGTGCGCACCGACTCGGGCGTGGGCATCAAGCCCATCTCCATCTTCGGCACCAAGCGGCTGGTGCGCTACGCCATCCGACACGCGATGGAGGCGGGCCGCAAAACCGTCACGCTCGTTCACAAGGGCAACATCCAGAAGTTCACTGAGGGCGCGTTTCGCGAATGGGGCTACGAGGTAGCGACGCAGGAGTTCCGCTCCCTGATCGTCACGGAGCGCGAGAGCTGGATCCTGAGCAATGTAGAAGCTAAGCCCGGCATTTCGATTGAAGAGAACGCCGCGCTCATCGAGCCAGGGATGGAGTTTGGCTCTCCGGCCTTTCGCGATTCGGTGTATGCCGAGGTCAAGTCGGTTCTCGATTCCATCGGCAAGTCGCATGGGAACGGAGCATGGAAGATGAAAGTGCTGGTTAACGACCGCATCGCCGACTCCATCTTTCAGCAGATCATCATTCGGCCATCGGATTACAGCATTCTGGCCACACCGAACCTGAATGGCGACTACATCTCCGACGCGGCGGCGGCGCAGGTAGGCGGCCTGGGCATCGCGCCCGGCGCAAACATCGGCGACGGCTATGCGGTCTTCGAGGCCACGCACGGCACGGCGCCCAAGTACGCCGATAAAGACGTCATCAACCCGGGCTCGGTGATCCTGTCGGGCGTCATGCTGCTCGAGTTCATCGGATGGAAGGAAGCGGCCAAGATGATCGAGAGCGCCATGGAGAAGACGATTCAGCAGAAGTTCGTGACCTACGACTTCGAACGCCAGCTTGCCGGCGCGACGAAGGTGGGCACGAGCGAGTTTGCCACACGGATTATTGGCAATATGTAGGTAAGTGGCATTGGCGAAGAGGGGGATTGTAAAAATTCATCGCAGATTCCCAAACTCACCCCCCAACTTCACCCCAAGAATTGAAATTAGCCCTTGCGTCACTCCTGACGAAGCATTCTCATTGATTCAGGGCAAGGATCTGTTGACTAATCTGCTCTCGCAGCTATTCGGCACAAACTGGCCCCGAAATGGAGGGAAATTTATGAATCGCGCAGAACGAGCAACGAGGTCGATCGACGCAATGAACTGTCGCCATAGCTGGATCGTCTTCGTATCTCGCTATGATGAAAAGAGTGAAACGGATGAATTCAATCAACGCCTCGACGAATCCTTAGCCGAACTCGAAGCGACTGATCGGCTGGACTTCTCTTGCACGGACCAACTCAGTTACGCAATCGAGAGCGTCCGGAAGATATGTGATGAACTGAGCATAATAAGGGGACAAGTGTTCAGCTCCGTTGGCCGGCCAAAGATAATCATCCAGCCCGCCTAGTCTAAGAATGCTGGTCGGAGATCGCAGATCCTCAAGGAAACCGAAGGAGAACTCATGCGTAAGAAAGTAAGCATTGTCGGCGCGGGAAACGTGGGCGCCACGGCCGCGCACTGGATTGCGGCCAAGGAACTGGCCGATGTGGTGCTGGTTGACGTGGTGGAAGGCGTGCCACAGGGCAAGGCGCTGGACCTGCTCGAGGCCATGCCCATTGAGAGGCGCGACGTGGCCATCGCGGGCGCCAACGACTACGCGGCCACGGCCCACTCCGACATCGTGGTCATCACCGCGGGCATTCCCCGCAAGCCCGGTATGAGCCGCGACGATCTGTTGCACACCAACTTCAAGATCATGTCCGACGTTGTCTCGAAGGTCGTGGCGCAGTCGCCCGAGTCGATCCTCATCGTCGTCTCGAACCCGCTGGATGCGATGGCCCAGGCCGCCTTTCGCCAGTCCGGTTTTAACCGGGAGCGAGTGATCGGCATGGCCGGCGTGCTGGACTCGGCGCGATTCCGCAGCTTCATCGCCGCGGAGCTGAACGTGAGCGTGGAAAACGTGACAGCCTTCGTGCTGGGCGGCCATGGCGACACCATGGTGCCGTTGGCGCGCTACTCGACGGTGGCGGGCATTCCGATCACCGAGCTCATCGCTCCCGACCGCTTGGAGCAGCTCGTGCAGCGCACGCGCGACGGAGGCGCCGAGATCGTAAAGTATCTCAAGACCGGCAGTGCTTATTACGCGCCGTCCGCGGCTGTGACTGAGATGGCCGAGGCGATTCTCAAAGACAAGAAAAAGATTTTGCCCTGCGCGGCGTACTTGCAGGGCGAGTACGGAATCGAGGGATACTTTATCGGTGTGCCGTGCAAACTGGGCGCCGCCGGCCTCGAACAGATCATCGAGATCAAGTTATCGGCGGAAGAAGACGCCGCGCTGAAGAAGAGCGCCGCGGCTGTGAAGGAGCTTTGTGCGGTGATCGGAGTGTAGCTCCGGCCCACCAATCGCGCCTAGACTCAGAAGCCCCGGGGTCGCATCAGCGGTTGAACCCGGGGCTCCCGTCTTTGCGGCTCCCGGCGCAGATGATCAATCCATCGCCACGCTCAACTGGTGGCGCACATCGGCGCCGCGGACCCAGAAGATCACGTCGGTGGCGATGTTCGACGCGTGGTCCGCGATCCGCTCCAGATTCTTCGCCACCAAAATGCCATTCATCGCTTGCTGCGTGAACTGTGGCTTCTCCTCGATCAATTTGAGCAGGTCGCTGTGGGCGCGGCGGTTCATGCGGTCAATCTCGTCGTCCATCTCGCGCACCGAATCGGCCAGCCGCGCGTCGCCGTCGAGCAGCGCTTGCAGCGCGTTGCGGATCATTTGGCCGGCAAACTCGCCCATGGCCGCAAAATCCACCGGCAGGTCGACCTCGTCCGCAGCAAGAATCTCCTTCGTCCGGCGGGAAATGCTCATCGACTGGTCGCCAATCCGTTCCAGGTCGCCGTTGATTTTGATCACGGCCAGGATAAAGCGAAGATCGATCGCCATAGGCTGCTCCTTGGCCAGCAGCTCATAGGCCATCTCGTCCAGATCCCTCTGTGCGGTGTCGATCGCCCTCTCGTTCTGCTTCACGAACTTGCAAAGGCCCTTGTCGCGCCGCAGGTAGGCTTCTACTGCCGACTCCACCCCCTGCTGCGCCAGGGCAGCCATGCTCAGGAGCCTGTCTTTGAGTTCGGCGAGTTGCTGGTGAAAGTGGATACGCGGCACTAGCTTCGTTCTCCCATCCGACTATTTTGCACCAAACAACGTTACAGGAGAACAAATTTCCGCGTCAGCACCAGAACTGTTACACCCCGAAAGTACCGTCTACGCGCCGGCCGCTCTTGACGGCGCCTGCTCGATTTTGCCCAGCAGGAACAGATAGCCCGCAATCCCGACGGCCAGGTAGGCACCCGCAACGGCAAAGGCCCACGCGTAGTTGTGGCGTGCCGAAACCAGATATCCGGTAAGGATGGAGGCTGCGATCCCCGAGACTTGGCCGGAAAAATTGATGATCCCGCCCACCTTGCCTACGTCTGGCCGGCGCGCGATGAAGGAGGGCAGCGACCAGGCCACAGGCGCGGCCGCGGCAAGACCGCCGAGCGACACGGTGATCCAGATGAGAGCCTGCGAGGCGCTGTGCGCGTGAGCCGCGCCCAGAATGCCGAGCCCGAACGCCGTTCCGCCGACGAGTACGACACGCCGGACCGCGCTCTGATTCCAACCGCGCTGGACGAGGAAGTCAACCAGCCAACCACCGATGGCGAGGTCCGTCGCGGTGGCAACGAACCACGGCACGCTGGTGTATACGAACGAGTGCAGGAGATCGATGTGCAGAGCGGAGGACAGATAAGCCGGCAGCCAATAGAGCAGCAGGAAGAAGACGTAGTTGTACGCGCCGAAACCGAGGGCGAGGCCAAGGACCTTGCGTTGGGAGAGAAGATGGCCCAGCGGCGATGACCGCTCTTCGTTGCCATCGGGCGCGGCGAGCGAGTTCTCTAGACCCTCGATGTGCATGCGCTCGCTTTCGGTCAGCGCAGAATCCTCATCCGGATCGCGATAGACGCGCCAGAAGAAGAGAAAATAGACGAAACTGACCGCGCCGGTGAAAGCAAAGCTCCAGCGCCATCCGGCGTGAATGAGAACGATCCCGATCACGGGAACGCCGATGGCAGAGGCAAACTTGGCCGCAGCGTCGTTGAGCGAGGTGGCCAGGCTTCGCTCGCGCTCGGGGAACCACAGGCCGATGGCCTTGGCGTTGGCGGGAAAGGTTGGCGCTTCGCCTACGCCGAGCAGGAGCCGCGCGCCAAAGAATGCGCTCAGATTGGGCGCGATGGATGCGGCAAAGGAGGCCGCGCTCCAAAGAAACGTGCCGACGCGCCCCACGCGCCGGACGCCGAACTTGTCGAGCACCACACCGATAGGCAACTGGCAAAGGGCGTAGGTCCAGTTGTAGGCGCTGGAGAGATAACCGAAGACGACATCGGAGATGCCGAAGGCCGCGATCAGCGAATCGTGGGAGACGGAGAGATTGACGCGGTCGAAAAAGTTGACCAGAACCCCAATGCCGAGCAACCAGGCGATACGCCAGCGGCGCCGCGACAGGCGTGCCGGTGGTTGCGGGTTTCGCTCTAAAAGGTACTCCTGATCGGCCAAGCTTATTCCTTACCGTGACCTTCCCGGAGTCAGACTGCCGGGCCGGGTCTGCCCTGGACCACGTCATTTTCGAGCGTGCCAATCGGGTCGATGGTGATGCGAATCGTGTCGCCCGGCGCGAGCGTGAAGTCGTCCGGCGGCACGATGCCGGTTCCGGTCATCAAAAACGTGCCGAACGGGAAAGTGTTCTCCCGAAAAAGATAGGCGACCAGATCAGCAGGCGCGCGCTTCAGCTCCGCAAGCGTCGTCGCGCTGGAAAACTGCACGCGGCCGCCGCGCGCGATCTCCAGACGGATGGGGGTCGTGGGCGGGAGCGGCTCACTGCTGACCAGGACGCACGGACCCAGCGCGCAACTGCCGTCGTAGACCTTGGCCTGCGGCAGATAGAGCGGATTCTCGCCCTCGATGTCGCGCGAACTCATGTCGTTGCCCACGGTGTAGCCGATGATCTGACCGCGAGGATTGATGAGGAGCGTCAGCTCCGGCTCAGGAACCGACCACCTGGCGTCACTGCGAATGCGCACATTCGCCGCCTGGTCCGGCCACGCGGTTCGGCGTGGCTTTGAAAAACAGCTCCGGGCGTTCTGCAGTGTACACGCGCTCGTAAAAGTCGCCCCCACCGGCATCCTTCGCTTCCGCCATGCGCGCGCTGCGGCTGCGGTAGTAGGTCACGCCCGCAGCCCACACCTCCTGGCTGCCGATGGGAGCCAGAATCTGCGCCGATGCGAAATCTGTCGCAGGCTTTCCGCCGTGAACGACAGAACCCAAGTAGCCGCGCAGATCGTCGTGCGCGACAAGCGCATCCCAGTTCGACTCGGGGACGCGAAAGGTTTTGCCGCCGTCTTCCACATAATTTCCGTTGCTGGTCCGGTAAAGCTTCACGCATTCTTCTCCAATCGGGTGACAATCTGGTCCACATCGTAAACGCATCCGCCCCAAACGCCGCCACTCGCCGTGACCAGTGCGGCCCACAAGCGCGTGTCGTCAGGCAGTTCAGGATGCGGCGCGAGATCCGCGCGGGGACTGCGCCCGGCAAGCCGCCGCGCGCCCTCTTCGGCGCCAAAAACCTCGTCAGCTTCCCCAACCAGATGCACTCGCCCCTCCAGCCGCACGCGATCGATGACAATTTCAATCTGGTCGCCGTCGCGCACCTTGCCGATGGGGCCGCCGGCCAGCGCTTCGGGCGAGATGTGACCGATGCAGGCTCCCGTCGAGACGCCACTGAAGCGCCCATCGGTCAACACAGCCACGTGCTTGCAGTGAGGCAATTCCTTGAGCGCCGCGGTGATCTGGTAGATCTCCTGCATGCCCGCGCCCGCGGGCCCTCCGCAGATGAGGACGATCACATCGCCCTCGGTAATCTCGCCGGATTTGATGGCCTGAATCGCCGCAGCTTCGGTGACAAAGACCCGCGCAGGGCCCACATGACGATACACTTGATCCTCGCCAACGAGCGATGGGTCGATTGCGGTGCTCTTGACGACCGATCCCTCCGGCGCCAGATTGCCCATGGGAAAACAAACCGCCGACGTGAGCCCGCGCGACCGCGCGCGATCGGGCGACATAATCACATCCTGGGGATCGATTCCGTCCCTCTCCTGCAAGAGGCGTCGCAGCGCAGCGCGGCGCGGGCTCTGGCGCCACCAATCAAGGCACGCGCCCAGCGTCTCGCCCGACACAGTCTTCACCTTCGTGTCGAGCAGGCCGGCCGCTCGCAGTTCCAGCATCACCTCGGGTACGCCGCCGGCCAGAAAGACCTGCACGGTGGCAAAATTGCGCGGCCCATTGGGTAGCGCATCGACAAGCCGCGGCACCAGACGATTGACCTCGACCCAATCAGCCACCGTGGGCCGCGCCAAGCCCGCCGCATGTGCAATCGCCGGAAGATGAATGAGAAGGTTTGTCGATCCGCCGAAGGCGGCCTTCACCACCATGGCGTTGCAGACGGCCGCAGGCGTGAGGATGTCGCGGGCGCCGATGCCAAATTGATGGAGCCGCAGAATCGCGCGGGCCGAGCGGCGAGCGGCGTCGAGCCATACGGGTTGGCCGGAGGGAGCAAGAGCCGTATGCGGAAGTGAGAGTCCCAGCGCTTCGCCGACCACTTGTGATGTGGCCGCGGTGCCCAGAAACTGGCACCCTCCACCCGGCGACGCGCAGGCCCGGCAGCCGACCTCGGCCGCATACTCCAGCGTGATGTGGTTCTGCGCGAAACGTGCGCCAATGGTCTGCACCTTCGCCGCATCCTCGCCCGATTCCGGCAGAAGCGTTACGCCCCCCGGTACCAGCACCGCCGGTTTGCTCCCCGACGATGCCAGCGCCATCATCATCGCGGGCAGTCCCTTGTCGCACGTCGCGACACCGATGACGCCTTTTCCAGTCGGCAGCGAGCGCATCAGCCGCCGCAGCACGATCGCCGCATCGTTGCGAAACGGCAACGAGTCCATCATCCCGGTCGTGCCCTGCGTGCGGCCGTCACAGGGATCGGTGCATGCTCCCGCAAACGGAGTAGCGCGCAGAGACTTCAACTCGCGCGCGGCTTCAGCCACCAGCAGGCCGACTTCCCAGTGGCCACTATGAAAGCCCAGAGCGATCGCCTCGCCATTTTCAGCGCGCAGGCCGCCATGCGTGCTTAGGATCAGAAACTCGGGATCGAGCAGGCGAGCGGGGTCCCAGCCCATGCCGGCATTTTGCGTCAGGCCGAAGAGATTCCCCGAGGGCTCGGTGAGCAGCATGTCGGCCGTGAGCGGCAGCACTCCAGCCGGGCCGGGCGCGTGCGTGGTCACACGAAGGAGATTGGCGTCGTCCGTCTCCAGCACCGAGCTGAGTGAAATGTCTACGATGGGGAAGCCCTTTCCGTAGACCAGTATAGAGGGCGCAGGCCGGCCCTCCGGATGGAGCACCCGCGGAGCGCGATGCTACAAAACTGACCTGCCCGGCGACGATTCGCACTCGTCTCGGAGTGAGGCCGCCTACGCCGCCGTGAGGCCTCCGTCGATAGGAATCGCGGCCCCGTTGATGAACGATGCCTCGTCACTCGCAAGGTAGACCAACGCATTCGCAACGTCTGTTGCGCTGGCGAGCCTTCCCAGAGGCACTTCGCCAAGCCTCTCTGCCCGGCGCTCGGGGTCCTTGAGCATGGCCGCCACGAAGGCGGTCTCCACCGTGCTGGGGTGGACGGAGTTGCAGCGGATATTGTCCTTCGCGTATCGCACGGCCACCGATTTCGTGAGCATTGTCAGGGCGCCCTTGGTCGTCGTATAGGTCTCGTTCGTGAACCTGTGGCCGACCAAGCCGCATATCGACGACATGTTGAGGATGACTCCCCCGCCCGCGGCCCTCATGATCGGCAGCGAGTGCTTGATCCCGAGAAACGGTCCCTCGGACGTTCACCGCGATCATGGCGTCGAAGGACTCCACCGGCATTTCCTCGATGTTTTTCCTCACGTTGATGCCCGCGTTGTTCACCAGGATGTCGAGGCGTCCGGCCCGCTCGAGCACCGCGGAAAGCGCGGCCTTCCAGCTATCCTCCGAAGTGACGTCGAGCGGAATGAAGACCGCTCCCATGGACGCGGCCGTCTTTTCCCCCTCCGCGCAGTTCGTATCCGCCACGAACACCGAGGCGCCTTCCTCTCGAAACCTTCGGGCGATCTCCGCGCCGATCCCTCCCGCGGCGCCCGTGATCAGGGCGGTCTTGCCCGAAAGACGCATCGCGCTCACTTCGCGCCCCCCTTGCGGACCTTGACCCCGGCGAGCCTTTCATAGAACTGGATGAGGCCTCCATGGTCTTCGGCCTGCTTCCCGTCAACCTTGAGGGCCTGCATCATCTCCATGACCTGGCTGGTGAGCGGGATCGGAACGCCGGTCTCGTGCGCGGTATCGAGCGCGTTCTGCAGGTCCTTGATGTGCAGCTCGATCCTGAATCCGGGCTTGTAGTTTCCCTCGAGGACCATCGGCGCCTTCGCGTTGAGGACGGTGCTTCCGGCGAGGCCTCCCTTGATCGGCATTGAAGACCCGCTCGGGATCGACTCCAGCCTTGGTCGCGAGCACGAAGGCCTCTGACATCGCGGCGATGTTCAGCGCGACGATGATCTGGTTGGCGAGCTTGGTCACGTTCCCCGCGCCGATGTCTCCGCAAAGGACCGCGCTCGCAGCCCATCTTCAGCAGCACGTCCTTCACCTTCTCGAAAACGGCTTCCTTGCCGCCCACCATGATGGCCAGCGTTCCGTCGATGGCCTTGGGCTCGCCGCCGGAAACCGGGGCGTCGAGCATCTCGATTCCCTTCCTGGCGAGCTCGGCGGCCACCTCGCGGCTCGCAAGCGGCGCGATGGAGCTCATGTCGACGAGCACGCTGCCCGGCTTCGCCCCTTCGATCACGCCATCCTTCCCCAAAACCGCCTTCTTCACGTGAGGCGAATTGGGCAGCATGGTGATGATGAGCTCGTTCCGCGAGGCCACGTCCTTCGGAGACGAGCCCGCCGTCGCGCCGGCTTCAACCAGCTCCCTCACCGGCGCATCGACAATGTCGTAGACGACGAGCTTGTGGCCCGCCTTGAGGAGGTTCTTCGCCATGGGCTTGCCCATGATGCCCAGTCCAATGAAGCCGATGTTCATTTCTATTTTCCCTTTCAAAAGCGTTTTTACGGCATTGGCGACGGCGTCCGAGGTGAGTCCAAAATGCGCGAGCAGATCGTCATAGCCCTCCGCCGAAATGCCGAAACTGTCAGGGACGCCCACGAACTCCACCGGCGCATGAGTGACTCCCCGAAGCGCCTCCACCACGGCGGAACCGAGCCCGCCGATCACGGAATGCTCTTCGGCCGTAACGATGGCGTCCACTCCACCTGCATAGCGGATCACCGCGTCGCGGTCCAGCGGCTTGATGGTGCTGACGTTGAGCACCCGCGCCGAGATCCCCTCCAGCGCCAGGGCCGTCGCGGCCTCGAGAGCCATCGACACCATGATCCCCGAGGCAAAGATCGCCACGTGGCTCCCGTCCCGGAGCATGGTCACCTTGCCGATGGAGTAAGGCTCGTCGGCCGGATACACGAAGGGGAGATCGTTCCTGTTGATCCTGATGTACACCGGCCCCGGCCAATCCAGCAGGCAGTCCATCATCTTCTCAACTTCGATGGAATCCGCGGGGCAGAGCACCGTCATGTTCGGCAGCGCCCGCATGAGGGCGGCGTCCTCCACGCCCTGGTGCGTCTTTCCGTCGCCGAAGTCGGAAAGCCCGGCGCTGGACCCGCAGATCCGCACGGGGAGGTTCGGAATGCAGATGGAATTGCGAAGCTGATCGTAGACCCTCCCGGAGGCGAACACAGCAAAGGAATGGATGAAGGGAATCATTCCCGGCAAGGGCGAATCCCGCCGCGGTGGAGGCCATGTTCTGTTCCGCGATTCCCATTTGGAAGTAGCGGTCAGGAAACTCCGCCTGGAACATGGCGGACTGCGTGGATTTCCCGAGGTCCGCCTCCAGGGCCACCACGCGCCCGTCCTTTCTCCCCAGCCGGACAAGGCTGGCCCCATACGCGCTTCTCAGGTTCGGCGGCGTCATTGGAGCATCCTCCCGGATTCTTCGATTTCAAGGAGCGCCTTGTCGTATTGCTCCTGGGTCAAGGCAGCGTTGTGGAAGGCCGCCGTATTCTCGGCGAAAGAGACTCCCTTCCCTTTGATCGTTTCCGCCACGATCACGGTGGGAGCCCCCTTGTTCGCGGCCGCCTCATCCAGGACATCGAGGACTGCGCCCACTTCGTGTCCGTCCACGGTCAACACGTTCCATCCGAACGCCCGCCATTTCTCTTCTATGTTGGGGATGTCGAAGATTTCCTTCGTCGGCCCTGTGGCCTGGATACGGTTTCGATCCACGATGCCGGTAATGGAATCCAACTTGTAGCGCGCGGCGGCCATTGCCGCTTCCCAGAGCTGGCCTTCGGCAAGCTCGCCGTCCCCCATGACGACGTACACCCGCGAAGGGCTTTTCGCGAGCCGCAGCGCGAGCGCCATGCCCACGCCTATGGAAAGTCCCTGTCCGAGAGAGCCCGTCACCGCCTCCATCCCGGGCAGTCATCATGTCGGGATGGCCTTGCAGTTTGCCCGCGAGGGTCTTCAGCTTCCCCATCTCTTCCCTCGGGATGACGCCCAGTTCCACCAGAGCCGCGTATTGGATGAGAACGGAATGCCCCTTGCTGACGAGAAAGCGGTCGCGGTATGGATCCCCCAGCGCTTGGGGATCGAAGCGCATCTTCGCGAAGTACAAGGCCGCCACAATCTCGGCCAGCGAGCACGAACCGCCGAGGTGTCCCGCCTTGCCAACGCCGATCATCCTCACGACGTCGGCCCTCAGGTCCCATGCGATCTTTTTGATTCTCTGAATCTCGTCAGGCTTTGCCATCCAACTTCCTCCCGGCGCAGGATTTCCGATCCCCGCCGTACATGCTTTTCAACCTCCGGATCGTGCGCTCGATCCCGTCAAAGCCGTTGTCGATTGACACTGAAAGGGTAGTTCTACGATTCGCCTCGAAGGCGTGATGTCAGTCACAAGTGCGCTGAGATTCGAAAGTGTCTCCGGGAGAATCCCGACTGAAGAATGAGAGTGCGGGCAGGTCCAACGATGGAGTACCTGCCGAGCGGGATGCTATAAAGCTGGTGTGCCCAGCGAGGATTCGCACAACGCGGCGCAATTCCTGGCAGGCCTGCGCCGGCGCTGGCTTTACCTGATGCCTGTGGTTTTCGTTACCTATAGCCTTGCCTATCTTGGCCGGTCGAATTTTGGCTTTGGCGCGGCGGCCGGACTGGCAAAGTCACTCAACATCACCGAATCCCGGGCGGCTTTTCTCGGCTCGGTCTTCTTTCTCGGCTATTTTCTGTTTCAGGTTCCGGCCGCGACCTACGCCAGACGCAAAAGCGCCACGCGGCTGATTTTCCTTGCTCTCATCAGTTGGGGCGTGTTTTCCGCGCTCACGGGTGTGATCCGTGCCTATTGGCTTCTGGTCATCGACCGGTTGCTGCTGGGAGTCGCAGAAAGCCTGATCTTCCCTTCCATGCTGATCCTGCTGACGCATTGGTTTACGCGCGCGGAGCGTTCGCGGGCCAACGCCATTCTTATCCTTGGCAATCCAGTGACTGTGACCTGGATGGCAGCCGTTACTGGGTATCTGATCAAAGCGGTCGGCTGGCAGATGGCCTTCATCCTCGAAGGGATTCCGTCTGTATTGTGGGCGTTTGTGTGGGTCCTCGTCGCGCGCGACCGGCCGCGCGAGGCGTCGTGGCTGAGCACGGGAAACAGTGAGCGGCTTGAAGCAGCGCTGGAGCTCGAGCAAACCGCGCTTCCGCAATACGGGAATCTGGCTGCTGTGCTCCGCGTCCCCAGCGTGCTTCTTTTGTGCGTGCAGTATTTCTTCTGGAGCTTCGGCGTCTACGGACTGGTGTTGTGGATCCCGGAGATGATCCGGTCCGGGACGTCTCGCGGAATCGAGACGGTGGGCCTGCTGAGCGCCGCTCCGTTCTTGCTGGGAGTGATTCTGATGTTAGTGGCCGCTTATTTTTCCGATCGCTCGCTCCATCGCAAGATCTTCGTATGGCCGCTCCTGCTCCTGTCCGGCGTTGCGATGTTCTGCTCCTATGCGGCCGCTGGGAGCAACTTCTAGCTGGCGTATTGTGCCCTGATCATTGCCGGCGGGACGATGTACGCGCCTTATGGCCCCTTTTTCGCCATCGTGCCGGAGATGCTTCCAAATACAGTGGCCGGCGAAGTGATGGCTTTGATCAACACCTTCGGAGCGCTCGGGGCCTTTGCCGGCTCGTGGCTGGTGGGAGCGATGCAAGCGCTCACGGGAAACTCGCGCGCCGGATACTTCTCCATGGCCGTGGCGCTGATTCTCGCCGGGGCGATCACGCTTTGTCTGCGGACGCCTAAGCTCGGCCAGGAACTGCGTCGCGCGTGAACTGTCCATCCACCAACCGCCAGATGCCCAGCGGATTCTCGTCTTTCAGCTCGGCTGGCAGCGCCGCCTGCGGAAAGTCCTGATAGCAGACGGGGCGTACAAAGCGGTAAATCGAGTACGTGCCCACAGATGTCGCGCGGCTGTCGCTTGTCGCCGGATACGGCCCGCCGTGCACCATGGCATGGCACACTTCCACGCCGGTGGGAAAGCCATTGACGATGAGCCTTCCCGCCTTGCGCTCCAAAACCGCAATCAGATCGGCAAACGCGGCGAGATCGCCCTCCGATCCGTGCAGCGTTGCGGTCAATTGCCCTTCCAGCGCGCGCGCCAGCGCCATCAGCTCCTCGCGGCTCTCGTAGCGGATCACTAGCGTGCTCGGTCCGAAGACCTCCGCCGCCAACTCGGGATCGCGGAGCAAATCTGCGCCGGAGATTTGAAAGACAACCGGCTCGGCATAGGCGCTGCTGGGGCTGCCAGACGTCATCCGTGCGACCGTCTGCACCTTGCCGTGCGCCTGCCGACCTGCCACGCCCGAGCGGTAGCTCTTCGAGATCCCGTCAGTGAGCATCGGTGACGCTGCCGCCTTTTCCACCTGCGCCTTCAACTCGGCGACCAGCGCGTCAGCGTCTGCATTGCGTGGCAGAAAAACGAGTCCCGGCTTGGTGCAGAACTGGCCCACGCCGAGCGTGAACGACCCGAACAGCCCGCCGGCAATCTGCGCGCCACGCGTGCGCAGCGCCTCAGGCAGCACAAAGACCGGATTCACGCTGCTCATTTCCATAAAGCACGGAATCGGCTCCGGCCGTGCCGCAGCCCGCTCGATCAGCGCCTTGCCGGCCGAAAGCGAGCCGGTGAATCCGACGGCTTTCACCTTGGGATGCTCGACGAGCGCCGTGCCAATCTCCGCGCCCGCGCCGAAAATCAGCGCAAAGACGCCTGGGGGCAGGCCGCACTCCTTCACGCTCCGGGCGATCACCTGACCCACCATCTCGCTCGTGCCGGGATGCGCGTGGTGCGCCTTGACGATGACGGGATTTCCGGCAGCAAACGCGGCGGCAGTGTCTCCACCGGCCACTGAAAATGCAAGTGGAAAGTTGCTGGCGCCAAAAACGGCGACTGGCCCGAGCGGCCGCATCATGGAACGGATGTCGGAACGGGGCAACGGCGCGAGATCGGGCTGCGCGGGATCGATGCGCGCGTTCACCCACGAGCCCTCTTCGACCACCTGCGCAAACAGCCTAAGCTGGTTGATGGTGCGCGCGGACTCGCCTTTGAGGCGCGCTTCCGGCAGCGCCGTCTCGCGGTGGGCCCGCTCCACCAACTCCGGCACGATGGCCTCGATGGCGTCGGCGATGCGGCGCAGGAAGCGGCCTTTCTCGCGGCCAGAGAGCTTCCCGTAAGTGGCGAATGCTTCGTCGGCCAGATCGGCCGCGAGGTTCAAATCCTCGAGCGAAGCGCAATGATAAACGGGATCGAGGCGAGCGCCGGTTGTGGGATCGACTCCCTGAAACGTAGCCCCGCTCCCCGTCCGCGATTCGCCGTGAACGATCGAATGGCCGTGCAATTCGAGAGTGGATTTCTGCTGCAACATGGTTGACCTCTGCTCCCCTATTTCCTGCTCTTTTCACTCTTCGCCAATGTCTTCGTTCCATATCTCCGGATGCTTGGCGATGAAACCCTCAAGCATCTCGCGGCACTCGGCGTTGTCGAGATCGATCACCTCGACGCCGTTCTCGCGCAACCAGTCCAAACCGCCCAAAAAGGTACGGCTCTCGCCCACTACCACCCTGCCGATGCGGAACTGGCGCACCAGTCCGCTGCAGAACCAGCACGGAGCCAGCGTGGTCACCATCGCCAAGTCGCGGTAGCTGCGCTGGCGGCCGGCGCGGCGAAACGCGTCGGTCTCGCCGTGAACGCTCGGATCGCCCTGCTGCACGCGGCGGTTACGGCCTCGGCTCACCAGCACGCCCTCACGCGTAAACAGCGCCGCGCCGATGGGAATGCCTCCCTCGGCAAGTCCCAGGCGAGCCTCCTCGATGGCCACGGCCAGCATTTGTTCGTCGAGGTTCACAAGACCAATCTAACGCAGCAAGCCGCCAAGTCAGCGAGTCAGCGGGCCGACCAGCCAGCACGTAAGCAAGCGAAAGTCCGCGTGAGGCAAGCGTCGCGAGTTCAAAGGAAAGGGGGTGGGTTGCTCGCCCCTCAACTCACCGTTAGCACGAGCTTGCCGAAGTGGCTGGCTTCTTCCATTCTCTCGAAGACCTCCCGTGCTTGGCTCCAGTCAAACTCCTCGCCCACCGGGCGCAGCTCGGCCAGCGCAATGGCCCGGTTCATCTCCACAAAGTCCTTGCGTGAACCTACGTAGATGCCGTGAATGCGCGCCATCTTGTGCAGGATGAGCGGAATCGGAAACGGGTCGGCCGAAGGGGCCAGCATGCCCACCTGGGCCACCGTCCCGCCGGGCCGAATGGCTCTGAGCGAGCGCGCCAGCGTGCCCGCGCCACCTACCTCCACCACCAGGTCCACGCCCTCGCCGCCGGTCTGGTCAAGCGCCCACCGGTCCCATTCGGGGTTGTCGCGGTAGTTCAGTCCGGCGTCGAGCCCCATGACGCTTGCCCGTTCGAGCTTGTCGTAACTCGAGCTGATGCCCAGTACGCGCGCGCCCTTGAGCCGCGCGAATTGCAGGGCGAAGATCGACACGCCGCCCGTGCCCAGAATCAGCACCGTCGCGCCCGGCTTGAGCTCTCCGGTAGCCAGCGCGTTCCAGGCGGTTACGGCGGCGCAGGGCAGCGTGGCCGCTTCCTGGAAGCTGAGATGATCGGGCAGCGCCACCAGTCCGGCCTCCTTGAGCACGACGTAGTCGGCCAACATGCCGTCGATGTCGCCGCCCAGCGCGCCGCGCGCCTTGGCAGCAGTCAGCGGCCCGTCGAGCCAATTCTGCATAAAGATGCCGGCCACGCGGTCGCCAGGCTTCCACGCGGTCACGTCTGCGCCCGCAGCCACCACTTCACCCGCGCCATCGGAACAGGGAATCCGCGGCAGCTTCATTTTGGGGTTGTAGAGCCCCTTCACCACCATCAGATCGCGATAGTTAAAGGAAACCGCGCGCACGCCCACCAGGACCTCACCGGGACCTGGAGCGGGCGTGGGCCGCTCCACAAACTCCAAAGAATCAATGCCAAACGCCGAAACTTGCCAGGCACGCATGGGAAACCTCTCTTCCGACTCGGTTCCACCCACATCATTCTGCGGGACGCGATCGCGCAATTCCCACGTAGAATGAAGATATGGCTCGTGGATGGGAAAGTAAATCGGTGGAGGAGCAGATGGCAAATGCCGTGGGGAACCTCGGCGCGAATCCCAGGCTCCCCACGGACATGATTTCGTCCGTGGGGTGGAATTCCGGCAACGCTCTGATGACAGACGAGGACCGCCGCGCGGCCGAGCAACACCGCGCCGCACGAGAACGGCAAAAACAGGTGCTCAACCTGCAACGTGAAAGCATCCTTTCGCAAAAGGTGTCAAACCCCGGCCGCCGCGCCGCTCTTGAAGCCGCATTGGCCCAGGTCGAGGCGCAGATTCAGGCCTTGGGATAGAGCCCACCGAAGCCGGAAGCGAACAAACCTAAATTACCCAGGCAGTCAACGCACGTGGGTGCCTGGTTTGGCTGCCCGAAGCAGCGGCTTGTACCTCCGCTCGCATTCCGGCCAAATCGGACCCCGCTACGGTTCGCGGTGGATGAGAAGCGGGTTCGCCTGATGGACCGACGTGAGCGAGACGCGCGCGATGTTTACATGCTCGGGCCGTGTTACGACCCAAAGAATCACGTCGGCCACGTCTTCTGCGGTCAGTGGCGTGATGCCCTTGTAGACCTTCGCGGCCCGGCCGGCGTCGCCGTGGAAGCGAACCAGGCTGAAATCGGTCTCCACCAGGCCGGGATCAACACTGGTGACGCGCACCGGCGTGCCCAGCAGGTCCTCGCGCAGGCCATCGTTGATAGCGCGCGCGGCGGCTTTGGTGCCACAATAGACCGCTCCATTGGGATAAACGATTTCGCCGGCCATGGAGCCTAAGTTCACCACGTGGCCGCGCTTGCGCACCACCATCCCGGGAACCACGGCGCGCGCCATGTAGAGCATCCCTTTGACGTTGGTGTCGATCATCTCTTCCCAGTCTTCAATCCTGCCGGTGTAGAGCTTTTCCATGCCCCGGCTGAGGCCGGCATTGTTGACCAGGATGTCGATTTCCGCCCATTCCGGCGGCAGCTCGTCAACGGCGCGTTGCACGGCGTGGCGGCTGCGCACGTCTAGGTCGATGGAGTGCACCGCCGTAGCGCCACGATCGAGAGCGCGCGAGGCAACTTCGGCCAGCTTGCTGGCGCGGCGGGCAGCCAGCAGCAACCTCGCGCCCTCAGCAGCAAAGACCATCGCAGTTGCTGCGCCAATTCCCGCGCTCGCCCCGGTAATGAAGACGATCTTCCCCTTCAGGCTCATTTGCCCCACATCTTACGTGCGCGTTTGACTGCCCTGCTGTGACACGCGGTACATGCCCACGGCCCAGTCTTCGCGGCCAAGGCCGGCGGCTTTGGCAGTGGCAAACACTCGGGCGAGCGTGTCGGCCAGGCTCAGGCGCGTGTTCCGGCTGGCGGCAGCCTCGCGCAGCAGGCGCAGGTCCTTCTCGCCCAGCTCAATCGTCGCGCCGGGCTGCTCCGGAGGGTGCAGCATCACCTTGCCGTAGGCAGCGTAAAACGGCGACTGGAAAAGCGCGCTGTTCACGGTATCGAGAAAGGTCTCGGGATCGATTCCCTGCCCCGCCGCGTACACAAAGGCCTCGCTGAGCGAGTGAATCATGGCGCTGATGAGGAAATTGCCTCCGAGCTTGACGGCGTGCGCCTGCGGCGGATCCGCGCCAATGACGGAGATGCCGCGCGAAAGCGGCTCTAGCAGCGGGCGCGCTTTGGCGACGGCTTGTTCTGCGCCGGCCACCGCGATCCACAGGCGGCCCTCCTCGGCAACGTTGGGGCGGCCGAAGACCGGCGCGGCAACGAATTCGTGTCCACGGCGGGCGTGTTCTTTGGTTAGCCGCTCGCTCAGCGCCACGCTGATCGTGCTGCATGAGATGTGCAGTCCGCCCGGACTCAGCGCGTCCATCAGCCCGTTTGAGCCGAATAGCACCTCTTCATACGCTGCATCGTCGAACAGCATCGTGATCACGGCATCGGCGCCCAGCTCCGCCTCCGCGGGGGTGCCTGCCAGAATTGCCCCTTCGCGGATCAGCGGGTCAGCGCGCCCCTCGGTGCGGTTCCACACAGACAATTCGTGCCCGGCAGCGAGCAAGCGCCGCGCCATCGCTGTTCCCATCTTGCCCAAACCCAAAAATCCGATCTTCATCTTCTCGATCTCTCCTCTGGCCAATTCTGCACCCAACTCTGACAATTGGATGCCGCGCAGGAGCGCAACAGCTCACGAACAGCCCGAAAATCGCCGCTCCTCTTCACGTCTGCGCAACATTTCCACTTAAGGCCGCCAGATAAACTTGGTAGGTGACGCTTTTCAAGGTGATCGTCCTCGCCATCATCCAGGGGCTGGCCGAGCTGCTCCCCGTCTCCAGCTCAGCCCACGTCGTGGTCGCCGAAAAACTGATGGGCCTCGATCCATCTTCCCCGCAGATGACGCTCCTACTCGTCATGCTCCATACCGGAACCATGTTCGCCGTCCTCGCCTACTTCTGGAAAACCTGGAGGCAGCTTTACTTCTCCAGCCGCGACGCATTCCGCCGCTTCGCTATCCTTCTGGTCTGGGCCACGTTGCTTACCGGCGTGGTCGGCGAAGTGCTAAAGAAGATCATCGAGCACACGCTCTTCCGCGGCGCACCCGAAGAGCAGATCGAAGACCTCTTCGGCCGTCTCGACCTCGTCGCGCCCGCGCTCGCCGCCGCCGGAATTCTCATCCTCATTGCCGGGCTGCGCGAAAAACACCGTCAATCCGCTCTCGCCGGCAAAAAATCCTCCGGCGAAGGAACGCTAACCCTCAAACAGGTCGGCTGGATGGGCCTCGTGCAGGGCTTGGCGCTGCCCTTCCGCGGATTCTCGCGCTCCGGCTCAACGATCTCCGTCGGCATGCTCACCGGCTCCGCCAAGCAACCTGCCGAGAGCTTCAGCTTCGCTCTCGCCGCCGTGCTCACGCCCCCCGTGGTGCTCATTGAGGCCCTACGCCTCATTCACGCTGCCCACGCCGCTTCCGCCACCGGCGCGCCCATTGACCTCCATGCCGCCTTCGCCGTCAGCCTGCTCGGCGCACTCTTCTCCTTCACAGCCGGGCTGATCGCGCTCAAGTGGCTCAGCAGTTGGCTTGAATCCGGCCGTTGGCATTGGTTCGGAATCTACTGCCTCGCCGCCTCCGCAGCCGTGTTCTATCTCCATGCCCGCGGCCTGTGAATCCGTTCTGAGGCAGGCATGTTAGCTCGCGCTCACTCCACCGTCAGGTTCTGCAGGAAGAACTCGAAATCCTTCACCGCCGGCGCCTCGATTGAGGACGCCGTGTCCAACGAGACAACGTAGTAGAGCTTGCCGGGGATGCGTTGCTGAACCTGCGAGGGACGATTGAACCCTCCCGCCCTTTTTGTCCGCCGCGGCGAACGGAAAGGATGGGGCACCCTCATTCGCGGGAGCACGTAAGATGAGATACGAGGGTGGGCCACCCGCCACGTCGAAATAAAAGGGTGAAGAAAGGACGCCCCATGAACTCTCGATCCTGTTGTTGGCTGATTGTTTCGGTCCTAGTCATTACAGCGTCCGGCGCATGGGCACAGCAGAGCGCGCCGCCAGCATCCGATCAAAAGGTCAATCGAAGCTGGGAAGCAACAGCCCAGCTTTTGAAGCTGCAGTGTAGCGC
The DNA here is from genome assembly GCA_963799155.1 of uncultured Acidobacteriaceae bacterium. GTDB lineage: Bacteria > Acidobacteriota > Terriglobia > Terriglobales > Acidobacteriaceae > Telmatobacter. The sequence goes on from CAWCWB010000010.1 coordinate 93,473, forward strand.
GCCGCCAGCGTTCGATCAAAAGAGCATTGCCGCCTTCGAACAGCAAGCTGCCAGTGGCGATGCTGCGGCGCAATGCGGCCTGGGGGATTTGTACAGCGGTGTGCCCCAGGACAACACCCAAGCGGTGTTATGCCGCGTCCTCGGCCACGCTGCTCCAGCAGATTGCCTTGGTGTGCCCCGGGACTACACCCAAGCGGTGTTTTGGTATCGCAAGGCGGCTGAACAGGGCGATGCTGAGGCGCAGTCGCGCCTTGGCGAGGCGTACTTTCTCGGTCAAGGGGTGCCCCAAGATTACGCTCAGGCTGTATTTTGGACTCGTAAGGCTGCTGAGCAAGGCGATGCCCTGGCGCAGGCTAATCTTGGCATGGAGTACACGACTGGCCAAGGTGTCCTACAGGATTATACTCAAGCAGCGCTTTGGACTCGTAAGGCCGCCGAACAGGGGTATGCCAAAGCGCAATACAACCTTGGGGTTTCGTACAGCAAGGGTTCGGGTGTGCCCCAAGATTACGCTCAGGCTGTGTTTTGGTATCGCAGGGCTGCTGAACAGGGCGACGCTTACGCGCAGCTCATGCTTGGTGCTTTATATGGCATCGGGGAGGGTGTGCCCCAAGATTACGCTCAGGCTGTGTTTTGGACTCGCAAGGCTGCTGAGCAAGGCGATGCCCTGGCGCAGGCTAATCTTGGCATGGAGTACGGAGCGGGACGAGGTGTGCCCCGAGATTTCGCAGAAGCCTACTTTTGGCTTGATGTAGCGACGACTGCTGGCAAGCTGGACGCCTCGGACATGGAACGGGCTGCGGAAGTCCGAGACGCTGACGCGTCAATGCTGACGCCAGCCGATCTATCCCGCGAACAGGAACGGGCGCGGAAGTGGTTTGAGGATCATCAGGCGAAGCCACAATGACGGAAGCAGCGGTAGGTGGCACTCGGCGGTATACTGTCGTCAGAAAAGCAAAATGGAAATTCCGGTCAAGATTATGAAGAAACCGAACGGGAAGAAACCGAACGAACTGAACGCTCGCGACGCCTTTATTACCATTCTGAGGTCCCTCACGGGCATAAAAGACTGGAAGTTTGAATCGCCTGATGAGGTAAATCGAAGCACTCGTGACATTGACTTCCTTCTGTACCCCAGCAGCAACGAAAATGACAAGATTGCGGTCGAGCATACGCGTGTTGACTCTTTCGAAGGGCAGATTGAGTATGTGAAAAGGTCGTACGATATCGTCGATTCGATCAATGCTGGCTGTAGAGAGCGATGTAGTGCTCCCTGCTAGAACTGGACACATGATTTAGATAAGGTAGAGGCCTCCGCCAAAGGAGGCGCAGATGGGGCGTAAAGCACGTGTACAAAGGACTGTTGAAGAGAAGTGGCAGATCGTGTTGGAAGGTCTGAAGAGCGGCAACATCGCTGAGACCTGCCGCAAGTATGAGATCGCGCCGAATCTTTACTATCGTTGGAAAGACGAAGTGGAGCAGGGCGCCAAGGCTGCGCTTGGGGGGAGAAGCGCAGCCGCGCACCCGGACCAAGAGCAGGCCAAAAGGATCAAGCAGTTGGAGCGGGCGCTGGGCCGCAGCGCGCTGCAGATCGAGATACTAAAAAACGTGCTGGGCGAGTGAGCTGCGGGCAGGCACATTCGCAAGCCAGAGAACTTGTTGCCCAGGGCACGGAAGCCAGTCTGGTGGCCGAGACGCTGTCGATCAGCCGCTCCAGCCTTTACTATCGGAAGCGCCCGCACACGAGCCGCGCTGACCGCTCCGAGGACATGCGGATCGTGGAGGCGTGCGGTGAGAAGCCGGCCTACGGCTATCGCCGCGTGGTCTGGTGGCTCAAGCGCAAGCAGCAGCTTGAAGTCAACGGCAAGCGTGTGCTACGCGTGATGCGTGAGCGCGGCCTGCTCGTGCGCCAGGGTCGTTATCGCGTCATCCGGAAGAAGGACTGGAGCCGCGTGGAAGCGCCGCAACCGAACCTGGTCTGGCAGTCGGACATGACCAAGGTCTGGGCCGGACCTTCGACAGGATGGTCTTATCTGGTCAGCGTGATCGACTGCTGCACGCGCGAGATCGTTGGCTGGGATCTGAGCCTGCGATGCCGCTCTGCCGAGGCGCTGTCTGCCCTCGACAGCGCCGTGCTTAACCACCTGCCACGCGGCCCGCGTGGACTCGGGCTCACGCTCACCACCGACAACGGCACGCAGTTCACCTCGGCGCGCTACGTGGAAACCCTCAACCGGCTTGGCATCCAGCATCGCCGCACCGCTTACAATCATCCCGAAGGCAACAGCTACATCGAACGATTCCACCGCAGCCTGAAAGAAGAGGAGGTCTGGATCAACGAGTACCAGAGCTTCGACCATGCACGGCAGTCCATCGCTCGATGGATCGAGGAATATAATCACGACCGTCCGCACCGCGGACTCCGCGGCCGAACTCCGCACGAAGCAAGTGCGCAGTTCCAAGCCAAAACACTTACTTCAAACTCGGCCTCTAATGTCTAAATCAACAGGGAGCACTACATTCTCATTCCCTGGGGAACCCCAGCACAAGTCTGCAGCCCGCGTCTTTGTCGAATAAACTATAGGCATGAAGGCGGGTGGCCCACCCTTGAGTTCAGCAACCATGTGAGGTTGCCCCATCCTTCGCGCGTTCTTTGCACGAAGGGTGGGAGAGCGCGCACGGCTAGTTCGGCACGCCCGTGGTCTCAGCGGCGGCAAACGTACACTCCCCGCACTGGCACACTCGGCGCAGATACTCCCACGAATAGATTCCGCCCGAGTGGCCGTCGAGCCAGTTGAACTGGATGGCGTAGCGGCCCACGGCGTGAGCGCTCGCAGGCTTCGGCGGCGGCGAGTACATGGGCAGCAGAGCCGCAGGCTTGGGTTTGGGCTGGCCCGCCTTGCGGCCCTCCTGCGCGCGCTCGTCCACGCAGGTGGCGCAGGGGCAGGCCTCGCGCAGCCAGGCAAAGCTCCACGCGCTCTTGTGGCCGTCGGCCCAGTCGATCTCCAGGCCCTTGCCCTCGGTCATCAGCACGCGCACCTTCTCCGGCGTAATGGCGATGCGCGGCAGCGGCCGGTTCGTCTGATTTTCCCGCGCCTGATCCTCTTTTGAGGCGATCCGGATGCCTTCGTGGCTCATAGAGACAGTTTACAGTTCGCAGTTCATAGTTCTTAGTTCTCCTTCGCCATGGATCGAAGCGAGCGACACGCCGGCCCAACTGTGAGCTATGAACTGTGAACTAAGAACTCTGCTTCCAGAAGAACCATGCCGCCATCCCCAGCCCGATCACGACCACGAGCCCGCGCAGCACCGGCTGCGGCACCCGCTTCGCCAGGCTCGCGGATGCGTAGCCGCCAATGGCTGCCGCAACCATGGCCGCCAGGCAGTAGCGCCACACCACCTGCCCATCGGCGATAAAAATGACAAACGCAATTCCATTGGCCAGCAGGTTGGCCACCACCTTGAGCGCGTTGATGGCGTGGATGTCTTCATGGCCGAAAAGCGCCAGCAGCGTCATGAAGACGAAGCCCGCCCCGGCGCCAAAGTAGCCGACGTAAAAGCTCACCGCGACGGCGCCGAAAAATAGAGGTATGCGGCGCGGTGCGTGAACCCGCCCGCCAACCGCATGCTCGTGCCGGCTTCGCTTCAGCCGTTCCAACTGGCGCGCAACCGGCCCGCTGACGGCAAAAATCGACGCCGCGCCCAGCAGCAGCCACGGAACGAGATGCAGAAACGTCATCTGCGGCGTGTTCAGCAACACCACCGCTCCGGCAGTGCCGCCTACCAGGCCGGCCAGCCCCATCAGCATCGCCGCGCCCAGATTCTTGCGCACGTCAGGCCAGTACGCGGCAACCGAAGTCAGTTGTCCCGGCCAGATCGCCACCGTGTTCGTGGCGTTGGCCTGCACGGGCAGGATCTTCATGCTCAGCAAAGCCGGAAACGACAGAAACGAGCCCCCTCCGGCCACGGCGTTCAGCACGCCCGCCAAAAAGGTCGCGATTACCAGCCATACCCAGTGCCAGTCGACCGTCGCCGCCATGCCGGGAAGGTGCATGTTGCGGATTGTATTCGACGGGTCCGTCCGCACTGTCGTGCTTTAGAGCCACCCCGGCCCACGCAACAGAGGTGCTCGCCCCCGTCGGCCACGAGTTGTCGCGCCGGCAGGAACGGTTAGTCCACAGCCAAAAACCGTCCTTTCGAGGGCTAAAATCACCGAATCCGAAGACTCAAAAGGCACCCCGAGACCCCCACCTCCACCATAACATTATTATTTTGAATGTGATAGAAGTTTTCAACAGATTTTAGTGTAAGTGACTAAGATTTTATGAATCGTTTGTGCTATAGTTTCATCAGATTGATTGAGCGGCTGGGATTCAACCACCGCTCCAATCGAATTCTTTGATCCATCAGGAGGAAGAAGATTATGGCAATCACTCGTTGGGATCCATTCCGGGAAGTCGTAGCTCTGCAGAATCGCGTCAACTCGCTGTTCCGCGATCTGAACGAAGGCGAAGGCCCGATGACGACAGCCAGCTTTGTGCCGGCGGTCGACGTCTATGAGGACGAAAAAAAGGTCGTCCTGAAGCTGGAAGTTCCGGGCATCGAAGAGAAGGACCTGGACGTAAGCGTGGAAAACTCGACGCTGACCGTCAAGGGCGAGCGCAAGTTCGAGAAAGAAGAGAAGGAAGAGAACTTCCATCGCATCGAGCGGCGCTATGGCAGCTTCTATCGCGCCTTCACGCTGCCCTCGACCGTCGATACGGAGAGCGTCGCCGCCAGCTACAATGCTGGCGTGCTGAAGCTGGAGCTCAAAAAGAAGCCCGAGGCCCAGCCCAAGCAGATCAAGGTCAACGTGAGCAAATCGCTGGCTGCCTAGAAGCATCTTTGAGCCGCCAACCTTTAGCTTTCAGCTCTTACTCGCTCAGGCTGGCGCATGGAACGTAACGCGCCGGGGCAAGCAGGTTATCCCCGGCGCATTTGTTTTTTGGGAGGGAGAAGCGCGAATCGGAGTTTTTGAGCGCACTAGACGCTGGCCCCGGAGCAGGATCAAGCTAGAAACTAACGGCTAAGAGCGAGGAGCTTACGTAATGGCTATTCGTTGGGACAAATTCACCGTCAAGTCGCAGCAGGCGATGCAGCAGGCGCAAGGGCGCGCCGCCGAGTTAGGCAACCCTGAGATCCAGCCCGTGCACCTGTTGCTGGCGCTGGTCGAGGACCGCGAGGGCGTCATACCCGCCGTGCTCGAAAAGATCGGTGTGCCCATCGAGCGCTTGGAGAGCGATCTGCACGGCATCGAGGAGAAACTGCCTCGTGTAGCCGGCGCGGCCACGCAGCCTGGGCTCAGCCAGGCCCTGAACAAAGCTCTCGAACAGGCCTTCCGAGAGGCGTCGACCTTCAAGGACGAGTACGTTTCCACCGAGCACTTGCTGCTGGGCGTCGCGCACCTCAAGGGCGATCCCTCGCGCGACGCTCTCGTCGCCGCCGGCGCCACGCACGACGCCATCCTGAAAGCGCTCACTGCCGTGCGCGGCTCGCAGCGCGTCACTGACCAGAACCCGGAGGAAAAGTTCCAGGCTCTCGAAAAATATGCCAAGGATCTTACCGATCTTGCCCGCCGCGGCAAGCTCGATCCGGTCATCGGCCGCGACGAGGAGATTCGCCGCGTGATCCAGGTGCTGAGCCGCCGCACCAAAAACAATCCTGTCCTGATCGGCGAGCCCGGCGTGGGCAAGACTGCGATCGTGGAAGGGCTGGCGCGGCGCATTATCTGGGCGATGTGCCCGAGAGCCTGCGCGACAAGCGCGTCATCGCGCTCGATCTGGGTTCGATGCTCGCCGGCGCCAAGTATCGCGGCGAATTTGAAGACCGGCTCAAGGCCGTGCTCAAGGAAATTGAGGAATCCAACGGCCAAATCGTGCTCTTCATTGACGAGCTGCACACGCTGGTGGGCGCGGGCGCGGCTGAGGGCGCCATCGACGCTAGCAACATGCTGAAGCCGGCGCTGGCGCGTGGCGAGTTGCGGGCCATCGGCGCAACCACCCTGAATGAGTACCGCAAGTACATCGAAAAGGACAAAGCCCTCGAGCGCCGCTTCCAGATCGTCTACGTGGGTGAGCCCAATGTCGAAGACACGATAGCCATCCTGCGCGGCCTGAAGGAGCGCTACGAAGCGCACCACAATGTGCGCATCAAGGATGCGGCCATCGTCGCTGCGGCCACGCTTTCGCACCGCTACATCAGCGACCGCTTTTTACCCGATAAGGCCATCGACCTGGTCGACGAGGCTGCCGCGTCGCTCGCCATTCAGATCGGCTCCGTGCCCACCGAGATCGACCAGTTGGAACGCCAGGCCACGTCGCTCGAGATCGAGCGCGCCGCGCTCAAGCGCGAGACCGACGCCGCCAGCAAAGAGCGCCTGCAGGCGGTTGAGCGCGAGGTCGCGCATCTGCGCGAACAGATTACTGCGCTACGCGCTCGCTGGACCAAGGAGCGCGAGGCGATCAACCGCATCGGCGATTTGAAGAAAAAGATTGAGGCCCTGCGCTTCGAAGGCGAGGAGCAGACGCGCAAGGGCCAGCTCGACCGCGCCGCGCAGATTCAATACGGCGAGCTGCCCAAGCTCGAAGCCGAGCTGATGAAGCTGAATGCCGCGCAGGATGGAAGCAAGGGCGGAGCCGGCGTTGCGCGGATGTTGAAGGAAGAGGTCGACGAGGAGGACATCGCCAAGATCGTCAGCAAGTGGACCGGCATTCCCGTCTCGCGCATGTTGGAGGGCGAGGTCAAGAAGCTTGTTCAAATGGAGGACCGCTTGCGCGAGCGGGTCGTCGGCCAGGACGACGCGCTCGCCATCGTGGCCAACGCCATTCGCCGGTCGCGCGCCGGCTTGAGCGATCCCAAGCGGCCCATCGGCTCGTTCATCTTCCTCGGGCCAACCGGTGTAGGCAAAACTGAAACCGCCCGCGCTCTCGCCGAGTTTCTCTTCGACGACGAGCAGGCCATGGTGCGCATCGACATGAGCGAGTACATGGAGAAACACGCCGTGGCTCGCCTCATCGGCGCGCCACCGGGCTACGTGGGCTACGACGAGGGCGGCCAGTTGACTGAGGCCATTCATCGCCGTCCCTACGCGGTCATCCTCTTCGACGAAATCGAGAAGGCACACCCGGATGTCTTCAACATTCTGCTGCAGGTAATGGACGACGGCCGTCTAACTGACGCCAAGGGCCGGACTGTTGATTTTAAGAACACGGTGCTCATCATGACCTCAAACCTGGGCGCGGCGATGCTTTCCGGCGAAGCGCTGAAGACCAAGCGTGATTTCGACATGGCGCGCGAAAGCGTGATGCGTGTCTTGCGCGAGCACTTCCGGCCGGAATTCCTCAACCGCGTGGACGACATCGTGATCTTCCGCCCGCTGGGCAACGCACAGTTGAGCCAGATCCTCGATCTGCGCTTGAACGAGGTGCGCAAGCTGCTCGAAGATCGGGCGATTTCGCTTGAGCTCACTGAGCCGGCGCGGCAGCTCATTCTTGCTTCGGGTACCGATGCGGCCTACGGCGCGCGCCCGCTCAAGCGCGCTCTGCAGCGCATGGTGCAGGACCCGCTGGCGATGAAGATCCTCGATGGCGAAGTGCTGAATGGCGCGCACGTCCGCATCGACGTGGACCGCAAGTCGAACCAGCTCGTCTTCGAACCGATGGGCCGCGAAGCGATGGCGTAACCACCTGCGGTGGGGCAGACGGCGCTCACGCGCCCTTGCGGCAAATCTGTGAACTTGCGCGCTGGCTCCGCGATGCGGAGCCTGTTCTGTCTTCAAGTTCGCGAGACTTGAGTAAGGACAGCACAGTGAACTATTGCCTTAGCTCGACCAGCGTGGCGCCCTGCCCGCCTTCGTTTTGCGGAGCTTCTTCGATCCCGGCCACATGGGGATGCGATTTGAGGAATTCGCGGACGCCGCGGCGAAGAATTCCGGCGCCGTGGCCATGAATCACGCGCACGCGCTCGAGGCCGGCTAAAAACGCCCGATCGAGATATTTTTCGAGTTCGCCGGTCGCTTCATCCACCGTGCGCCCTATGAGATTGATCTCCGTGCGCATCTCGTCGGTGTTCGCGCTGGTCACAGTAACGTGCACGCCTTTCTGCCTCCGCACCGCGGCAAGAGGACTCATCCCGGCGCCAGCCTGAGAGTCGGCTGGGCGCACGGCTTCTGCGAGCTCTTCGCGTTTCACACGCATCTTGATAGGGCCGAGCGCAACCTCAAACAGGTCCTTCTCCACCTCGCGCTGCACGATTGCGATTTTGCCCATCGACTTGATGCACACTTGGTCGCCGGGGGCTATGTGGCGCAGCACATGCGGCTGCGCATTGGCGTCGCCCTGATCGGCCCCTGTGCGATGCGCCACTACCGCCTGATTGAAGCTCTCCTGGAATTCGCGCCGCAGCCGGCCGATTCGCCGCTCGGCTTCTTTCGAGAGCTTCTGTTGCGCCACGCGGTCCTCTACCGCGCGCACGTTCTCGCGCATCTGAAACTCGAAGTCCTTGAGCAGCGAGGCAAGCTTGCCTTCAAGCTCGCGCACGCGATTGCGCGCCTCCAGATCGCCCTCGCGTTCCAGCCTCTTCCTCTCCTGGTTCAGCGCGTACTGCTGCTCCCGCGCGGCTTTGCGTTCGACTTCAAGCTGTGCAAGCTCGCTGTGCAACCGGTCAAGGAATCGCGCAATGTCGGCTTGTTGCGAGCCAAGGCGTTTCCGCGCACCCGCGATGATTTCGGCGTTCAGCCCCAGCCGCTCCGCCGTCTGAATTCCGGCCGACGCGCCCGGCACACCGAGATGGAATTGATAGTTCGGCTCTAGCGTTCGCTCATCAACGCCCGCTGCCGCGTTGCGCACGCCCGGCGTGTTGGCTGCATAGACCTTGAGCGAAGTGTGGTGCGTCGAGATCAGCGTCCACGCCCCAGCCTTCAGGAAGTGATGCGCCACGGCCACGGCCAGCGCCGCACCCTCTTCGGGATCGGTCGACGATCCCAGCTCATCGAGCAGCACCAGCGAGCGCGCGTCGGCGAGGCGCGAGAGCCGGTCGAGATTGGTGATGTGCGCGGAAAAACTGGAAAGCGCCGCCTCGATCGACTGCGCGTCGCCAATGTCGGCCAGGAACGCGGTGAAGATCGGAAAGCTCGCCCCCGCGGCGGGCACTGGAATTCCCGCCTGCGCCATCATCGCCAGCAGCGCCACGGTCTTGAGCGCCACGGTCTTGCCGCCCGTATTGGGCCCGCTCACAATGAGCTGCCGCTCGTCTGCAGTCAACTCCAGCACCAGCGGCACAATCTGTCCCCCGGTTCCATGCAGGTGTCTTTCGAGCAGCGGGTGCCGCGCGCGATCAAGGATCAACCGATCTGGTCCAAGAGTCGGCGCGACGCAATCGAACTCGCGCGCAAACCGCGCCCGCGCCAGCAAGCTGTCGACCAGCGCCAGCACCCGCGCGCCCTCGACCAGGCTGTGCGCGTAGCCGGCGACCTGCCTCGTGAGCGCGACAAAGATGCGGTGAATCTCCGCCTGTTCCTCCTCGATCAACCGCACCAGTTCGTTGTTCTGCTCGATGGTCTCGAGCGGCTCCACATAGACCGTCTGCCCGGAAGAGCTCGTCCCGTGGATTACGCCCGTGACGCGCCGTTTGAGCTCTGCCCGCACAGGAATCACGAAGCGCTCGCCGCGAATGGTGATGACGTCGTCCTGCGTAGCGTTTTCCGCGGAGAGTTTGCGTAGCGCCGCGCGCAGGCTTTCCTCGATGACCTTTTGCTGCCGCTCCTGCTCGCGGCGGATGCGATTCAGCTCCGGCGAGGCGTCGTCGGCCAGCGAGCCGTCGGGCTGAATCTTGCGCTCGATAGATTCGGCGAGCGGTCGCAAGCTCGTAGTCAGCGCCGCCGAGAGCTCAGAGAGCCCAGGCAGCTTGCCCGCGAGCCGCGCCGGCGGCTCACGCAGCAGTACCTGCCACGCAGCCACGTCGTTGGCGAGCCGCGCAACACTTTGCAGCTCCGCCGCTTCGAGCGCTGCGCCCGCAATCTGAGCCTTCGCCGCCAGTTGCGTGGGATCGAACAGGCCGCCCAAGGGAATCGATACCTGTTCCTCGATGAGGAGCCGCACTTCGGCGGCAAGCCGGTGCTGGCGCCTGATCCACTCTTCATCGGTGGAGGGATGCAAGGCGAGAATCGCCTCGCGGCCAACGGCAGACGCGGCGAAGCCCGCCAACAGCGCGAGCAGCGGCTCCCACTCGAGCGCGGTCAGGTCCGCGTGCTCCACTGGCGACGGAATGGGATCGAAGAGCGGCATTTTCGGGAATGATCGTCAGGAACCATGGTAGCGTTTCGGGGCTCGTTTGCGATGCGACCGGACCGCTGTCCTGGGTTTAGAGCAGTTTCGGAAATACTGTGTCCGGTCAAAGCATTTGCGAGGGTCATCGCTCCCTGCTGGTCGCGCCGACTTGGCTTTCGTGAATGCGACTACACCATTTCCGAAACTGCTGCAGCCGCGCTGTGCGCGGCCGGGCTTGGTGGGAGCCTCCCGGACTGGATTGGGATTCTTGCTCGAGCCTCGCGGTTCAAGAGCGCCATGATCCATGGCCGCGCAACTAATGGCTAGTCGGACGAGGTGCTGGGCTTCGCAGAAGGAGTGGAAGTGGAAGCGGCGGGACTTGCAGCAGCCGAGCTTTCGGCGCCAGGGGCTTCGGCCTTGGTCTTCGTGTCAGACTTCTTCTTGGCCGGCGTTGCCTCTGCCGACCCTGCTTCAGAAGGTGCACCGCTCTTCGCGGCGTAGTCGTTCACGTACCATCCGGCGCCTTTGAACTGGAGCCCAGGCGCAGTCAGAATCCGCTCCAGAACGCCGCCGCATTGAGGACAGATTTTCTCCGGCTCGGCGTTGAAGTGTTGTATCTTCTCAAATCGATGGCCGCACTGTGTGCAGCGATACGGATACAGCGGCAAGATCCTTTATCCCCTCGGCAAGAAATGCGTCACACTGTCAATTGTATCGGGAGGGCGGCGGATCTCAGGGAAGCTCACCACCCTCGCCGTATGCCGGGGATTCATGAAATCTAGAAATCAATGCACCTGGATCGGTACCGAAGCGTTCACATTCTCCCAGGCCAGCGTGAGCGTGCCCTTGCCCCCGCCATCGTCGGTGAGCGTATACGTCAAATCCTCCACCAGTGATGGAGGCGTGGACATCGTCATCTTGGTTTTTCCCAGATCCTGCGTGCTGTCGTAGGCAAGCCCCCACTCGCCGGTCTTCTTGTTCACGATCAGCACCCATTGCGCCGGGTTGGAGATGTCGACGAACAACGTGTAGGTGCCTGCGGGAACGTTCAGGTCGCCGATGGTCAGGTTGGCATCCGTGTGCAGCGTGGTAGCCGCATTTGCCCCTGCGCGCCAAATCGGGTAGTGCGGATCGTGGCTGATGAGGCCATCCTTGGTGAAGATTTGGCCCGCGCGGCCTCTCACGCGCGGCGAGCTGTAGGTAATGGTGATGGATTTGCCGGCGATGGTAGCCGTTTCCTGGGCCGGCGGGCTCAGTGGCGGCGCCTTTTGCTGGGCAAACACAGTGACAGCGGCAAGCAGAAGACCCGCGCAAACAAAAACGCTCTTCATGACGATGATTTTCCTCCGGACAGAGCCTTGTTCTTTCAGGGATGGCCCCGACCCGTTGATTGTCGCACCGCGCGGCCCGGTTCAGGAAGCCGCCTGTGTGAAAACCCTGTTATGATGCGCCACAGGAAGAGCCATAGTGGACGGTCGAAGTGACAGTACGGCTGGAGCGCGTTTTCGCGTGGCGCTCGCGGCAGAGAAGCCTCTGCAGGTGGTGGGCACGATCAATGCCTACGTGGCGCGGCTCGCCGAGGCCACGGGCTTTCGAGCGATCTATCTCTCCGGCGGGGGCGTGGCGGCGAACTCGCTCGCGGTTCCGGACCTGGGAATCAGCACCATGGAGGACGTGCTCACCGACGTTCGGCGCATCACCGACGCGTGCCTGCTGCCGCTGCTGGTGGATATCGACACCGGCTGGGGCGGAGCTTTCAACATTGCCCGCACGATTCGCCAGATGATCAAGGCCGGCGCGGCTGCCGTGCACATTGAAGACCAAGTGAGCGCCAAGCGTTGCGGCCACCGGCCGGGCAAGGAGCTGGTGCCACCCGAAGAGATGGCCGACCGCATCAAGGCTGCCGTGGACGCGCGCACCGATCCGCAGTTCGTCATTATGGCGCGCACCGACGCTTTGGCAGGCGAGGGACTGGCGCGGGCCGTCGAACGCGCGCAAGCTTACGTGGCTGCCGGCGCCGACATGATCTTCGCCGAAGCCGTCATCGAGCTTTCCATGTACACAGCATTTCGCAAGGCCGTCGGCGTGCCCATCCTCGCCAACATCACCGAGTTCGGCAAGACTCCGCTCTTCACGCGCGAGGAGTTGGCGCAGGCAGGCGTCGACATCATTCTCTATTGTTGTGCGGCGTATCGCGCGATGAATGCCGCCGCGCTGAAAGTCTACGAAACGATTCGCGCCGAGGGTACGCAAAAGAGCGTGCTGCCGCTGATGCAGAGCCGCGACGATCTCTATCGTTATCTCGGCTACCACGCATACGAGCAGAAGCTCGACAAACTTTTTGCCAAAACCAAGAAGACGGAGTAGACATTCCCTGCATTGATTCGTTAATTTAGTTCTCCCCGGGGGTCGAAAAATGAGCGTTCAAGAGGTAACCCACGCGCCGGCGGCACTTCAGCCCAACGACAAGGACCAGCCGTTGGGGGCCCAAGCCTTCAAACCCAAGAAGTCCGTAGCGCTTTCGGGCACGCCTGCCGGCGAAACGGCCGTTTGTACGGTCGGCCAGAGCGGCAACGACCTGCACTATCGCGGATACAACATTGCCGACCTGGCCGCACACTGCGAATTCGAGGAAGTGGCGCACCTGCTGGTGCACGGCAAGCTGCCAAGCGCCGTGGAGCTAGCTGCGTACAAGAAGCGGTTGTTTGGCCTGCGCGGTCTGCCTGCGGAAGTGAAGCAGGCCCTGGAACTGCTGCCCGCCTCCGCTCACCCCATGGACGTGCTGCGCACGGGCGTTTCTGTGCTGGGTTGCGTGCGCCCTGAAGGTGAGGACCATAGCACCGCCGGCGCGCGCGCGATCGCCGACGCACTGCTGGCCTCGCTGCCGTCGATGCTCCTCTACTGGCATCACTTTGCGCGCAATGGCAAACGCATCACCGTTGATGTCGACGGCGAATCCATTGCCGCGCACTTTCTCCACTTGCTGCATGGTGAGCCGGCCAGCTCGGAGCGGATCCACGCCATGCAGGTCTCGCTGATCCTCTATGCGGAGCACGAATTCAACGCTTCCACGTTCACGGCGCGCGTCATCGCCGGAACCGGCTCCGATCTCTACTCGTGCACCGCCGGGGCCATCGGCGCGCTGAAGGGGCCCAAGCACGGCGGCGCCAACGAGGTCGCTCTCGAAATTCAGCAGCGCTACGCATCTGCGGATGAGGCTGAAGCCGACATACGCCGCCGCGTCGCCCAGCACGAAGTCATCATCGGATTTGGCCATCCTGTGTATACGATCAGCGATCCGCGGAGCCACTTCATCAAAGAACAGGCCCGCGCCCTGGCGGCCGACGCCGAGGGCAAACGCCTCTTCTCCGTCGCCGAACGGATCGAAAGTACCATGCACGATGCCAAGCGCATGTTTCCCAATCTCGATTGGTACTCAGCGGTCGCCTATCATCTGATGGGCGTCCCGGTCGATCTGTTCACCCCACTCTTTGTCATGGCGCGGACTGCCGGCTGGTGCGCGCACGTGATCGAGCAGCGCCAGGATGGAAAGATCATCCGGCCGTCGGCCATCTATACTGGTCCGGAGAATCTGAAGTTTGTGCCGATTGGAGCACGGGAATAGGAACGAAGGAGTCCGTGTGTCGCCGCACCTTAGCAATGAACGCCCCGCGCCCGACAAGGTCCTCACCGACATCGCTGACTACGCGCTGAATTACAAAATCGACAGCGATCTAGCCTACACCACCGCGCGTTACTGTCTCATCGACACGCTGGGCTGCGGCCTTGAGGCACTCGAATATCCGGCCTGCACCAAGCTGCTTGGCCCCATCGTGCCGGGAACGGTTGTCCCCAACGGCGCGCGCGTTCCCGGCACCAGCTATCAACTTGATCCCGTGCAGGCCGCGTTCAATATTGGGACGATCATCCGCTGGCTCGACTTTAACGACACCTGGCTCGCCGCTGAGTGGGGCCATCCGTCTGACAATCTCGGCGGCATTCTGGCCACGGCCGACTGGCTTTCGCGCACCGCGCTCGCCGAAGGCCGTCCTCCGCTCACCATGCGCGATGTGCTCACGGCCATGATCAAGGCTCACGAGATCCAGGGCTGCATTGCTCTCGAAAACTCATTCAACAAGGTTGGGCTCGATCACGTGGTGTTGGTCAAGGTGGCATCGACCGCGGTCGTGAGCCAACTGCTCGGACTCAATCGAGAGCAGACCATCAACGCGCTCTCGCTCGCATGGGTCGATGGACAGAGCCTGCGCACCTATCGCCACGCGCCCAACACCGGCTCGCGCAAGAGCTGGGCCGCTGGCGACGCCACGAGTCGCGCCGTTCGTCTTGCTCTGATGGCCCGCGCCGGCGAGATGGGCTATCCATCCGCGCTGACCGCGAAGACGTGGGGTTTTTACGACGTTTCGTTTCGCGGCCAGGAGTTCCGGTTCCAGCGGGCTTACGGATCGTATGTTATGGAGAACGTGCTCTTCAAGATCAGCTACCCTGCGGAATTTCACGCGCAGACTGCCGTGGAAGCGGCGATGAAGCTGCGCGCATTGCTCGACCAGCGAGGAATCTCCTCCGAGACCATTAAAAAAATCACGATCCGCACGCACGAAGCATGCCTGCGCATCATCGACAAGAAGGGTCCGCTCTCAAATCCCGCCGATCGCGACCATTGCGCACAGTACATGGTTGCGATTCCGCTGCTCTTCGGCCGGTTGACCGCGGCAGACTACGAGGACTCCGTAGCAGCCGATCCAAGAATCGACGCGCTCCGTGCCAAGATTGAGTGCCTCGAAGAACCGCGCTTCACCGCTGACTATCACGACCCCGAAAAGCGCTCCATTGCTAACTCGCTACGCATGGAGCTGAACGATGGATCCGTTTTCGAAGAAACCGTCGAATATCCGATCGGCCATCGCCGCCGCCGCGAAGAAGGAATGCCGCTGCTGGTCGAGAAATTCAAGCGGAATCTCCGCCGATGCTTCAATGAGGCGCAACAGCAACGGATTCTTGACATCTCGCTCGACCGCGAACGGCTCGAAGCGATGCCCGTGAACGAGTATGTCGATCTGTACGTGCCGTAAGCCCGCGCGCTGAATTGCAATTTACTGCGGAAAACGGTTCAGGTGACGGCGAAAACGGACTCTTTCGGGCGCTTTTGATCCGCTTCTTAACGCCAGACGATTTTCGTATTTCGCGTTGGCGCGTTTCGCTAAGTGTTGTTCTACGTTGACCTTTGCTTCGAAGACGTGAGCGAAACGCAAAACCTAGAAAAATCAAAAACGATCAAAAACGGAACTGTGAAACTGTGAAGAGGCTCGCTGCAATACCTTGATTCGGCGAGGGTTCCAGAACACTCACAGTTTCACAGTTTCTGTGTTTCTGTGAGCTCTCGGCGCGGTGCGTGTATGGGCTTGATTCGGTTGAGGTTCGCGGCGTAGCCAGTTTCACAGCTTCACAGCCCGTTTTTTCGAGCATAGGGGGGTGGGGAGTGCAGGCGGGGCCGAGGGAACAAGGGAACGGAGACTGCTTTGATCGAGCATACGAATATTGTGCGCCGGGAGGCGGAAATGATCTGCAAATGGAAGTGGTGAGGACGCAGGGACTTAGGGATCACGCCTCTTGACAACGACGTTTGATGGGCTGGGAACGGCGATCAGGGAGGGCGGAGGAGGGGTTTCGCCGGGAGTTATCGCCGGGGTTCTGTCGCCCCTGCAGGGCTGGTCGGATGAGGTGGGCAGCATTCCCAGGACTTGCGTCCTGGGCTAACTTCTATCACTCCCTTCGGGAGCTGATTGGTCGCGGTCCTTGCCCACCCTATGTGATACCTAAAATGCGCACGCCGGTCTGGATGGTGCGCCCGGCTTGACAGGACCGCCCCCAAATGTGAAAATTTCGCCAATTCGCGGCCCAGCAAAATTTTCCCTCGAAAAGGTAAGAGCTTGAGCGACACCGAGCAGTCGGCCCCAGCCGGGCAAGCAGATGTCTTGCTGGAAGTTTTCCAAACAGTGACGTCCGCAGCCTCTACTAAAGATAGCGCGGAAGATAAGGAGCGTTCCGAAGGGCCTCGCTTCCCGGGGGATAAGTTCTTCACTGAGTGGTTCAGAAACAGGGGAAGTATCTATTTTTTTCTCTTCAAGAAGAACCACAAGGTCACGAACATACAGGTGGCGGAACTCGTTGCCTTATTGCGCACATACCGCACCGATTGCCATAATCAAATTTCCTTCCTTTCCGTTGATGGCTACAAGGAGGCACTCGGTCATATAGCCGAAAGTTTTGAGCGCAGAACCGCCGCTAATCAGCGCAAATTCGAGGTAGAAGTAATTGTGGCGCAATATGGATTCATGATTAGGAATCTCGGCGCAATAGACGTGATGTTCGGATCGTGCGTCGTATACCTCCCGCCAGGCGTCGCGATCAACCTTAAAGCGATTTGCTCCCGGTCCGGATATGTTCATTCCTGCGGAAGAAATGTTTACATTAGGAATATTTACAAGAGCGACAGAGAGGAGATGTTCGAAAAGATTGATCGATACCTTGAACGCTATCATCAGCACGAGCGATTGCTGTTTCGCCCATTTTCGCACGAGGATTTCACGTACTACGACAGGGGCCAGAAGGAGGATCTCAGGGACGGCCTCGATGATGTGAAGCTATCAGCACAGAAGTATTTCCTGGGCGAGGAGCGAATAGCTGATGTAATCGAGCAAATGAGGTCGCGTTTTGAGGGGCGGCTTGTAATACCTTTTCCTGGTGATTATCACAACGACGTCCAAACAATTTTAGAAGAGCGTAAGTCGAGTGATTTTGAACCTCGAAATTGCCTGTTCTTGGTGATGGATCACTCCACGAAAAGAATCGAATATGGTGGGGGCACCGAGATTAAGGGCAACCGTCATTTCATAATCTGCTATGACCAAGAATGCGTGAATGAGAACCCGTTCCACCTATTCGACGAGAATAAGCCAGCATGGTTTGATCACACAACGCTTCCGCATACGCTCGCCGGAGCCATGATTAACATCTCGCGCCCGTTTTGGCCGGACGTCGGCCCGGCGGTTGTCTGCGACTGCTTTGTCGGAAGCGGCACCGCGCTTCTAGAGGCCAGCAAGTTCGATGGAGTGGATTGTTGCGGACTCGATTTTGAGCCGATTAGTCGACTTCTTGTTGAGGATAATCTCGAGTTCTTCTCTCGGACCTCTCGCGAGCTAGTGTCGTATGCTGAGCAGCTTGAAGTTGTGGCAGGCCACTTAACCCATAATCGACCGTCCCGGGCCGACGAAAAAGCGTGGCAAACATCGCCGGCCGGACAATCCCTCGCTGCTGCGGACAGTTTATTCCGAACCTGGGAGAAGAGAAGGTCCATGGCACCCCAATCGTCTAAGCGATTGGTATCGTTGCTGCGGCGCGAGAGCTTCTTTGTCCGACTACTTTTCTACACTCTCCTTAAAGGCGCGCGACGATATGAGGCCGCAATAAAAGGGGGGACGTTTGATTTATACCAGGCGCTGCACGAAGAGCTTGTGAAGCTTCTCGAGGAGTTCCAACAGCTTATCGGCCTCCGGGAGCGCACAGAACAGCCGTTTCACGATGGCCGGCGTGTCACCTTTCAAGGCAGCTATTCCCAGGGCATTTCGATCTCGGTTTCCGAGCTGAAAAGGCTCTCAGGAACCTTGCCCAAAAGGATTGAAATCGGAGACTGTCGGGAGTGGGCACCTAAGGCGAAGTTTGACCTGATCATCACGGACCCTCCATACGGATTTAACACAGATGAGGATCGGGGGGTACTTGCGGACGTGTATTCCGCCTTCCTGCGCCGAGCGATCAGAGGCCTCAGGGACAACGGTCAATTGGTCCTCGCACTGCCTGACTGGTCTCACACAGGCCGAAGGCTTCCTGCATTCATCCTGAAGGATTTTGTTACGCACCAGATTTTGGCGATCGCCGAAACTGAGGGACGCGAGGTGATTTCCACGGCCGACCAGACGCCGAGTACGGTTGGGATGCCTCCCTACTATTGGGAATCAGAGAAGGCGCTTAGGCGTACGATTCTTCATTTCCGTTTTCGGAAGCAGGTTAATTACCGTAGGCATCAGACGAGTGAACAGGAGCATTGACAAAGTCGACGGGCGACTCTATTTTACGGAGAAAGGTGGAGGACGTTATGAATCCGGTTTGCGCTAGCGGCGGTACTCGACTCGCAAAGGCCAAAGAGGAGTGGAATAGGCTTTCGGACGAAGAGCGCAAACGCTTGATCCCAATATTCCTTCAAAGCATCGTCGGGTGGCGGGCCTGGTCTGTTACCGACTCGGCGAGGCTGGCATGGCTCGAGCACCGCTTCGAAGAAGCTGGGGTTCCATTTCGGACAGGCAGGTCGTCTAACCAGCCTTAGGGATCGGCAATGAAGAGCGTGCAAAGAACGCGGACTCCTGGGCGCGCGCTCCGCTGTTCCCGGTTGAGTTGAAGCTTACGCTTTGGCGAGGACCGGCTTTCCCAGCTTCTCCGCCATCATCTCGCGGGCGTGGGCGAAGAATTCGTCTTTTGAGATTTTGCCCGCTTCGAGGTCGGCGAGGATGGCTTTCTGCGCCTGGTATTCGCGGTTGACGACGCCGGCCTTCGATTGCAGCAGCCGCCAGGCCTTGCGGCGCTCCACGCAGAACATGACGAGCTGGCGCGAGATGGCGTAGTAGACCGACTTGCCATCTTGATCGAACCTGATATACACGCCGAAGTCGGGAATGTAGCTGCGATGCTCCGGGTTCAGGTAGTAGCGATAGACGACATCCTGTTGCGTGACGCGCACGAGCATGTTGTCGAGCGTGATCAGCTTTTCGGCCTGCTCCGGCTTGATCTTCTTCAGGTGGTTGCGGAAGCGCGCCTCGGTGACGCACCAGTGCGCCACGGTGTAGCGATACGGCTCGTTGGTGACCTTCGATTTGGTCTCGTACCAGTCGAGATCGATGGACGGATTGCCCTTGATGTCGAGCGCTTCCTGATAGGTTTCGCCGAGGCGCGGATTAAAGACGAACTCCGGCGCGCCGCGCGAGTCGCGCACGCGCTGCGCCTGGAAGAGCGCCATGTCGTCGGCCACGCCGTGCTCGGGCTGGCAGGTGGTGAAGCACTGCAGGAACATGGTGCCGCGATACTCAAGGCCGTCGAGAATGGCGCGATAGAGCTTGGGCGCATTGGCCATCGATACCTGCGCGACGAACGGCGAGCCGTGGCCGGCGAGGAAGGTTTCGGCGACGGTCTTTTTCTCGGTGTTCTTGCCCTGCGTGGCGGAGCCGAAGACGTTCATGTCGTTGCCGCCGAGCATGGGCGTTGAATCGGAGTTCTGGCCGCCGGTGTTCGAGTAAACCTGCGTGTCGAGCATGAGCACCTTGACGTTGGGCCGGTTTTGCAGCATCACCTTCGAGGTGTTCTGGTAGCCGATGTCGCCGATGCCGCCGTCGCCGCCCACTACCCAAACCTTGGGAAGCTCGACGATTTCCTGGTCGGTCATCAGCGCATCAGTGAAGTGCGTGAAGTGGTAGTACTCTTCCTCGCTGAGCACGCTGCCCTCAGGTCCAGCTTCGCGGGTCAACAGAATGTCGGCCAGGCGCTCGGGAATGACGGAGCGCCGCGCGTGATCGACGATGAAGCTCTCGCCCATGAGCCAGCCGACGGTGACGCCGTCCTGGAAGAGCGAGTTCATCCACGGATAGGGATGAGGGTTGTTGGGCGCGGTTGAACCGTAGACAGTGTTGCAGCCCGTGTGCGCGGCCATAGCCATCACGCTCATGCCGTTGGCCAAGCGCCCGTCGATGGGCTGCAGGTTTTTGTGGTTGAAGGCCTCGGTGAGGAGCACCGCGGCGACGGCCTCGACAAGCTGCGCGTCGGCCACCGTGCCGTGCTCGGCCTCGTAGGCTGCGATGCGCGCCTTGGTGTCCTTTTCATCCTCGCCGCCGAGACCCATCACGAGGTGCAGGACGGCCTGGCGAAGCCGTGCGTAATCGGCGGGATTGCTTTCCTTGATGGCCGCTAGGCGGGCCGCTCCGCGCTTTTCGAGGTCGCCGGCCTTGGCCACAAAGCGATCGCTCTTGGCATGGAAGACGGGCCGCATGTACGCCTCGGTGACGGCGGCGATGGAGCGCAGCACGCTCTTTTCGCCGCAGCCGGCGCAGGCGCCGTCGCCCGCAACCAGCGCGTCGTAGTTGGTCCGCACCATGAGCATGTTGCGCAGCGTGGCAGTCTTCGAGTCCGCCGGATTGGCGCCGTTATAGAGGCCAAGATACTTCTGCGCGGTATCGGGCAACAGATTCAGGAAGGCCGTACCGGTTTCGTGCTCGGCGTTTACTTCCTCGGTCTCCTGCACCATCTTGAGCGCCATGTGGTCGCCGCAGGCCGTGACACAGGCAGCACAGCCTTTGCACAGGTCGCTGACAAAGATTGAGAAGATGCCTCCCGAGCCGGGCGCCTTGCGCTCCGGAGACGAGAAGATGGCGTTGGTCTTCTGATAGGCCATCGGGACCTTGTCAATGATGGAGAGGAACTGCGCCTTGGCTTCGGGCGAGAAGCCGTCCACTGACTCGGTGACCTCGCGGACGATGGTCTGCAGCGGCGTGCCGGTCTTCATCTCCGCCAACATGCGCTGGCGCGTGAGCTTCTCGATCTCCGGCAGTTTATCGAGCATCTTTCTGCGCTCTGCGGGATCGACAACATAGCGCATGACTGCCGTTCCCAGGATCGTGCTCAGGTCCTGCGAGCAGTTGGGTAGCGCCGTATCCGGGCACACGGAGATGCACTCCATGCACTGTGTGCAGTTTTCCGGAATGTAGAGCGGGGTTTCGCGCCGGGCGACGTACTTGCTCGCCGTATCGCCCGTCCCTGCGGCGATGACGCCCATGGCGGAGAGCGGCGTGGCCGGCTGGTTGTAGCCGTAGTGCGAGCGAAACTCCGCATCAAAGGCGGCGACGGTTGAAATGGGTGTGCGCGGGCCCTGGCCAGCCGGGGGCGGCGTGCTGCGGCGCATTGCCGGCACGGCGCTTGCCCCCACTTCCACAAAGGCCGGCGCCTGCGCCAGAATCGGCAGCAATGCCTGGCCGCGGAGGCTGGAGTGGTCGGCCGCCGCGATCTCGCCGATCGCGATCTCCTTCACGCGCTCGAAGCCCTGGATCATGACTTCCATGTTCGATTGCACGACCGCGTCGCCCAGCTTGCCGAACTTCTTCACGTATTGCTTATGGACAACCTCGCGGAACTGCTCCTGCGTGATGCCGAATTCCTGCAGCATGGGGCTGACCGCGAAAAATGCGCCGAGGAACGCGTTGCCCTGCATGCGCAGTTGCAGATCGGCGCGGTCGGTGGCTTTGCGCGCGATCTCGAAGCCGGGCAGCGTGAAGACGCGAATCTTTTTCTGGATGATCTGCTGGCGCGCCCAGATAGGCAGGTTCTCCCACGCGCGCTCGCCATCCACGTCCGACTCCCAAACTAGGGAGCCGCCCTCCTGCATGCCATCGAGCGGATTGGTGTGCGTGAAGGCCTTGGGGTCGCAGCAGAGAACGACGGTGACGTGGCGCAGATCGCAGTTGACACGAATGCGCTCCTTGGCGGCGACCATGAAGTAGCTGGTCGGCGCGCCCTTCTTTTCCGAACCGTACTTGGGATTGGCGCTGACGTGGATGACTTCCTTGGGATTGCCGAGATCATCTTTCAGGCCGTCGCGTTCAAAAAGCAGATCGTTCAGGTCCCCGAGGATTGCGCCCAGGTTTTTGCCCGTGGTGATGGCTCCCCAGCCGCCGATGGAATGGAAGCGCACGGCAACCGCGCCATCAGGCAGCAGCGACGGCGTCTCGTCGGCGATGACGCTATAGGGGTGGTCGATGCCGAGGACAATAAAGTTCACGCCATCGGCAGCGGTCTTGCCATCCTTGCGCGCGCGGCCGGCAGTGGCGAACTCAAAGGCCCCGATGATGTGCTCGGGGCGAAAGTCGCGCGAGCCCAGGCCGTAGCTGCCGGCGAAGAATCGGGGCACCTCGGCGAGCGTGATCGCAGGCAGGCCTTCTGTCCCCTGCAATGCCTTCGAGAATGCGGTGCGAATATCGCGGCCGAGAGGGTTGTCGCCGGCAAGGGCTTCGTCGGTGCGCTCCAGGATGATGACGTTTTTCTTGCCTTTGAGCGCGGTGACGAGCGCGGCCTCGGGGAAAGGGCGAATGACGTTGACATGGATGGAGCCTACGCTCGCGCGGCGGGTCTGCCGAAGGTAGTCGACCGCAGCCTCGATGTTTTCCGCCGCCGAGCCGAGCGAGACGAAGACCGTGTCGGCATCGCTGGTTTTGTACTCACTGATGAGCCCGTAGCGCCGGCCGGTGAGCTCGGCAAACTTGTCATAGGCCTCTTCGAGGAATCCAAGAATCGGCTCGGCAAAGTTGTTGCGCCGCGCGACGACACCCTGCATGTAGTGTTCCTGGTTTTGCACCGGTCCGAGCAGGATCGGATTGGTCAGATCCATCATCTTGGGGACGCGGCGGCGCGTGGGTCCAAAGAGAACGCGCTGCGCCTCAGTGGGGCAGTCGATGATGTCGTCGGGAGCGCCGAGATACTCGCGGATCAGCTCCGATTCATGCTTGTAGAAGGTGCGCTCGAGGTGCGTGGTGAGGAAGCCGTCCATGATGTTCATGCCCGGCGTGAGCGAGAGCTCGGTCACGCGGCGCAGAATCAACGCCTGGTCGGCGGCCTGCTGGGCGTCCTTGCCGAAGAGCATGATCCAGCCGGTGTCGAGCGCGCCATAAATGTCGTCGTGGCCGCAGTGCACATTGAGGGCATGCTTGGTGAGCGCACGCGCGCCGACCTCCAGCACCATCGTTGAACCCTTGCCGGGCGCGTGGTAGTACTGCTCCACGCCGTAGACGACTCCCTGGCCCGAGGTGAAGTTGACTACGCGCTTGCCGCACACCGAGTGCGCAATCGCGCCGCCCTGCGCCGCATGCTCGCCCTCGGCCTCAATGGCCAGCGTGTTGTTGCCGAAGACGTTCAGATTTCCCTCGGCGTAGGCCTGCTGGAAGAGCTCGCCGCCCTCGGTGGAAGGCGTGATGGGGTAAAACACGCCGGCGTCGGCAATGCGCGTCTCAGTGTGATAGCTGACGAGCTGATTGCCGTTGGCGGTAACGCGGATGCCTGGATAGCGAGCCTTCATAGATCCCTCATATTGAACCCTGATCTCGGTGTCTTCAGAACGTTTTGCGTCGCGGACGGCGGGATGCGCGGCGCGCAACCAGCTCCCATCAACAGACTGTTTCCACGCTTCGTCATTCGCCGCGCGCGTCTGTCTGAGCGCCAAGCAGCCTTGCCTAAAGCCCTTATCCAAATTTGCCTTGCTAGTCGAGCTGTCGGAGCGGCAAAAGGGAACCCAAGGGGAAGGTTACTCCTTAAGAGAACGACTCATCATAAGTATGCGCTCGGTCGAGAGACGCCGTCTTGACAGATGAGACGGGCTCAGGCGGCCACGGAGATTGGCTTTCGCTGCCCGCATCCGCTGTTCGCGCCCTCTGCGCTACCATAAACATAGGATTGGGGTTCGCATGTTCGTCGTGGTTTGGCAGTTTGAGATTGCCGAGGAGAAGGTGGCCGGCTTTGAGGCCGCGTATGGGCCCGAGGGCGCCTGGGCGCAGCTTTTTCGCACCTCGCCCAACTATCTGGGAACCGAATTGCTCCGCGACGCCTATATTCCCGGCGGTTACCTGACCATCGACCGCTGGACCAGCGAAGAAGCCTTTCGCGCCTTCCGCAAGGAACACGACGGCGAGTACGAGGTGCTGGACCGCAAGTGCGACGCCCTTACCGGCCGCGAGACGCGAGTGGGCGCCTACACGGTTTGAGCCAGACGTTCAGGTGCGAACAGACTGGGCACACTCCCTGTTACCAGCCGCGAGACGTGAGTGGGCGCCGGAATAGGTCGAACTTCAAGGTGTAGATGATTCGAGGATAAGGACGTTCCGGCGGAATTGTGTACCGGCCAAATGGCCCAAGGCTTTGTCGAGCGTGACGAGTACTCCATTTTCCTTCACAGCCAGCCGAAGCAGAAATGCATCCGTGATCTGTTGATGCCCGAAGACTCGGCCCTCGAACAGCGCTGCGAATGTTGTCCACGAATCGGTCATGGGCCAGAACCGGTAGCCGGGGTGTACAGCCAGCCGCGTCAGAATCTCAGTTGCCTCGTCGATGGAAAGCGCGCCAATTGCCGGTCGTGTCACGACGCGAAGGAAGCCTGCTTCAGTGAACGCAGAAACGCCCCAACCCTGGCACCCTTGCGTATCGAACCATCCGGTAACAAGCTCGTGATGTATGTGTTTCTTGTCGGTGAGGGCTACAAGCACATTCACATCGAGCAGGAAGTTTGCCCTACTCAAAATCGTCCTCCTGGGCAGCTTTCACCATTTCGTCGGTCAGGATTCCGGCGCGCGAACTGAAGACGGGGAGTCCGTTAGGGCCAGTCTCGATCCTTGAAAAGCCGGAATCCCTTTTCGCGCCAGCATTCTTGACCAACTCGCCCAAAGCCGCCCCGAGACTGATTCCGCGGCCCTTCGCGTAAAGTGATGCAATTTGATAGGCTTCGTCATCAATTCTGATCGTGGTTCTCATGTCTCTACGATGCATCATTTCTCGTTTTGATGCAAATTTGTCATGATGATGTATTATCGTCCTTTTGATGCATACTTCTGACCTTGATGATGGCCTTGGTCACATATAGCCTTCCAATTCCCTGCTTTCTCCTTATATTCGCCATATTTCCTACCCATCCGTGTCCTACCCTGCTACAATCCCTTCGAAATTCAATTCAAGCCCCCGCCGTTTCCTGCCAGGAAAGCATGAGATGCGCAGGGTGAGTACTCTTTGAGGAGCCCTCCCGATGGCCATCGTTGACGACCGCGCCAAAGCTGTAGAACTTGCCCTTGCACAGATCGAAAAACAGTTCGGGAAGGGGTCGATTGTACGGCTCGGGTCTCGCGAAGCGTTGCTGCCGATCGCCGTCATCTCCACCGGGTCCATCAGCTTCGACGCGGCGCTGGGTGTGGGCGGGATCCCGCGCGGCCGCGTGTCGGAGGTCTTCGGTCCCGAGGCCTCGGGCAAGACCACCATCTGCCTGCAGGTGATCGCCGAGGCGCAGCGGCTGGGCGGCCTGGCGGCCTTTGTGGATGCCGAACACGCGCTCGACCCCGGCTACGCCAAGAAGCTCGGCGTGGATATAGATAATCTGCTCGTTTCGCAGCCCGACAGCGGCGAGCAGGCCCTGGAAATCACCGAAGCACTGGTGCGCTCGGGCGCCATTGATGTGCTGGTCGTCGATTCTGTAGCCGCGCTGGTTCCCAAGGCTGAGCTCGACGGCGAGATGGGCGACTCTCACATGGGCCTGCAGGCGCGGCTCATGTCGCAGGCGCTGCGCAAGCTTACCGGCACCGTTTCCAAGTCCCGCACCGCTCTGATCTTCATCAATCAAATTCGCGAGAAGATCGGCGTGATGTTCGGCAACCCCGAAACTACGACAGGCGGCCGCGCGCTCAAGTTCTACTCCTCGGTGCGCATCGATATCCGGCGCATCGCCGCCGTAAAGGAAGGCGATACGGTGGTGGGTTCGCGGACCAAGGTCAAGATCGTGAAGAACAAGGTGGCCGCGCCTTTCCGCGAGGCGGAGTTCGACATTCTTTACGGCGAGGGCATCAGCAAGGAGGGCGACGTGCTCGACCTGGCCGTGGCGCACAACATCGTGGAGAAGAGCGGCGCGTGGTACAGCTACGGCGGCGAACGCATCGGCCAGGGCCGCGAGAACACGCGCGCCTTCCTCAAGGAGAACAAGGACGTCTACGCGAAGATCGACGCCGAGTTGCGCAAGCGCCTGAGCATCGGCGCCGCAAAGGCCGATGTGCCCGAGGTTCCGGCCGGCGGCGCAGCCGAGGCCAAGGAAGCCGTGCGCGGGCGGAAGGGCTAAGGTCCACGGTTCACTGTAACCCTGCGGCTGCGCTCATGCGCCGCTCCGATTACCCTCCATTTGCGGTATCGCCACTCAACCGCAGCGGAGTGAGCGGCTTATCTGCGTTCAGATGATCCTCTGCAATCACCTGATTTGCTTGCGAAAGGCGTTCTGAGGGCAACGGATGGGTGCGGAAGTAACCCTCCAGGCTCTCGATCGCAACCTGGCTTAGCTCCTCGGTCGGTGTGGCAGTATGAATCACGTACTCGCGGTCCAACTCCATGAACCTGGTGAGGAGTTGGATTGCGCCTTGCGGTGAATACCCGGCTGCCGCCGAGATTCGCAGGCCTTCTCGATCCGCCTCGAATTCTTCGTCTTTGCTGTAGCCAGCCTGCCACAACGACATGGGGATCTGCGCAACGGCTGCAATTGCATCGAGGTTCAGTTTGTGGAGCTGGGCCTCGATCTGCAAGCGTTCCGCGGCATGGTAATGGTCGATGTGCTCGATCTCATGTCCGAGCACAAAGGCAAGCTCGTCCTCGCTCTTCATCTGGCCCAGCAAGCCCTGGCCAATGAAGACATGCCCGCCTGGCAAGGCAAAGGCATTGATGAAGTTGGCGTCGGCGATCAAATGAAATCGGTAATTGAGCCTCCGCTTTGCATGGCTTGCAACGCGTCCGCCAACTTCGCCAACATATCGCTGCATGGCCAGCGATTCCTGCGCCGGAGCGGGCATTGCAGCGATATATTGTTGCGCAAGCTCGTCGCCGATCCGCGTCTCCTGTTCGTCGGAGAGCCGCGTGAAGCGCATGGGCACTCGTGTCAGGTCGCGTTGCCAATCCGCCGCGGTGTCCACAACCGCATTGGCGCTCACGGCATCCCGATGCACGCGACGCTGCGCCAGATACAGCGCTGCGGCCGCAGTGAGCAACACTGCAGCCAATGCAAGCAGGCGCTTCATAGCAAGCGCCTGACCACATCCCGATATTTGCTGTAAAGCGTGGACACAAGCGTCAAGGCCGCGCCCAGCACGATGAAGGTGACATAACGGTCGCGCGCGTTCAAGCTCCATGCGTCGCGAACGATAATCTTGGCGACGCAAAGCACCAGGAGGAAGAGGCCGGTGAGCCGGTAGCTTCGCTGGGTCACAAGAAGTCCGAGCAGAATCACGGCGACTCCGACGATGCCCCAGGCCAGCGTGACCATCCCCGGATTCATCTTCACGGCGATGGTGAAGAGAATCAGCGCGACCGGCGCAAAGAACAACGTTTGCTCCGGCCGATGCACCGCCAGACTACGGCTGAGAAGGGATCCTCTGGGGCGGTCCACATACCGCTCGCGGATGCGAAAGGCGATAGGCAGCGCGCTGAGAAGAAGCGCCGCTGTGAGCGACAGGACCGCGAAGTTGCCCCGCCACCCTCCCGTTACAAAGTAACTAGCGCCGAAGATGTTGTGCGCGAAACTGCGCACCGTAATTCCCGCGACCAGCAAAACCGCTTGCTGCAAGAACACTTCCTTGTCAAGCACGAGCGCAGCGGTAATGAGCAGAAGAACCACGATCGCCCACGCCACCACGATCCACTCCAGGCTTATTTGGTAGTAGAGGAGCGCGACTACCGAGCCGGTGCCGAAATAGGCCATCAGGCTGCCCGGCGACCAGCGCCCGATCTCGGGCTCGAGTCTGCTGCGATTGCAATCGCGTCCACACGAAGAAATAGATCAAAGTCAGAGGCACAACCGTGTAGATGCGCGGACTCAGCGCTTCGCCCGGCAAAGTTGCTGCAGTGAGGTTCACAAAAAAGATGCGCAGGAACGACGCCGTCAGCAGTGCGTACGCTTGCAGGCGAAGTTGCCTTTGCCGGCGCCACGCGCCAATCTCGAAGAGGAGCAGCGCAAAGACTCCCAGGCCGAGGGCCACACTGATGGGCTGCAGCTCGCGCCAAATCAGCCAGGCAACCAGCCCCGCGGCCACCCAAGTATATGCGTGGCGCGCATCGGTTTTGCGCAGCGATTCCGGCAGGCGCACCCAACGCGCCAGGGCGTAAAGCGCAGCGGCAAGAATTGCAATGGTGAGGAGGCGCAGATGAACGCCGCGCCATGTGTCTTCGAGAAAGAAGTTGAGAGTGACGGCGCGCATCACGGCGAGCAGCGCCAGCACATGGGATTGATAAGGGAGCTCTTCTACGTTGAAGACCCGGTCAAAGACGGCGAGTGCGAGAGCAAACAGCACCCAGATGACGGGGAGCCAGGGCTGCGGCGACTCGTGCCACGCCAGCGATGCAACCAGTGCTGTTGCAACCCACGTGTGGATCCAAGCGGCCGGGCGTTTGTAGGAGGCATTCGCTGGGGTGCAAAAGCGCGAGATGGCATAGAAAGCCGCCGCACAGCCCAGCAGCGGCAGATAGCGTTGCGTTGCGGTTTGCGCATCGATGTTCACGGCAAAGAGCAGGGCCGCCGCCGTTGCTGCCAGCACATGCTCCTGGTAGATCAGACTCGGGCAGTTTGATCCACCGGCCAACGAGGCACAACACGATGGCTAGCGCGACCCACACTGGAGCGATCCACGGCTGAGCCACTTCCAGCCAGGCGAGAATCGCAAACAGCGCCGATCCGGCCCAGAGCAGGCTCCAATGCAATGAAAGGCGCGCATCCGGCACTCCTGAAAGCGCCCAGGCGGCGAGATAAAAGACCACCGCAAGAATCGGGATGGTGATCAGGCGCAGGGCAATGTGATGGGGATAAGGATCGGAAAGATGGCAATTGAACGCGACTGCGCGGATTCCCGCAGCGGCAGCCAGGGCCCATGCTTGCGCCAGCAGATGATTGTCTTTGAGAGAACGCAAGCCGAAGGCGGCCGCAAGCAGCAAGGCGACCCAGCCGATCGCGGTCCAGTCCGCGGTACAAATGGCCCACACGCCGAAAAAGGCCGTAATGCACCCCAGATAGCTCTGTAACGTTGCCAGCGATGCCTGGAACGATTCAAACAGCGCGCGCCATCGGTAACGGATGAAGAGCGCATTGAGATATAAGAGCAAGCTGCAGGTGAGGAGCAGGATGCCATCGCGCAGGAGCGGTGACTCGGAGCCTTGGCGGAACTCAACGATATGCCACGATTCGTAGATGACCAGAAGTCCGGTGAGGACACCTGCAAGAAGACCCAGGCGCCGGAAAAGAACCTCGAGCTGGACGATTCCGGCGATCAGCAACGCTTCGGCAGCGATCATCCAGAAGAGCGCGATATTGTTGCCGCTGAATTTGAAAGGAATCGCGGCAAAGATCAGCAAGGAGCCGATCGTCGTCAGCAGCGCGAACGCCGCCCGCCGCCGGCGCGTGATTGGCAGTTGACCAAGGAGGAATTCGAGGGCGCCAAGTCCGAGCAATGCATAAAAGGCAAGCTCCGGATGCGTGGCCTGGAACTTCATGAGGACAAGCAGAAGAATGGTGTTCAGCAGCGCCGCGACGGTCGAGATGGATTCTTCGCGGGGAGCGCCAATGCGGCGCGCGATGTAGGAGACGCGAAAGATGACCCAATAGAGAACGAGGATGATGGCGCTAGGCCAGAACTGGGGAAATGCGTGGCCGGCTACGCCATCGGGATAGAGCTTGTAGAGCCAGTAGAAGTGATTGGCATAACTGGCCAGGATTCCGAAGACCTCAAGTTCGAACCAGCTCATGCGCAGAGCGATGGCCACGATGCCGACGGCAAGAATGACACCTGCCACCAGTGCATAGACGGTGTCCTGGCTGAGCGCGACGGTGGAAAAGGCAAGCAGGAACGCGAGGCCGGTCACCAGTTGCGAGCGGTAGCGTAGCGTGTGCGCCACCATGGCAATCGCCACCACAAGCATCAGCACGCAGTCGAGCATGTTGGAGCTTAGGACTGCCATCGCGGCCACGTGATTCATGGCATAGGTAGTGAAGAACAGCAGAGCCCAACCGCCGCCGATCCCGGTGCGGCCGACGAGGCGGTAGCGCTCGCGATGCTCGAGCCAGATTCCACCGCCGAGCATTGCGCCCGCAACCGCGTAGATGAGTGCGACGCGAGCGCCAGGTCCCATCGAGATCAGCGCTACGCGGCCCAGCAGCGCAAATCCCAAAACCAGCAGCACAATGCCTACCTTGGCGAAGAGGTTCATGCCCAAGAACTCTTCGAGGGGCAGGCTCGTGCGCAGCCGCGAGGCGATGCTCTTGCGGGGCGGTGGCTGATCATACCGGGCAAAGGAGGGAATGGGCGCGGGTTCGGCTGAGGGATGCGGGGACTGTTCTGCGCTCGATTGCTGTGGCTGGGGAGCCATTTGCGGCGGGGCCGCAGCGGCGCTCGCGGTCGCAGAGCCGGGTTGCGCCGCCGGCGACTGGAATGCGGCGATGGCAGGTGCGG
>CAWCWB010000011.1:0-93704 GCA_963799155.1 uncultured Acidobacteriaceae bacterium
ATGTTCTGCACCGACGGAATTCCGTTGCCGCAGTTGTCGCAATTGCCGCCGCCGTCCAGGGACTGCGCCGCAATGTCGATGGCCTTCGACCAGGTGAAGGAGTTCAGCAGATAGAGCCCGGAGGTAAACCGCTTCTCCACCTTGGCTTGCAGGCTGTTGTAGTTCGAATAGCCCCAGGGCAACGTGCCGATGATCGAGCCGAAGCCGGGATATTGGTAAACGCGTTCCGAGCAAGAGGGCAGTGGCGAGCACACAATCGGGACAGAGCCGCTGGCCGTGGTTTGCGGATTGGCCTGGTTGATGTCGTTGAAGAAGACCTCGTTGACGCCGTCGTTGCCCACGTAAGCCACGTCGACCAGCAAACTGTGCCCCATATCGCGCTGCAAGTCGAGGAACCAGCTCCGCACCTGGGTATCGGGCGAGCTCTTCGGCATGTATTGCAGAGCCGTAATTTGTGGATTGTAGCTTGTAGGGCTAAGTAACGAGTTCACGAAGCTGGTCGTGAACCCGCTCTGCGTGTTGGAGTATGCCGGGAGGCCGGGGTACACATACTCCAGCGTGGTGATGCCGTAGGGCGCGTTCAGGGTCAGGTAGCTGGAGCCGGTGCGGTTCCAGTGCGAATAGCTGATGCCCACGCCGCCGCGCAGCACGGTTTTGTTGTCCAGGCTAAACGCCGCGCCGAAACGAGGACCGAAGTCCCTGGTATTCGGATTGACCGTATAGCGGTTGCTGGAACTGGCCGCCACAATGGAGCCTGGTTGTGGGATTGAAGTTGGAGAGCTGGTTGTTGGCCTCGTAGATGGGAGTGTAGAACTCGTAGCGCAGGCCCAGGTTCAACGTCAGCCGCCTGTTCACCGTCCAGTCGTCCTGCACATAGCCGCTAAAGCCCCAGTCGCGGATGTTGGCGATGGGGGAGTTGGAGAGGCCCGTCGTGGAGCGATAGCCCTGCAGGAAGTCGGCATAGTCGTACATCTTGTTCGATGTCGCGGTCGCACGTCCGTCATAAGGGTAATTCGGTGAAAAAGCATAGGGGTTGGGCGCATAGCAATACGCATTTACGCCGCCACCAACGGGGACGCCCGTGTAGCAAATGCCGCTCATCTGTGCGCCATAGATATCGCCGCCCATCACCGGATGCAGGTCCTGCTGCGCCACATGCAGCATCTGGTACTCCACGCCCGCCTTGAGGGTGTGGCCCGGCAGCAAGCGGGTGTAGTTCACCTTGGGATTCCACACCGTGGGGTTCTGGTACTGGGGACTGGTCCACAAGCGGCCCAGGTTGGTAAAGCCGC
Organism: uncultured Acidobacteriaceae bacterium; assembly: GCA_963799155.1. Classification (GTDB taxonomy): domain Bacteria; phylum Acidobacteriota; class Terriglobia; order Terriglobales; family Acidobacteriaceae; genus Telmatobacter. The sequence continues at coordinate 1,293 of CAWCWB010000011.1, forward strand.
CATCGAAGAAATACACGTACGAGATGCCGCCGGTGTATTGCGGGTCGGTGGGCAGGCCGGCCCAGTTGCTGCCGAACTGCGCCGCCATGCTGGGTCCGCCGGCCAGCGGGGGAGTCTTGCCCGCCTGCATTTGCGAGAAGCCGAAGCGCGCCTCGAACAACGAGACCGGGCTGATCGTCCAGGTGGCGCCGCCCACGATCTGGATCACCGGGGCATAGACGTGTCCGTCGCCGCCCAGTCCAGCCGTGCCCTGAATGGTTCCGGGGTCATAGGCATTGAACCGGGCTTGCGAGTAGCGGGTAAACAGGCGCAGGTTCGAGCGCATGTCGTAGTCCACCTTGATGTCGCCCTTGTCGCGGTCGAAGGTGTTGGGGTGCAGGATGATGTAGTTGTTAGAGGTGTTGGTGTTTGTGGGGGACGGCAGCATCGTCTGGACAACTTGAGCGGAATAGGGTACGACGGCCGTCGCGGGTATGTGGCCGTTCAAGTATTGGGTGCCGCCGAGCGCCGTCTGCGTGGGAGTGCCTGCCAGGCCCAGGCCGCCCGCAAGAAAGTTGCTGCTGTTGCACGGGTTATGGCCAACGTTGTAGTTGCAGGGGTTGTCTACCGGCAAAGTCCCGGTCGCTTGCGTGTTGGCATCGAGAGTATCGTCAATCAGGTAGTAGCCGAGCGCCGCGCCGCATGAGGTGGTGCCGGCCAGGCCCCGCTCCGCGCACGAAGGGATCGTTGCCGAGTCAGTGAAGGAGCTGGTCTGGCGGAAGCCCTCGTAGTCGAGGAAGAAAAAGAGTTTGTCTTTCTTGAGTGGGCCGCCCAGAGTGCCGCCGAACTGGTTCTGGTGCAACGCCGGCTTGCCGCCGAAGTCCGGTTTGAAGAAGCCGGCGGCGTCAAGATTCGTGTTGCGCAGGAACTCCCATACCCGGCCGTGGACCTGGTTGGTGCCGTACTTGGTAACCACGTTGATGGTGGCGCCGCCGGAGCGGCCGTACTCCGCGCTCATGTTGTTGGTCACTACCTGAAACTCTGCCACTGCGTCGGGCGACAACTGCACCACCTGGTTCGAGAACCCCTGGTTCGAGGTCCCATAGAAATTGTTGTCCAGCCCGTCCAGCAGATAGTTGTTGTACACGCTGCGAAGGCCGTTGATATCGAACGATCCCTCGCGTTGACCGTAGCCTGTGCTCAGTTCGCTGGGGCTGGGAACCACGCCCGCGGTCAACTCAACCAACTGCGAGTATTCGCGCCCGTTCAGCGGCAGTTCCGCGATTTCGCGCTCGTTCACCACCTGTCCGCGCTCGCTCGATTCGGTCTCCAGCTGCGTCGCTTCCGCCGTAGCGGTCACCGAGGTCGCCTCTGCGGCCACTTTCAGTTGCACATCCACGCGCTGGTGAGCGCCCACTGTCAGGTCGAACTTTGCCGCAGCCGGTTGAAAGCCATCCGCCGTCACCTTCAGCTCGTAGGGGCCGATGGAGACGTCGACGAAGCGGAACTCTCCCCGGTCGTCGGTGGCTGCCGTTAGAACGATCGCCGTTGCCGTGTTGCGCAAGTCAACATGGCAGCGCGGGACCACCGCTCCGCTGGGATCGGTCACGGTTCCCAGCACGGTTGCGGTATCGAATTGCGCCTTGGCGCCGGCGGCCAGAATCACAAACAGAGTGCAGATTGCGAAGCGACGCATCACAGTTTCTCCTCGAGCTGAATTCGATTCCTCGTCGCACGCGCAGCGGGGGCCACTGTGCGCGGCGTCATCGCCCGTTGGGGGCAGGCATTGTGACGCCCTTGCGAGCACTCGCAATGTGAGCTTTTGGAATCCTCACAGTTGATTTGTGCTGAGGCAGTTCATTGTCCCTCAAAAACCCGGGAATGTCTCGTTTAATTTCATTGAAGTGTGACTTGGATCACCACGACGCTGACCGTCCGGCACAACTCTTGCCGGCTCACCAACTTGCTGATTCGCTGGCGTGCTGTGTGTCCGTCCCGGCCCGGCGAGGGGGGTATTGCCGGCTCGCTGACTTGCCCGCTCTGGCTCTTGTTTCTTCCTTCTCGTCCCCTTGGCCTTTGATCTTCTACTCCCTATTGGTTGCTCCCTGTCGGGGCCCCCAACGACAGGCCCTCGTCGTTGGGGTGGCTATTCCCTGTCTTCTCGTTCCCTCGTTCCCTTGGTCCCGCAGCCTGCCCTGAGCGAAGTCGAAGGGTCCCTTGGTCCATGTTTCCCCTTTGTCAAGAGCGCCGGCCCACTCGTACTCACGCATCTCTATGATTCCATGCCAATTATTTTTCGCCGGCACTTTGCAGGTCATTTCCCCCATTTGGCGCATACTCATTCCATGATCGACGTCCAGACCAGCGAAGCCGAAGGATCTACGAGCTACCGATTAATGGCTAGCGGCTGCTCACTGTCCACTGACCACTGACAACTGACAACTGTCTTTTAACTCCTTTGCGGAGACATATCTGCGATTAAGTCACCTGGAATCAGGCGGATGGCGCACCTTACTTGCGCTAGCCCTCTGAAACCACTGCACTTATTTTCAGACGCCGGGGGAGGCACCCCCCGTAATCAATTGGGGGAATAATAAACTTGACGCACAAGAGCGTCATAGAGGACAATTTCCCCAACAGACGATGGACATTCGGATCAGCGCTAAGAGCACTGGAGGGTCGCTAATGGTGCTCTCGGCCGGTCTGTATGCGTCTGGGTGGCCTGATCAAATCAGGGCGCATCCGTATGTAGTACTCGCGCTGTTTGCTCTCGGTGCGCTGATTTTGGTTCTTGGATTCGTCTGGCCGAAGGGGACAAAGGCGGGGGAGCCGCAGCCTCAATCGCCTTCTTCGATTCATGCACCGATAAACGTGCAGGTCAATCCAGTATTCAATAATTCCCCGACAGTCACGCAAACAGCTTCGATCCCGAACGACAGGAAAGAGCAAGCATTTCAGGCTCGCGAAGTTCGACTTATCGTTGACAAGCCGAGTTTTCATTTCCTGCACAGGACGCACACCGTCTGGCAGATGGCGCTGCCGGGGACCGTTGAATATGTACTTGGAGCCGTGGCCTGGATACAGAACGAAGTACCAGAGGAAGGGAAGGCTGGTAAAGCAATTGACTCTGCCATCGCCTCTCTCACCTATCGGGGAGAAAACGGAACTCTTGCCACAGTGGCAACTGCGTACTGGTTGGACGAATTCGCACACAAAATCGGAATTAAGATTGGGCAGAGGCGCGGGATATTGCTTGGTACCCTGCCAGGAGGATTGGCTGGGCCGCTCTGGCTAACGATGGAGAATCCAAGCGAGCGCCCCTTCCGTCCACGGCTTGATGCAGCGGTTTTAGTGCCTAGCCCAAAGGTTTTAGAACTTACATTTATGAGGATCAGGGAAATTCAGGTCTCGATCATTGAAAAGGAGATAACTCTTAAGCGCTTCAGTGTGTTCGTCGAGAACAAAGGACAAGACAAGTGGAACCTGGAATTGCAGAGGCCAACATGAAGCATATCTACGTCAGCGGAGCGGAAGCGCGGAGGAACTTCGAGGAAGGAATGATGAAGCTCTTTCGCATTCCGAAATCGGTAGTGGCAAAGAAACCGGAATCTAAGAAGACTCCGGCCCCGAAGGGAGACAGCGAGAAGTGATGCGCTTGCCGCGTCCAAATCGTCTGAGGCGTGTGTCAGTCCGCCCCATTGCCCGTCAGTTGGGCATAGGTGAGGCGACGGCCTACGGCCTGAGTCATCGCCAGCGCGAAGCGATCCTCATCGGTGAGCGGATTGTCTTTCGTCGCCCGGTTGTTGAAACGGAAAACCTGCTCAGTGGCATAGCGGTCAAGGTGGAACGGCTCAACCGCAACGTAGGTGCCTTTGAGAGTCCGCTTCAACAGGCTCCAGAAGTTCTCAATCCCGTTTGTGTGAACCTGCCCGCGAACGTACTCCTCCAGATGGTTCACTGTCTCATGCACGAAATCGCGCTCGGCAAGGCTGTGATACCCCTTCGCCCTATCTGTGTAGACGGAAGATTTCTTCTCAACGTGCTTGAGGATTTCGTCTTGCAGAGTTTCGCGGTGCACATCGGGGATGACTCTGGCGCGAACTTGCCGCGTCTCCCGGTCCAGCATCCCCATAACGATAGCCTTGGCAGTATGCCCCGTGGCGATGCCGCTGAATCCAGGTCCTACGGGCCGCTTGTTCAGATGCATGTTCTTGATCTTGCCGCCGACAAAGGTTTCGTCCACTTCGACAGGTCCGCCATCCTGTCCGCCCATCTTCACAAAGGTTCCGGACTTCATCGCTTCCCTGATCCGGTGGAGCATAAACCATGCCGACTTTTGACTGACTCCCAAGGAACGGTGGATTTCGTAGCTGCTCACTCCGTTTTTGCAGTTGACCAGCATCCAAAATGCCGCCATCCACTTGTCCAGCCCAATCGGGGAATCCTCAAAGATCGTGCCGACTTTGAGCGTGAATTGCTTTTTGCAGCCGTTGCAGAACCAAAGTTTCCGCGTCTTCACAAAGGAGTTGGAATCCGACCCACACCGTGGGCACGTAACCTTCCCATCGGGCCAGCGGAGCCACTTCGCGTAATCAAATGCGCGCTCAGCATCGCCGAAGTAAACTATTGCCTGCTGGAGAGTTACGGGCTTTTTCATGTTTCGCACCTTCTATCCAAAGACAGAATAGCGCAATTCATCTTGTGTGTCAAGTTTATTATTACCTCAATTGGTTAATGGGGACTCTCCCGCTGCGGAGGCCAGTTTTCACCCCATTTCCGGCGCTGTTGAGCCAAGCAGAGAGGAGTTTTTCGATGGTCAAGGAATGCCGGCGGACAAGAACGCCGGAACGGACTTGCGCCGCCTGGGATCTCCGTTCGAACTCGTCTTTCCGCGAGATGCGTGAATGAGTGCAGGCCGATTGACCTATCGGAGTGCGGCCTGATCTTTCGGCGCAGCAGAAACCAGGAACTGAGGCGACGGCAACAGGCGGGTGCGCGCCAGAACCTTCCGTGTGAGGCCCGTGAGCGCCATCGTCGCGGCCTCGCGCAGCGTCACCCAGCGTCGCTCGCCACCCGTTACGGTCAATGCCTCCACGTCGTCCTCAAAGACGGTGCGAATGCGCACGTAGTAGTTGACGTGCATGATGGCGTGGCGGAGCGTGATGCGCAGCTCCTTCGCCGGAACCTCGGGATGAAGCAGCATGGGCAGCTCCCACATTTCCGGCATCACCGTCACATGCGCGGGCCGATGCTCCAACAACACTTCGCGGGTGCTTGGGCCGCGCCGCTGGCCGGGTACAGGGCTCGTGCGCACTGAGAGCGCATAGGCCACCACGCAGCTGGTCATCGGGGCGCGACCAGACGTCTTGTGTTCGCCGCGCGTCTTGCATTCTGCCGTCAGGGGACACACCGGGCATTGCGGATTGCGCGGTGTGCAAACGGTTGCTCCCAGCTCCATCATCGCCTGGTTGAAATCGCCCGGCCGCGCCTCATCCAGAAGCCGCCGCGCCAGTTCTTCGATCTTCCGCCGCAGCGCGGCGCCGCCGCCTGTGCGGCTGCCCGCCCCCCAGCCCGCGAAGCGGCATAGCACCCGTTCCACATTTCCATCCACCACCGCCACCGGCTCATCGTGAGCGATGCTGACCACCGCCGCGGCCGTATAGACGCCGATGCCGGGCAGAGCGCGCAGTTGCTCCGCCCGAGCCGGCAGATTGCCCCCAAGATGGCTGGCCACAAACTGCGCCGCCTTGTGCAGCATGCGTGCGCGGCGATAGTAGCCCAGTCCGCTCCACATGGCCAGCACATCCTGTTCCGGCGCCAGCGCCAGCGAGATGAGGGTGGGAAAGCGTTCAAGAAACGCCTGGTAGCGCTCCACGACGACGGCCACCCGCGTTTGTTGCAGCATGATCTCCGCAACCCAGATTGCGTAGGGATCCCTGCTGCGCCGCCACGGCAGGTCGCGGCGGTTGCGCCCGTACCAGTCCAGCAACCTCTTGCGCAGCGATGCGATCTTCGCGGGATCGTCGCCCAGCTTCGCCATAGGCTCAGGTTACGACATCTTGAGCGCCCAGCGCCCGCGGCGCAATTTCCTATTCCTGGGGTAACAGATGAGATTCAGTAACCCTTTCTGTGTATTGCCCCGCGTTAGGTGCGTTGCTAGATTGGAACTCAAATTCCCATTCTGGCAGAGGCGTGCCAGTGTGCTTGTTATTTTTGAGGGCCAAGGCACTCCGGCTCATCTCCGCTGAAGGATCGCCAATGCAATGGTCATATCCGTTGCTGAACAGATTGGAGGCTTCGTGAAACAAACCGCTCTATGCCTGGCGATTACGCTGCTGGCCGCATCCGCAGGCCTGCTCGCGCAAACGCCTTTTGTATCTGACTCATTGCTAACGCCCGGCGCCTCGGCCGCCCCATCCGCCGCCACGCCGCAGCCGGTTGCTCCCGCCCGCGGAAACGGCTCGCCCGCGCCCTTCTCGCGCTTGGCCTTGAGCGGTGGAGTCTCGCTCATGGGCATCAACATGCAGGCCGCCGTGAATGCCAACCGCTACCTCAATATCCGCGGCATCGGCAACTATTTCACCTACACGGTCAACAACGCCACCATCAACGACCAGAACGGATCCAACGGCATCAGCGTCAGCGGCAAATTGAACCTCGCCTCCGCCGGCGTCTCTCTCGACTTCTACCCCTGGCCGAACCATGGCTTCCGGTTGAGTCCCGGGGCCGTCGTCTACAACCAGAACAGAATTTCGGCAACTGGCATCGCGCCCGCCGGACAGAGCTTCACCCTGAACGGACAAAGGTACTACTCCGAATCCGCCAATCCCATCAACGCCACCGCCGCCCTGGGTTTCAACACCCGGCAGCAGGCCTTCTCCATGACCACTGGCTGGGGAAACCTCATCTCCCGCAGGGGCGGTCACTTCTCGGTTCCGTTCGAAATCGGCGCCGTCTTCACCGGCGCGCCCACCCTCAACATGACCCTCGCGGGCAGTGCCTGCCTCACTCAGCTTGATGCCAACAGCAACCCCCCCGGCCCCACCTGCGTCAACGCAGGCACCGACGCAACGGTACAATCCAACCTTGCCGCCCAGATTGCCAAATACAAGAGTGACCTGAACCCGTTCCAGGTCTACCCCATCATCTCCATTGGCGTTGGGTATAACTTCAAGCTCCGCTAACTCGCACCATTCAACCCCAATCGAAGCCTGCCCATCCCTGCGGCCTTCTTCACCGCGCGGATGGGCAAGCACCATCTCGAACCAGCAGCGATTTCGATTCTTGTTCTTACAGAAAGCTGACTGCTCTACCCCAGCAACTCTCCCACAATCCCCGGCGCGGCTTTCAGCGCTGCGTCAATCTGCGCCTGATCCTTGCCGCCAGCCTCAGCGATCTCCGGCTTGCCGCCGCCCGATCCGCCCACAATCTGCGCCACCGCGCCCACCAGCTTGCCCGCCTGGATGCGCTTCGTCAGCCCCGGCGTCACGCCGGCAATCATCGCAACTTTGCCCTCCGGCTGCGCCGATGCCAACACGACGACGCCCTCGCCGATTTTCGTCTTGAGATTGTCCACCAGCGTCCGCAACTGCCCGCGCTCCAGCTCGTCGGCGCGATGCGTCAGCACCTTCACGCCCTTTACTTCAACAGCACGGGAAACCGCCTCGTCCAGTCCTCCGGCAGCCGACCTCATCCTGATCTCTTCAACTTCCCGCCGCAGCCGCTTCAGCTCGTCTTCTTGTGCCGCTAGCTTGCTTCGCAACCCCTCTGCAAGATTGCCGTCCGCGGACACAATCGACGAAGCAAATTGCGCCAGCTCAAAGTCGCGCCGGAACGTGTCCAGCGAACCTGTGCCGCTAATCATCTCGATGCGCCGCACGCCCGACGAAACCGACTCCTCGCTCGTCAGCTTCATCAACCCGATCTCGCCCGTGGCCGCTGTGTGCGTGCCGCCACAGAGCTCGGTCGAGAATCCATCCGCCAGCTTCACTACGCGCACTTTGTCGCCGTACTTCTCGCCGAACAACGCCATGGCGTGGTACTCGTTCACGGCCACATCGATGGGAACGTCTTCGAGCGTCTCCACGCGCGAGTTGGCCAGCACCTCGCGATTCACTATGTCCTCGATCTCCTGCAACTCCTCGTCTGCCACCTGCGCAAAATGAGAGAAATCGAAGCGCAGCCGGTCTGGAGCCACCAGCGACCCCGCCTGCTTTACATGCGTGCCCAGCACCTGTCGCAGCGCCGCGTGCAGCAGGTGCGTGCCCGTGTGGTTGCGCCGGATCGCATCGCGCCGCACCCCGTCCACAACCGTACTCACGCGGTCGCCCACGGCCAGGTCCTGCTTCAAAATCGCCTTGTGCGCCCTCACTCCCTGCACCGGCAGCACGCAGCCAATGATTTCCGCCACGGTAGAATTTCCGTCCACCGTCAGAAAAACTCCGGTATCCCCAATCTGCCCGCCCGAGTCGCCGTAAAAACTCGTATGGTCCAGCACCACTTCAACCTCATCGCCTGCCTTTGCCGCCGGTACACCCACTCCGCCCTTCACAATCGCCAGCACTTCGCAGTTTGTAGATTCCAGTTGCCGGTACCCCTCGAAAACTGTCTTCGGCAAATCGCGAAACGCCGGGCTCGCCGTCTTCTGGCTCCCGCCTTTCCAACTCGCCCGCGCCCGCGCCTGCTCCTCCGCGCGCGCCTTCTCGAATCCCTCCTGGTCGAACACAATCCCCGCGTCGCGCGCCGCATCCACCATAAAGTCGAGCGGCAACCCGTAAGTCTCATATAAGTGGAACGCATCACTTCCGGAAAGAACACCACCAGTGGCTTTCTCGCTCATCACGCCGCGCAACTCGTCCAATACGCGGTTATACGCCTCCTCAACCTTCAAGACACTGATGTCGAGGTTCTCAGCAGACTGATGGATTTTTAGAGCTTGGGCTTCAATCTGATCCAATTTCTCCCGAACTTCCTTCGAGCCGATCTGCTTCCTTCCTCGCGCCACAATTCGTTCAATCTCTGCCGCAGCTTTGTCCATGCCGAGGATCGGTCCACGAACCTTGTCGAGATATTCCTGAAGCTTCGTGTACCCAATCCGCAGCACTCGATCGAACTGCTTCTCCTCCGCCTTTACAACCTTTGCCACGCGCGAGGCCGAATCGACCAAATCCGGATACGCGTCCTTCATCTCATCCCGCACCGCATAGACCATCTCGAAGAGAAACGGCTTCTCCTGCCCCAATTGCCGCCCATGACGAATCGCCCGCCGCAGAATTTTTCTCAGAACATACCCGCGCCCCTCATTCGACGGCACCACGCCATCATTGATCAGAAACGTGGCGGCACGGGCGTGATCAGCAATGATGCGGAGACTGGCGCTCTCGATTAACGATATTCGTGTCGCTTCATCCAGCATGTCCGGCGCTTTGTCCATTAGCTCCGAGAGTTCTCTGAATCTAGGCTCTGCAATAATCTTCTTTAAATCGTCAAGTTCGTGCAGCTCCTCTAGCCCTGTCAACTCGGCCGCTCGCACAATCAACGGAACAAACAAATCCGTCTCAAAATTGCTCACCTTGCCCTGCAGCACCGCCGCCACGCGCTCCAACCCCATCCCCGTATCAATCGACGGCTTCGGCAGCGGAGCCAGCTTGTACCCGGTCGTCTTTCCCGCCGCATCCATCACCACGGAGCGCTCGAACTGCATGAACACCAGGTTCCAGATCTCCACGTACCGCGCGTCGTCCTGCCCAAACGGCTTGTCAATTCCCTTTCCATCTGGCCCGGTCGTCTCCGCCGCCTCGATCCCCATGTCGTAAAAAATCTCCGAGCACGGCCCGCACGGCCCCGTCTCGCCCATCTGCCAGAAATTGTCTTTCAGCCCGTTCTCGCCAATGCGATCCTTCGGCACGCCCACTTCCAGCCAGTACTTCTCCGCCTCGTCGTCCCGCGGAACGTCGGCCGTGCCCTCAAAAATCGTCACGTAGAGCCGGTCCTTCGCAATTCCGAACCACTCCTCGCTTGTCACCAGCTCCCACGCGAACCGGATCGCATCGCGCTTGAAGTAGTCGCCGAACGAGAAGTTCCCCAGCATCTCGAAGAACGTATGATGCCGCCGCGTGAAGCCCACGTTTTCGAGGTCGTTGTGCTTGCCGCCGGCGCGCACGCACTTCTGCGATGTCGTGGCCCGCTTGTAGTCGCGTTTCTCTGCGCCCAGAAAAAGGTCTTTGAACTGGTTCATGCCGGCGTTGGTAAACAGCAGCGTCGGGTCGTTTGCTGGCACCAGCGACGAAGAGTGCACCCTCCGGTGCCCCTTCGACTCAAAGAAGCGCAGAAACAGCTCGCGTATCTCATTTCCCGAGCGGTATTGCATGGCTCTTTTAGTGTAAAGGGCGGCCAGCGTGGAGCGCATCCGGCGCCGTCAATCTTCGCGCGGTTCGGCGTCCAGGTTGTCAAGCGCGGCCAGGGATTCGGCGGGCACGTCCCACTGGCGGAGGATCTTGTAAATCACGCCGGTGGAGAAGCCGGCAGCAATCAGCCGCCGCATCACGCGCGCGGTCTCCTTCTCGTTCGTGGGCTTCCGGATTCGCTTCCTCTCCAGGTGCTCGCGCGCCAGCGTCTCCTCATTCGCGCCGCCGTACCGCGCCTCAACCGTCTCGTTAATCAGCTCCGTGCGGATTCCCTTCCGCTGAAGATCTTGCCGCACGCGCCGCGCGCCCAGCTTTTCGTTTTCCTGGCGTAGCCGCGCGTAGGTTTCGGCGAAGGACGCATCGTCGAGGTAGCCGTGATCTTTCAGCCGCGCAATCGCCGCCCTGACCGCCGCCTCGCCTTGCGCACCCGGCTCAGCCCGCGCCGTCATCAGCCGCCGTAGCTCAACCTCCGTGCGCATCTGCCGCGCTAGCGCCCGCACCGCATAGCCATACAGCGCCGCCTCGCCCAGCGGCGCCTTTTTCTTCGCGGCTCTTTGTCTAAGCGCCATCGATCCTTCTTCTATTCACGATCCACGGTTCACGATCCAGGGTTCCCGGTGCACGATCCACGGTCCATGGCCCATGATTCTTCCTATTCCCTATTGGCTATTGGCTATTCCCTGTCTTTCCCGTCCATTGATCGACCCAATCGTTCACCGTCTTATACCAGAGCTGCGCATCCTGCGGCTTCAGTACCCAGTGGCCCTCGTTCGGAAAGTACAGCATCTTGCTCGGCACGCCGAGCCGTTGCAACGTGGTAAAGAGTTGGAATCCCTCGCTCACGTCGAGCCGGTAGTCGAGCTGGCCGTGGATGACGAGCGTAGGCGTCTTGAAGTTCTTGGCCGAGAGCATCGGCGCCCACTTGCGGTAGGGATTTTCGCTGTCCGGCTTCCCATAATAGTCCCAGGGCTTGCCTCTGAACTCCCACTCATTGAACCAAAGTTCTTCCGTTGTCCCGTAGGCCGACTCGGGATTGAACATGCCGTCGTGCGTCACGATGCACTTGAAGCGGTTCGTGTGGCCCAGCACCCAGTTGGCCATGTATCCGCCGTAGCTTGCGCCCAGCGCGCACTCGCGGTTCTTGTCGATGAAGGGATAGTGCTGCTCCGCGTAGTCGAGTCCCTCCATCAGGTCGGTAAACGGCTTGCCGCCCCAATCGCCGCTCACGCCCTCGACGATGGCCTGACCGTATCCCGTCGATCCCCGCATATTGATCATGATGACCACGTAACCGTTGGCCGCAAACAGCTCCGCGTTCCAGCGATAGCTCCAGTCGTCGCCCCAGTTGCCCTGCGGCCCACCATGAATCAGAAACTTCACCGGATACTTCTTCGTCGCATCGAACCCCGGCGGCCGGATGAGGAAGCCTTCGAGCTTCGTCCCGTCCTTCGCCGTAAACCAGAACGACTCCATTGCGGGCAGGTCGAGCTGGAGAAACACGAGCTCGGTGTTCAGGTTTGTGATTTGTTGGATCTGGCTCACTGAAATCGAGCCGAAATTCGCTGTCCCGGGAACTCCCGGAATACTGATCCGTGCGTCCGCGCTCGGATTACCAGACGAAGTGCCAATCGCCACCATTTCGCTTGGCGAGGAAATCGTCATGCGGTTCGCCGCAATCGCTTGGCCGTCCGGAAGCGGATGGAGGTCACTAAAACTCCCTTTGTCACTCACAGTTTGTACGGCCCCGTCGAATGTGGCGACAAGGAGAGGTTCTTCGCCCGCCACGGCTGATGTGAAATAGATCTTTTTCGAATCCGGCGCCCACGCAAACTCGTCGACCCAATTGTCAAACTTCGGTAACAGATCCCGGATCGTCTTCTTCTCTCGGTCATAAAGTACGAGCCTGAACTTGTCGCTCTCATACCCCGCCCGCGCCTGGCTCCGCCACGCCAGCCACTTCCCGTCCGGCGAGTACCCCGGATCCGAATCCCCACCCGGCGACGTCGACACCTTCACCGGTTTCGCATTTTGATCAGCCAGATCCAGCGTAAAGATATCCGAGTTCGTTGAGATTGCCTCATCGTCCACCAGCTTCTCCGTGAACGCCAGCTCTTTCGAGTCTGGCGAGATGTCGCAGCCACAGTCGCTGCCCTCGAGCGAAAACGGCGGCACATCGTGCGTGTCGCCGGGATTCAGATCGCGCATCGCGCCTGTGTCAACCGAAACCAGAAAGAGGTGGCTCCGCTTGTCGCCCGTGTAGTGATCCCAGTGGCGATAGAGAAGGCGGGTAAAAATCATCGCCTTCACCGGGCTCGCGGCCAGCGCCGCGTCGCGATCTGCATTGCATTTGTTCCCGGTGGCAAAGTCCGCCGTCGCAATCGCCGGACAATCCGGATACACCGCCGACGTGAACACAATCGATTTACCATCCGGCGACCACTTCGCGTTGTCGGCCTCGGTCGCAATCGCCGTGAGCTTCTTCGCGTTGCTCGCCGCGCCCGTCGTTGGATCGAAGTCCGCGATCCACACCTGCTGCCCGCCCTCGCGGCTGCTCAGGAACAAAATCCTCTTCCCGTCCGGTGCAAACTGCGGATCGGCGTCGCCCGGCTGCCCGACGGCCAGCTTGAAGGGTTCGCCGCCTTTGATCGCCTGCAGCCACAGCTCCGGTGTCTTGGTGTTCTGCGCCAAATTGACAGTCGTCACGCTGTACGCCAGCCACTTGCCGTCCGGCGATACGGCAGTTTCGCCCAGGCGCTTCATCTGCATCATGTCCTCAAAGGTCATCGGGCGCTTGGGCGTCGCGGACTGAGCGCTTGAAAGCGCCGGAAAGACGAAGGCTATCGCAAGAATCAGGACAAGAGCAGGTCTGCGCATGGAATGCCTCACCGCACGGCGCGAGGTGCGCGCCCGCGCGAAGGAAAAGTGTACACCGGAAGGCAGTGCACCGTGGGTAGGAAACAGTGGTCAGATCGCGCAGATGTGGAGGGGCGTTAACGTTCTCACCCTGGCCGCAAAAACAAAGATGCGTCAAGATCGGCGCGCCGACGCCCAATGCGTCTCTCCGGCTCGACACACTCCGTAGGAGATGGGAAACCGGGCCCGTCACTACGAAGATTGACGCAAGCAATCTGAATGCGCTAGGATTTGCCCCAAATTCTTCCTGGCATCCAATCGAAGGAGATCGCTCCATGAAAATCGCGGCGGCTGTTGTTCTGCTGTCTTTCGCGCCGGGGTTGGCTTATCCACAGGGGCCAAAGCCTTGTGAAGTGTTGAAGGCGGAGATCGCAAAGAAGCTGGAAGCAAACGGCGTGAAAGCGTACACGCTGGAGATCGTGGCCAAGGACAAGAGCGCGGAAGGTAAGGTGGTCGGCAGTTGTGAGGGTGGGACGAAGAAGATCATGTACCTCAAAACCTCAGCCCCGCCCAAGACCCCGGTGACACCACCAAAAAAGCCCTGATCTTCAGGGGCCCCGGCGGAACTGCGGCCGCGCGGAGACGGCAGAGAGGAATGCTTTGCCTAAAATTCGCGCCAGCCTTGCAGCAACTGCGGCGGCAACCTTCGCCCCTCACGACAGCATGGACAAATTGAGTTGAATCTACTTGTACTCGTCGCCAATGAGCCGAAAGGTGATGGTGCCCCAGAAAAGCCGCGCGCGCATCTGCACCGGAAGATGACGATCGTCGTCGGTGTACCATATCCAGATGTTGCCGCGGTTCTTCACTACGCCCGCGTCGGCGGTGGGCTGCACGCGCAGGGTTTTGAAGGTGCCCAGACTGGTTTTGATCTCTTCGCGGCTCTCCACTTTCATCGTGACCATGACCGTGCGCATAGCGTCAACCACGGGGATGACGAAGTTGCGCCCCAGCGTCATGGGCTGCGAAGAGGCGTAGAAGACGCCGCTGAGGAGATCGGTCAGACAGCCGTGCACGGCTGATTCCAGGTGCTTCGTCTGGCCATTGACCATGTTCTTCTCGTCGAGGATGGATTTTGAGCCGGCGTAGTCGAGGTGGAGGGATGAGTTGATCTGGCGGCGGCCCTCGACCGTTTGCTTATCGAAATCGTAGGTGCAGCCCTTCTCGCGGTCAAAGTCGGACTGAAAGTTGTCGGTGACATGAAAGAGGAGGTTGATGGCGCCACTGGTGTAAGCGGAGGCGATGATGCGCTCGCGGTCGCCCGCCGCCTCAAAGTGGACCACGGCTGAACCGGCGGGAAAGACGCGCCAATCCACGGCGTAGGTGAGGGTTTGCCTTTGGGGGAAGCTGAAGCCGGAGCGCGGAGGGGCAAGGATGGCAGGATCCTGGCCGCCCGAGGTTGCCGCCAGGATAAGAGCGCAAAAGAGGGTGACTGCATGCGCGCCTGTCTTCAATGTTCCGCACGGCTCCTTATGGATTGACCTGACCCATCTCGTTGGACTTCATGGATTTGGAAAGCGCTCATCGCACCGCGCGCAGGAAGTTTTCCAGCGCCGGCCGCAGGAAGAGCAGGCTCAGGTAAAGCAGCACGGCCCCTAATGCAGCATTGTACTCGCGGTGCTTGCGGTAAAGCGCGAAGGAGAAGCCGCCAGCAGGGGCCTGGGTAACTGTCTGGGAAACGGCCGATACGTCCTTCACATGATAGGGCTTTGCCGGAGTGAGGCGGAGGATGAAGCGCGGCACGCTGCGTCGGTAGCTTTCGAATTCGGGGAACGCGGTCTGCAGGAATCGCTCCTCGGCGGCGATGACCGGGAGGTAGATTGCCGCGAATCCAGCCGCGAGCAGCAATGCCACCGGCCAACTGAGCAGCGCCAGCGCGAAGCCGGCGGCGATAAGTGCGGAGCCAAGATAGAGCGGGTTGCGGGTGTAGGCATAGGGTCCGGTGACGGTAAGTTCGCGATCCTTCTTCACCGTGCCGGCTGCGGCTGCGCGCAGCGCCAGGCCGGGAAGAACCAATGCCAGGCTCCACGCGATGGCGACCGGGTGTGGCGCGCGGCGGGCAACTTCGACGAGATAGACAGCGGCGGTCAAGAATCCCAGCGGGACGCGGATGCGGCGCGCGATCCTCTGCCAGGATTGCATCGAGCTGGCCTTAGCGGGAGTGCTGTCGCCAGTCATCGGGCATTCTCCTCCGCCAGGAGCTCGTCGGCGGCGCGGAGCACGTCGCCGGGCGCGATAGTGAGCAGGCCGGGATCAGGTGCGGCGCGGCGGGAGTGGTCGCGGTGGCTGTCGGGGCTGCGCAGTACCCGGGCGCGCGTGCCGTAAGGGCCGTTGCGGCTAGGGTCGGTGGGTCCGTAGATGCCGACGACAGGGCGGCCGAGGGCGCAGGCCAGGTGCAGCGGGCCGGTGTCTCCGCCGATGCACAGGGCGATGCGGCGCGTGAGCGCGATCAACTGCGGGAGCGTAGCGGTGAGTGGAACTGCACCGCCGGTGGCGATCGCTTCGGCAAGCGGCTCTTCGCCGGGGCCGGCGTTGACCACGACGTGGAGGCCGCGCTCGGCGAGTCCCGCAGCGACGGCGGCGTAGCGCTCGGGCGGCCAGCGCTTTGCGCCCCAGCCGGCGCCGGGAGTGATGAGCGCGATGGGCCGCGAAGCTCCGGGGATGGTTGCAGCGAGCCAGGAACTACACCAGGTTTCAGCCTCGGCATCGATGGGCAGCAACGCGGCAATATTCGGGATGGCTGGAGCGAGAGCGTCACCGGCGACGGCCGAGGCCAGCCTCCACATCCTGCTCGATCACGTGCGCTGCGCGCGTAGCCACGCGCTCGGTGAAGAGCCATTGCGCGGGCCACTCGCGCGGCGCAGCCTCGCCGATGCGCCGAAAACAGCCGGACATGCGGGCGATGACCGCGGAGCGAATTGCGCCCTGAAGGTCGAGGACTGCGTTGTAGCCAGCGGCGCGGAGCTCGCGGCGCAAGGCGCTGATCTCGCGCGGGGTTTTCGGGCTCAGCGGATGGCGCTTCCACTCGCGGCTGGCGGCGAAGTGAAGACGGTCGACAACCGGCATTGCGGGATCGCGGACGGGCATTGCGGGATCGCGAACGGGCGTTGACGAGCCGCGTTCGGACGCTGCAGCGCTTCGGGCCGCGCTGATCCCTGTTTCCTGTTCCCTGATCCCTGCCTTTAGTTCCCTGTTCCCTGCCCTTAGCAGCGGTTGCCAGCGCGGTTCCACAACCCAGCCGATTTCCCAATCGGGATGTGCGAGGCGCAGAGCCGTTACAGCAGGCAGCGCGTGCAGGATGTCGCCCATTGCGCCCAAGCGGACAATGAGCAGGCGGAAGTTGGCTTGCGTGTGCAAAGGATGATTTTCGCACAGGCGATCAGCGATCAGCTTTCGGCTTTCAGATGTCAGCTTTCAGGTGAGATTCACCGAGCGGAAAACACGTTCAAAGAGCACATTTAAGAAACCAAAAACGGAACTGTGAAACTGTGAAGGCATTGTCTGCAGTGCCTTGATTCGGCGCGAGTTCCACAACGCTCACAGTTAGCCAGTTTCTGTGTTTCTGTGAGGCTCCGGCGCGGTGCGCGTATGGGCTTGATTTGGTTGAGGTTCGCGGCGCTCGCGGTTTCACAGTTTCACAGCCCGTTTTTCGAGGGCATAGGGGGGTGGGGGGGTAAGAGCAGGCATCAGGGAACAGGGATCAGGGATCAGAAAAACAGCGCGCGGCAGAGAGGAAGCCAGTGCGGGAGCGGTTCTGGTCTGGTCGTCGATCATGGAATGATTGTGCGCCAAATGGGGCAAATAATCTGCAAAGTTGGGAGAGAAATCGGGGAGCGGGGATCCGGTGGCGAATCAAAGGGTTAGCGGGTTCGCGGGGCGGCGGCGGGCTGTGTGGGGGGTTGACAGGCGGGCGGGGCGCGGGGGTTGGCAGCGGGATTTAGGGGACTGCGGAACCTAGAGCTTAGGGGACGAGTCGCCGCGTGATCATGCCGACTTTCAGCGGTGGACCAGAAAAAAACTTCTTGTCAATATGGCCCTTGTACTATACAAATGTATAGTATGCCTGAGACGTTGACCCCAGCGCAGCAGCGAGTCCTTGAATTCGTGGAGTCGCGTATGGCAGCGGGTGAGACTGCGCCGACTTATCGTGAGATTTGTAAGAGGTTGGGCTATCGAAGCCCGAAGGCGGCGGCAGACCACGTTGCGGCACTTCAACGGAAGGGCTACTTGATCCGTGAGAGGGGCCAGGCGCGGGCAATCAAATTGACGGGAAGATCGTCGGGAGTTCCCCTGCTGGGGTGTATTTCCGCCGGGTATCCGAGCGACTCACCGTCTGAGCTCGAGGCTCGTCTGCCAATCGATCCAACAGCATTCGGCATTCGCGACCGCACGAAGGCATTTGCTCTGCGAGTTCGCGGAGACTCCATGGCCGGACGCCAAATCCTCGATGGTGACATCGTGCTTGTCGAACAAGAACAGTCACCCCGAAGCGGTGAGATCGTCGCCGCGATCATCGATAATGAATCGACGCTCAAAACTCTGGTACGACGGGATGGAGAGACGTGGCTGCGGGCAGAGAATCCGCTCTACCCGGATCTCGTCCCGACGGTTGGTCTTTCGATCCAAGGTGTTGCACGAGCTGTAATCCGGTTTCTTAGCCTATGAGCACCGTTCTCGAGATTCTTCACTTTACGCCGACTGGCTCATTGCCCGGACTTGTAGCCGTCAAGGGCGAGTTGCCAGAGAGGATCGAGGAACAGTACGCGATATGGCAGGCGCGGGATATTGGTGAGATTGATTATGTCTTTTTCCGAAGGTTCGCGGATGGCAGGTCTTCACAGCCCGCTGCCTGTGTGATCGACAACAGCGATGATCACATCGATGAAGCTCGGCTGGCGAGGCTTCACGGCAGACTTTGGCTCAACGGCTTTTCTCCACTGCTTTATGTCGGATGGCAAACGCGAGTCGACGTCCTGAGTTGTGCTCGCGGGCCCGATTTCTGGAAGGACTCGAGAATCGAATATGGTCCGGCGGAAAGAATTGAGATCGCTAAGCAGATCTCATTCGCTCTACGCGACGATAAGCTGAGTCGATTCTCGGCATTTCGCCTCAGCGACGGCACCTTCTGGGACGACCCGTCAAATTCCGGACTCGCACAATCAGAAAAAGCTGCGCACCAGCAACTCATCCGTGCAGTTGTGGAAACCGACGAGGAGATCGAAGGTCACAATCAACCCGTTCTTCGTCGGCTTCTGCTCCTGACGATTCTGATTAAATATCTCGAGGATCGAAGCGTTTTCCCAAAAGATTGGTTCAAACAGTTCCAAACCGGGGCGACTTCCTTTTTTGATTTATTGCGGCAGGGATCACCGGAAACGATCCGAGAGTTGCTGGCCAAGCTGGAAAGAAAGTTCAATGGCGACGTCTTTGAGCTTCCCGAGACCGGGCAGCGCCTTACTGTGAAAGCTCTTCGCCGCTTCGCGGATCTTGTGGAGGGAAAAACGCTTGGCTCCCAGCGGTATTTATGGGAGCAGTTTTCCTTTCGGCATATTCCAGTCGAGGTGCTTAGCCACCTCTACCAGCATTTCGCGCAAAAGGGCAAAGGGGCCGTGTTTACGCCTCCGATGGTCGCCACGCTCCTGCTCGACTATGTGATGCCGTATAAGAGTCTCACAGGTCAAGAGCGCGTTTTGGATCCGACCTGCGGTTCGGGAATTTTTCTTGTCGGTGCGTTTCGCCGGCTCGTGCATTTCTGGCGGAGCAAGAACAATTGGGAACAGCCGGAAGTCGCCACGCTGAAGAGAATCCTCAAACAGAGCATCTTCGGAGTGGAATTGCAGGAAGAAGCCGTCCATCTGACGGCGTTCAGTCTCGCGCTCGCGATTTGCGACGCGCTTCAGCCCAACGTTATCTGGCGGGAGTTGCGGTTCGACAAACTGGTGGGAGCCAATCTGCAAATTGGCGATTTTTCGGAGTGGCTCAAGTCTCGCCGGGGAGATGCAAGTAGTGACCGCTTTTCTGTCGTGGTTGGAAATCCTCCCTTCATGTCAAGGCTGAATGACGCGGCATTGCAGTTCCGCAAGCAGCAAAAGCGCTCCGCCCCCGTTCCCGACAATCAGATGGCGTATTTCATCCTCGAGCAAGCAACGTCGCTGCTGTCGGATGAAGGGCGGCTCTGCCTCATCCAGCCGCAGGGCTTCTTATACAACGAAAAGGCCCGCTCGTTCCAACAGTCATTTCTCGATGCGGCTACTACAGAGGCAATTCTGGATTTCACTTCCATTCGCCAGCTTTATGACGGAGCCGATGCAAAAACAGTGGCCGTGCTGTGTTCCGCGCGCAAGCCCGAGGGCGATCATCGCATCCGCCACCTGACTTTTCGTCGCACCTTCAGCGTAAAGGAGAGAATAGCGTTCGAGCTCGATCACTATGATCTTCACCTCGTACCTCAAGCGACAGTGGGGGCTCATCCATGGATCTGGCGAGCAAACCTCCTCGGTGGCGGACGCCTCTCCAGTCTCGCCGTTCGGGTGGGTAGTACAGCGAGGTTAAGAGATTTCGTTGCTCGAAACGGGTGGGATTATGGTGAAGGCTACATCGCGGCGCTGACGGGCAAGCGAGAGCCCGCTCCTTGGCTAACGGGCCAGCCACTGCTGCCGACAGAAGCGTTAACCGAGGCGGGAATCGATGATACCCGTATCGAAGTCGTAAGGGCGAAACGCTTCAGGTCGTGCTACACGGCAAATCGATACACCGGGCCGATAGTAATGATCAGGGAGAATGAATCATTACCTTGCGCATACCGCCGGCGTGGCTTCTTGGCATACAAGCACAAAATCGTGGGTATACACGCGAAGGAATCTGACGAGGCAAAGCTCGAGCAGTTCTATCGTATGTTTGTTGCCAATCGCAAATTGCTCCGGGCATTCTGTCTGCTTTTTGGAACGCAGGTTCTGACTGGCAAATCCACAGCGATACTCAAACGCGATCTTGATGTCCTTCCGTGGCCTCGCGACGGCATCTCCTGGGATTTGAGCAGTTGGGAGAAAATACTCTGCGCGGAGTTGGTCGATTATATGGCGGACTATGTGCGCCTTGGCCAGAATTCCGAACTACTGAAGGCGCAAGTAGGACTCAATGAATTTCGGCGCTACTCAGAGCTCTTCCGCGAACTACTCGGTAGCATCTACGGAAATATACAACCGATCAAGTCAGGCGTCTTTGGGGGGCTTGCTTACCAAGCATTCTGTTTTGGCGATAATGCAACCCTTGATTGGCCCGAAGATTGGGCCGAGACATTGCAAAACCTTGTTTTCGCCAAGCATGGCGACGCCCTGCGGACCGTTCGCATACTTAGATTTTACGAGGGCAACACCATCATTCTGGTGAAGCCGGATCGCTTGCGCTACTGGATTCCCTCCACTGCGATTCGCGACGCAGATGAAACCTTGGTGGATCTTCAGAGGCAGGGCTACTGATGGCAGATGTACTTCCTTTGAACATTTCAAGTCAGGGCCGAATCACTGAAGGTCCCATAACGTCGCTCGTCGAACGGACATTGGAATTCGTTTATTCGGAACTCGCTATTTGGCGTGATGATCCGGATCGCTCCCCGGAAGATGCTGAAGAGCGCCTAAACGCTCAGCTCTGTAAATATCTCAACGTGGCTGCCTCAAACCGATTTCCCATGGTTTTCTTTCATCACGAGGAGAAACAGACTGGCAGTCGTCGCGTTGATATCTCCGCGCTTCCCAGGGCCGGGACCATCCTCAGCCTGACATACCACTCGATTTACGACCCGTTCCTGGTCTTTGAAGGAAAGCGGTTGCCAGCGCCCAGTGCAGACCGCGAACGGGAATATGTGACTGGACGCACCAAGAGATCCGGCGGAATTCAGCGTTTCAAGCTCGCTCTTCATGGCGCTAAACAGACGACTGCGGTAATCGTTGGATATGTCCAGTCGAGGAGCCTGCGCGAATGGCTGTCAATAATCAATGGATGGATTGAAAATGAGGTAGAGAGCAAAGACGCGTTGGGAGAAGACTGGTCGTTAGCGGAACAACTCCTCGATTTCAAAGAAGACGCCGACCGACGTGTTGCCGTTTCGTCATCGGCGCACTCTCGCGACAAGTCTGCAATTTCCCCCAAGATTCGGCTCCGCCATTTTTGGGTGGCGATGGTCGATTGAACACCTCAGCGCCTGCAACTTATAAGTGTAGATGAGTCTTAGCTGACGGCGCGGGTCAAACTTACGTGCTGGAAGATGCGGCGTCGGGGGCTCGCAGCTTTCAGCGCTGGAAGAGGTCGATGGGCTGGGTGAAGTCGGTGACGCGGATGTGGCGGGCGAGGTTTAATCGCGGCTTCGCCGCGCACTTGATTTCTCGAAAAATGGGTGGGGGGTTTGCGGCATGAGTGAACTCATGCCCTGATACAGGACGAAAGGCAACCGCAGATCCCCGTTCGACTCCGATCATCCGCCACGGCGGACAATCTGCGCTCAGGGCGGGCTTTCGACTCCCCCCCCAGCGTCAGGCCGCTGACCCCATGATCGCGAAGCGATCATGGGGCCCCAAACGCGCTTCGCTCAGGATGACAGCGTGTGAGTGAGGCGGGGTCCGAGTGCGGCTTCGCTGCGTGCTTAATTTCTCGATAAAAATGAGCGGGCGGTTTCGCCATGAGTGAACTCGTGCCCTGATGCAAGGCCGGTTGGCGTACGTTCGTGGTATCCCATGTCCCAGAATCGGGACATGGGGCACCCGGCACCCGGCACCCGGCACCCGGCACCCGGCAGCAAAACATTGCATGGAGTGGCAGTATTCGATCATAGCGACCAGCAGAATTCGTTGTATTCAGCATCAGCCCCCTTGCCATACGCCTTCCGTGTCTTGTGCTTTTGCCTTCTCTGGGGCAATCAATCTGCGCTTCTGGGCTACACTGTTGCCACAGAAGCCCCGTGTCGGCAAGGCACGCGAAAGGCGAAGGTACAGCATGCAAAGAGTCCGCCGCAGCATTTTTGTTTTTTCAGCTTTCATCGGCGCGGTTTCGCTCAGCGCGCAAACCGCCGACGACATTTTGGCCAAGCACGTGGCCGCGGTCGGTGGCAAGGACGTGATCAGCCAGGTGAAGTCGATCTCGATGGAAACCACAACCCACATGGGGGACAACGACATGGCGGGCACGTTGGTGACCGTTGAGGGTGTGGCCTACCGCTCGGAATTGGACTTGAACGGCGGGAAGATGGTGCAGTGCTACACCGCGACAGGCGGATGGATCGTGAATCCCATGGCGGGCATCACCAGTCCCACGCCCATGCCCGACGATCAGTACCAGGTGGGCAAGAACCAGATTTACGTGGGCGGTGACCTGCACGACTACGCGGCCAATGGCAACAAGCTGGAGTTGCTGGGCAAAGACGCCAACACCTACACCGTCAAACTGACCACGAAGGATCATGTAGAAACGACCTACGTATTCGACGCCGCGACATACCTGATCAAATCCATTACCCGCAAGGGCAAGTTCCAGGGTCAGGACGTGAACATCGTGACGAGCCTCTCCGACTACCGGAAGACGGATTTAGGTCTTATGGTTCCTTATGCCATCGGCGTGGATATTGGCGGGCAATTCTCGCTGAGCATTACCGTCAACAAAGTCGAGGTGAACAAGCCCGTCGATCCGGGGATCTGCGACCTGCCGAAAACCAGCCAACCGCCGGACGCACACACGGCTAAACCGGATTAGGTTTGGAGCGGATAACCGCCCATCCGTAAGCGTTCCCTACGCTGAAGCGCGGGGCTGAAGCCCACTCACATTTTGGGCGCGCTTTCGGCATGCCTGAAGCCAAGCCCTGATACAAACCCAGGTGGATTGAGGTTGGGCTTTCCCACCCTTCGTCAGAATTCCAAAAAGCAGGTCCCCATTCGACTTCGATTGTCCGCCTAGCGGACGATCTTCGCTCAGGGTAGGCTTTCGACTCCCATCGTCCGCCGCGGCCAACGCCGAGCCGCGATCGGATGGTGGTTTAGCGGTGTCCGCCGCCGTGGCCGCCGCCATGATAGCCGGGGAGGGCGTGTTCAGAGCTGCCGTCGTGACCGGCGGGGCCTGTGTGGCCGTGGCCGTCGCGCGCTTCGTTGGCGTGGAAGTGATTGAAGGGCTCGGCGCCGCGCTCAGGGAACGGTCCGCGATAGCCGTGGCGGGGATCGAAGCGGTTGTCGACGTGGCCGAAGAAGTGGGCGGGGCCGTGGAACCAGGGTCCGGCTCCGATGAAGATGCCGTCTACGAACCAGTCGGGCCCGTAGTAGCCGTAGGGCGCGCAGTAGTAGGGAGGATAGTCAAAGTACCCGTAGGGGCAGACAGGGGCCGGTCCGATGTTGACACCGAGGGAGATCTGGGCCGGCGCGGAAGGCGCAGAGCAAAAGAGACCGATTGCGAGTGCTGCAAATGCAAAGGCTCTAAGTTTGGACATGGTTCCTCCTGCAGGTTTGAGGTGCAGGGCGGGCGGAGGGTTGCACGAAAAGCAGTGGTTAGTGATTAGTGATTAGTGGTTAGTGGTTGGAGAGCCGAGGTCAGAGGAGCTGAGTTGGCGGGTCTAGCGGAGTTAGCGGGGCTAGCGGAGTTGGCCCGGCGCGCGGCCGCAAGGGGAAAAAGGCCGGGATCAGAAGAACAGCTATTAGCCATTAGCTCTTAGCGATTAGCCACGGAACGGCCCCAAAGACGACAGCGAATACGCGCCGGGATGGGGCACCCGGGAGCGAAAAACTCCAAAAAGCAGGCATTTTTCATAATGTGGTGTGATTCAGGACACCGCAAGCAATGGCGACTGAATTTGTCGTATATTAAAGACGACTGATTTAGTCGTATATTACGGCCGCTTGGCGAGGGGCCTGACCGGGACCGCGGGCGGCGAGCGGGAGCAAAGAGAATTCTTGATGAAACGGCCGGGCAGAAATCGCCGATTTGCCATCGAGATGGGCTGCTTTTTCATATTTGTAGCCAGCGCGGCATGGGGAGCTGTTACGGGGAGTATTTCAGGAACGGTGAAAGACCCGTCGGGGAGGTTGGTACCGAACGCAGATGTGACGGTACGGGAAGTGGGCACGGGGATTTCGCACGAGACGAGAAGCAACGCCAGCGGATATTTCACCTTGCCGGTTTTGCCGGTGGGCCGCTATGAGCTGGATGTGCAGGCTACGGGATTTGAAAACTACCAGCGCAAAGACGTGGTGCTGGATACCGATGCGGCGCTGACGCTGGACTGCGAGCTGGAGATCGGCGAGATTTCGCAGACGGTGAGCGTGACCGACAATACGCTGCACGTGGAGACGGTGAGCACGCAGTCGGGAGAAGTGATCAGCGGGCGCGAGATGGCCGCCGTGCCGTTGAATGGGCGTAGCTTCACCGATCTGCTGCCGCTCGAGCCCGGAGTGGCGACATCCGCAACCATCGGCTCGGCCACCGTGCAGGACGTGGGCGCGACGATTCTGGAGCCATCGGGAACGCTGAATCCGGGCACGATTTCAGTGAACGGGCAGCGGGAGACGGCAAACTACTTCAGCGTGAACGGCAGCGACGTGGAAGAGGATGTGAACGCGGGCACCGCGATTATTCCCAACCTGGATGCCATTGCCGAATTCCGCATGGTGACGAGCAACTTCGACGCCGAGTATGGGGAGTTCAGCGGCGGACAGGTGAGCGTGGTGACAAAAACCGGGAGCAACGAGTTTCACGGCAGCACATTCGATTTTTTGCGCAATACGGACTTGGATGCGCGGAACTATTTTTCGCCGACGCGGGGA
Organism: uncultured Acidobacteriaceae bacterium; assembly: GCA_963799155.1. GTDB lineage: Bacteria > Acidobacteriota > Terriglobia > Terriglobales > Acidobacteriaceae > Telmatobacter. Next base: position 26,386 of record CAWCWB010000011.1, read on the forward strand.
GTTTATCGCCAGAACCAGTTTGGCGGAACATGGGGAGGTCCGATTCGTCGCGACAAGCTGTTCTTCTTCACCGACTACCAGGGCACGCGGCAGACACAAGGGATCGATACGGGGGAGATCAGCGTGCCGTCGAGCGCGGACCGGACGGGAAATTTGTCGGATTTTGTGGACAGCAATGGCAACACGCTGCTGACAGGGACGGTCGGCGGGCCTTATTTCGCCAAGCTGCTGACGCAGAGGCTGGGCTATGCGGTTACGCAGGGTGAGCCGTACTACTTCAACGGCTGCACGGCGGCAGATGCGCAGGCAGGGCAATGCGTGTTTGGGAACGCGGAGATTCCCGCGAGCGCGTGGTCGGTTCCGGCGCAGCGGATGCTCGAATACATTCCGGCGCCGAACAACGCGAGCGGGTTTGCGACGTCGGCGTACAGCCAGACGGTGCGGGACGACAAGGCAGGCGCGCGCATGGATGCGAATACGCGCTGGGGCCTGCTGTCGGCTTACTACTTTATTGACGATTTCAATCTGGATAATCCGTATCCGATGGCGCAGAGCGGGGCCAGCGTTCCCGGCTTCGACGCGCTGACCACGGGGCAGGCGCAACTGCTGGCGCTGGGCGCAACCAAGACGATCAACTCAACGACGGTGAATGAGGCGCACTTGAGCTACCTGCGCGACACTACCAACCTGGGGCAGCCGGTGGGAGGACGCGGAGTAAGCCTGGTTTCACAGGGCTTCGCGAATGCCAACGGGACGCCCAGCATTGTGGCTCTGGATCCAAAAGGCCAGAGCGTGGAGAATCTCAACTTCAACGGCTACTCGATCGGCGCTACGGCCAACCAACTGATTCAAGCCAACAATACCTACCAGGGGACGGACACTTTTTCAAAGGTGCTGGGCAGCCACACGATGAAGTTTGGCGGGGAATTTCACGCCGACCAGGTGAACGCGCACCCGATCGCGCAATTCAACGGCAGCTTCGTTTTCTCGGGCACGGAAACCGGCGTGGACTTTGCGGATTTTCTGATTGGGGCGCCGAGCCAATTCAACCAGAGCCAACTGAACCCGTTCTTTGCGCGCAACAAATACGTGGGGCTGTTCGCGCAGGACAGTTGGCACGCGCGGCCGAGCCTGACATTGAATTACGGTCTGCGCTGGGACCGCATTGCGCCCTGGACAGAAAAATACAATCAGATTTCTACGTTTGAGGCGGGCGCGCAGTCGGTCGTGTTTCCGGGCGCGCCGGCGGGGATTCTCTATCCCGGGTGACCCCGGCGTTCCGCGCACGCTGGCCCCGGTCGACAACCTTGGATTTTCGCCGCGCGTGGGAGTGGCGTGGTCGCCCCAGGCCAATGGCGGAGGTGTGTTGGCGAAGGTGCTGGGCAGCACGGGGACAACCAGCGTTCGCGCCAGCTTTGGAAATTTTTACACCGCCATCGATGCACTTTCAATCAGCGTGCTGGCCGCAAACGCGCCTTATGGGACCACCTATACCAGTCCCGCCCCGCCGGTGTTCGCAACGCCATTCGTGAGCGCGGCCGATGGGCAGAACTATGGCCAGCCTTTTCCGTATAGCCTTGCGCCGCTCGATGCTTCGCGCACCCATCCCGACGCCAGCGTCGATTGGGGCGCCTACGAGCCGGTCAGCGGCATTCCAGGGTACGACGTGCACAACCGCTTACCGTATACGGATGAGTGGATGCTGTCGATCGAGCGGCAGGCCGGGCCCGACACGGTTCTCAGCGCAAGTTATATCGGGACGTCCAGTCATCGGCAACGGGTGTTGATCGAGCCGAATCCGGGCAATCCGGCGCTTTGCCTAAGCCTTAGCCAGCCCAGCGACGTTCAACCGGGCACGCTGACCTGCGGCGCGGGCGGCGAGAACACGGTGTATGACCCGATCGGCGGCGGACAGGTGAACGGAACGCGCGGGCCGCTGGGAGCGAGCTTCGGCAGCGACGCGCTGCAATCGACGATCGGCCATGCGAGCTACAACGCGCTCGAACTCAGCGCGCGGCACACCAGCGGCCGTCTCGAATTCTCCGCTGCCTACACGTACAGCAAGTCTCTGGATCAGTCGTCGAACATTGGCGAGGAGGTTAATCCGTTCAACCCAGCGCTTAGCTATGCCCTGTCATCGTTCGACGTAAAGCAGAATTTCGCGCTGAGTTATGAATACCAATTGCCGCTTGAGCGGCTGGCAAATGACAGGCTGATCCGTGCGAATCGCCTCAGCCGGGGATGGTCGCTTTCAGGGATCACGCGTTTCGCGAGCGGTTTTCCCGTAACCATGACGAACAACGGGGACAATTCGCTGATCGGCACCAATCCAAACGGCGTGAACAACAGCAGCATTGACGAGCCCGACTACAGCGGCTCACCGCTTCACCTGAATCGCAATCCCCGCACCAACGGAAACAACTATTTTGATGCGGCGGCCTTCAGCATGAATGCGCTGGGCACGCCGGGCACGTCGAAGAGGCGATTTTTCCACGGCCCCGGTGCGGACGATTATGACATGGCGGTTGCCAAGAGCCTGCCGCTCAGGGAGTCCACATGGCTGCTCTTCCGCGTGGAAGCCTTCAACGTCTTCAACCACGCGCAGTTCGACGGGCCCAGCGCGATCGATGGCAACATCGGCAGCTCGACATTCGGCAATGCGATCAGTGCGGCGCCTCCGCGCATTCTTCAGGGAGCGGTGAAATTCAACTTCTGATTCTGCGCGGTTCTTGCCGGGGATGAAACCCCCGCCTCCCTCCGGCCCGGCCTGGCGGGAAAACAGAGGCGAAGCGGCTGAAGCCGGTTGTTCTTTTGGGGGCGGTTCGCGGCATGAGTGAACTCGTGCCCTTTCAAGGCGGCGAAAAGCAACCGCAGGTCCTTCGTCTGCGGTCGCCGTGGCGACCTACGCTCAGGATGACAGCCGGTTCTTGCTCGCTCAGGATGGCAGCCAACACTTGATCGCTCAGGATGACATGACAGTGGTCAGTGGGCAGTGATCAGTGGTCAGCTATCAGCCTTCACCGCTGGAAGAGGTCGATGGGTTGGGTGAAGTCGGTGACGCGGATGTGGCGGGCGAGCGACGGGTATTGGCGCTGGAGCTTCTGGAACATCTCCCAGGCGACGCGGCGGTAGCTGAAGTGGCCGGCGGGCGCGGAGCGGAGCTCGGCGATGTACTGGGCTTCGGCGAAGTCCATTTTGAAGAGGGCGCGGATGCGCGTGGCGAGCGGGAGCAGATAGAGCGCGGATTGCGCGGCCTCGGGCGGGCGCGCGGGCGACGCGGCGATGGTGCTGGCGGCGACGTGAGCGGCGCCGATGGCGGCGCGATAGTCGGACAGGATGCCGGCCTCGGCGAGAATGTCAGACTCGTTTGCGGGGCCGGCAGGCAGATCGCCGGAGCCGGGGGTTTCGTAACCGTGCAGGGCGGTGAGGCCCTGGATGATCTGGGTGCAGCGGCGATGGCGGTGCAGGTCGCGGAAGCCGCCGATGTCCATGAGGAAATCGAAGCGGAGGGCGGCGCCGGCATGGAAGGCGCGGAGGGTCTCGTCGTGCATGCCGCGGTGCTTGAGGCCCAGCTCGACGATTTCAGCGACGCGGGCGGCGGGAAGCTGGGCGATGAGGTCGCGAATCTGGCGGTAGGGATGGCGGCTGGCGGAGTAGAGGAGGGTGGAGGCGAGCTCGACTTCAAGGGATTCGGTGCGCTCGACGAGGTCAACGAGCGGAGCGGCGGCGGGAGGCGAGTCTTTGAGGAGCTCGGCGGCGGCCTGGACGAGATCGGCCTGGGTTTGGATGAGGTATTGGCTGGGCTTGGCGTACTTGACGAGGGTGGGAGCGGTGCGGACCTCGCGGGTGAAGAGCGCGGCGGCTTCGGCGGCGAGGCTGGGTGCGGATTCGTCGCGGAGCGCGGCGAGTTTTTCGATGAAGGCCTGAGCGGCGCGGGCGTTGAGGTTCCAGGCGGGACCGGTGGCGGCTTCGCGGAGCCTGTCGCCGAGGAGGCGGATTTCGGCGGCGGGGTGGGAGAGCAGGCGGGAGACCTGAGTTTCGAGGGTGCGGGCGCTGACGATCTGGCCGAGCGAGGTGTTGGTGGCCAGCGGGAGCAAGTAGCGGGCGACGTCGAAGGCGCGGGCGCGGAGGGTGCGCTCATAGGCTTCGGGCTTGAGGTTGTCAGGGCGCGAGACGCGGCGGCGGAGGAGATCGAGGACGGCGGCGCTGACGCGCTGGTAGGCGGCGAAGAGGGATTCGATGGTGCGGGCGTAGAGGGCGGCGGAGGCGGAGTCGGAGGCGAAGTCAGGGAAGTAGAAGCCGGACTCAAGGAAGTTCTGATAGCGGGTGGAGCGCTCCTGGCCGTCCCAGCGGGTTTCGTCGACGAGGACCATGGCGGCAAGAAGCGAGAGGCGCTCGACGGCGAAGGCGATGTGGGCGAGGTCGGCGATGGAGCGGTGGCCGTACTGGAAGTAGAAGGTGTTGAGAAACTGCTCGGCGCGCTGGGAGCTGATTTCGGCTAGGGACTCGCGCATGGAGAGGGCGGAGCGGGAGTACTTGGCCATGGCGAAGGCGAGGATTTCGGGGTCGGCGCCATGGACGGCGATAACTTCGGTTTGGTTCCGGGCGCCGGGGGGGAGCGAAGATTCACTGGACATGAGGATGGTCTCGCGGACAGAATACGTCATGAGGGAGCACCCGCGCGTAGCGTTGGGCGCAATCCCTTCCGGGCGGTAGAGCGCCGCGAGAGCGCAAGCCCCCGGGCGCACGGGAGCATCCATGCCGGAGTATTTCGTGCGGACGTCGCACAAGCCGCGGCCATTGCCGGCGGGACGCTGGGCGATGACCCAGCGCTGGAACGATCTGCTGTTCGCGCATTGGCCGATTGCGGCGGCGCGGATCGAGGCATTGCTGCCGGAATGGCTGGAAGCCGACACGTTTCAGGGGTCGGCATGGCTGGGGGCGGTGCCGTTCTGGCTGGATCGCATCAAGATTCGCGGAGTGCCTGCGATTCCCGGGCTGCGGAGATTTCCTGACCTGAATTTGAGGACGTACGTGCGGGATCGGATGACGAGAACGCCGGGCTTCTACTGTTTCTCAGTGGATTCGAGCAACCTGCTTGCGGTAGCGGCAGCGCACATGATGTACCACCTGCCCTATTGCCTGGCGGAGATGCGCATGGAGCCGCGGTCCGAGCGGGAGTTTGCGTTCTACAGCCGAAGGAGGTTCTCGCAGCGGCCGGTGATCTTCAAAGCGCGCTACCGGGGACTGGGACCGACGCGAAAGACGGCAGAGATGCGGCCGGGCACGCTGGAGTATTTCTTTACGGAGCGGCCCTGCGTGTTCTCGGCTGATCGGGCGGGGCGGCCGATCCGAGCGAATCTGCATCATGTGCCGTGGCCGTTGGAAGAGGCGGAGGCGGAGATCGAGCGCAACGACCTAGCCGCGGCGGTGGGACTGGAGCTGCCGGACCAGGAGCCGGTGCTGCACTACTCGCGGCGGCTGGCGGTGTATGTGTGGCCGGTGGAGCTGGTGCGTCCCGCGCTGGCCGGCCGGCCGGTGACAGTGGCGGCGACGCCAACGTAACGGCAACTCGCAGTTCTGAGTTCACCGTTCACAGCGATTCGAGATTGGTTGCCGGCTGATCGGCCGTTCTCAGCGGTGTACTGCGGAGCGGGCGACGGCTGCTGGCGGGCGAATGGTAGGAATCGCCCATCTATAATGAGCGGTGGAAAGGCGCGGCTCGCGACGACGTGCGCGCTGAGAGGTCAAGCGAAGACATGGGGGATTTGCAGGGGAGAATTGCGCTGGTGACGGGCGCGGCGCAGGGGATTGGGCGCGCGATTGCCGAGGAGTTAGCGGCGGCTGGCGCGGTGCTGGCGTTGGCGGATGTGAATGAGGCCAAGCTGGCCGAGACAACGGCGGAGCTGAAGGCCGGAGGGATCGATGCGACGGCGTTCACCATGAACGTGTCGAGCCAGGAGTCGATCGAGGCGGGGGCGAAGGCGATCCTGGAGAAGTTCGGCAAGGTTGAGATCCTGATTAACAACGCAGGGATCACGCGCGACAATTTGATGCTAAGAATGAAGCGCGCGGACTGGGACTTGGTGTTGAGCATCAATTTGACGGGCGCTTTCCTGCTGACGCAGGCGCTGCTGAGCGCGATGCTGAAGAACCGCTGGGGTCGGATTGTGAGCATTGCCAGCGTGGTGGGACGCGCGGGACAGGCAGGCCAGGTGAACTACGCGGCGTCGAAGGCGGGGCTGATCGGGTTTACGCGGTCGCTGGCGCGGGAGGTGGCGTCGCGAGGAATTACCGTGAACGCCGTGGCGCCGGGATACATCGAAACGCCGATGACGGCGGTGCTGAGCGAGCAGCAAAACGCGGCCATGATGGCGACGATCCCTTTGGGACGGCGGGGAACGCCCAAGGACGTGGCGCAAGCAGTGAAGTTCCTGGCCTCGGACGCGGCGTCGTATATCACCGGCCACGTGCTGGACGTGAACGGCGGCATGTTCATGGGCGGGTGAAAGAGACAGGGCGTAGGGAGTGGGAATAGCTGGGGACGCGGGGAGCCGGTCCGCTCCGGAGATGAAGAGTGAAGGTCCTGGCTCGAAGATCGCCATAGATAGAGGTAACTTCAAGTTCCCCCTGCGGGCTGCCGATAAGCAACGCGGAGGCGCGCATGGCAACCAGTGTCCAATCGCCCCACCGTCCAGCGGGCGCGGAGCCGAAGCCTGCGGACGAAGTTCGCTATATAGCCCGCCAGCCGATCCTGGATTTGCACGGCAAAGTGCACGCCTATGAACTGCTCTTCAGCGACGGCACGGCGGCAAGTCTCCCCGGGGGTTGCGACGAAGCTGCGCGGACGCTGCTCGACAATACCGTGCTCTTCGGCCTGGAAAGGCTGACCGGCGGGTTACCGGCATTTGTAAAATGCACAGCGGAGATGTTGACCGAGACGCTGGTGGAAATGCTCCCCGCGGGCAGCACGGTGCTTGAGATCCAGAATAGCCTTGAACCCGGGCCTGGCCTGATTGCCGCGTGCCGCCACTTGAAGACGCAGGGATTCCGGTTGGCGCTGGACGACTTCACGTGGAAGCCGGGCATGGAGCCGCTGGTGGCCATGGCCGACTACATCAAGGTGGACTCTTCCGGAACCAGCGCCGGGGAGCGTCAGCGGCTGCTGGGCAAGCTGAGCTCGGTGACGGTTGCGCTGGTGGCAAAGAAGGTGGAAACCCAAGAGCAGTACCGGAAGGCGCGCGAGGAAGGATTCACTCTGATTCAGGGGTACTATTTTTGCCGGCCCGCGCTGCTAGAGAATCGGCGGGTGCCGGCCAACCGGCTGTCGCAGGTGGAGATTCTGCGGCTGCTGCAGGACGAAAGCCTGAACCTGCACAAGTTGACGCAACTGGTGAAGCGCGATGCTTCGCTTACCTACCGTTTGCTGCGGCTGATCAATTCGCCGGCGTGCGCCATGCAGCAGGAGGTGCACTCGGTGCAGGCGGCGCTGCTGGCGGTGGGCGAGGAGACATTCCGGCGCCTGGCCACGCTGGCCATTACCGGCGAGCTGAATGCGGGGCAGACGACTGAGCTGCTGCGCATGGCGTTTGTGCGCGGGCGATTCTGCGAACTGGCGGCCATGGCATGCGAGCTGGATTCCACCGAGCAATACCTGCTGGGGTTGATGAGCCTGCTTTCGGCCATGCTGCGCCAACCCATGAGCGAGCTGACGCCGTTGCTGCCGCTGCGCGAAGAGATTCGGAGGGCGCTCAAGGGCGAGGCGGTGGCGGAACGCTGCCTGCTGGGATGGCTGGAGCAATACGAACGAGGCGATTGGGCTGCCTGTAACTCGACCGCGATTGCCTACAAACTGGAAGCCAAGGACCTGCTGCGCTGCTACACGGAAGCCGTGGAGTGGGCCGAGGCCGCGCTGCGCCTGGAATGAGGGCGCTGTCTGCAAAGGCTCCGATGGAGCGATGATTTTCCCCGATGGCACCAACGCCAGTTGCGGCGCCGGCTTGTGCTAGTATCCCTGCGAGTCTCGACTGAGACCATCGGAGGGACCTAATGAGCGAACCTGGCTTTCCTTCCCCTGCACATCAACCTGCGCTGCCTTCCGCGGTCGCGTCTCCGGGAGCGATGACCTTCGGAAAGCTCCTGGACCGGGTGTTTCACCTCGTGCGGGCCAACTGGCGGCTCTTTGTGGGCATCGCCCTGGTGCCCGCCGCGAGCATCATTGCCTACTTGGGGATTATGTTTGCGGCTTTCTTCCCTGTGCTGAAACCGGTGATGCTGCAACAGCCGCCGCATCTTTCGCTGATGACGATGGTGTGGCTTTTCGTGGCATATATCCTCGGCTGGATTCTGACGATGGTGATTTATGCGCTCTACGAGCCCGCGGCTGTCTACGCCGCGCTCGAGGCGAACACGGGAACGCGGGTGACGTTCGGCAAGGCCTGGGCGGTGGCGTGGCGCAAGGCCGGGCGCTACATCTGGCTGGCCATTCTGCGCGCGCTGATTGTGATGCTGCCGATCATGGTCTTCGGCGCGGTGATTGGGGGGACTTTGGGGCTCGCGCTCGTGCACGGACAGGACGTCTCTAACCGCTATGCGCCGATGATGGCGCTCCCCTTGTTCATGCTGCTTTACGTGGGATCGATGGTCTACGCCGTCCTGGCGATACTGCGCCTGGTGCTGGCCGTACCTGCGTGCGTTGCCGAGGATGTGAGCGCATGGAAGGGCATCCGCCGCAGCAATCGATTGACACACGGCGCCAAGGGACGCATTTTTCTGCTCTGCCTTTTGATGTATGCCATCGCGTACGTAGCGTTTCTGGTGGTGGAAATGGTCATCTTCTTTCTGGGTGCGATCGCCGCGCTGGTGGGGATGGCCTTGCACCTGGCCATGGCGCCGTGGGGCTATATCGGGATTGGCGTTGCGGCGCTGATCTTTCTCTGCGCACTTCTGGCGTACGCGGCGTGCATTGGGGCCGCTTTCTCAACGACGTTTGCGGTGGTGTACCACGACCAGCGGCTGCGCCGGGAAGGCGTGGCGGCGGGGGCGGGGGCGGCGCAGGCCACCTAGGCCGGAGCGCTGGGGCCAACTATATGCTCGCGCGCGGGCACCCGTGAATCCCCGCGAGCCCGCGGCTCATCTGAGAAGATAATGGGAGTGAGTCGAGGGCATCATTTTGTATTCCGGAGGGCCGCGCTGGGGCTATTCGCCTTCATCATCTTGAGCGGCGCCGCGCTGGGAGTCTTCCCGGGCGCGCGAGCACATGCGCAGAATCCAACGTCGGCGGCCAATCCCTTTTGGGGCAGCGTGACCGTGCAGCCGGTGACGGGCGAGCCGCTAAAGCTGTCGCTGGACGATGCCGTCGAACGCGGACTCAAGAACAACCTGGGGCTGAAAGAGGCGGAGAACGCGCAGAAGGTGCTCGAGGGCGAAAAGAACGAGGCGCTGCAGTTATTTCTGCCCACCATCACGCTGAGCGGCGACACCGGTTACTACATGCATGACCTGGCGGCGCTGGGGTTCGGGCCGAAGACGATCGGCGAGTTTTCGTCGCTGTTCCCCGGGGGCAAGATACCGGCGGGACTGTCGCTGATTACGCGCGACGACCTGACCGAGGGACAAATCCACTACAACGAAATCCTGTTTTCCGGACCGGTGATCCAGGGCTGGAAGGCGGCGAACGCGGCGGAGCGGTCATCGTACTATGCCAAGATGAGCGCGCGCGGCGAGGTGGTGCAGCAGGTGGCGACGGCGTATCTGCGGGCGATTGCGGACGAGAGCGAGGTGGAGAACGCGAAGGCGCTCGTGGCTCAGGCGCAGGTGTTCGAGGACCACGCGCACGCGGCGCACGAGGCGGGGACGGAGGCAAATCTGGATGAGCTGCGGGCGAAGGTGCAGCTCGCAGGCGCAGCAGCTGGCGCTGATCGCGGCCCAGAATCAGCAGGCGAAGGACCTGATCCTGCTGAAACGCGAGATTGGCGTCGATCCCGGGCAAGTGATTGAGTTGACCGATCCGGCGCCGTATAGCGAGCTGGCCGAGCAGACTCCGGAAGAGGTGCGGGCGCTGGCGTACAAGAGCCGGCAGGACTACCAGAACCTGGAGAATCAGGCGGTGGAGTTCAGAGCGCTGCACGCGGTGTACCGCAGCGAGCGGCTGCCGACGCTGAGCTTCACCAGCTACTACGGCACGAGCACAGTGGACGGCGCGGGCACACACGGCGATTTTATCGCCATGGGCATTTTGAACTTCCCCATCTTCCGCGAGGCGAAGCTGCGCGGCGACGCGGACGTGGCGAAGGCGCAGATGGAATCGGTCAATGCGCAATTGGCCGACTTGCGCGACCATATTGACGAGCAGGTGCGCGCGGCGCTGCTCGACGTGAATGCGAACGCGAAGCTGGTGGAAGTGGCGCGGTCGAACGTGGACCTGGCCACACGCGCGCTGAGCGACGAAACCGATCGCGTGAGCGCGGGCGTGGACGACAATCTGCCGCTGGTGACGGCGCAGGCCGCGCTAGCCACGGCGGAGAGCAACCTGGTGGAGAGCCTGTACCAATACAACGTGTCGAAGCTGGGATTGGCTCGGGCAGCGGGTGTGCTGGAGCAGCAGTACCGGGCGTATCTGGGGCGCTGAAACCTCTTGCGTGGACACTCATACTTCACTCACAGGCCTCGCCTGCCGGCCGATGTAATGTAGAAGGCGGAGGAGCATCCCCCATGCCCGGAAATTTAAAGATCGTGTACTGCGTTGAGCCGAATGCGACGGCGCTGGCGCGGCGCGCGGCGCAGTATTTTGTGGAGCAGGCCGAGCAGGCGGTAGCGGCGCGAGGCCGGGCGCGGATTGCAATCAGCGGAGGGTCGACGCCCAAAGCGGCGTTTGGGGCGCTGGCCGAACACGGCGAGCCGTGGCGGGAGCGGATGCCGTGGGACAAGCTCGATCTCTATTGGGTGGATGAGCGGTGCGTGCCGCCGGACCATCCCGACTCGAATTACCGCATGACGCGCGAGGCGCTGCTGGATCAGGTGCCGCTCGGGCCGGAGCAGATTCACCGCATTGAAGGAGAACTCGACCCCGAAGAGGCCGCGGCGCGGTACGAGGCGGAGCTGAGAAACAGCTTCAGGCTGGAGGGGGCGAAGACGCCGCAGTTCGATGTGGTGGCGCTGGGGATGGGTCCGGATGGACACACTGCGTCTCTTTTTCCCCACACCCGGGCTCTGCGCGAGACGAGCCGGCTGGTAGTGGCCAATTACGTGGAGGACAAGGACACGTGGCGAATCACGCTGACGCGGCCGGTGATCAATCGGGCGAGCAAGGTGTTCTTCCTGGTGAGCGGCGCGGAGAAGGCATTGATTCTGAACGAGGTATTCGAGGGGGAGCACGATCCGGAGCGGCTGCCCAGCCAGTTGATCGTGCCGGCAAACGGTATACTGACCTTGCTTCTGGACGAGGCGGCGGCCACGCTTCTGCCCGAACCGGATGCGCAAGGGTGCGGCGTGCTTGAGCGTGATTTTTAGGCAGCTAAAGACGGAAGGGCGACACCTCAGGGGCTAAAGCCCCATTCTTTTTGCGGCCTATTCGGCACGACTAAAGTCGTGCCCTGATACAAATCTCATTTATTCAAGAGAGGACTGAATGATTCTGGCAGGCGATGTAGGCGGCACCAAAGTTCATTTGGCGCTGTTCGATTTTACCGACGGCAACCTGAAGCACGCGCGCGACAAGCAGTTCCCGGCCAAAGAGTATGCGGGGCTGAAAGAGATCGTGAAGGAGTTTGTGCTGACGGACAAGGTGACGTCGGCGTGTTTTGGCGTGCCGGGGCCGGTGCGGGAGGGTCGGCTGCGGCTGACCAACCTGCCGTGGACGCTGGACAGCCGCGAACTGGCGCGCGATCTGAAGATTGATTACGTTTTTCTTATCAATGATTTGCAGGCAAATGGGTACGGGATTGCGGAGCTCTCGGCCGATCAGATTTACACGCTGGCCGAGGGCGACGCCCGGCAGGTGGGAAATCGGGCGCTGATCTCGGCGGGAACGGGGCTGGGCGAGGCGTTTCTGGTGTGGGATGGGCGCGATTATGTTCCCTACCCTTCGGAGGGCGGGCACTCGGACTATGCGCCGCGCAACGAGGACGAGATCGATCTGCTGCGATTCCTCAAGCAGAAATACAACGGGCGGATCAGCTCTGAGCGCGTGGTAAGCGGCCAGGGGATTACCAATTGTTACGAGTTTCTGCGCGAGGTGCGGGGACTGGAAGAGCCGGCATGGCTGGCCGAGCAGATGACCCAGGAGGATCCGAATGCGGCGATCACGGAGGCCGCGCTGAACGCCAAAAGCGAGATCTGCGAGAAGGCGCTGGACATGTTTGTTTCGGCGTATGGGGCCGAGGCGGGCAACCTGGCGCTGAAGATTCTGTCGGTGGGCGGGCTGTACGTGGGCGGGGGGATCGCGCCGCGCATTCTGGAGAAGCTGAAGGACGGAACGTTTATGAAGGCGTTCACCGACAAGGGAAGGCTGAGCCAGTTGCTCAAGAACATGCCGGTGCGAGTGATCCTGGAGAGCCGCACGGCGCTGATCGGCGCGGCGGCGTATGCGGAGGCACGGGCAGCGGAGCTGAGCGGGATTTCGCCGCGAGCGGCGAGCGTGAAGTTTTGAAAGCTAGAGCTTTTAGCTGTTAGCTTTTGGCCGTTAGGTAAAGCACTTTGATGGTGAGGGCGCGGTGCGAGCCGCGCTCTTTGTGTCTGCAGGCTCGCCGCTATCGGCCCAGAGAAAACGTGATAACGATGACGGTGTCAACCTCGGTGGGAGTTCCATTCAACAGGTACGGCTCATATTCCCAGTGCAAAATCGCCTCAAGGCTCGCGGCGGATAACAGAGGCGAGGGCGAGGAGATCACGCGCGGATCTTTAATCTTCCCATCAGCGCCGATCGCCGCCTCAATCAGCACCGTGCCTTGAACGTTCTGTAGCTTTGCCGTCGGTGGATATACAGGCGGCTGCTTTTTGATGAGTGAACCAAGCTCAACGTTCCCGGTGGACTGAACCGCGTCGGGCTTGAAGACCGCATCCCTGGAAGGGGCCAAGGCGGAGTCTGAGGGGTCCAGCAGATCGATTGCGTCGACGGCGGCGGTGAATAGCTTCTGTTCTCCCACAACGACGTCGATTTTTCGGGCCAGATATTTGCCCTGAAATTCAACGAAGTTCTCATAATTTGCGGCGACCATGCCCTCAAAGTCATATTCAAAGCGCAAAACCGGCAGCTTGGCGTCGAAACACTGGGTGGGTAACATGCGGAAGTCCGAAGGTTCTTTGCCTTTGAGCGGCGCCTCAGAGACGCAAGGGAAACTCGCCCCGGCAAGCTTGATGTTGTTGCGGATCAGGTGGGTTTTGGAGGGGTCGACTCTGGCCGGCGCGGGAAATGGCGACAGCAAATCAGACGGCAGACCCACCTCAAAATAACCCAGGCGTTCGCCGGTCTCGACGTAGGCCTCTGCGCCATTGGCTGTATGCCAACTTGTGTGCGACGCACCGGGCCGCGTCCATGTGCTGCGATGGACTTGCGGGGAAACCCACCAATACTCGAAAGTTCCCTGCTCTGTGGGGTTGCCGTTTTCGTCGTAGAGCTGATACGTGGCCTTCAGATGCCAGGGCTTGAGCGCCGGGTCGCTGAAGTCGTAGTACGGCGCGGCTGCCGCGAGAATCGCGCGGGGATCCATCATCTGGCCCGGCTGCGGTGAGGGCGCATCCTGCGCGACGGACGCAAGCGCGCCTCCGAGACACACAGCAATCAAAATCTGCGCGCGCATAATGCCGACAGGGTAGCACGGCGCGGCGGCAAAGTGCCGCTGTTCGTGCGGGCGGGGATTCCCATGCGGAATCTCCGGCCTGCTTGCTTTGAGGCGGCGCGAACGCCGGCGGAGAATGAGGCGCACCGCGCTATTGGCCCTCCTTCATGCGCTCCTCGAGCACGTTGCGGTAGAGGTCGCACTGCGGGCCGCGCAACGGGCCGGCGCTGACGACGGCCTGGCCCTCCTCGGTGAAGATCAAATAGCGTTGCGTGTCGTCGAGCCTGGGCCACGGCGGCAAGCCACTGCCGTTGGGGCCGCCGGTCTTCCACCCCACGGACCCCGGCTCTTCGAGCCACCCGTCCGTGGGGACCCCGGTCTTCGCGAAGTTGGTCCAGTAGCCCTCGATCAAATCGGCGAGCCGGGTATCGACCGGGCCAAAGTTGCCGGCAATGTTGCCGGACTTGGGAAAGTAGCCGAAGACGTAAGGCAGGTCAGAGGAGTGGACGGCGCCCTGCGCCTCCTGGCCGGGGATGGCGTGGTCGAGCTCGTATTCATACGCCGGATGATGCGCCGCCGTGTGCCACAGGGCCACGGTTGTAATTGGACAATGGAATTCGCCGTCGGCTTCCCACTGGTCGGCAGCCGTACCGTAGAGCGGATCGTCCGCGCCCTGGCCGCCGTTGGCCAGCCCGTAGAGCACGAGAGCCTGCGGCGCGTACTGTCCGGTGGCGTTTTCGATGGATTTGCGCAATTGGTCGACGGGCATGGAGACTGCCGAACTCGCGCGAGGTGGTGCCGAGAAGCAGCGGGATCGGAGCCTCCTGCCCGGACTTGAAGATCTGGGCCGGCGAGCGGGGAAGCACGTATCCGTCGATATCCGGGTTGACCGGCGCGTGGCCCCACTGGCTCTTTGCCGCTTTGGCGATCAGATCCTGCGCCGGCACCTGGCGGAGAAACTCGATGGGATTTTGTCCGCCGGGGATGGCGAATGTTGCGGCGAACTCCTGGCCGGCCTGCTCGGCCTCATCGAGCGGGGTGGGCGGCGGAAAGAGCGGCACTCCGCTTTCGGCGATGGCTTTTTGAAACAGACCGCGGGCCAGCGGCGAGGTCATCAACATGCCGATATCCATGGAGCCGGCGGACTGGCCGAAGACAGTGATGTTGCCGGGATCGCCGCCGAAACGGGCGATGTTGTCGCGGATCCAGTGGAGGGCGAGGATCTGATCCATGAGGCCGAAGTTGCCCGAGGCGTGATGCGGCGACTCGCGAGTTAGCTGGGGATGAGCGAAGAAGCCGAAGATGCCGAGACGATAGTTGATGGTGACCAGAACCACGTCGTGTTCGGGCAGTGTGCCGTTGTTATAGAGCGAGCCTGAACCGGAGCCGCCCTGGTTGGCGCCGCCGTGCATCCAGAACATGACGGGTAGCGGCTTCGCAGCCGGCCACTTGGGGGTGGTGACGTTGAGATAGAGGCAGTCTTCCCTGCCGGTGTCGGCGTCGTGGCGGTTCCAGTCGCCGAGGACAGGCTGGGCACAGGAGGAACCGAAGGCATTGGCGTCGCGGATGCCGGTCCAGTGCTCTTTGGGCACAGGCGCGCGCCAGCGCAACGTGCCGACCGGCGGTTCGGCGTAGGGGATGCCGAGGAACTGAGCGCCGCTCGAGTGCCAGGCGCCGCCGCGCACGAGTCCCGCGGTAGTGCGGACGACATAGGGGTCGTTTTGAGGCGAGGCCGCGGCGCTTTGCACATGCACGGGGAGTGGGCACGCGAAGATGGCCAGAGCGGCGGCCGCCAATGCGAGGCGCACCGCAGAGCGGCTACGCATATTGGAGATGAAAGCTGGATGGGACACCCTGCCTCCTTTGGGCTAAAGCGGTTCTGCAATTGGTGTAGCGCGAAGCACAATCGCTAAGTGGCTTTTTCGTCAAGAAAAAGCCACCCTGAAAGGCGCCAGAAACGCCACATAGGGATTGGAGAACCGCCGTAAACGACGACAGAGAATTCTATCAGGGAGCCGATGCGCGGAGGCCGCAGCGCAATCAACATGTATTCTGACTGAGGCGCGCTGGCGAGGCGGCCGGCGAAGCGGTGACTGAGGGGACCTGCAGGTCGAGGTGAAAGAAAGATCATGCGCTGGCTAGGACGATGGTTCCTGCGGGTGCTGGTGGCGTTTGCGGCGATTTCGCTGGCGGCCTACGCCGTGGATTGGACGGTGTACAAGCTGCGCGGCTCGCCGCACTCCACGGTGACCGTCAGCCGCATCATGGTGATTCCGCTGAAAGGGCAAAAGACGGAGTACGACTATCTGGGGACCGCGGACGTTCCCTGCGCGGTGGCGCTGTTTCCGCACGGCGGGCAGGATCCCTGCTGGCATCTCAGGCGGAATGCGAACCAGTCGGAGAAGGTGGGCACCCCCGCCTATTGAAAGCCAAGGGGCGCGGTGCGGCGCCTCGCCAACCTGCGTGAACATGAGTAGGTGACACGAATCACGACGGAAAAACGCCAGGTGCGGCTAGGATCGTAGAGTATTTTTCCTCAGATTGCCATGTATAGCCGCACACAAAACGACAATGGCAGTTTCAACTCGCGCTGCCTCGATTGCTTTATGACGATCGCCGCGTACGTGGAGACGGAGAAAGAGCTGGAACAGCGCGAGGCGCATCACCTGTGTCCGGAAAAAGTGCTGGCGCAACTGCTGGCGCAGGAGAGAGCCGCTCAAGCGCAAGCGGCGCGCAACTGAAAAGGGCGGATGGCCTTCCCTCCCCTGCCTGAGCCGGCGCAAAAGCCGGGACGCAAGCCGGCATCCCGGGCCGAATTTTGCGAATCGGCAAAACAGGTGCATACTGCCTGAATGGCGCCTTTGTGCGTCTAAATGATTGCGTGCGGAGTCTTCCCCTTTTTGCGCTCCGGGCAAGCAACCTTTGATTGTGGGATTTCCCCTTATTCGATGGCCGGCCAGTCGAGCGGCAAAACCTCTCAAGCGAAAATACGACGCAACTTGCACCGCGCTCCTTCCCCGCGTCGCACGACTTTCCCAGTACGGCCGGTTTCCTCTGACGGAACCGGACAGGAGACCACGAATGCCAGCAGCTCCTCTTCCCCAAACGCTGGGCGAACTCGGCGCCAGCAAGGAGTTTTCTGAAGCAAAACTGAAGACGCGAAGCGTGAAGGACGAGTTGCGCTCGAACCTGATTGCGCGCCTCAAAGCGCGGGGGACGGTGTTTCCCGGCATCGTGGGCTACGAGGACACGGTGATCCCGCAGATCGTGAACGCCATCCTGTCGAAGCAGAACTTTATTCTGCTGGGGCTGCGCGGGCAGGCCAAGAGCCGGATTCTGCGCGCGCTGACGGCGCTGCTGGACGAGCGGCTGCCGTTTGTGGCGGGCTGCGAAATCCGCGACAATCCTTACCGGCCGTTGTGCCGGCGGTGCCGCAACCTGATTGCCGAGCGCGGTGACGCGACTCCGATCGCGTGGCTCAGGCGCGAGGAGCGTTACGTGGAGAAGCTGGCGACGCCGGACGTGACCGTCGCGGATTTGGTTGGCGATCTCGATCCCATCAAGGCGGCGCGCGGGGGCGAGGACCTTTCGAGCGAGTTGACCATGCACTACGGCCTGCTGCCGCGGGCCAACCGCGGTTTGTTCGCCATCAACGAGCTGCCGGATCTGGCGGGAAAGATTCAGGTGGCGCTGTTCAACATCATGCAGGAGGGCGACGTACAGATCAAAGGCTATCCGGTGCGCTTGGAGCTGGACGTGGCGCTGGTGTTCAGCGCCAATCCCGAGGACTACACGGCGCGGGGCAAGATCATCACGCCGCTGAAGGACAGGATCGGGTCGGAGATCCGCACGCACTATCCGGAGACGCTGGAAGAGGGGATTGCGATCACCGCGCAGGAGGCGTGGGCCGAGCGCGGAGAGGCGGCGATCGAGATTCCGCAGTACCTGCGCGAAGTGGTGGAGCAGGTAGCGTTCCTGGCGCGCGAGGACAAGAAGGTGGACAAGCGCAGCGGCGTGAGCCAGCGGCTGCCCATCTCGACACTTGAACTTGTGGTATCGAATGCGGAGCGGCGAGCGCTGGTGACCGGCGACGCGCCGGTGCTGCCGCGCGTGAGCGACATCTACGCGGCGATGCCTGGCATCACGGGCAAGCTGGAGCTGGAGTACGAGGGCGAGATGCGTGGCGCGGATACGGTGGTGCGCGATTTGATTCGCGGGGCGGTGGGCAAGATCTACGACCGCTACTTTGAGGGCGTGGACACGGAGCAGATCGAGCAGTGGTTCAATTTGGGCGGCACGGTGAAGCTGGACGACGATCAGCCAGCAGCCGCGGCGCTGAAGGAGCTGAAGGGGATTCAGGGGCTCTTCCAAAAATTGTCGCCGCTGGGCGTGAAGGCCTCGGATGCCGCGCCCAAGTTGGTTGCGGCGGCTGAGTTTCTATTGGAAGGGCTGGTGGCGCATCGCAAGCTGAGCCGCAACGAGCAGCACGGTTTTGCCGCGCAGGAAAGCGTGCGGCTGCGTGAACGCGAGGGCGTGAGCCATGAGCGCAAGGAAATGGAGATGGAGTACGAGGACTGGCAGCGCGCCCGGCGTTCACGCAAGGGCGGCGGGCTGAACTAGGGACAAAGGGACTAGGGACGTAGGGACGCAAGGAGTAGGGGCGGAATGAAGAGGGTTCATTACACAAAGTACACCGGCGATCTGGCCTCGGAGATCGATCTCGAGAGCCTGCTGCAGGCGCTTTCCGACTACCTGCTCAACTCCGGCTTCTACGATCCGTTCAATGGCTTTCAAGATCTGGACCACAATCTGGACGATCTGCGCGAGGCGCTGCGGCGCGTGCTCGAGTCGGGTGATTTCTTCGACGATGAGATGCGCGAGCTGCTGGACCGGATGATGGCCGAGGGCAAGCTGGATGAGTTGATCGACAAGCTGATGGAGAGGATGGAGCGGGAGAACTACATCTCCGTAATGCCGCAGAATGGGCCGACAAAAATCGATGAAGCGAACGGGCAGGTGGGCAATGCGGAGGGCCGGGAACGCGAGAACGTGCGCTTCGAGGTGACCGACAAGAGCCTGGACTTTCTCGGCTTCAAGACGTTGCGCGATCTGATGGGCTCGCTGGGCAAGTCGAGCTTCGGACGTCACGACACGCGGCACTGGGCGACCGGAATCGAGACCAGCGGCGCCTCGCGGCGGTATGAGTTCGGCGACACGCTGAATCTGGACACCACGGCGACGCTGAGCTCGGCGATCTCGCGCGAGGGGCTCGGGTTGCCGCTGAACCTGGAATACGACGATCTGCACGTGCATCAATGCGACTACCAGAGCTCGTGCGCGACGGTGATGCTGCTGGATTGCTCGCACTCGATGATTCTGTATGGCGAGGACCGCTTCACGCCGGCCAAGCGCGTGGCCATGGCGCTCTCGCACCTGATCCGCACGCAGTATCCGGGCGATTCGCTGTCGCTGGTGCTATTTCACGATTCGGCCGAGGAGATGCCTGTGGAGCACCTGGCGCGGGTGAAGGTGGGACCGTGGCACACCAATACACGCGAAGGGCTGCGCGTGGCGCAACGGGTTCTGGCGCGGCAGCGCAAGGACATGAAGCAGATTGTGATGATCACGGACGGAAAGCCGTCGGCGCTGACGCTGCCCGATGGACGGATTTACAAAAATGCCTACGGGCTCGATCCGCTTGTGGTGAGCGAGACGCTGGAAGAGGTGGCGCGCTGCAAGCGGTCGAACGTGATGATCAATACGTTCATGCTGGCGCAGGATTACGGGCTGGTGCAGTTTGTGCACAGGCTCTCGGAGATGTGCCGCGGCAAGGCGTACTTCACCACGCCGGCGACGCTGGGGCAGTACGTGATGATGGATTACATGCAGCGGAAGTCGAAGACGATCCACTGAAAACGAAGTGCGCGCGACTGGGCCGTCCTCTATTGGCTCTTGTGAATCCAGGGGATGATGCCTTCCTTGTGCTCCTCGCCGGTTTCGAGGAAGACAAAGAGGTTGCCGTCGGGATCGTGGACGAAGACGAGCTTGTCGCTGCGTTGGGCGCGCACGCCCACATATTCCAATGCCTCATAGGCACGCTTCGCATCGGGGACGGGAAAGAGGAATTCCGGCTTTGCGCCGGGGCTCGCGGGGCGCAGCTCGATGCGTAGATCGGGAGCGCCGGGGTTGGTGAGGCGCACGTTGCCGTTCGCCTCTTCGGCCTCGAAGCCGAGGTCGGTATAGAACTCCTTCATCGCGGCGCCTTCTTTCACCGGCAGATCGATTCCCATCAATTCATCGGAGATGCGGCCCACGCCGAGGTGCTGTCCGATGTCGAGAGTGTGGCGCGAGCCGGGCATGTACTGGGTGAACTCGGTGACGCGGCCCTCGGGATCGTTGAAGGAGGAGATGAGATTGCCGGCGGCGGCCTTGCGCACGGGCGAAGGATTGAGGCCTTCGGAGGCGTAATACTTTTCGAGCGCATTCAGGTCGCCGGCCTCGAAGCATACGTGCATCCAGCCGAGAGGCTGCGAGGGATCCGACTGCGAATAGAGCTCGATGAACTGGCGGTCGTTGACCTTGATGAAGACCTCAGTGGTCTTGGCGCCGTAGGTCACGGTAAAGGCTTTTTCGTAACCCAGCTTGCCGAGGAAGACGATCTCGCGGTCGAGATCACTGACGCGAAAGGCGATGTGGGCGATGCCGATGATGCCGGCATTCGGTGGAGGCGGCTGGGCAATCGAGGCCGTCGTGGCGGCGCAAGCGAGCGCCAGGATTCCAATCCACCGCAATTTGGTCGTCATTTCAAAAAACCTCCAAAGCCCGATGCGGGCGGGACCAGGCAACAAAGCAAAGCAGCCGCAGGCTAGGCGTAATCCTGGCGGCAAGGGGTGAAGATGTCGAGGACCTCGGAGGCCTCGGAGGCCGAAGCCTCATGCTCGATGCCGCCGTCGACCACAACGCTGTCGCCGGCGCGCATCTCCCAGCTCTTGCCTTCAGCCTGAAACCGGATGTGACCGCGGACGACATAGACCATTTGATGATGGGGATGGCTGTGGCGCGCGCCCTTCCATCCTTTTTCGAAGGTGTGACGCACGAGCATGAGGTGCGGGTTGTACGCGAGGACCTGGCGGATCATGCCGGGTTCAGGCGTGGTGACGCGGGTCGCATCAGTTGCCGTGTAAATGACTCGACCTTCGTTCATCGATCCCCCTGGAGATTTTTGAGCAGGCTCGCCTTCGCCGCGCTCGGGCGACATTCACAGATTGAGAAAATAAACGGGCGCGACGGATGAGAGCGCGGCCGCGGCCTGGAGCGCCAGCACGCAGAGCGCCTGTTTGGGGGCGCGCGGCAGCCACTTGACGGCGAAGAAGGCAAGCACGGGCAGTTGTCCAGCCATCAGCAACTGCCAGATGTGCGCGGATGCGCCCTCATCGGCCTCGCGGGTGACGCCGAAGATGGCAAGGTGACCGATCACGATGGCCAGGGCCGTGAGTGACATGGCCACGGGAAGATACGCGCTGGGATGCTTCAGGAATGTGCCGAAAGAACGGGGATCTTGATTCATTTCGCCTCCTGAGCGGAAAAGATTGGCGAAGCCGAACGTTTGCGATTTGCGCGGAGCGGCCGATCCGGCACTGCGCATCGCGATCTTAGCGGTTGAGCCAGCCGCCGTCCACCACCAGAATGTGGCCGTGTACGTAGTCGCTTGCCGGCGAGGCGAGAAAGACGGCAGCGCCGGCAAGGTCCTCGGGCTTGCCCCAGCGGCCGGCGGGAATGCGCTCCAGAATCTGCCGGGCGCGCTCGGGATTCGAGCGCAGCGCCTCCGTGTTGTCAGTATCCATATAGCCGGGTGCGATGGCGTTCACGTTGATGCCTTTCGATGCCCACTCGTTGGCGAAGGCCTTGGTGAGCTGGCCGACGCCGCCCTTGGCTGCCGCGTAAGCAGGCACCAGGATGCCGCCCTGAAAGGCGAGGAGCGAGGCGATGTTGATGATTTTGCCCGAACCGCGAGCCAGCATGTGGCGGCCGGCGTGCTGCGTGAGGCGAAAGACGCTGGTGAGATCGACATCGATGACCGCCTTCCAGTCGTCTTCGGAATATTCAACGGCGGGGGCGCGGCGAATGATGCCTGCGTTGTTGACCAATATGTCGATCGTCCCGAAATGCTTGACTGTTTCGTCGACGAGGCGCGCGCAGACGGCCGCATCGGCGACGTCGCCCACGAGGGCGATGGATTCGACGCCGAGGGCGTGGAGCTTTTGCTGCGTGGCTTTGGGAACTGAGCTTGAGCCGTGCACGGCAACGTTGGCGCCGGCCTGAGCGAATGCGACGGCGATGGCTGCGCCCAGCCCGCGCGATGAGCCCGTGACCAGGGCGGCTTTCCCTTTAAGGCTGAATGCGTCGAGGCTCGTTTTGGGGGGAGTCAGGGGCATGATTCCTTTCCGGAGGGTGCCAGACGTAATTCTAGCTGTCTTTATTATGTAGGAGCGGAATGGGGGAGAGCGCAATCACGCGCGCGAATCGACAATAGGCCGTACTTGAGCATCGCGCGGAAGGGGTTCCGGCGTGAAGCCGCGCTCGATGGCCATCATGCCCGCGCGCAAAAAGCCCAGCGTGTGCGCCATGCCCGCGTGCCACGGCGCGGAGCAAGACATCTGCGGGGCATGGTCGGGAATGACCACGCCGTCAAAGCCGTTCTTCGAGAGGATATAGAGGATGCGGAGCATGTCCACGTCTCCGTCGTCGATGAAGGTTTCGTGATAGTGCGGAGCCTTGCCCGCGACGTTGCGGAAGTGGACGTAGGCCAGACGATGCTGGCTGCTGTAGCGGTCGACGGTCTGGTAGATGTCGCCCTCGGTCATCTCGGCGAGGGTGCCGATGCAGAATTCGAGCATGTTCGAGGGGCTGGGCGAGATGTCGATGAGGCGCTGGTACATGGCCTGCTGGTAGACGAGGCGCGGCTGGCGGCGCATGGTGGGGGTGGGCGGATCGTCTGGGTGCGCGGCGAGGCGCACGCCGGCTTTTTCGGCCACCGGAAGCGCTTCTTCAAGGAATCGCTCGAGACGGCGCCAAAGCTCGTCATGGGTGATGGTGGGCAGCGTGCCCAGGGGTGCGTTGGGGTCGACGATCATGTTCCAGACTTGGCCATTGGGGATGGGCGTGTCGACGGGGCCGTCCATGCCGACGGACTCCGCGCCGCCGCGCGCGAAGGGTCCGCTGGTGCGGCCGGCAACGCCGGCGATAGAAAAGTTGCAGCCGAAGGTGGGAATGCCAGCCTCGCCCACGGCGCGGAGGATGGCGAACACGTTCTGCATATGCAGGGCGCGTTTGGGGCCGTCGAGGAGGATGTCGTACCAGTGGGCGGGATCGAAGTTCTCGATGCCTTCGAGCTTGAGCCCAGCGGCCTCGACCTGCTTGCGGAGCTGGATAAGCTCGGCGGCGGTCCAAAGTCGATTGGGATCACCGGCCAGGCCCCAGGGCTTGTCTTTACCGCCGATGGGCTGGTTGTTTGACGGATTAGCCTCGCCGTGACGGAAGTAGTCGACAAGATGGACGATGACGTGCGTGCAGCCGGCCTGCACGGCGAATGAGTAGTATTCGTCGTCGAGCATGTGCCGGTAGAGTCCCAGGCCGAGCTTCATATGCTCCTCGGGGCCAGTGTAATGCACGGAGGGGAGGCATTCGCGAGGCGAAAGATCAACGAAAATGCGCTCTTTTGCCAGCGACGAAAATGCACCATTTTGCTTGCAGTTTTTGCGAGGAATGGTGTAATGTCGAATACCTGCCGTCGTTTCCCCCTCGCCGGTACGTCCTCCCCGGAGACTATCTGGTTCCTGCCCCGGTTGGGCATGCGAGTGCGCCTGGGAGGATTGTCGCGACCTGCAGCATTTCGCGGCGCGAAGACAAGCATACGGATTCGCTGGCGGGCCCGCCTCCCCCGTAGGCCAGGGAAAGCCATCGCGGAGGAATTCATTGTGATTGAAGCACAAAGTCAAGTTATGGCTCAAGCTGCGGGGATCGGGCGGCAGCGTGAGCGGATTGGTGTGCGCCCGACGCTGGTGCGCAACAGCAGGATTCTGATCGGCCTCAGCTTGCTGGGCAGCGCCGTAGCATTCGTGGTCTCGCTGTCGATGGCGGCGCTGGCCTGTTCTTCGATCTTTGCAAAGAATGCGATGACGATCGACAGGATCGCGGCCGCCTGCCTTTGGGCGCTCGGCGCGTGGATCATGGCCATGTCGTATGTCTTTCTGTGGCGGCAGGTGCAGGTGATGACTCATTGCTCAGTGCTGCTGGACAACCAAGGGGCGCATTTCAAACTGGGCGGCAAGAACGACGGGAGAGAAGTTTTCATGGCCTGGGATGGGATCGCCGCAGTGCATCACAAGCGCATACCGAATGCGCAGAAGTTCACCGTTCTGGGCACCGACACGAGCACGGTCACCTTCACGTCGTACAACTTCTATCGTCCCAAGAAGGTGGCGCGCCTGATCGCGGCAGGCGCTGGACTGCCCTTGCTGAGGGGCTAAAGCGGTTTCGGAAATGGTGTATTCGCATTCACGGCAGCCAAGTCGTCGCGACCCAAAGACCGGGGTCCCCAACGACTGGTCCTTGTCGTTGGGGTGGAAAGAAGCGGCGACCCTGAATACAGCTTTGATCGGACACAGTATTTCCGAAACCGCCGTAAAGGAAAAGGCCCGATCTCGACCCGAGCGCTCGCTGCGATCCAGTTGAGCCGGGGACGGAAATCCACAATGGTGAGGTTTGCGGCTACTTCTGCGCCCGGGGTTGCGCGAGAAGCGTCTTCAGCCTGTTCTCGATGACCTTCATATCGGTCTCGCCCTGGAAGCGAGCGCGCACCACGCCGTCCCGGTCAATCAGGAATGTGAGCGGCAGCCCCAGCACGCCTCCGTAGCGCGCGCCGAGCCGTTCGTCGCCCATGGCCACGGGATAGTTCAGCTTGAGGCGCGCGACCAGGCGGCGAGCGGGCGCGGCATCGTCATCCATGGAGATGCCGATGACCTGGAGCCCCTGTGGCCGATACTGCCGCTGCCAAGCGGCGAAGACCGGCATCTCGACCTGGCAAGGCGCGCACCAGGTGGCCCAGAAGTCAAGCAGCACTACCTTGCCGCGGTAGCTGGCGAGGCGAAGCGTTTGGCCGTTGAGATCCTTGAGCGAGAAGCCGGGAGATGGCTTGTTGAGGAGATCCTGCGCCGCGAAGGCAGCGTTTGTGGCTGAGGACAAGACGAACACGCCGACCAGGCCGGCGAGGAGCCAGCGATGCGTGGCGCAAACAGGGTCACGTGGAGGGCGGCCGCAACCAGGGTAACGCGGCGCGCAGGCCACACTATCGCCCGCTCTCAACGGGAAATCCCTGGTTTGCCCAATCGGCGCCGAAATTATCGGCCAGATAGAGAACTTTCACGCGAGTGAATCCCATGCCGTGGAGAAGCTGGTACGGAGGGCCAACGTTGGGGCAGCGATCCCACGGGCAGCAGCCGCAATAGAGCACGATGAAGGTTCCGCGAGGCAGAGACGCGACGCGTCCGCGCAACTGCTGGACGCCTTCAGCCTGCGAGCCCGGCCCTGCGTACTCCGCGCCGGGAATATGCGCCTGAGCAAACATGAGGCGCGATCCGACCTGCAGGATGAGCGGCTTTTCCGCGCCGCGCGTGTGCAGAAGCCGGTTGAGTTCGTCGGGCTGGATGAGCTGCGCCGTGGGGATGGTGAACGCGCTGGCGGGCGGCGGCGCTGCCCACTGCCCCGCGGCCCACATCCGGTCAAGTCCAACACACAACATCGCCAGAACGGCGATGGAGACCGCACCTCTTCTCAGATCCATTCGCATCAGGGATTCTCCGCATCCAGTGTAAAGGTAGCGGTGTTAGCGGAGCTAGCGGAGTTAGCAGAGTTAGACGAGTGCGATCGAACGTGTTTCAGGTGAGGGCGAAAAAGGGGAGAGCGCGGAAGCAAGCAGAGGGTGAGACAAAAAAGCCGCCTAAATTGAAAACGCCAGAGACCGAAGCCTCTGGCGTCTCAATCTTGATGATCACGTAGTACAACCGGCTGTCGCGTCCTCCGGCTCCCCCAGCGGCGAACCTACAGCTTTCGCTGCCGCTCCTTCCTCTGGCTGCGCCGGCACAGAACCTTTGGCTTTCGCCAACTGCTCCGCACTCCGGCTCGACCGGCGGCCGACTTCCCCGGCTCGGATCGGTGTTTATCGTTCAGCTCGACCAGTGGCGAACCTCCGATTTTCATCGGCTGTTGCGCGCTTCCGATCGACCGGCGGCGACCCATTCGACTTTCGTCGAACGATCCTTCCCCCGGCTAGGCCGGCGATCACTGCCGACTCGCACCGGATTCGATCCTTCAGCTCGGCTGGTTGAACAACTTCCGGCTTTCGCCGGCCGTCGTTGCAGCCTCCAGCTTGCGCCGTCTGCTGCCGCAGCCTCCGGCTTTCACCGGCTGCTGCCCCCATTCTCGCCACACCGGCGGCGAACCTCCGACTCGCATCGGCTGTTCCACCCTCCGGCTTTACCGGTCTCGATTCACCCGGCTCGCGCCCGGTGTCTCTACCTCCGGCTGGGCCTTTGATGCGCCCCTAACTTCAGCCGAACCTTGCATCGGCAGCAGAACTGCCGATGAGTATTCGCTTTCCGCCGGTTCGCGCACCCTCCGGATCTGCCAGCTAAACAACTTCCGACTTGCGTCGGCTCTTGTATCTTCTGGCGCGGCCAGCGATCCCTCTCGGGCTTTCGCCCCAGGTTTCACCCTCTGGCTGGGCTGGCGGCGATTTTCCGACTCTCATCGGCTTTTCGTTCCACCAACCGTTCCGGCAACCAACTCCCGATGCCCCACAGGGTCATCAGTTAAGGTGACACTACGTCCATCAAATCTGTGGATGCAAGTGCAAAAGTGAATTAAATTTGTGAATTTCACCAGGTTTGGTGCAGTGCTGAAGTTATTGTGACGAGTGCGGCGGATTTGTGGTGAAGCGGATAGAAATGAGGCGTTTAGAGGCGCGTGTTTTAGCTCACATTTGCACAGGCGCGCGAGCAAATCGAGAGATGCGCGGTGGTGATGGAGTCGAGCAGCGTGGGATCGTGGGCACACTGGACAGCTCGCGCGGCCGTGATTCATAGGAAGCGGAATGCCGGGTCATGATCTTGTGGAAACGATCCGCCGTGATCTGAAGATAGTAGCGCACCAATCCTTGAGGGTCCGGTCACGCGGCGGCGGCCAGAATGGCGTCGATGCGGGCCAGCTCCTCGGCCGCGAAGGCCAGGTTGGAAAGACAGGCGACGTTTTGCTCGATCTGCTCCACGCGGCTGGCTCCGATGAGCGCCGAGGTCATGCGGGAGTCGCGCAATACCCACGCCAGCGCCATCTGCGCCAGCGATTGCCCGCGCTGGCGGGCCAGCTCGTTCAAGGCCCTCACCTTGGCGAGCCGTTCGTCGTCGATGTCGCGCTTCTTGAGGAAGCCGTGCGGCTTGGCGGCGCGCGCGTCGGCGGGAATGCCGTGGAGATAGCGATCGGTGAGCAGGCCCTGCGCCAGCGGACAAAAGGCGATGGCGCCCAGCCCTTCCTTGCCCAGCACATCGAGCAGGCCGCGCTCCGGTGTGCGCTCGAACATGGAGTATTTGGGCTGATGAATGAGGCAGGGCGTGCCGAGCTCGCGGAGGATTTTGACGGCCGCGGCGGTTTGCGCCGGATTGTAGTTGGAGATGCCGGCATAGAGAGCCTTGCCGGAGCGAACGGCCTGGTCGAGTGCCGACATCGTTTCTTCCACCGGCGTCTCAGGATCGGAGCGATGGGAATAGAAGATGTCGACGTAGTCGAGGCCCGTGCGCTTGAGGCTCTGATCCAGACTGGCCAGCAAATACTTGCGCGATCCCCAGTCGCCATACGGGCCGGGCCACATGTCGTATCCGGCCTTGGTGCTGATGATCAATTCGTCGCGATAGGGTTTGAGATCGAGGCGCAGAACCTCGCCGAAGTTGCTTTCGGCGCTGCCCGGCGGTGGTCCGTAGTTGTTGGCGAGGTCGAAGTGTGTGATGCCGAGGTCGAAGGCGCGGCGCACCATGGCGCGGGAATTCTCGAAGACATCGACGCCGCCGAAGTTGTGCCACAGGCCGAGGGATATGGCAGGCAGGCGGATGCCGCTGCGCCCGCAGCGGCGGTACTGCATCGCGTTGTAGCGTTGTTCGTTGGCGAGATACAAGGTGGCTCCTCTTAATTGAAACGGCGGGCGCGGCGAATGGTTGTTCTCAGATCCCCGACCGCGTGAATTTTCGTCTGAAGCATGTTGGTATCCCAGGCGAAGAGATGCGGCTGCGGCGCTGGATCGCTTTCTCTAGCTTAAGACCGCGGCAATCGAAACTTCCTTTCGGCCATCCTTCGGGGGCGGCACGACATTGCCTTTCGCCGGCACGCCATCGATGGTTAAGGCGATCCGGTTCCCGGGGCCCTTGCGCTCAATGGCAATCTTGTAGACGACTCCGCGAAAGACGCGGGTTGCGGTGAATCCCGGCCAATTGCCCGGAATCACGGGAGCAATCTCGAGGCCGTCATAGGTGGGGCGCACGCCGAGAATCCACTGCGCGATGGCGTAATAATTCCAGGCTGCGGTACCGGTGAGCCAGGAGTTCTTGGCCTCGCCGAAGGTAGGCGCGTCCTTACCGGCGATCATCTGCGCATAAACGTAAGGCTCGCAGCGGTGCACTTCACTGATCTCTTCGCGCGCCGAGGGGTTGATGCGCAGGTAGTAATCGTACGCCTGGTCGCCATGGCCCAGCCGCGTCTCCGCGATCATGATCCAGGGATTCACGTGACAGAAGACGCCGGCGTTCTCCTTGTAGCCCGGTGGGTAGGAAGAGATCTCGCCAAGATGGAGGTAGTAACGGGTGTAGGCCGGCTGATGCACGACGAGGCCGTGCTTGGTGGCCAGGTGCTGGCGAACGGCGGCGAGAGCAGTTGCGGCGCGGCCGTCGTCGAGGCCAATGCCGGCCAGCACGCAGAAGCCGTTGGACTCGATGAAGATCCTGCCCTCATCGCACTCCTTTGAGCCGATCTTGTGTCCGAAGTGGTCGTAGGCGCGCAGGAACCATTCGCCATCCCAGCCGTGCTCCTTGACGGTCTGCTCCATCCTTTCGGCCTCCGCAAGACAGCAGTTGGCATCGCTCGAGCGGCCCAGGTGGCAGGCGATGGCGGCGAGTTCACGGGAGGCGTGCACGAAGAGGCCGGCGATGAAGACCGACTCGGCCACCTTGCCGTCCTGGTTGGTGGTGGTCTGGAACGACATGCCGGGCGTCGAGGAGAAACAGTTCAGGTTGAGGCAGTCGTTCCAGTCGGCGCGGCCGATGAGCGGCAGACCGATGCGGGCCGAGGCGGTCAAGCGTGTAGAGAAAGCTACGCTGCAGATGGTCGTAGAGCGGCGCTTCGCTGCCGGGCTGGTTGTCGTAGGGTACCGGCTCGTCGAGGATGCTCCAGTCGCCGGTCTCCTTGAGATAGGCCGCGACGCCGAGGATGAGCCAATGCGGATCGTCATTGAATCCGCCGCCAATGTCGTTGTTGCCGCGCTTGGTGAGCGGCTGGTACTGGTGATAAGCGCCGCCGGTCGCGAGTTGCGTGGAGGCGAGGTCGAGGATGCGCTGGCGGGCGCGCGCCGGAACCATGTGCACAAAGCCGAGCAGGTCCTGGTTGGAGTCGCGGAAGCCTAGCCCGCGGCCGATGCCCGACTCAAAAGACGAGGCCGAGCGCGACATGTTGAACGTGGCCATGCATTGGTACGCGTTCCAGATGTTCACCATGCGGTTGGTGTGGACGTCGGGCGTGTTCACCTGGAAGATGCCCAGCAATTTGTCCCAGTGCTCGCGGAGACGGTCGAAGGCGGCATTGGCCTCTTTGGCGCTGAGGTACTTCGCGATGACCGGCCTGACCAGTTCCTTATTGATGGTCTGCGAGCCGGGAGGCGACGAACTTCCGGTCGTTTGCGTTTTCTTGATAGCCGAGAAGGAAGATGATCTGCCGCGTCTCTCCCGCAGCCAGATCGAGATTCGCCTGATGAGCTCCGATGGGCGCCCAGCCATGGGCGATGGAGTTGGTCAGTTGCCCGGCAGCGACAGCGGCGGGATCATCCCAGCCGCGGTAAGGGCCGAGAAACGCGTCGCGCGCCGTGTCGAAGCCGGAGGTTGGCTCAGAGCAGGCAAAGAAAGCGAAGTGATTGCGGCGCTCGCGGTACTCGGTCTTGTGATAGATCACGCCGTCGACGACTTCCACTTCTCCGATGTTGTAGTTCCGCTGGAAGTTGGTAGCGTCGTCCTGCGCGTCCCAAAGGCAGAACTCAATGCCGGCGAAGACGGATATCGGCGCTCGCGCCGCTCGCCGGTTGGTGACGGTGAGCTGCCAGATCTCGAGGTTCTCGTCGAGCGGGACGAAGTAGCGCGTGTGAGCTTCGATGCCGGCGAATGTAGAACCGATGATCGAGTAGCCCATGCCGTGGCGGCAGGAGTAATCCTCGGCGGCATGGCGGGTTGGCTGCCACGAAGGCGACCAGAACCTGCCTGACTCGCCGTCGCGCAGGTAGATGTAGCGGCCGCTGCAATCGAGGGGAGCGTTGTTGTAACGGTAGCGGGTGAGGCGGCGCAGGCGCGCATCGCGATAGAACGAGTAGCCGCCTGCGGTGTTGGAGAGGATGCCGAAGTATTCCTGACAGCCGAGATAGTTGATCCAAGGTAACGGCGTGTCGGGCCGGGTGATCACATACTCGCGGTTTCGATCGTCGAAGTACCCGAACTTCATATTCCATTCCTTTTCGGACCCGGGGCGGAAGGACAGCCGCTTTTTCGAGAACCTGCTGAAACGTTTTTGCAGGGAGAAATTTACTACTCTTGAAAGCGAAGCGCGATTATAGCCGAAGTCATGGGAGGGGAACAAGAAGATTCCGGACCGTCCCTCGCGAAGGCAATTCCTATGGTTGCCGGGGCTCACGGGAATGTGAGAGACTGATCCGTCTTTCCCCTTGAAACCGGGCGCTGGAGCGAAGCGAAACCGAAGATAGGACACGTGCATTGATCCGGAACCCACGAAACTCCCGCACCCGCCCGCCGTGGCCTCTCCAGCTATGTGTTGCAGGATTGGCCTTCGGCGCGGCTCCCTTGCTTTCTGCGGCCGAGGCTCCCACACAGGTCATCAAGGTGGACCAGGTGGGGTACCTGACCGGCGGCCCCAAGATCGCTCTCGTCAGCGCGCCAGCAAAAACTTTTGAGATCAAGCGGTCCAGCGATGCGAAGGTGGTTTTCCGCGGGGCTTTGGGGCCTGCTGCGTTCGACCCGCTCACCGGGGACACGGTGCAGGCGGCGGATTTTTCCGGGCTGCGGCGGGCAGGAAGCTATTACATCGAGGTTCCGGAAGTGGGCAGAAGTTGGACCTTTGCCGTGGACAAAGACGTTTACGAGCGCGCCTACTACCTGGCCATGCGCGGCTTTTACGGGCAGCGATGCGGCACGGCGGTAAACTTGGGACCGGAGTTTCCCGGATACTCCCACGCAGCCTGCCACCTGCACGGCGAGTTTCACCCCAGCTCGGGCGCAAGTGGGCCGCGGGACAACATCGGCGGGTGGCACGACGCGGGCGATTATGGCCGCTACATGGTGAACTCCGGCGTGGCAACAGGGACGCTGCTGTGGACCTGGGAGATCTATGGGCCAAGGCTCAAACCGATTCAACTCAGGATTCCCGAAAGCGGGAACGGCACTCCCGACATTCTGAACGAAACGCGCTGGAACCTGGAGTGGATGCTGAAGATGCAGGACACCGACGGGGGCGCCTGGCACAAGCAGACGAGCGTACGTTTTCCCGGCTTCATCGCTCCTGAGGATGACAAACTGCCTAGCGAGGTGATCGGGGCCGGCTCGGCGCCGTACAAGAGCACCTGCGCGACCGCCGACCTGGCCGCGGTGGCTGCGATCGCCGCGCGGGTCTATAAGCCCTACGATGCGCAATTTGCCGCGCGGGCGCTGGATGCGGCGCGGCGGGCGTGGAAATGGACCGAGCAATACCCGAATGTTACCTTCAGGAATCCGCGCGGCATCTCTACCGGCGAGTACGGCGATTCAAACTGCGCCGACGAGCGGCTGTGGGCGGCGGTGGAGCTTTGGCGCACGACGGGCGACGCTGGTTATCATCAATTTTTCCTGAGCAATTATGCCGCGTACCTTCCGAGTCTTGACTCGCCGCCCAAGGAAAACTGGAACACGATGGCTCCCATGGCGTTGCGCAGCTACGCTCTTTCGCGGCGCAAAGACGCCGACGTGAAGGCGCGGGTAGCCATTCGGCAGCGGATGCTGGACGCGGCGCGCGCCATCGTGAAGTACACCTCCGCCAATCCCTACCACATGAGCATGCAGGCCAAGGACTTTGTCTGGGGCTCGAATGGGATCGCGGCGCAGTACGGCATGGACCTGCTCATCGCCAACGTGATCGCGCCGAATCTTGACTTTGCGAATGCCGCACGCGACGATTTGCACTATCTGCTGGGGCGGAACACCTTCTCGCTCTCCTGGGTGACGCAGGTTGGCGAGCACTCGGTCCAGCATCCGCATCACCGTCCCAGCGGGGATGGAAAACAGCCGGGACCGTGGCCGGGATTGCTGTCCGGAGGACCGAATGCGCTGCGGCAGGATCCGGTGCTGGCCGCGCTGCCCAAGAATCTTCCGCCGGCGAAGGACTATGCCGATGCGACGGTTTCGTATGCCAGCAATGAGATCGCCATCAACTGGCAGGCAACGCTGGTCTTCCTGCTGGCCGGGCAATTGCATTAAGAAACGCGCAAAGCCGCGCTCCGGGAGCTGCCGATCGTCAAGGGGCGGCAGGAGACCGAAAAAGAAAGATCGACGGGTGAATTTGGGGGCTCGATGCAACTTCACGCTCTGGATATCGGAATCATTCTGGCGTACATGGTCTCGCACGGTGCTGGTGGGCTACTGGGTATCTCACTACGGTTCGCGCGACATGACCGCGTACTTTCTCGGCGGCAACAAGATGCCGTGGTACGTGCTGGGCCTCTCCAACGCGTCGGGCATGTTCGACATCAGCGGCACCATGCTGCTGGTGTACTGGATGTTCGTCTACGGCCTGAAAAGCGTGTGGATCCCCTGGCTGTGGCCGACCTTCAACCAGGTGTTTTTGATGGTTTACCTGTCCGCATGGCTGCGGCGCTCGCGGGTGATGACCGGCGCGGAGTGGATCAAGACGCGCTTCGGCACCGGGCGCGGCGCGCAGTTGTCGCACATGATCGTGGTGCTCTACGCCTTCATCAGCATCATCGGGTTCTTCAGCTACGGCTTCAAAGGCATCGGCAAGTTCGCGGCCACGTTTCTGCCCTGGCACCTGTCGCCCAACCAGTACGCGCTCATCCTGATTGCCATCACCGCCATCTACGTGATCAAGGGCGGCATGATCAGCGTGGTGATTACGGAGGTGGTGCAGTTCTGCGTGTTGTCCGTCGCGTCTTTCGCCGTGGGCATCATCGCCATGCGCCGCGTAGCGCCGGAGGTACTGCACCGAGTGGTGCCGGCAGGCTGGGACAATGTTTTCTTCGGCTGGCATTTGAATCTCGACTGGTCGGCGCTAATCCCGGCAACCAGCACGCGCATCGCGCAGGACGGTTATGGGCTGTTCGGCTTCTTCGTGATGATGCTGTTCTTCAAGGGCGTGCTGATCTCCGCCGCAGGCCCGGCCCCGAACTACGACATGCAGCGCGTGCTCTCCTCAAAAAATCCGCGTGAAGCTTCGATGATGAGCGCCTGGGTGAATGTCGTGCTCACCTTTCCGCGCTATTTTCTTACCGCCGGACTCGCCGTCCTGGCCGCAGCCTTCTTCAGCGACAACATTCGCGCTATGGGCGCCAACATGGACTTCGAGCTGGTGCTGCCCTATGCGCTGGCGCGCTTCGTGCCCGTGGGGTTGCTGGGATTCCTGATCTCCGGCCTGCTGGCCGCTTTCATGGCCAACTTTGCCGCCACCGTGAATGCCGCGCCGCCTTACTTCGTCAACGACATCTACAAACGCTACATCCGGCCTGACGCCCCGCCGCGCACTTATGTCCGCCTCAGCTATCTCAGCTCGTTCGCCGTGGTGGTCATCGGCGTCCTCATCGGATGGAATGTCACCTCGGTCAACTCCGTCGTGGTGTGGATCGTCTCCGGATTATGGGGAGGATACATCGCCTCCAACGTGCTCAAGTGGTACTGGTGGCGCTTTAACGGTTATGGCTACTTCTGGGGCATGGTCACCGGCATCGCCTCATCGCTGTCGCTGCCGCCGCTCGTCGCGAGAGTGCCGCTGGTGCAGCATTTGCTGGCCAGTTACTCCATCAATATGGATGTGTCGATCGTCTTTCCGGTGGTGCTGATTCTCTCGCTGATCGGATGCTTTGCCGGAACCCTGTTCACCAGGCCTGAGGACGACGAGGTGCTCAAGGACTTCTA
Source organism: uncultured Acidobacteriaceae bacterium (assembly GCA_963799155.1). Classification (GTDB taxonomy): domain Bacteria; phylum Acidobacteriota; class Terriglobia; order Terriglobales; family Acidobacteriaceae; genus Telmatobacter. The sequence continues at coordinate 60,653 of CAWCWB010000011.1, forward strand.
CCGGCGGGTGCGGCCGTGGGGGATGTGGGGCCCGGTCTACCGCAAAGTGCTGGCCGAAGATCCCGGATTCAAGCGCAACAAGGACTTCCCGCGCGACATGTTCAACGTCGTTGTCGGCATCGTGTGGCAGGTCGCGCTGGTCGTGCTTCCCATGTATGTCGTCATCTGGGAGCTCCGGCGCGCCGCCGTCACGCTGGCGATCGTTTTGGCGACGTCGGCGATTCTCAAGTTCACTTGGTATGACCACTTGGAGCGTCGCGAGACCGAGACAAACCGAGCCGCCGTGCCGGCAAGCTAACGCGGTTCCGTATCCTCCAAGAGCCCGGAGCCGTGTTACAAAAGGGGAGAATGGCCAGTAAAGCGAATTCAAGACGCGCGCCGAAACCGGGACAGCCGGTGAGTCTGCGGATTCTGGGCGAATACCTGGATCTGTCGCCGGCCACCATTTCCCTGGTGCTGAATGACGCTCCAGGAGTGCGGGCGATTCCGCAGGAGACGCGGGACCGAGTGAAGGCAGCGGCCGCGAAATTCGATTACCGGCCCAGCTTCTATGCGCGGTCCCTGCGCAAACGCCAGACCTTCTCCATTGGCGTGTTAGTTCCGGAGCTGAGCGACAGCTATTCCGCGCAGGTGCTCACGGGTGTGGAAGAGTCTCTGATCGAAGAGGGTTACTTTTACCTGACCGCGAGCCATCGCCGCAAGCCCGACCTGATTGAAGAGTACCCGCGCATGCTGATGGAGCGCTCAGTCGAGGGATTCATCCTGATCGACACCGTGCTGCAGCACCCCTTCAAGATTCCCGCAGTCGCGGTGGCGGGTCATCGCCAGATTCCGGGAATCACCAACGTGGTGCTGGACCAGCGACGGGCTGCTGAACTGACTCTGCGGCATCTATGCCAGCTCGGTCACCGCAGAATTGCTTTTATGCGCGGCGGCAGCCACAGCTCCGATGCCGACGAACGCTGGGATTGCTTGAAAGCCGCGGCCACGGAACTGGGCATTGTGGTGCGGCCCGAGTTGACCGTACAGCTCAAGCTGCGTGTTTCCACGCCCGAACTCGGATTCGAGCCGGCCCTCGAATTGCTCAATCGAAAGGTGCATTTCACAGCCATGGTTTGTTACGACGATATTGCCGCCATCGGCGCCATACGGGCCATTCGCGACCATGGGCTGCGCGTTCCCGAGGACATCTCCGTGGTCGGCTTCGACGACATCCAGAGCGCGGCCTTCTACAATCCCAGCATTACGACCATCCGCCAGCCGCTGCACGAGATGGGCAGAATTTCCGCGCGGATTCTGTTGGAGCGGGTTCGTGGCCAGGCTGCGGCGCCGCGCATGCTGGCTGTCCTGCCGGAATTGGTGATTCGCGAGTCAACCTGTCCGCCCGCCGAGAAGCCCGCCCGCTCGAAGCGCGGTTAAACGCACAACCGGAACGGCCGCCGCTCACGGCGATCCGATCCCGCGCCGGCGCAAACTCTCCCAGATTGCTTCCAAGAGGTCTGACCACTTGGCCTGCGGATTTCATTGCCTCCGGCGCACTGAGACTGTTATAGTCCTGCTTTACGGCGATTCCAAAGTAGGTGTTCTCCTTCAAAGGCGTTGCTAAGTCGCCGCTGCTTGATGGTGGCGGCGAGATGAAAATAGCGGCTTGAAGGTACAGTAACCTCGGAATCACTGGAACCGTTTTCCTCCCGGCAAACAGACGCCGCCGACGAGGCCGTCTGGCCCATAAGACGAAAGCACAGCCGGAATCAGGAGCTGCAGGGCCGGTGAATGTTCACCTTCGAGAGTTCAGCCAGGGCGTAAAAAGCGAGTGGTTCCTGGAGAGATCGAATTGGCGAAACCTCCTGCAGGTCACATTGCAAGCAAAGCGAAACGCCGGGAGTTGGAGCCTGTTGCGCACCGCAAGCCCACCATGAGCGACGTGGCCCGGCTGGCCGGTGTGGGCACCATGACCGTTTCCCGTGTTTTGAGCGGGACGGTTCGCGTTTCAGCGGAAACCACGCAGCGCGTGCAAACCGCGATCGAGCAGTTGAAGTATCGCCCCAATGTGCTGGCGCGCGCGTTTCGCGGGCAACGAAGCCACTCCATCGGCCTGATTATTCCTTACCTCTACGATCCCTTCTTTGCCAGTTGCGCGCACGCGGTAACCACCGTGGCCAAGGAACACGGCTATTCGGTGATTATCACCACCTCGGACGAAGATCCGGAGACGGAGTACACAGAGGCGGACGAGATGCTGCAGCGGCATGTGGATGGCCTGCTGGTGATTCCCTCCCGCTTCCGTGCCACGCGCATCACGCGGGCGCTCGTCGGCAAGACTCCGGTTGTGGCCTTTGACCGGCCCGTCCCCGATCCTTCGATCGACACCGTCTTGGTGCAGAATGCGGTCGGTGCGCGGCGCATGGCGGAGCATCTCATCGAGCACGGCCACCGGCATATCACCTACATTGCGCTCAGCCGGAGCCTGTTTACCATCAACACGCGCTTTCTTGGCTATCGCCGCGCCATGCAGGATGCGGGGCTCGAGACCTGTGCGATCTTCGATTGCGCATCGGAGGAAGATGCCGTACACGTGCTCAAAGCCAAACTCGGCAGCGACACTCCGCCGACGGCAATCATCACGTCGAATACGCTGGCCACGCGTTATGTTCTGGGCGCGGTTGCGCGCATCGGGGTGCGTATTCCGAACGATCTTGCCTTTGCCGGATTCGACGATTTCGACATGGCGGAGTTCACCTCGCCGCCGCTGACCGTGGTTCGCCAGCCCGCGCAGGAGATGGGGCGCGTGGCGGCAAGCCTGCTCTTCGACCGCATCACGCGCGGCGAAACGCCAAGCTCCGGCAACCGCATCGTTCTGCCGGTCGAAATTGTGCTGCGGCGCTCGTGCGGCTGCAAACACCGCACTCCCGTCGTCATCCATTAAGAGCGATTCAAAAGGCTGGGCGCCTCACTCGACCGCGAGCGTCTGGGTGGCGAGATTCCAGCCGCGCATGCTAATTGCGGGTTTTGCGTCGCCGGCCGGATACGTCACGGTAATGGTGCGCTCCTCACCGGGAAGAAGCGAGACGTAGTTCTCGCTGTAGTAGGCGGGCAGGATGCGCTGGCCGGTTGCGGCGTCCTCAAGCGTGAGTTTGACGAGAAGCGCCGCCGTCGGAGCCGGTGTTCCTGATCTTCACCGTGACCGCGTGCTCGCCGCTGGTCGCGGCTGCGGTCGACGGCTGAGGCCGAGAGCGTGGCCTGCGGAAGCGAGTTCAGCTCGCGGAGGCTCGCTTCGCCGGCCGCCCACCAGTAGAAGTTGTCGCTCACCGGGGCGCCGGCCGCATCGCTCACTTCCAACTCAACGAAGATGGTGTGGCCCGCGGCGAGCGTCGCGAGGTCGGGTTTAGCTACCGGAGTGCGGTCATCGGCGGCGGCCAGAACCTGGTTGGTGTGATCGCTCAGCGTCTTGCCGTCGAGGCTCTCAATGAGCACGCGCACCTTGAAGGAGCGCGCCTCGCCCAGGTTGATCAGATCCACCGAGCTATCGGCGAGATTGAGCTGCGCATGAACCGGCTCGCACGCCTTCTGCGTGCCATAAAAGCTGGATTGCGTGTCGTAGTCCCAGCTCAGGAAGTTCCACTCCATGCTCGGCCAGGCGGGTTGCGTCATCCAGATCATGCGGCCGGAGTTGGGCTGCCAAAGATGCGCGGCAAAGCCCTCGAAGATGGCGCGATGGCCCACGTAATCGAGCATCTGCGCCTTGCGCTCGAAGTCGTCGAGGCTGGCGGGCGCGCCAAACTCGGTTTCCATATGGGCTATGATACGGTTGCACCGCGCCGTTCCCGCTCTGGTGCCAGTCGTGATAGGCCCAGGTATCGCTGATCGGCCAGCGGTCAGGCTCGGGGATGAACGATTTGAGGCTCTCGAGCGTGGGCACGCTGGGAATGCCGAGCTCGACGCTGAAGCCGCGGTTGATGCGGTAATAGGTGTCGAGCGGCTGAAATTGATACGGCCCGGAGTTGCGCAGATTCACCTGGTTCGAGCTGCCCGTGTAGTAGCGGGTGTGATCGAGCGTGCGCACCAGCGCGGCCAATCCCTCGTTGATGGTGGGCTGCGGCACGCCCTCGTTGCGCCCGCACCAAACCACAATCGACGCATGATGACGGTAGCGCAGGATGGTGTCGCGCGCGTTCTTCAGGAACAGTGCGGGATCTTCGGCTTCGAGATTGTAGTTTTGCGTGGAGTCCCAGAAATCGTTCCACACCATCAGGCCGTATTTGTCGGCCAGCGCGTAAAAACTCTCTTCTGTGTTCTGGCCCATCCAGTTGCGGATCATGTTCACGTGCGCGTCGCGATGCAGGCGGAAAAACGGCTCCAGGTGCTCGACGCTGACGCGTTTGAGCATGTCGTCCATGCCCCAGTTGCCGCCGCGCGCGGCGATGCGCACGCCGTTCACCTTGATGACGAGGTCGGTGCCGGGCCAGCCGCCTTCGACGGGACGGAGGGAAGGCGAATCCGCGGCCTCCGGCTTCAGCGTCTGCACCCAGGTATGGAGCAGCCAGTCGCGCAACCAGTCCGGGGTTTGCGGGGATATCGCCTGGTCCGGCGTTTTGTCGTCGATCCGTCGGATGCCTTGGCGTGTTCCGTCGATCAGCGGCAGCGCCTGGTCAGCGGTACGGCTCGGCAGCACCTCCACGCGCCGCAGATTCCCCGATGCATCGAAGAGCGATAGCTCATAACTCACTTCCCTCATGCCGAATTCGATTTCGCGCGTGTCGCTCGCCTTCTCCCCCGTGGCAAACGAGACTTTGAGCGTGTGCAACGCGGGATCGCCGTAGCCATTGGGCCACCACAGCCGCGGATGCTGGACCTTGAGCTCGGCGAATTCCGCGGGCTCCATCCGAACCACGGTTTCGCCGGGAGCAAGATGGAGGTGCTTCGTTACCGTCACGTCGTCGAAGATCGCAGTCAAATCGCCATCGATCGCCGCGCCGGCGGTGTTGGTGAGCGGCGCTTCGATCTCGATGTCGGCTTCGCTGCGGTCGGGCTTGGGCAAGGTGGTAATGACGTTCAGGTCCCCGATCTCTACCGGCCCAGTCGCCGTCAGCGTGACGTCCTGCCAGATGCCGGTGTTGCGGTCGCGAATTCCGGGAATCCAGTCCCAGCCCTCGGCTGCGGCAAAGGTCGGCCCGTCCAGCACCTCCATGCCGCCGTTTTCACCCGGACCACCCTTGAGCGACTGCTCGTTCGGAATCCCCGGATGCGGCGGCGGAGAAACGCGCACCGCCAGCGCATTCGCGCCCGTGGCGGCGACGACGCCGGTGACATCGAAGGCGCCGCGCAGGAATGCGCCGGTGAAGTCACCGAGTTTCTTGCCGTTCATCCAGACATCCGCGGCGTAGTTGACGCCTTCAAAGGTGAGCGTGAGCCGGCGTCCGCGCGCTGCCGCCGGCGCTTTGAACTCCACGCGGTACCAATAGTCCTGGTGGGCGAGGCGCTCTGGAATGGCCAGATTGTTGAGCCCGTAATCGGGATCGGGATAGAGACCGCGGTCGATCATCGTGGTGAGCACAGTGCCCGGCACGGTGGCCACCAGCCAGTCCTTGTCCGCGAATCCGGGAGTGGAGATCTGCTCGCCACTGGCTTTCACCTGCGGCGCCGGCGCCAGCCGCCAACCGCCCTGGAGCTTCCACGGATCAACGCCCATCAACTGGCAATGCAGGTCCGATGCGCGCAACTCTTTCGCAACCGGCCTCTGGATGGCGGCTCGGCCTCTCGGCAGCGTGGATGGATCCTGTGGCGCGCTGTATCCGGCCTGCCCGCGTGTCTGCACGGGCCAGCGCTGCGAGGCTTCTTCATAGGTGGGCCGGCTGAAGTCCGGCGGCGCATCAGCCATGGCCTTCACCTGTTCGGCCGTCAGTGCCGCGCGGTAGATCCTGAGCGCGGCAATCTTGCCGCCAAAGCGGCTGGGTACAGCTTCTGGAACCGGCGGCGGCGCCATCTCGAGGAGTGGCGCAACGCTGCCCTGCGCCAGCGAGCTCGCCGCCACCTGGCGGCCATCGGCATAGAGGACCACGCGGTCGCCGTCGCTCACCGCGACGGCCATATGCCAGTTCGCCGTGTCGAGCGGGCTGTCGCTGCCAACAAATCCGGCAGAACTTTGCGCTTGTCCCAGCCACAGGCCGAGCCGATTGTCCTTGATGCCAATAAAGCGCGCGTCCTCCGCGGCAGGATCGCCGATGCCTGCCAACAGCGCCGCCCCTTGCGGCGGCTCCGAAGACTGGAACCAGAAAGCAAGCGTCCACGAGGCGCGCCCGGCAAGCAGCGGGTCCTGCATCGCAGGCTGGCCCGATCCTTGGCCGTCCATCGCCACAGCGGCGAGGCCGTCGAGCGAAGTGGCGGGAGTCAACGGCTTGTTTAGTCCGGGTCCATCGGCGAGAAAGACGGCGTTGAAGGGACCGTAAGCCTCGGCAGGCGGCGCCGGCGCTTGCGCGCGCAGCGGCGCTGACAGCGCGACGGCGAGTACCGCAACGGTTGCAGTGAGGGCAGGTCGAACGGTGACAGCAGGCTGGAATCCAGATTTCGGCGAGAATCGAGAGTGCAGTTTCATGGCTGAATCATCCTATCGCGGTTCCAGGGTTACTGCATCCCGAAGCCGCTTCACTCAAGTCGATGCGACCACCAGCGAGCAGCGACCTTGAAGACACTCAAAAACAGGCATAGCTGCCCTGGAACCGCCGTAAGGGACTGGCGTCCCCATCGTCATTCGTGAATTGCCGTGACGGCCTGCTTTGCCGGCGAAGGGCCGCGACCGCTCGCTTCCGGGAATCCCTAGGCATCCGGGGAACGTTATCATTGGCTCCCGCCCAGGATCTCAAGACGGAGTACATTCGATCCCGGAAACCCGAGAGCATGATAGCGGTCGCTGTCCAGAGTTATCGCGAGCTTTTTGAGATTTCGAACAGTTTTCCCCAACGATTTCGGCCTTTCCCACCGTTTGTTGTGGTACAAATGGTAACAATCCCACCCCAGATGGGAACGCATTCACCGCTTGAGGCCTAAGGTGTTCAAGATGGCTGACCTTGGGGAGAGTCGTGTGCTTGCGTTTGATGTGGGCGGGAGCCATGTGGCCGCCGCAGTCTGTTGCGGAGAGGATTTCCGCCTCGGGCCCGTGTTCAGCGCGCCACATTCTGCCATGCAAACCTCAAATGCCTTTGTCGATCTCCTGCATGACCTGGGTGTGAAGGCTGGGGCCTGCTGCGACGGAACAACGGCGGCGATGCTCGCCGTGCCGGGCCCCTTCGATCTGAAGGCCGGCGTGAGCCTGATGCGCCACAAGCTGCCCTACCTCTACGGATTCGACCTGCGCCAGGCTCTGGCCGCGCGCTTCGGCTGGTCGCCGTCCCAGGTGCGCTTTTTGAACGATGCCGATGCCTATCTGCTGGGCGAGATCGGCGCCGGAGCGGCGCGCGGATTCCGACGCGCCGTAGGACTCACGCTGGGAACGGGAATCGGCTCAGCGTTTGCGGTAGACGGATGCCTGGTGACCGGCGGGCCCGGCGTGCCCTTGGGCGGAGAGATCTGGAATCTCCCCTACCAGGGCGGCATCGTGGAGGACTTTGTCTCGGCCCGGGCTATCGCGGGGAACTACGAGCGGCGAACCGGCAGGAAGCGCGAAGTCGTCGACCTGGCGGCTGACGTTTCTTCCGATCCGGCCGCGGAACAGGCCTTTCAGAAATTTGGGCAGCATCTCGGAGAAGCGATCCGCACCCTGCTCGCCGGCTTTCACGCGGAGGTGATCGTGCTGGGCGGCGGCATTTCCCGCTCAGCACAGCTTTTCCTTCCCGCTGTTCAGGCCCAACTCGGCGATTCCCCGACGCAGTTGCGTGTCTCGGAGCTCAAGGATAAGGCGGCGCTTGTCGGCTGCGGCGTGGCCGCGCTGCGGGCCGAAGATGGCCCGCCGGACGCCGGCAAATCCACACCGGTGCGCAACGCCGCGGTCTAAAGCCGTCCCCGGTCAGGCCCGCTCTACTGATAGAACGTAACGATGCTCTGCGCGGGAAGCGTGTAGTTGAACTGCCCGCCCGAGACGCTGACCGCGGTCTGCGGCATCAACCCACTAGTAGCCGACGTGGATTCGTAGGGCGTCAACGAAGTCACGCCGCTGCCGTTATCTAGCGTGAAGGCCAAACTCTCCGCGGTCGAATTGGTGTTGATGGCCACGATCGCGTAATGCGCCGGCGAGCTGTTGCTGTACGCCGAAACAAACACTCCAGCGACCGGTGATGCGGTCGCTGATACGCGCACGTAGCCGGGCTGGATGAACTTGGAGAACTGGCCCATCACGTAGCCCATCGGCTGCACATTCCCGGCGTTGTCGACGAAGCCACAGGTTCCGGCAGCGGTTGAACAACTGCCGGTGGATTCGCCGAAAACTCCCCACCAGACATAGGCGTTGTATTGTCCGGTGACCATCGAGTTATGGATCGATTCACCATAGGTCGTCAGGGCTTGAGCCCAAGTTAGTTGCGCTGAGCTTAATGGGCCGAACTCGGTCATCCAGATTTCTTTCGGGCTGTCTCCCGCAGGAATGGAGTAGGGGGCAGGCTGGACCCCATAAAGGTGGCCGCCGATGATGCTGATGAGACCTTCTGCATTCGGGTCTTCGAGGGCCGTCAGAGCCTGGGACGTCTGGAAGCTATCCGCCTCCGGCATGATGAGCTTCGTCGAGTATGGGTCCGAGGTGATTGTGGAGGCGTTCCCTGCTATCCAAGTATCCATCTGCTGGGGAGTCCAAAGGCAGGACTCATAGGAGACATTCTCCTCCGGCTCGTTCTGCATCGAGATGGCGTAGAGGTTTTGAGGGCTGTTTGTGGTATTGAAAAAGCTGACAAAATCTTCCAGATACGTGGCGTATGCGGCGTAGTTTGTTGGGTTCAGATAGCCGCCGCAGTAACCCGCCGCAGGACTGCAACCGCCGGAGTTGTAGGGCTGGGACGTAGAGCTAGTCTTCATCGAGGAAGGCGGCGTCCAAGGGGAGGCGAAGACGACGGCCTTTGAGTTGGCGGCGACGGCTTCCGCGCCGTTGGCAGCCTCATAGTCCCATTCGCCGGTTTCATATGGATCCCCAGAGGTGCCACCACCCGTTGGCGATCCCGTGGGATCGATGCGCAGGCGCAGGATGCTGAGGCCGAGGCCGCTCGTTGGGCTGAACAGGGCCGTGGCCACGGCTGAGGGCATTTCTCCGAGCCAAGCCGTCGAGCCGCCAAACCCGCGGATGGTCTGATAGGTAGTTCCAAAATCGACCGTCACCTGGTTCGAAGGCACGCCGGTGGTGAAGTTCCACGAATAGTTTGAGGCCAGCGCGGCCCCGGCTGGAGCTCGTTGCTCCCGTGGTGATGGTCGCAGTGTAGGAGGTGCTGGAAGCCAGGGCCGCCCCGGGCGTGAAAGTGGCTGTTTGAGTGCCGCTGTTGTACGTGACCGTTCCTGTAACTGGGGTATTGCCGCTTGTTGTGGCCAGCGTGAAGGTAGTCGTGGTGATCGTCGACGCATTCATCGGCTGGCTGAAGGTCGCCGTCAGAGCATTGCTCACGTTCACGCCCGTGATGCCGTTGCCCGGTGTGGTGGCCGTGACGGTGGGAATCGGAGCCGTCACTGTGGTGAACATCCAGGTGTAAGGCGCAGCCAGCGCCGTTCCCGTCGAATTGGTGGCGCCGGTGGTGATCGTCGCGATGTACGTGGTGTTGTAGCTAAGATTTGCCCCCGGAGTAAACGTGGCCGTCGACGTGCCGGCATTGTAGCTGACGGTCCCCACTACGGCTGCGCCGCCTTGGGCTACAAGCGTGAACGTCGCGGAAGTGATCGTCGCCGCATTCATCGTCTCGCTGAAGGTTGCTGTGACTGCCGATGTGATGGCGACGCCAGTGCCGGTGGGCGTATCCGCAGTCACCGTCGGACCGGCTGGGTTCACCGTCACGCTGACGGAGCCCGTCACCGTGCTGTAGTCGATCGCGTCGGTAGGCGTGAATGTCACGCTTTCGCTGTCAGTTCCCACACTGGGCACGGTCGTGGGCGTGGTCCAGGCAAACGTGCCGGGTACCGATGCCGTGCCTCCGCTCAGCGTCGACGACGCCAGCGTCTGGCCGGAGGTGATCGCGCTCGCCGTAGGCCACGCCGACACCGCCGGCGTCGCCTGGTTCACCGTCACGCTGACAGTGCCCGTCACGGCGTTGTAATCGATCGCGTCGGTGGGGGTGAAGGTCACGCCTTCGCTGAGCGTCCCCGCATTGGGCGCCAATGCGGGCGTAGTCCAGGCAAACATGCCGGGTACCGACGCCGTGCCTCCGCTCAGCGTCGACGACGCCAGCATCTGGCCGTAGGTGATTGCGCTCGCAATGGGCAACGCCGACACCGTCGGCGTTGCCTTGTTTACCGTCACGCTCACAGCGCCCGCCACCGCGTTGTAAGCGGTGGTGTCGGAGGGCGTGAAGGTCACGCCTTCGCTGGGCGTCCCCACGCCGGGCGCTAATGTGGGAATCGTCCAGGCAAACGTGCCGCCCACCGATGCCGTGCCCCCGCTCAGAGTCGACGACGCCAGCGTCTGGCCGTAGGTGATCGCGCTCGCCGTGGGCCATGCCGTCACTGTCGGCGTGGTCTTGGTAGTTGTTGTGGTATTCGAACTACCGCCGCATCCTGTGCTCACACCTATGCTCACAAGAGCTGCAGCTATCAGGCACCAAGCCATACGAAACCGCATCATTGACCTCTCCTTGGAATCATTGGGCGGCGAAGTTGCCCTTTCTAACTCATACCCGGTCTGAGCCGCACGACTTGATTGCGCTTGCGCTGTAATTGCAGTTCATGATTCGAATCGCCCGCGGCGCCATTGAACTCGCTCCGGGTGCGCCACGTGAGGCGCAATCTTGCCCAGTTTCATGCGGACAATCCATCCTAAATCAATTTACTTAGCTGCGCAACGCAAATCGCCTCCGATTTTTGGGCTGCCGGCGGAGGTCCTGTAACTGCTGGGATCATGGACGTCTCCGAGCTCAGCCCTGCGCATCGCACCGTTGCCCTTCACCAATTAACTAATTAACCTGGTATCACGAAGAGCGTGATGGATTGCGCCGGGAAGGTGTAACTGGCGATGGTGCTCGTGGTCCCACTTCCCGTGGGCGGCGTGACACTCAGGGGCGTCTGGGAGACAATCGCGGTCAGGTTGGCGTTGCTGTATTGGTAGACCTCCGCCGTCGTGCCGCTCGCCGCTGTGAAGTTCTCAAGGCTGATCGTTGAAGTCAGCGAGCCGTAGGTCTTGTTGATCACCATGATGGTGATCATGTTGTCCGCGGTGCGCTGCGCGCCGTAGACCGCGAGCTGGTTCTCGGCATCGGCGCCGGACGCCGTGCTCGTCGCGTACAAATACGTGTTGCCAAACGTGGAGTCGTTCCCGTCGTAATTGCGGTACATGGCGAAGGCATAGTTGCCGGGGCCCTGCGCGCTGTAGTTGGTTGCGGGCCAGAACGCGCCCATGTTCAGGCCCTGACGCCCGAAGATGCCCAGAATGTCCGCCTGCACCACCGCCCCGTTAATCGATTCCAGGCCGCCGAAGTTATACTCGTCGATCGCCGTCTTGGTGGGGTCGGTTGGCGTGCCGGGGTAGTCCTTCGCTACCCAACTCTGCAGCATGGGAATCAGTTGCGGCGCCTGCGCCGGTGGCGAGCAACTCGTGGTGTAGTTCGAGTCAGTGATGTAGTTTGGCTGCGGGTAGTTGGGATCTTTATAGGTCGAATCCCAGAAGGCGCGCGTCCCGTTCATGCGCGCTTCCTGCTCCTGAGTATCCCCGGCAGTGGTAAAGGCCACCGAATTTCCGCTGCCAGCGGGGTAGTCCGGCGCGAAGTAGCCGTGAATGTCCACGTAGTCGAGCAGGCGGATTCCATACTGCTGCGAGTAGCTATTGAATTGCTGCAAATAGTACTCGATCATGGGCACGCCGCCATGCGCCTCGCGATCGATCGGCCCGCTCCACGGTTCGTAACACGGACCTGAGCTCCATCCGTTTTCAATGTCCTTCTTCGAGTAGAAGTACGCCCACCAGTAGTCGATCACGGGACCGCTCACCAGGGCGGTCGGATCGGCGGTCTTGATCGCCAGCGCTGTGCCAATTCCGTTGTCGGTCACCTCGTCGTACGTGAAGGCGACCGGATGCACATCGCGGTGCACGGCGTCCCACCAGGTCGGCTCGTTGTCCAGATCCCAAATGGCTACGCCCTTGCCGCTGGAGCCGTTGCCATAGCTCGAGTTGGTTACGATCGAGTTCACCCAGGCCCCGGACCACGTTCCGTCGGCCCACGCCGTCAAGGTGGAACTGGACGAGCCTGGGGGCGGAGTGGACGCGCTAGTGATGCTCGGCGGCGTCTCCTGAGTGCTGGTGATGGCGGCGATGGTGTTGCTGCCGTAAATGTCGCAGCCGCTTGAGGACGTGCAGCCATTGGTCCCATCGGGATAAACGCCGTTGCCGCAATTGCCGTTGTAGCTCTGCTGGCCCGGATAGGCCGACTTGGTGAAGCTGCAGGCCCCTGAAGTGCCGTTTGACACCCAGCCAAGCACCGGCACAGTCCCCAGGGATGCGGATCCGGCAGCGTCGACGGCAGGGAAGAACTGAGTGAAATTCTCGCCCGTGCCGGAATTCGGGAACATGAAAGCGGCGCCGTTGCCGTTTTCAAAGTAGTAGTCTGAGGCCGAGTTGGTCCATCCATTCTGATAGTTGTATCGCGACGTGTCGTCGCCGCCCCAGCGCAGGATGCCAGGGTTGGCGATCTTCTCCGAGGCGGGATCCAGATCATACGCGTTCATCCCATACACATACGGGCTGATCATGTGCGGATTTTCACTGGGATTGCTTGGCGTGTCCACGTCCACCGCCAGCGCCGGGCCGGTTGCCGTGGCCGGCGGACTGAGCGTTACGGTGGCGTTGCCGCTCACGTTCGTGAATCCAGTCATGGTGCTTGTCGCGGTCACCGTGACCATCGCCGGAGCCGGGTAGGGCGTGTTATAGAGGCCGCTCGCGCTCAGCGTGCCGGGGCTCAAGCTGCCGCAGGATGGACAAGTCAGCGTCCATGTCACCCCACTGCTGTAGCTGCCGGTGCCGTGCACCGTGGCCGTGAACTGCTGCTGCGTGCCGATGGTTGCGCTGCTGGGCGTTACCGCAATCGACGTAATTCCCGGCTGGTCGTAAGTCGCCGTCACGATCGTGGCGCCGCCGATGGTGACGCTGCAGTTGGCGCCGCTTGCCGAGGTGCACCCGGTCCAGGAGACGAAGGTGTAGCCACTGTCTGTCGGCGCCGCGCTCAGCGTCACCTGCGTGCCGGAATCGTAGGTGCGCGTGAAGGGAGTTGTCCCCGAGCCCGCTCCATTGTTGTCATTGGGAGAGACGGTAATCGAGGCGCCGATCGCAGGTGCTAACGAATTCACCGTCAGCAAGTACGCAACAGGGGCGTTCACCATCACCGATCCCATCCCGGTCGCGCTCGTATACGTTGACGAACTTGCCGCGTCAGGCGCGTAACTCCCGGTCAGCGTAATCGTTCCCGGTGCCAGCGAGTTGGCAGGGATGGTAATCGAGGCGCTTCCGCTTGTCAGCGCGGTCGCGGCAGAAGTATAGCCGCCACCGCTCAGCGTCACGGAACCAGTCGGCGTCAGGTTGCCAGTGCCCCCGCTAACGGTCACGGTCACTGAAAGGCTCTGGTTGACGGGGATGCTCGAAGACCCCGGAGTCACGGTCACGGTTGGCGTGGCGGCGTTCACCGTCACGCTGACGGAACCCGTCACCGTGCTGTAGTCGGTCGTATCCGTAGGCGTGAAGGTCACGCTCTCGCTGGGCGTACCTGCACTGGGCACGATTGTGGGCGTCGTCCAAGAGAAGACGCCAGGTACTACCGACGCCGTGCCTCCGCTCAGCGTCGACGAAGCCAGCGTCTGGCCGTAGGTGATCGCGCTTGCCGTGGGCCATGCGGTCACTGTCGGCGTCGCCTTGTTCACAGTCACGTTCGCCGTGCCAGCCACCGTGTTGTAGTCGGTCGTATCCGTAGGCGTGAAGGTCACGCCCTGGCTGGCCGTCCCCGTAGCCGGCGCCGTTGTAGACGTCGTCCAGGAGAAGGCGCCGGGTACCGACGCCGTGCCTCCGCTCAGCGTCGACGAAGCCAGTGTCTGGCCGTAGGTGATGGCGCTCGCAGTCGGCCACGCGGTCACCGTCGGCGTCGCCATGTTCACCGTCACGCTGACCGTGCCCGCCACCGTGTTGTAGTCGGTCGTATCCGCAGGCGTGAAGGTCACGCCCTGGCTGGTCGTCCCCGCGCCGGGCGCTAATGTGGAAATCGTCCAGGCAAATGTGCCGCTCACCGACGCCGTACCTCCGCTCAGCGTCGACGACGCCAGCGTCTGGCCGTAGGTGATTGCGCTTGCCGTGGGCCATGCCGACACCGTCGGCGTGGTCTTGGTAGTTGTGGTCGTCGTGCTACTGCCGCCACCGCAACCCGCAGCTACGAGAACTGCCAGACCCGCACTCACCAGGAGGCTCAACCAAAACGCCGCTTGCCATCCCTTCCCGCTCATCTTTATCGGTCCCCTATTCTTAATCGGCGCCCGGTTTTTCTTTCCTCAGCCCTGGCCCAATCTCGTGATCCGCCTGCTGCTGTGCGCAGGCGTCCGGAATCCTAACATGGCGAAGCGCCGTACTGCGGCGCTCTTGTTCGTGTGCCACAATCCGGCAAAAACATTCCTTGTCTTTCTTCATGCCCGGCTCGTGCACCTTTATGGATAGCCGAGCGTAATCCGCCTGATTTTAGGTAATTAAACGATAAACCAGCCCCAAGCCGATCTCTTTCCCGTCCAGTTCGTCAGTAACCCAATCGAGCGGCTTTCCGAGGGCAGGACCCATTGTATGACTGCCGTGGCGTAATGCGAAACCAATATAAGTTGCGAATGGTGCAAACGCCCCCAACCCTAATACTGTTCGCTTGCCAATGACTTCGTGGCGTCCTGGTGGAGTGGCAAAGGAAACCATCGGTGGTCCGTACTGTCGCCGAACCTCCTGCAGGTGCACGAATTACGGGCCACATTAGCCCTGGGCCATCAACTCAGGCGCCGCCTCTTCAGGCGTTTCCTGTGCTGGCGAATACGGACAGTGACGGGTTCCACGGCGACCCGGGCCCGATGGTTCCGGGGCGCCATCTCTCAAAAACGCGTCAGAGTTTTCACGCTAAAACACCACGGCCCCTCCTTGAAGGGAGAGGCCGTGGCAGGTTCGAAGCTAGACCAAGTTACTTTTGGACGATGACTGAAATCGGCAACGTCGTGGTGACGCCGCCGCCAGTGGCTGTAATCGTCATGGCGGTGGTGGTTTGCTTCGGTGGGGTGGAGCCGCCGCAGGCGGAGAGCTGAGAGACGCCGATCACGACTGCCATCAGCACCAGGGCCAGCAGCAGATTACGCCGCTTCTTCCAACTGAAGAAGCCGAGAGCGATGGCGAACGTCACTCCAGCTGGTAAGAACGGGTTGGAACCATGCTGGAGAGCCGCGCTGGCGGAAGCGGTGATCGTCAGTATGGTTTTGGTGGTCGCCGGCGGAGTGATCGTTGCCGGGTTAAAGGTGCAGGTGACGCCCGCTGGCGCGCCGCTGCAAGCGAAGGTAATGGGTGAGGTGAACGCGGCATTCGGCACCACGGTGATGGTGATGTTAACGGTAGAGCCGGGTGTGATGGTCACCGAAGACGGCGCCCCCAGGGTGAAGTCCGGCGGTATCACCTGGAGGGTGTAGGTTGAGGATCCAACCGCGCTGGGCGTATAACCCGTCAGCGTGGCGGCAGCCATGACGGTTACGTTGGCGGGGTAGGCGCCAGCCGTCAGGGTGATGGCGCCATCGTACAGTGTTGCGGTGGCGCTGGTCAGCGGGTTAGAGCCGTCGGTCGTGTAGTAAATGGCCGCGCCGGCTGTCGCATCCGTGATGGTTACCTTGTTCGACGTCCCGATGATCAGGGTGCTGCCGGTCGCCGGGCTGATGGCCGGTGTGGCTACCGTGCCCTCGGAGGTGAAGGTGACCGTTACCGTCTGCGGCGCAGCTGCAGCGTAGTCGCCGTTGGCGGACGCGGCCTGGTTGGCGGTCACAACCACGGCGCCGAAGGCGGTTCCCGTCGGCGTCAGTGTGGTGCCGCTAAGGGTTGCGATGGTGCCGCCGGAGGTGATGGCGAGTGTGACCGGCTGGCCCGATGCGCCACCCGTTG
This sequence comes from uncultured Acidobacteriaceae bacterium, assembly GCA_963799155.1. Classification (GTDB taxonomy): domain Bacteria; phylum Acidobacteriota; class Terriglobia; order Terriglobales; family Acidobacteriaceae; genus Telmatobacter. The sequence continues at coordinate 76,911 of CAWCWB010000011.1, forward strand.
CGGTGATCGTAGATGTGGCTGGATACGTGGGATTCAAGGGGGCTGCGCTGATGGTAATGGTCTGCGGAGCCGCGGTGACGGTGATGTCTATCGGGAGCGCCGTCGCCGCCGCGTAGTCTCCGTTGCTGGACGCGGCCTGGTTAGCATCGATCACGATCGCGCCGACACCGCCAATCGTCAGGCTGCCGCCGGTTGTGACGCTAGTACCAGCGGGGCCGGACACAAAGGTGAACGTAACCGGCTGGTCCCCAGCGCCGCCGGTTGTGTCCGCGCCCAGGTTGAACGCCGTGGTGCTGTAAGGCACCGAGGCCGGCCCGGTGTAGCTGATGGTTTGCGAGGCCGGGTTGACGGTGATGGGCACCTGCACCTGTGGCGCAGCAGCATAGATCGGGCTACCCGTGGTAGTACCAGCCTGGTTGGCGTCGATAATCAGGGAGCCGGCACCTGTAATGGTGAGCGTTGTGCCGTTGGTGCCGCTCACTGCCGCCACGCCTGCGGTGCTCGTGGCATCCACCGAGAAGACCACCGGATTGCCCGAAGCGCCGCCGGTTGCCGAGAGCGTGTACGGCCCGCTGCCATAGACGACCGGCGTGGTAATTCCGGCGAAGTCGGTGATTTTCTGCGCGGTTGCGGCTAAGCCGCTTACCGAGGCCGTGCCGGTATCGCCACTGTTCGAGTTGGTCGCGGTGATGGTCGTGGAAATGGGGCCCGTCGCCGAGACGCTGGGAGTGAAGGTGACGCTCGCCGGGAAGTTGGTGCCGCTTCCAAAGGGCAAAGTGTTGCAGTTCTTGCCGGCAGTCTCGACTGCGGTGAAGTCGGTGTCAACGGCGAGGAAGCTCAGGTTGCCCTGCGAATCGTAGCAGCTGGCATTGTTGTCGATCGCCCAAACATTGGTGACCGTCGACGGGGCGCTGGGCTGCGCGATCGGAGTAACCACAACCGACCCGAGCGTAAGATACCCGGTCGTGTCCCCGCTGTTGTAGTTGATGAAGTAGAAGTTCCCCTTTCCATCCGGGACAATGGTCTTCGTAGACTGTCCGCCGACGGCGAGGGGGATGGAGCTCAGCGTGCCCGAGTTGTCCACGAGTTCGTAGACACCGTCGTACGCGGTGCCAAAGAAGACGTCGCCCGAGGCATCGACGCTAATTGTCGAGATCGCATCGTTGTAGTTGCACCCGGAAAGGCTCCCGCACGCCGGCGTCAGCTTTGTGAGCAGCGTCGGATTAGCGGCGTACCCGGTGCTGACGTTCGATGCGTCGACGGGCAGTTCGTACACGTCCGAATAGAGGCTGTATTCGGTGCCGATAGCACCGATATCGGAGTCAGTGAAGTACACGTTGTCCGAGCTATCGAGCGAGATGCTGCCAGTGACGAGTTGCGGGTTGCCGGCGCCGCCAGCCGGCTCAGCGTAGATCGCCACCGCAGGCGTGGGCGACGCGCCATAGAGACAGGTTGTAGCGCACTCCCAAACTGTATCCGGAGCGTAGGTGCCGGTACTATTGGTGGCCTGGTTATCGCTGGTGAAGAACAGATTGCCGTTTCCGTCGACGACCATGCTGGAGATGCCGAAGTTGTAAGTCCCGGCGGCGCCGAGATCGATCGAGCAGATCCCCGCCGTTACGTCAGCGGCGCCCCCGACGCAGGCAACAGGAGCAGTGCCGCCTGAGTTCAGCGGATTGTTGTTCGAGTCGGCGGTCCACGGCCCGTAGCTTCCATCGGAGTTTGGCTTAACCTTATAGATGGTGGCGCCGTACTCGCTGCCCATGAAAAGATTGTCGTTTTTGTCGATGGCCACGCCGCCGCCGCCGTTAAACGACCCGGCTATGCCGTTGCTGGCCGTGCCGCCAAATAATGTCGTGACCCCCGCCACGTTGGTGTACATCGTGATCTGGTTTCCATACGAGTCGCCGAATACCACCACTTTGCTGGAATTGATGGCTCCGGTATGGCCGTCGGGAGACGGGCCGCCCCAGGCGCCGCCGCCCGGCAACTTCGCGCCGTAAGTGCCCTGGCTGATGGTGATGGCCGCGCCGCTGGAAGAGACAATTTGCGGCGCCGACGATGTGCTCGACGTCGTGTCGTTTACGGTTAACGTTGAAGCGTCAAACCCGGTTGCCGCTGGGGTGTAGGTCAGGGTGACCGGAGTAAAGGAGCCCGCTACCTGGTACATGTTACTGCATGTGCCCGCAGCGGCCGTGAACGCGGAATCAGGAGAGGTGAAGGTCAAAGTCGGGGTGCACGCCTCCGTGTTGTCTGCCACAACGGCGCTTACGGTCTCTGGAGTTCCGACAGTTTCGGCGCCCTTGAACTTCACCGAGCCGGTGGAAACGAAGTAGAGCGTGTCGCCTGAGCCGCCATTGCCCAAAATATAGAAGTTGCCATGGCCGTCTGACGCCAGGAGCTTTGCTTGGTCCTGGTTCGCGATCCCGTAAAGGCTGGAGCCAGCGGCTGTTGCGGCGCCAGTGTCTGACCCATTGAGGGACCCGTTATCTACCAGGCCGTAGATTCCGCTGTAAACGATGCTGATGTACAGGTGGCCATTCGAGTCGGTAGCGACCGCATCGATGGCGTTATCGTAGTCACCTGGAGACGCATTGGTGAAGGTCACGATCGGTATGGGAGCTGCGGCGAAGAGGGTGGGATTAATTGCCTTGGTGACGGCAGGCAGCTCGTTCAGGTTAGAGACGGCGCTTTTGAGGCTGCCGTCCTCTTCGGCTGAATCGGTGAAGAAGAGATTGCCATAGGCGTCTAAAGCCAATCCGCCAATGTAGTACTGGCCCGAGGTGGCTACAGCTCCAGCCGGGGTGACGGTTTCCGCGTAGATCAGGACCGGCGCCGTTGTGCCATAGAGACAGAGTGAGTTGCACTCGTAGATGGTATAGGCCGGGCCTACGCCGCCGGTGTCGCCCTGGTCGTCGGTGGCGAAGAACAGAGCGCTCGCGGAATTGAAGGTCATCGATGACACGCCAAAAGCGCCCAGAGCCGTGCCCGGATTGCTGATCAGGCACTCTCCCGCAGTGTCAGGCGTCTTAGTGTCGCCGGCGCAGGCCGGCAGCGTGCTCACGCTATCTTCCGGCTCGACGGTAATCGTGTAGGTTCCGTTGGCGTTCATCGGAACCTTAACGATGTTGCTGTTGTACTGATCGGCGATGTAGAGGAAATTACTGCTGTCAATAGCGACCGCGCCGACATTTTCGTTGGTGTCGCCGCTAGGGCTGATGACGGTTGCAGTATAGGCCGGCGGGGCGTACTCATCGATCTGGTGGCCATAGGTATCTCCGACGACCACGACGCCCAGCGAGTTGACGGCCATGGAGCCGCCCGCGGGATCCTCTCCGGAGAACGCTCCGCCACCCGTAAGGGCCGTATAGGCGGTGTTGTGGCTGATGATAATGGATGTCTGTGCACCAGCGTTCGCGGCGCCCGCGAACACGAAGATGGCCAATATCGCGAGCAAAGCAACCAGTGTCCCCCGCGACGCGTACCGCTGAATTCCGTTCACATTCGTTTCCATCACTTCAATCCTCCGGTGAAAAATCGTTTCAGATATTGGGGGAACGGCTCTTGCGTTCCGCGCTTTCGTTCGATTCCATGCCGATAGCTCCCGCTCTCTCCGGCAACGAGCAGGCTGACCGCCTGATCCGGAGGTTTCGGGAGCCCGACTTCCAATTGGCTGAATATCCCAAACAAGTCCTTACGATCCGTTCCTCCTTGCGCGAGCGGATCCACCCCCCGGAAAACATACAGGAAGATTTCCGGACCGCATCGATCACGGGAGCAAAACCAAATCCATCCCTCCGCTGTCTTGCACCGTTTCCAGGCATACGCCGATGAACTGGATGCGGAGGCACGGAAACCCATGCAGAGCCATGTATGTTATCGCTCCCACAGCGAAGCGGAAACCCTTCGCAGCAAGCCCCGACGTTGACGACCGGAGATTCGCTGAAGGAAATGCGACATCATCTTCATCCAGGCCGATGCCGTTGTCAAGAGAATTTACACAGCAGATTTTTGGCGGAGGAAGCAGGCCGGGCAGGGACTAAATCGATTAGGGGTGAGGGACGGGGACGGCCAAAGGCGGTAAAGAACGGGGCGGGACATCCCGGAGAAGGGCTGTCGGGGTTCAAAAAAGCCGGTTTGTGACCCTGCTTAACCGCATGCCCGCCAGGCCGTCAATCTGGGTCCCGGATGCGCCATCTCCGCTCATGCCCATCATGCGGTTAACAAGTGGAATGAGCAGCGCTGAGGGATCATGGCTATCCTATCCGTTTCGCCCCCGTCGAATGATCAGCCATTTAACAGCCATGTCCATCGCCCCGCCAGCCAGTGTTACGGAGGTAACGGTGACGCGAAGAGAGGCGAGATTGAGGTTTCTGAGATGAACCGCCGGCCCTCTCTGCAACTACCGGCCTCGCGCGGGCCAGAACGCACACCCATCTTGATTGCATTATCAGAAAAGCGACTCGATGGATCGACGCGTGGAGGGAAGAGCGGCGGCTTTTTCCACTGCGGCACAACCGTCGCGGAATTGCGCGGAAGACCCCATGACAGGGTGCGACCGCGATTTAGCGCATACGGATCGCTCATAACAGTAAATCAATTTAATTCAGGCCACAGCGAATTCCTGCACTCCCAATTGTGGTCGCAAACCGTCTCTGAGTTTCGCAAAATACCGCTTGACTATTCTTTGGGTCGAGCCCCATAATTTGAACCCGATAATAGCTTAGCGAATTTGGGATTGATTCAGCGTCACAGGTTGTCGGGCGGTGTTATCGATATCATCGCGCTCCGAATCTCGCAATAGCAGGGTAGCCAAGGGGGGTTGTTACGATGAAGTCTTTTCCTGGATTCAAGCAGACGTCCGCATGGCTCGGGCTTTTTGTCGCGGTGCTGCTGTTGTGGCAAGGCCCCGCCCTGGCGCAGGAGACCACGGGCAGCGTGTCCGGTGTCGTTAAGGATACGACGGGCGCGGTGATCCCGGGCGCCACTGTGACAGTGACCAACCTGGACAACAAGTCGGAACGCAGGACCGTCAGCAATGGCACGGGAGAATTCGCGGTCACGGCGATTCAGGCCGGCCTGCGGTATCAGGTGCGGGTGGAGATGAAAAACTTTGCGCCGTGGCAGTCGCAGCCGTTCCCTCTGCGGCCTGGTGATACCCTGAGCTTCACCGACATTCGGATGCAGGTGGCTCAAGCCGCCGAGCAGGTTACGGTGGAAGCGATCAATACCCAGGCGCTCAAGCCGCTGGATACACCGGAACGCAGCGATGTCATTACCGCCAAGGATCTGGAAACGCTGGGCATCGAGGGACGTGATGCAACAGAGCTGATCGGAATGCTGCCGGGATTCGCGATGGTGAGCCCGCAGGTCAATAACCAAGCTCCGAACACGGCAGTGGTGGGCATGAGCGGCCCCACCGGCTCCTATTCCGCAAATGGCGCCGGCCCCACTGGACTGGCGACCATCCTCGATGGCGTCTCGATTCAGGATATTGATACCAATGCCGGCACCGTGCAAACGGTGAACGCCGACATGATTCAGGAGATCAAGGCGACCACGTCGACCTTCAGCTCCGAATATTCGAAGGGCCCCGCCGTGCTGAACGCTACCACGAAGGCCGGCAGTACCTCGTATCACGGTATGGCCTACATATATGCCCGCGACACGTCGCTCAACGCCAACGACTGGTACAACAACTACCTTCAGCAGACCCGGCCGCCCGGCCGCTATCTCTACCCGGGCGGACAGTTGGGCGGTCCGCTGTGGATTCCGGGCACCCGCTTCGGCCCGCACAATAACAAGCTCTTCTTCTTTGTCGGTTACGAGTATTACAACCAGAATTTCTGGTCCGAGACTCTTGGCTCCTGGGTTCCAACCATGGCCGAGCGCCAGGGCGACTTCAGCGCGCAGTCGCTGAACTCCGAGCTCTGCGGCGCGCGTCCCGACGGCAAACAGAATCTGGATGCAGTCCTGCCCATGTGTTATGCGGAGAGCTACCTGCCGAACGGCACTCCGGTCCCTACCGGCAACGTAAGTCAATATGCCGACCCTTCGGGCTCGGGCCCGGCGCTGGTCAACTGGCTGCCGCTGCCCAATGCAGATCCTTTTGTCAACGAGCAGGGTTACAACTACGTCCAGCAAGTGATCCAGACGCAAAACGGGTCGCAGCTTCATGCCCGTGTGGATTTCAACCTAAGTGATTACAACAAGTTCTTTGCCACGTGGGGCCGTCAATCGCAAATCAGCGATGAACCTGTGGCTTGGGGATACATTCCCAACGACGCTATGTTGTATCCCGGGGACATCACGGCGGGCGACATTTCAAATGTCTTCTCCCTTCACTACACGCGAATCTTCGGCACCAGTGTAAGCAACGAAGCCGGCGCCTCCATCTCCTTCATCAGCGACCCCGGCAATATGGGCAATCCCAACGCGGTCAGCCGGTTCTACATGAATGAGTACAACTGCACGGACCCGGCAAAACGCGCCACGGCGTCCTGCGGCAATCCCGCCGGTGACAACTTCAATTTTTTGGGCGAATACAAGAACAATGGGGACTATTCGGTGCCGGCGCTTTCTGACTACGGTTCCCTGGGCTACCCCAACATGCTGATGCCCGGCGGCTTCTACAACAACCAGGTCAAGATGAAGAAACTGGTGCCTACGCTCGATGATACCGTGAACTGGGTCAAGGGCCAGCACAACTTCGCATTTGGCGTCTATGCCGAACGGGGCATGTTGAACGGCGATGCGGATTATGCCAATGCATTCCCCCAGGGCGAGTACGATTTCAACCCAGGGAATGGCTACTTCGAGTACAACGGTAATGTTGGAGAGCCGTTCGACAACGCCGCTTACATACCCTGCGAGAACCCCGATCCCAACGGCACCAGCCGCCTCTCGGGCGCTGCGTACTTCGGAAGCTGCATCAACCCCGTGGCCATGATGTACACGGGCTACACGGATAGCTTTACGCAGACCAATTTCTCGCCCATCGTCGACATGCAGTACACCGCGCTGGCCGGCTTTGTCAACGATTCCTGGAAGCTGCGTCGGTTGACGCTGATGCTCGGCGCTCGTGTCGAGCACCTGGGCCCATGGTTCGACCGCCACAACAATGGCTTGGCCACGTTCTCTTCCTCGCTCTACGGCGGCGAGTGTTCAAACGGCGACTCAATCCCAAGCGGACCCCACATTCTCCGCAACTGCAGCAGCCTGGCCATGCCGGGAATCATATGGCACTCCGCGAACTCATCCGTCAGCAACTCGGTGAGCAGCCCGCCCACGGTTTACTTCTCGCCGCGGGTCGGCGCATCCATTGACCTTTTTGGATCGGGCAGGACGGTGCTGCGCGGAGGGTGGGGCGTCTATCGCAACGAAGAGGAATTCTCCCCTTATGCCCTGGCGGCTGCCACCGCGCAGGGTTACAAGACAAGCCAGTCTATCGGCGGCTTGACCTTCCCTCTTGTCGACGACCAGTCGCCGATTAATCCTCCTGATATCAGCGTCGATACGCTCTCTCCCACGGATAACGTGCGGCCCATCTATTACCAGTTCAACCTGACCGTCGACCAGAGGGTGATTTGGAATTCGCTGCTGGAGTTTGCCTACGTCGGGAGCGAAAGCAGAAACCTGCCTACGTTCAATACCCAGGCCAGCGGCTATAACGGCGCGTCCGATATGAACGTGATTCCGTTGGGCGCGTTATTTACCAGCTTCAACCCCAGCTATATTCCGGGCGTCGTCTCGGCGGGATCCACAGGCGGTATCAACCTCGGCGGCCTGAACACGCCGGAGACGGACTTCTTCCGGAACTATCCTTTTTACCAGCACATCTATGTGCTGAAGCACGACTATTACTCGAACTACAACAGCCTGCAGGTGGCATGGAATAAGCCGTCGACCGGAATAGTGAGCTGGGGCGCCAATTACACCTTCTCCAAAGATCTGGCGACGGCCGCGTCCTACAACAACCAGCTCGCCGATCCGCTGAATCTGCGCAACGATTACAATCCGGCCCCATTCGATCGATCGCAGGTCTTCAACATCCACTACCTGGTCAATTTAGGGAAGCGCTATGGCGGCGGCAATCACCTGCTGTCCACAGTCGCCAACGGATGGCTGATTTCCGGCATTTCCAGCGTGCAGAGCGGTCCCGACCTGCCTTCGGAGCAAGGCGAAAACTTCTCCTTCGGTAACGGGAATATTGTGGCTACGCAGGTCGCGATGGGGATCCAGGGTGGGGGTCCCTCACAGGATCAGATCTGCGCGAATACCTATGGCATCCCGCCTGACAAGAACGGCGCTACGCATTGCGTGCAGAACATCAACAATGTCGTCTGGATGGGCACTCCCGATTACCTGCTCATGCCGACCCTGAGCTGCAACCCGGTGGGCGGCAGCGCGACGCATCAGTTCATGAAGGCCACCTGCTTTGGAATTCCGCTGCCCGGCGGCCCCACGTCAGGCCAGTTTGCACTCTCAACGAACCCCAGCGGACAGGGCGTATACCGGCTGCCATACATTCACGGTCCCGCGTTCCAAAAGCACGATTTGTCGGTATTCAAGGACTTCTCGGTTCGAGAAGGCAAGACACTGGAATTCCATGCCTCCGCGTTCAATTTCCTCAACCACCCCCTGGTTTCCTTCAACAACAACGACAACTCGAATCTGAACCTGGGTAATGTGCTGGGAGCAGTTCCAGGGCAGTCCCTAACTCAGGCGGAGCTGGGATACAAGAACTTCGGGATCGCAAACGTGAAGTATGGCTCGCGCCTGCTGGAGCTGGGCGCGAAGTTTATGTTTTAAGGAATCGTCCCGCCGGTCGCGTGCTCGACGCCTGCCGGCCCTTGAGGGCGTGGATCGACGGCGGGGAATCGACCGGCCAGGCGGGAGAAAAGCGAGAGGGTAGCCGGTCCGGCCGGCCTTAAGATGCAGGCAGGCGATTGTGCCTCTTGCAGAGGATTTCGGAATGAGATTGTTGAGGGGGAATTTTATGTCCATCAGGATTGCAGCAGACTTTCGCCGGCGGGTGCTCACCGGGGTTTGCTTACTTGTGGGGATCTTGACGCTGTGCACAGCCGCAGGAGCGCAGGCGCCGCCCGTGACCACGGGTTCGGTGGTTACCATTCCCGCCAACAACACTTGGGGCCAGATTTACAAGATTCTCTTTTATCAGGGCAATGTGCTGGCGCTCGACGCCTCGAACGACGAGCTGTATCAGCTTGCGCCCGGCGCAAACTCATGGACTACCATTGTCGGCAAAGGAGGGATACTCGGAAACGGCTACGGCGCCCAAGGCATAGCCATCGATGCCAAGGGCACACTCTACATTACTATTTCCTATACGAGTTCCTTCAACTCGAGCGCTCTCTTCTGGCGGGTTCCTTACAGCAACGGTACATGGAGTGTCACGTCCAGCGACGGTTGGGGCGACAACATCATCGACCCGGACACCGGCAACTCTGTCATCGGCGAGGCCCAGGGGTATCTCACCCAGGAAGTTTTCTTCCAAAACAGCGCCAAGATGGACGGCAGCGGAACGTTGTACTGGGAAGCCACCCAACCGAATGAGATCTGGTCGGTCCCGGTAGACAACACTGGGAATGCGACACAGTCGAGCGTCATCGCGACCTCCATTGTCACCGGCCTGAAAACCGGCCAGGGGAAGATTGCGGTCGATGCGAATGGCAACGTCTACTTCGTCGAGTATCACGGCGTGACGAACTCCGGACGCGACACCGGCATCTGGTTCATTCCCGCGGGCCAGAACGGTCTTGTGGGAGTCGGGTCGCCGATTGTAAGAATCGATGCCGGCCAGGCGAATAGTACAAGTCCTGTTGTATATGCCGGGGTGACGCTCGATGCCAACGGCGACCTCTATCTCACCTCCGAAAGCAACTCGAACTATAATGAGACCGTATCCGGCGCCTGGGAGATTCCGAATACTTGCGGCCCGACTGGGGTGACTGCCTCCAATGTGACCCAGTGTCTGAATTGGAACAATATCTCGATGGTGGCTCCTGTCGATGGCAACCAACCGTTGTCGATTGATTCGCGAGGCTACCTCTGGATACCGTCCTATCAGGCATCTTTCCCACCCTCCAGCGACAATGGGCCTTATCCAGGCGTAAACGGAAATCCAGGCATATACGCGATTGTTGTGTGGGCTCCGGGGGTCCTGAATCTGAATCAGGTTCCCGCGGGACCGTCGCTGACGGGAAGCTGCAGGACCCGCAGGGATTCTGTACTACTCATTCAATTCGAGCCTTACACCGGGCGGTTTTCAGTTCTCTTCTGCGCCGGGCACCGTGCCGGCATTTGCAACCACAGCGACAAATCCGCTTCCACCGACTTCGTCGACCTCGACTCCGGCGGCTCCGTGCGACACGTTAACGAACGGAATGTTCGCGTCCTATTCGGCGCAGCAGTGGTGCGAGTTATGGGTAACGCTGGACCCAACCGCCCCCGGCCCGGTCTCGGGTGAGCTTACGCTGCTGGACTCGAGTATGAGCCCCGTTCCCGGCAGCACGGTATATCTGAACGGAACCGGGCAGGGGCCGGGGGTTTCGATGCTCAACTCGCCTCAGTTGAATACGCTTGCCGCCGGACTCAAAACGCCCGCGCAGGTGGCGTCCGATGCTCTCGGCGACACTTGGGTCGCCGATCCCGGCAATAAACAGGTTCTGTATTTCCAGGCGGGTTCCTCCGCTGCAACCGGGGCTTCGATCGGGACCGGACTCTCGGATCCCACTGGCGTTGCCGTGGACAGATCGGGCGATGTGTATATTGCTGACTCGAGCTCGGGCAACGTGTTCGAGATCCCCTGCGTAAGCAGCCCAATCAGCCTAAATGGCTGTGCGTACGGAACCCAGACTACCGTGGCCACGGGCCTCGGCACCACCGGCCTCAATCTGGCAGCCGACGGCAGCGGCAATGTCTACGTTGCGGATCCCTCAAATGCCCGCGTGGTCAAGATTCCCAATCCCATTGAGTCCAATCTGATTGCCAGCAACAATGCGCTCGGTGCGGCCACCTCAACCACCGTCACCGTCGGCTCCGGATTCACCGCGCCTTCGGCGGTCGCGGTTGACACATTCGGCAACGTGTACGTTGCCGACAGTGGGAGTTTGTATGAAATTTCAGCCCCTCCGTTTACCGGGCAGACGGCGATCATGGAGGGCACCCTGGGTGATGTCACTGGCTTGGCTGTCGACCCCTCCGGGTCGGTGATCGTGGCGGAAGGCGGCGGAATGCTTCGCATCCCCTTCTTCAATGGTGGCCTTAACAAGAACAGCGCAGGTCCATTGGACACCAGCGTCGATGTGCCTAGCAGCTCAACCACCAGCGTCGCTACCGTCAGCATCACTTCGCCCAATGGAGTGGCCTTGGATCAGGAGGGCAATCTGTATGTCATCGATATGACGAACGGCCCGAACCTTTACCAATTGGCTGTGAACGGATTCGTAAACTTCGGCGTAGGCCTCGTTCCCACCCAGCTCGCTGAGCAGGACGTCTCGTTGGTTAATATCGGCAACGAGCCCTTGAGTGTGACGGCGGCGGCGCCTCCAATATCGTTTACCGGCGGCACAGCGACAGAGGACGGCTATTTTTCAGTAACCCAGCCGAGCGGAGGCACGGCGTGCGATCCCACGGGCGCCACACCAGTGGCTGCAGGTACTTCCTGCTCGTTAGGGGCCGGCTTTACCCCGCCGATACCACCCGCGGGGGAAACCGGTTCCGTTACCTATTCAGGCGTTCAAATGTCGGTTCCGACCAACGCGACCAACATCGCGGGCGGCACAGTCGACGCGAACCTGCAGGGCACTGCACTCGCTGGCCTTGAGCCCACACAAACGACCGTCAGCGTTAACCTTACTTCCGCGACATATCCGGGGAGCGGGACGGCGACGGTAACGATTACTCCGGAGCCAACTTCCTCCGTTGACTACCCTGACAATGTGCCCTCGGGTACGGTGACTCTCACAGTGAGCTGCGCCACGGCCGGCTGCACGCAGGCTCCGATCGTGCAAACGGCGCTGGCCTCCGGCGACAAGACTGGCACCACTGCTACGTTTAGCCTGACAAGCCTTCTCGGCGGCAACTACAACGTGACGGCCGCTTACGGAGGAAATACCGCTCAGTTGTTCCAAAAGTCAACCGGCACTGCAACCTTCACAGTCGCTACGGCGGCGCCGGTCATTACCCTTTCCGAGCCCCAGGGCATCAGCCCGAATAGCACCAACGGCGTGTACTATGTGCTGTTCCAGGGGCAAGCCACACTCTCGGCCAGCGTTACCTCGCCGCTCGGCACCCCGAGCGGCACCGTCACCATTGTGAACAATGGATCCCAGGTCATGGGCACCGCCACGTACACCCAGGGCGGGAATTGGACCTTCGCCACCGGTAGCCTGGCCGTGGGTTCTTATCATCTCACCGCCCAATACGGCGGGGATCAAAACTTCTCCCCGGCGACCTCCTCTCCGGCTGTTGCTCTCCAGGTCATACCCCCGAGTGTGCTGCTCACGGCCAGTCCTGCTTCAGTTTCAACCAAGGCCGGGACGCCGGTAGCGTCCACCATTACCATCCAGTCCCTGGTCGGGTTCTCGGCGACCAACGGCGCCAACATCACCTGCGAGGTCGCTCCGCAGGATACGGTGCCGTCTTATGCGGAGTGCACGTTTAACAACCCGCAGCCGGAAATCTGCGCTCCGACAGGCAAGCCTGGCGACACATGCACACCGGCGACCACCGTGCTCACGCTCAGCTCCAACATCCCCGTCAATATCCCCGCCAGTGCGAGCAATGTGCCGATGAATCGGTCGCATTCATCTCCATTGCTTCCGGCAGGCGTTTTCGGCTTGGGACTGTTGGGATTGGCTCTGCGCAGGAGAGCGATCTTCAATCGCTACTTGATCAACCTCGTCTGCTTGGTGTCGTTCCTTGCCGGGACTGTAATGGGCATCACGAGTTGCACCAACTCCAGTTACAGCCACCCACCCAAGGTTCCTACTTACACGACTCCGAGCGGCGCCTACAACGTCAGCATCGTGGTTGCGAATCCATCGACGGGCGTGGTGGAATCGCTGCCCTTCACGCTGGGGGTCACCATCCAGTAATCCGGGTAAGTTCCGGAGCAACCGGTTTCCGGAGTGCGGGCAGTTGGCCTCCGGAAACCGCAGAATTCAGGTTCTTTTATGCCGCGGTTTCAAGCAACGGGCAAGGTTGGTATGAGTTTTCCAGGGAGACATATCATGTTCAGCAAGTCATTCATGTCGCTGTGCCGGTTCTCCGGACTTACGCTGACGGTCTTGTTCCTGGCTGCATGCCTCTGCGCGGGAGCTCACGCACAGACAGCGCCAGCCGCTATCGCCAGTTTCGCCACCGGGGTGAATCATGCCACCGCCTCCGGCAACATCGGGACTCTGGGCGGCGTTGCGGATATCGCTACCGATAACCTTGGGGACTTGCTCGTCGTGGACGATGTCAATGGGGCGCTCTATGAGTTTCCCTACGGTGGTGGAAATGCCATCGTGCTCGTTCCGGCTGGTGGACTGGCCGGTACAGCCGTCAACTCGATTGTCACCCCTGGGATCGCCATCGATTCGGCGAACAATCTGTATATCGAGGGCGGCACCTGCGTCCTGATGTATCCCTACCCATGGAGTGGATTGTCCACGCTGTCTTCGAGCAGCACTTCTGCGAGCGCGTGCGGCACAACCGCCACAGCGCCCACCTTCTACAATTTCGGAGCCGGAACGCAGCCCTGGGGAATTGCCATTGACTCAAGCTCAGGCTCTCCGAGCCTTGTGGTCGGGACCAGCCCGGCTGGCGCCTCAGCCGGCGGCAGTATCGTTAGCATCCCCGTCACCGGTGCCTGGACCGCCCCGGTAGCCATGACACCAACCACGATCGTCTCGGGGATGTCAGGGGCGGCGATTTCGATTGCCGAGGATCCTTCAGGCAACACGTATTTCGTCGAGAATGGGACGGGCGCTTTATCAGGCGCTTACGAGATACCCGCCGGGCAAACCGGGCTGACGTCGGATTCTGGCCTTGCTCGAATCGATCCTTCCCTGCCGAAAGTAACGGGGGTGACCGCCGATAGCCTGAGCAACGTCTACATCAGCGATAACACGCTGGGCGTTTTTGTGCTTCCTCAGGGGGCAAAGTCTTCCAGCTCGGCCTTCCTGCTCACCACTGTGACCGCTAAAGGCGGAGTTGCATTCTCTGGCAATGCGGGCCTGTTCGTTCCTACGACCCAAACGCAATCGAACGGTTTCGGCGACGTTGCTGAAGTCGCATTCAGTGCAGCCCAATTCGGAGCGGTGGCCGTAGGGGCAAAGAACCCGGCGCAAGCATCGGTCACCTTTACCTTCAACGCCAGCACAACCCCGGTCACGATTGAAGTGCTCGAGGCCGGTAAGAGCACTCCCGACTTCGCTGTCGTGAGCGCCAGCAAAACCTGCTTGTCGATTCAGTTGGCGCCTCCCTACCCAGCCGAGACCAGCTGCCCGGTTACTGTCAGCTTCGCCCCGCAGGCGGCCGGCAATGTCTCCGCCACGCTGGTCATGCTGGGCGCGAAAAACGCCCTGCTCGCTTCCATCCCCCTGAACGGCAGCGGGACGAGCGCGGCGGTGCAGGTTACGCCCGCTGCGCAATCGACGATCGGAAGCAGCGGCAGTCTCGTGAGTCCCAGCCAGATAGCCGTGGACGCAGTCGGCAACCTCTATGTCGCCGACCCCGGCCTCAAAGCGGTGATGATGTACCCCTCGGGTTCAGGATCGGGTACGGCGGGGACTTCCGTGGGCACGGGCCTGCTAGCTCCCACCGGCGTGGCAGTCGACGGGGCCGGCGATCTTTTCATTGCCGATAGCGGAAGCGTCTACGAAGTACCGGAATCCCAAACCGGCGCCGGGCTGAATGCCAAAGGTCAGATCACGCTGGAAACCGGTCTTGGTTCCCAAGTTCAGTTGGCCGCCGACGGCCTTGGCGACCTCTATATTTCGGACGCAAGCAACCAGAAAGTGTATGAGCTGCAGAATTTCAGCACAGGCTGGAGCACGAGCCTGCCCGGCGTCTTGGCCCCTCAAACCGTTACACTCTCGGGTGCTGCGGTCAGCGCGCCCTCTGCCATCGCCGTTGATCCCTACAACAACCTCTTTGTGGTCGATGGCAGCAGCGTTTACGAGATCACCACGGCCGGAACCCAGACGCAAGTACTCAGCGGCGTCAATGGCGTCAACGGCCTGGCCGTCGATCCATCGGGTTCCGTGTATGCCACCGCAAAAGGCGGGGCGGTTCGTATCCCTTACGTGAGTGGCGCCCTGAATGTTGCAGACGAGACGGCAGTGGCAAGCGGCGTTACCAGTCCGGCGGCTGTCGCCCTTGATTCTCTGGGCAACATTTATGTGGCCGACGGCGGTCAGCTCGACGTGAACTTCTCCAGCACGAGTGCGTCGGTCAACTTTGGAACGGTGACCGCCGACCCGCCTGCTTCAGGGTCGTCGTCGCCGCAAACTGTGACGCTGCTGAACTACGGAAATGTGCCGCTGCAGGTGACCGGCTACAGCAGCCCCATCAACTACTTTGAGCCCGTTCCCGACTCCAGCGACCCCACTGACGGAGTCCCCTACACTGAGGCCGACTTCACTGAAACTTCGGATACTTGCGTTGCTGCCCCGGTTGCCGTCAACTCCACCTGTACGGCGACCATAACTTTCAGCCCCGCCCCCGGCGACGGCGGCACTCTGACGGGCCAGGTCCTGGTTCAGGGCAATGTGAGCAATGCGCCGGTCGGAGTGAATGGCACCGGCGTGGCTCCCACGCTGGCCGGCACCACGACCGCGATGACGGCCAGCACCAAGGGTACCATCGAGGGAGTTCCAGTCTCGGTGACTGTGACGCCCAACGCGGCCGGCAGTCCGACACCCACGGGAACGGTTACCCTGACAGTGCAGTACGGCAAGAATGTGCCCCTTACCAACCCGCCGCTGCCGACCAAGTATCAGCTCACGGCTACACTCGACGGCAACGGCATGGCTACTTTCGATCCGATAGCACTGCCCATCGCGAGTTATACATTCACCGCCAGGTACAACGGCGACCCGACCTACATCTACGCGAGCTCCAGCAACGCAGGGGCTGTGGCTGTCGCTACCCCCGTGCCGACCGTGCTCACCCAGCCCACCATCAATGCCTCCGCGCTCAATACGCCCCCGTCCAGCCCGACACAGTTGGAGCCTTATACGCTGCCTTGCACGTCTGGCTCCCCGTCCAATTGCACCACCGATTACAGCCTTGGCCAGCCTGCAAGCAACCCCCCGGGTTACCTCGTTGTTGGCGGTCTCTGCAACAACGGCTGCGTCGGCTCGTGGGGGTTTGACGGCTCGGATGACCAGTGGCTTTTCGACTACGCTGTGACTATGGCGTCGGCCAGCGGCGATCAGATGGTTGGCTTGGCCGCCTTCGGAGGCGGTACGAGCCAGATTGGTTTTAACTACGGTTCGGTGAACAACGAGTTGTCAACCGGGCAATCCATTTGCGGCAGCCAAGCGGGCAGTTCATCCATCGTCAACGCGGTCAACGTGGCCAACGAGCCCGACATCGAATTGGCGTCGTTTCCGGTGATCTGCGCTCCGGTCGCAAACGCGAGCACAAACAATACGGTCCCGGTATTCATGGCCTTTTTCACATTTACACCCGCGTATTCCGGGACCTATAACGACCTGACCGACTCCAATCCAGCAATACGGAACCGAACCAAAAAAGTAACGTAACAAAAACATAACA